>NZ_BAWM01000001.1 GCF_000759675.1 Neobacillus niacini | reverse complement strand
GACGAAGGCATAAGACGAACCCTGCAAGAAGGCGCTTTTTGCCTTCTTCAGGGGGTGGCTTATGACTCGAGTCCCAAGGAGCCGAACTAGACAAGCTTATGACCCCGAGCCCCTAGGCGCTGAAGCTAGACACATTTTTTCTCTAGACTAACCTTGTTCTGCTATTCCCCCCTTCAATGCATCTCTACAGCGGGTTCTTCTAATAAATCATTTTGAACTCGGCCTGTTGAGGTATAAATATTAGCCATTTTCCCTCGTAAATAGCCAATAACCTCTATGTTTAAGTATTTAGCCAGTTGAACAGCTTGCTTGGTAGCTGCTGTTCGTGAACCAATAACAGGAAAGCCAAATTTCGCTGCTTTTGAGAGCATTTCATATGAAATCCTTCCGGTTGTTAGTAAAATCAACCGTTCAGGATGCAACCCTTTTCTTAGTGTGTGGCCAATGATCTTGTCGACTGCATTGTGCCGCCCAATGTCTTCACGGACTATCATATTGCCTGCTTCATCTACTATACAGGCCCCATGCATCCCGCCAGTTTCTAAGTAAAACGGTGAATTTTGAGCAAATTCACTTCGTTTTTTTAATAAATAACTCAATTTAAAACTGTGTTCAGAAGACACTTTTTGAAAATTTTTCACATCTGTCATCGAGAAAAACGTGACTCCGCGGCCACATCCTGCTGTATAGTGCTTCTTCTTTGTAAATAACTCTTCTTCATTAAACCCATTCAGAAGTGAAACATTGATGCTGCCCTTTTCCTCATTTATGCTAATGGATTCAACTTCACTTGCTTCCTGAATAAATCCTTCTGAAAACAAATATCCATAGGCCCAATCCTCTAAATCGTGTTTAGTTAGTTGAAATACTGCAATCTCATAGCCATTTAAAACTAAGGTAATGGGATATTCATCAGGACATCCTTTGCGGTACATGGCTTTCCCCCCTTTCAGGAAATAGCTCTCTTGGCGTTTCAATTGTAATTATGTTACCTAGCGTTCTCAGCGACATTTGTCACAACTAACAGTACATTTAGCTATGTTTTTTAAATAAATTATAAATATCGGTGCCTAAATCACAGGACTTTGTCGAATCTCGGTCGATTTTGTGTCGGATTATCGAATTTTTCCTAAATCAGGTATCTTTCGCACTATCAAGAGATTGTTAAACTACCAATTGTAAGCGGTTCCAATTGAATAACTGTATCTTTAGTACTATCGTACGATGAGTCCTTTTTCTCTGAAGTAAGAAATATCACATATAACCACCTATATAGTGTAAAAGCCGTTAAATGTCATGTTTCTGACAAAAACAAAGCATTTTAAAATCTCTGCTATATTTTCAGGTTTGATTTATAATAGGAATAGTATTTTTTCACCACTAGTTTTTAGGAGGAGTACATATGACAATCAAAAAGGTTATGACAATCGCTGGTTCGGATACGAGCGGGGGTGCAGGGATTCAAGCCGATTTAAAAACATTCCAAGAGCTAGGTGTATACGGGATGACTGCACTGACTACGATCGTTACGATGGATCCAAAGGATTGGCACCACAGTGTGTTTCCCATTTCAGTTGAGACACTAAAACCACAAATCGATACTGTCCTATCTGTAGGAATCGATGCAATGAAAACAGGTATGCTGGGTACGGTTGAGATCATTGAGTTAGTGGCAAAGGTTATCGATGAACATAAACTGGAGCGAGTTGTCATTGACCCTGTAATGGTTTGTAAAGGCGAGGATGAAGTATTAAATCCAGAAACAACCGACGCAATGCGCGAACTATTACTACCACGGGCATTCGTTGTGACACCGAACCTTTTCGAAGCAGGTCAATTAGCCCAAACAGGTCCGGTTAAAACGTTAGATCAGATGAAGGAAGCTGCTGTAAAAATACACGATTTAGGTGCAAAGTATGTTGTCATTAAAGGCGGCAGCAAGCTTTTAACAGAAGAAAAGTCAATCGACCTTCTATATGATGGAAAAGACTTCACTATTTTTGAATCGGAAAAGATTGAGACTAACTTCACGCATGGTGCTGGCTGTACCTTCTCATCTGCTATTACTGCAGAGCTGGCAAAAGGTAGTTCTGTTGTTGAAGCAGTTGAAGTTGCAAAAGACTTCATTTCAGCTGCTATCAGCCAAGGCTTCCGCTTAAATGAATTTGTTGGACCAACATGGCATGGTGCCTACTACGGTGCAAAAACTGAATACTGCACAGATTGTTAATATCTAAACAGAGCTGAACCAGGAGTTTGGCTCTGTTTTTGTTATTAAGCAAGGATATCGCTTTTTTAATGTGATTTTAGTATGATAGTTACATTATTAAATAAACTAGTTTATAGATTACATACCTTGCATAGGGAAAGGAGAAAAGAAATATGGAACCGATTAAAAATCATCTACAGGTTCAAGAAGCGATTAATAAATACGCGAATCAGGATGTTTATATTCACCTGGAAACCACGAATGGTGCCTATGCGTCCCATCATGATCAAACTTTCTTTTCAGCAGGTGCCTATATTCGAAATGCGCTTGTTCGTTACGAACATGGGAAAATAACTGGAACTGACCCCTATCGTGTTGGATTAAAAATAAACCTTGGCTGGATTTACGCGGAAGGTCTGACTCATTTTGAAGTGGATGAGCAAAACCGCTTGCTGCTAGCCGGTCATGATAACAAAGGGAAACTCGCGGTTGCGCTTGAAATCAGCCCTACACCGTTTGAGTAAAGGAAGGAGGAGCCTATTATGGAAAAAGAACGTCATGTATTAGTCGTCTTTCCACATCCGGATGACGAAGCTTTTGGTGTATCAGGAACGATTGCTACTCATGTACAAAATGGTACTCCCGTTACCTATGCATGCTTAACCTTGGGTGAGATGGGGCGCAACATGGGGAATCCCCCTTTTACCAATCGAGAAAATCTCCCGAAAATTAGAAAAGAAGAGCTAAAAGCAGCAGCTGCTGCCTTAGGCATTCAGGATCTGCGAATGCTAGGGTACCGTGATAAAACGGTTGAATTTGAAGACGATGAAAAACTGGCAAATGCTATGTTGTCGTTAATTAATGATGTAAATCCTTCACTTATCATAACTTTTTATCCAGGTTATTCCGTTCACCCTGACCATGACGCCACCGGTGCGGCGGTAGTAAGGGCAGTGGAAAAGATTCCTGCTGCCGCAAGACCTAAACTGCACTGCGTTGCTTTTTCAAATAATTGCGTTCAAGAGCTCGGTGAGGCAGACATTATCCATAATATCAGTGCGGTTGCAGGTATAAAGCTTGCTGCGATTCAGGCACATCGTTCCCAGACGGAGCAAATGTTTGGAGACGTGACTGAGAAATTGAAAAATCAAGACCCGCAAATGATGGTCTGGATCAACAACGAACGATTCTGGACATACAAGTTTAATAAATAATCATTCAGAGAGATAATTATTCGGACAGGCTGTACTGAAATTTGCCTTCAGTGGTCCGAATGTACGCCTAATTCGGACAGAATGAACTGGAATTTTTCTACCGTTTTCCGAATGAATGGCTTATTCTGAAAAGACTCACTAGTAAACCCTTCGCCACTGGCGAAGGGTTTTATTAATATGAAGGGTTTAGCAGGGTGCATAATTTGCACATATCAAGGATGATGATTTTCCTTGATTTCATTTCGATAATGCCCTCTTTTTTCAATTTCGAAAAAACACGGCTTACACTTTCCCTCGTTGTCCCCACCACAGTCGCAAATTCTTGAATCGTCAAGGGGATTTCAATATTCCATCTTGAGGTTGAGGTATTAAACTTATTCCCTAACCGCTCTAACGTCTTTACTGTCTTCGCATAAACATCCAACAAGGCAACGTCTCTTAATGTTGAAGTCATTTCACGGAGAGAGTCGCTCATGTATTGGATCATTTGAACAGCAAGCTCTGGATACTCATGAAGACCCTTCTCTAATTCCATTTTATCTAAAAAGAAAAGCTGCCCATCTTGGAGCATAGTTGCCGTCGCAGGATACAACTGTGAGGTTTTTGAAAAAAGACAAGCCTCCGCAAACACATCACCCTTTTGCTTCATACAAACAATAATCTCATTTCCGCTTTCATCTTGTTTCGTTAGCTTTACCGCTCCGGAATAAATAAAAAATACCCCTTTAGCCACTTCATCCTCACAAATAACTTGTGCTCCTTTTTTCATGGTTAACGTTTGAATCCGATTTGCGATAAGATAAATGGATTTTGCAGATAAATCCTTAAAGATTACAATTTTCCGTAGAAAGTCCTCGATTTTCAACTCTCTTACTCTTCCTAATGGCTTTTCCTCTAATAAATGTACGGGATTCATTCTCCCCCTCCTCTCCTAATTTTATAAACGGCTTAGACCAATCACGTTACTTCCCATTGTAGTAAAAAAAATCACAACTCGTAGTGATTATCTTCACAAAACGTTCATTTTTTGAAACGCTTTCGTTTCAACCTCCTTCACAAAACGTTCAAAGTTGTATAAAAAAAGTGTGCGGATCGTCACACTTTAATCCTTGAATTCTTATTAGGATGGAGTTGTTCATTAGATAGAAGGAGGGGGAAGCATGAATAAGGCAATTATCAGCTTTGTCATTAGTACATTCATTGGTTTTGGTCTTGGGTACTTGGTGTTTGGTGTCATCATGGGGGATTCCGATAAACAACCTCAGGTCGCTCAAACAGAACAAACAGAAGAGACAAGTAAATCCGAAGATCAAAACAAGGAAGCAGAAAAGGAAACAGCTTCTGTTGACGCAAATAACATCCTTAATAGTAAGGGTTGTCTAGGCTGCCACGCAGTTGATTCTCTTGGTTTAGAAGGCGGGGCAACGGGTCCAGATCTTTCTAAAGCCTTTACAGATGTTGAAGGAAAGCACGGCAAGTCAATTGATGATTTCTTAAAAGAACCAACTTCAGCGGTTATGTCCAGCGTTATTGGCGGTAACCCATTAACAGATGAAGAACGCACGCAAGTGTTAGATATGCTGAAGCAAGCTTCTGAAAAATAAAAAGGTGGTGTAATAGATGAAGAAATGGATTCCAATTGCCTCTGGTTTACTAGCAGGTTTTGTAGCAGCAACGATTTCCTTTGCCGATTTTTCAAAAAGTACGAACAATCAAGTTGCTTCAGGTAATAACAAAAGCAATGCAGAAAAAGTTTATGTACCATTCGGTGAAAAAGACGATTACTACCTATTCGCATCAGGTGGTCACTCCGGTCAAATGTTTATCTATGGTGTGCCATCCATGCGTCATATTCGTACCGTGCCGGTATTCTCACCAGACTCTGCAACAGGATATGGTTTTGACGAACACACTAAAAAAATGATGGGCGATTACACATGGGGAGACCTTCATCACCCGGCATTCTCTGAAACAAATGGTGACTATGACGGTAAATATATGTTTGCTACTGATGTCGGAAACAGCCGTGCAGCCGCAATGAATCTAGAGACGTTTACCGTAAAAGACATTATTAATGTTCCAAATACAAGCGGGCCACACTGTGCGGCGTTCGTTACGGAAAACACTGAATATATGTTCCTGCCAACGCGTTTCGCGGTTCCAATCGGCTCTGAATACAAGTCTTTAGACGAATACAGCGAGCAATACCGCGGTGTAATGTCAGCCGTAACGTTTGACCAAGACAAAGAAAAATTAAATATTGCCTACCAGGTTGCCCTTCCGCCATGGTCTTACGATTTATCAGATGCTGGTAAGAAAAGCTCTGCTGATTGGGCAGTTATGACAACTTACAACACAGAAGAAGCTACTACTAATCTCGAAATTAACGCCTCTCAGGCAGACCGTGACTACATTGTTCTTTTTAATTGGAAAGAGCTAGAGAAAATGGTCGCAGAGGGACAATACGATGAAGTAACAGGACAAAAAATGATTTTCCCTGAAAAGCATAAAGGCGGTATTTACCTTGTTCCCGTTGCAAAATCACCACACGGTGTTGACGTAACGCCTGATGGTAAACACTTTATCGCTTCAGGTAAGTTAGCACCTTCTATGACCGTATTCTCTTTTGAAAAAGCATTTGAAGCTGTTAAAAACCAAGATTTTTCTGGTGAACGTAACGGTATTCCAATCTTGAAGTATGAATCTGTAATGGAAAGAGAAGTTAACCCTGAAAACGCACTTGGACCGCTGCACACTCAGTTTGACGATAAAGGTATGGCCTACACAACGATGTTCATTTCTTCGGAAATCGTGAAATGGGATCCAAAAACAGGCGAAACGTTAGACCGCGTGCCTGTACAATATTCTCCAGGGCACTCTGTAGCAGCGGAAGGTGACACCGTTTCACCTGATGGAAAATGGCTGATTGCCTTAAACAAGATTGCAAAAGACAGCTACTTATCGGTTGGTCCTTCACATCCTGAGTCGATGCAATTAATTGATATTAGCGGCAAAAAAATGGAGGTCATTCAATCTTCACCTGTTAACCCTGAGCCACACTATGCTCAAATCATTAAGGCAGATAAGATTAAAACGATCGAAGTTTATCCGAAGGATGAAAACAATGAGCTTGCGACTTATAAGCAAGAGGATGCCAAAATCGTCCGCAATGGAAATGAAGTACATGTCTACGGTATCGCAATGCGTTCGAAATTTATCTTTGATGCAAAAGCAAAACGTCCTGATGTAATTGAAGTTAATCAAGGAGATAAGGTGTTCATCCACTTAACGAATACAGATTTTGATGAGGATATTACCCACGGATTTGCCATCAACAGCTATAACTTAAACATTGAAGTTCAGCCTGGCCAAACGAATACACTTGAATTTACTGCAAACAAAGCAGGTACATTCCCGCTTTATTGTAGTAACTTCTGTTCTGCACTACACCAAGAAATGACCGGCTACTTCCTTGTAAAACCAAAGAATTAACTAGGATGGTAAGGGTATCAATTGATTCGATTGATACCCTTCTCCGTTTAGAAAGGGATTGTTTTACATGAAAGCAAATAAATTGTCACTGGTTTCATCGATACTGATTGCACTTGCAGCTGTCTTAGTTGGTCTTTCCTTATTTTTTCCATGGTGGCAGATGATCTTCTTTGCTCCGCAATATCCAGAAGGGTTAAATATTATCGTTTATCCTAATAAGCTCGAAGGCGAAATCGATATTGTTAACGGCTTAAATCACTATATTGGGATGGAAAATTTCAGTGAAGAGAATTTCCCAGAATTAGCGTATCTTTCTTACTTAGTCATTGGTTTAGCAGCGATTACTCTCTTAACAGCAATCCTGCGCAAAAAAGCAGTCCTTTATGGATTAATTGGTCTGTTTATCATTGGCGGTGCACTCGGTGTTTGGGACCTTACACGTGCACTTCGCATGTTTGGTACCAACTTAAGCCCAACAGCTCCTATAAAAATAGACCCATTTGTTCCGCCCCTGTTAGGACAAAATACAGTTGCAAACTTTGTCACCGAAAGTATTCTTGGATACGGTGCGTATTTCCTAATTGCGGCCTTTATTTTATTACTGATTCCGTTATGGAAGGATCGAAAAAGATGAAAAAGTTACTGCTCTTTCTATTTGTTTTCTCTATCATATTTAGCATCAACCCCGAGAAAAATAGCGCTGCCGAGAACTTGCAAGCCATGATCGACAGCTTGGAAGAAGGAGCAGTATTAAGGCTTGAAGATAAAAC
Organism: Neobacillus niacini; assembly: GCF_000759675.1. Taxonomy (GTDB): domain Bacteria; phylum Bacillota; class Bacilli; order Bacillales; family Cytobacillaceae; genus Neobacillus; species Neobacillus niacini_A. The sequence continues at coordinate 105,036 of NZ_BAWM01000001.1, read as the reverse complement.
ATATGAAGGCAGTATTGTCATCAATAAATCTATCACCATGATTGGCACTGATAAAACGGTGATAAAGGGAGACGGAACCGGTAACGTCATCTCCATTAAGGCTCCTAATGTGACCATTAGAAAGCTTAGTGTCACAAATAGCAGCATGGACCGTAACTCCGCAGAGGAGTATGCAGGGATTAAGATTTATACAAATGGGAATGTGGTGGAACACGTCAAGATTACCAATTCCTTTCACGGAATCTATTTAAGTCAGGCACACGAAAATAAAATCACCAATGTTGAAATCAAGGGCATGGGCAAAGGAGAAATTGCCGCACAGGGTAATGGCATTCATGTCTATTATGCAAATGATAACCTCCTGTCCCATAACACGATCGAAGGAACGCGCGATGGGATGTTTTTTGACTACGCGAACAAAAACGAAAGCTATCAAAATAATATTACTGATACACGGTACGGTCTGCATTACATGTATTCGGATGAGAACATTTTTAAGAAAAATACCTTTACGATGAATACGGGCGGCGCTGCGGTCATGAATTCCAATCACCTCCTGCTAGAGGATAATCACTTTATCGTAAACTATGGAAATCAATCATTTGGATTATTGCTGCTGCAAGCCAATGATAATCAAATAAAAAACAATACGTTTTACATGAACCAAAGAGGTATTTACATTGACCAAGCAACAAGAAATACGATTCAAGGCAATAAAATCTCTCAAAACCAAATCGGGATTGAGCTTTGGGACAGCTCCAATGAACAAATTTTTTCAAAAAACCTAATTACTGAAAATACTATTCCCGCCGTTACCATTGGTGGAAGTGGTGAAAACAATTTCTGGAGTCATAATGGCAAAGGAAATGACTGGGGAAGCTCCTTCCCGCTCACCGATTTAAACCAGGATGGCATTGGGGACTTTCCTATAACCTATCGATCTTCTTTATATCAACTAATTGAAGACCAAGAATTATCTTATTTATTTTTAAAAAGTCCAGCACTCACAATCTATGAAAAAATGAATGCGGTATTGATGGACGAAAAAGTTATGTTTAATGACCCGCATCCGCTGGCTGCTGCAAAAAGCAATAACCATTTCATATTTATAGCTGTGGCAGGGCTAGCCGCGGTGTTGATTTTACTAAAAGGGAGACAATTACTATGCATTACATTTGGAAGGAATGGAAGGAAAACATAAGAGGAAAAGGATTATGGCTCGCATTAAGCATCATTGTTCTGATTTCAATTAGTATCTTGTTTCGTTCCACTGCCCTTTCATTTGATAAAGGCTTTTATGTCCTCTTAATTAATTTGTTTGATACGATTATTTATTTCATCCCGATACTCTGCTTATTTATCGGTGCCTTTTCTATCTTTCAGGAAAAGGAGCAAAAAACGTTAATCATGCTGCTGACCAAGAAAGATAGTTATGCCAGCTTTTTACTGCGAAAAAGTCTTGGGCTCTATACGGTTGTCCTTGTTCCAATCCTAGTCTGGTTTTTTCTCTATATATTATTGCTCAAGTTTAATTTCCAACTTGATATGAAGGCGTATTTCATCTTTATTTTGGCAATCGTGACCATGTCACTCGTGTTCCTGCAAATGGGAGCAGCAATCGGAAGCTTTAGCCGCTCAAGAATGCAGATTATCGGTTATACGATTTTTGTTTGGTTTTACTTTTTCTTCTTACACGATTTTATCTTGCTCTCATTACTGCCTGACGTTACCTATGAAAATGTAAAAGTATTTTCTGCAGGCTATTTTTTGAATCCATTGCAGTCGGTAAGAATGTTCCTTGAAACTGGCATGGGTGTTTATTCCTTTGGTCACATGTCAAGGCTACTCCAAGCCTTCATGTGGACAAGGCCAGTATTCTTCTTACTCGGAAATCTGTTATTCTGGTTCATCACTTCGATCGCAACAGCGATTATTTTTCACCGTAAGGAGGGATTTGAATGATTACGGTATCCGATCTCAACCAATCCTTCGGGAAAAAAATGATCCTGGAGTCTATCAATATTGAGATTCATCAACATGAAATTTGTGCCCTTGTTGGTCGTAATGGCGCCGGAAAGTCGACTTTTATTAACAGTCTTCTTGGACTTCTTCCTGTGAAACAAGGATCGATCTCTATTAATGGCGTGCAAGTGACAAAGAAAAATCATGAATGGAAAAAAGCGATTGCCTATTTGCCAGAAAAATTCATGCTCTATCCGATGCTGACTGGCCTTGAGAATATTACTTTCTTTGCTGAGGCTGTTGCAAAGGCAGCTGACCAAGAACGCATCGAGAATGTCCTTAAGTCGGTAAGCTTGTGGGATGACCGCGATGTACAGGTGAAGAAATATTCAAAAGGCATGCTGCAGCGCCTTGGATTAGCTATTACCCTCTATCAGGATTCGAGTATTCTGATTCTTGATGAGCCGACCAGCGGGATTGACCCAATGGGACGAAAGGAAATTTTAGAAGTGTTAAAATCACTTCATGATAAAACCATCCTTCTCTCCTCCCATCATCTCGATGAAATCAAACAGGTATGTACACATGTGGCGTTTTTAAATAATGGGAAAATGGAAAAATACACTGTTGAGGAATTCTTACAAACACATAATCTTGGAGGGATTGAATCATGAAAAATGCGATGAGGCTGACCGCACTGCTGCTCCTAACCTTGCTTGCTGGCTGCAGTGCCGACCCTGAGTATAGTATTGAAGTAACAAAGCCGATTTATCAACAAGCAGATAAAGAAATGCCATTTGAAATTAAAGTAACGGAAAAGGACGAAGCGGCAGGCGGGCTTACCGTTTCAGCTGAATTTTCGATGTCTAATATGGACCACGGAACAACTGAAGTGGAACTAACAGAAGAGGAAGATGGGATTTATTCCGGTAATGTCGAACTCCCAATGACCGGTAAATATGAAATTTTCTTTATAATAGAAAAGGACGGGAAAAAGGCAGAAAAGGTCATCAATTATGAGGTTAAACAGTCGGAAGGTCTTGCCTCCATTAACGGAGAATGGATTACCAATGAAGACATAGATTTTTACAAGTTTATCAATTATCTCCAGCTTGCGATCAATCGTGAAACAGACCAAAAGCGCTACAAAGGGGATCAATTGAAGGAAGCATTATCTTACTGGGAGTCTCAAGAAAAGCTGGTTGAAGACCAAAATCAATTATTAACGCAAATCATCCGTCTCCGCTCCATGGCGATGCTCGCTGAAGAAAAGGGACACACCGCCACTGACGTGGAGATCGAAACAGAAATCAATAAGGTCCGCGACCAATACAACCAGTTCGAATCGACAAAAGCCATGATCAACGAGTATGGAGAAGAAAAATTTTGGGAAACCGAAAAACAGCAATATCAACTCATCGTCCTTTCCCAAAAAGTACAAAAAGACATCATCGAACAAGTAAAAAAGGAAAACCCACAAATGGGCCCACAAGAAATCAACTTCCAAGCCCAAAAACAATACGAAGAACTCTTAGTATCACAGGTTAACTCTTTAAAAATAGAAATCCTTTAATACGATGACTTTCACTTCCAAATATACAAAAAACGCTGCATAAACAGCGTTTTTTGTATATTTGGTGCCTGTCACCGTTAGCCTTCGGGTGTGTTGATGATTTTTAGGGTTTTGAAGCCGAGGTTGATTTTGTAGTTTAGGTTCCAGTTTGCGCCTTGTATTTCTATTTCGTTTTCTTGGAGGGTAAATCTGAGCATGACGTCATTGTCTTCGTCGATGATCACGTAGGAGTTTTTGTTCGTAAAGATTTGATAGGTTGGATGGGCTATCAGTGTCCATCCAAATTGTAATTTGTTGCTTTTTGTCGTCATAATCACACCAGCCTTTACCCTTTTACTTCAGATTGGTTAGCAAAACTCGGTACAATTTGTCATCCTTTTCATCAGGATTTCCTCTGCCGTCTGTATTGTTGCTGACAAAATAGAGGTATTCTCCATCCACATACACATCACGCAGTCTACCTAATCCCGTAGTAACTGGACTTGTCGTATTCTTTTCTAAGTAAAATTCCCGAATCGCATTCCCTCTTAATGTAGCTGCGTATAGCTTACCATTGTGGGCAGCCATCCCTGAAGGTGCCCAAGTTTTATCACCAGACTGAAACAAGGGTGTCTCCATTCCGGCTTTCTTTTCATTTCCTTGGATTACCGGCCAGCCATAATTTGCACCTGGCTTTATTAAATTTACCTCATCATGTGCTGATTGACCATGCTCACTTGCATATAGCGTATCACCAATCCAAACTAGCCCTTGAGGATTCCGATGTCCATAGCTATAAACATAGGAATTATCAAATGGATTATCCTCTGGAATACTGCCGTCTAAATTCATTCTTAAAATCTTCCCGTTCAAGGACCTTAGATCCTGTGAAGTTTGCGGGGTAGTCGCATCTCCAGTAGTAATATACAGTTTCCCATCCGGACCAATCTTCAGACGTCCGCCATGATGAAAAGCCGCACTCGGAATTCGGTCAAGCAGAATCCTTTCCTCGGACCACTTATTCCCTTCAAGGTGCAGAATCACGACTCGGTTAAACTGCCCCTGTCCATTCTCATACGTATAATAAGCAAACGCCTTTTGATTACTAGGAAATTGAGGGTCTAGGACAAAACCAAGCAGTCCGGCTTCCGCTGCTTTAGCGAGCGGTTTTTCTAACTCTACTTGTTGTCGTTCCATTTTTCCATTATCAATTTTCACAATACTTCCTGTTCGTTCACTCACATAAAAAACCTGGTTTACCCGATTAATTGACCATGGCACACGCAGCATTTCAGCAACGACTTCTATCTCTTGCTGCAGGACAATTGCCTCGTCCCCTTGCTGGTCCTTTGGCTGCAGATTTTCTTTTTCAAAAAGAGAACAACCTGAAATCAGTAAAATCATCGATAATAAAATGGAACACACTTTGGCCATTTATCTCTTCCTTTCCTATAAAACTTCAAGGATTGCTTTGGCTACTCCATGTTCATCATTTGTTGCTGTAATCACATCACAACGAGATTTAATTTCATAGGCTGCATTCCCCATCGCAACGGCTCTGCCGACTCTTTCTAGCATCGAGACGTCATTAAAACTATCACCCATCGCCATTGTCTCTGCCAATTCAATTCCTTTTTCTTTCACAAAAGCTTGTAGGGCAATTCCCTTTTGAGCATTTTTATTGGTTATTTCCAGATTTTCATGTCCTGAACTGGATACGGCCAGCTCTGTTAACTCTTGGAGTGAGGCTGCTGCAGCTCCCAGCCTGTCTGAATCAAAATCAAAAGCAAGCAGCTTATAAATTTTGACCTTTTCATCATTAAATAGGAGTTGATAATCTTCAATCTTATGAACTAAACCGTTGCGGATTCGAGCTCCAGCTTTATAAATGACTTCCTCTTGATTCACATCCGGGTTGGCACTAACCACAATATCTACTAGAATCGACACTGCTTTTTCAGAATCCAGAGTGTATGTACCATTGTTTGTGTATACTTCAAAATAGATTTCGTTTTTAGCAAGAATCTCAGCTGCTTTTTTCGCCATTTGCTTATCGATTGGTGTAGCGGAAAATATTTCACCATCTTTTGTGCGGACTTCTGCTCCATTCACACAAATAGCTGGGCAATGCAAATCTGCTTCATCAAGGACAAATCGCACCTCCTGATAAGACCTTCCCGTTGCCACAACCACTTCAATCCCTTGAGCCTGTGCTTTTAAAATCGCCTCTTTATTTTCCTGACTAACTTTTTGAACTGAATTTAATAGCGTTCCGTCCATATCTGATGCAATACACTTAATCATGCTGTTCACCTATTTCTATTTTTTGTTAATGCCATCTTATCAGATATCCACAACCATTTTCACCATTTTGCTCATGAAAGATACTTACTTCCTTCTCTTACACTTAACGGAGCAAGCTGGTTTCCTTCAATAAACTCCTTAACGGACTCAGGATTTGTTTTCGAGTGTTCTCTTAACGCCCAACCAATAGCTTTTTGAATGAAGAATTCTTTGCTGTCAGCATTCTTAACGATGTAGTCATAGAGGAGTGCTTCATTTGTTTGATTCTTATATTTTAATTGAAAGAGAATCGCACTTCTGCGCAGCCAGAAGTTAACATCAACTGACCAACGATTAATCGTCTCTTCGATTACTTCAGGATACTTCCGAGCAAGCTCTCCAACTAAAGGGGCAATGGAATCAACACTATCCCACCAAGATTTGGTCGTAATTAACCCTTCTAGAAATGGAATTACATCCTTTGGCAATTTCTTTATGAATTTCCCTATATATGTAATAGCGGTATAGTGATATTCTCTTTCATCCTTTTCCCAAAGACCTGTCACGAAATCTTTGTCAAATGGATCTTTCAAGATCTCTGTCTCTTTGAAAAATTGCTTTTCAAGCTCTTTTCGGAGCGGTGACTTCATTCCTAAGAAAGGGAAATGGTCTTTCATATACTTTTTCATTGGACCCGCATTTTCCTCATTCCGATGCTCTTCAAACAAAGTGGTTAGCTTTTCTATTTCATTTTTCAAATCCTTCACCCCTAAAAAATTGCTATAGTGCTATTTTAGCTATATAAGTATTTCTATAAACCCTTTCTATCCCCTCTATTAAAATGCATAAACAGTGTCGCAAATGCCAAACTAAAATGTACCGAATAGACGAAAGGAGAAAATCAAATGACGAAAAAGATAAATAAGGGCAGTCAAAATCAAAACTCGCCGCAGGCAGGGCATGCAGAAGCTGAATTCGCGAGTGAGTTTGTCAGCGGAGATAACAGCAAGGGAAATAAGCGAAATAAAGGTCAGCAAAGCAAAACAAATCCTCATTAACAGAAAAGCGGAAGACGCCTGCTTATCGGCGACAGGCATAAGACGAGCCGGCGGAAAGGTTTGCTTTTTAACCTTTCTGACGGATTGGCTTATGACCCCGAGCCGATGGCGCCTGGAGCTAGACAGTTATCTAAGTTCAAGGTCTCATACTTATTTTGTAAAAGAAAGTCGGCTTCCCACTTAGGGGGCCGACTTTCTTTAGACTATTGAGGGGTGGAAATGGCTGCGGGAGAAGTACGTATGTCTTTATTTCCTTCATTATTGAACTGATTCTGTAAATCTATGTTGGCTCTTTCTGCTTCTGATTGTGACTGAATGGGAGCATGAACCTTTCCATCTTCCAATTGTTTGTTGATTTCAATATTCGCTTCTACGGTGGCATTTTCTACATTCGGGTCATTTTTCACGATAAATAGCTCCTTCAATAATGAAATGATCGGACATTACTGTTATCTTCCCCAAGTCTTCACATAAGTATCACGTAAAAAACTGCTCCTCGACGGGACAAGTTTTATCTTTCCTACTGAGTGCTTAGTATCGCAGCTAATTCTAATTCTTTAATTTCGTCTGCTATCCTCGTCTGAATATATTCAACAATGGAAAAGTTCATCGCTGGAACATAAATGGCTTCAAGCTCGTCATGAAGTTCTTTTGCTCTTGCTAAATAAGAGATGGCTTCCTTCATTTTTCGTTTGTAGGTGTCAGCAATTGGTTTTATTTTATCTTCATAGATTTCGTCTGTTCCAGGTGTAATCAAAAGCTCATACATATCAATGATTTCATCACCGGCACGGCTTGGAAAATACTCGTGTGGAGCCGTACTGTCAAAAATAGCAATGCCAAGCTCTCTAAAAATCACCATATCTAAGCTGTTAGGGTCAAATCCACAGTGATAAACCTCTGTATCAATCCCTCTTGCTTCTGCAGCTGCTGCAATTTTCTTTAACATCGTTGATTTTCCGGAACCAGGACGTCCTTTAATAAAATAACGTTTTTCGATATCCTCTGTTAAATTCGGGACAAAATCAACCGCACCTTTTGGTGTTGCCGCCCCTAAGAATCGATGGCGAATATCAGATTGTTTATTTATTTTTAGCTTGCCAAAGAAGGATTGAATTAATTTATTTGTTAGCTGGTCTGCTTTTTCGAAATCCATGTTTTCAATATAAATTTTCTCCCAATCATCATGAACATCTAAAGCATGCTTAAAGGTTGAATACGCTAGATGATAGGCAGCACTCATTTGTTTGGTTAAACGTTGAATGTTCTTTTTCTCATCTGCTAATGCCCTTGCATCCCAAGCTTCCCCCAAATTGATATACTGTTCTACCGCACCTGGGGCTTTGGGCTCTATTACATGTGGAGCTGTTCCATCAACAATACCCACCTTTAAGGCACGTATGATCACTCCATCAATAGAATTGTTATCTGACGAGCAATGTAGAAACTCGATATCATACCCTTTTTCGACCCATTCATTGCCTATATATTTCATCAAAGAGGATTTTCCTGTCCCTGGACCACCTTTAAGAATATAGATACGTTCTAGTCCTTGGAGATTTGAATCATACAGGTTATGGAATCCCTTAGCTGTATTTCCTCCTGCATAATAATTTTTTATCTTTCCTGCCACTTGCGAACACTCTCCTTTACGTGACATAGCAAAGTTTCATTTCACCATATCCTATGCAATGGCGGTTTATAGGTGAGTGCCTATTAAATTATTTTCTAACATCAACCGTTGCAGCCTTTGTCAGATTTACTAACAATTTCGGTTCAATTACAATTTGAACGCCTATTTTCCCAGCGCTGACCACCATATTCTCAAGCTCTAAGCAGCTTTCATCTAAAAAGGTCCTGTACTCTTTTTTCATGCCAATTGGTGAGCAGCCGCCGCGGATGTATCCGGTCCATTTCAGAATATCCTTAACGGGAATCATTTCTACTTTCTTTTCCCCAGCTGCCTTTGCTGCCTTTTTTAAATCTAATTCTGTTTCTACTGGTATCACATATACATAGATACTTTTACTTGCTCCTTGAGCAACCAGCGTCTTATATACTTCACGAACTTCTCTGCCTATCTTCACTGCAACAGAAACTCCATCAATTTTTCCATCTTGATTATCGTATGTAAGCACCTCATAGGCTATCTTTTTGCTATCTAGGATCCGAATTACATTCGTTTTGACCTTCGCCATTTTCCCTCATCCTTTATTTTTTTTACAATGATTATACCAACTTTTTACTTAAACATAGAAAATGAAACTTAATATAAAAAAATAGGGTAGTGAACCATTTGATTCAAACCCTATTTTAAAAAGCTACGAGCATCTAAATGATCGAATTCTCCTTAAATCAGTTCCGTAATATACCCAGCGGAATCTTCTCCAGCGATATCCGGCAACTGAATCTCTTCCTACAAAGGTTGGATAAAACCAGAAGCTATTGCCATTATTCAGCCAAACAAAGGTAAAGCGGTATAGACAGCGTCTAATCGCACCAGGGTCAACAGCGAATAAAGAAGGTGATTCCTGTGGCGTATAGGATGGTGGTGGTGAAGATGGCGCTCCAGCTTGTTGTGATCCTCCTCCAAATGGCGGAAAACCCTGCTGCCCGCCACCACCAAATAGAGGGGGCTGGAATCCAGGCTGCTGCTCTCCCCCAAATCGTTCCGGCGGCAACTGGCTCGTTTCTAATATTGGTGACGTTCCGTAATAATTGGGATAACCATAATAATACACGGACATATTCCTCCTTTAATATGTTTTCCCTTTAATGTATGCGCGGAAATTTAATTGGGTTAAGGGAAAGGGAAGTACTCCCCCTTTCCTTCCAACTTTTGTGTTCATTTATTTCCACGGAATCTCCACATTGTTGTCACCCGTTTGTCACTCTATTAATCCATCATTATTGTAAAATAAAAGTAGTTGAAAATACTTACAGTAGTGGATAAAGAGAGCATTTATCCGATTTATCACTTTGCTACGGTTAAATCAAAGAAAAAATGTGAAATGTTTCACAATTACTAATATAAACGTGATTAAATTGAAAAGGGTGGCTTATATGAAGTATGATTTAGTCCTTTTACACGCACCAAGTGTTTATGACTTCCGAAAAAATTCCCTGCTTGCAGGACCCATAAGCGATGTTGTGCCATCATCACCAGTATTTGAAATGTATCCAATTGGGTTAACAAGTATTGCTGACTATTTAGAACGGTTCGGTCTTCGCGTAAAAATTATCAATATTGCCAACCGTATGCTGATGAGTGAAAAATTCGATGTAGAAAACAAGCTTAAAAAAATCAAAACACGTGCTTTCGGAATTGACCTTCATTGGCTTCCACATGCACATGGCAGTATTGAACTTGCTAAAATTGTTAAAAAACTTCATCCTGACACACCCATGATTTTCGGAGGCTTATCAGCTACCTATTATCATAAAGAATTAATTGAATATCCTTTTATTGATTTAGTTATGCGTGGTGACTCAACAGAAAAGCTTATGCTTCTGTTGATGAATAAATTGGAGCTTGGAAATACTCACTATGCGGATATTCCTAATTTAACTTGGAAAAAAGGCAGTGAGATTGGTTACAACCCTATAACCTATGTACCAAAGGATTTAGATGATCTTGATGTACCAGGCTATCGCTACACCGTTCGCTCTGTGTTTAAATATCGTAACTTCCTAGACCCTCTTCCCTACAATGGCTGGCTGCAATATCCTAATACTGCATTACTGACAGCAAGAGGGTGTTCGCAAAACTGCCTTATCTGCGGTGGTTCAAAGGATGCCTATGATCAAAACTGCGGAAGAAGTTCTCTAGCTTTACGATCACCCGAAAAGCTTGTCGAAGACATTCAATTTATTTCACGCTTCAGCCGGGCACCCATCTTTATCCTGCATGACCTTCGCCAGGGCGGCCGTGAGTATGTAAAAGAATTCTTCAGCCGTCTTAAAAAGCTTAATCTCAAAAATGAAATCGTCTTTGAATTATTCCAATATGCAGGTGAAGAATTCTTTCAAATGATGAATGAAAGCTGTCCAAAATACAGCATTGAGATTACTCTTGAAACCCATGATGAAAAAATTAGACGCTATAATGGGAAGTTTAACTGTACCAATCCAAAAGTAATTGAAACCCTTAATTTCGCCTTGAAGCATGGTGCCAAGAAAATTGATTTGTTCTTTATGACCGGTATTCCTAGTCAGACGTATCAGAGTGCGATAGAAAACATCGATTTCTGTGAAGAAATCCATCTTGCCTGCAATCAAGACCATAGACTATTCTACTTTGTGGCGCCGCTTGCACCGTTCCTTGATCCTGCAAGTCCAGCTTTTGAGAATCCAGAGCTTCATGGCTATAAAAAATTCTGTCATACCCTTGAGGACCACCGCAAGGCGATCACCCAGCCTTCATGGAAGCATATGCTCAGCTATGAAACCACAGAAATGACACGTGATGATATTGTAAACTCAACCTATGATTCTGCTCAAAAATTAAATGAGTTTAAATTAAAATATGGTCTAATTGATCAAGCTGGCTACGATGAAATTAAGGGTAAAATCGAAAAGTCTCAGGCTTATATTGAAAAAATAGATTATGTGCTCTCACTTCCTGAAGTAGAACAGCAAGCAGAATTAGCAAAAATCCAAAAGGAGATTGAAGAATTAAATAAATACAGTATTTGTGGTAAGAACGAGTTAAAGTGGGAGGTTCAAAAGAATTATGCGAACTTCTTCTCCCTTGCATTAGTTGGTTTAGAGCAGCTTTATGAAGAGTATATAATTAAGATTAAACATGCCTTACAGCCTAAGCTTCGCCATCAATTTACAATAGAAACAGAACATCAGAAAGTCAAAATGTAATAAGAAAAGCGGAAGCGCCTTGCCCAAGGAAAAAAGCAGTTCATTTTTTCCCAGGGGCGACAGGCATATGACGAGCAGGCGAGAAGGTTGGTCTCTACCTTCTTGACGGATTGTCTGAAATGTGGAGGCGACTGCCCTGGGACGAAGGCATAAGACGAACTCTGCAAGAAGGCGCTTTTTGCCCTCTTCAGGGGGCGGCTTATGACTCGAGTCCCAAGGAGCCGCAACTAGACAAGCTTATGACCCCGAGCCCCTAGGCTGCTTGCGCTAGACAATTCTCAAAGTCGAAAATTATATACTTATCTATTAAAAAGACGTGTGAGTTCAAACTCACACGTCTTTGGATTAATGGCCACCAAGGTAGGCCATTCTAATTTGGTCACTTTGATTTAATTCATCAGAAGAACCTGAAAGGACAATTTTCCCTGTCTCAATCACATAGGCGCGGTCTGCAATCGATAATGCCATGTTCGCATTTTGCTCCACCAACAGGATGGTAGTACCAGACTGGTTGATTTCATCAATAATTCTAAAAATCGTTTTAACTAAAAGGGGAGCAAGTCCCATAGAAGGCTCGTCTAAAAGTAAAAGCTTAGGACGTGCCATCAACGCGCGTCCCATTGCAAGCATTTGCTGCTCACCGCCTGATAATGTACCGGAAAGTTGCTTACGCCGCTCAAGAAGACGTGGGAAGAGGTTATAGACCTTCTCAAAGTCCTCTTTAATGCCTTGCTTATCCTTCCGTAAATAAGCTCCTAATTCAAGGTTTTCTTCTACAGACATATTGGCAAACACACGACGTCCTTCAGGAACATGTGAAAGTCCTTGTTTCACAATCGCCTGTGCTACCTTACCGGAAATGGATTGTCCTTCAAACAAAATATTTCCGTTCTTTGGCTTAAGTAAACCGGAAATCGTTTTTAACAACGTGCTTTTTCCCGCTCCATTCGCTCCAATCAAGGTAACGATTTCACCTTCATTAATATCAAGAGAAACTCCCTTTAGAGCGTGGATATTACCATAATACACATTGATATCTTTAATTTTCAGCATTTACGAAACCTCCTCTCCCAGATACGCTTCGATGACTTTTGGATTATTTCTAATTTGCTCAGGAGTCCCATCTGCAATAAGTTGACCATGGTCAAGCACATAGATTCGCTCGCACACCCCCATAACAAGGAGCATGTCATGTTCAATCAATAAAATAGTTAAATCAAACTTTTTACGAATTAGGGCAATTAGATTCATTAATTCTTCTGTTTCCTGTGGATTCATACCTGCTGCAGGTTCATCCAGCAGCAATAGTTTGGGATTGGCTGCCAATGCTCTCGCAATCTCTAGACGGCGCTGCTGACCGTACGGGAGGTTCTTCGCCGTTTCATGCATGACATTATCTAAACTAAAGATTTTCAAAAATTCGATTGCCTTTTCCTCCATATACTTTTCTTCTGAAAAGTGCTTAGGGAGACGGAAAATCGAACTCATAATCGAATGTTTAGCCAATGAGTGGTATGCCACCTTTACATTATCAAGCACCGACAATTCATTGAACAAACGAATGTTTTGAAAGGTTCTGCTTATACCTTTTTTGGTAATCTTATAAGGTGGTTGTCCATTTAATTTTTCACCATCTAATTCAATACTGCCTTCAGTTGGTACATATACGCCCGTTAACAAGTTGAAGAATGTTGTTTTCCCAGCACCGTTCGGTCCAATTAAACCAACTAATTCGCCTTGCTTTAACTCGAGGTTCACATCAGAAACAGCCTTTAATCCGCCAAAACGGATGCCTGCATTATTTACTTTAAGCAACGGTGTGTTTGCTGTCATCGTTGACTCCTCCTTTTGCAGACTTTCCAATCTTAAAGAATGAGGTCAATTCTCTTGTTCCCATAATTCCTTGTGGACGATAAAGCATCATAATGATTAGCACTAAGCTATAAATAATCATCCGTAGTTCAGGATAGCTTTGCAGGAAGGTAGAAACAATCGTTAAAAGAATCGCTGCCAATACCGCACCAGACATACTTCCTAACCCGCCTAGAACCACAAAGATTAAGATATCAAAAGATTTTAAGAAACCGAAGTTTGTCGGCTGGATAATGAAAAAGTTGTGTGCATATAAGGCACCTGCGACACCAGCAAAAAAGGCTCCGATGGCAAACGCGATTACCTTATAGTAAGTAGTGTTGATCCCCATGGCGTCAGCTGCTATTTCATTTTCTCTAACTGAGATACAAGCTCGTCCATGTGTTGAATTGGTAAAGTTTCTTATAACGATAAGTGTTAACAGGATACTTCCAAAAAGCCATGGCCAAGTGGTGAGCTGAGTAACGGTCATTCCACTTGCTCCGCCAACATATTCAATATTTAAAAAGACAATCCGGACAATTTCCCCAAACCCAAGTGTGGCAATCGCTAGATAATCTCCTTTTAGCCGAAGTGTAGGAATCCCAATAATTAAGCCTGCAATTGCAGCTGCAACTCCTCCTGCCAATAAACCGAACGCGAAGGGTAGCTCTAATTTCATTGTAATAATAGCTGAGGCATAAGCACCTACAGCGAGGAAGCCTGCATGTCCAATCGAAAACTGTCCGGTAATTCCAATAATCAGATGTAAGCTAGCAGCAAGAATAATGTTAATACCAATAAAATAAAGTGTGTTTACGTAAAAGAAGTTAATTATTTCTCCGGTAATTAAAAATTGCATCACAACACCAAAAACAATGGCTAAAACGATTGATGACCAAAAACCTTTCGCATGTTTGAGTATATTCATCGCTATAGCCCCCCTTACACTTTTTCCCGTACATTTTTACCGAATAAACCGGCTGGACGGAAAATCAAAATTAAGATTAATACGACAAACGCTACACCATCTCTCCATAGTGAGAAGCCAGCAGCACTGACAAGCGATTCAATGACACCCAATAACAAACCGCCCACCATCGCACCTGGAATGATCCCGATACCGCCGAGTACGGCTGCAACGAAGGCTTTAAGGCCTGGTATAATTCCCATTAAAGGCTCAATTTTCGTATAATACATTCCAAAAGCAACCCCAGCTGCACCCGCTAGTGCAGACCCGATTGCAAAAGTTGCAGAAATGGTATTGTTAACGTTAATTCCCATTAGTCTTGCGGCATCCATATCGTGGGATACTGCACGCATTGCTTTTCCAATTTTCGTCTTATGAACAATAAATTGTAATAATATCATTAATACGACAGAAGTCCCTAAAATCAGTAGTGATTGACTGCTTACCTTAACTCCAAGGAAATCTAAGCTTGTTGCCGGAATAAGGTCACCAGGATATGCTTCTGGCTGGGCACCACGAACATAAATCACCCCATATTCAATTAACAGGGATACTCCAATGGCGGTAATAAGAGCCGCAATCCTTGTGGCATTACGTAAAGGTTTGTAGGCAATCCTTTCAATTAAAACCCCTAAGATGGCACAAGTGACCATGGAAATAAGTAAGGAAGGGAAAAATCCTAAATCTAATATAGTAATAGAGTAAAAACCGATAAATGCACCGACCATGAAAATGTCTCCATGGGCAAAGTTAATTAATTTTACAATTCCGTAAACCATTGTATAACCAAGGGCAATCAACGCATAAATACTGCCTAATGACACCCCGTTAACAAGCTGCTGTAAAAATTCCATGTCTAGTCTCCTCCTAAAATTAGGAAAATATTATCTAAAAGGGAATAGGGAGACATAGCTGCTCCCTATTCTTTTCATCGATTATTTTATTCTGGATCTACTTTCGTGTTAAACTCTTGCTTGCCGCCTTTGTATTCTAGGATTACTGCAGATTTAATTGGATCATGGTTTTTATCAAGCTTCATGGTTCCAGATACTAATTGAAGTCCATTTGTTTCCTTAAGTGCTTTTTGAATCTTCACAGGGTCACTGCTCCCAGCGCGCTTAATGGCATCTGCAAGGAAGTAAAGTGAGTCATAGCCTAATGCATTAAATGCGTCAGGAGATTTACCATCATATTTTGCTTCAAACGCTTTTACGAAATCCTGTACCTTTGGATCAGAGTCACCAGAGGAATAGTGGTTTGTGATAAACGTATTGTTTAACGGATCGCTACCAGCAATTTCTACTAGTTTAGGAGAATCCCAGCCATCGCCGCCCATAAATGGAGCTTCAATACCAAGGGCACGAGCTTGTTTAATAATTAAGCCTACTTCCTCGTAATATCCAGGCAGGAAGATAAAATCAGGATTTGCAGATTTAATGTTAGTTAAAATTGCATTAAAGTCTGTATCCTTTGCAACATATGCCTCTTCCTTGACAACTTTCCCGCCATTTCCCTCAAATGCTTCTGTGAATGCAGCAGCAAGCCCTTTTGCATAGTCACTTGAGCTGTCAATAATGATCGCGGCATTTTTTACTTTAAGATCTTTAGAAGCAAAGTTAGCTGCCACTGTTCCTTGGAACGGATCGATGAAGCAAGTACGGAATACGAAGTCACTTAGGACGCCATCTTTATTTGTAATTGTTGGATTTGTTCCAGTTGGTGTTAATAATGGAATCTTGTTTTTCTGGGCGATTTGTACTTGTGCCAATGTGTTTGTACTTGTAGCTGCACCGATAATGGCTGATACCTTATCTTGGCTGATCAGCTTCGTTGTGCCGCTGGTTGCCTCGGCTGCATCTGATTTATTATCGAAGGTTACAAGCTCTAGCTTCTTCCCATCAATACCTTCTTTATTGATTTCTTCCAATGCCAATTTGATACCCTCTTCGATTGATTGACCGTAAGAAGCTACCCCGCCTGAAAGTTCAAGATTGGCACCAATTTTAATGGTTTCGCTATCTTTTTCACCGCTTGTACTGGATGAATTACAGCCAGCCAACACACCTGCCGCCATCATGAACGACATAAAAACACCTGCTAGTTTTTTCTTTCTCACTGTCTATACCCCCTATTTTTGAGTAGTCCCCTTTACCCGTTGTCTATCTTCAAGATGTTTAAAAAAAGATAATATTCTGAAAATATTGTACAAAATAATTCCCGATCCGTCTAGTAGTAAAATGCGTTATTTTAATATAATTCCGAAAAATTAATATTTTTATAATTTTTTACTATAATCGTAGAATTAATAGGAAAACTTCATGCTCTTTCCCTTTAAAGCGATAAAATCACACTGTGTTAAAAAAAAAAAGAGAGACTCCATTATGAAAGTCTCTCTCATCTAAATATTATACTAATACTTTATTTTTCGTTTCTTTTCCTAAAAAAATAACGGCAAATGCAGCGATGAAAACAGAAATACAAAAGATAGTGAATATTGCGGAAATTGAGGTTTCTTGTGCCACTAGATAACCAACCAACAATGGACCTAGCACCCCGCCTAATCGGCCAAATGCAGCCGCTGAACCTGAACCAGTCCCGCGGATTACGGTTGGATACTGCTCTGGGGTATAGGCATATAATCCGCCCCATGCCCCTAGGTTAAAGAAGGATAAAAGAATACCCGATGTCATTAACAGTGCCGTTGACTCTGCATTACCAAAAAGATAAGCACTGATAGCCGTTCCAATTAAATAGACAGCTAAGACAAACTTCCGTCCGAATCTTTCAATTGCCCATGCGGCCGTAAAATAACCCGGCAATTGCGCTAAAGTCATAATCAAAACATACCCAAAGCTTTTAATGAGACTAAAGCCTTTCAACACCATCACACTTGGAAGCCATAGGAACATTCCATAGTAGGAGAAAACGACACAAAACCAGACAATCCATAGCATAGTTGTACGACGGCGATACTCATCCGTCCATAGATTAGCAAGACTTTGAAACGCAGAAATCTTTTCTTTTTCCTTAATCGCTTCAAATCTCGGTGAGTCGGGTAAACCAACTCGCAAATATAAGGCAAACAGTGCAGGCGTTGCACTAATTAACAAGGCTGTTGACCAGCCATATTTCGGAATAATAAAATAGGAAATGACTGCAGCAATCAGCCATCCGGCTGCCCAAAAACTTTCTAGTAAAACGACAATCCGCCCTCGTTTTTCGGCCGGAACACTTTCAGAAACAAGTGTCGAGGCAACAGGAAGCTCGCCGCCAAGACCCATTCCTATAAAAAATCTTAATATAAGAAAGATGGTAATCGAAGTGGCAAATGCGGAAATCCCGCTTCCGATTGAAAATAATAATAACGTAATGATAAAAACATTTTTCCGGCCAATTCTGTCTGCCATTAAGCCAAAAATTAATGCTCCTACAGCCATCCCTATCGACTGAACGCTTCCTATCCAGCCCATCTGTTCTGCTGATAAATCCCATTCCACTTTTAATGCAGCAATAATGAAGGAAAGCATTCCAACATCCATTGCATCAAACATCCAGCCCGTACCGGAAACCCAAAGCAATCTCCGGTTAGAAATCTCTTTTTTCATAACCAGCCCCCTTTAAGAGTACCATTAATGACATTATTCCCTAATGAATTTTCTTTATTTTAATCAACCGCGATTTCAACGTTTTTAAATTGATTGAAGAACATATTATAGTATCTTCCTTGCTGCTCCATGAGCTCTCCGTGATTTCCTTTTTCTACGATCTCCCCATTTTCGATAACCATAATACTGTCTGCATCACGGATCGTGTTTAAACGATGGGCGATAATAAAACTTGTCCTGCCCTCCATTAAGGATAGCAGTGCCTCTTGAATATGAAGCTCCGTACGGGTATCTATACTGCTTGTTGCCTCATCTAATATCAATACCGAGGGCTTTGCAAGAATAACCCTGGCAATGGCAATCAACTGGCGCTGGCCCTGACTTAAGTTTCCGCCGTTTTCAGATAGAATCGTTTCATATTGTTTAGGCAGACGTTTAATAAAAGGATCGGCATTCGCCATTCTAGCCGCATTGATGACCTCTTCATCACTTGCCGAAGGCTTTCCGTACTTAATATTTTCTTTAATGGTTCCCGAAAACAGATAGGTATCCTGCAGCACAAATCCAAAACAGCTTCTTAAGCTATCGCGTGTATATTCTCTAATATCACGACCATCTAACAAAATCCTGCCCTCTGTCACATCGTAAAACCTTGTTAGCAAATTAACAATCGTCGTTTTTCCCGCACCAGTAGGTCCAACTAATGCAGTGCTGCTACCAATATCCGTTTCAAAACTAACATTTTTTAAAATCGGCACATCACCGCGATAGCCGAAGCTGACATTTTCAAAAACAACATGTCCTTTTGGCTTATCTAACACAACCGCATCCTGCAAATCATCAGGCTCCTCTTGTTCATCGAGAATCTCAAAAACGCGCTCCGCACCGGCTACACCTGACTGCAGCATATTAAAAATTTGCGCGAGGTCGTTAAGCGGTCTTACAAACTGCCTTGAGTAGGTAATAAAACTAGCAATGGCACCAACTGTAATCATACCCTTTACAGCAAGGAAACCTCCTGTTACTGCCACAATCGCAAAACCTAAATTATTTATTACGTTCATGATTGGCATGAGAAATCCAGACCAAATTTGCGCCTTAAGGCCGACCTCACGTAATTTCTGATTGACCTCTTCAAACTCAGATATAACCTTTTCCTCATGATTAAATGCTTTCACTACCTCAATGCCAGAAATCGTTTCCTCAATTTGTCCATTCAATTTTCCAAGCTGAATTTGCTGATCTTTAAACAAGACACTTGTTCTTTTGGCAATTGTCTTGGTTACCAAAAAGACAAGGGGAACCGTTACTAAGCTTGCCACAGTCAAAATTGGACTCAGAACTAACATCATAATGAATGAACCACTAATAACAATGACACCCGACATCAACTGTGTTGTTGACTGAGAAATCGTACTGCTGACATTATCAATATCGTTAGAAAGCCTGCTCATTAATTCCCCATGTGTCCGCTTGTCAAAAAAGGAGACTGGGAGCTTTTGCAGCTTTTTAAAAAGCGCATCGCGCAATCGCTTGACGATCCTTTGTGAGACACCTGCCATCAACCAACCCTGCATGAACGTCAGTAGTGCATCTAAAATGAAGGCTGAAATTAGAATAATAATCATCACTTCAAGAAAATTAAAATCCACTTTATTATCCAGGCTTATGGTATCAATCGCTTTTCCAATTAAAAATGGAGATAGCAACGATAGGGCTGCACTGAAAAAGATGAATAAAAACACAATAGTGAGCATTTTTCTTTCGTTGCCAAAATAATGCCATAACCTTCGCATTGTTTCTTTAAAGTTCTTCGGTTTTGCAATCGGTCCTCCTCGGCGATGGCCACCAAATCCGCCAGGTCTTCCCGGGATAGATAAGGGAGGGGGTGTGTTACTTGTTTGATTTGCACCTTTCGACATTTAGAGCGCCACCTCCTTACCGACTTGAGATTGATAGATTTCCTGGTAAACCTTGCAGTCTCTTAATACTTCCTCATGTTTTCCCATTCCGACGATTTCCCCATGATCCATGACGACAATTTTATCTGCATCGATAATCGAGGTAATTCGCTGGGCAATGAGGATACACGTTAGCCCATTTGCATATTTTTTTAAACCTGCTTTAATTCTTGCCTCCGTGGTGACGTCAACCGCACTGGTACTATCATCTAAAATCAAAATTTGTGGGTTTTTTATTAATGCCCTTGCGATCGAAATCCGTTGCTTTTGACCACCTGAGAAGTTTACTCCGCCTTGGCCTATTCTTGTTTGAAAACCTTCTGGAGAAGCCGTAATAAAGTCATGTGCACCGGCAATCTCTGCGGCTTTTTCAATTTCTTCGATTGACGCGTCTTCTTTTCCCCACTTAATGTTTTCCTCCACACTTCCGGTAAAAAGAATCGTTTTTTGTGGAACAAAAGCAATTTTTTCTCTCAGTCTTTTAGGATCAACAAGGTGAATATCCTCACCATCTACTTTGATACTACCTGCACTCACATCATAAAAACGGGGAATTAAGCCAATAAGGGTGCTTTTACCAGACCCTGTCGAGCCAATAATTCCGACTGTTTCTCCTGGTAAAATTGCTAGGTTAATATTTTTCAAAACGGGTTCTCCGCTTGTTCCTTCATAAGAAAAGGAGACATTATTAAACTCTATTCTTCCTTTTTCAACTGCAGGAGTGTTCTGTCCCTCTTCCCAGGTTAAATCATCCTCCTGGGAAAAAACTTCACTAATCCTTACTGCTGAGGTTTTCGCACGGACAAACATATTAAATACCATAGAGATCATCATTAATGAAAAAAGAATTTGAGTCATGTAATTAATAAAGGCAATAATATGACCAACCTGAACATTGCCATCCGTCACGCCATAGCCGCCAATCCAGAGGACAGCGACAATTCCAAGGTTAACCGTTAGCATAATCGCAGGGCTGAATACAGCCATTAACCTTGTAGCGGAAATAGATTGCTTTTTGAACTCTTCATTTGTCTTATCAAATTTGTTAACTTCAACATCAAAACGATTGAAGGCTTTGACTACACGTACACCAGATAAGTACTCACGCATAACACTGTTAACATGATCAAGCGCTTTTTGTACTTTTGAGAAAAGAGGGAAGCCAAGTCTTAGGTTTAGAATAATAAATAAGGCGACAATTGGGACAACTGCAATCAATACTACTGATAGATGAAGGTTTAACCGAGTCGCCATGATTAAGCCGCCGATGGCTAAAAGCGGTGATTTAACAAAAATCCGCATTAGGCCATTCGCAAAAACTTGCACCTGGCTCACATCGTTAGTCAGCCTTGTGATTAACGACGCACGCTCAAAACGGTCAATATTTTTAAACGATAGGGTTTGGATTTTTTTATATAAGTCCGACCTTAGCTCTGAACCAAAGCTTTGCGAGACAATACTGGCAAGTACACTTCTTGTTGAGGCAGCAATCGCGCCAAAAAGCGTAATCAGCAGCATTAAACCACCCATCTTTAATACGTAGTCTAAATCTCTGCCTGCTACACCGACATCTATTATTTTTGCCATGATTGTTGGCATTAACAAATCACTTATCGCTTCAAAGGTTAAAAATAAAACGGCTAAGCTAAAAGACTTCCAATATTTCTTTATGTATTTTGCTAAAAACCCCATGACCCTTCACCCCTGGAAATCTCTTCATAATTATGGATAAAGCTATTATAGCAAAAAAAGTATGAGTCCTATGAAAAGAACTCATACTTTTACTTAATCTTCTAGTGGGCGAAATTCATGAACCCAAACACGCATTTGCGGCAGCCATGGCATACCCGGGTGGTAGGCAAGAATCGATTGCTTATACTCTTCAACCGTAGGGTAGCCCTCGCGGCGTGCATCATCATCAGTCAATTCTCCTAAGCTTTGCGAATAAACGCACTCAACTACAAATTGCTTACCTTCAAGAGTCATGATTTCACCTGGATCGGCATATCTTCCATTTCTGCGGGTAGCAGTCTTTTCTCCTTCAAGCACCTTTTTAACATCAGACTCCATCGTAACTAATCGTTCGATTGAGCAGGTTTTTGGCGGTAGTGTAGTGTTTTCATTTTGTTGCATAGCGTTATCCTCCTTTTTTCCAATTGCGCTTTCACTATTTTAACACTATCACCACGTTATTAAAAACCTATTTACACATTCAAATCTCTTTTTTTATAAAATATAAATGTTACGACTGTAAGTGCTGCAATCAGGACGCCCGATAATAGTACAAAAGTGAACTCAAACCCACCGCCAAACATCACATTTTTTGCCTCAAAATATTTAAACGGGGTAAAGTATTTAAAGCCTTCTATATTTTCATTTAAATCAATCGCAACCGAGATGACATACGTAAGCAAAAGAACACCTGTTGCTAAGGAAGCGGCTGTTTTAGACTTCCTTTTAACCGCTGCAAGTGAACTGCCGATTACCATAAATAAAAGCTGCAAAATAAACATCCCCGCCATTGTAACCACAATATCACCCGTAACCACTTCACCATTGCTATATTTACCGACTAATACAAGTGATGAAACGAATGTGACTATATTCAGGATTAAGATATTTACGAATGCAGCAGCCAATTTTGCTGTAATAATCCCATTCCTTGATACAGGTTTAACAAATAAAAACTCAGAGGTTTTGTCCCGCTCCTCTTTTGCAATAATCGTTGCCCCCAGCATCGCAGCATGAATGGTCGCCATTAATAGCAAATAGATAAACAGTAACCCGTAATAACCGGTTGCTGTTGAAATATCAAATTCACCTATTCCTAATACGGCAAGCATTGATTTTGGCATCCCCTCCAGCATTTCATTCATTGGCTGACCAGAAGAAGATAGACTCTCATACTTAAACATTCCCGAGACAACCATAAGAAAAACGCCAATACTCCAAAAAACAAGCGATTTCCTATGTGACTTCAATTCTTTTAAAAATATATTCATCCTATCATCACTCCTCCTTGGACCGCGTTAAACCGAGTGAATATCCTTTTTAGCATAGATAAAGTAGCTTGCTCCAACTGCTAAGATCATTACTATTCCTCCAATTATCAAAAAGGAAGCCTCGTAACTAGACTTTTCTATGATATATGCCGTGTCAAAATACTTAAATGGAGAAAGGTACCGTTTCGCTTCTTCACCAGAAGTTGAGCTGAACATCCCTAAGAAATAGAAAGCAAAAACAGTTGCAAGCGATACAGTCAACACTGATTTTATTTTTTGGACAATGACTGAAATAATGATTCCTAATGCTAGAAAAATCAGTTGTACAAATAATACTGTCAATGAAAGCAGGATGAAAATACTAACATTAAAATCTTCCGTTGCTACTTGGTATGCTAATAGCGTTGCTGCTGCTAAATAAACAATATTCGTTAATATGATTGAAATCAGTGCCGCCAATAATTTGTTTGTCAAAACAGTGGTACGTGTTACAGGTTTTGTTAACAGGAAGTCAGCTGTTTTCTCCCTGACTTCTTTGCTTACAATACTCGTACCAAGATTCATTGCCTGGATTGCTCCGCAAAGTGTAACAAATGATAGCCCATAGCAATAGAAGCCAAGAATCGAAAAGAAGTTATCTAAATTAATCCCGAATGCTTCTCTTAGCGCCGCTGGATACCCTTCAAGCAGCTTTCTAAACTCTTCTGTATCCTTTGTAAAAGAAGGGTAAAATGACATAAATAGCGCTACAACCATAATTAAGGAAATCGTCCAAATAATCGTAGATTTTCGATATGCCTTTAATTCATGTAACAATATATTCATCTTTTATTAGGCCTCCTTTTCGTAGTAATGCATAAAAATCTCCTCAAGGTCTGGCTCTTCAATCCATAGATTTGTAATTTCAATGTCGGCTATTTTTCTCATGACTTCGTTAATATTCCCTTTAAATAAAAAGCTTGTAAGGTTATCCTTCACCTCTAATTTATTCACACCTGCTAGGTTAAAGTAATTTGGATCGAGGGTTGATTTGGTTTCTACCTTGAACTTTTTGTAGGTATTCTCTTTTAAGGTACTAATCTTTTCCACGGTAACAATCTTGCCCTCTTTAATAATCGCGACACGATTACATAGGCGTTGAACCTCCGTTAAAATATGAGAGGAGAATAGAATCGTAGCGCCTTTTCTATTCTCTTCCTCAAGCAATTCAAAGAATTTTTGCTGCATGAGCGGATCTAAGCCGCTCGTTGGTTCATCCAGAATAATCAGTTTCGGCTCATGAAGCAGCCCCTGAACAATTCCGACCTTCTTTTTATTTCCCAGTGAAAGATCATCAATTTTTTTATTTAGATCTAAGTCCATGATCTCAGCTAATTCTCTTATTCTCTTACTGCAATCCTTTTTATAAAAACTCGCTGAATAGTTTAATAGATCCTTTACCTTCATATTGTCATAGTAGAATACCTCAGATGGTAAATAGCCAATTTCCTTTTTGATTTCTGGAGCAAATTGGACGGTGTCTTTGCCAAAAATAGTCGCACTGCCGCTGGTTGGATAAATGAGTGAAAGGAGTGTCCGGATCGTTGTCGATTTCCCGGCACCGTTGGGGCCGATAAATCCAAAAATCTCACCCTCCTCGACAGAAAAGCTAATATCGCTGATTCCTCTTGCTTTGCCGTAAGTCTTTGTTAGATTCTTAATTTCAATCACATTCATCGTCACTGCCCCCTATTTATAAAAGCATTTAATGAAAATCTCAAAATATTCTTCAGCTTTGTTATAAACTTTTTCATAATCAATTTGATGGGTAGGTGATAACTTTGCCATGTGAAGCTCTTCATCACTCATTTTTTCAAAGGTCCAGGTAATAATCTTAAGGATTTTTTGTAAATCCAAGTCATCTCTAAATTTTGATACATCAATACCCTCGTAAACTTTTTCAATATTGATTGCAGTTAATTCTGTTTTCTTTTTTTCTAACTCCACTTTTAATTCAGCTGAATCTTGCATAAAGGCCTCTTTAATAAAGTTAAAGATGTCAGGATATTGGGTCAGCAAATCCATCTTGATCATCACTGATTGCCGCATTCGGTTGAAAAAATCCACTTCTGTCAGGTCCACTTTTTTGTAAAATTCATCAGCAATAATGTTGTAGCAGTAGTCAAATAAAAAGAAAAACAGCTGCTTTTTGTTCTGAAAATAATGAAATAATAGTCCCTTTGAAATACCAGCCTCTTTTACGATTTCATTGGTTGACGCACTATCATATCCCTTCTGGGCAAATTCCTTTATTGCTGCATTAATGATTCGGTCCTGTTTTTCAGACTCTAGGTTTAAAAACTTGGAAAACAAATTAGCAGCCTCCTTTCTATTTGCTGACTTCATGTCGTTGACCACATCAGTCAATCACAGTTTACTCCCGTTGACTCCTCTGGTCAATACTAGACAAGCTGTATTTTTTACAAAATTATGAAGTCCATATATTTAGGGTTAGGGATGTGCTAGGATACGGATGGAGGTGAAAAATGAAAGAGCGTTCTGACTCACTTACATTAAAGGTTTGATTTTCGCGCAAAGTAGGATATCCATGAATCATCCAATTATTTCAGTACTAGCCTCAAAACAATCTATCATTGAAGCGGGGATTAGCGGAGAGCAACGAGTGGCTGAAGTTCTTCAAAAGTATCGATTCCCATTCAAAAACAACATTTTCCACGACTTACCACTTTCTTCAAACAGTAATTTTCAAATTGACCACCTGATCAAAACACCCTATTATGGCGTTATTTTAGAAACAAAGAATTTGGCTGGCAGTTTAGAGTTCAGGGATAATCCACCCCAACTTATTCAAAGGCGGGAAGACGGACAACTAAAGTAGGCTCATCTTAAACAAAAGAAAAGAAGCTGAAAATAGTTTCTATTCTTAAAGTTGACCAAAAATAAAACAATTAAACTGTACGAGCGGGAAACTTGACAGTTTCGTTCATAATCAGGGGCCTAGTCCCTATGTCTCTTTTTTATCATTTACAACGTGTATATACACTTAAGAACAATATGTGAATATACCTGTTATCTATAAGAAAAAATAAAAAATAGAGGACACATGTCCTTTGGGTAAAATAATTATGTCAATATAATTTGTTTGAAGGAGGGGATAAAATATGGAGGATATAATCGCAGCAATCGGTATGGCTCCACAGCCTCAACAGGAATATTTGCAGCAATTATTTAAACACATCCCCATATCTAGTCGTTCCTGTCGTATGGTTAAAATGAAAGCGGATACTAAGTTTATATCTGCAAACGACCACTGTAATGCAATTTGGATTTTAATTGAGGGGCATGTAAGAGCAACTGAAGAGCAAATTTCAGGTGATGTCTATGTTTTTACCGAGTTTCAGGCACCAGAGTTGTTTGGCGAAATGGAGGGATTAGCAGGTATCTCTTCATACAAAGCAACTTTAGTAACTTCTACAGATTGTAAGTTTATCGTCTTGCCAATGGATAGCTACTTAAACTGGATACGGAATGATTCGCAGGCGTTGTTTTTACGAACACGTACTATTATGAGCCTTGTCCTGGAGCAGTCGAAAAACGATCGTGTCTATTTGTTTCTTGACGGTATCGATCGCCTCATGCTTTATATGACAAAATATTATCGAAAGCATGCAAAAGACAAAACATGCATTATTCAAATGAAACGACAACAGATTGCAGATGAAACGGGCTTCAGTACGAAAACAGTTAATCGATCAATTAGAAAGCTCTCAGGCAACAGGCTGATTACAATTGTAGGGGGGAAAATTGTCATATCCGAGAGACAATACGAACAACTTGTAGAATTAATTGATAAAAAGATCAGTAAATAAAAGAGGGAGTGTAAAGTATGAATCAAGTTTTAGACATTGTCACATCCAAAAAGCTTACCTACGAGCAAAAGGTAATGTCACTTGCACATGCGGCAGAAGATACTCTGTCTATTTTAAGTATTCCAGAGAAAACCAGATATTATTTTGAGATAAATGCAATAGATGATCTGTATGAAGGACATGCGCCTTATCGCCCACGTTATATTATGCCAGATTATGAAAAGTTTATTAAAAATGGAAGCGGGTTTTTACAGATTGATCCACCGAAGGATTTGGATGAATTATTGAACTCCTTGATGATTCTCTATAAACATGTTCCGTCTATCACTGGATTCCCGGTTTTTCTCGGTAACATTGACAAGCTTATTGAGCCATTTTTGGATGGCGTTAGTGATGAGATGGCAAAGAAAAAGCTTCGCCTATTTTTAAACTATCTTGATCGCACGATTACAGATTCTTTCTGTCATGCGAATATTGGTCCGGAGGCAACTCGCGCAGGGAAGTTGATTTTGGAGTTGGAAAAGGAGCTACAGAATGCAGTTCCTAACTTTACGCTGAAATATGACCCGGATATTACTCCTGATGAGTATGCTGAACTAGGAATTTACACCAGCTTATTCTGTGCCAATCCTGCTTTTTGCAATCATAAGGTGCATAAGAAGACCTATTCCACTGATTATGGGATTTCAAGCTGCTACAATATTTTACCCATTTGCGGTGGTGCCTATACGCTTTCTAGGATCACTCTGCCTGGGCTTGCAAAAGTTGCGACATCTGCCGAACAGTTTTTAAATGAACTGCTTCCTGATTGTCTAGAGGCATTGGGAAATTACATGAACGAACGCATAAGTTTTTTAGTTGAACAATCTGGCTTTTTTGAGTCGTCTTTCCTTGTTAAGGAAGGTTTCATTCATCCGGACAACTTTATTGGCATGTTAGGAATTACCGGTTTAGCCGAGTGTGCAAACATCCTAATGGGCCAAAATGGAAAACGCTATGGACACGATGTCGATGCAGACAATCTTGCTGATCAAATTATGACGATTATTTCAAATTTTGCAGTACAGTTCCCTGCCAAGTATTCTAAAATTGCAAATGGCCATTTTATGCTCCATGCGCAGGTTGGTATGGATTACGATCTAGGAATCACATCAGGCGTGCGGATCCCTGTGGGTGATGAATTGGAGAATATTTACGATCACCTAAGACATAGTGCACGATTCCATAGGGAAATTACGACAGGCTGTGGAGATATTTTTCCATTTGAAACCACTGGTCGAAATAATCCTAGTGCTATTCTTGATATTGTAAAAGGTTCATTTTCATTAGGTTCAAAATACATTAGTTTTTATGAGGAGAATAGCGACTTAGTGCGTATTACCGGTTATTTAGTAAAACGCAGCGAGATGGAAAAATACAGAAATAATCAGGTGGTTCTTCACGATACTACACACCTTGGTGCGCCGAACTACGAGCATAACCATCTTAAAGATAGAAAGGTGAGGGGGGTATGACTAGGGCTCCCATAAACAAGATTATACCCTTAAGCCTTGTCGATGGGCCGGGGAATCGAACTTCCATATTTTTGCAAGGATGTAACCTAGCCTGTGCCTATTGTCATAATCCTGAAACACAAAGACTATGCAATCACTGCGGTATTTGTGTGAGTGGTTGTCCATCGGGTGCATTGACCATCGCCGGCGGCCGTGTAAACTGGGATCCTGAAGTATGTATCTCATGCGACCAATGTATTACCGTTTGTCCGTCTTTTGCCTCACCACGTGTAAGAAATATGACTCCAGACGAGGTCTTCCGGGAGGTTCAAAAGAATATTCCATTTATCCGGGGGATTACGGTATCGGGTGGTGAATGCACCCTGTACCCTAATTTTATCAAGGAACTGTTTGCAAAAGCTCGCGAACAGGGACTTACATGCTTAATCGACAGCAATGGGACGACCGATTTCAGCCGCTTTCCCGAAATGATGGAACTTTGCCAAGGTGTCATGCTGGATGTGAAGGCTTGGGATGAACAAACTTACCAAAAACTCACAGGTGGGCCTACTAATTCTGTCGTTAAGAAGAATCTTAAATATCTTGCGGATTGCAACAAATTAGAGGAATTACGAATTGTGTGCTTGCAGGAAGAGGTTGACGCAGAAGCCGTAATCAGTGGAATTGCAGAGACAATTGGCGAAAAGGTAACCAGCGTAAAGTTAAAACTGATTAAGTTTAGGCATTATGGGGTAAAGGGGCGTTTGCAAAATACTCCATCTCCAGATGAGGTTTATATTCAGAAACTATTGCAGCTAGCCTGCGGATTTGGTTTCAAAAAGGCTGTCATTGTTTAATTTAACATGATCTGGCTTAATTTGTTAATAAGGACTACTGCTAGTATCCTTATCAACGTTTTTAATTATTGGATAAAATAATTTTCTGAATATTATGTTTATATTTTTAACATCCATAAAAAGGAGCTTCAGACATGAGCTCAGTGGGAGGAAGCAATGGCTGTATTATCGCGACTTAAAATTATGATGTTTCTTCAGTTTTTCATTTGGGGATGTTGGCTTGTTACATTTGGCTCGTATATGATTGATACTTTGCAATTTACTGGCACACAAGTGGGAGTCGTTTATGGTTCAACAGGGATTGCTTCACTTATTATGCCAAGTCTTGTCGGTATTATTGCCGATCGTTGGGTAAAGGCAAATCGTTTATATGGAATCCTTCATTTCCTTGGAGCGGTTGCCTTATTTACAGCCGCAAAGATTTCAGACCCTAGCACCATGTTTTGGGTGATGCTTTTTAACGCAATGGTTTATATGCCAACGATTGCTTTATCTAATACCATTTCATATTCCTGCTTAGAAAAAGAAGGGCTCGATACAACGAAAAACTTCCCATCAATTCGTGTTTTTGGAACCATTAGTTTTATTCTTGCCATGTGGGCAATTAGTCTTGGTGGATTCGAGTTAAGCAACATGCAGCTATACATTGCTGCCGGGGCTTCTATTTTACTTGCGCTGTATTCATTGACCCTGCCTGACTGTCCAACGTCAAATGTCAAAAAGGACAAGTCGTTGGTCAGTCTTATGGGACTTGAAGCTTTCGTGTTATTTAAACAAAAGAAAATGGCTGTCTTTTTCATTTTTGCTATGCTATTAGGTGCTGCACTACAGATTTCCGTTACATTCGGCAACCCGTTTTTACATGACTTTGCATTAAACCCTGACTATAAAGATAGCCTTGTTGTTAAATATCCAGCTATTTTATCATCAATGGGACAAATTTCAGAAGTATTCTTTATTCTTGCCATTCCATTTTTCTTGCGTAAATTTGGGATTAAGAAGGTAATGTTGATGAGTATGGCGGCATGGACATTACGCTTTGGTTTCTTCGCTTATGGCAACCCATCTAGCGGCGGCTTCATCTTATTGCTATTATCAATGTTTGTGTATGGTGCTGCATTTGACTTCTTTAATATTTCCGGATCTATTTTTGTAGAAAAAGAAGTGGACCGCCGAATGCGTGGGAGCGCACAAGGATTATTCATGACAATGGTCAACGGAGTCGGAACCTATTTAGGCGCTGTTATTAGTGGAGTAATAGTGGACTATTTCACTATTGACGGCGTAAAAGACTGGCAAACGATCTGGTTAGTGTTTGCAGCGTATACAGTCATACTCGCAATCGTTTTTGCGGTAAGTTTTAAATACAAAAATGAGCAGCGTGATGGAATGAAGAATGTAAAATTAAGTGCATAAGTTAAGCCTCAACGTCGAAGTAGAGCTCGTCTACTTCGATGTTTTCACAAAATGAGGTTCAAGTATCGCCATTAATTTATGGTGTAATTGATAAGTAAGATGCTGAGATTTTAATAAAACTAGAATAGGGTCCAATGGTTGGACCCTTTTTTTCAAAAAGAGGGGTCGGACGTAGTAATGTCACTCACTACACCATCGCATTTCCGCCAACACCCATGAACGTGCTATTATTAGATTATTAAAATGGAAAAGGGAGTGCTGTAAAAGTGAAGAATGAGATCATTGAAAGATTTACTTCCTATGTTAAGGTGGATACGCAGTCGAATGAGAGCAATGAAAGCTGTCCTTCTACACCTGGACAGCTCACATTAGCTAACATGCTCGTTGAGGAGTTAAAGTCGATTGGCATGGATGAGGTAACGATCGATGAAAATGGTTATGTGATGGCTACCTTGCCTTCTAACACAGATAAAGAGGTGCCAACGATCGGATTCCTCGCACACGTTGACACAGCAACGGATTTCACGGGCAAGAATGTGAACCCACAAATCGTTGAAGACTATGACGGGAATGATATCCCTCTTAACCCAAACGTCACCATGTCAACGAAGGATTTCCCAAGTCTTCCAAGCTACAAAGGGCACACACTCATCACAACTGACGGTACGACACTACTTGGTGCTGATAACAAAGCCGGGATTGCTGAAATCATGACCGCAATGTCTTACCTGATTCAACATCCAGAAATCAAGCACGGTAAGGTCCGCGTTGCGTTCACGCCGGATGAGGAAATTGGCAGAGGTCCACATAAGTTTGACGTTGCCGCCTTCAATGCCAAGTACGCTTATACCGTGGATGGAGGACCGCTTGGGGAGTTAGAATACGAAAGCTTTAATGCAGCGGCAGCTAAAATCACTATCAATGGAACTAATATCCATCCTGGTTCAGCCAAAGATAAAATGGTAAATTCAATGAAGATTTCCATGGAATTACATAGCCAGCTGCCAGCGCTGGAAGCACCTGAACATACTGAAGGATATGAAGGGTTCTATCATCTTATTTCTTTCAATGGTGAGGTTGAGCAAACAAAGCTCCACTACATTATCCGAGATCATGACAAAGAAATCTTCGAAGCTCGAAAAAACAGAATGAAATCCATTGTCGATCTACTCAATGAAAGATACGGCAATGATACCATTCTTTTAGAATTAAAAGACCAATATTACAATATGGGTGAAAAAATTAAACCGGTTATGGAAATCGTCGACATTGCCCAGCAGGCGATGGAGAACCTCGACATTAAACCGCTTATCAAACCAATCCGCGGCGGTACGGATGGCTCTCAGCTTTCTTATATGGGATTGCCAACTCCAAATATTTTTACAGGCGGGGTAAACTTCCACGGAAAGTTTGAGTTTATTTCCGTTGATAATATGATCAAAGCAACAAACACGGTCATCGAAATTACAAAACTTTTTGAACAAAAAGCATAAATGAAGCCCAACCGATTGGTTGGGCTTTTACCTTTGGTATTGGTCTAGAATGGAAAAGAAATCTTTTAAAAATTCATAGAAAAGCCTAACCGTAGGGAGCAGCTTGCGTTCTATTGGGATAATGACTCCGACCGTGCGGCTAACTTCAGGCTCCATAACCGGTATCTTAACAGTAGAACGAGGGAGCCCATCTACCAATGTAATTTCTGGAATTAATGTAATTCCCAGCCCAGCTGATACCAATCCTTTTATCGAATCTATATCTTCACCCTCGAAGGACACTTTCGGCTGGAAGCCAAGCTGTCCGCAAGCATTTACGATGATATCCCTTAAAATAAATCCTTTGGGAAACAGGACGAAGGAATCCTCCCGTAATTGACTTAATTTTATTGACGGTGAGTCAGCAAGAGGATGGCTTAAGGGCAGTAGGGCAACAATATTATCTGTAAAAAGAGTCGTACCCGCCACCTTTTTCTCCTGTTTTGGTACAGGACCAATCAATGCCATATCGAAATCACCATTGATCACACCCTCAATCAACTCATTGTAGGACCCCTGTTTCAGTTGAAATTTCACCTGATGATACCGATCTCGGAAGGCTGAAATCGTTGTTGGCAGTGTATAAGAGGCTAGACTGCTCGGAAAACCAATTCGAATCGTCCCTTTCATTGGGTCTAAGTATTCTTCAATTTCTCGTTGTGCCTCATCAATTACCTTCATCGCCTGTTCCATATGCTCTAGAAACATCTGTCCGATCATGGTCAGTTTGACATTTCGTCCCTCTCGGATAAAAAGATTAACACCGAGCTCTTTTTCCAGGTTAAAAATTTGCCGGCTTACAGCTGATTGTGCCACATGCAGTGCCATTGCTGCCTCGGTAACATGTTCACGCTTGGCCACTTCCATAAAGTATTGGATTTGTCGTAATTCCAAAGAGCCCACCTCCATTCATCTCATTTTGAGATGAATGTTATCTATTATTAATATTGTTTAGATTATTATTTAATTATAAAATATTTCATATCAATAATCGAATAATTTAAAAAAAACAAATTCCTATTAAAGAGGTGGATAGCTTGAAAACAATTGAACAGCTAAAACAAGATAAACAAGGTAATGCACTTCATTATGTGGATGAAGTGTTTAATACGGTAATGTGTCGAAACCCTTTTGAATCTGAGTTTCACCAGGCAGTTAGGGAAATCTTTGACTCACTGATTCCTGTTTTTACAAAACATCCCAAATACATGGAGCACAGTATCCTTGAAAGAATCGTAGAGCCTGAAAGAGTCATTTCCTTTCGCGTTCCCTGGGTTGATGATAAAGGAAAAGTTCAAGTAAACCGCGGCTTCCGTGTCCAATTTAACAGTGCTATCGGTCCCTATAAAGGCGGATTACGCTTCCACCCATCGGTGAATGCGAGCATTATTAAATTCTTAGGTTTTGAGCAAATCTTTAAGAATTCACTAACTGGTCAGCCTATTGGCGGGGGAAAAGGTGGATCTGACTTTGACCCGAAAGGTAAATCAGATGGAGAAATCATGCGCTTTACTCAAAGCTTCATGACGGAGCTTTACCGACATATTGGACCTGATGTCGATGTACCAGCAGGAGATATCGGCGTAGGCGCTAGAGAAATAGGCTATATGTTTGGACAATATAAGAAAATCCGCGGCGCTTATGAAGCAGGGGTGTTAACGGGTAAAGGTCTTGGATATGGCGGCAGTTTGGCACGCACAGAAGCCACTGGTTACGGTACCGTTTACTTTGTAAAAGAAATGCTTGCAGACAAGAATCTCAGCTTTGAAGGAAGTACAGTTGTCGTTTCTGGTTCAGGAAACGTTTCTATTTATGCGATTGAAAAAGCAACCCAATTAGGGGCAAAGGTTGTTGCTTGCAGCGATTCAAATGGCTTTGTCTATGACCCAACTGGCATTAAGCTTGAAACTGTCAAACGAATTAAAGAAGTAGAACGTAAAAGAATCAGTGAATATGTCCTCGAGCATCCAGAAGCTCAGTACTACGAAGGCTGTACAGGCATTTGGTCGATTCCTTGTGATATTGCTTTACCATGTGCAACTCAAAATGAAATCGACGTGACAGCAGCAAAAACCCTCGTTTCCAATGGTGTAAAAGCTGTTGGAGAAGGCGCTAATATGCCATCCACCCTTGAGGCCATTGAGGTATTTTTAGAAAGTGATATTTTATTTGCCCCTGGGAAAGCAGCAAATGCAGGAGGCGTAGCGGTGTCCGCACTAGAAATGGCGCAAAATAGTCAAAGACTTTCATGGACATTTGAAGAAGTCGATGCGAAGTTGCACCAAATTATGATTAACAT
Source organism: Neobacillus niacini (assembly GCF_000759675.1). Taxonomy (GTDB): domain Bacteria; phylum Bacillota; class Bacilli; order Bacillales; family Cytobacillaceae; genus Neobacillus; species Neobacillus niacini_A. Next base: position 70,454 of record NZ_BAWM01000001.1, on the reverse strand, counting down.
CTATCGTAACAGTATGAATGCTGCAGAAGAATATGGTTATCCTGGCAACCTTGTTGTCGGTGCCAATATCGCCGGCTTCTTAAAAGTGGCTGACGCCATGATTGCACAGGGCGTTATCTAAAATAAAAGGGGTGCTCTGGTTTTGGAGCACCCCTTTTATTTATGCACTTTTCCAAAGCCAATTCTTGCCTTCAGCCATTCTTGAAACCATCATACCCGCAACATTATCTCCGCTTGCATAGCATGGTTGCAGGTGGGTCGATTAACGTAGAAATCGCCGCGATGATTGGCAGTGCCTCAGGCGGGAATCCAAATAAACTTAGGATTAACAATTCCCCAATCATACCTCCGCTTTGAATGGCTCCCATAACGGCTCCAACTAAAAGGGAGACACAAATAATTAAGAAAAAGATTCCAAACATCCAGCAAAAAGGAAAACGATAGTTTTTATATTTTTCCATTTTGTGATTACTCCTCTCCTCTTCCTACTCTTATCCTTATCTATAGAATAAAAATTATTATGTCTGCTTAGTTTTTCTTCTGCATTTTTTATATTTGAAGTATATTTAAAAGAGTTTCATAGAAACATTCATCAGATTTTAAGAATAAATGCCTTCCTGCTTTGTAAAATGTTACAAACCGATCTTCAATTTTTTTCGTTTATTTATTTAAAGAGATCTGGAACTAAAAAAAGGGAGACCTAATCATGCAAAACAAGACCGATACTGAATTAATGCTACTCATCAAAGAAAAACACCGTCCAGCTCTTGAAGAGATCTATGATCGTTACATAAAGCTTGTCTATTCCTTTATCCTAAAATCGACAAGAGATCAGGAGAAAACACGAGTGATTGTCCAATTAGTCTTTACACGACTATGGACAACCGAGTATGGGTATAACCCGGAAAAGGGACAATTTGTTAATTGGCTTCTCACGATTACCCGTAATATCACTATTGATTACCATCGGAAGGAAAAGAGAGATAACGCTCTTATCTCATTTCAACAAGAGCAATTAGAATGCATTCCTGATAGCTCCAACAATAGTCCAGAGGATATCGTCACACGAAAACATATCCGCGATCAAGTCCAAAGAGCGCATCAGTATTTATCAAAAAGCCAAATCCAGCTTATCCAAAGTTTATATTGGGAAGGGTACACACTTAGTGAAATTGCAGAAATGAATAAGGAACCCATAGGAACGATAAAGAGCAGGCTTCATCAAACACTAAAAATATTAAGAAATCATTTAGTTTTGGATATGGGGGAATGAAAAATGAGCACACTTAATAGCTGTTCATTTTCCGATGAATTAGTCAGTTATTTAATCGGTGAAGGATCAATTGAAGAAAGAAATGTTATGAAGAAGCATCTATTAACCTGTTCTTCTTGTCGTAAAGATTTAGAAGAACTTCAGGAGGCATGGAATTTGATTCCATACAAATTAGATGATGTCGATGTTCCCTCCAATTTAAAAGAAGAAGTCATGAATAGTATTTTTCCAGTTAAAAAAAGCCCTGCACCTGCTGTTAAATCGAAAAATCCCAGGAAATGGTTAAACGAATTTAATCTCTATGGATGGGCAGCTGCCGTATTCTTCCTAGCCTTTGTAGGTGTAACTTGGAGCCATATTATTACCAGTAATCAGTTGAAAGAGGTACCAAAACAGGTTCAAACCCCAACAAAGGTACTTCAAGTATTTTCCTTAAAATCAGGTACACCATCTAACCAAGATACACAAGGAAAGGCATGGCTTTATCAGCAAGGCAACAAAAAACAGTTAGTTTTTCAGCTGCAAGGTCTTGCTGATACAAAGGGTACTGAGGCCTATCAGGTCTGGCTAATCCATGAGGGAAAAAGAAGAAGTGCAGGGGTATTCCATGTAGATGAACAAGGGAATGGTGTCTTGACCTATGAGTTAAGGGAAAAAGATGAATCTTTTGAAGCCATTGGAATCTCACTTGAACCAGACGCCAATGGCACTCAGCCTCGCGGACAAAAAGTTTTAGGGACCTAATGCTAAAGGCCGATGACTCATAGGAATCATCGGCCTTTAATTATATTACTATTTAGGTGAGGTGATGAACCAGCCGACTGGCGCTCCTCCAACCGGATGGGTTAGAGTTCTCCCTTCGATGACGGATCCTCCATTATTATTTGCAATCGTTCCATCTGTTCTATAATTATAATAAATGCTCCCTTTATTTACATCCTTATCTTTGTAACTAAATGTAACAGGTTTATTAAAGGCACCTAATATTTCGTTTGTTTCCAAATCGATGACACGAAAGGCAAAATTCATAATGACCTTTTCTCCTTCAGGAGCAACAGCTTGAAAATGTTTATTGTTACCCTCGAGGACTTGAAAGAGAACGTCATGATCAAAGGCCCCTTCTGGTATTTGAATTTTAATTCCGCTATGACTAATTTTTTCAGCTTCCCCTGCATTTATGACCTTTTCTGCTACAACATCTTTAAAGCCAAACTGTGTAAAATCTGTTGCTGCTGCAACCATACCACCAAACAAAAACATTGAAATGATTGATAAACCGATGACGACCTTTAAACGTAACTTCATTCCCATTCAGCTCCTTCGAATTCCTTTTTTGGACTTACACCTAAGGAAACGATGAAGTCGATAAAATGGTTTGATAAAACTTAAATTTTTTTATCTTTTCTAAATTGTCTTTGATAAGTCCGAATAAGTTAAGAAAAGAAACGTTTTTTGTCCTATATTAAGCAAAAGTTTCCTAATAGAAAACATTTTTATGTGCTATAATGGTGCAAAAGTTTTTTAATAGACAACAAAAGGGGAGAGATAAATGGAGATAACCTTACTTTCCATTCTAGGATTAGGGTTTGTACTCGGAATCAAACACGCCATTGAGCCGGACCATGTCATTGCTGTATCCACTATCGCCAGTCAAAGTAAAAAGCTATTGCGTTCGTCTTTAGGAGGGGTGTTTTGGGGGATCGGTCATACAGCAACATTATTTATCATTGGCATTGTGCTTATTCTTATGAAAGGTGAAATTCTTGAAAAATGGGCCATGTCTTTAGAGTTTTTAGTAGGAATTATGCTAGTTTATCTTGGTATTACTACTATTCTTTCCTTTAAAAATATTCATGTACATAAGCATGAGCAAAATGGTGCGTTACATAATCATGTCCATTCTCATGATCATAGCGGCACACATGAACATCATCATCAGCATAAAAAAGTTTCTTACCTAAAATCTATGTTGATTGGCTTAGTTCACGGTCTTGCCGGAAGCGGTGCAATGGTCGTTTTAACGATGAGTACAGTAAATAGTGCCTGGGAGGGAGCTATTTATATTCTGATTTTTGGAGCCGGGACCGTTATCGGAATGCTTTTCTTTACTACTTTAATTGGAATTCCGTTTGTGTTTAGTGCGAAAAAGTTTAGTTTAAATAAAGCCCTTACCCAAGTTACAGGTGTGATTAGTACTGGGTTTGGTATCTATTACATGTACAACTTAGGAGTAACAGAAGGCTTATTTAAACTCTGGATTCAATAATGAAATGAAAATGGACCCAAACATTCGGGTCCATTTATCTATTTATTCATACTGGCTAGAAATCCACCCAGCAGGTCATCTAAATCAAGCTCTTCCTCAATCTCTTTTTCCTCAACCAAAGGTTTCGCATTATCCCAATCAAATTCATCTAAATCATCATCCATATCGGATAAATCGATAGAAGCAGCACTTTCCTCTACAGCACTACCCTCATCTGGATAAGATCTTATTTCAGGTTTCTCGGGAAATACTTCTTCTTGAAGGTATAAAGCTTCATCAATATCGATTGAACTGCTATTTAAACTTGCTAGCAGGGAAGTAGAACGAACAGGATCGGATATTAATTGATAGATAATACTTCCTAATAACGCCTCAGAATGCTCGTGCTTTAACCAGTCACGTTGTGCTTTTGTTAGCTTTTTCGGCAGCGGGACGGTAATCATCTCACGCTCTCTTGCATTTACGTTACCGACACCTTCCATCACAAATTCAGCAATTTTGCTTGAAAAATTTCTTCTTTCGGTTTCCTTTAATTTTTGCAGCTGCTTAATTAGATGGTCAGGTGTGTCAGAAGGGACACGAAAGGAAATCGCCTGTCCCCGCTGAATTTCATTTGAACCTGCCTTTTTCATATCATCACCCTATTAATTGGTAACAGGTTTTTTAGTTTGTTCAGGCTTTTGTTTCTCTGATTTTCTAACGAAATCCATGATGAGCTTATAATAAGCATTTGCCATCATCCAAATACTTTCTTTTTCATCTTCAAAGAAATCAATATTAAAACCATCGAGATTATTATTTAATGTTTTAAGATAATCCTTTAATACGGTAGCCCCGCCACCAACAAAGTAGCAGATTTCTGTTTGGGAATTCTTTGACCAAACATTTCGTAATAAACGATATTGTTTCTTTGCTAAATCTAGTAGAATGCGGTCTGTTATATCGTGAACACTGGTCCTGCTTCCTTTAACCATGATATGATTTCGGTCATTTTTCTTCGTGATGATTTCAACAACATCGCGACGGCTGTCTAGTTCGACACCATGCTTTGTTCTAATCTCTTCACGGATTGCTTCCAATGATTCTGAAACCCCAAGATTAAAGCCTTGTGCTTTATCATCATCCACATTTCGATTTTTAATTACGGCGATATCCGTTGATAATCCGCCAATATCTTGAATCAAGATACGTTTATCGATTAAGTCTTTATTAATGATTTTTGAGTTATTGTCCATAACAAGGTTAATATAAGCCGCAAATCCTTCAGGATATACCTTTATCTCATCAAACTTGATATTTACCTTTAAACCTTGATACTTAGGTGTGACAAGAAACTCAACTTGATGGACAGATCCAATTAATTTTGAACGATAACCTGCGTCCTTTCCTTCCTTAACTTCACGAAGGGGGAGTCCTGTTCCCAGCGTATAGTTCGCATCTATGACATTTTTCGTTTGGCGGAAATTATTTTTATTTCCTTCCTTTACGGCATCCAATGCCAATGTAGTAAAGAGAAGAACTAACGTTTGGTCTTCTTCAGACTTGCTGCTTCCAGGATCTAATTCAGTTCCATTTGGACTTTTGGTTGCGAGATTCCCAACACGATAAATAGCATTATTATCCTTCAAAGCAGGGGAGTGGACTCTTATATGAATACCATCAAGAGGATTTTTGTCATCTAATTCTTCAATTCCAATTACAGGGCGGTCTTCCGTATCCCTGGCAATAATATTAGGAATATTTAGCTCATATTCCATTTCTCCAAATATCGCCTTAATCGAATCATTCCCAACATCAATAGCTGCAATTCTAGTATTATTCAAAATTATCATCCTTTCATTCTCTTAATTTAAGATGTTAATGAAGTTATGTATCTAACTACTCTAAGAGTATAGGAGTTTAATAGATTCTTCAATAATGAAGACTAAAAGAAATGAAAGTGTAAAATTGTAAACAATACGTAATCGTTGTACACACTCCTGTTTACAACGTATACAAAACCGTACACATAGCGGTATATCAACAGGTTTACATGTTTGTATACATGTAAACATTTTTGTAAACGCAATGTATACAAGGTTGTAAACAAGTGCACAATTATCGTAAACACGTATACATATTTCGTATACAAAAAATAGACCCTCAATCGAGAGAGTCTATTCCTGCTCCGTACGTTTTTTTACCTATTAGTGTAGGTTCAAATAAATAATAGGTAAATGTAAAAATGTATTAATTGATGGCTCCGTGATTGTAATGAAGTCATATTTAAGACTCTTTAAAAAATAGGCTGGGTTAAAGCAAAATGTTGATATTGGCACTCTGTTGATTTGCGCGCACCGCACAAAGAAAATGCTATCGCATTTTCTTCGTGCGGTGCTTATTCTTTGAAGCTTATTCAATGTCCTGCGGGAGGACGGGGCAGGGAGCGCAAATCAACAGACAAAATTTAACACTGCCAAAAAATAAAAAACCCGCATAATAACCTTTGTTAGCGGTCATCATGCGGGTTTTCCTGTGTGCTACTATTACTTTTTGATTTTCTTTTTTTGAGATTCCTTTTTCAGTTTAACTTCGTAAGTAAAGTCAACTGGATTTCGGCTATCTACAGGGGCTGCATAGGATGTAATCATATAGTTCTTTCCGTCTTGGAATAACTGTCTTAAAGTTAATGCATTCTGTTCAGTAACATTAAACGGATCAACAGTGATTACTTTGTAATTCGTTTTAGCACCCTTTTTATTACCAACTTCTTTTTCGTTAATAAACGTCACAGTGTAATTAACGTATTCACCAAGAACCTCTTTCATTGATTTAAATGCGTCTGTAGAGCTGCCATCATTACTATAACCTATTTCAGGAATTTCAATATTATCAATAAACCAGCCAGTATCAGTGTGACCCCAGTCTGTTAGGTAACGGAAGGAAACCAATACCTTTTGACCAGCATACTCACTTAAATTAAACGATTCATCTTGCCAAATTTTTATATTACCAGTAAATCCTGGTAAGTTTTCTTTGATTTTCGGATAACCTCCTTCGACAATGTCACTGCGGGTATTTTCATTTGCTAAGCTCTTCCAAGTCTTACCGCCATCAGTTGATACTTGAACCACTCCAAAATCCCATTGCTCTTCGATATCAAGATAATTGTCAAATTTTAATGTTGCTTTATCGACCCCAGAAAGATCCGCTTCAAAAATTAAAGTATTATCCGCTTCGTCTCCCTGATTTCCCCATAACACTTGATTACCTGAACCGAGAGGATCAGCCACTGATTTCCAAGAAATTGGTAAGAAATCTACTCCATTAAAGGCAATACTCTTAATTTTATCCTGGAAGTCTAATACCTTAAAATCACCGCCCCATGCTGGAACGCCTTCTTTTTCAAATGCTATTGCTTTCTCATAATTTACTGTCATGCCACGTTTCGTACCAGCTGCATCAACCGGTAACCCTCGAAGGTCAATACTGTCTATATTATATAATCCTTTACCTTCTTCACTAGAGTCTAACGCTACTGCAGTAATAAAGTTTTGATAGAGCTTTGTGAAATCAAGCTTAGAGCCAAATTCCTTTAAGGCTGCATTAACACCGTTAATTCCATTTTCTTTATTTACCGCTAAGGCACGAATGAAATCTTTACCGAGCTTGTCATTCATGTATAAGTTAAATAATTGTACCTGACCATAGTCAGCAATTGTTTCTGGTCCTGTCGCTGCACCTACATGTTCATCCCAAGCAACTAATGAATTTTCTGGATGATCTAAGTAGAAATTAATCGAACCAGCATCATGACCATAGCCGCCAAGGACTTCAGAGAATGTAGATAAACCCTCGTTAACCCATGATTCTTCATCACCATCATTGTCTGCTTGAATTAAGTGCTGCAACTCATGGATAGTAGTTCCGAAGAATGTTGACTCTAACCGAGTCTCCCAGCTGTTTGTATCAATTGTAATGATATTTCTATCAATATAGTTCTCTAGTGTTTGCCAGAAGAAACCTGCTACAAAGAATGGATACGTAGGGTCTTCATAATTTTCATCTTGTATGTTATCTACTAACATGATTACTTTATCGCTGCCTCCATAATACCCCTCTGGAAGTCCAACCATTTCAGGTAAAGGAGAATGCGAACCATCAAGAGCATCTGGTGTTCCGAAGAACTCTGTAGCCTTAGGATAGATATTACTATCAAATTCATCACGTAGTTTATCGACTTGTTCTTGTGTTACAACATGTGCAGGGCGTGGATCACCTTGTGGAAAGGATAAGTTATCTGCTACCCAAATTTCAACATTTTCTCCTACACTGCGAAGTGTAAACTGTTTAAAAGCTAAGTTCCTATTTAAAAACAATTTTTTCTCTCCAACTGATGCAAAAGTACTACTATTTCCTGAATCTCCTCCTGAATCACTATCTTCATTAATATTAATTTGTGCAGCTTGTTCCTTAATTTTCTTTTCAGCCTTTTGTAAGTATGTAGTGTCTTTTGATAATTGGTTTAACTGTCCATCAATATCAATTCGATCACCGTAGCGCTCTACATCCCAGTTTGGAGCTGTTTTGGCCTCTACCTTGGTCCCATTACTAGCAATAGGAGCTAAAAGTGATAGAGCCAAAGCACTGGCAGATAAAACAGATAATAATCTTTTCTTCTTCAAATGTTTTTCCTCCTTTATATATATAGTGTTGCTAAATAATCGTAACATACCAAATATTCACAATAAATAGTTTTATAGTTACAAATTCATACAAAAAATGTCATTTTATTTACCTTTTTTAGGTAAAAAGATACAAATTTAGGCATTTAGACAAAATACCACCATGCATACTTGAGGAATACTACTAGTCAACTGATAATTTTGAGAGAGATTATTTCCCGAATTTAAGACATAGTTTACTTTTATCAGTACATCCTAAGGAAAAGTATGTCAACAGGAGGAAGAATTGTGAATGTAGATGATATTATCATTGCACGGGAGAAGATGAAGGGGATTGTCCATACAACACCTTTGGACTATTCTAAAACTTTTAGTCAGCTTTCTCATAATGAAGTACATTTAAAACTTGAGAACCTCCAAAAAACTGGCTCATTTAAAGTGAGAGGTTCTTATAACAAGTTAATATCCCTATCAAAGGAAGAGCTAGAGAAAGGCGTTGTGGCTGCCTCAGCAGGCAACCATGCTCAAGGTGTAGCTTATTCAAGTCAAATGCTTGGCGTAAATTGTACGATTGTGATGCCAAAGGGTGCACCCCTTAGTAAGGTGCTCGCTACAAAGCAATATGGGGCAGAGGTCCTCTTAGAAGGGGCTACATTTGATGATGCGCTTGCCTATGCTTTAGAGCTGAGAGAACAAAGAGATGCTACCTTTATTCATGCCTTTGATGACGATTCTGTCATTGCAGGACAGGGGACGGTAGGTTTGGAGATACTGGATCAACTTCCAGACGTAGAGGCTATTATATGCCCTGTAGGAGGCGGTGGGCTGATTGCAGGTGTTGCACTCGCCGTGAAAGAAAGGAACCCCCATATATCCGTCTATGGCGTTCAGGCGCTAGCCTGCCCCAGCATGAAAACATCTTTAAAAGAAAAGAAGCCCATAATGGTAGATTCCACACCAACCATGGCAGATGGAATTGCTGTTAAAAAACCTGGGCAGAGAACCTTTGAAATCATTCAAAAATATGTCGATGATATTTTTTGTGTGGATGAAATGGAAATCGCAAGAACGATGCTAATGGTTTTAGAACGAAACAAACTGTTAGTAGAAGGTTCTGGTGCCTGTTCCCTGTCGGCACTACTATATGAAAAAGTAAAAATGAAAGAAAAGAAAGTTGTGGCTGTTTTAAGCGGTGGAAATGTTGATATGAATTTTATTTCGAGGATTATTGAACGCGGTTTAGTCGAATCAGGACGGTATGCTACTTTTACGATAACCTTAAAGGATAAACCAGGTGAGCTTCAAAAGGTTTTAAGCTCATTAACAGATTTAGACGCAAACATTCAAACTGTTAACCTCAATCGAATGGGCAAAAATATTTATCCGGGATATGCTGGTTTGGATATTTCTGTAGAAACAAAAAATAACGAGCATATTGATATGCTGTTTAAAGTCCTAAAAGAAAAAAATGATATTGTCGAAATGACACATTTCTAGACGTAAAAAAGAGTGTTGATTCGTCAACACTCTTTTTTACAACTGCTTATTTTACTTTTTGCTCATTTTGATATCTTTCAAATTCCTTTGCCGTACAACGTACAAAATGACCTGGCGTAACTTCTCTAAGCTCAAACTCACCATCTGTGTCATGTACAGTAGGATCATAATTAATACGTTTACGTGTGCGCTCATATCTTGGATCTGGAAGAGGAATAGCTGATAACAATGATTTTGTATAAGGATGAATAGGATTATTGTATAATTCATCACTTTCTGCTAGTTCTACCAAGTTACCCATATACATAACGCCAATTCGATCAGAAATATATTTAACCATTGAAAGGTCATGAGCAATAAACAAGTACGTTAACCCACGTTCTTTTTGTAGTTTTTTTAGCAGATTGACTACCTGCGCCTGAATCGACACATCCAATGCAGAGATAGGCTCATCGGCAATAATAAACTCAGGATCAACTGCAAGCGCTCTTGCGATACCAATCCGCTGTCTTTGCCCACCACTAAATTCATGTGGAAAACGAGTAGCATGCTCTTTATTTAGACCAACGGCTTCTAGTAATTCTTCAACTTTTTGCTTTCGCTCAGCTTCGTTTTTTACTAGCTTATGAACGTCTAGACCCTCAGCAATAATATCCAATACCGTCATTCTAGGATTTAAGGATGAAGACGGATCCTGGAAGATCATTTGCATTTTTCGATTAAATTTAAGCAATTCAGATTTATTTTTCTTCCCGTGAACATCTTCACCGTTAAATTTAACTTCTCCGCCAGTTGCATCATAAAGTCGGATGATGGTTCTGCCTGTTGTCGACTTTCCACAACCAGACTCACCAACTAGCCCAAAGGTTTCCCCTTTATACACATCAAAGCTAACACCATCAACAGCTTTAATTGTATTCTTTTTGCCAACAGCAAAATGTTTTTGTAAATTTTTCACTTCAAGTAACTTTTCTCTTGTCACCGTTTTCCACCGCCCTTAGTGCCTGTTTGAGCAAAACCTTGCATCCTGTGTTTAACGGCAGCCGGTGGCTCAATTTTAGGTGCATCTTCATGTAAAAGCCATGTTGCCGCATAATGTGTGTCAGAAACTTTAAACATTGGCGGTTCCATCACTGTATCAATTTCTAAAGCAAATTGATTTCTTGGAGCAAACGCATCCCCTACAGGAGGGGTAAGCATGTTAGGCGGGCTTCCAGGTATAGCAAAAAGCTCTTCGTCAGTGCTATCCAATGTAGGCATGGAGCCTATCAATCCCCAAGTATATGGGTGCTTAGGGTTGTAGAAAATATCATCTACTGTCCCAATTTCTACGATTTTTCCAGCGTACATAACTGCTACACGGTCCGCAACGTTTGCTACAACACCGAGGTCATGCGTAATAAAAATAATCGCACTATCCGTTTTTTGTTGAATACTCTTCATCAATTCTAAGATTTGAGCTTGAATGGTTACGTCAAGAGCAGTAGTTGGTTCATCTGCGATTAAGATTTTAGGATTACATGCTAATGCAATCGCTACTACCACACGCTGACGCATACCGCCAGAAAATTGGTGTGGATATTGATTAATACGTACATCCGGTCTTGGAATACCAACAAGAGTTAGAAGCTCAAGCGCTGTTTTTCTTGCTTCTTGTTTGTTCATATTTTGGTGCTTTATTAGACCTTCCATAATCTGGTTTCCAATTTTCATTGTCGGGTTTAGAGACGACATTGGATCTTGGAAAACCATAGAAATGTCTTTTCCGCGAATTTTTTGCATTTCCTTGCTTGTTTTTTTCGCAAGGTCTACTCCCTCAAGGAGAATTTGACCTTCTTTTATAAAGCCATGTGGTTCTGGAAGGAGTCTCATAATCGCATTAGAGGTTACTGACTTCCCGGATCCAGATTCACCTACAATCGCCAAGGTTTCACCTTTATTTAAATCAAAGGTAACACCTCGAACAGCATGCACTTCACCATTGTAGGTGTTAAATGATACTTTTAAATCTTTGACTTCCAATAATTTACTCATTTATTAAACACCTACCTTCTTATTTATGCATTTTCGGATCAAATGCATCTCTCAAACCATCACCAACAATATTAAATGCAATCATAAGTACAGAAATTACAATTGCCGGGAACACAAGCATGTATGGATAAAGTCTGAGGTTATCAAACCCAAGGTCAATTAAAGATCCAAGTGAAGCATCTGGAGGTACAATACCTAGTCCAATAAAGCTTAAGAATGCTTCAAAAAAGATTGCTCCAGGAACTGAGAACATTGTGTTAATAATGATAATACCACTGATATTTGGAACCAGGTGTTTTCTAATGATGGTACCATTGGATGTTCCTAAAGTTCTTGAAGCTAAAACAAACTCTTGGTTTTTTAGCTTTAATACTTCACCACGGACAATCCGGGACATACCAATCCAGCCAGTTATCGATAAAGCAATGACAATCGAAATTATACCTGGCTGAAGAACGAGCATCATTAATAGGATAATAACTAGGTTCGGAATACCAACTAAAATCTCAGCAATACGCTGCATGACATTATCGACTCTTCCGCCGTAAAAAGCAGAAATCCCGCCATAAGAGACCCCAATAACAAGGTCAAGTACTGCCGCAACAAAAGCGATGATTAAAGAAACCCTTGTACCTTCCCAAAGCCTTGTCCATTGGTCACGCCCTAAGGCATCACTACCAAACCAGAAATATGTGTCTTTCATATCTTTTGCTTCATAAATACGATAGGTCGCTTTAACTTCAGCAGAATTTCTAGTGCCGTCACCTTTATTAATGACTTCAATATCAATAAACTCTTCTTTATTATCAAATCTTGCATTCGCTTTGGCAGTAGCCTGCTGAACATCTTTCCCTTGGAAAGTTCCAGATAATGTACCATTCAAACCAAGCCAAGAGACATTCTCTAGAACTGGTACACGCGGAGGCATTTTTGCTCTTTTTAAATCCTGATCATCGGAACCAAAATCGTTCATCCACGGACCAGCAATACTCATAATGATAATCAAAAGAATAAGAATCATGCTGAAAACAGCAGGTTTATTTTTGAAAAGTGTTCTTTTTGCATCCTGAAAAAACGTTCTGCTCGGAGTTGAAATTTTTTCACTCGTATCCTCTTTACGTACAAGAGGGACAAATAAATCTTTTGGTATATTATTTAGGTTATTTTTATCCATTTTACTTATTTCCCTCCTGCTAGTCTTATCCTAGGATCAATCAATCCGTATAGGAGGTCAATGATTAAGATAATCACAATAAAGCCAAACGCAAATAACAATGTTGTACCCATAATCGTTGGGTAATCATTTACCATAACAGAGGTAACAAATTGCTCACCTATACCAGGAATCGCAAAAATTTGTTCAATAACCATTGAACCTGTCATCAAACCAACCGCCATTGGACCCAATACTGTAATTAACGGAATAAGTGCATTACGCAATCCATGCTTTAAAATAATTCCGGATTCAGAAACACCTTTAGCGCGCGCAGTAATGATGTAATTGGAATGTAACACTTCTACCATTTCCGTTCTAGTGAAACGTGCAGCCGTTGCCATTGGGTGAATGGCCAAAGCGATCGTAGGCAAAATGGTGTGTTCAAATTCACCCCAAAGAGCCACTGGGAACCAGCCTAATTTTACAGCAAAAACATATTGCAATAATCCTGCAAATACAAACGAAGGAATCGAAGTTCCTATAACCGCAATGATAGTAGATGAAAAATCAATGGGACTATTCCGGAAGATAGAGGCCATTAACCCAAGGAATATTCCCAAGATAGAGCCTACCACTAATGCTTGAAAGCCTAATAGTGCAGATGGCCCGATTCTGTCAAACAAGATCGCTGTAACCGGTGTATTATCAAATTTAAAAGACACACCCAAGTCACCTTTTACAAGTCCTCCAAGATATTTTGCATATTGAACTGGAATTGGATCATTTAGTCCATACTTTTCTAAAATAATTTCTTTTTGTTCTTCACTCAATTTATCTTCTGCGTTTAACGGACTACCCGGCAAAATTTTCATCAGAAAGAACGAGAATGTCGCAATAATAAATAATGTTATTAACATATACCATACGCGACGAAGTAAATATCGAGTCATGTTTGCACCTCCTAAATTTCTCTTTATTATATGTTTTATCGAGTCGATTAAATTTTTGTTATAATCGGAATATTCATGCTCATAAGCCGAAAGAGAGTATATGCTTCAAAAGCATACACTCCCTTCAATTTTTATAATAGCCTATTTTTTACTGATTATTATTCTGCAGCACCAACGCTAGCCCATTTGTATTCGTAAGTTGCTCCGAATGCGTTTGTGAACACGCCTTGTACTTTTGGAGAAACTAATAGAGCACTTGCTCTTTGATATACTGGAGCGATTGCTGCATCTTCAAATAAGATCTTTTCTGCTTTTAAGAAGTTTTTATTACGTGCTTCTGGATCTTGAGCTAAAGTTGTTGCAGTTTCGTTTACTAACTTATCATATTCTGGGTTAGAATAGCCCATTTGGTTGTTCCCGCCATCAGTTAACCAAAGATTCATATAAGTATATGGATCAAGGAAGTCAGGTCCCCATCCAGCAAACTGCATGTCATAATCCATAGCAGTGTCTAATTCTAGACGTTGTTCAAATGGTACTTCTTTTAAAGTTACTTTTAAACCTGGAAGATTAGTTGATAATTGGTTTGCTAAGTATTGGTTCATCATTTTAGAAACTTCAGCGTCTCCGCCAAGTAATTCGATCGTTACTTCTTTAGTTCCTAATTCAGCTAAACCTTTTTCCCAGAATTCTTTTGCCTTTTTAACATCATAAGTTACTTGATCGCCGCTAACTTCGCGGAAGTCTTTACCATCTGGAGTTGGAACAAAATCTTTTGGTACTAAACCATTAGCAACGATAGAACCGTTGTTTAAGATTTCATCTACCAATGCTTGCTTATCAAATGCTCTAGAGATTGCTGCACGTACGTTTACGTTAGCAAGAGCTTTATTTTTAGTTTGGTTTAATTTCAAATAGAATACTGAAGTATCAGGTTCTACTGTGTAATCATCATGTGTTGCGTATTGGTCAACTAGGTCAGAAGATAAACCTGCACGGTCAACTTCACCTTTTTCATATAAGTCAACTGCAGTTTGTGGATCTTTTACTACTACATAATGCATTTTTTCTAATTTCACAGTTTTTGCATCCCAATAAGTTTCGTTTTTAACTAAATCCCACTCTTGAGCAGTACTAGTCCAAGTAGAAAACTTGAATGGTCCGTTTGATAATAAAGTATCAGCGCTAGTTGCGAATGTATCGCCTTTTTCTTCAACAAACTTTTTATTTAATGGTAAGAAAGTACCAAATGTAGTTAGAGATTCAAAATATGGAGTTGCATTTTCAAGTTCAACAACTAAAGTGAAATCGCCATCAGCTTTTACACCTAACTGATCAACAGGAACTTCACCTTTGTTAACAGCAGTTGCGTTTTTAATAACGCCGCCCATCATGTATGGACCATATTCAGATCCAGTTGCTGGGTCAACTGCACGTTGCCAAGCATAAACGAAGTCATTTGCAGTTACAGGGTCACCATTTGACCATTTTGCATCTTCACGTAATGTGAAAGTCCAAGTTTTACCATCATCACTTACTTTATGTTCAGTTGCAATACCATCAGATACCTGTCCTTTTTCGTCAAGTCGGTATAAACCTTCCATTGTAGCACCTAAGAATTGAAAAGCATATTCATCAGTACCTAAAGATGGATCCATAGATGGGATTGTGTCACCATTAATAAAGTTTAATGTCTGTTCTACTTTTGGCTCATCAGCTGGTTTCTTATTATCATCAGCTGTTTCTTTGTCGCCGCCTGAACATGCTGCTAAAAACATGCTTAGCACTAAGCTAAGGGCTAAAAGCCATGCATACTGTTTCTTCATAAAAAAATGACCTCCTATTGTTTTATTTTTCTGTAAATTCCTCTTAAAAAAGAATCTAAGGAAATCATACTATTTTTATACTACTCTTGTAAAGACTAAATATATTAAAGAGTCAAAATATTATTATATCATTATAGATTACAA
The DNA here is from genome assembly GCF_000759675.1 of Neobacillus niacini. Classification (GTDB taxonomy): domain Bacteria; phylum Bacillota; class Bacilli; order Bacillales; family Cytobacillaceae; genus Neobacillus; species Neobacillus niacini_A. The sequence continues at coordinate 54,644 of NZ_BAWM01000001.1, read as the reverse complement.
CAACATTACAGTTGATATATCAATACTTTTCATTGTACAAATAAAAAAAAAATAATTCTAAAATAAGAATGCGCTTTCTTTTTTAATAACAAAAAAATGGTTAAAGTATACTTTCTAAGCGTATTAGGTTAAAATACCTTTATTCTTTATTGCATGGTGTAAAATAATATTATGAATGATAAGGTGAAAGAAAATGTTCAAGAACAAATGGAAGTTTTTTATACTCAATCTTTTAATAACCCTTTTGATCTTTTTTATCTTTTCATCAAACTATAATCTCCTGAACTTTATAAATTCATTATTCTATCTTAGCTTTATTTATCTAATCACCGTTTTACTAATGTACACGATTAAAGGTGGTTTTTTTGACGGTGTTACCTTTGGATTTAGAAGATTCAATAGTATCATGTTTAAACGGAATGATTATCTAGAAGAGTGGCGTGATAAACCACTGCCATCCGAAAAATTTAATGCTTCTCTTTATCAACGTCTTAAATTCCAAGCCATTTCACTGCTTGTCCTTTTAATCATTTTACTTATTTTTTACTATATATTGTAAAATAGTTTCTAAAAGTCCTTCGTACGGTTATGCTATACCTATCTGAAAATTATGATTTATCTTACATAAGGGAGAAGTTATCGATGGGGGAAAATCTGATTCAAAAAGTTGGTCAAATTGCAGTTCCAGTAAAAAACTTAGATCAAGCAGTAAATTTTTATAAAGAAAAACTTGGACTGCCTCTTTTATTTACGTCCAATGGGTTAGCTTTTTTTGAATCTAATGGACTTCGTCTTTTGCTAAGTGTTCCTGAATCAGAAGAATTTGCTCATTCGAGCATTATTTACTTTCAAGTGGAAAACATTAAAGAGGCTTATGAGGATTTACTAAGCAAGGAAGTTATCTTTATCGACGAACCACATCTCATTGCAAAAATGGGACAAACCGAAACATGGATGGCATTTTTTAAAGATAGTGAAGATAATACTCATGCGTTGATGAGTGAATTTGAAGTTTAGTTTACCAGCAAAAGAGACCGTAACTAGGGAACGGTCTCTTTGTTATTTCCCTTTAAAACTTAATACCTGCCCATGATTTGAATATTTCGATCCATGCTCTCCTGCATACGTTTTTCAACTACTTCTCTATGAATTGCCTCGTCAAGGGAGAGATCCCGTTTTTTTATGCTGATGGTGAAAAAGAAAATATTTAAGGTCATTGTTTTTTCCTCCTTCTCCTTTATCTAAAATTTTTCATTTTGTTGTTCTCATCTAGATAACGATTGAAACAGGAATACTGTTGGGGAATTATACATTTATTAAAAAACAACTTCCTTGAATTTTCTTGCAGCTTTTCTTAACGACTGTGGCACCTTCAACAAGTTCCTCAACGTTACTAAATGGCTGATATTGATTGGTAACAATCGCAATAGACAACGATACAAGTGCTATTTTTTCCTTAACACCTTGACGATTTTCAGTTATTACATATTTTTGTGAAAGGTGATTAGAATTGTAGAACTGTTCAACGCTCCGGTCGAAATCATTTATAATTGCCTCGCAAATGGATATAAAATCATAATGATTTAATACCGCAATAAAGTCGTCTCCGCCAATATGTCCTAAAAATATCCCTCTTTTGTCAAAGGTTTTCTTTAGCAAGTCTGCTGTAGCTTGCAGCAGTTCGTCACCTTTTTTAAAACCATATGTGTCGTTATAGGCTTTGAAATGATCTAAATCAAAATATAGGATACTGAACTTGTCCTGTTGGATGATTTCTTTTAGTTTATCCTCTATGATGTGGTTTCCCGGCAATCTAGTCAGGGGATTTAAAAAGCTTGCAAATTCTGCTTGAACCTCAACCAACTTCATTAGTAATCTTTGTATACTTACAATCCCAATATACTTATCTTCCTTTGTCACAATGACATAATCGTACCGATCCTCTTCCTTCCGTTCCATTGCTAATTTACTTACTTCTGTAATGGATTGAAAGTAATCGACAATTAGAGGTTCATTATTTGCTATTAATTCTATAGACCTGCCCATATATAGATTGTAACCATATAAAGTTCCCATTTTTTGATAAAAATGGGTTCTTGTTATAAGGGATATTGGAGTCTCTTCATTTACAACAACAATCCCATGTATCTTCTTATTCTCACTAAATATCGTATCTACCTCTTTACTAATACCATATAGAGAAATACAGGGAACTGGTTCTGCAATATCACCAATATATACTGCCATATTTTCACCTTCTGTCTATGACATTCTTAAAAAATCAAATGATTATCCATGGGGGTGAATATTAATAAAAAGCAATGAAGTTCTCTGGTGCATAGTATCTCTTAATCTATCAATATAGCGTTTAAGAGAAATATTTCTACAAAAGCATTCAAAAAAGAACACCTGATTCGATTGGCCAACAAATTCAAAAACATTTCAGTATTCGGAAATTGATTTGTAACTGCAGGGCGATTCAATGCTTCATAGCCTATTGTTTCTCCTGAATCTAATTTTAAAATTGACTGAAAGAATGTATCCAAGCTTTATTTTTTATGATTTTTTGCAGTTCCTTCAACCTTCTATAATATAGAATGTCTTTCTTCCTTCTGGTATTTAAGTACTTTAAATAGGAGTAAAAGTTGTTCTTACCTAGTACTTGGAATAACTGGCTATGTATCTGACTTTCCATTGGCTGCACCTGCTTTGGTAAAATAATTACAATATCTACCTGTATTTTAATTATTTTATGTTGAGGTATTGTAAATTTTACAATGTTTTTTTGTTAACTTTTCCAATCTATCAAGCATAATCTGGTTCCTGTTCTGCAAACTATACATAAAAATCTTGAAGGGGTTATAAAAATGTGGAAGAAATCCGTACTTGTAATTGGAGTCATTTTCAGTATGTTATTCCTAACAATATCTCCTGCCCATGCTACTGAGATTAAACCAAGTAATATTTATGTTGTAAAAGCGGGGGACAGCCTGCCTGATATTGCGAACAAATACAGTATTTCTATAGATGAATTAAAAGTTACAAATGGCTTGCAATCGGATGTATTGATTGCCGGGCAGAAGTTATGGGTTCCGATTCTGTATGAAGTGGGTGCTGGGGATACACTAGGGGATATTTCCTTCACCTTTCATGCCTCAGTCGAGACAATCAAAACTGTAAATGGACTTTCCTCTGAACAGCTTTATACAGGGCAAGTATTAAAGATTACGCCTAAAAGAATGACCATGCAGGGACAGCATATCCTGATGACAAAAGAGGAATTTAAGGATTGGTTATTTAACACGCAAGTGAATCGAGAAATTCGATTAATCCAACAGCATCATACTTGGCTGCCTTCCTACAAACACTTTAATGGTTCCAATCATTTTCGGATGTTAATGGGTATGGAGAATCATCATAAGCAAACAATGGGTTGGACAAACATTGCTCAAAATATTACGACATTTCCAGATGGAAAAGTAGCAGTCTCTAGACCACTAAACATCATTCCCGAAGGTACAATCGGTCCAACAGCTAACTCCGTCGGGATTGCCATCGAACATATTGGAAACTTTGATCTTGGGCATGATGTTATGACAAAGGAACAACAGGAAACTATCGTTTATATCAATGCACTGCTTTGCATTAAGTTCGGGTTAACACCTTCCATCGACAGTATAACATACCACCATTGGTGGCATATGAAAACGAAAGAAAGAGTCTTAGATGCAACAGCAAGTTACAATGTTAAATCCTGCCCAGGTACTGGATTTTTCGGAGGTAATTCCACAACTAGCGCTAAAACATATTTTTATCCACTAATCTCGGATAAGATGGAAGAGATATTAGAATCCAAGTAATAACAAAGAGGAGAGTGCAACTTTCTCCTCTCATTTAATGGACAATAATAGACGGGTTTGTGGTAACACCAGTGATTGGATAGTACTCATTTAAATGACGGATTTGTTCAACATTTGCAGAATCAATAAATAATCTCATTTATTACTCCTTCTTCACTATCATATTAATTTTAATATAAGCTTATTTAGCAAGGATACCATAGTCTTGTTTTATTGGGAAAATTAGCTAATATATCTATTACTATTGTATTATTTCTGAATATTTCATATAATTAATTTTACCACTGTCTCTGCCTTATTTTTCTTTTTGTATTTCTAAATAAAAAGCGCCCCAATTGATTAAATTGGGACACTTTCTATTGTGAAAAGATAGATTACTAATTGGAACGCTCTTCCAGCCAATCGCCAATGGTTGGATAAGTTATTTTTGTAGCTTGGCTGCCAAAGGTAATCGATGTATGCCCAACTGGTAAATTTTTAAATTGCTTATCTTTACTAGAGATGGCGTCCATCAATGCTTCTACTTGATGCGGCTGCGCAATGAGGTCGTTTTTCCCAGCTAAATTAAGCACGTTAGCCGTGATATTTTCAAGGTTGACCTTCTGACCACGAATAACCAGTTCTCCTTTTATCAGTTTGTTTTGTTGATAAAAGTCTCTAATCCACTGACGGTAAGCTTCACCTGGGAATAGAATACCGTCGTTTAACCATTTTTGCAATAGTTTAAAGCTCTTGATGAACTTTTCATTATCTGCCCGTTCATAAAGACTAATATATGGCCCATAGTTCGTTCCCATTGGATTGATCATTTTGTTTCCAAAGTCAATCATTTCAGGTGGAATAACACCTAGGGTATCTACAACTTTATCAATATTAAAATAGCGTTCATCTAACATCGCACCATAAGAGCCTGTCTTTTCAAAATCAAAAGGACTTGTCATAAAGATAAGATTGCGGATTGGTAATTCAGGGTGCAGCGCTGCAAATGCAGCCGTGATCGTGCCCCCCATGCAATAACCAAGGATCGAAACTTCATCTACATTAGATTTTCTCATTACCTTACGAACTGCTCGTGGTATATAGTCCATAATGTAATCATCTAGTTTCATATTTCTATCTTCGTAACCTGGTTGACCCCACTCAAGGAGATAGACATCAAACCCACGATTAACCAAAAATTCTACTAAACTTCCACCCTTTGTTAAATCCAATATATATGGTTTATTAATGAGGGCATAAACCAAAAGAAGTGGGATTTTATGTTTTTTTGGATTTTCAGATATATAGCGATAGAGCTTCGTTTTATTTCTAGTCCAAATAAGTTCTTTCGGTGTAGGTGCTACTTCCGGCTCGGCTTCTGTTGTTAACACTTGATTTGCCCTTATTGCACGTTGATACATCTCTTTATATTGTGGAGGTGTGAATTCAAGCAAATCATTCCAATCGGTTGGCATAAGTACGCTAATGACTGTTCACTCCTTACATGATTTATTTACTCTGTCAATATATTAAAAAATTCGTACCTTCATGACACTTACATGTAAAGTCCACCGTTAATATTTAACTGCTGACCTGTAATATAGTCACCATCTTTACATAGGAAAACCACACCACGAGCTATTTCTTCCGGTTTACCTAAACGTTTTTGCGGTACTTTTTCAACGATCCCTGCAAGAACTTTTTCAGGAATGGCTTGGACCATCTCGGTTCCAATAAATCCTGGGCAAATCGCATTAACGGTTACATTACTTTTAGCAAGTTCAAGAGCAAGAGATTTCGTGTATCCAATTAGCCCGGCTTTTGCTGCAGCATAGTTAGTTTGTCCAAACCCTCCAGCTTGTCCAATAATAGACGAAATATTAATGATACGGCCAGCATCTGATTCAAGAAGATAAGGTAAAGCTGCAGATGTATTGTTGTAAACACTGTTTAAATTAACATCAATTACTTTTCTCCAATCTTCTTCGTTCAATTTTTTAAAGGTACTATCTCTTGTAATTCCTGCGTTATTAATCAAGATGTCTAATTTGCCATAATGATTGATCGTTTCTTGTACAAGGTATGTAGCTTCATTACTTTCTGAAACATCTGCTTGAACTGCGTATGCATCTCCGCCAAATTCATTTATTTCAGCAACAACTTTATCTGCTAGTTCTTTGCGGATATTATAGTTAATGACAACCTTCGCGCCATTTTTAGCCAATTCCAATGCAATCGCTGCACCGATTCCTCTGCTGCCACCTGTTACAATTGCTACTTTATCTCTTAATTGTGTCATTATTTTCCACCCCATAGATAGTAGTTGTTATAAAATAAGCCTGCTAGTTTACTAATTTACTTGGTTATAAAGACTAATAAGTAATGCGTTTTCTATTTTATTTTTTCTGGTGATTTTAACAAAGTAAGGATTTGATTCAATTTATTATCTAAACTCTTCATATCCTTTTTTAAATTCGACAATTCTGTATTAAATGATTCCTGAAATCGATTATTTTCCAAATTCTCTTCCAGTCTTTCCTCTAAATCATCAACTTTTGCATCCACATTAACAATGAGCGAAGAAATGCTCGCAATGTCATTTCGAGATGGTACATTCATAAATTCTAAGTACTTTAACGTTGATTCATCAATCATTTTTTTAAATTGAAGATTCATCTCCAAAATTTGCCCCATGCCTTCAGCAGGGAAATCCTTGCTCATTTTTTCATCAAATAATTTACTGGACTGGGAATAATAATCCTTCCACATATCATAAAAGTTAAAGCCTTGGTTCATGTTATTTTCCTCCTTATTATTTGTTGACGTATTCATCATACTAACTATATGGGAATAATTAAAGATTAAATATTGAAAATTATCAAAATAGTTTTCTTCTTTTATTGACAAAATCCTCTCTTTTTTGCAAATTACAATATGAATTTAATCGGAGTGATAAAATGGGAAACTTAATCATAATAATGGCAAAGGTGGAAATACTTTTGTTCAGTTTGTGATTTCTTTACTTATTTGCCATGGGATGCTCAAGTGTAGTTGTTCTAATCAGAAAAGCAAAAAGTGAGGCGATTCTATTGAGTTTTAGTGAAAAAATTGTGTTAATTACAGGCGGAGCACAGGGGATTGGAAAAAAAACTGCTGAAAAATTTCTTCAAGAAGGGGCAAGTGTCGTAATATGTGATTATGATGAATCGGCGGGTAAAGCAACAATAGAAGAATTGAAGAATGAAAAAGTTGAGTTTTTTAAAGTGGATGTAACGGACAGCACCCAGATCGAGCATATGGTAGGTTCAATTGAAGATAAACATGGGAGAATTGATATACTAATTAACAATGCCGGAATTACGCTTGATGGATTTCTAACAAAAATGGAGGATTCGGATTGGGAAAAGGTCATTTCTGTAAACCTATCAGGTGTTTTTAAATGTACGAAGGCTGTAGTCCCCATCATGTTAAAACAGGGGGCTGGCGTCATTCTTAACGCGTCCTCCGTCATTGGATTATACGGGAATATTGGTCAAACTAATTATGCTGCAACAAAAGCGGGGGTCATTGGACTGACAAAAAGTTGGGCAAAAGAATTTGGACCTAAGGGAATTAGGGTCAATGCAGTAGCCCCAGGTTTCATTGAAACAGGCATGACTGCAGCCGTACCTGAAAAGGTACTTCAATTGATGAAGGAAAAAACCCCTCTCAAGAAACTTGGGAAACCAGAAGATATTGCCTCAGCCTACCTATTTTTGGCTTCAGATCATGCCAATTTTATAAACGGAGCCATTTTAAGTGTTGATGGCGGCTTAGTTATTTAGCAGCAAGTGAGGGAGAAAATCATGATTTTCTCCCACTTTTTAGTAATGTTTGTTTATATTACAGTTTTCTCTCCGATATTGAATTGACTTGTAGCAGATTTACTCATCCATATTCAACCTCCAACCCACTCTGTGAAGTATATATATTGCAATAGCTTTACTATTTGTCAGCAATTAGCTTTAACACAGCCAAAGTTTAAAAAACATTTCCTGTTTTTATGATGTTTACCTTTACATTCGGTTCAAATTGGACATTTTGATATTCCTCATTCCAATTGATTTTCTTCCATAATTCAGGGTGAAAACTAGAAATTCGTCTTCCAATTCCCAACGCATCACAATTTGCCTGTAATAAAATGTCGGTTATTTCCTTTGCTTGTTTGGTTAATTCATCAGAAAGATCTTTATTTAGTTTTTTGATATTAAGTCTTTTACTTAAATCTTGAGTATAGCTACCTACTTCCACATTCATTTTGACATCAATTTTACAAGTTATTTTATTATCCTTATCCACTAAGACCTCTAAGTTTCTTCTCAAATCTCTAGTTGCAAAAGAAATAGCTCGACCCTTGCCTTCTGAACCCATTGTTAAAGCCATTCTGTTCTTCTTGCTTAATTGATCCATTAATAACATTAGTATACTGCTTTTTTCTCTTGATAAGGTTATCCCTGTATATTGATCATCGTTAACTAGTGCCACTCCAGCTACTTCAACTTTATTAGACTCTACTCTTTCCACATATGGTAAAATCATATCTTCACCAGGATCTAACATTTTTTTCCAAACTGTAAATGTTGTTTCTTTCGGTATGACCATATCCGCTTCCGTACCATTTAGTAATTGTAAGATGACAAATGCGATTGGGCTTTTTTCCTTTTCCACCGAAAGAATTTCTGTCGCTTTTCCTTTACTTATGATAATTTTGGAAGACATATAGGAATTCATATTTCGATAAAAAATCTCAATGAAAGGGTGAATCCCTTTTTTCGCTAGTTCTTCACCTATTATTACCACGAACGCTTTGCTAGTATCTATTTCACCCGCAATTCTACTATCGATATCTAATGCTAAACCAACAGGAGTCGGTCTTTCAGCAGATACTAGTTCATCGTATATATCAAATTGCCCTCCTCCTTTACTTTGTATGCTCAATGCTCTAACTGATCCATTAATTTTCCCCTCTTCCGTAACATCAAAACTGATTCCGTTCACCAGCGTTCGATTCACAAGAAGATGCTGGTCCCAACAGCCAGTCAACAGGATGGGGAGGATACATAAGATTATAATGAATATTATTCTCAAGCGGATTCACTACTTTCATGCTTTTTAAATAGGAACGAAAGGATTAAAAGCAAAGTTGGGATGATAAAAACAACCGCATAACTTAAATACGTAACATATTTGTTAAATAGAGTTATAATAGCGTCATTATGTGGAATCAATGTAATGGAAAAAATAATGAATCCATTCAATAAGACTACCTTTGGGTAATTCTTCTTATCTACATTCATGCTCTTACTCGCAAGAAATAAATAGGCAATAATAGAAGTGGACATTGGGACAATCCATATGGAGAGAAAAATTAGATCCACCCGATCGACCATTATATAAGTTATTCCTCTAAGTAAATTTAAAATCGGTTCTCTCATTTGTGCCAACTGATCTGAACTGAAACTGATGAGAGTAAGGAAGACAAAGAAGGTGTAAAAAGTGGCGATAAAAATGTTGGCCATTGATATCGTCTTTAATACTCCTTTTTTATTGTCAATAATGAAGGGGAATAAAAATAGGAGCCCTTCAAATCCCAACATCGCAAGAAGTGAATTGTTAGTACCCAATAAAATATTTTTGAATCCAGAACTTCCAATTGGAAGAATGTATTGAATCTCTTTAGGAGTAAACCAGCTTAAGAAAGAAGTAAACAATAATAATAGGATTAAGGAAGTTGCTAGGACAAAGAATCTTGCAATCATTCTTAAATCGCTAATCGTTAAGTAAATACAAGCGGTCAGGATGAGGATGGATATGATCCAACCTGGTGTTATAGGCAATAACCATAAATTAATGATTTTAATAAATAATATGGTGGCTAAGCCTCCGACAAAGATAAAATTCAAATAGATGAACAGATTAAGGAATTTCCCTAAAAAGCGTCCGAGGATCTTTTGAGTGATTTCCGTATAAATAAGATTGGGAAATCGTTTTAGTAATTGCCAATAGATGACGAGCATAATTTGAACAGCCACCCCTGCAATGAGCGTAGAAATCCATCCGTCTCCTTTAGCCGTCTTCTGCACGACATTCGGTAATGATAAAAGTCCTAGGCCAGTTTGACTTTGAATCATGAAAAAAAACAGCTGATATTTTGTAATCGAGATATTTTTTTCCATCATTTCTTCTTCCACGCCCTTATTCGCCCTTGTTGATTTGCGTATTCTGGCTTTGCATCAGTTGGTCGAGTATTTAATTTCCATAATGGAAGTCTTATCAACGAATCCTTTACATCTTCTTTTTTAAAAGGAGCCAAAGGCGAAAAATAAGGTGTACCAAAAGAATCTAATTTGCTTAAATGCATAAAAATCAACATTAAAACGAATACAATCCCAAAAAATCCAAACAGGGAGGCAGCTAGCATCGTTGGAAAACCTAATAACCTTGCACTAGTCCCCATTTCATTTATAGGAGCCACAAATGAGGCAATGGCCGTAAATCCAATCACAACAATCATCATATTCGATACGATATGAGCATCAACTACCGCTGTCCCAATAACCAATCCACCTACAATGCCGATTGTTTGCGCGATAGGTGAAGGCAATCGAATCGAAGCTTCCTTTAATAACTCCAAAATGATTTGCATGGCTATCGCCTCCGCCAAGGGAGGAAAAGGAACATATTCTAATGAAACCCTGATAGAGTAAAGAATTCCAATTGGAAGGACCTCTGAATGAAACGAAACGATGGCTATGTAGATGGCAGGCAAGCTAATCGCGATAATAAAACTAAAGACACGAATTAACCGAAAGAAAGAACCAACAAGCCAACGGCTATTATAGTCATCAGGTGCTTGATAAAACGCAAAAAAAGTAATCGGCACCACTAATACACGGGGATTTCCATCCACAATAATCGTGATCTTACCTTCTGTTATATAGGAAACCGCTCTATCTGGCCTTTCTGTAGCCAAAATTTGTGGAAATGGAGAAAACGGATGATCTTCAATAACCTCCTCTAATTCACCCGTTGAATAAAGCTGATCGATTTCGATGGAAGATAATCTTCGCTCCACTTCCTCAACAAGCTCTTTATTGGCAAGATTCTCTAGGTAAAGCATCCCCACTTTTGTATTTGAAAAATTTCCAATCGTAAAGTATTTCACTTTTAACTGCGGACTTTTAAGTCTCTTTCTTAAAAGCTGCAAATTCGAGCTAAAACTTTCAATAAAACCATCATGAGAACTTTTAATGCTCCGTTCGTTATTCGGTTCTTGAATAGCCCTTTCTTCTATTCCTCCTACCGAGGCCACATATGCTTGGGGATCTTTTTCTAGCAAAATCACACAGGATCTATCCAATAAATTTTTTCCTGCTTCTGAAATTATGGAAGTCTTTTTGATTTCTGCTGCATGGACGGTTTTTTCAATTTCACTCATTTTCCCTTCTAAAATAGGCTCGATAATCGAAGCTTGGAGAAGCTCCTTCTTTACCAGCGAATCAAGATAAATAATGACACACTTGCGGTTATGAAATTGTAGCTCTTTTTTCATTAAATCTTCTGTATGGCAAAAATGTTCTTCTAACATTCTTATATTTTTCTCAATATCCTCACAAAGCTGCCCACCATCATTTGAAGTGCTAGATAAAGATGATTTCTTTTTAAAGAAACTCATTTCTGAAAACTCCTTAGAAGACTATATATTCACTATTATTTCCTTAATATTTCCTCCTATTCCAAGAGAGGATGTGGTAACCCCCCCTGATTAAATCAAATCTAGGAACAACACCTTTACAAAAAACCCTCCAAAAATTACCCAATTTCTTTACAAGTAAACAAGTTAATGAGTATAATCAATATTAGAGTCTCAATTTTCAGTAGATATATAATATTCAGACTTAAATACTATTTAGGGGGAAAAACGAATGAAGGTCAAACATTGGTTATTGCTTTTAACATTTGGATTGTTGCTAAGTGTACTAGCCGCGTGTTCTGGTGATGAGTCAAAGGAACCTGCAGGTACCAATGCGAAAGAGGAGGAAAAGGAAGAAAAAGTACTTAACTTTTTAAACCCAGAAGCCATTCCTTCAATGGACCCATCTTTAGCTACAGATGAGTCTTCCTTTATCTATTTAGCTGCAACAATGGAAGGTTTATACCGATTAGATGAAAAATCACAACCATCTCCTGGGATTGCGACCAAGCATAAAGTAAGTGACGACGGCCTAACTTGGACCTTTACGTTACGAGAGGATGCAAAATGGTCAAATGGCGACCCGGTAACCGCTCATGATTTTGTCTATTCATGGCAGCGTGCTGTTGATCCAGCTACAGCATCTGAATATGGCCCGTATATGATGGGCGGAGTAATCAAAAATGCTGCTGCTGTAAACAAAGGTGAAGTAGCTGTTGACCAACTAGGTGTTAAAGCTGATGGCGATTATACTCTAGTTGTTGAATTGGAAAATCCAACACCATACTTTGAAACATTAACGACATTTGGAACCTTCTTCCCATTAAACAAAAAGTTTGTGGAAGAAAAAGGTGATAGTTTTGCAACTAGCTCAGAAAATTTAGTAGCGAACGGTCCTTACACCATTTCCAATTGGACTAGTACCAGTGATTCCTGGGAACTTGTAAAGAATAAAGATTATTGGGATGCAAAAACAGTAAAAATGGAGAGACTGACATTCAAAGTCGTAAAAGATCCACAAACTGCTTTAGATTTATATGAAGAAGGTACAGCTGATCGTATGGACTTAACATCCGATTTAGTTGACCAATACTCTACTAATGACGATTATGTGGTTTCAGCAGATACATTTGTTTATTTCTTAAAGTTTAATCAAACAAAATCAGAAGCATTAGCAAATAAGAATATTCGTGCTGCACTCAGCAGAGCTTTTGACAAGGAAGCGTTAGTAGGAGAGATTTTAAACAACGGGTCCATCGCTGCAAACGGCTTGGTTCCGAAAGACTTTACACCTATGCCTGAAACAGGTGATGATTTCCGTAAAGTAAGTGGAGATCTTGTCACGTATGACCTTGAGAAAGCAAAAGAGTTCTGGGCAAAGGGACTGGAAGAGTTAGGTACTGACTCCGTTGAACTTGAGTTCCTTGCCGATGATGACAAGACAACGAAAAACTTAGTTGAATACGTTGCAAACCAACTTTCAACGAATTTAAAAGGATTAAAGATCAACATTAAACAAATTCCAAAAAAGCAACGTCTTGAATTAGATAAAAATATGGATTATCAACTTCAACTTACCAGATGGGGCCCTGACTTCCTTGATCCATTTACTTACATGAACTTATGGATTACAGATGGCGGCAACAATATGACTGGATATTCTAGCGCGGAATATGACAAGTTGGTTAGTGAAACAGCTACAAAATTTGCTACAGATAATAAAGCACGCTATAAAAACTTCTTAGCGGCCGAAAAAGTGCTATTTGAAGATGCAGTAATTGCCCCTGTTTACCAGGCTTCAAGAGCACAACTAGTTTCTCCAAGAGTTCAAGGTGTGTTCGTGAACCCATTTGGTGCAACATACGAATATAAATGGGCAGATGTAGGTAACGAATAAGATTAATATATTAAGAGAGGGAGAAATGCCAATTGGTATTTCTCCCTCTCTTTTACTTTTACTTATGGTACGATTCATAGACCACTCTAGAATTCACTGCCTCCATTTTCACAGGCCATTCTTCGAGTTTATAGGCCATATCCCAAAACATATATTCAAGCTGACAACTGATTAAGAAATGTTCCTTCATCTTTTCCTTTTCTCTCTTTGGTGCTTCCTTTGCCCACTCATCTAGACGGGCACAAAATTTAGTGGTAATCGAATCGGTAATATTGCCATAAAAACTAATCCAATCATAAAAGGGGTGAGAGCGATCTGGATTAACCTCCGTTAATAATTTTTTCCCGATTTCCCAATAGGTCCACGGACATGGTAATAACACTGCTAAGATTTCTCCTAATGTTCCTTCATGCGCAACAGTAAGCATATGACGGATATATTGATGTGCTGATGGAGATAAGGGATATCCATGTAATTCCTCATATGGAACACCTGCCACTTGACAAAAGTTATTATGTGGATGGATTTCACTGTTTAATATAAATGAAATCTGCTTATTAAACATCTCCATTTCTTCACGACTCTCACACTTAGAAACCGCGATTCCATAGATTCGTATAAAAGAATTCAAGTATTCAAAGTCCTGTTTAACATAATGAATCAATTGTTCGCTTTTTAATTCCCCATTGGCAATTCCTTGGACAAAAGGATGTTCAAAAATCGCATTAAAGATAGGATTTGCTTCTTTTCTTAATTCTGCTGAAAAACTCATTTTACTTTCTCCCCCTTATTGGTTATTGGAAGACACTAGAGGAGAGCGACTAAATTTTCGAACACGAAAAAGCCGCTCCAAAAATGGAGCGGCAGAATAATAACTTTATATCCATACACAGACTCCACTTTCCTCCGCTAGTATGAACTAGATCAGGTTCAAAGGGTCCAAGATAACTCTTGTCTCAGCCATAAAATGGCTCCCCTAGTGGTCTTCCTATTAACTTAATGTTCAGTCTACACTCGCTTTCTACTTAAGTCAATCAATTTACATCTTACGTTTGGTACGGTTCTTAATGGTCTATTTTTTTGAAATAATTAAAAATCTTTTCTAACATGATTAGGTAGAGAACTGTGGTGAATTATGATAAAATAAAATAAATAAAAAAGACCATGTGTAACTGGCGAAACGCGGATAACCGCGAGGGAGCACATGGTGTCGTAGCCGTTCGCCTGGGCAGAGGTAAGGGAATTATATCCCTTACCTCTTTCTGTTTATTAAAGCAAAAAATTAGGAGGAAAATTATGAACACTATCACTTTAGAAAAAGTGAAAACTATCAAAACACTTAATAATATTGCAGAAAGTGGACTTAAGGTTTTCAAAAAGGACAATTTTTTGATTGATAACGGCAGTGAAAATCCGGATGCCATCCTTGTTCGTAGCTTTAATATGCACTCAGTAGAAATCGGCAATAATTTAAAAGCAATCGCAAGAGCTGGAGCAGGTGTGAATAATATTCCGGTAGAAAGATGTACAGAGCAAGGTATCGTTGTATTTAATACTCCTGGTGCAAATGCCAATGCCGTAAAAGAGATGGTACTAACCTCATTAATATCTTCATCCCGCAACCTTTTTGCCGGTGTTGCTTGGGCAAAGGCGTTGGATGGTGAAGGTAACCAAATTCCAAAGCTAGTGGAAGCTGGAAAAAAACAGTTTGTCGGAAAAGAAATTAAAGGAAAAACGTTAGGAGTCATTGGTTTAGGAGCAATTGGTGCGCTTGTAGCGAATGATGCGCTTGATTTAGATATGGATGTGATCGGGTTTGACCCGTTTATCTCTGTCGATACAGCTTGGAATTTGTCCCGTAATGTACAGCGGGCAATAACAATTGAACAGTTGTTCTCAGAATCTGATTATATTACTGTACACGTACCGTTAACCGAGGATACAAGAGAAATGTTTAACGAAGCAACATTTAGCATAATGAAGCCGGATGTTCATATTTTAAACTTCTCACGTGATGGCCTTGTGAATGAAAAAGACATGGCAGCAGCTCTCGAAAGCGGAAAAGTTGGGATGTATATTACAGATTTCCCGAATGAAAATGTGCTGAAAATGAAAAATACTGTTCCGATTCCGCACCTAGGTGCCTCTTCACATGAATCAGAGGAGAATTGTGCAATAATGGCGGCCCGTCAGGTGAAGGAATTTTTAGAAACAGGAAACATCAAAAACTCAGTAAATTTCCCAAATACTTACCTTCCTTATACAGGAAAGCAGCGAGTATTGGCATTTCACCACAATGTTCCAAACATGGTCGGACAGATTACATCTGCTATATCTAGTTATCATTTAAACATTGCGGATATGGTCAACAGAAGCAGAGGGGAATATGCATATACGTTGATTGACATTGATAATAAGGTAAATGGTGATGTTATTCCGGCATTAGAGGAAAAAATCAAACAAATTTCTGGCATGGTAACAGCTCGTATTATTTAAACATGAAAGAGGAATTAAGTTTCCATAAGAAATGGAGCCAAGTTTCAATACTGGCTCCATTTCTTATGCCTTAATCAATGTGATTGTTTTAAAGTACGTTTTAGGAATTCCCTAGTACGTTCTTGTGTTGGATTATTGAAAATTTGCTCTGGACTTCCTTCTTCTGCAATAACTCCCTTGTCCATAAATACCGCTCGATCAGATACTTCTTTTGCAAATTCCATTTCGTGCGTTACGATTAACATCGTAAGACCGGATTCTGCGAGTTCCTTCATGACTTTTAGAACCTCTCCTACCATTTCTGGATCAAGAGCTGAAGTTGGTTCATCAAATAACATCACATCTGGTTCCATAGAAAGTGCTCTTGCAATCGCCACACGCTGCTTTTGACCACCTGATAATTGCTTAGGTTTGGCATTAACGTATTTGTCCATCCCTACAACTTTCAAATACTTCAACGCTACTTTTTCAGCTTCTTCTTTGGAACGTTTTAATACTTTTACTTGTCCTACCACACAATTGTTTAAAACATTGTGATTGTTAAATAAGTTAAATTGTTGGAATACCATCCCTAAATGCTTCCGGTAGTCAGCTACATCATGCTTGTCATCCAAAATATTTTCACCATGATAGATTATTTGTCCGCCGCTTGGTTTTTCTAAAAGATTAATACAACGAAGAAGAGTTGATTTACCAGATCCTGAGGAACCGATGATGGAGACTACTTCTCCTTTATTCACCGAAAAATTAATGTCTTTTAATACTTCATGCGTTCCAAAGGATTTGTTTAAATGTTGAATATCAATAATCTTTTCCATATTCTCTCCTCCTTCTCCCATTATTTTTGACTTACTTCTAATTGTGTATCGTTTCCAATCATCGTATAGTTGTCAGAGCCATCTAATTTCTTTTCAAGGTATAGCAATATTCTTGTTACAATAAAGGTCATCACAAAATAAATCATACATGCTACGAAAAATGATTCAAAATATCTAAAGTTATTTCCTGAAATCGACTTTGTTACGAAATATAATTCTGTAACTGAGATAACATTCAGAACGGACGTATCTTTAATATTAATAACAAATTGATTTCCTGTTGCAGGTAGAATATTTCGAATAACCTGTGGTAATACAACATTCCACATCGTTTGTATATGATTCATTCCTATAGCATGAGCCGCTTCGAACTGCCCTTTATCAATCGAAACAATCCCACCACGAACAATTTCCGCCATATATGCTCCTGTATTGATCGATACAACAATAATCGCTGCAACAAAAACATTCATATCTAAACCAAATGCTAAAGCAGAACCATAATAAATTACCATAGCTTGTACAATCATCGGTGTTCCACGGAAGAATTCAATATAAATAGAAAGGATTACGTTAATCAATTTTAAAAATACTTTTTTCGCCCCACGTTCAGGTACTGGAATTGTTCGTATTACCCCTGCTAATAAACCAATAATTGCCCCAAAAACCGTCCCAATAAGAGCAATCAAAAGTGTTAAACCCGCACCACGAAGGAACATAGGCCAGTTTTCCGAGATTATTTTTATAACCCACTCAAGACTCATCTTTTTTCCTCCTTTACTGTATAAAACCGACTGTATGATTAAATACAGCCGGCTTCCTTATAATTATTTTGCTGCTGGTTGATTCTTAATAGCATTATCCATAATACTTGTACGTTCTTCCTCAGAGATACCTGCTAAAATTTTATTGATTTTATCTGTAAGGTCACTGCCTTTTTTAAGACCGACAGCGATTGCTGTATCATCTTCTGATGTTTCAAATCCCTCTTCAAATTCAACCATTACGTAGTTTTCATTAGCAGCTGATGCACTAACTCCTTCTGGACGCTCTGAAACGTATCCATCAATCATCCCTGATTCAAGAGCTACCCTCATTGCTGGGAAGTTGTCCATCGCCGTTTTCTTGTCTACACCTTCAATTTGGTCGATCACTGAATAGTGGAACGTATTTAATTGAGCTGTAACTTTTGCTCCTTTGAAATCTTGGATAGAAGTAGCCCCTTCATACTTGCTGCCTTTTTTCACAACCATAACTAAATTTGATGTATAGTAATTATCCGAAAAGTCGATGGCTTCTTTCCGTTCTGCTGTCGGTGACATACCAGCGATGATTGCATCAATTTTACCTGATGTTAAAGCTGGTACAAGGCCATCCCACTCTGTTTTGACAATAACTAATTCTTTTCCTAAACCTTCAGCCACTTTTTTAGCGATTTCTACATCATATCCGCCTGCATATTCTGCAGAGCCATCTATTTTAACCGCACCGTTGGAATCATCGTTTTGAGTCCAGTTGAATGGTGCATATCCTGCTTCAAGACCAACCTTAAAAGTATTATCTTCTGATGATCCAGAATCAGAACCATTACTTGTCCCACATCCTGCTAATAGAAGAATGGTTGAAACCAACAAAACTATGAATATTGTTAACTTGTTTCTCATGATGTTTCTCCTCCTGTTTTTCTATAGTTTACAAAAACAAAAAACGACCTGAGATAAACTCAGGTCGCACTATGCTAGTTCCCTAAAGTCCTCTCTTTTATCCCAAATGAGATAGCACAACTCAATAAACCAGAAAGTTTATTGAGACAGTCCTGCAGCTCTTAACTACAGACCCAGCATGTAATGACTCGAGAATATTACAAACTTCGGCGACATTTCCTTCTCCTTAGAATCACTGCTTCTCAAGCTCCACTAAAGACTGTTAAATATCGCGCCTCTACCTCACTGTAAAAAGTGAGGTCTTATTAAATTATCTTTATATACTACAGCATAATGTTGAAATCCGTCAACTGGTCCTTTTTAGAAAATTTAAACCACTGTTTCAACATGGTACAGCATGAGACGTTGTATTTATGTTCGGATTTGTTGAGATGAGTCGAGAGGCCTCTTTGCTATTGGATTATGCAAAAAAAGTAAAGTATCCTAGCACCCTATATATCTTTTTATATTATTTAAATGTTTAGCAAATACTAAATTCATCTTGTTTTCTTATGGAGTGATTTGTGTGTCACATAAAAAAGGTAGTTCGATACATTTTTTCTTGTTATTTGTTGTTATGCTTGTTCTTATTTGGTCCCTGATTAAACCTGAGGAAGGTTATAGGGTTTTGTTGATGGAGACGTTACCTTCAGTAGTAGTTTTAATATTCTTGATATCAACATACAATCGGTTTCGCCTTACCACTGTTTCCTATGTCATTATTACCCTTCTTGTCATTTTAACGTTTATAGGAGGGCATTATTCTTATTCCAAAGTTCCTCTCTTTACATGGATCAAAGATTACTTTGATTTACAAAGAAACTATTATGATCGGTTTGGTCATTTTCTTAAGGGGCTTATGGTCATAGTTGTAATAGAGATATTATTAAGGAAAACTGTTTTATTGAAAAGTAAAACGACAAATTTTATTGCTGTATGTATAACACTAGCAATCGGGGCTCTCTACGAAATCATTGAGTGGGTAAGTACAAAAATAGGGAAAGAAGGGAAAGCCACAAAAGATTTTTTAGGCATGCAAGGAGACATATGGGACTCCCAGAAGGATATGGCACTTTTACTAGTGGGTTCCATTCTTTCGCTTTTTTTCATAAAGATCCTTTATAAAGGATTGGGAAAAATAGATAATGAGTAGGTATCTAAATTAAAATAACGTAGATATCTCACCTGATTTAAATAGAAAACAACACTCTCCCGGCTCAAATAGCTGTAATATACGGTGCAGGTGAAGCCAATATTTATAATTACTTATCAATAATAAGTAATTACTGGAAGACCGCTGAGAATATTCTCAGTGGTTTTTCCTTTATGCTTTTAGTTTAGTATCAATGGAATAAAATTATTTTAGAATAACTTTGTAATAAAATCGTAATTTTGCTGTGATGTCACTGTTACGGCCTTCTAGTATATTGGAACTATCAAATCACACTAGGAGGTAACAATCATGCTTAAGAAATTAATCGTAGCATTAATCATTTTAGTTTCTTGTGGCACTTTGTTTGCTAACAAGGGTGATAAAGCAGAAGCAGCATATTATCATACAAAAGCAGTTTCAGTTGCAAAGGCTAACCTTGGAGTACCTTATCGATGGGGTGGGATGTCACCAAGCGGTTTTGATTGTTCAGGTCTTGTTAAGTATTCATATGCTAGAGCTGGAAAAACGCTAAACCGAACAGCCGCTCAAATGTTCTATGGAAACGGATATCGGATCTATAATTATATACAACCAGGTGATTTAATGTTCTATGCTCCAAACAAAGCAAGTAATCCAACACATGTTGCAATGTATATCGGAAACGGTAAAATGATTATGGCTTCTTCATCAAAGGGTGTCATGATTACAAGTACAAACAACCCATATTGGCATCCAAGATACATTGGAACAAAGCGCATTTAAAGACCATCCTTCCTAGATGGTCTTTTTCTTATCCATATACGATTTCTTCCATAAAAAAACTCTAAAAGTAACTGAAACCTAATAACTTGAAGCAACGTTAAAGTGTTGCTCCATTACTTATTGTTTTGTTTTATGGTAAAAAGTAGTCAATGTGGCTCTGTCAAAATTATTAATTGATATTAACAGAGCCTTTATTCTAAAAAATACCGCCTCTATTTATGGTACGGTTCACCGTAATGTATCTAAATGAGAACAATTTACGATTAAATTCCTCCACCCTGGCACACAGGAAATTTTTACTATACAATTTAATTAAGGAAAAGTAAAAAGTGTGGTGATTGCCTTGTTTAAGTTATTGCTAATAGAAGATGATAAAACATTGTTTAATGAAATCAAAGAAAGATTGACTGGGTGGTCTTACGATGTTTATGGTATTGATGATTTTAGTAAAGTGATTCAAGAATTTACAATCATAAAACCTGATTTAGTCATTATTGATATTCAATTGCCAAAATTTGATGGGTTTCATTGGTGTCGAATGATTCGATCCATTTCGAACGTTCCTATTCTATTTTTATCTTCACGTGATCATCCTACCGATATGGTGATGTCTATGCAGCTTGGAGCGGATGACTTTATTCAAAAGCCATTTCATTTTGATGTTCTCATTGCTAAGATACAGGCGATTCTTCGCCGAGTATATAATTACAATAATGAACCAATTTCACTTAAAACATGGTGCGGTGCAACAGTAGATTTTGAAAAAAATACTGTTGCAAATGACTCAGGTTCAATTGAGCTAACAAAGAATGAAATTTATATCTTAAAACTTCTTATTGAACAAAAGAATAAAATAGTGAGTCGAGAAGAATTAATCAAAAGCTTATGGGATGATGAGCGCTTTGTGAGTGATAATACCTTAACTGTCAATGTAAACCGGTTACGAAAAAAACTGGAGGAGCTTGGCTTAGGACAGTATATTGAAACAAAGGTTGGTCAAGGTTATATCGCTAAAGAAGAGGCAAATTTTAGATGATTAAAAAATATTTAATTGAAAGGCTCAGCTGGATTATTCTATTTTTATTTCTACAATTATTTATCATCCTTGTCTCATATTTTGATTCAACAATCCCGTTAGATCCTATCGTCTATATTGTCTTTTTATCATTGATTATTTTCACCATATTTTTAATTATCCGCTACAATAAGGAAACTAAATTTTATAAAAGTATAGAAGCGTGGGAAAACAATCTTGATTTAACGAGTATTTCTACTCCAGAGAGCCCTTTTGAAAAAATTATTGAGAATAGTGTTACGAGCCAGACTGAATTGTTGAAACAGATTGCTTCACAAAATCTGATGTCCTTAGAGCTGGAGAAAGATGAATTATTATCTTGGATTCATGAAGTTAAAACACCGTTAACAACTATGAGATTAATGATTGATCGACTAGACAATGGAACAATGAAATCGAATTTAATTTATGAATGGTTAAGAATTCATCTACTACTTGATCAGCAGCTTCATCAAAAACGTATACCATTTATAGAAAATGATTTATATATAGAGGTTACAGATATAAAAGTCTTAATCACTAAGGAAATTAAAGATTTACAATCTTGGTGTATTCAAAAAGGAATTGGCTTTGATTTACATATCGAGGTTAAAGATGTCCTTAGCGATGCCAAATGGCTAGCGTTTATCATCAGACAGCTTTTAACAAACGCCATAAAATATAGCGAAGCATCGGATATCATCGTTAAAAGTTATCAACATGATGATCAAACCATTTTAGAGGTGAAAGACTTTGGGCGAGGTATTGACCCAAAGGATATTACACGCATGTTTGATAAAGGCTTTACATCAACCGTAAAACACCATGATAATGCTGCAACAGGCATGGGATTATATTTAGCAAAAAAAGTAGCAAAGCCATTATTAATAAATATAGATGTACATTCAAAACTAGGAATTGGTACAACTTTCACTTTAATCTTTCCAAAAAGAAATCAATTCCTAAATATCACAGGCATGTGACAAAATTGTCACATGCTTTTATTATTTGTATGGTCAATCGAAGGAATCGGACAGCAAAGCCTTCTATAATAAAAATATCAAATCAAGAGGTGTGTGGATATGAATATTTTAGAAGCAACAAAAATTCATAAAAGCTATGGTAATAAATTTAACAAACAAGACGTACTGAAGGGTCTAGATGTTAGCATTAAAAATGGGGAATTTGTGAGTATCATGGGTGCATCGGGTTCAGGGAAAACAACCTTACTTAATATTCTTTCCTCAATTGATAAAGTTAGTAACGGGTCAATTTATATCGAAGGAAAAGAAATGACAGCCATGAAAGAAAAGCAATTAGCAGAATTCCGAAAAAATCATTTAGGTTTTATTTTTCAAGAATATAACTTATTAGATACCCTAACAGTTAAAGAAAATATTCTATTACCATTATCGATTACAAAAACAGCCAAGAGAGAAGCAGATGAGAAATTTAATACATTGGCTAAAGAGCTCGGCATTTATGATATAAAAGATAAATATCCAAATGAAATTTCCGGTGGTCAGAAACAGCGTACATCTGCAGCTCGAGCCTTTATTCATGAACCAAGCATTATTTTTGCTGACGAACCAACAGGGGCACTTGATTCAAAATCAGCTTCCGATTTGTTAAACAAACTAAGCGATTTAAATCAAAAACGAAATGCCACTATACTAATGGTCACTCATGATGCAGTCGCAGCCAGCTATTGCAGCCGGGTCATATTTATTAAGGATGGTCAAATCTATACTCAATTAACGAAGGGTGAGGAATCGAGACAGGATTTCTTCCATGACATCATGAAAACACAAGGTGTATTGGGCGGGGTGCAAAATGAGCATTAATCATCTCATCCTTCAAAACTTGAAAAAAAATTTGAAAAATTATTATCTCTATGTTTTTGCCCTAGTTTTTACAGTGGCACTGTATTTTGCCTTTGTCACACTGCAATTTGATCCTGCAATGGATGAAACAAAAGGTTCGATTAAAGGGGCAGCTGCAATCAAGACAGCATCCGTTTTACTCGTTGCGATTGTCTCCATTTTTCTTTTATACGCCAATAACATTTTTATTAAACGACGCAGTAAAGAAATTGGTTTATTTCAGTTAATAGGGATGACAAAAAGCAGAATTTTTCGCATTCTTACACTTGAAAATTTTATTCTATATTTTGGTTCCTTACTCATTGGAATCTTTATCGGGTTTTCTATTTCAAAATTAATCATGATGATCCTATTTAAAATTACCGGTGTTGAGGACGTCGCCACATTAAGATTTTCAACAGAAGCATTGATTCAAACTGTTGTTGTTTTTACTATGATCTATTTCTTTATCATGTTGATAAATTTTTTATTTATTAAAAGACAAAGTATCTTATCTCTATTTAGAGTTCTTTCATCGACAGAAGAAAAAGTTAAAAAAGTGTCTTTTTTTGAAATGATCTACGGAATTTTAGGGATTTTAATGATCCTTATAGGCTATTATATTTCATCCAAATTATTTAGTGGCGACTTTACAACAATGAATGAACTATTCTTAGCCATGCTCTTTATATTAGCGTCTGTTATTATCGGGACTTATCTTTTTTACAAAGGATCTGTTCGATTTATCTTTTATGTTATTCGAAAAAAGAAAGATGGTTATTTAACGATTAATGAAGTATTGTCTCTTTCATCCATCATGTTTCGGATGAAATCAAATGCTTTATTATTAACCATTATTACGACAGTATCTGCACTTGCTATCGGCTTGTTATCCTTAAGCTATATTTCGCACTACTCAGTAGAAAGATTAGCTCAAAATAATGTAGTAGCTGATTTTTCAATTACAAATAAACAAGATGCTGAAAATTTCAAAGAAGCATTAAAAATAAATGAAATTAAGTATAACGAAAAAATGATTGATGTCATTCAGGTATATGCAAACATAGAAAAAATAGCAGAATCAAAAATAGAGGGTATGAATTCTGATCCAAGGAATATGACAATTCCTGTCATCAGTGACAAGGCGGCCACTAGTGTTGAGTTATCTGCAGAGGAAACCCTTTTTACAGGTTATAATGATTCCATACAAAAATTTATGCCACTAAAAAGTTCAGGTCAAATCGAATTAAAAGGGAAAAATGTAGTGATACCGCAAAAATATTTAGGCCTAAGGAAGGAATACATCGTATCATACTATTTTACAAGCGGTGGATTCCCTGTCGCAATTGTGGATGAAACTATTTTTGAGCGATTAAAAAAAGATATTATCCCAGAAATTCAAAAAGAATCGACTCTTTATATCGGAATTGATTTGCAAGATGAAGCTAATTTGGAAGAAGCTAATGATCTTTTTCAAAATATGACCTTTAATGGTAAAAATGACTCACGTTTAGAAATGAGCAATAATCAGAAACGAAACATGGGGCTTATCATGTTTATCGTTGGCTTTTTAGGATTAACCTTTTTAGTTACATCTGGTTGTATTTTATACTTTAAACAAATGGATGAGAGCGAAGAAGAAAAACCTAATTATACGATATTAAGAAAGCTTGGATTTACACAAGGAGATTTGTTAAGAGGCATTCAAGCAAAGCAAATCTTTAATTTCGGTATCCCTTTAGTCATTGGCTTAACCCATAGTTATTTTGCAGTAAAATCCGGTTGGTTCATGTTTGGTACTGAATTGTGGACACCGATGATTATTGTCATGTTATTATATACCGCATTATACTCGATTTTCGGTATACTATCCGTACTCTATTATAAAAAAGTAATAAAAGAAGCACTATAATAATAGAAAATGATAAAGCTCCAGTCTAATATGGCTGGAGCCCAATTTTTAATTATCTTATACTTTTTAAGCTTTTACATTCAGCTGTTAAAAACCTCATTTACTTATGATACGGTTCCCCGTAACGTATCTAAATGAGGTTTAACCTTTGTTTACCAAAATGAATTTACTAGAAATTAAATAAAGAATAGTACTGATAAAATTCTATTACCCTCTTATAGTATTTCCAAGATTCAAAAACCTCTATCTCTTGTGGATGTGCAAATAGAGGGGAACTGGCAACTGGGCAAACTCAAAATTTAGAGGTTTTAACTGGCACTGCTTATGGGCAGAATAGGAATAATCTCTCTTGTAAACCTTCTAAGACTTCTTCTGGCACTTCCCTGACCTTGATATCCCCACCTAGGAAAAGCAGCCAATTTGTTATTTCGGTCAATTCTTCTGAATTATTAACATTGATAAAAGTCTTTAGAATGGCTGTGGTTTGGTAAGGATTCGTATAGGAAATTGAAACTTTTAAAGGATGATATTTTTTAAACTGGGCAATCGCCTTTGGACCAAGTTCAAGGACAAGGTTGATTACTTCTTCCTGCTTCATTATTTTTTCTAAAATCTTTTTCATACTTAATCTTTTTTTCATAGGGGATGGTTTGACATCGGTGAGATTGTCGACAGGGAAAATCCTCCTCTGTTCATCCTTTAAATCAAAGCCATCAATCAGCCAAGTTCCTTTTTCTTGATAAAGGTGCAAGAGAATAATTGGATATGAATTGATCACCTTATTTTCTTGGATGGTAATCAATAAATTGCGATCCGAAAGAAGGATTTGGATGAGTTTTTCTAACATAGGATGGGGTAGGTCTGACAGTTCAAGCAGGTCGGGATTATTAGGGTTGGTCCCTCCAAAAAGCAAGATTTGATTTAATAGAACAAGGTCATCTTGCTGGTTTTCTGAGATGAGGCCTAGTAATTTTTCAGCTAACGACTGACGACTCTTTAGATAAGGGAGTTGTTGATTTCTTGTGGCCATAAAGGCAATAAAAAGAGCTTTAATCTCATTATCGGTAAAGCGAACTGTGGGCAGGACAGAGTTGTTCATGACAAAATAACCCCCATCCCTTCCAACTTCAGCGACAAGCGGCATCCCCATGGATTCAATTTCTCTTATATCTCTAATAGCCGTCGAACGAGAGATGTTAAATTCTTGCATGATCTCAGAAATGGTAAAGTGGGATCGGTTGTTGATATACCGCATAATGATATTAATCCGTTCAACTTTTTTCATCGGGACCTCCTAAACAGTATCATTTTTTGACATGATTAAAGACTATTATAAACTCATCAAGTGAAAAGACAAATCATTTGAAAATCTAAAAAAGAGGATGGTTTGAATATGACAAATTATACCCTAGAAGAAAAAGAAAGCTTTACCGTTTTAGGTATTGGAACTGAGCTTAAGAGCCACTACACAGACTATGCTGGCATAAATAAAGAAAAGGCAGACTTCTGGTCGGCCGTTAAACAAGATGGAAGGCTTGAAAAGTTAAAAGCCGTAGCCACAAATGATTACATTTTTGTCGTGAATGAAGCGGTGAATAACAAGATGATGCATTATGCTGGCGTCATGACAGAGGCATCATTACCAGAAGCATCTAGGGTAATTCAATTTCCTAGAGGGGAATACCTGGTTGTAAAAGGGGAAGCAGAGACGTCTGAAGTGTTGAGTAATACGCTTACTGGTATTGCCTTTGGTCAAGTTTTGCCGGAAGCAAAGGATTTTGCCTATGTTGGCGGGCCAAATGCATCGGTTGAGATGGGACAGCGAGACGGCTTAGTATTTGGAGAAATGTGGATTCCTGTTGTTAGGAAATAAAAGGAGAGATGGAATTGTCCTATATCGTTGATTTTAAAAATGTGTCTACCGCTGGTGTAGAATCTTCACCCATAGCAGAAGCACTTGCAGGTTTACGTGCGAATGAAGCTCGTTACTTTATGAACAAATATAAGCATGAATTTACGGTTGTACCAGCTAGTGAAAGTCAGGAGACCCTTGAATATGTGAACCGAATTTTGAAAGAAGAACGTGATATTGAGTTTGCTGCCAAACCATTAGAAACATCGCGTTTTCAAGTAGAAAATATCAATTGGGCCTACGTCTTTTATGAGGATGGTCTTGAGGTCAACGTTTTGTATACGGTTGATGGCCCTAAGCCGAAGCGAGCTGTTGGTTTTAAGCTTTCTGAGGGGATGGAGATACCAAAGGAGTTAGAAGGAAAGTTTAAGTTTGCTAGACAGAAGTCTAAACTAGCTGGAACCATTCGGGGCTCTTTTTTTGTCATTAAAGGAGAATATTAAAGTAAGCATAAGCGCAAGTGGAGAAATTCAGCCATTCTTTGAATTTGGCCATTCTTTTTCTTCATTTGGATAAGAAAATCCTGATTGAAAATTACATTCATCGCAAGCGTAAAAACAACCATTCATCCAACAAATGTTTATCTAGGCATCCAAATAGCATAACAGCACCACTTTATCAAACTAAAGGGTGCTGTTTCTTTTTTCGCAAAAACCTCATTTACTTATGATACGGTTCACCGCACCTGTTTAAGCAGCAGTTTTTTTACTAATTTCCACAAACTATTAGCTTCATATCGAAAAGAATATTCTTTGAACAATATTGATTTTGCTAAAGAGTCATGTTTAAACAGTAACCTCTGTTGAGTCCGCTGTACTTCAAATGCACAAAAGAGCAATCCTTAAACTAATATGGTACCTATTAATAGGCTCCAAAGACCCTTAAACATTTGCAACTACTTTCGGCAGAGCGACCCAATGCCCCTTACTTATTTCAACGAGCTCGGATTGCTTCAATTGATATTTATCTTCATCTGTCTGCTCTTCCATTAACGTTCTTTTCTTCTTCGCTTCGATCTTCGGATCGGGAATTGGAATGGCAGAGAGCAGGGATTTTGTATAGTCATGCTGCGGGTTTGAATAGAGCTCCTCGCTTTCTGCAAGTTCTACAATTTTCCCGGCATACATGACCGCGACACGGTCACTTATATGCTTGACCATCGACAGGTCATGTGCAATAAATAAATAGGTCAGCCCAAGGCGATGCTGAAGGTCTTCTAACAATGTAACGACCTGAGATTGGATGGATACATCAAGTGCGGACAGCGGTTCATCACAGACGATGAATTTTGGTTCCACCGCAAGTGCACGTGCAATTCCGATCCGCTGCCGCTGCCCACCGGAAAATTCATGCGGATAGCGCAAAGCATGTGATGGCTCAAGCCCCACCATATCCAGCAGCTCTTCGACTCTCTTTTTTCTCGCATCCTTACTATCTGCGAGTTTATGAATATCCAATGCTTGCCCGATAATATCAAGCACTTTAAAGCGCGGATTAAGCGAGGCATACGGATCCTGGAAAATCATCTGCATATGCCGGCGCATCACTTTCATTTCTCCTTGCGAAAGCCGGTTCACTGGAATCCCTTGGTATAAAACCTCACCCCCAGTAGGTTCATTAAGACGTAAAACAGCTCTTCCTGTTGTCGACTTGCCGGATCCGGATTCACCGACGAGCCCTAGCGTTTCACCCGGCTTAATATGAAAGCTAATATTATCTACCGCTTTTAATACATTTCCTTTACCTAAATCAAAATATTGCTTGAGCGAACGGACATCAAGTAATGGGTTGCTTGAATCTGTGCCAGGCAAAATAAGCGGAGCACGCTTCGGTTTCTTTTTCTCATTAAGCCGGGGCAGTGCATGTAATAGCTTTAATGTATAGGGATGCTTCGGATTTTCAAAGATTTCCTCAGTCGTACCTGACTCGACAATTTCTCCATCCTTCATGACAGCCACACGGTCACACATACCAGCAACAACACCCAGATCATGTGTAATTAAAATGATCGATGTACCAAATCGCTCTTGCATATGTTTCATCAAATTTAAGATTTGCGCCTGTATGGTTACATCGAGGGCTGTAGTTGGTTCGTCGGCAATTAATAGTGTTGGACGGCAGGCAAGGGCTATGGCAATCATAACTCGTTGGCGCATCCCTCCAGAAAATTCATGCGGATATTGATTATAGCGTGTCTCGCTGTTACGAATCCCTACAAGCTTCAGTAATTCAATGGCTTCAGTCTTCGCATCTTTCTTAGATAATTTTTGATGCTTTCGTAAACTTTCGGCTATTTGCTTCCCAATCCGAATCGTCGGATTCAAGGAAGTCATTGGGTCTTGAAAAATCATCCCGATATCACGTCCGCGAATGCTTTCCATTTCTTTTTCCGTTTTATCGGCAAGATTTTCCCCTAAGAATAAGATTTCTCCCTCTTTCATGAAAGAAGGCGGAGATGGCAGCAGCCGCATAATCGACCGGGCAGTAACACTTTTACCACTTCCTGATTCTCCAACAATCCCTAATGTTTCCCCTTTTCGCACCTCGAAGCTCACACCTCGTACTGCTTCAAACTCCTCATCTCGGGACATAAATGACACTCGTAAATTATCAACCTTCAAAATTGGTTCCAATGCTTTTCCACCTGCCAAATAGTATATCTTCAAAATCCTATAATGTACTTTTAGGTTGTTTTTGTTGCTCTATGAAATACCAAAAAATATAAAAATAACTTAATATTGACATTATCTAAGTTTAAAGTATACTATTTCTATCGGAATAATGCAATTGGTATTAATGAGAGAGGAGGTGATTTCAATGGAGGCTGCCAATGCAGCGGAGGTAAGAGGTGCACATAAAGAGGCAAATTTTTCCGACATGATTAGCCGTACATATGCCAAGATGCAGCTGCATCCATCTTATAAATGGGTTCTTTTCATACTTGGTCTTCCCGTTCAGCTTATTGTATTCCTTATTTATTTAAATAAGAAAAAAAGAGATGCATATTCTTCTTTAGTAGAAAAAAGCAGAAAAGAATTATTGGAATCTGGGTTTAAGGAAGAATTAACACTGGAGTATAGGAACCAGCTGCAATGTAAGCAGGCATTTTTCGATCAAAAGGTTGATGAAGCTGAAACCATTCAGCTGGCAGAGAAATGGGCGGAGGAACAATTACAAAAAACAGTAATCGAAAAAACAGAAACTATTTTAGAAAATTATGGGCAAAAAAGGATAACCTTTGAATCTACTTTTCAAGCGCTGCTGTTGAATCCGCTTTTTTTATTGTTAACATTTATTCCTGGTTTGCCTATGTATATCTTCATTTTGCTATATAGCAATCCGTATTTAAAATACATTTTTGAACGGCTTATTATGAGTATATTCGTTATTATCGGCGTTGCTTTTTTCGTATTTACTATTTTGTACATATCGCCATTTAATCCGGCAGCAAATATCCTGGGCGAAACGGCCACGAAGGAACAAATTGCTGCATTTAACCACTTGTATGGACTTGATCAGCCTTACCTGACTCAATTATGGAATGCACTAAAAGGAATTTTCACGTTTGACTTAGGCTCTTCCTTCTCAGGGAATGAAGAGGTTGCGGCAAGCATTGCCAGGAAATTTCCGATTACATTAATTCTGACATTAATCGCACTGATCATGGCGATTGTCATTGCGATACCGATTGGAATTATTTCAGCAACAAAACCAAATTCTTTTCTTGACTATACTTTTATGTTTATCGCTCTAATTGGCTTATCTATTCCTAACTTTTGGCAAGGGCTAATCTTTATTTTGAACTTCTCGATTAAATTACAATGGCTGCCAGCAACCTTCAATCCAGAAAACTGGCTTTCGATTATTATGCCGGCCGTCGTTCTTGGGACAGGTCTGACTGCTTCCATTGCGAGAATGACAAGATCAGCGACACTTGAAGTGATTAATGAGGATTATATTATTACAGCCAAAGCGAAGGGCCTGAATCAGCGCCAAGTGCTCTGGAAGCATGCTGTCGGGAATGCAATGATTCCTGTCATCACTGTAATTGGATTGATGTTTGGCGGAATGCTTGGAGGGGCGGCTGTTACGGAAAAAGTTTTTAATATCAGCGGGATCGGAAGTTACATTGTAGACAAACAGTTCATTCCTGATATTCCTAGTATTATGGGCGGAGTAGTCTATGTCGCAATCACGATTTCATTAGTGAATTTATTCATTGACATCTTGTATGCGTTTTTCGACCCTCGCATCCGTTCAAAAATGAAACAATCGTAAAGCAGGTGAAGTGATGTCTACAATCTTGAAAGAAAATGAAAGCTTTTATAAGAGGCATGCGCTGAAGCTATCTCCAGAATATACGCAAGGAAGCTTTACTTGGATCACGACGCTTGCACTGACTGTTGTATTTCTACTAAGCAGTATCGATTTTTCAGAGAAAGCAGTCAAGCCTTCTGTATTTGGAGTCTTTACTGCCTATGCGCTGTTTACACTCATCCAAATGATCATTACCTTGAAGATAAAGCAGGATCTGAAAAAGCTTGGGTTTATTAGGCAGTCAACAAGAATGTTAGGCTATATCCAGCTTCTCAGTATTTTTACAGGAAATATTTTTGTCACAGCCTTTGCTTTTCAATTAATAAAAAAGAAAAAAACTCCTGAATATGTATTTGCTGTTTACATGCTGCTGATTCAGTTTTTTGTGATAGCAGTATCAGCACTCAATTTGTTTAAGCCTTATGTTTCAGACACGTTTCTACCGGCGATGTTTGTCTTCCTCATCATCGCTCTGTTTCAGCTGGCAGTCCTTTTCCTGATTGCGAAGGAGAAAAAAGGAGCAAAAGTGGCGGGATGGAAGCCATTTATAGGCATTCCTCTTCTCCTGACTGCGTTAACAGGTAACCTGTTTGCACTCGTACTTGGCTGGAACATGTTGATGGAAAAACGTAACCGCAATAACCCCAGTACCGGAAAGTGGTACAAGGTTTGGGAGAAAATCGCCAGTAATACGACATCGATGCTTGGCTTATTTTTCATCATATTTGTATTTGCCATTTCTGTCTGCAGCTACCTGACATTTGACTATGGGATGGCGATTGAAAATAATTACAGCGCCATCCTCCAAGCTCCAAGTCTTGTGTATCCGCTTGGAACGGACAACTTTGGCAGGGATTTATTTTCACGAATCGTATTCGGTGCCAGAATCTCTCTGATTGTCGGTCTTTTATCAACGGCGATCCCTTTCATAATCGGAGGCATACTGGGAGCCATTTCCGGCTATTACGGCCAGCGCACCGACAATATCATCATGCGCGTGCTTGATATTTTGTACGCTATTCCTGGTATATTGCTGGCGATTGTGATTATCGCTGCGTTTGGTTCTAACACAATGACACTTGTCATCGCCCTAAGCGTTGGATCTATTCCTACATATGCAAGAACCATGCGCGCGAATGTGCTGATGGTTTCAAATTATGAATATGTTGACTCTGCCCGGGCGCTCGGTGCGAGTAATCTATCAATCATTTTTAAACAGGTGGTGCCCAACTCGCTTGCCCCGATGATTGTAAAAGCTACGCTAACGATTGGCGGAGCGGTCATTGCAACAAGCAGCTTAAGTTATTTAGGACTTGGGGTAGAGCCTCATATTCCGGAATGGGGAAATATTTTAAAAATTGGAAGCACCTATCTGGAGTCCCATTCTTATCTTGCCATCTATCCGGGACTTGCGATTATTGCTCTTGTCTTATCCTTTAACTTTTTGGGTGACGGACTCCGGGATGCCCTGGATCCAAAGCTAGATTAATAGGTTGTAAATATTAAGGAGGAAATCATAATGAAGAAAACCCTTTTACCTTTACTCCTCGCTTTCGTTTTAATGTTGGCGGGATGTGTAAAGACGAAATCAGATGTGGCAGAGAAACCAGCTGCTGATTCAAAATCAGGCGGTAATGCAAGTGAGCAAGTGGAAATTGAAGTTCTTGGGATGAGCAGCGGTGAAGAAGACCTGAATATTGTCCGCGACCAGCTAGTAAAGAACGGCTTCAAAGTGAAGCTTAATATTCAGCCGGACTATGGCAGTTTTAAAGCACAGCAAGATGCAGGAAATTTTGATGTCGCTGTATCAGGCTGGACAACCGTTACTGGAAACCCGGACTATGCCGTCCGTTCCCTTTTTAAAAGCGGAGGGGATTACAGCATTATGGCTGATCCTGAAATTGATAAGCTCATTGACAAAGCAAGCACGCAAACTGCCAAAGACTATGTAAAAACATATAAAGAATTGGAACAGCGTCTTGTCTTTGATAAAGCCTATATCGCGCCGCTTTATATTTCTTTAAAAACACAAGCGGTCAATAAAGACGTATTAAATCCTAAATCAGTCAGACTATCAAAATCTCGTTCCCTTGCTTGGGAAACAATTGACTTCAACGATGAAGCCAAGCGTGAAACGGAGCCGTTTATTTTATCACAAGCTAATCCAACCTTAACATCACTTGACCCCATTAAGGGCAATGATGGTTCTATTAACATGATTAATACGAATATGTATGTTCGTTTAATTAACTTAACCGATGATGATAAAATTACAGCAGATGGATCTCTATCCCGCAACTATAGCATTGCAGATGGAAACTCGGAGTATTACTTCTTATTAAGAGGCGATATTAATTTTGCCAAAATAACGGATAAGAAAGCTGTCGATACAGGCGAGCGTGTTGGAGCTGATGATGTCATCTTCTCCTTGGATCGTGCAAAGGATAAAAACTCTGTACCAGATCACCGCACATACAGCCTGCATGAGCATATTAAAACGGCAGAAGTTGTCACTGATGTAAGTGCGCTTGAAAAGGTAAAGCAATCCGGCAGCGATAAATCAGTAAGAGAAGCACTTGAAAAAGGCTTGGATACTCCTATTTCCACGCTTGTAGACGATAAAACTCAAGTGAATAATAAAGAAGGTAAATATCAGGTTGTCAAAGTAACAACAACAGAACCATTCCCGCAAGTGCTTAACTATTTAGCACACCAATCTGCCGGAATTGTTTCTAAAAAGCAAGTTGAAAGCATCAACACGTACGATGTTGCATCATTCGATGTAACCAAGGACATTCCTTACGGTGACCAAAACACAGTTACAGAAGGGGATAAATATAACAATACCTTATACACAAGCGGTCCATACATTCTTTCTTATAAAAACGATTACGAAGCGATTTTTCACAAAAACCCTGGCTACATGAAGGGAACCGAGCACGAGCCAAAAATTTCAAACATCAAGCTTCGATTCATCAAAGATATCGATAGCTCCCTTTCAGCATTACGCAACGGCGAGATCTATGTATTATACGGCGTTCCTGAAAACAAACAAGATGTTGTAGAGAGTGATAGCAAGCTGAAACTGCAAAGCATGGAAAGCAACGGTGTAACGTACCTGCTCTTCAACACAAAAAATCGTGACGTGGCTAAGAGCGAAGACCTAAGAAAAGCGGTCCTTTACTCGATTAATCAAGACGAAATCATAAGCTACTACCAAGGCAAGAAAATCAAAGCCGTATCAACTGTAAGCCCAATCGTGAAAACTGGAAACGAGCTTAAAGCAGATCCAGCCAAGGCAAAAGAATTCTTAAATAAATATCTATCAAGTAAGTAAAATTTAAACGGATGGTGACTAACACCATCCGTTTTTATGAGAATGTAGCAAATATTGTGTGACTCCTTTTCTATTCTGCCAGTATGAATCTAGTGGTCGGATTAATTTTCGGCTGGTTGTACTGGCAAAATGGACTTGCAGCAGCTATCATGTGTCACATGCTATTTCATCTGGTATGGTATGTGTTTGAAAAATTCGAAATTAGATTTTTTGGTAAAAAGGAGATATAAGTATGACCTTTTTAAAAGCCTTATTATATAGCTTTTTCAATTTAGGGCCGGTGTACCCTGTATTACTCCTTTTTCTAATCATTAGTGCGATTTATCGTTTCAGAAGGAAAAAGAAGGTGTAAACTAAAAGGATTGGGCTGCCAAAAAATATTTACTTAGTTCATTGTACTAAACCTATTTGGAATGACGCCTGGAATTTAACCAGGCGCTTATTTTTTTGCATCCACTAATTAAACGCCGACATACCAAGATCATATAGGAGGATTTCCCATTTACAGTTCCCATGTTTTTTTCCTCTGTGACAGGCCCTTTTAGCTAAAAAGCTGCCTCTATTTATGGTAAGGTTCAGCACACCTGTTTAAGCGGCGGTTTTCCCTAGGGGTGACAGTGCATCCCTATGCTTTTTTTGAGATAATTTTATTCTTTACGGTGACTGGTTGTTCATTTTTCACTGACATGATTTTCAGTTCGTTTGTTTTATCATCACTGTGCGACCCACGATTCTTGTTTACTTCATAGAAGACCTGTTCTCAGTTTTGCCTTTAAGTCCTCCACACGAAATCTCATGATACTCGCACTACCTGTCAGCTATACATTTCCGCCACAACGGCATGTTAGGGACTTTCTCCCATTAGAACGAAGCGCTGCCAAGCGCACGAAAGAGGGTGCCCCTAACCTTTTGGGGCACCCTCTTATTACAGCATTATAGAGCAACCAATTCTTTTCTCAAAGCATCATCGACTCTTACATAGTCGTGACCAAGATCCCTAGCAACTGCTGCAAAAGTAATTTCACCGTTTGCTACGTTTACTCCAAGTTTTAGAGCTTCGTTTTCAGAGATTGCTTTATATACACCTTTGTTTGCCATCTGTAAGGCATATGGAAGGGTAACGTTCGTTAACGCAATGGTAGAGGTTCTTGGTACCGCACCAGGCATGTTGGCTACGGCGTAATGAACGACACCATGCTTTTCATAGGTTGGATTGTCATGGGTTGTAATATGATCAATCGTTTCCACGATTCCACCTTGGTCGATGGCCACATCAACGACAACAGAACCAGGCTTCATTACCTTGATCATTTCTTCTGTTACCAGTTTAGGTGCCTTTGCACCAGGAATCAATACAGCACCAACTAGAAGGTCAGCCTCTGCTACTGCCTGTGCAATATTGAATGGGTTGGACATGAGTGTTTTAATGGAATTGCCAAAAATATCATCCAATTGACGTAACCGGTCAGCACTTACATCGATAATCGTTACATCCGCACCTAATCCAATTGCCATTTTTGCTGCGTTCGTACCAACAATACCGCCGCCAATAATGGTCACTTTTCCACGGTTTACACCAGGAACACCTGCAAGAAGAATCCCTTTACCACCGTTTGACTTTTGTAAAAATTGCGCACCGATTTGTGCAGCCATCCGGCCAGCAACCTCACTCATTGGTGTCAGCAGCGGCAACGTGCGATTCATTGAAACGGTTTCATAAGCAATCGCAAGAACGCCTTTTTCTTTAAGCGCCTGAGCTAACGCAGGTTCAGCGGCCAAATGTAAATAGGTGAATAAAATTAAGCCTTCACGGAAATAGCCATACTCACTTGAAAGCGGCTCTTTCACTTTCATGATCATATCTGACCCGGTCCATACCTCTGCCACATTTTCAATAATTTCTGCACCGGTATTTAGGTAATCTTCATTGGTAAAACCACTGCCCACACCAGCGTTTTTCTCAACTAACACTTTATGCCCTGCATTTACGAATGAAACAACACCAGCTGGAGTTAAAGCCACACGGTTTTCGTTGTTTTTAATTTCTTTAGGTACGCCAATAATCATGATACAATCTCTCCTTTTTTTTAAAAAATCCAACTAAACAGCCTCTTTATCCTTCAAATCATCGGATTTCTGAGGGTTCTTTTTTTTCATAATAAAATAAGCAATTGATAAGAACAGCATCCAAGGGATACCAAATTGAAGCATAATTTTGAAATCAGTAAACCATGCTGTGATCATTAAACTTAGTAGGAGCAGTCCCCCCACTATCGTTAAATACGGAAAGCCAATCATTCTTACCGGTAATTTGCGTCCGCCCATTTTCTCCCACTTCCTGCGGAAAGATAGGTGAGAAACGAAGATAATTAACCAGGTAAAAAGTGAACCAAACATGGAAATCCCCATCATGAAGGCATAGGATGATCCAGGCAGTAGCGCATTCACAGCTGCAGCAAGAACAATTCCAGTCGTTGAAGCCGCAAGAGCAGTGGTTGGAACACCTTTTTTATTCAATTTACTGAGAATGGCTGGAGCAAACTTTTCAGTTGATAAGGAATACATCGTTCGTGATGCAGCATATAGCTGTCCGTTCATGGATGATAAAGCAGCTGTTAAAACGATAAAATTCATCACTCCAGAGGCACCAGGTATATTTAAAATTTCCATTACTTGTACAAACGGACTTTCTTCGATTCCTGCCGATTGCCATGGCACAATCATCAACATGATTGCCATCGTCAATACATAGAAACCACTCAAGCGAAATACCGTTGCTTTCAATGCTTTCGGAACAGCAATATCTGGCTCTTTTGCTTCACCTGCTGTAACGGCTACTAATTCTGTACCTAAAAAGCTAAAAAGTGAAATGAAGACGGCAATCCACATACCTTTGAAACCAAACGGCATGAAACCACCATGATCGACTAGGTTCTTAGCCCCCACACTTTCATGACCAGAAGTTCCAAATAGCACATATGCTCCAAGCAGTATAAACGCAACAATGGCACTAACCTTTATCATCGAGAACCAATACTCAAATGCAGCAAACGCATTCACACTGGTAGCGTTTACATAGATGAGGACTGCTGCAAATACAATAATCCAAACGACCCCAGGGATCCCAGGAAACCAGTACTTCATATAAATGGCAATCGCACTTATTTCAACCCCAATAGCAAGAACCTGAGCAATCCAATAGGAGTACCGGACGAGGAAGCCCACCATGGGATGAAGAAATTTATCGGCTATCGTTCCAAAAGATCCCGAAGTGGGATATGCAACCGTCATTTCTGCCAAACAGCCCATTAATAATAAAACGATAAATGCACCAATGGTATAGCTGAGTATCACACTAGGTCCAGCCGTACCAATAGCTAATCCACTTCCAAGGAATAAACCCGTCCCAATCGCCATCCCCATCGCGATCATCGAAAGCTGACCGGTTGATAATTCCCGTTTTAACCCCTCACCACTACTTGTATTCTTCATCTAATTCATCCCCTTCTTTAACCATAAGGCTTTGTCCGTATTTCATTTAGCAACTGTCCGCCTCAGGTGGACAGTGTCCACGAGCGGTGACAGGCACCGCTAGCGGTACCCGTTAAGCGACTACTTCCCGTTCATTTTTGAATTGCTCATACTGCTTTTCCGTCATGATGGTTTTAAGGATTTGAACGACTTTCCAAACTTCTTCATAAGAAGTGTATAGGGCTACTGGTGCAAGGCGAATGATGTTCGGTGCGCGGAAATCTGGAATGATTCCGTTTTCCTTTAATGACTTACAGATTCGTGCTGCTTCGTTATGTTCGAGGCTTACATGGCCACCACGGCGTGCATCTTCTCTTGGAGTCCCAATGAAAAATCCCATATCTGCCAACTCAAGGTCGATTAATTCCATTAAATATTGATTGATTTTCAGAGATTTTTGGCGAATATTTTCAATGCCTGCTTCTGTGAAAATTTCTAAAGACCCGATCAAAGGGGCAACGCTTAACACATGAGGTGTTCCAATTTGGAAGGCTCCTGCAGAATAAGCGGGTGTTAATGTATGCTCCATATCGAATTGTTTTTCTTTTTTCGAACTAAACCATCCAGCGAGTCCAGGCATCTTTCCAAAATGCTTCCGATTTACAAATAAGCCTCCAACACCGCCAGGTCCTCCGTTTAAATGTTTATAATTGCACCAAAACGCAAAATCAACATCCCAGTCACTGAAAGAATGTGGAATCGATCCAGCCGAGTGGCATGCGTCGAACCCGATTAAAATCCCTTTATTATGTGCGGCTTTGGTCAAACGTTTGATATCTAATATCTGACCGCTGCGATAAAGAACCGTTGGTAAGACGATTAATGCAACTTCATCGGTCATTGCTTCGATAATATCATCCTCTTCTAAAAAGCGGCCATCACGGCTTTTCACACGAATTAGATGTTCATCTGGATCATATCCATGTATCCTTAGCTGACTTTGAAGAGCATAAATATCTGATGGAAAAGTTAGTTCATCTGCTAAAATTTTTGTACGAATTCCATCTGCTTTATAAAACGTCGAAACAAGCTGATGCAGATTAGTAGTGGTAGAACCGGTCACAATCACTTCTTCAGCAGAACCGCCTACCAACGGTGCAAGCTTCTTTCCAAGCTCCTCTGCCATAAAGAACCATGGATGGTTCCCCTGAGTCCAGCCATCAATCCCATGCTCTTTCCAATCCTCTAAAGATTCCAAAAGCGTTTTTTCCGCTCTTTTCGAAAGAAGGCCCAATGAGTTCCCATCCATATAAATCGATCCTGGCTTTAAATAAAACTCTTTTCGAAAATGCTTAAGAGAATCTTCCTTATCCAATTCTTTCGCGTATTCTAAAGTTGCTTGAAAGTTATATAAAAGCATCATGATTCTCCCCTTTACAATTTTAAAAGCGCTTCCATTAATAAATATGACGTTGTGTCAATATTATTATCTATAGAATATGACACTGTGTCAATATTTTTTTCAGAGAATTATTACTATTCCACCCCTTCCCTTTTTAAAAAAACCCCTATATTCTAGAGATAATGAGTAGTGGAGGAATTAAAATGACTGTAGAGGATAAACGACATTTACGCTCGATTTTGACACGGCAAAAATTATTAGAAGCCGCAAAGGAAGTTTTTCTTCAAGAAGGCTTTCAAAAAGCAACAATCTCACAAATGATAAAAAAAGCGAAAGTCGGATACGGAACGGCCTATGTTCATTTTGAGGGCAAAGAAGATCTTTTAATTGTATTGATGGAGGATGTCATGGAGCGGTTTTACGAAATTGCCGAAATCTCCTTCTTACCAAAATCAAAACATGAAGCAGAGGAAATTATTTATAAACAAGCAAATGGTTTTTTAACAATGGCAGAAGCCGAACGCGATATGATGCAAGTCTTTGAACAAGCAATTGGCGTTTCTTCCTTAATATCAGATAAATGGAAAATGATTCGGGAAAAATTTATTCAACGAATTTCACAGGACGTTGCCTTTACACAGCAAAATGGGTTAGCTCGAGCGGAATTAAATCATGAAATTGTGGCACGGGGTTGGTTTTTTACCAATGAAATGTACCTATGGGAAATTGTCCGGAACGAACACCAGGCTAGTGTTGAAGAGGTCGCAAAAACAATCACTTCTATCTACGTCACAGGACTATATATTTAAGGTAGGAAGAAAAGGGAGGGTTCTTATGCCCCCGATGAACATAGGTGTTGATAACGGGCTCCCATTAGCTACTGTCGAATTAAACTTTCATGACAATAAGATAATTCTAAAAAGTGTTTTAATTATTTCAACCTGCAACTTGGAATGGTTTAAGATATGTATGGTTTTGATGGGTTGATAGGAATAGACTATATGTTAAAAACGGGCTTGTTTTGGATTTCCATAGTTTAAAGACAAATTATTACAATGAGTAATTTTGTGAAGAATGGTACCTATCACTACCCGAGAAGTTTTTGACAATTCGCAGGTGGTGACAGGCACTTATTTCAATACCAAATAGCGTGGAGGCAATATATTATGAATAACTAATTTCCTAAGACTACCAAATATCATGGAATACCTTGCTCTTTGGCAGTTTTTAACTTTTGATGCATTTTAGGTGATTAATCCGATAAAACCGCCTCTATTTATGGTAAGGTTCCCCCCGGTTAATTCGGAAGGCTCTATAAATTTGTTCTACCAGAATTAATTTCATCAGTTGATGGGGAAAGGTCATTTTTGAAAAAGAGAGATGTTCGTTCGCGCGTTTTAATACTTCCTCACTTAAACCTAACGATCCACCGATAATAAAGGCAATCTTACTTTTTCCGTACGTAGCCAGTTTATCCAGCGTATCCGCCAGCTCCTCAGATGACTGCATTTTTCCGTTAATTGCTAGTGCAATCACATATGTATCCTGGCTAATCTTAGCCAATATTCTTTCTCCCTCTTTTTGCTTTACCTGAAGCATTTCAGACTCACTTAGTTCTTCTGGTGCCTTTTCATCCGCCACCTCAATGACTTCTACTTTCGCATATGAATTCAGTCGCTTTAGATATTCGTCAATTCCCATTTTTAAATACTTTTCTTTTAATTTGCCAACCGTGACAATGGAGATATTCACAACCCACAACCCTCTTTTTTATATTACAAACAAGATATCCACAGAAGTTATCCACATGTCCACAATATTTATCCACATCTTGTATGGAATCATTTGTTCGCCACAATATATACGGCTGTGTTTTGACAATATTCACAGCGTGTGGATAAGTTATCCCCAGTAATCTTTGATAATAATGGAAACGTTTCAAACTCATCCACAACCATATCTAATGCCAAATCGACATGTTCCTCACAGCAATAAATCAATTTTCACGCCTCCTTTTCTCATAACTATTTATCGTTTATTATTTACTATCCAAACTGCTTCATTCA
This sequence comes from Neobacillus niacini, assembly GCF_000759675.1. GTDB lineage: Bacteria > Bacillota > Bacilli > Bacillales > Cytobacillaceae > Neobacillus > Neobacillus niacini_A. The sequence continues at coordinate 12,911 of NZ_BAWM01000001.1, read as the reverse complement.
ATTTATTATCATACCATAAAAAAAACAGAAAGGTGTTATCACCTTTCTGCCTTCCTTTTACGACTTGTCTTCAGTTAATGTAATCTTCGTCGTTTGCAGTTTTCCTTCTCGATAGAATTTTATCTCCATTTGGTCACCAATCTTTTTCTCTTGATATAGATGCTTTCTAAGATCAATAACATCATGTATGGTCCCACCATCTAGCTCAACAATAACATCTAACTCTCGTAATCCAGCCTTTGAAGCAGGTGAATTAGGTACAACCTGACGAAGAGCCACTCCATAGGTAATATCTCGAGGCAATTTTAATGCCTCTTCTTGATAATAACCTGGGATTTCAGCAACTGATTTTAAGTCAACTCCCATATATGGTCGTTTTACAACCCCAAATTGCTCCAATTCATTAATAATTGGTTTCGCATAGTTAATGGGAATCGATAATCCAATCCCTTCAACAGCATTTTGGGCAATTTTCATCGAGTTAATGCCTATAAGTTGTCCGGCAATATTAATTAACGCACCACCACTGTTACCTGGATTAATGGCTGCATCTGTTTGCAGTACCTCAGCCTGCCAATCCATAACCCCATCTTGATTGATATCAACTGGAATCGTCCGGTTAATCCCAGAAATAATCCCTTGCGTAACAGAACCAGAGAAAGTCGCTCCAAGCGGATTACCAATCGCCATAACAGGTTCACCCATCTTTAAGGCATCTGAATTGCCAAATTCAGCAATTTTTTTAACCTTATCCGCATCAATTTCCAGGACAGCTAAATCAGTCCAGATATCTCCGCCTAACAGCTTAGCAGGTATTTTCGTGCCATCATTTAAAGTAACTTCTAATTGTGTAGCGCCCTCAACCACATGCTGATTGGTTACAACATAAGCCTTGTTTCCAGCCTTTTTATAAATGACACCCGATCCCGTTCCAGCTGGACCTTGATTATCACCTGTTTCATCATACCAGAAGTTCGATGTTTGGATATTATTAATCCCAACTACTGCGTCAGCAGCCTTATCAATCGCTTTTGTTGTATCCGTATTTACATCGTATGACACCTGTTGCTGAATAAAATTCTCTTGATTATTATCATTTGTTCCAGCAGGCTGATTCTGATTGGGCTGTACAGTGTAGGGAAGAAATCCTTGGTTGGATAATGCCGGAATCGAGATAACAACTAGCATGGCTCCAAGTACCGCACCTACGATACTTGCAACAAAATATCCCCCTCTATTTCCACTCTTTTTTTGGTAACGCCCTTGTGAATGATCATCGTAATAACCCATTTTCACCACGTCTCCCTTTCATAAGCAACTAATTTATATTTTGGCTTATACTTACAATTATACTCTGTCCAAAACAATTTTATAAAAAAAAGAACAAAGATACCAATGAAGTATCTTTGTTCAATAGATAAAAAAGTATATATTTTTTGCTTTGAGAATTGTCCAGCTTCACCGCCTAGAGGCTCTCAGGTCTAAGTCAATCCGTCAAGAAGGTAAAGACCAACCTTCTCGCCAGCTCGTCTTATGCCTGTCGCCTCTAGGAAAAAATGAACTGCTTTTTTCCCTGATCAAGGCGCTAACGCTTTTCTTTTTAAACTGCTGTTATTTTCGTTGGCACTTTTGGGTCTGTATCGTAGAGATCGAACTGTTCACCGACAATTAATCCTTGGCTTTGCAGTGTTTGTGCTACTGACATTCTGGCTAAGTCCTTCATATTATTGTCGAGACTTAAATGGGCAAGGTAAACTCTCTTTGTATTATCTCCAATGACTTCACTCATGGCAATTGCTGCATCTTCATTCGAAACATGTCCGAGATCGCTTAGGATCCTGCGTTTAATATTCCAAGGATATCTTCCCATTCTCAGCATTTGTACATCATGATTGGACTCAAAAATATAGGCGTCTGCATTGGATATGATTCCTTTCATCCTGTCACTCACATAACCTGTATCTGTTATCAAGACCAATTTCTTACCGGAATGATGGAATACATAAAACATCGGTTCTGCTGCATCATGCGATACACCAAAAGATTCAATATCCGTTGCACCAAAGCTTTTTACACTTTCTGTGCTGAAAATCATCTTTTGTTCTGTGGGAATATCTCCGACTAACCGCTCCATTGCCCGCCAGGTATTTTCATTCGCATAGACTGGCAGTTTATATTTACGGGCTAATACACCAATTCCTTTAATATGGTCACTGTGTTCGTGGGTTACAAATATTCCTGATAATTTACTTATATCACGATCTATATGTTGAAAAAATGCCTCCATTTGTTTCCCGCTAAATCCGGCATCTACTAGAAAGGAATGCTCGTCTGATTCAACATAAAGCGAATTCCCTGTACTTCCGCTCGCTAAAATGCTATAACGTAATGACATATGATTTCACTCCACATCTAATTCTCCATCGCTGTTAAATTGAATAATCTGTCCTTCTAGCGCATTAACAAAAAGACTTTCATTATCATCCACCACAAAACGCCAGGTTGGTGCTAAAGCTTGAGAAGCAGCAAGCTGAATTAATGATGAATAGCCGAGTTCAACTTTTGTAATTTTGCTTTTTGGCTTTAGGACACCTTTTTGATGCAAGGTTTCCAATGCCTTCAAAGGTTTGAGGATTTCCTCTTTATCTGTTATTTTTTCAATGTCCTCTAAGTAGGTTTGTTCATAGGATACAATTTGATTTTTGTCATCAATATGAAACGTAATCATCCCGCTTAGATTTTCATATAAAGTCATATTCTCATAATGTTGAAAGTAGATGATTGTGTTCTTCTTATCATCTTTCTTCCAAAATTGATATTGGTCACCGTATAACACATTATCTCTTATAAAAGGAGTCAGCTCTGATGACTCAAATTTTGTATTTATTGGAATCGGCTTATCAAGATCCACATGAAGTGTCAGGCTCGGCTCTTTTAGAATCGTGGTTTGTCCCTTAAGCTTGGCTGTATCTTCCTTCGTAAATAACTTAGGCTTTGCACTTAAATACTGATCCTCAATAGGTACTTTTGGCAGCTCTTTATAGCGGATTTCATCTGCCTCCAGCTTTTCCTCAATAGAGGCCTCTGTAATAATTTCGTATTTATTCGCATCTCTAATTTTCATAAACTGAAATAAGAGATAGACATCTAATATCAGAAACGTTAAGATAAAAATCGTTTTGATTTTACTCCAATCCATGTAACAATCCCCCCAGGTCTTTCTCCGTGATTTGTCCCCATGTTTGGTTATAACGATAAAACCAAGCAGGCTCTAGGAGGATCAGTTTATTTACACCAGTATCCCTTGTCATCTCGTATCCTAAGACAAGTTGCTCTAGTAATTCTGGTTTAAAGTTCTTTCTGCTTTTAAGAAATCCCAGTACTTCAGAGCCGGATGGTAGTGTTACTTTTACCATTTCTGTCGTTAATGGAAGCTCTAAGGCAATATTAGGTCTAACATATTTCGTTATCTCATCTCTGCCCCATACTTCTTGAATCTCTGACATTCCACTTTCATTAAAAACGGGGTATCCTTCGATACTATATAAACGGAACTTAACAGATTTATTCTTTTCATCCTTTGCCACATATCGATAAGGGTCTGTCCATCCCCCATGACCATTAATAAAATCAATACTCCTCATTAGTAGATCATAAGAGTTATCAACATACTTGGTCTCTCCGGTTGGATTAACATAGAGCAGCATATTCGTATCGTAATTTACCGTCATCTTACTTGAAACGTCACTATATTCTTCCCCCTGTGAGATAAATCCTTTTTGAACGAAACTTGGATCACTAAACAATGCTTCTTTAAATGCCTCAGAGTTTAGGACGACCGGCAAATACGTATATTCCATCATTTCCAAATTTCCATCAGGGATAAAAACAGTTCGCTCGTCTGTTGCTTCAAAAGCAAAATACGGCTGATATTGCTCAGCATTTTTAAAAAAGTTACGTTTGAATTCGTTCAATAATGCTGGCGATATATGACTCATGTATACCTGTTGATAATCCGCAGAAATGAAGTAAACTGTACCATTTTCCTTTTCGGAATTCTCTACATTAATAATAATGCGATTAAAATTAAAAGCAGGAATTCTTTTTTCCTCAAACTTCAATACACTACGATATAATTCAATCGGAACATCGGCTGGAAAGACCAGTTCGGCATTGCCATTTCCATGCACTAACTCTTTGATGTCCTCTACATTATCAACATAATTTTTAACGTCATAGAAGGACCAATTCCTAATTTCACTCATCATCTTATCAAGGTCTACTGCATTCGTTGTTCCAAAATGCTGCCCGTTACTATGAAATAGCGCTAGGTCTGGACTAATAATTTTCTGAAGTTCCCTTTTTTCTTTTAAAGTTACCTCTGCAACATAATTACCTTTTTCCATCATGTCAAAATTAGGCTGGTACGTCCAAAGATTCCAGGTTAAAACAATACTAACCAGAATGAGAAATGTTAAAATCGCTGATTTACTATTTTCATATTTCATGACCATTCATCCTCTTCAGTTTGCTCGTATGGCAGTGAAAAGGAAATTTCAGTTCCCTTGCCCTCTTCACTTACAGCCCAAATCATGCCGCCATGAACATTAACCATTTCTTTTGCAATGGCCAAACCTAATCCCGTACCACCTAACTTTCTAGTCCTCGCTTTATCAACACGATAAAAACGGTCAAAGATTTTTACGATATTCTCCTTTGGAATTCCTACACCTTGATCCGAAACACTGACGATAATATTTTCTTCTTTCTCTTTTATCGAAAAAGTAATTTGGCCGCCTTCAGGAGAATACTTCATTGCATTCGAAATAATATTGTAAAGAACCTGTGTCATTTTATCTTCATCTATTTCAACGAAAATAGCATGGCTTGGCAGCTGCCTTTTAAAGCTTACATTTTGGTTCTTCGTCATTTCGAAACGGTCAATAATTCGATGATAAAAATCGACAAAGTTGACCCATTCTTTGTTAAGTCGATAATCCGTGCTGTCTAATTTGGATAGTTGAAGAAGGTCATTGACCAACCGAATCATTCTTTCTGTTTCAGTCCTCGTTACATCTAAGAAATTAGGGGCAATTTCTTCATCCTTCCATGCACCATCTGCCAATGCCTCTAAGTAGCTTCTCATCGTGGTAAGCGGTGTTCTTAATTCGTGTGATACATTGGCAACAAACTCTCTTCGTTCTTCCTCTATTTTTTCCTGATCGGTGATATCATGGAGGACTGCAATCAGCCCATTGACAAATCCAGTTTCTTTTTGAATAACAGAAAAGTTAGCACGAAGGATATAATGTTCCTTCTTCGTACTATAATCAAGAATTAACGATTCTTTTTCCTCTAATAAATCTTCAAATGTATTGGTATCTGTTAATCCTAACAAGGAAACAATCGGCTGTGAAAGAACTGTTTCACGTGAAACATTCAGCATCTCTGCAGCAGGTTCATTGATTAGCATGACTCTGCCTTTCCGGTCTGTCGCAATGACACCATCTGTCATATAAGATAAGACGGATGAGAGCTTTCTTCTTTCTCCTTCCGTCATCGCCTGTGCTTCCTGCAGCTTTTTCGTTAAATTGTTAAAGGTTACAGCTAAAGTTCCAATTTCATCCTGACCGTATACTCTTACCTTGCGTGAAAAGTTCCCTTTAGCCATTGCCATTGCTTGCTTTTTCATATCTGTAATCGGCCTGGTAATGGTCTGAGCCAAAAGTATTCCTAAAATAGCTGTAATCGCTAAGGCAATACCCGTGCCCGTCGCAAAAATACGATTGATGGTTTTCATTTGGGTAAATACATTTTCTATTTTAGACTCAAGATAGATAGCCCCAATGACTTTACCGCCTGATTTTATCGGAGTCGATAGAACCCAAATCCGATGACCGCCTTTTCGATCGATTAAGATACTGTCTTGGTCTTCCCCTAAATTGATTGACTGGGTAACTCGCAAATCTATTGACCTCTGGCCAACCACACCCTGATTTGGATCAGAGGTTCCAAGAATTTTACGAGTCTTTCCCTCAATGACCCTCACTTCAAAAATATCAGCGGATTCAAAATCTCGAAGTATTTTCCTGATTTCTTCTTCAAGGGTGGGATCCTCAGGAGTTCTTTTCTTTTCCATCTCTTCGACTACATTGTAGGCAAGCAAATTAACACGCTCTTTTAGAGAGGTTTGAAAATTTGTCCTTAAGGTTTCTTCAAGCTGCCTGACAAAATAAACGCCAATTATCTGCATGGCAACTAAAATAAGCAGCACATAGATAATGACGAATTTTACGTGTATAGAACTAAAAAAACTAACTTTTTTCATGTAGGGCATTACTCCTGATCTGGGTTACGCAAATAGTAACCCACCCCTCTACGTGTTACGATCCACGTAGGGTGACTTGGGTTATCTTCAATTTTTTCGCGTAAACGGCGAACGGTTACATCCACTGTTCGGACATCTCCATAATAATCATATCCCCAAACGGTTTGCAGCAGATGTTCCCTTGTCATGACCTGGCCAATATGTTTCGCCAAATAGTAAAGCAGTTCAAATTCACGATGCGTTAATTCGATCGTTTCTCCACGTTTTGAAACCACATATGCATTTGGATGTATGGTTAGGGAACCAATTTCAATTTCGTTTGTTTCTACTTCTTCATCTGTTTGAGAGATGACAACTTGATGGCGGCGTAAATTGGCTTTTACTCTCGCGATTAATTCTCGAGTACTAAATGGCTTCGTTACATAATCATCCGCACCAAGCTCAAGGCCTAATACTTTATCTATTTCTGAATCTTTAGCCGTTAGCATAATAATCGGCATATCGTATTTTTTGCGAACTTCACGACAGACTTCCATTCCATCTTTTAAAGGCAGCATGATATCTAAGAGAATTAAGTCTGGCTGTACTTCTTCTACCATCACGAGAGCTTCGTTTCCATCATAAGCACTGTAAACATCATAACCCTCTTTTTTTAAGTTAAACTGCAAAATATCCGCAATCGGTTTTTCATCATCCACTACGAGAATTTTCTTTTCCATACCCATTGCTCCTTTGTTTTTAAAATAATCTATTGATAAAAAATAAATGGCATTTCTACTCTAGTTTACTTTACCATTGTTTCGGCAGTAATTCATCTATTAGTAGTATTTAACACATAAAGAGCCTCTAGTACAACTAGAGACTCTTTTATTACAAATGGCATTAATTTAAATAGCTTATAGGATTTTGAAGTGCTCCATTTTTATACACTTCAAAATGCAAATGTACTCCTGTTGAGTTTCCAGTTGAACCCATTACACCAATGGCTGAGCCTTGTGAAACAGTTTGTCCTACACTTACACTAATGGATTCTAGGTGAGCATAGACAGTACGAAGACCATTTTGGTGATCAATAACGATTTTGTTACCATAGCCGCCATCATAGCCTGCAGATACCACCTTACCATTATCAGCAGCCTTTATCGTTCTATTACTAGGTCTAGCGATATCAATTCCTTTGTGTGCTCTACCCCATCTCTGACCTTGTTGGCTGGAAATATAGCCTCCATTTGTTGGCCATGCAAGAGTACCAGTACCACGTGAAGGTATCACCTTTGTTCCTTTTACAACAATGTGATTAACCGGCTCTGCAAGTACTGTCTCACTTGTGACAACATTGCTGATAGTTGCTCCATTTTGTGTCGAAATTCGATAGTTTACTGAACGTTCTCCGTTTTTACCTTCTTGCTGCACTTTTGTTTCGCCTTTTGGCATATTAGCGTCATCAACTATTTCATTTGCAAATGGAATAGCTTCTTTTCGATTTTCTTCTTTATCAACGATAATTTCAAGAAATGGCATTAATGCCGTAACATTGACTTCTTGACCAATTTTTACAACAGAGTCTTCTGTAAGACCAGGATTTAATGCAAGAAAATCAATTAATTTTAATCCATGATTATTGGCAACCGTTCCTAGAACATCGCCTTCTTGGACAATATATTTCTTTTCTTCTAGCGTACCTTTTTGTAAAAAGGTAACTGCTTCTTCAGCTGACATAATTTTGTCAGGCGTAACTTTTTCTGAATCAAATGAAACATTTTTAGATACTCTTACGTCTAATATACGAGTTTCATTTTCTTGCAGTGGTGGTAACTCAGTTGCTGGAGCAGATTTTCTTGCTTCTATTTCATCTAGTTGAGCTTGTGTTACATAGCTAAGTTTAAGTCTATTCATAACATCCTCAGCCGTTTCTTTGTTTTCTAAGAAAACAACAGGGTTTCCATCAATGATGATTGAAGAAGCTTCCGCTTGAAGCTGAATCGTATTCTCGAGATTTTGGATCGTCTCTTTATCATTTGCTGTTGAATGAAAAACCTGCTCTGTTATGTACTCAATATCTGAGCCAAATTCTAAGTTTAAATCCTGAGTGGATTCTTTAAACTGAACTGCTTTTTCTTCGACAATTTTTTCAACAATCTCTTTATTAGAAACAGTGCCTAAATATTGTTCATCATGATATACATGGTATACAGTAGTTAATTTAACGGAGCCAGCAGCACTAGCAGACGCACTGCTAAATATCAATGCGGAAGCCGCAAACGCTGTCATAACAGCCGTTTTCAAGGATTGTTTTTTCGCTAATTTACTTGATTTTTTTCCTTTATTAAAAAATAACATTGGAATCCTCCTAAATTACGGAAACAACTCTCTTAATCTAGTACTTTATAACCACAAAAGAAATTTCCCTCTTTTTCTACTCTATAACTTTATCATAATTCAATTGTAAATAACGATTAGTCTTTATAATGTAACAAAATTGTATAATACCTGACATTTTACTACAATCGTAGGAGTTGCTAGTAGATAGATTATCCCAGTTTTTGGTATTCTTTTTTTCCTATATTTGTGGGTAAAAGTTATTATACCAACGTTTTTGGTAGCTATTGGAATATGACCACATTTTACAAAATAAGACATGCTTCGATAAAAATATGTAAATATCTGGATTTTTCGTTGCGATAGTATTACATTTGTAACAAATAAAAAAGAAGCTTACATGTGCAAGCTTCTTTTCATTATGGCTCAGGACGGAATCGAACCGCCGACACAAGGATTTTCAGTCCTTTGCTCTACCGACTGAGCTACTGAGCCACTTTTTTATGGCGGTCTGGACGGGACTCGAACCCGCGACCTCCTGCGTGACAGGCAGGCATTCTAACCAACTGAACTACCAGACCATATTTTTTGATATCGATCGTCAGCAAGGAGACCGGACTTGCCAATCACTTGCCAACAATCAAATGCCAATGACCCCTACGGGATTCGAACCCGTGTTACCTCCGTGAAAGGGAGGTGTCTTAACCACTTGACCAAGGGGCCATATATACTGAAAGTTAATTTGCTAATGCAAAAAACTATGGTTATTTTCTGTCGAAAATAACTTGGTGAGCCATGAAGGACTCGAACCTTCGACCCTCTGATTAAAAGTCAGATGCTCTACCAACTGAGCTAATGGCTCTTACTTAAAATTGTTACCTATACTTATTTTGCTATATGTGTCCCCGCCTCAGTAAGTAACGCAAGTAGCAGCTCGGCGTGTACAACTCGTAGCATATTCATGGTGCTATGATCGTCTCTACCAACTGAGCTAATGGCTCTTACTAAGATGTTTCGTTTGTCTTGTTTGTGACGACGCTTTTTATAATAGCATAGCTTGTACATATAGTGCAATACTTTTTTAAAAAAAAGTTTTTTTAAAAGTAAAAGCCCTCTGAAAATGAGGGCTTTTATGTGATTAAATTTGTCTCCAAGGACTGCGAACAACATTCGTTTGATTGCGATCTGGTCCTACAGAGAAAGTTGTTAACGGTATACCCGTAAGCTGAGTTACCCGTTCAACATAATGGCGTGCATTTACAGGTAATTCATCTAATGATTTAACTCCTGTAATATCCTCAGTCCAGCCTGGAAGCTCTTCGTAAACAGGCTCACATTCACCTAATACCTTTAGGCTCGCAGGGTATTCCGTAATTAACTCACCTTTATAGCTGTATGCTGTACAAATCTTTAAGGTTTCAATACCTGATAATACATCAATAGAATTCAAAGACAGATCAGTCAGACCGCTGACCCGGCGTGCATGGCGAACAACCACACTATCAAACCAGCCAATACGACGTGGACGTCCTGTAGTCGTACCGTATTCACGACCGACTTCACGGATTTGATTACCGATTTCATCATGTAATTCAGTTGGGAACGGTCCGTCACCTACGCGAGAGGTATATGCCTTACAAACTCCCACCACATGGGTAATTTTTGATGGACCCACACCTGAACCAATCGTAACGCCTCCAGCTACTGGATTCGAAGATGTTACAAATGGGTAAGTTCCTTGGTCGATATCCAACATAACTCCCTGAGCACCTTCAAATAAAACTCGTTTTCCCTCATCTAAAGCGTCATTTAATACGACAGATGTATCGCAAACATATTGTTTAATTTGCTGACCATATTCATAATACTCATCTAAGATTTCCTCTTTTGTGAATCCTGTGGTTTCATAAATACGTTCAAATAAACGATTTTTTTCAGCCAGGTTTCGTTCAAGCTTTTCTTCAAAAACATCACGCTCAAGGAGGTCAGCTATTCTGATTCCGACGCGAGCTGCCTTGTCCATATAAGCAGGTCCAATTCCTTTTTTAGTGGTTCCAATTTTATTGGCACCCTTACTTTCTTCCTCAACAACGTCAAGCTTTAAATGGTAAGGAAGGATTACATGTGCGCGATTACTAATACGAAGGTTATCGGTTGTAATTCCCTTTTCATGTAGATAAGCTAGTTCCGCAACAAGTGCCTTCGGATCCACAACCATTCCATTTCCAATCACACAGATTTTTTCCTTATAAAAAATCCCGGATGGAATTAGGTGTAATTTATATGTTTCTCCATTGAACTTGATGGTATGACCGGCGTTATTTCCACCTTGATAACGAGCAATTGCTTCTGCATTCTCAGAAAGGAAATCAGTTATTTTACCCTTTCCTTCGTCTCCCCATTGTGTACCAACTACCACTACTGATGTCATAAAGGCACCTCCAAATTATATACGCTTTTCTTTTTCCACACACAAGTTTAACAATATCCATGGGTAAAAGTCAACAAAACACGAACGATTTATATAAATTTATTAAAATATGTTCGTAAAATATTAATTTATGAATCTACCTTGTATTGAATGTTGGTTTTCCATAAAATAGGTATTAAGAGTTTTATTAAAATAATAATAAGGAAGTGTTATATGATTTTTAGACAGAGGCCAGAAAAATTTGAATTGGTTCTTTTACACTATTTACATGCCCGAATGGAGTTTTCTTACGAGGAGGGAGTAACCTACACAAACCTTGTAAAGGGATATGAAGGCGAGCTAAAAAGCGATGGATGGCTCAGAGGTTTAACGGATGAGTGGCTGGTCCTCAATGATTTGTTACTTGAATATAACGGATCAAAATTCCAAATTGACACTTTGATTATTGCCTATGAGAGGATTTACCTTTTAGATGTTAAGAATTTTGAAGGGGATCACTCTATCAAGGAGGATAAATGGTACACGCCTGCAGGTAAACCTGAAAAGAATCCTTTACACCAGCTAGAACGTTGTGAAACCTTACTTCGAAGACTCCTACATGATTTAGGATTTCATTTTCCAATCGAATCCTATCTAATTTTCATCAATCCCGAATTCCACTTATATACAACCTCAATCCATCCTGCAATTATTTTTCCAACACAGCTTAACCGCTTTTTGAAAAAACTAAATACCAGACCGGTAAAACTTAATAAAAAACACTATCAGTTAGCGCAACAATTAGTGGACCATCACCAAGAAGAATCCCCCTATACACGATTACCCGAATATTCCTACGAAAAGTTGAAAAAGGGTATAACCTGCCCCAAGCACTGTAAGACCTTTTTCTTAGACGAGTCGTTGATATGTAAGGAATGTAGGGACGTAGAGGCGGTAGAAGCAGCTGTTTTGAGGAGCGTGAAGGAGTTTACATTACTTTTTCCTGATAAAAAGATTACAACTACTGATATTTACGATTGGTGCGGTGGAATCAAATCAAAGAAAGCGATACGAAGGATTCTATCTAAGCACTTTAAACTAGTCGGGCATAGAACATCTGCTCATTATGTATGATTCTTTAATCCTTTTTCATTCTGAAGTAACCAAGACTTTTTTGATTCCCTTTAGTCAGCTTTTTTCCCTTTGATGGGAACCCAAGACCCCTTTTGATTCCCTCAACTCAGCTTTTTTCCCTTTGATGGGAACCCAAGACCCCTTTTGATTCCCTCAACTCAGCTTTTTTCCCTTTGAAGGGAACCCAAGACCCCTTTTGATTCCCTTTAGTCAGCTTTTTTCCTTTTGAAGGGAACCCAAGACTTCTTTTGATTCCCTCAGCTTAGCTTTTTTCCCTTTGAAGGGAACCAAAGACTCCTTTTGATTCCCTCAACTCAGCTTTTTTCCCTTTGAAGGGGACCCAAGACTCCTTTTGATTCCCTCATCTCAGCTTTTTTCCCTTTGAAGGGAACCCAAGACCCCTTTTGATTCCCTCAACTCAGCTTTTTTCCCTTTGAAGGGAACCCAAGACTCCTTTTGATTCCCTCATCTCAGCTTTTTTCCCTTTGAAGGGAACCAAAGACTCCTTTTGATTCCCTCATCTCAGCTTTTTCCCTTTGAAGGGAACCAAAGACTCCTTTTGATTCCCTCAACTCAGCTTTTTTCTTTTTGAAGGGAACCAAAGACTCCTTTTGATTCCCTCATCTCAGCTTTTTCAGTCAAGTCCTGATTATTGTGTAAAATCAAAAGCAATTGTTTTCAACTTTTTCTTTGATGATTCTCTATCCATACCCTTTCATT
>NZ_BAWM01000002.1 GCF_000759675.1 Neobacillus niacini | reverse complement strand
GCTCATAAAAGTTACGTTGGCTTAGCTTTTATAAAAAGCTAAAAAATTGTTTGTTGACGTTCTTGTTTGTTTAGTTTTCAAAGAGCAATGTTTTTGAAGCAGAACATTAATATAACATTTCGCTTCAATCGCGTCAATTACTTTTTTAAAATATCTTTTCGAAATCGACAACAGAACTTATAATACTAAATAATATCCATGTAGTCAACTTATATTTTAATCACTAAGGAAGAACCAATCTGTTTTTCATTGTTTCCTCGTCAGATTTACTATATTACTATCATTCTTTTAAAAAATCAATACAAATAATAAATTTTATTTAAAAAAAGTTACGCTTCTTACGAAATGGTTTTAAAAGCTGACCATCGATAGTATTACGTTAGCCCTGGCTGTTTCAAAAACAGTGATCATTCCAGGGAGTATCATTGAACCACTGATTGCTCTTAGTATCATTTATGATGCAGTTGAAAACATTTGGGCTAAAACTAATAAATGGCGATGGCTTGTAATATTCTTCTTTGGATTGATACATGGATTTGGATTTGCAGAGATCCTTATCGGTAAGTTAAGTGGGAAAATAACTGTCCCTCTCCTCTCTTTTAACCTTGGAGTTGAAATTGGACAAGTAGTCATTTTAATCTTAGTGTCTCCCCTAATTTGGTACCTTAGAAATTCCGTTGGCAAACACAAATGGTATTTAGTACTTCGGCAATACTTAGTTTAATTGGCTTTTATTGGTTCTTTGAACGGATGATATAAGAGAGTGGATAAAAAAAGCTAAAGAATCCTAATTAGAAGGACACCTTTAGCTTTTTATTTCATCAACTTGTACTTATGATTTATTCTTTAAATCATCAATATCTCTCGAATATCTTCTTCAGTAAGAGAAGAAGTTGCTTTATCTTTTGAATCAATAATTTGCTCTATTAATTCTCTCTTTTTCTCCTGCAGTTCATTCATTTTTTCTTCAATTGTGCCCCGCGCAACCAGTTTGATGACTTGTACAATATTTGTTTGCCCCATGCGGTGTGCCCGGTCTGCTGCTTGTTCCTCAACCGCTGGATTCCACCAAAGATCATAAAGGATAACGGTGTCTGCACCAGTTAAATTAAGACCCGTTCCGCCAGCTTTCAAGGAAATAAGAAAAAGATCACGTTCTCCAGCATTAAATCGATTTGTTAGTTCTAACCTTTCTTCTGATGGGGTTTGTCCATCAAGATAGAAGTAAGGCAGCCCTTGAATATCCATTTCCCTCCCGATTAGTTGCAGCATTTTCGTGAACTGTGAAAATATCAACACTCTTCTTCCAGCCTGCTTCGATTCTTCAATAATCGTTAGCAGCTGTTCAAATTTTGCAGAACTCCCTTTATACCCATCAACAAATAGGGATGGGTGACAGCAGATTTGTCGCAGCCTTGTCAAACCAGCAAGGATTTTAATCTTATTTTTTCGAAGTGTGTCCTTATCCAAATGCTTTAGGGTATCATGGCGCAGTTTTGCTAAATAGGCGGCATAGAGCTTCTTCTGTGCCGGGAGCATCTCCACTAAGTCAACAGATTCAATTTTCTCTGGAAGCTCTGACAAGACATCCTCCTTCAACCTCCGAAGTAAAAATGGGTGAACCCTTCTGGCAATCTGCTTTCTCGTTAAGTGGCTATAATCCTTCAGCCCTTGAAATAGTTCTGGAAATACCACATGAAAGATGGACCACAGCTCCTCCAATGAATTTTCCACAGGAGTACCCGTTAGAGCAAACCGATAATCAGCCTTGATTCTCTTTACCGCTCTTGCTGTTTGAGTTATTGGGTTTTTAAATGCCTGTGCTTCGTCGAAAAACACGGTATGATAGGCTTGTTTTTCGTACCACTCAATATCCTTACGCAACAAAGGATAGGATGTAATGACAACATCTTTATCAACGGTCTGTTTTTGTTGTGCTGTCCGCTCCGACTTACCTCCGTCTATGATGACAGCTTGCATTCCAGGTGCAAATTTCTTGATTTCACTAAGCCAGTTATAGGTTAGTGACGCTGGGCAGACAATCAGAATTGGAAGCTTATTTTTACGAATGAAAGGAAGCTCCGAAAGGATATAGGTAATACTTTGAAGTGTTTTTCCTAGTCCCATATCATCTGCGAGAATTCCTCCAAAACCATAACTAGCAAGAGTTTTCATCCATTTGTAGCCATGAACTTGATAACCTCTCAAAATCGGCGCTACTAATTCAGGCACCTCAAACTCCATACTACTTGGATTTTGGATGGTATCCAAAAACTGACGAAACGACTCCTCTAAGGTAAATGTTGAATCTTCAACAGCATCAAGAAGTTTAATACCGCGAACGATGGGAATATTCAACCCTGCTTCGAGATCTTCCGCCTGTATCGGAACTGCTTGAAGAAAACGATTGATCTCATCAAACTCTCTTGTTTCCAACGAGAGCAGAGTCCCGTTCCGCAACCGATAATATTTCCTTTTTTCCTCAAGCGCAGATAAAACTTCTTTAATCTGTTTCTCCGGAATTCCATCCATTTCAAATTTAAATTCAAGCCAATTGGTCCGTTCTTTTTTTACCTTTACCCTTATTTTTGGTATTGTATTTTCTTTAAATATCCGGTTCCTGACAGCTGTTGTTGCATAAATTTGTACGAGCTTTTGCAGCTTTGGAACAACATGATATAAAAATTCATATTCCAACTCTTCGTTATGCAAGTAATAACCGCTGTCCGTATTGGCAAAAGAACTATCCTCCATCAGTTGGAGTATTTGATTTTCCTTTTCTACATCCCTAATTAGTACAGGACCGTTCCGTAATTCTCGGTTTTCCAACGGGTTTATCACGAAATTATCGTATTGAAACTCCAATCCGGCTAACAGACGATCTTTCACACGGTCCAAGTAAAGTTTGGCAATCAAAGGCTTCTTGACAAAGTGGCAGGTTAAATTTTGAGGCAGTTCAACCTTACCGAGTTTTTTTAAACCTGGTACCGCGTTTTCTAGAAAATAATCCATTTGTTCTGGCGGAATCTCAATTTGATTAGTTTTTGAAGCTTCCAACATTTCTTTAAGGTTTGCTAATCGTTTGCTTTCCGTTTCTTCAAGCCTAATAAATTTATCCTTATATAGAACAAAGTGATAAGAATCCAATACCGTTAAATGATTTAATCCTTTAATCCTTAAATGGCAGCCTCCTGCTTCTGAAGACGTAAAGACAAACTGTAAAGGCAGCATTTTTTCCGTTAGGACAAGACCTTCGTATGTTTCCCCATCATTTTCAACTTTCACTTGTGAAGCTCTTACAAGCAAAGGTAATAGTTGTTCAAAAGACGATGGTGGAATGAGCAAAAGATCTTGGGAGGATGATTCTTCTAAGTTCTCTGGCATTGCATCAACGTAAGCTTTTTCATCTTGCAGAACAAGAAAAAGCTGCTGAATCACAACATCTGTCTCTTTTTGAAAGCAATGTAGGCTAGTACTGAAGATGAACGTATCGGAAAGCGCACTTGGAAGCCCATCTTTTACCTGAGATAGAAAATGGCGGATATCTTCCACTTTTACGTGTTCAATCTCCATTTCTATTCCAATCAGCTTCCTTCCCTTGCCAATATCTACAGGTTTACATAGAAAATTTGCTTCAAGAACTTGTCTATTCTCAAAATGAAGCTGATGCCCACTCGATCTTTTGGGTTGATCTGTGAAAAGGGTGAGCAATCCTTTTGTCAGTGCCTGATTTGTTGAAGAATCTACCGGTTCAGCATTTTGCACAGCAGGAACTGTTCCTCGCTGTTGATGTTCATATATCGTAAGTAAGACGGCTGCTATATGTTGACAATCTGTTTTTACGGATAGGAGGGTTGGACAACTGCATGCTGTGTGAAGATCACCATTCTCTTCATTATTTACAGTGACATAGAAATCTTCCGTACCCTTAACAGTGGCTTCACAACGATTAGGACTAAAATAATCAAACGATACTTTCCCCGCCCTATAAAAAGAATCCCCTCGTTTAAAGGAGACAGTTCCGCACATTTCTTTGATCTGTTTCTGACTTAAAGTAATACTCAAATGTCCCGCTCCTCTCCAAGGTATCTTTTATATTTTAAAAAGGTGACAGACTGCCTTAAATTCACACTGTCCATTCCACACGGACAGTGTCCACGAGCGGTGCCTGTCACCATAACTGTTTACCATTATATCAAATCTTTTTGAAATTATTATAGTGATTGACGATAGAAGGCACCTGGTTTATCTTTGTGTATGGATAGGGGATGAGAAAGATGGCAAGGTTATATGGGGCTTTATTTACACTTAGTTTAATTTGGGGAACGTCCTTTTTATTTATTAAACTTTTAGTTGAGCCAATCGGAGCTTGGGGAGTAGTTTTTGGACGATGTTTATTTGGGACGGTTATTCTTTTATTGATTATTGCTTTTCGAAATGATTGGAAGGGATTTAAAGGGTTACCGTTAGGAATTATTATTCTTGTTTCATTATTAAATAATGCAATTCCTTGGTTTTTAATTGCGCTAAGTGAGACGAAGATAACTAGCAGCTATGCTTCACTGATAAATGCGACCACACCGATTTGGACTCTGATCATCGGTTTTCTATTCTTTCAAAATAAATTACGGTTGTTTCAGTGGTTAGGGATTGCACTAGGATTCACTGGAATTATTATTTTGTCGGGTGTTGATATTACGAACATAAAGGATCAGTCAGCTGTTGGTTTATTCACGATGGTTGGTGCTACTCTATGTTACGGTTTTTCAACACACCTTACAAAGAAATACTTATCAACGGTTAGCGTTACTATGATTTCCCTTAGTACACTATTAGTTTCCGCTATTATTAGTTTAATTATGGTACTCATCACAGATCGATCAATTTTTACAATGATTCTTGAGCCATCTATTTTTTGGGGATTAGTTGGTCTTGGCGTTTTCGGATCTGGTATAGCATATCTTTTGTATTATTATTGTATTCAAAAAGGAAGTCCCGAATTTGCTTCCTTAGTCACATATCTTGTTCCGATATCCGCTATGTTCTGGGGAGCTATGGTTCTGAATGAAGACATTCATCTGTCAATGATCACTGGGTTTATTTTAATTTTAGGCGGAGTGTATATATCTTCTAAAAAGCCAAAAGAAAAGAATATTCGAATGAGTAAATCTGCATAAATGTAGTAAGGTATTTAGATAGTAAAAAGCCTAATCCCGATAATAAGGGATTAGGTTTTTGTTTATTCACCCAAACGGTAATCATTCCACGTATTGTATATCAATTTCGAATGTCGTATTAAGTTCTAGGTCATTTGGAATTTTCAGGTAAAGGATGCTGGTTCCTTCATAGAAGTTGTTTGAATCACTGAAATCGCCTTTACCGGTAAATTGGTTAATTGGGAATGCATGTTGAAATTGAGAGAATTCTAGTTTCAATTTTTCAGGATTCTGTAGTCTCAATGTATTTTTTCCCATTTCCATTCGAAGGGGTTTATCTAATTCTGAGATAGCCATGTCATTAATACTTGATCCCGTTTTATAAAAGGCCGCTTCAATTTTACCATCATTATCGTTTTTTCTCTCTACGATTATCACTGCGTTTAGAAATTCCTCATTTGTAACAGCAATATTTAGCTGTTTTTCAGAATAATCAAGGTTCCAAGTCTTTAAGATATATTTACTATCCACGTTTTCAATATTCCCCTGAATTGCTGCCTCATATAACTCCCTGCTATCTCTTTCCAGTTGATTTACATCAACCTCTTTGTAGGTTATTTCACCCTTAGGCAGCAAAGGACTCAAGCCAGTACATATTATCAGGATGCTTATATAGCCAACAAGAATCCAGCGAATTCGATTCCCAGAGAAGAAATTTTTCATACTGCTGCTTTTTGATAGTTTTACCAGAAGAGCAGTGATGGAAATTACCATGATGATAACGATTAATATTGGTACAAACGAAATCATCTACCTCACCTCCATTCGATTCGACATAAGTGCTGAACTTGAAAAAAGCAAGGCAGCCAAAATAACTATTTTAACCATAAATATAACCAGAGATGACTCCATAAAAATAAATTCAAAAACGTTATTTAAGACTGTACCATTCATAGTACCAGCACCAATAATCAAAATCCCAATAAATAAAGCAGGCAGCAAAACAACAAATACCTTATTAATCTGTACCAGTGTTCCGAAGAAATAACCTAATGCCGAGAAAAGTAAAACATAGAGGATAGTAGCGATAGAGCCAATTAGCCATTCAGACACAGCGGTTGGTGTGTATAAGTATTCAGTTCTGCCAAATACATACATTAGTATTCTCATTACGTTACTGGACAGCATAGCCGTGAAGCCCCCAACCAAACTCGCTGTTAGTAAAAACAGCATATTGGATAAGTTACTGCTAAATCTGTTTGTAATAAATGCGAAATCATCATTTCTATAGGTTTGAGTCGTGATGAGAATGGAGGTAATTAAAGCCCATAACATCGTGAAAGTAACGACAATATCAGCTGAATAAAAATGAACATTAATATCAAATGTATTACTGCTTGTGCCCATCATTCCCACACCGTTAAAAGAGAACAAAATGGCTAACATCTGAATAAAGACAAGTGACATAAACACTTGAATATAATCCCGAAGCTTATAAGCATATTGCTTTTTTATGATATCCCGCAACCTAATCCTTGATAAAGACATCATCAATTCCCCCTTTTGTTTTTCTTGTTAAATACACGCATACATCACTTGAAGATACAGGAGTGATCGCCAGTCCTGCCGCTTTGCCCTGTTGTTTTTCAGACTCAGAAAAATCATTTTTTATCACTGCATACATACGATCTAGTCCAATGCCATTTGAATGGATGACCTCTCGATTATTCGTCCATTCTTTCACGGTAGTGGTCAACCCTTGAACTCCAATTGCCCATTCTTTTAAATCTTCTATTTGAATATGAAGAAGTTCTTTACCTTCCTTAATAAGCAGAATGTCCTCTAATAAATCCTCTATCTCATCTAGGTGATGACTTGAGAGTAATATGGTGCGGGGGTAAGCAATGTAATCTTTAAGTAACGCCCGATAAAAATCCTTCCTAACAGCGGCATCCATCCCAGTGGTTGGTTCATCAAACATGGTTAAGGCACAGCGTGCAGATAAACCTACTATCATATTAAATGTACTTTTCATTCCCTTCGAAAGGTCGTTATAATGTTGAGTTGGCTGCAAAGAAAAGTAGTCAAAAAGACGACTAGCAAGGTCGTGATCCCATTTTTCATAAAAGGATGCACATACATGTAATACTTCCTTCAGTGTTAATGCCGTTGGAAATTTCATTTGGTCATTAATATAAATTAAATTGGCTGAGACTATTAAATTGTTAAACGGCTTTTCTGAAAAAATCTCTATTTCACCTGAAGTCTCTCGCAAGAAACCAGCAATTATTTTTAGCAGCGTAGTTTTGCCGGCACCATTACGTCCTATTAAACCCGTAATCTTATTTTCTTCAATTGTAAATGAAAGATTATTCAGCGCTTTTGTTTTCCCATAAACTTTGGTCAATCCTCTGCATTCAATGATGCTCATTCCCCTGCCTCCCCTGTATTTACGTCATTTATCATTTGAATTAGTTCCTCTTTGCTAACATTCAACCGTTTGGCTTCCGTGACAATTTCAAGGACTAGTCGTTTTAAGGTTTGATTTTTCCGCTTGTTCATAATGATTTCTTTAGCATTACTAGTTACAAACATACCGAGTCCACGTTTTTTAAATAGAATGTTCTCCTCTACCAAAAGAGTTAAACCCTTTGCTGCTGTCGCTGGATTAATCGTAAACATTTCCGCAAGCTGATACTGAGAATAAATTTTTTGATCACTTTCAAAATTTCCGTTCAAAATCTCTCTCTCCAGCCATTCGGAAATTTGCAAATAAATTGGCCTCGTTCCGTCCATATTAAGAATCAACCCTTTTCCTCCTTTCTATATAGTACATTACTGTTGTAATGTACTATACCACCATTATTGACAAAAAACAATAAATATTGGATATTTTTCCAATTTCATTACAACAAAAAAAAGCCAGATTCCTCTGCACTTTCACAGGGAACAGGCTTAATCATGAATTTTATATCACCAATCTAATATGATTTCCTGATGGGTCGCTTACCTCAAAATAATTTGCATCTTTCTGTAGAGGGAACCCTAATTGCTGTAATTGTTTAATCGCGGATTCTCTTGCTGCCTCATCTGGAAAGACGAGCGTATACCAATTTAGTCCCACACTATTTTGAGGTGGCGTTGGGGCCCCCACTCCCTGCCAAGTATTAATGGCAATATGATGGTGGTAACCTCCAGTGGATAAAAAGACCGCTTGAGGATAGTGACTTACAATAGTAAATCCAAGCCCTTTTGTGTAAAAATCTTCTGCTTTTTGTAAATCTCCAACATGAAGGTGAATATGTCCCATGATAGTACCAGAAGGCAATCCCTTCCATTCCGCGTCACTTTCCGCCAAAATACCATTCCCATCCAGTTCCACTGTTGCCATGTCCACTAATCCATTTTTCCAGGTCCACTCATTTGAAGGGCGATCTCGGTACACTTCTATCCCGTTACCATCTGGATCGGTAATATAAAGTGCTTCACTTACATAATGATCAGCTGCACCGAGTGGATATCCCGTACCAAGAAAATGCCGCAAAAAGACAGATAAATCCGCACGACTTGGCAGTAAAATAGCAAAGTGATAAAGTCCTGACATTCGTCCTTCTTTCGGTATCACATTTTCAGGCTGCTCTAGAGTCACTAACGATGTTTTCCCATCTGTGGTTAACACTGCTTTACGATCTGTTTTCTCTAGTACTTTGAAACCCATAATATTTTGATAAAAAGTTAAAGCATCATCTAAATTTTTTACTTTAATATTGACTTCGCCGACAAAGATATTTGGACTTTGATGAAAACCCTCCATCGTCTTATCCCCTCCATTCACACTGTATATATAGTATTCATTACCTGATAAAAGAAATTCACCCATAGCGCTATTATAAAAGTAATCAATAAACATTTCCAAAATAAGTAGCTATTACCATTACAAATTGAAGAAAGCCTAACCTTAAGCAATCCACAACTTATAACGTACGTAACAAACTTTTTCTTTTTGACAGCCCTTTATAATATTTACAGATAATTAAAGTAATTTATTTTTTCTTAACAAATCTTTACATTCCCTTAATTAACATTGGGTTTGGAACTCCCTATAATCATAGGAGAAGGTTACTAAATCACTTAAAAGGGAGAATGATTAAATGGATCGCCGTTTATTTTTAACTTATGTTGGCAGTAGTACTGCCGCATTAGTTGCCGCATCATCTGGGATTGGAGCATTAACAGGTAACGCTATGACTGGAGACCATTTAATGAATGGACAGCCATCTGGAAAGGGCAAGCCGCTGACTACACCGTTCAAACCAGTTAGTCGTACTTGGGAAAACGAGATGGTACTGCCTAATGGATACAACTATTCTATTATTGCTTCTTATGGAGATGTTATAAATTCTAAAGGCGAAAAATTTGGGGACTCAGCAGACCTTACTGTATATTTTCCAATCGATAGCTTAAAAGGTGGAAACAATTCTGAAGAAGGCTTGATCTGGGTAAATCACGAATTCCCTGAACCAGATAACTATATGAAAATGTTAGGAATCAATGAATCTACTTTTAAAAAGGAAAATCTAGCAAACTATCCTGAGCTTCTAAAAATGGAAAAAGAAGCAGTAGGTGGTTCTGTCATCCACGTAAAAAAAGAAAAAGATGGATGGAAGCTTGTAGTAGACGATACATATAATCGCCGTGTCGATGGTAATACTCGGATTGAATTAACAGGTCCTGCACGTGGCAGCAAGTATGTAAATGGCGCAACGAATGTAGTTGGTTCATTAGGAAACTGTAGCGGCGGACGTACATTATGGAATACAGTCCTGTCCTGTGAAGAAAATACAGAATATGGTGATGATTATGGCTGGCCTAATTTTACTGATGAACATTACGGCTGGGTAGTCGAGGTTGATCCATTCAATCCTGCTAGACCAGTACGAAAGCATACTGCGCTTGGTCGTTTTGCTCATGAAAATACAGCAATGGGCTTAACCAATGACGGCAGAGTTGTTGTTTATATGGGCGATGATAAAGGTGACGCGTGTTTCTATAAATTTATTAGCAGCAAGAAATTCAATCCTTCAAATCGTGAAGCCAATTTCGATATTTTAGAAAGCGGGACTTTATATGTGGCCAGCATGAGCCAACAAAAATGGATTGCGCTCGATTATACAACAAATTCTAAGCTGCAGAGTCAATTCGCTGACCAAGCTGATGTCCTAACCAATGCACGCAAAGCAGGAGAAGTTGCAGGCGGAACAAAATTAGATCGTCCGGAAGACGTGGAAATTCATCCTCATGATGGTACAGTCTTCTTAGCTTTAACGAATAACACCGGTCACGGAAATTTCCATGGACAAATTGTCCGTTTTGCACCTGTAAATGGTGACCACGCTAGTGAATCCTTTACGTTCGAAGTGTTTATTGCCGGCGGTCAGCAAAGCGGGATTACTTGCCCAGATAACCTTCACTTTGACAGCAAAGGTAACCTCTGGGTTGTAGAAGATTATGCTGCATCCGAAACGAATCAATATGCTGCCTATAAAAACTGTGGTGTGTTCATGATTCCAACTGATGGAAAGAACTACGGGGAACCAATTCAATTTGCTTCAGGTCCAAAAGGCTGTGAAGTAACTGGTCCATGGTTAACCCCAGACGAAACTACTTTGTTCTTAGATGTACAGCATCCGAGTACTTGGAATCCATACCCTGGGCAAACTTTTGGACGCTCATGTTTAGTTGCGGTGCAAGGTGGAAGCTTTAAGTAAAACTGCGGAAGGAGCAATTCTCATTATGTTTGTTTGTTCAAACCATGTGAAGGATGCCTTAGAACTAATGTTCGTTCCCCACATTAAATTAATTACAGAGGAAGAAAATGTTAGCTTTCGCTGCCATCTTTGTAAAAACAGTGCCAAATATAAGCTATTCCATTATGCGCATCATAGAAAAATAAACCAAAAAGTTATCTAAGGAGGAAACATACCATGCTTCAGAACATAGGCATTCCAGGGTTAATTCTCGTCCTAGTCATCGCATTAATCATTTTCGGACCTTCGAAATTGCCGGAATTAGGCCGTGCAGTTGGTTCTACCTTAAAGGAATTTAAAAAATCGACACGTGAATTGGTTTCCGATGAGGACCCTAGTAACGTACAGCTTAAAAAAGAGGAAAAGACCATTTAATAGATATTTTCTTGAAGATGCAGGCAGTATGTTGTGCTTGCATCTTTTTTAAAGGAGGAAAAACGTTGCCTAAACCACAAGATATGGATTTGATTGGTCATTTTGAAGAATTACGAAAACGACTCATTATTATACTTGCAACTTTTATGGCGTTATTCATCTTAGCCTTTCTTTATGTACAGGATATTTATCAATGGCTTGTACAGGATATAGAGGTTAAATTGGCCATTTTAGGACCTAGCGATATTTTATGGGTGTATTTAATGCTATCCTGTGTCATTTCCATTTCAGGAACCATTCCCATGGCTGCCTATCAAATTTGGCTGTTTGTTCGTCCGGCATTGAAGGAAATGGAACGGAAAGTCACACTTGCCTATATTCCGGCATTATTCCTACTTTTTATCGTGGGAATCAGCTTCGGATATTTCGTCATTTTTCCAATCGTTTATCAATTTCTTCTCTCCTTATCGGAGGATATGTTTATGACCTTCTTCACCACAGAAAAATATTTTCAATTTCTACTGCATATGACATTGCCATTTGGATTTTTATTTGAACTTCCTGTTGTGATTATGTTCTTAACAAGTCTCGGAGTATTGAACCCATACCGATTACAAAAGATTAGAAAATACTCTTACTTTGTTCTCATATTAACTGCCGTTTTAATCACACCACCCGATTTCCTATCGGATATATTAGTAGTAATTCCACTTATATTCCTGTATGAGTGTAGTGTTTTACTATCTAAAATAGTTTACCGCCGAAAACAAAGATTAAATCTAGCAGCATGACTTCGGTGCACTTTCGGTGCCACTTCAGTGCCTGTCACCACCCGTGGACACTGTCCACCTCAGGCGGACAATGTCTAAATAAAATTAAAAATGGATTCTGCCTTTGGCGGTATCCATTTTTATTGTTAATAGTTCACTCTTAACTTTCCTTATTTAAATAAGCCCATGCATACTGTGCATAGAGTTCGGCACCTGTGGCGAGGGCGTCTTCGTCGATGTTGAATTTGCCGTGGTGATGGGCCCATTCTGTGTCTTTTTCCGAATTGCCGCTGCCGACTAGGGCGAAGCTGCCTGGTGCATGGTCGAGATATTCACTGAAGTCTTCCCCGCCCATTGTTGGTTTCTCGTTATAAACCACATCATCACCAAATGACTCTGCTGCTACTTTTTGGACTAGTTTTGCACTGTATTCATCGTTAAGTACTGCTCGGGTGCCATGGATGTATTCCACCTTTGCGGTTGCACCGTATATCGCGGCAACCTGGTCAGCGTAATGCTTGAGCTGAGTTTCAATATGATCTCTCGTTTCAGGGTGGAAACAGCGGACTGTTCCTTCAATTACAGCATTTTCTGCTATTACATTAAACCTTGTACCGACGACCATTTTTCCAATCGTAAGAACAGCAGGATGTTGGGCGTCGATTGTTCTAGATACTACTGTTTGAACATTCATTACGAAGGATGAGGCAACTACAGCTGCATCAATACATGCATGAGGCATCGCGCCATGCCCGCCTCTGCCTTTAAATGTAACTTTAAATAAATCTGCTGAAGCAAAGGATGGTCCTGGTGTACACGATACTTTGTTGGTCGGCATCTGAGACCAAATGTGGATACCAAAAACGTTATCCACGCCTTCCATTGCACCTTGTTTTACCAACGCTTTCGCTCCCTCTGCTACTTCTTCAGCCGGCTGGAACAATAAGCGTACATTACCTGGTAATTCTTCCTTTATATCATTTAGAGCTTTAGCAGCAATCAATAGCATGGCTGTGTGTGCATCATGCCCACATGCATGCATTTTTCCCTCTGCAGTTGACGCATATGGTAAATCTTTGTTCAGTTCCTCAACTTGCAATGCGTCCATGTCCCCTCTTAAGGCAACGGTATTACCTGGCTTTCCCCCTTGAATTTCCGCAATCACACCGGTTGGTTCGGTCTTTCTGTATGAGATTCCTAAATCATCAAGGTACTCACAGACAAATTGAGTAGTTTTGAATTCCTCCCAGGATAATTCTGGTTCAGAATGGAGCTTTCTGCGTAATTGTGTTAGTTCTTCACTATATGTTTGAATCGCTTCTTTAATTTTTGCATGAATCATTTTTATTCCGCCTCCGTTAACTTTTTGGCTGCCTCATATAGAATATGGACTGCATTTGCCACATGGCGCGAATCAGACCATTCCTCCGGACAATGGCTTAGACCATCTTTACTCGGAATAAAAAGCATGCCTGCATTTGTAAAATCGGAAAAGACCATCGCATCATGTCCTGCACCGCTGTTTATAGAACACTTAGGGATATCTAACTCACTACTCTTTTTCTTTAGCAAAGAGACAATATCCTTATTCATCTCTTTTGGTTGAATATATAAAAGCTGCTCAACACTTACTTCAATACCCCTACCACAATATGAACCCGCTAAGTCTTTTACTTTTTGGATAACATTCAAAACGTGTTCTTCCTTTCCTGAACGAATATCTACGGTAAACACCGTTTTTTCAGGAATGACATTCGCCCCATTTGGGAATACATTTAAGCGGCCAGTTGTGACGACTGTATCTTCACCCTCTGATTCCGCAAACTGCGGGAATTGTGCAATCATCTTGGCGGTGGTGACTAATGCATCCGCTCTCCTGTCCATTGGAGTGGTACCAGCATGTCCGGCTTGTCCTTTTACAGTTACTTCTAATTGAGTTAAACCGACAATAGCTTCGACCACGCCAATTGGGATACCTTTTTCTTCAAGGATGGGTCCTTGTTCAATATGCAATTCCAAGTATGCTTTCATGGACTTCGGGTCTCTTTTTTTAGGAAGAGTAGGATCGAGCCCAATTTCCTTCATCGCTTCAACTGCGTAAATGCCGTCTTTATCTTTTAAACTATTAAAATCTTCCTCATTTAGTAAGCCTACTATTCCACGAGATCCCATCAGTCCTCCGCCAAATCTTGAACCTTCTTCTTCGACAAGCGCAATCACTTCTAAAGGATATTTTGGTGTTAATTGGTTCTCAGCAAAAAGTGCGGCCACTTCAAGACCTGCCACCACTCCAGCTGGACCATCATAGGAGCCTCCATTTGGGACGGAATCAAAATGAGAACCAATAAGGACACTTGGCGCATCCTTTAACGTTCCTTCAAGCTTTCCAAAAATATTACCAAACCCATCTTCACGAACACTTAGACCGTATTCTTTCATTTTTTCTTTGATATACTGACGCGCTTGCAAATCTTCAGGACTATACGTAAGCCGAGTAGTACCTTTACCCGGTGTCGCGGTAAAGGTACTCAATGTGTCAATGTGACTTTCCACTCGTTCTTGCACGAGCTCAAGAATTGTTTCCACTCTTGTTTCCATTTACTTCAAACCCTTTCTTACAAGAATCCTACAAAGATACCTGCTAGTACGACTGACACCATGGTAACGGTTATGAAACCTCCAACTAGCATAGGAGGCAGCATATTGCTAGTCAGCATTTCTCTTTCTTTTTCATCTTCTGTTAAAGATTTGATGACTTCGTTTGTGATAATGTAATCGGCCGGAAATCCATATAAAGCTGTTAGTGAAACAGCGAACGCCATTTCCTTACTCACTTTTAAAATTTTTCCGGCAATGAAGGAGAAGATATACATCCCGATCACACCTAATACGATGGTTCCGACAAGTGGATAAATAATTTCAAGCATCATGCTTGGTGTTGCTTGTTTTAAACCGTCAAAGATAAAGAGCATAAGCGCCATGATGGCAAATCCGAAACCATTCGCTTTTTGTAAAACCTGCTTTTCCAGGAACCCAACACTCGTTGCGATTACACCGAACAATAAGCAGAGAACAAACGGGCTGATCGTAACGATTGGTGCTACTAGAGTAGATGTCAGATAGGCAAGGTATGCTACCAATGATAGTCTTAAAAACTTAAAGAAATCTGTATTATATTTTTCCGGCATATTTTTAAAGAGCTTTAATTCAGGCTTTGCAACAACTGCTGTAGTAGCCGCGACCTCCGCAGCTGCTTTCCCCTGTGCTTCTGTCGAAAGCTGCCCACTGCGATATTGCTGCAGAAGTCTCTTTCCTTCTTTTTTCAAGACGATGGAAGTGATTGGGTATCCAGCAAATCCTTGCATGACATAAATGACGATGGCAAAAACAGATAATGTGGCAAGACCAGCTTCTTTAGCTCCCTCTGACATAATCAATGCCGATACGACACCACCTACTAAAGGAGGAATAGCGACAACAATCGTCTCATAACCAAAAATGAATGTTCCAATTCCAAACAAAACAGCGATGATTCCTAAAATCCCAGAGAGGGCAATAACAATCGTTTTCCATTGATTTTTCAGTTCCTGAAGCGATAATAAAGTTCCCATATTGGTAATTAATAAGTACATCATCATTGTAGCAACAACCGGCGGAACTCCTGCCAACGCTACGATATCTTGTGGAAAGAATGTCCAATATCCAAGTAGGAAGAGGACGGCGCAAACGAAAATAGAAGGTACCCACGCTTTTGTTCGTACTGCAACTAAATCTCCAATAAATAAAATAAGCATAAGAATGACTAAAGCTAACATCTGTGACATAAACGTTCCCTTCCCTTTCTTGGATAAATTTACTAACCATTCGTATGACGAAAGATTATGTGTTACTAGAATAATAATATAATTATATTTTTCAGTCAATTAAAATAATTAAAAATATTCTTGAAAACGTTTTCCCTTTGCTTTTCATCAATCAAACTATTGATTTCCTATATTAGAAAAAAATGAAATTATTTCAAGAAAACAATACACCCCCAATCGAATGATTAGAGGTGTATTGTTTGGTTTTAGTTAACGACCGGTACGAAAATTTTCTCGTACTGATAATCTCCATCTACTTCATTTATTTTAATTACGGATGCGTTTTCTACCGGTTTGAAATTTTTCAAATCCTCTATTGGCCAATTCATCAAAAAGGTTAGAAGCATATGAATGAAGGCTGCATGTGTAACAATGACAACATTTTCATATCGTTGCTGCTGTTTAACACGCTCTACCACTGTATTCATGAACATTGTTGCCCGCAAGTAAACATCAGCCAATGATTCTCCATTTTGAAAGCGGAAGTAAAATTGACCCGCTGCTTTAAACTCCTTCTTCTTCTCAGGAGTGCGATCCGTAAAGTCATAAAGATTACCAAGCTCCCACTCTCTTATTAGTGGGTTCTCGAAAAAAGGAACCTCTTCTGGCAATAAAGAATGAATCGCCTTTGCCGTTTGAATCGTTCTTAAATAAGGAGAACTATACATAACAGTCTTTGGACTGACGATTGTTTTAAAAAATTCAGCTGTTACCTGTGCTTGTTTCTGTCCTAGTTCGGTTAAACTATGCTGTGAATCATGAGTATGTGCCATTACCGTTTTATCCACATTATGCTCTGCTTCACCATGTCGGATGAGATAAATATTCAACCATTTCCAACCCCTTATACTAGTCTATTACCTCTATTCTACTTCAGCCCACTGCCCTATTACCCAGTAAACGTTCGACAACATTTTACAAAAATGGTTTGAGAGCATTGATTCCAATGTTAGATCACTTTTAAATGACCTTCTTTATATTTACGTGCCGTTTTACAGATTTACGTGCCAATTGCCCAATTTACGTGCCGAATCCCCGATTTACTTGCCAAAATGATATCCCACAAAAAATACCACAGCTCCAAGAACTGTGGTAGACGTCAAAGGCACCTTCCAATCGGAAGTTACCACTCCTATAAATTATTTAAGAAAGTACGGATAACGTCAGCTCCCCCAATAAAGGTTCCAAATGAACCTCCAATGTTGGTAAGGATGGTGACTAGCAGAACCCTTGTAAATTTATTACGCCAAAAGCCTTTAATAGAGAAAACATCTTCTGATAATGTTTCAAAGTCTGCCACACTTGGACGTTTGATGTAAGCTTGTACAATCCCCGATACCCAGCCTGCTGCCAATAAAGGATGCAGGGTGGTGATTGGTGCTGCCAAAAAGGCGGCTAAAATAGCCAGTGGGTGTCCTAATGCAACAGTAGCACCAATCGCTGCTGTGATTCCAGTCCAAAGTATCCAGCTAATCGCTTGATCCATACCAGCAGATGGATTAAGAAAAAAGGTAACCGCAATTAGGGCAACAATGAGCACTGGGATTGCCCAACCGATAATTTGAGGTGTTTTAGATTTTGGTTTTACTTTGGTTAGAGCTTGTAAATCCTGGTCATTATGAATTTCTTTTGTAATTCCTGGAACGTGTGCCGCCCCTAGAACTGCCACGACCTTCTCACCAGGTGCTTCTTTAATTTTTTGAGCTAAGTATTGATCTCGTTCATCAATTAAAGGTTTCTTTAATCTAGGAAACGCTTCCGAAATTTCAGCGAGAGCAGCATTTAATGTATCTTGCGTTTTCATTTTCTCAAGTTCTTCTTCTGAAATAGAATCTTTATTGAAAATGCTATAGAAAATAGAAGTTAGCAGCTGTCCTTTTCCCCAAAAGCTAACATTACTCCAAATTCTCGAAAAAGTAATTTGGATATTACGGTCGGCTAAAACGAGCTCAGCCCCTATTTCTTTTGCTGATTCAATACCTTGGATCATTTCCTGGCCTGGTTTTGTATCAAATTGCTTGGCTAATCGATTTTGAAAAGAAGAAATGGCGAGATTCATTAAAAGGAGTGTTGCCTTTTTTTCTTTTATAACCTTAAATATATCCGTTTCTCTCCATTTGTTGCCTTCCATAATCGACTTGTAACGTTGGTCATCTAGCTCGATACAAACAGAATCAGGGCGTTCTCGGTCAATGACCGCTTTAACTTGCTCCACGCTTTGTTTGGAAACGTGAGCAGTACCAATTAATATAATTTCTTTGCCATCCAAATGAATTCGGGTTATATTTTCTTCCGTCATAATCTACTTCCTTCATAAAAATATACTTATACAAATGTCTCTATCTTTATAATGAAGTACAACCAGAAGAATTTCAACAGAAAGAATATTGATGCACTTGTTCAAAAATAATTTATAATTTAGTAGATTATGTTATTTTGTTGAGGTGATAGATATCCAACAGTTACTTCTGCTGCAACAAGTGATTGATTATATTGAAGAACATATTAAGGATGAAATCGATCCAGAGAAACTAGCTAAAATGGCGGGGGATTCCCCTTATCATTTTTATCGAGTTTTTCAGAAACATACTGGTTATACACTAATGGACTATGTTGGAAAAAGAAGACTCCAGCATGCATTATACGAATTAGTCGACGGCAAAAAAATTATCCAAATCGCTATGGATTATGGATTTGAAACACATGCCGGCTTTACAAAAGCTTTTAAAAAATGCTTTGGAAGCCCTCCTAGTTTATATAAGATCCATTGCCCCAAATCATTACCACAAAAATTAGATTTGATCAGTATTCTCCAAAAGAACACTGGCGGTATAGTAATGCAGCCTATGATTGTAAAAAGGTCGGCATTCATGGTTGCTGGAAAAACCTTTGAGATTAATTTGGAAAATGTCTCTTATACGAGAGACGCACCAGCTTATTGGGAGCAGGAAGGTTTAACTGATGGCTCGATTGAAAGAATGCTTTATCAGACCTTATCCCCCAAAAAGCACGGGGAATATTGTATCAATTTAAGCAATACAAAGATGGAGGACAATTTTGTCTATTTATTTGCAGTAGAACTTGATGGAGGTACCCCAATTCCAGAAGGACTGAGCCCATTACAAATTCCGGCAGCCCACTATGCTGTTTTCAGTACACCATTGGTGTCTGTTGATAAGTTTGTTTCTGCCATCAAAGGAACTTGGAAATATATTTTAGAGGACTGGTTCCCACAATCATCTTATGAAGTGGACGAAGAGGCCTTTGACTTTGAATACTATGATGAACATTGCCACCACTGGGACCACGAAAAAATCTATATGGAGATTCACATTCCTATAAAAGAAAGAGGGTGAAACCTCACCCTCTAGTTTTTCGCATGATATGGTTATATAAAAATAGGACAGGCGTCAAAATAATAGCACTAACCAAAATGGCTGTTTTAATTGTAAAGTTCGAAGCTATAAAGCCAATCACAGGTCCGCCGCTAATTTGTCCAATAGCGTCTATCTGGCCTTTCACGGAAAAAAAGGTAGCACGTGTTGAAGAATCCGGAATGATTTTATTCAGCCAAATATTCTCCAATGGATACATAATCGTTCTAGATAGTTGGATCAGAATGTAAAAAGCTAACAGGCTAAATACAATTGTTGATAATGCAAACCCTATCAATGACATGATGATAAGAATGCTTCCAATAAATAGGGACACATATATATACTTAAGGTGCTGATGAATAGGACTTTTATCGATAAAATGAAGTGCGGCAAACGAACAAAGCACAACAATAAATTGAATCCCGCCCATAACGATAACTAGACTACCCTCAGACAAATTTGAAAGATTGGACTGCTCTATAAAATGAGGAACCCATAACCGGTCAAAGCCCTCACTATAAAATCCAAAAAATAAGGCAATTAGGAATAGGACTCTCGTAAGGTAATTTACTTTGGAAAAATAAATTATCTGACTCATATTTTCCTTTATGTTCTTCCAGACAGACACTCTCTCCACCTTACTAGCTGGTTTAAAGTTCTCCTCTTTCATAAAGAAAACTAAAAAGATGGATAGCACCGCCAAACCGATACCGCCTAAAATGATCGGCAGATTAATCATGAAGTAGCCCGTGAAAATACTTAATGGGATTGCAATGACTTTTCCTAGATTACCAGCTTTGGCACCTTTGATAAAAGCCGATGAGGCACGCTCTTCCCCAATCTCATCAGCAATCCAAGCTTGATGGGCACCACTTGTAAACGTGTAACCGATACCCCATATGATCTGGGATAGGATAACGGCGATAAAAAACGGAAACGCCCCTTCAATAATAAACCCGATTCCTATCATGAAGAAGCCAATAACCACGGAAAGCTTCCGACTCTTTAAATCTGATAGAATCCCAGTTGGAATCTCAAAAATAAATACAGTCAACTCTAAAACAGTCCCTACTAATACAAGCTGCAATGGATTTAGTTGAACCGTTTCGACTTGATATAACAGGTTCACGGTAAATATAAAGGTTAAAAATAATTGTGATACAAAACATGTATAAATATATACCTGATACGGATCCTTTTTCTTTAATACGTGCATCTTTGTCTCTCCCCCTTATATTCATCTTACAAAGGGGGAGGTTTGATTTCTGTTCCAAATTTGCGATAGTGGAACTTACATTAAAACTTCTTTAAGGTTTTAAGAACTTCTTCCGTAACTTTTTGAACAATTTTTTCAATGTCTTGAGCTTGTAAAGAATTAGGACTCTCATCTTTACATATCGGCACTCCACCTGCTTTAATCCCCATCGATTCCCGAATTTTGATTAAATCAGTAATTTGGGATTGATTTAATTCATTCGCCTTTTTCAGGATATGATTGGAGTGCATAAGGATAGTGGCATAATGTTCGAGGGATTCCATTCGGAAATATGCCTCCACCAAATCTCTCCCCCATGTAAGAGCTCCATGATTAGCTAACAGGACCGCATTGTGTTCCTTGCAATAAGGGGCAATGGAGTCTGGCACTTCTTGAGTTCCAGGTAACGCATACGGAGCAACTGGTACGGTCCCTAAAAGAACAATCGCCTCTGGTAATATGGGTTTATCTAGACAGATTCCTGCAATCGCAAATGATGTTGCTACTGGAGGGTGCGCATGAACGACTGCGTTGACTTCAGGATTTTCATTGTAGACCCTCAAGTGCATTTTTACCTCAGATGAAGGTTTCAAATTTCCCGAAAGGATTTTACCAGAAAGGTCCATTTTCACCATCATATCAGGTGTCATATAGCCTTTACTTACTCCAGTAGGTGTTGTCCAAATTGCATTAGGTCTCACTTTTACCGAGATATTTCCATCATTAGCTGCTACATAATTTCTGTTATACATTCTTCTTCCAATTTCGCAGATCATTTCTCTTGCTTCGAGATCGGAATAGTATTGTTTGTTATCCTGCATATGTATAGAACTCCTTTTTCAGCAGAGATTTTTCAACTTTAATCATCCATTAACAATATTCTTATTTTTTGGTTGTACAGTCAATTTGTTAATAACTTTTTTCTGTTTTTTTTTGATAAACTGTGAACTTTTAAAAACAAAAAGAAAAGAAAAATTGAAGCAACCTATTGGATGCAAAAAAAATCCGGCCCAATTAATGAGCCGGATTTCTTAAGCTTGCTTTAATTCTAACCTTCGCGCAACTAGTGACAAAGCATAATTAACGATAAAATACATCAACGCCACAATTACGAAAACAGGTATCACATACGATCCCTTTTGTGCGTAAATAATTTGTCCGTTGTGCAATAAATCCGGCAACGCGATGACGACGGCTAAAGATGTATCTTTAAGCAGAGAAATAAATTGACTGACAATAGGTGGAACCATTCTTCTTAGAGCTTGGGGCATGATGATAAAGCGTAATGTCTGGATGTAGTTCAGGCCAGACGCACGTCCTGCTTCAATCTGTCCTTTTTCGATTGAGTTTAAACCACTTCGGATGATCTCTGACAGCATGGCTGATTCAAAAACCGTCAATGCCGCGATTGCCGCAGTCGTTATTTCCATTTCAATCCCAATTTCGGGCAATGCAAAATAGGTGAAGAAAATGATTAGCAGCAAAGGAAGGTTACGAATCGTCTCGACAATCACGGCTAGTAATTGAGAAACAACGGGAATCCGCGCATATCTGAGAGTTCCAATAAGACCTCCAATAATGAAGCTGAGCACAATTGAAATTGCAGCAACCTTAAGGGTTACCCCAAATCCTTCCAGCAAAAATTTAAAATGTTCAGGTGTATATACTTCAATGAACGGTGCTAGAAAATCCATCTTGCGCGCACCTCCTTAATTACTTCTTGCCAAGCGTTTTTCTAAATATCCTACGCCAAGACTTAAAGGTATAGTTAAAATTAAATAAAATAAGGCAACGAAAACATAGGTATCAAAGGTTACGTACGTTTTGGCAGATATTAAATCCCCCTGATACATTAAATCCCCTCCTGCAACGACTGCTAACAGGGATGAATTTTTAACTAAATTGATAAATTGGTTGCCAAGAGGAGGGATGACGATCTTTATAGCCTGAGGGAGTATAACCATTCTCATTGCCTGGCCGTAAGTTAATCCTGTCGAGCGGGCAGCTTCCATTTGCCCTCTTGGTACAGACATAATTCCGGCACGGATGGCTTCAGCTATGAAGGCGGCTGTATAGATGGTCAACCCGATTGTTCCTGCAGTCATCCCGCCAAAGTTACCAGCCAAATAAGCGAAAAACACGATAACGAGAACAGGTATATTACGAATAAATTCAACATATGCCGTACCCAACCAGTTAAGTGGTTTAAACGGGGCAATTCGCATAACAGCAAGAAGTGTTCCCAAAATAAAACTGCCTAATAAAGCTATTAAACTAGCAATTATGGTTATTTTTAATCCTTCTAAAAATGAATCCATATTAGTCGTTAGTATCGAGAAATCCAGCAAACGATCTCCTCCTAAATAATCAGGATGAGCATGTCCGAAAAGATTGCATACGGATTACAGCCCATCCTGATGAGAAACCTGGTATTAATAATTAATTTTTAATCCATTTATCCTTAATCTCATCGTACTTTCCTGAATCCTTCAGGCTTTTTAAAGCTTTATTCAACTCATCGACAAGCTCTGTATTACCTTTTTTAACAGCTATCCCGTATGGCTCTTCAGTAAACGTTCCTCCGACCAATTCAAATGACGGATCTTCTTCTGCCATACCATAAAGGATCGAATCATCTGTAGTCAGGGCATCACCCTTACCAGCCTTTAGTGCAGTAAAGGCTTCAGCGTAGTTTTCGAATTCAAGTACTGTTGTTTCAGAGGCTTTCTCACGAATATTTATAGATGATGTCGAGCCTTTAACAGCAAGCACCGTTGTGCCTTTTTTCAAGTCATCAATGCCGTGAACCTTGCTGCCTTTTTTCACAAGCAATGATTGCCCGGCATCAAAATAAACATCAGTAAAATCAACTTCTTTTTTGCGTTCTTCCGTGATAGTCATCGTAGCGACAACCGCATCAACCTTACCATTATTTAAGAGACCTACCCTCGTTTTCGAAGTAACCTCAACGAACTCGGGCTTAACATCCTTGCCAAACATTTCTTCTGCAAGCGCTTTGGAAAGATCGATATCGAACCCTTCCACTTCACCTGTTGATGGATTTTTCAATCCAAACAAACGCGTGTCATGTTTTACGCCAAATACAACTTTTTTGTCTTCCTTGATCTGGGCTAGTACATCCTTGCTGCTTTCATTAGAAGCCTTGTCCCCGCCGCAGCCGGCAAGAAATAAGGCAGCTAGTATTGTTACTAATGCCATTTTTACGAAATTTTTTGTTTTGAACATTCCATTTTCCCCCTTGGTTAATGATTTAATATACGGCTGAGAAATAAGCGGGCCCGTTCTTCACGTGGATTCTCATAAAATTCAGCCGGAACTGCTTCTTCTAAAATTCTTCCTGCATCCATAAATACAATTCGGTCGGCAACCTCCTTGGCAAAGCCCATTTCGTGGGTAACTACAACCATTGTCATGCCTTCCCTGGCAAGGGTTTTCATTACATCCA
This sequence comes from Neobacillus niacini, assembly GCF_000759675.1. Taxonomy (GTDB): domain Bacteria; phylum Bacillota; class Bacilli; order Bacillales; family Cytobacillaceae; genus Neobacillus; species Neobacillus niacini_A. The sequence continues at coordinate 794 of NZ_BAWM01000002.1, read as the reverse complement.
GAACCTCCCCAATCATTTCGGGATCAAGGGCAGAGGTGGGTTCATCGAAAAGCATGATTTCTGGTTTCATTGCAAGGCCGCGGGCAATTGCAACACGCTGCTGCTGGCCTCCGGAAAGCTGAGAAGGATAAGATTCTGCCTTATCCAATATCCCTACTTTTTCTAGATAATGACGGGCTGTTTCCTTAGCTTCTCTTTCGGATTGTCCCAATACTTTCATAGGAGCAAGAGTGATATTTTCAAGCACGGTTTTGTGGGGATATAAATAAAAGTGCTGAAAAACCATTCCAATATTACGTCTTAGCTTATTGATATCTGTTTTTTTATCCCCTACAGATATCCCATTTACGGTGAGTGTTCCGTCAGAGATTGTTTCCAGGTGATTGATACAGCGCAGCAAAGTACTTTTCCCTGAACCGGATGGACCTATTACGACAACTACTTCACCTTGATTGATTGTGAGATTAATATCTTTTAAGACTTGAAAATCCCCATAAAACTTATTTACCTGATTAAATACAATCATGCTTGACCTCCTGATTACAAAACCTATCAAATACCGAGTTTATACTTTTAAAAATTTTCAGAATTAAGTAAATTATAGTCACATTTTGTCACAACTGTCAATTCATGACAAATTACCTGTTTTTTTATAGGCTTTTAATACTATCTTATTTAGTGGAATCAAAAAGAAACCTCGCCAAGATAGCGAGGGCACTGAAAAAGTCCGCTTTTAACAATCAGGGGGTAAATTGCTCGATATTAGTCGAGCGATTGACCCCCTTTTGCTTTAT
>NZ_BAWM01000003.1 GCF_000759675.1 Neobacillus niacini | reverse complement strand
TTGTTCAAAATCGAACAAGAAATTGCCGTTTTTTTGTCTAGACCATGCTTACATTTCTAAAAACGTAAGTTTTTCAGTGCCCTCAAGATAGCGGCGAGGTTTTGCATTTTTAATATACCAATTACTATGTTAAACCGAATGCCATTTCGGCTTTTAAATTTAGAAAAGTAACTCAAAACGGAACCCTTTATCAGTTAGACTCAGCTTTTAACATTTTATTTTTTGAACATTTTTGGAAGACTTTCACTATATGGTGCGTAAGCAATCCCATTTTCCGTAACGATGCCAGTAATTAATGAATGGTCGGTAACATCAAAGGCAGGATTATAGGTTTGAACGCCATTAGGTGCCATTGATTGCTCATACCATTTACTTGTGATTTCTTCGGACGGGCGTAATTCGATGTGAATGTCATCCCCTGTTTTACATTCTAAATCAACCGTAGAAAGTGGTGCACAAACATAAAATGGAATGTTGTAGTGTTTTGCTAGAATTGCCACACCAGAAGTCCCAATTTTATTTGCTGCATCACCGTTTGCTGCGACACGATCACAGCCAACCAAAACAGCCTGAATTCTGCCTTCTTTCATAACGATTGAAGCCATGTTATCACAAATTAACGTGACATTTACTCCTGCTTGCTGTAGCTCCCACGCGGTTAAACGGGCACCCTGAAGTAAGGGTCTTGTCTCATCAGCGTAGACTTTGAAGTCATAGCCTTTTTCTTGCCCTAAATAAATCGGAGCTAATGCCGTGCCGTATTTGGCCGTTGCGATGGTGCCAGCATTACAATGGGTTAGTAATCCCCAGCCTGGCTCGAGCAAGGATAACGCATTTTCTCCAATCGCTTCACAGATTTTTTCATCCTCTGCACGAATAGCTTCAGATTCCTCTTTAAGTGCTGCCTTCACTTCCGCTGCACTTTTCCCTGTTTCTTGTTTAAATCGATCCTCCATCCGATTTAACGCCCAGAACAGGTTTACAGCCGTTGGTCGTGAAGTAGCCAAGTAATCCTTCACTTTCTTAAAGTCTTCAAAAAGAGCTTCATACGTTTCGGCAGTTGATTTCTTTGTTCCTAAATAGGCACCATATGCTGCTGCAATTCCGATTGCTGGTGCTCCACGGACCTTTAATTGATAAATCGCATCCCATATATCCTCCATTTCCTTTAATTCGAGGAAATTGGTTTCATTAGGTAAAACGGTTTGATCTAATAATACTAACGTATCATTCTGATCATCTAGTCGTACAGATTGTATGACAGTAACTGGATTTTGCACTACGCTTATGCCCCTTTCACAGATGTAAGTTCAGCAGATTGTATCACATTGATAAAATCAGCACCAGACTTGATAGAATCGCGGTTAAGTATAAAAGCTTTTCCTGCTGTTAAACAAATACTCTCTGCTTGGATTCTCACATCACGGTCTTCAATGGAAGTAATATCCTTCACCTTTGCAAGCCCGATAATCCTTCGCAGAAGTTCAAGACCAGCCACTGCTGCAGTATCTTTTAAAATATGATTTAAATAATATTCCTTAAATCCATCATAGCTTGCCACTCGTTCTGTTGCTTTCTCATCCCAAGCTTTGTTGAATTTATCTGTAAATAAATTTACAACATCTTTAATAGTCGTGACAAGATAATTTAAATAATCATCTCTTGTTTCCTCATCTTCGATCGTAAACTTACCATTTGCGTAGGCAAAAATAAGATTGGCAATCACATTCCCAATATCATAGCCGGCTGGTCCATAAAAAGCGAATTCAGGGTCAATTACCTTGGTAGAATCATCTTTTATAAAAATAGATCCAGTATGAAGATCGCCATGAAGTAACGACTGAGCATTTGTCATAAACTCAAATTTTAATTTTGCACTTTCCAATACTAATTTTTTATCATTCCAGATGTTTTCTTTTACAAATTCCTTTGACCCTTCAAACACATCATTTCGAGGGCAATCATAAAAAGGTTCAGTGTACACCAAATCTTCAGTTATTTCACAAAGCTCTGGGTTAATGAATTGCTTAACTAGTTCTTTCTTTTCTTTGTGTTCCACCACAACATCTGATGTTAATAATAAGGTATTTACTAGAAATGTAGAAATATGGTCAGCAAAAAGTGGGAACTTCTTATGTTTTAATAGAGCTGTCCTCATAATCTCATGATCTGATAAATCATCCATTACAGTGCAGTTCATAATTGGATCATAATTATATACTTTCGGTACAAAACCTGGAGCTAGTTTATATTGTAGCTGTAGTATTTCACTTTCAATCCGATTTCGGTCTGGTGAAAGTTTAAATTCGTCAGAGATACGTGCCACTGGGCCAGCTTGTTTAATAATGATAGACTGGTTGTTTTTTACATCCACTATTTTAAAAACATAGTTTAAGTTTCCATCGCCAATTTCTTTACAAGTCAATTCCGCTTCTTCTGGAAAAAGTTTGATTGCTTTTGCATATTCAATCGCATCTTGTTCTGTCATGGTGAAATATTCAACTGTGAAATCTTTCATTACGAACCCCTCCAAATTATTTCTTTTTATAGTAAGTTAAGGCAAGTGCAAGAGCTAGAACCGTTCCCTTGACGATATCCATTGCGTAATATGGCACAGACATCATGACTAGACCATTTTGAAGAATCTCAATTAACACGGCTCCAACGAAGGTTTTTATTATCGTACCGTATTTATACAAAAAATCAAATAATTCAAACCCCTTTTTTGAGGGTGATTTTTGTTGAACTGGGGTTGCACTGCTTCATAAATTAGCAATTTAAAGGAAACTGACATTCTATGTATCTAACGAGTGATTTTTGCACCAAAACCTCTTTTTTTATTAAGACTTATTCATGATCATAGTAGCTCTTTCTGCCTTGTATGTAAGAGTTGGCAAGGTCCAATGCTTTTTGAACGGCACCAATTCGGTTATAGAAGTGGAAGAGTTTTTTTTCGTAGTGTTCAATTAACATGGTGAAGCCCATATTTTTAAAAAAAGGAAGGGCTGTAGTCTCAATAAAATGATAGTAATCGTCTTCTGTATGATTAAGCTGATAAAGGTGTAGTTCAAAAAAAATCCAGTTATACGATTTTGTCAATTTTGCTATTCTTAGGCCATTATGTGCTAATTCTAATAAAATCTCATTTGAAAGTAGTTTTCCTTTATAACAAGTATTAATATAACCATCTAATGAAGTTAAATAATGAGGAACCTTTTTATCCATTAGTTCCATGGCTTCTTTGTATAGTTCGGATGCTTCTTTGTATTTTTTTCTTCTGTAAAGTTCAAATGCAAGATTATTAAGGAGCTTTGATTTACGATCTATTTCATTAATGCTATCACAGGTACGTATTAAGTGTTCGTAACGTTCTTTCGTCTCTTCAAAATCATGAAGCTCCTTTGAATTTAATTGTAATAACATGATCATCTCTGTATCAATTATTCGGATGACATTTAACGTTTTATGAAAATAATCAAGAACTTTCTCTGCATAATAATACGATATTATATTAGATTGAATAAGGTGATAGGCTAGTGCCAAATGATAATAATATTCAAATTGATTATATTGACTTTGATCAATCGATGTTAAAATTTGAATACTATCTCGATACTGTCCGTTGTGAAAATAATATATACCTAGAACATGCTTTAACATATTGCTGTCTTGCAGAGAAAAAGATGATTCATTTTTTTGCAGGTTTTGAATAATTAATAATGCTGTTTCTAATTGATAATTAGATAAATAATACCTTGCAGAGAGTAATTGATAGAAAACTTGAAAATCTGGCAATTGAATCAGTGTTTCTTTTTCGATTTCATCTTTTAAAATTTCTGATTCTTTGCTTTGTTGCATAACAAACGTGTCGTGCCATAACTTAAGTTTCTGTTGAAGATTATGATACCGCACAAATTCATCATCAAGACAGATATTCAATCTTTGAGATAATAAGTGAGTAATTTCCCCTGAGTATTCTGTTATCCCACGTTCTATCTTACTAAGATGTGTAACCGAACAAATCCCTTCACAAAGCTGCCCCTGAGTCAACCCCGCTTTTTCACGATAAAACTTGATAAGTTTCCCCTCAATCATAGCTTCACCTCTAAGTTATAATTTTACCTACTATATGTAGAAAAAAAATGAATATATTATCTATATATTCTAGTAAAATTATGAAAAGAGCAAGGCTACTATACTAGCTTCCCTCTATTTATTAGCTTTTTCAATATTTACTCTTGTTTCCCTCTTTTACGAATTCCCACTCTACCTCAATATTCTATTCTGAAGAAAATCCAAATAACGCAACCTCATTGCAATACTCTCTTTCTTTAAAAATACATTTAGAAAAATTTTATACTTTCTTTAAAAGTTAAAACACGATGAAGCTAAGCTTTCATCGTGCTTTTAATCGTTATGGCTGTATTCCCAACTCAACTAAAATTGATTCTAATGTCTTTCCTTTATACATTTTCTTTGGTTTTGGAGCATTTTCGACATGCTCATTTTGCTTGAGATAGTTTGTTTGAACGTATTTCATATCTTTGACATCAACTATTCCATCAAAGGTGATATCCGCTGCACGCTTCTTTGTTTTCCATGCATTTTGAATTTCAATCGCATCTAGAACATCAATGACATTGTCTTGGTTTACATCACCTGCAGTAATTTCAAGAGCAGGTATCCATCGATTTTGACCATATAACTCACCATTGTGCTCAAAACCAATACCAGAATTTAGTTTTTCTTTTGTGACAAAGTGGCCTGGGACTTTCATTTCAATCGTGAAATCCTTTGTGGTTAACGGCAGCTTATTGAATACATATTGTCCATTTTCTTCTACCGTTGATGTCGCATCGAATTCATTTCCTTCTGAATCAAAGATTTTCACTGTACCTCCAACCTTGCTCCAATCCCTTTTTTCCGTAACAGTACCTTCTTCATTTTTAAATCCTTGCGGAGTGACATAACCCCTAGCCATTGAGAATTGAGGATTAGCCTTCCAGCTATAACCAGCTTTTAACACACTGCTTGTCTGATTATTAGCATCCGTTACGCTCACGATCGGATTTATCGCTGCATCAAGGATAAATTGTTCATCCTGAACCTTTAACGTAACCTCAACGACTTTTGCATGGTCTAATACTCCACTCTCTTCATTAAACTGGACAGTAACGACATTGTCTTTAATCGTTAAAGAAGCTTTGTCCGAGAATTCGCTGTGAAGCTTTGCATCTACTAACTCTACTCCAAATACCCCACTGTCATAGCCTCCGTCACCATTAAAGTTCCATTCCGCCTTTGACACTGCGTTAAGGTTATCTAATGATAGCGTTGCTTTTACCGTATCGCCTGTTTTCACCTCATACTTTTCGCCTTGAGCATACGCGACAGGTGTACCTTCCTTTACAAAGTAATATTGCTTTGTAGCTGGTTTGTTTCCTGCCATATCATATCCATTCATGCGGAATTGAAGTGCTGGGATGGATTCATCCATGGCGATTTCTTCGACAAACTTTCCTTCTTTATCCATTGGAATTGGCGTAGAAGGGAAACCCCAATCACCCCAGTAATAAACCATCGAGTTCGATGATTGATCGATATTTACGCCCAATTTCTTTAGTTCGTCAACGGTTGGATCTGTGATTTGAATTTCGAATGGATATGTTTCTTGACCTGGCTTATATTCAATAAATGGAGATTTTCCATCAAGTGAACTTTTGAAGCTCGGTGCATCGAGATCGATGAACAAATGCTGCGTTTCAGTCGTAACCTTGCCGGAAGCACCTGTACCAATGAATTTCAAATTGTAATGTCCTGGTTGCACATAACTTACTTCTTCTGAAATTGGCTGTTTTGAGTTTCCTGTAAACTTATAGTAAGATCCATTAAATGCATATAATCCATAATCTACATTGTCGTATCTACCTTCTAAATTAATCGTTCCTACAAGCCCGAGGTCCTGTCCGGTTTTAGCATCTTGTAGAACGACATCCATTTTTTCCATTGGCGCACGCAGGTTAAAATCAGCATATACAAATGGGGTGCGCATAGGGTCCCATCCTACTTGGGTTAAATGACTTGGGGAATAGGCAGGATTTAGTACCTCCATCTTATTAAACCCATCCTCCATTGTTCGGAAGCTGAAAGGAATGCGATATTGCTCTGATGAATTTGCATTGTTTGTTAAAGTAATATTTCCTTCGTAAATTCCATCCTTAGCTATCTTAGGGATGAGCAAACTTGCTGTTACTTTTTTAAAGTCTTCGCTTTTAACGGAAATATTACTTGGTATATCCAGCACCACTCCGTTTTCCTTCAAGCTATTTGAAGCATTCGTTTCAGTTACAGAGACACTGAATGTTTTGTTTACATTATCATTGTTTTCAATAGTGATTGATTTTTTTAGATTTAGTTTTTTATCTGCATAGTGAACATCAAAGCTAAGTCCGCCGGTTAATTCTTTAACTCTGATTAATTCTTCAGCACCTGGAACAAATGTTTTATCGTTAATTTTGAAGCTTGTTCCACTATACACAGCTTGGTATGGATCGACTCTTCCTGCTCCCACTTCAAATACGCTATAGTCTCCATTGAGTGGATCTGCTGTATTCATAAGGACGGTTTTGATATCTTCAGGCTGTAATTGCGGATTCGCTTGCAGCATGAGTGCTGCAATCCCCGCTGTATGAGGAGTAGCCATAGATGTTCCAGAATATCTGGAATATGCATATTGATAGTTTTCTTGATGATCAGAGTCCACCATATAAGAAGGGACAGTTGAAAGGACACTTACTCCCGGTGCAGTCACTTCTGGCTTCATATCATATGTTTGTCTTGCAGGGCCTCTTGAGCTGAAGTCTGCTAAGTGGTCACCCTCAGTCTGTTTATCCGCATAATTGGAGAGGGTAAATTTCGTTTCTCCTGCTTGAATCTGTGCTTTAATGCTTTCTCCAGCTTCTTTTGTTAAAGAAAATGCCGGCACAAAATCAACGGACTCACCAAGATTTGCGTTAATCTGTCCTTCAACATTGTTATAAAGAAGAACGGCTGCCGCACCATTTTGTTTTGCAATGCTAACCTTTTCCGCTAAGGCGAATTCTCCCCGTGCCACAAGCGCAATTTTCCCTTTTATATCCTTGCCGGAATAATCAGAGGCTTTTCCTAAACCGACATCCACTACCTCGTAGGATTTCCCTTCCCACTCCTTTAACTGGTCTGCATAGTGGCGCGCCAGACTAACGAGTTCAATCGAATTTTTATTCCCGATTTTCCCATTAAATGTAGATATCGCCATCGGCACATCACTCGCCCCAACTGTCAAAGCAAGTGCTGCCGAGCCAGGTGAACCTAATGTATAATCGTCTGGTCCAGCATTTCCAGCTGCTACAACCGCTGTTACATCGTTTAGGACAGCATAGTTAATGGCAGTACTGGTTGGATCATATGGATCATTGATGTCCGACCCAAGGGAAAGGTTGATGACATCCATGCCATCGTTTACAGCTTTTTCTATACCTGCAATGACCCCTTCGGATGATCCTGAGCCATATGGCCCAAGAACACGATACGCATATAAATCCACATCAGGAGCCACACCTTTCACAGAAACCTCTGCATTCGTTCCTTGTCCAGCAATGGTACCTGCGACATGTGTTCCATGGGAAGTATAATAGGAAGATCCGTACCAGCTAAATTCCGGTTGCCCCGAAGCTTGCCAATCCTTGTACGTTGCCTCCATTGGATCATTATCTTGATCTACTAAATCGTAACCGCCTTTATAGGCATCTTTCAAATCAGGGTGGTTGTAATCAATCCCTGTATCAAGAACCCCAACTTTAATACCTTTACCCGTAATGCCTTCATTGTGCAGCTGGTCAATTTTTAAATATGGAAGGCTTTCAACGGATGTACCAGGGGCTGCTTTCTCTCCCATAGCGATCGGATCGACCTTAAATTCTACATCTTTATAAACTGCTTTTACCACTTCGGATTGTAAAAGCTGCTCTACCTGATTCGCTGGCAGCTTCATAGCTACCCCGTTATAAACGGTCTTATAGGTTGAAGTGATCTTATGACCTGTTTTCTTGCTTCTAAGATTAGTAGATGGAAGAATAGTTTGTATGTCTTTTTTAAACTGAGCATGTTCCTTTTCTAATTGTTCATCCGCTTGTTGTTTTAAAAGCTTCTTTCCTTTTATTTCAGCATCCAAGACTGCAACTTTTCCCGGCTTTGATTTAAACTGGACGATGACCGAGATTTCATTATCCTTTTCCAAATCTTCCTTTTTAAATCCTTGCAATCCGTAATTATCTGTCATTTCCAGTTGATTTAACGCTTTTCGTTGTTCACTTGTCAACGAAGCCAAGACGTCTTCTGCCTTTATGTTCGCTGCATTTGCATAAGGAATGAAAGGCGTGTTTGCCGATGATAACAGCAAGCCAGCTGACAGCGTAATCGCCGCTGTTCGTTTAATGAATGAATGAATTTTCATATGTTCCCTACTTTCTTAAATTGTAAAGAAGATTTCCGTTAAAACATCCCTTTCTAAAAATTTTAAAGATTCATATAATTAAAATTTAACAGTCATTCTTTCTGATTGCTATGGGGGTAATTTTACTGTTCTTTATACCTACTTTTTCTTTTAAAAGTTCTAAAAAAATAAAAGAAAGTTATTTTTTTTGCGAGTTTTAGTAGAAAAGACCCGAACGTATTTTTATGAATTGGGGTTTTCTTAGAAAATATCATTTATGTTACATTCGGTTTTTTACTTAGAGCATAAAACAGCCACAAGGGTATACATAACACGAGTAAGATCAAGATAAATAGGTGACATAGTAATGACGATTAAATCAGAAAAAAACATCGTACGTCCAATACTCCATCCTATAGAGGGAGGTATCTTTGTTTTTGCTTCCATTTGCTGCTTAATTTTGCCCTCTTTTTACATAAATTTTCTAAATTAGTTAAAAGATAATGATGAATCAGTGGTAAAGGGAGTCCGTACATGGGTTAAAAAAATCTTAAATTTGCAATGCGACATATTAGTCTTAATTGGAATATATTTTGCCATTCGTTTTATATACACAAAAGAAATATACATACAGGTAAACGGATATACGGTAAATATGCTTGGCTTATTTATAGAAACGATTGAATTTGTTGGGATATGTAGATCAGTGGGTGAGAAGGCTAGTGAAAAGATAAAATCAATCAAGTAAGTTCATCTCTATCCCCAGGTGAAGCTGTCATAGATCGAAATAATTAGAATTACCTAACATTTAGGAGGTGAGGTAAAAAAGATGTTGGAAAAAGGCAAAATATCTGCTTTTCAAATGGCGATCATGATGTATCCTGTAATTGTTGGTACTGCAATTATGTCTGTTCCAGCTATCACGGCGGACTTTGCCAAGAACGATATGTGGCTTTCACCGATATGGGCTTCCTTTTTTGGATTTCTGGCAGTTTATACAGCATTTCAGTTACACAAGTTGTATCCGGGACAAACGATTATTCAATACAGCGAACAAATCATTGGTCGGATCCCAAGTAAGATCATCAGCTTTATTTTTTTGCTCTTTTATATCCAAGTTAATGGTGAAGATGCAAGGATTTATGCGGATTTTGTTATTGGCTCCTTTTTAAACCAAACTCCGATTATTGTCGTCATCTCAACTATGATCTTAATCTCTGCCTTTGCCGTACGTGGAGGTATAGAAGTAGTGGCGAGGGTCGCCCAACTGTTTCTTCCTCTTTTTGTATTTTCATTGGTAATAATCCTCGTACTACTCTTGCCTGAGTTAGAAATAAAGAATATGTTTCCGATCATGGAGAATGGGATTATACCTTCAATTAAAGCAGCTGCACTACCGCAGTCTTGGTTTGCTCAATTCCTACTTATAGCCTTTTTCCTTCCCTATTTATCAGATGTAGAAAAGGGACCAAAATGGGGCATGATTGCAGTGTTTACCGTCATGCTTACTTTTATTGTAACGAATCTAATCATTCTTTTTCTATTCGGGGCAACGACAGCAAGTCATAATTATCCGCTATTGTCGGCAGCACGGTATATTAGCATTGCTGATTTTTTTGAGCATCTTGAGTCAATCATCATGGCGATGTGGGTAGCAGGAGTATTTATTAAATTCTCAGTTGTTTATTATGCTATTGTACTGGCTATTGCCCAATGGCTGAAACTTTCTGATTACCGCCCCATCGTTTTTCCAGTGGGTTTACTCACCGTGTTGTTTTCATTTTGGGGGTACCCTAACCAAATGGTAGTAGAGTATTATGATATATTTGTTTGGACTTATTATTCCCTTTTAGTCCAAACGCTCCTTCCATTATTGTTGCTTCTCATCACCATCTTACGGGGAGGAAAACGACAGAAAAGGAACTCACCATCATAACAAGTGATCAGTGTTCAAGACCATTTTTCCGATGACACTGACGATATTTTAATAAATATCAACATCGTATTCCTATCTAATTACTCGGAATTTAAAAATGAATAATGATCTTATCGAGAGAAGGGGAGGGACTGGCCTAATGATGCTTCAGCAACAGGCAAATACATCATATGACTAAATTCAATAGCTACTTCTTTGGAGTATCCCCCACGCGCTAAGGCATAACCTATAAAGCCATTTCCAAAGTTATACGCTTGCAAAGACAGGTTTATATCACCCTTTACTTGCTTCAATACTTCCGCAAATACACGATATTGTTGAGATATTTACTTTGCCTTAGCTGTATGCCTTCAGGCATACGTTTCTCTTTAGCGTTACTAAAAGATGGTCAAAATCTTTTCTTTTTTGTCCTAAGTAGTTCCTAACAATGTCCCAAGAGAATGGTTCTCTCGGGACATTAAAATTTTTGATCGTAACATAAAATCCACTTTTTTTATTTTTTCATTGTAATAGTCTTTGCTTCAGTATAAAAATCAAAGCTGTGACGGCCACCTTCACGTCCGATTCCACTTGCTTTTGCGCCGCCAAATGGTGTCCTAAGGTCACGGACGTACCAGCAATTCACCCATAATAAACCTGAGTGAATTTGTGAGGTCACACGATGGCCGCGTCTTAAATCATTTGTCCAAACGACACCAGCAAGGCCATAGATGGAATCATTGGCAATTTGAATCGCTTCTTCTTCCGTTTTAAATGGAATAACTACCGGAACAGGTCCGAAGATTTCTTCCTGGGCAACTCTCATTTTATTGTTTACATCATATAGAACGGTCGGCTCATAGAAGTTTCCATCAGACAGTTCTGTAATTCTTTTACCACCATAAGCAAGTTTCGCACCTTCTGCAAGGCCTATTTGCACATATTCATCCACAGATTGCAAATGTCCTTTTGACACAAGTGCACCCATATCGGTTGCTTCATCGGTTGGATCGCCAACTTTAATTTTCTTAACGGCTGCTACAAACTTATCTAAAAAATGATCGTAGACACTTTCTTGAACAAGAATTCGGGAACCGGCTAAACAAATTTCGCCTTGGTTGCGGAAAATCGCTTCAATCGAACCGGCAACTGCTTCATCCAAATCGGCATCTTCAAAAACGATATTAGCGGATTTCCCCCCCAACTCCAATGAAACAGGGATTAAATTTTCAGATGCATTCCGCATAACGGTTTTACCTGTATTGGATTCTCCAACGAAAGAGATTCTCCGAACGGATGGATGAGAAGCCATAACGGTACCAACTGAACCGCCAGGGCCGGTGATGATATTCAACACGCCAGGAGGCAGTCCCGCTTCATTGGCAATCTCTCCAAGCAACACAGCACTTAATGGTGTATAGGATGCCGGTTTAATGACGACAGTATTTCCCGCTGCCAATGCGGCAGAAGCTTTCCATGTCATTTGCATAAACGGCAGATTCCATGGGATGATCAAACTGGTCACACCCGCTGGCGCATATTGTACATAAGACATATGGCCGCTCATGTCAAAGTGCTCATGAACCATATATTTCGCCATTTCGGCAAAGAAACGAAAATTTGATGCAGCGCGCGGAATATCGAACCCGCGGCTTTCCTTAATCGGCTTTCCGACGTCCAATGTTTCGACTAAAGCCAATCTATCAACATTTTCCATGATTAAATCGGCCATTCTGCAAAGGATTTTCGATCTTTCCTCAACAGGCATATTGCTCCAAACCCCACTCGCAAAAGTGCGCTGTGCCACTTCTATCGCAAGATTGGCATCCTCCACTCCGCCATTGGCAACTGAAGCATGCTTTCTATTTGTCGCCGGATTATAGGAATCAAATGTTTCCCCTGAAAGTGCGTCTCGGTATTCTCCATCTATAAAAAGTTTAGCATCTTGAATAATGATATTTTCTGCAGTTAACCCTTTCGACACATTTACTCCTCCTCTATCTCAATAACCATTTCAATTTCTATAGCTGTATTGTTTGGCAATTGTGCCATGCCAACTGCTGAGCGGCCGTGCTTCCCTTTTTCGCCAAACACCTTCATGATCAGGTCAGATGCGCCGTTCATGACCTTCGGCTGGTCGGTAAATTCTTCCGTACTGTTGACCATTCCGAGTACCTTGACGAACTGCTTTACTTTGCTTAGTTCGCCAATTTCATTTTTCACAACACTTAAAAGGTTTAACATTGACTGTTGTGCAGCTAAATAGCCTTCTTCTACCGTTAAATCCCGGCCCAATTTCCCGTGGTACTGGTCGACACCTTGACCTGCGGTAAAAATTAGATTTCCCGTTCTAACACAACCCACATAGTCTCCGTGTGCAGGCCGTAATGCCGGTAATTCCAGCCCTAATTCAGCCAGCTTTTCTTCTGGTGTACTCATGATTTAACCTCTTCTTTTACTTTTACATTTAAAAAGGCAAGTGCATTTTTCCCTAAAATCGCCTGTTTTTGTTCTTCTGATAGTTCAAGAGTATCATCCACTACTTTTCCAGGAGGAATCTCTCTTAGTAAAAATGGATAATCGGATCCCATGACAATTTTTTCATGGCCGAAACGTTCTACTAAATATTTAATGTTTAATGGATCGTAGTTTAGTGAGTCAAAGTAAAAGTTTTTCGCGTAATGGCTTGGCGGCTTGCTGATAACGCGCAAGTGCGGCCATACCTTCCAGCCTTGATCAAGACGCGGAAGGATATATGGGAAAGACCCGCCACCATGGGCGAAACAAACTTTTAGTTTAGGGAATTTCTCCATTACACCGCCGCAGATTAAGCTAGCGGCAGCAAGAGCTGTTTCACTAGGCATGCCTACCGTGTACATAAAATTATGGCGCGGCATCCGTTCTCTGCCTAATGTTTCCCATGGGTGAACAAACAACGGTACCTCCCATTTTTCAGCCGCTTCGAAGAACTTCGTAAATGCCGGATCATCGAGATTTTTCCCGTTCACATTTGTTCCGATTTCAATTCCTTTTAGGCCAAGCTCATGAATGCACCGATCCATTTCACGAATGGAGGTTTCCACATCCTGCAGCGGCACTGTACCCAGACCAATGAAGCGGTCTGGATACATATTCACGGTTTCTGCAATAAAATCATTTTGGATTTTTGACATTTCTTCAGCAGCTTTCGGATCCGCCCAATAAGAGAATGTGACCGGAATAGGTGACAATACTTGAATATCTACCCCTTCTTCATCCATATCCTTGATTCTCTTTTCAGGATCCCATACCTGGTCCGTTACTTCACGGAACACCTTACCAGCGACCATAATATTGGCACCACAGGAGCAGGTCTTCTCAAGTGTCGGCCAGCGTTCGCCTCCAAATTTTTCCATAAAGTTTGGAATATCTTCTGGGATGATGTGTGTATGAAAATCTACTCTCATTTCCACAAACCTACTTCTTCGGACATTACATGACCGCATTTTTCACAAGTGCGAAGATCTTTGCTGCTGTTGAATTCTTCAATGGCTCCTTTTACTTGTGTTTCAATATCTGTTAATTGAACAGTTTTACGGTGCATTTCTTGATCACAGTTATCACAGAACCAAACGAAATCCTCTAGTTCTCCTTCTTCGCGCTTGCGTTCAATAACAAGGCCATAAGTGTCTGCAACACGGTGCGGAGAATGTGGCACGTTTGCAGGAAGCATAAATACTTCTCCTTCTTTAACAGTTACAACTTCACGCTTTCCGTTATTAATAACCTCAACATAGCAATCACCTTTAATTTGGTAGAAGAATTCATCGGAAGGATCCACATGGAAATCGCGGCGTCTGTTCGGTCCGCCAAGAATCATACAGATAAACTCGGAATCTTCCCAAAGAACTTTATTATTTACAGGCGGCTTCAACTGATCCTTATTTTCTTCAATCCATTTTAATAAATTAAACGCTTTCAACTCGGTCATAGTCGCTTTTGCCATTTTATTATTCCTCCATTTTTTTATTCTATTTTTTATTAGTAAACTGCAAGATAGGAATCTTGGAATTTACTAATTTCTAATATAAATATAGTGAATAAGTAGGTTTTAAAAAATCGAGTTTTTTCACCATGTGAAATTCGTTGAATTTTTTAAATATTTTTTATTAATAATTAATAACCAATTTATCAGAACGATTTTTAACTGCAATCTTACCTTTATTGAGCGCATAAAAAAAAGAGCTTAAGCTCTTCAGATTGTCGAGAAAGGGGTATTTTTTCTCGGCAATTTTTTATTATTCGGGATCTAGGGCCCGAAATTAATAGCTTTCTTCTGAATAAAAAAGATTGCCTTCCACTTAACCCATCTTGGCTAAGTGTGTGGCAATCTTTTTCATGTTCTGGCAAGCTGCCTCTTAATTTTCCCCCATAAAAAAATACCTCTTAAATTTCAATATATCCCAGCTCTTTTGAAATAGATTGTGCGGTGCTTTTTAAACTGCGGATAATCATATCACGATTGCTGTCCTGCATATAGGACGGAGGGCCGACTAAATTAACCGCTGCTATAATTTCGCCTGAATAGGAGAAGATTGGTGCTGCCACTCCATACATGTCATCTGAATTTTCACTATTACTGATCGAATAGCCTTTTTTGCGGATCTCAGAAAGCTCCTTTTTCAATTGATTAATATCTGTAATAGTATTAGGCCCCTCATATGACAAGCCCCTGTTAATCGTCTCCTGCAAATAAACAGAATTGTAAGCCAACATGATTTTTCCGGAGCTAGTCGCATAAGCCGGTTTCCTAGACCCAATATAGGTCTGAATCGGAGTAGATTCCTCTGATGATACCCTTAACACAAAAACAACCGTCCCTTTGTCGAACATGGCAATATGGACAGTTCCTTTAAATCTAAGAATCAACTCTTTTACTATAGGCATTGCCTTTTCATACACATCCTGCTGAAACATCACATGATTATTCCATTCAAGGACTCTCCAGCCAAGCCGATATTTTTTCTTATTATCTTTCATCAATACACCTTCATCACACAATGTCGTGACGATATGGTGTGCCGTACTAACATGCAGCCCTAATTTTTCAGCGATTGTGCCAATCCCTAATACAGGTTCTTCATTAGAAAAACAGCTGATAATTTGGCATGCCTTTTTCACGGACTCAATCATAGTAGATTCGCCCCTTCAAAGAAGATCTTAAAGTGATAGAACAAATAACAAAATAGCTAGAATTATATTAAACTTATTATAAGAAACTCTCTTTGCATAAGCAAGGTAGCCTTTATCTATGGAAATCAATAATTTTCAGAATTAACTAAAAACAAATTGACTTTACCTATTGTGTTTACTTTATAATAGAACTATCAATATTTGAGAATGGCATTCGATATTATCGAACAAAGGAATATTTCTCGATTCCTCTTTATGATATGGGGTGAAAAAATGCCAGTTATTCAGATGACACTTGTGCAAGGCCGAGATAATGAAGTGATAGAAACCTGTATCAAAAATGTAGCCAGAACTGTAGCAGAGAGCCTAAATGCACCGATTGAATCAGTACGGGTTATAGTAAACGAAGTTCCTGCAAACCGCTTTGCCGTTGGTACCCTACTAAAAAGTGAAAAAGGAAAAGGAGAGAATACATGTGACTGTTCAATCTAGTAAAAAAACGGAAGAATTAGCTTTCCTCCTCCGTAATGCGGAACAAAAAAGAGAAGGAATATCCCCGCTGTCAGCTGACACTCCTGATTTAACCATTGATGAAGCTTATAAAATCCAACTGATCAACATCCGGGAAAAGCTGAATCAAGGGCAAGTCATTACAGGGAAAAAAATCGGTCTTACCTCAAAGGCCATGCAGGATTTGCTTGGGGTAGACCAGCCTGATTACGGCCACCTTCTAAATAGCATGGAATATGAAAACGGTTCCGTTATTCCTGCAAATATCCTTTGTCTGCCTAAAATTGAGGCAGAAATTGCCTTTAAGCTGAAAAAGGATTTAACAGGCCCTAATATCACGTCCTTTGATGTGCTCTTGGCAACAGAATATATTGTCCCTGCTTTTGAAATTGTCGATAGCCGCGTCCAAGACTGGAAGATTACCATTGAGGACACTGTTGCCGATAATGCCTCTTCGGGCCTTTATGTCCTTGGAGAGCAAAAATTTGAAGTTTCAGAGGCAGACCTTGCCCAATTAGGTATGGGCTTATATAAAAATGGAAAATTGGTCAATACCGGTGTGGGTTCAGCAGCCCTTGGACATCCTGCCAATTGTGTGGCATGGCTGGCAACAAAACTAGCAGAATATGATATTCCATTAAAGGCTGGGGAAATCATCCTTTCAGGTGCCCTATCGGCAGCAGTCGCCATCAACCCTGGAGACCAATTTACTGCCCGATTCGCAGGGTTAGGAGAGGTATCAGTTAGCTTTAAGTAAGACGTGTTCGGATAATGAAAACTATTAATGAGGTGAAAACGGTGGAAGCAACTAAAATACATTCCCTTGCTGAATTTCTTCATCAAGCAGAGCTGGATAAAAGAGAGGTAACTAGAATTACTGCAGAAAATCCAGAGCTGACGGTAGAGGATGCATATAAAATTCAAGATGAAATCATCAAAATCAAACTGGAAGCAGGCCATAGCATTTTCGGTCCAAAAATGGGTCTGACAAGTGAAGCTAAAATGACCCAAATGAATGTTAAAGAGCCAATCTTCGGGTATGTGTTTGATTATATGAAAGTTCAAAATGGCGGCAGCATCTCTATCAGCCAATTGATTCATCCGAAAGTAGAGGCAGAACTGGCCTTTGTTTTAAAGAAAGACTTAGAAGGAGAAAATCTATCGGTTGAAGACGTCTTAGATGCAACCGAATACATTTTCCCTGCCTTAGAAATCATCGACAGCCGGTATGAAAACTTTAAGTTCACTCTTCCTGATGTGATTGCAGACAATACGTCCGCTTCAAGAGTTGTTCTCGGGGACAGCTTACGAAAACCTCATGATTTCCAGTCGGATTTAGTCGGGGCAACTATATATATTAACGGGGAAGCAAAGGCATTTGGAACCAGCTGTGCCATTCTAGGACATCCGGCACTATCGATTTCTACGCTGGCAGCCATGCTCAGCCGAAAAGGCAAATCCTTAAAAGCCGGTGACATTATCCTTGCAGGCGCCCTTACCGAAGCTATCAGATTTAACAAAGACGACTTCATTTCCGTCAAATTTGACGGTATGAACGATGTAACCTTCCATGCTGTAGAGTAGTTTCTTCCTATAGACAGTATAACCGGCGAAGCTTTTAAAACTGGGTATACTGTCTTTATTTTATTTGGAGATTTTACTCACGGCGCAGGACTTACTAAGGTTTAGAGATATTAATTTGTGAATATAGCAACAGTAAAAAGGCACAGCTAAGATCAATTGCTGGCTGTGCCTTTTTACGCTCAAAACATCCAATTGTCAGCTTTAGGATTCTTCCCTCCTGCATTATTTCTCCTGTAAAGCATCATTTTTTGCCCTTATGTCCAGCCGAGAAGCGGGGCCGCTTGTTCCCGTTTTCCCTGTAAAATAAGTTCTCTAATTCTAGTGGAAGAAATCTTTTCTCCATCCATGCTGCAAATTGGATTGATAGACTGGACCGGGAAATGTTCTTTTAATAAATGAACATCTCCCACACGTTTATGGCCGAAGCGAAAATCATCACCAACGAAAATTCTTACAGGATTCAATAACGATAACTCTTCAATAAAATCCTCGGCTGTTCGCTGCAGGTATTTTTCATTAAACTTTGCAAGAACGATATGTTCTACCCCTAAATCACTAATCAGTTGAATCTTTTTCTCAGGAGTTGTCAATACTTTCGCCCCTTGAAAATAAGAACGTGGGGGTGGATAAAATGTATACACGACATTCTGTACACCTTCTAAATGGCTGTTTTTAACCATTTCACGGAGTACAGCCTGATGACCTCGATGTACTCCATCGAAGGCACCAATAGCAACAACTGATCTAGGTAATTGAAGACTGTCAGTTTGATGGACTTCCAATGAATTACTCCTCATCATGCTGTTCTGATACCCATTCGTTATTCCCTCCAAATTTCATAAAATTTCGCTAAATTTATTCTTCCTGTTTCGAAGTATTTGCGTTTTAAAATTTCCTTAGACAGTTGGATCTGTTTCCTTTGTCACGAAACGGACAGAAAGCGCATTCATAAGACCTAAAAATAAATATTAACGTTTACAAACCTGTTAATCTTTAAGTCCTTCAATCCTCCAATCTTTACTATTTGTTTATCACAATACTTAAAAAAACAATTTACTTCGATCACAGGATTTAAAATAGTGAAATATTTATGAAAATTTAGGTAATTTTTAAAAATCCAAACTTAAATAGAATTATCTTTTGGCATATTTCTTATTGGCACTTTTTAACTCAATATAGCCTAGCTCTCGGGAAATGGCTTTAGCAGTATTCACAACACTTCGAATAATGTGGTCACGATTAAGCCCCTTCATATAGCTTATGGGGCCAACTAAATTAACGGAAGCAATCGTTTCCCCTGAATAAGAGAAAATTGGAGCGGCGATGGCATACGTACGTGTATCATTTTCATTATCGCTTATGGCGTAACCTTGTTCGCGAACAGACTTCAAATCCCTCTCAAGCAGCTTAACATCGGTAATGGTATTCGGCCCTTGTCTTGTTAATCCTTTTTCGATTGTTTTTTGAAGATAAGCGTTATTGTAAGCAAGTAATGCTTTCCCTGCACTTGTACAATAGGCAGGCCTTCTTGCCCCGAGATACGTTGGAACAGAGTCTAAATCTTCGGAATTGATTCTTAACACATGGACTACATCTCCCTCATCAAACATGGAAATATGCGCTGTCCCTTTAAATCTCACTATTAATTCCTTTACTAATGGCATCGCTTTATCATAAAAATCTTGCTGAAACATCACATGATTATTCCATTCAAGTATCTTCCAGCCTAGTCTATACTTTTTGTCTATATCTCTCATTAAAACCCCCTCTTTGCAAAGGGTTGTAATAAGGTGATGTGTGGTACTTGTGCTTAAACCCAGCTTTTCTGCAATCTCTGCATTTCCTAACACAGGTTCATCCTGCGTAAAACAACTTAAAATTTGACATGCTCTACTTACTGAATTAATCAATATTAACTCACTCTCCTTAATTCAAACCTTCTTAAATAAATAAGAGGGAATCAACATTTCTGAAAATTCAAAAAAGGCGCATAATAATTATAAAATAGAATATCTCTCATTACAAATATTAATATAGTAGAAACTTACATTTCTTTTTCCTTATCAAAAAAATTTCATGAAATTTCATAATGTTGGACGTGGAGGCTTAAATTTTCAAATATTCTGTTTATGATAGTAAACATACGATCCATTTTAAAAGAAAAGGAGAATGAATACATGCAAAAAGAAACGAACCAAGATTTATTCAAACAAATTATGGGAAACTACCCGACAGGAGTAACAATCGTAACAACCAAAAAAGAAGATGGAACACCAGTGGGGCTGACAGTAAATTCATTTGCTTCTGTTTCACTTGATCCACTATTGGTTTTATGGTCTATAGATCACAGATCTTCCTTACTTGAGGAATTTAAAGAAAGTGGGAAATTTGCTATTCATGTATTGGCAGAAGAACAGGTAGAACTTTGTAAAACTTTTGCAACTAAACACCCTGACCGTTTTAGTACATGCGATTGGAAACTTTCGAGCAATGGATTACCTATTATTGATGGTGTTCTTGGGGTATTTGAATGTAAAACATTTAAAGCCATTGAAGCAGGGGATCATACAGTATTCATTGGAGAAGTGACAGACCTTCAGATCAATAAAGAGAAAGATCCAATGTTGTATCACCGTAGAACTTTCGGCCCTATCCCTAAAGAGTTTTATCGTCCAAAACAGTCTGTGTAGAGGATCTTTATTTAAGAACGCCCCCATACATGTATAATAGAAAAAAGCCAACGACCTTCATATAGGTGGTTGGCTTCCCTTGTTATCCATATAACACTCTAGTGTTATATAGGTTCCATATTTCCCATATAAAAAAACGCTTGGCATACGTATGCCAAGCGTTTTTAATAGATTAAAGTTTATGTTTTTGTAAAATCTGATTTTATTCTTCTATTTATTATAGTAGCGCTTCAGCCTCGTGGATTCTGCTGGATCATTGCTTCCTGAACAAGTCCGTGAGCGGATCCGTGCCTTGAAACAAAGTGTAGGAATCAATATTGATACAGACTGATACAGATTATTTTTGAATCGGAAACCAGCTAATTTTTTGTCATATTAGCTGGTTTTTGCAATGAATACTTAGGATGCAAAAAGACTGCAATCCTTACTAAGGAAAAGCGCCCTTTAACGGAGTTCCCATTGAGCAAGAAATGCATTTAGTGAATTCCTCAATTCGTTGGGTTTAATGAGCATAGGCAAATGGCCTGTTTCAAGCATTTCGATTTTCTGTGGAGCAAGATTGGAGATCATTTTATCCTGTTGGGACAGACTCATTTCTTGATCTTTTGCTAACTTTATATAAAGCTTGGGTACATTTGTTGGAACGATTGCTTTTGTTCGATCTGTATAAATGTGAATAGACTCCGGTACAAAACCACGTACTATTTCGTTCGCCAGCTCAGGTGAAAGATCATTACAAAGTCCCTTACGAATAGCTGACTCAGGTGGTCGCGTACCAAATATACGTAAAAGTACATTCATCAATAAACGTTTTGCAAATGGAAAAGTTGAGAGGAATGATCCCCCATTTTTAGGAATAGTCGCCCCGATTGCAATAAAGCCAACCAGACGCTCCGACAGATCATTAGCAATTTTTAGAGCAAGGACACCACCCAACGAATGTGCTACAATAACATATTTTCTGACTTTCCAAGCTTCAATTTGTCGCTTTATATATGCATTGTATTCTTGTAGAGTCAAACTTTGCCGTAATCCGTTCTCTCCTTCTCGTTCAGGAAAATTAACTAGTAAAAAGGGACTTTTCATTTCTGATACAACCGGTTCCCAAATACGGCTTTCTAAGCCTGCACCTTGAATAAATACCAAACCAATCTGTTCATCTTCCTGCCCTTCAATTTCTCTCATCCTTCTTCCTCCACTTCTTTTCTATCAGTAAAAAGAATTACTATTACGTATGTAAGCAGTCATAAGTATTTATCTTTTAATTCTTGATTATTAAAATAAAATCCTTCTTCAGCTAACTATCCGCTAATTGAATTACTTAGAACTGCGATTCACTTTCTAATCATTCCTTCTCCTATTCAAGATAATGGCCCGATTGTGGAACAAAAATAAAAGAGATTTCTTCAGCTTTTCTGGCGTTCAATAAAAGTCGCCCCATAAACGTCCGTTTATGGGGCTGGTGATTACTTTATCTGAAAACTACCTTTTTGCATTAATTCGTAGTTCCAAAGTTCATTCCCAAAAACAAGGTTCCATTTTTAATCATTAACACAGTTTTTGGTGTTAATATAGGTTTATAGACAAAGTACAGTAGGACTGCCAAGTTAAGCTAGCGTGTAAATTTCCATTTTATGTGAATTTTCTGGCGGACTAGAGCAGCAACCCTGTGACTAGGCCATATAGAAAAAGTTGTACACTCTCGCAACAAAATGTCGAAATATTAGAATAATAAAAAAGTTACGAAATAAAATCTTTAAACCTATTGTTAAGGTTTTTTTGTTAACTATCGGAAATCGATAGTTGAAAAGACGATTCTGCTACACAATAAAAACGAGCCATAACTAGGATTTATATCCAGGTTATGACCCGTTTTTACACGTTAACTACACTATGAAAATTGACCGTCCTTAACGTATTCAAAGAGTTGTTTCGATTGCTTAGAGGTACGTTATGAACGATATATCTATACACTGTTTTTAATGACCACAAAGCTGACCACTGACTGATACAACAGCAAGGATTTTCGTTATTGTGGCATATTCCTGTCTAAACGTTAAGGACATGTTCTCGACGTGTAAGCTGCATTAAAACGGTACTTTTTTGTGAGTAGTTAAGATAACGAATATATCTCGGCTGAACCCCTTCTAGTCTGACAAATGTCGAAAAAGCGACCACTCGGTATCAGATGCTTCACATCCTGCGTCTCCAATTGCTCACCCGGTCGTCAAGGCACCGATGCGTGGCAATTTCGATTTTCCCTCGATAGACGACATACACAACCCAATACGGCCCGTGATTGTGGGGACTGGCGTTATACTGGGGCGGGAGAAAATGAGCGAGCGCCACAAACCCAAACTGCTCATCCCGGTACGATTACAGGGCCCTATTTTCACGGCCATCAAAGTCGCACCCACGTCTCGTTCTCCGCCGTGAAACGCAAGATCTCGCATCGCTTCCTTCACTAGCCGCTTCGGGGATTTCCTGCGATTATCCACCATCATCTATATTATTATTTTAATGTAAATGGCAAGAAACAAAATGATTTCGGGACATTTCTTTCTCTAAGGGAATTTCCTTTTTACAGATATCCATTACAAACGGACATCTGGTATGAAAAATACACCCTGAAGGCGGATTTAACGGTGAAGGAATTTCTCCTTTTAGAATAATTCGTTCCTTTTTCACGGTTGGATTGGGAAAGGGAACCGCCGATAACAATGCTTGGGTATACGGATGAAGCGGTGAGGAAAACAAACTGTCGGTCGGTGCTTGTTCCACCATTTGCCCCAAATACATGACACCAATTCGGTCGGAAATATGGCGCACAACGCTTAGGTCATGGGCAACAAACAGATATGTCAGCTTCAAGTCGTCCTGCAATTGCTGAAATAAATTAATAATTTGCGACTGGATGGATACGTCAAGAGCAGATACAGGTTCATCGCAGATCACCAACTTCGGGTTAACCACCAGTGCTCTTGCCAGTCCTATTCGTTGTCTTTGTCCCCCGGAAAATTCATGTGGATACCGATAATAATGATCCGACTGCAGTCCAACTTTATGAAGGATCTCCATCACCCGTTCCGTTCGTTCTTGTCTCGCGCCGATTTGGTGGATAGCCAAAGGTTCTTCCAGGATCGTACCAATTCTTTTTCTCGGATTTAAGGAAGAATAGGGATCCTGAAACACCATTTGCAGCTCTTGCCTGATATTTCGCAGTTCCATACCGGATAATTGAAAGATATTTTTGTTTTGATAGATCGCTTCCCCATTTGTGGGCTCCGTCAATCTTAATATCGTTCGTCCCATGGTGCTTTTTCCGCAACCGGATTCACCAACCAATCCGAAGGTTTCCCCTTTATACAATTGAAAGGATACGTTATTTACTGCCTTGACTTCCCCTTTAGACTGACCTAATGGTCCTTTTACAGGAAAGTATTTTTTTAACCCTTTGACCACGAGCATCGGGTCGATTTGTTCAGCCGATTTTGTTAACATCGTACCGATCCTCCCTTTGGGCGATTTTTGAATAATGCCAACACCTGACTTTTTGATTGTTTTGAAGTTGGGTCAATTCAGGCATTTTTTCTCTGCAGAGCTCGTCTGCATAAGGGCATCGGGAGGCAAATCGGCAGCCCTTGGGAATGTTGTACAAGGAAGGAACCATCCCCTCGATAACATGCAGTTTTTGTGAGCGGTCACCATCCAATTGCGGAACAGACTTCATTAACCCTTGGGTATACGGATGAAGAGGATGAGCGAAAAGACTTTTCACATCCGATTCCTCGACGATTTGTCCCAGATACATGACCACCACACGGCTGCAAATTTCAGCTACCACGCCTAAGTCATGAGTGATTAAAATGATCCCCATATCCAGTTTTTTGTTTAACTCCATCATTAAATCCAAGATCTGGGATTGGATGGTGACATCCAATGCGGTAGTAGGTTCGTCCGCTATTAACAATTTCGGTTGACAAGCGAGTGCCATCGCGATCATCACACGTTGCCTCATTCCGCCGGACAACTCGTGAGGATATTCATTCACTCTCTTTTCAGGTGCCGGTATACCTGTCAGCCTTAGCATCTCAACAGCCTTGTCGTACGCTTCCTTTTTCGATACCTTCTGATGAAGTATGATAGATTCCGCAATTTGATAACCAATCGTGTACACCGGATTGAGCGAACTCAATGGATCTTGAAAAATCATCGAGATGTCGTTGCCTCTGATGTTTTGCATGTCCGAGATGGAAATTCGCAACAGATTTTTTCCTTTAAAGTTGATTTCCCCTTCGTATTTGACCGTTTGTTTTTCGTCAAACAACCGTAGAATGGACTGGGACGTGACACTTTTCCCGCATCCGGATTCCCCTACCAGACCTAATATCTCTCCCTCCTCAACTTGCAAGGTAATCCCGTCTACTGCGGTTACTTGTCCTCTTTCCGTATAAAAATGAGTCTTGAGTTCTTTGACTTCCAAAAGATGCTGTTTTGCCATAAAACCCCCCCTTGATCATTCCTTCAACAGGTTGATCTCCATTCGTTCCCCATTATTTTTTTGCTTGATTCGTGTGAGGATCCAATAAGTCGCGCAATCCGTCTCCAAACAGATTTAATCCCAGTACAGATAAAATAATCGTAATACCCGGAAACACCGTCATCCACCAAGCCTGAAAGATGACCATTTTCCCATCGGAGAGAATATTGCCCCAACTGGGTGCCGGCGCCGGAACCCCAGCTCCTAAAAAGCTGAGAGCCGCTTCGATAATAATGGCATCGGCAAAAATAAAAGTGGCTTGAACGATTAACGGAGATAACGTATTCGGTGCGATATGCAGCCAGATGATTCGCCAAGATGGGGCTCCCAATGCCTTCATCGCTTCAATATAAGTCTGTTCTCTCACCACTAAAGCGGCTGAGCGAACAGCACGAGCGATATGGGGGGTGAAAACGATACATAGGGCAAGCACGACATTTTCCGTCTTAGCCCCGAAAGCTGCCATCAGGGCAATTGCTAGCAAGATGCCGGGAATCGCCATTAATCCATCACAGATTCTCATCAGCACACTGTCTAACGATCGGAAATAACTTGCATATAATCCAATCATCATCCCCAAAAGAGAGGAAATAATGGCAACGGAAGAGCCAACACCCATCGATATCTGTGCTCCATAAGCGATTCTGCCCAACACGTCTCGACCGAAATTATCTGTTCCCAGTAGATGTGCCGAACTCGGACCTTGCAGACGGTTGGCTACTTCCATCGCATAAGGACCTTCTGGCGCAATGAAAGGAGCAAGCAAAACAACACAAGCAAGAAAAATCGAAATGATACTTCCAATCAATACTGATTTATTGGCGAAAAACCGGCGGATCAACAGATTCCGCTGTTGTTTTTTTAGGTCGCTCTTTATTCTGGAAAGCTCTACATTTCCTTCGAAGCTTCTTTGGATCGCTCCCATAACCCATCTCCCTTCTACTTACGATTTAATCTTACTCGTGGATCGATAACTCCGTATAACAAATCAATTGCCAAGTTAATAAACACGTAAGATATCGTAACGAATAACACCGCTCCTTGAATCACGGAATAGTCGCGGCGTAAAACGGAATTGATAATCAGTTGACCGATTCCCGGTATATTAAAAATCGTTTCAATCACGGCAGAGCCCGCAATCAAACCGGCAAACGTTTGACCGATCACGGTCAGGATTGGAAGAAAAGCGTTTCGCAACGCATGTTTATAAACGACATGGCGTTCCTTCACACCTTTGGAACGGGCCGTTTTTATAAACGTGGAATTCAGGACCTCTAGCATCGAGGATCTGGTCATACGGGCAATTAATGCAGCCTTCATCGTTCCTAATGCGATTGCAGGCATAATCAAATATTGCAAATGATTCCACAGTCCATTGCTTAACGGTTGGTAACCGGCTACCGGCAACCATTTCAATGAAACCGCGAATAGTAACATTAAGAATAAACTAAGCAAGAAACTCGGGATGGAAATCCCCAATAACGAGAGTCCCATAAACGACTGATCCGCCACAGAACCTCTTCGTCTTGCAGCTAGGATCCCCATGGGAACACCAATCCCGATCGCCAGAATCTCTGCTAAAATGGATAGCGAAATGGTTGGCCCCAAGTGATCAAAAATCGCTTTCGTTACCGATTCCTTCATAAAGAAGGAAAATCCTAAATTCCCTTGAAAGACACCGCCGATCCAATGAAAATACTGTTGGTATAGGGGAAGATTGAGTCCAAGCTTCTGGCGCAATTCTTCAATTTGTTGCTTAGTTGCCTCTTCCCCCAGCATGACAGAAGCTGGATCGCCGGGTGTTAAATGGATAATCAAAAATACGACAATGGATACAACAAATAGTACAGGGATGAGAGAGAGTAAGCGTTTTAGCATGTAAACTTTCAAAAACAATCCCTCCTGTTCGATTAAGCATATTGGATGTTAGTGAATTCTCCACCCATGCTCCCAAGAACAACAGGTGGAGAAGGAAACGTACGGCATAGGTTATTTTAAAACTTTCTTATTCCAAAGAATCATCCCGTCAAAAGTTTTATACCCTAGTACCTAATCTGTAGTAGCATCAAAAAAAGCAAAGTCGCCAATTTTTACTCCAGGCAGGTATTCCCAGATATACCCATGCAATTCATCCCATGACTTTTTCATTTCTTCTTGGGAACCGGCTGTAGTGACGGCTTGAAGCAAACCTGCGATACCCATGTTTGTGCAGGTCGTTATCATAAACTAGGTCGATCGTTTTTTGCATCAATTCTTTTGTTCCATGATCAATCCACTCCTGTAGCATCGATTTTATAATCAACAATGGTCGAACATACCCGCTCTCAAGCGAACATTGGACAACCAACAGGCTGCCATCATTTGACCCCAGCCTTTCCAAGAGAGCCGCTGACCACTTTTCCTTTATAAATGACAGCTTGCCGTTTTGTTCTTCTCGCTACTGCTTCCGCCGAGCAACTGGCGTTAACCAGTACCGCACTTGCTTCGTCACCGACCGTCGGCCAGACGCGTTTGCCTTCCTTGGTCAGCGGTGTCTTGCCGCCGGTGATGAAGCTCAGCGCCTCCCCCAGCGAGCGCTCGTCGCTCCAGCGAAAAACCTCCGCCAGCCTGCCCGCTTTTTCCAGCGGGTCGCCCTGCCCAAACGGAGACCAGTGGTCAGTGATACAATCGTATCCAAGAGAAACGGAGACGCCTTTTTCATGGAGCAGCGGGATGGGAATGGTCGTAGTTGCGACTGGCACCGTGGAGGTGATGGAGATTCCCTGACGAGCCATCATCTCCGCTACGTCACTTTGCACTTCCACAGGCACATCCGCCAGACCGAGTGCGTGGCTGATCGTCACGCGTCCCTGCCAACCTGCCTCTTCGGTCAGAGCAGCCAGCCGTCTCAAAGTAAACACACCTAGGTGGTCGGGATCGTGAAGGTGGATGTCCACGTCCGCATCCGCCTCCACGGCAAGCTCCATGATTGTGTTCAAAGACTTCTCAATGTTGTTGTCAATACCAGCTGGATCAACCCCGCCCACGTGAGTGGCTCCCATACGCAGCGCTTCGCGGACCGACTCTACCACCTTGCCGCGCAGCAGGCCATGCTGCGGGAAGGCGACGATCTCATAGGAAAGTTTTCCGGAGTAGCTCTCAAAAGCCTGCAGGGTTGCCTCCATATTTTTCAGCCCGATAAAAGGGTCTACGTTACAGTGGGTGCGGATGTGAGTAGCGCCGTGCCCTTGCAGAAGCGCCAGTATTTTTTCCGCACGCTCCTGTGCCGTCGGCAAAAGCCGCGGGAGCAGCTCCTCTTCTTCCTTTAAACGAGTAAAGATACTTTCAAATGGCGTACACGCTTTCCATGGTCCGCCGTAATACGTTTTGTCAATGTGAATGTGCATGTCACGGAAAGCCGGGAGCAGCAAAAGATTGTTTGCATCCTCTTTCGGCAGGTTGCTTTCCAACGGTTTATCCGCAGAGATAATTTGTTTGATTTTCCCCTCTTCAATAAGAAGATGGCACATTTCCGTCTCCGTACCGAAAATTTTGTCATTTTCGTAGCGATAGCCGCTTTCCAAGCGAACATTGGTTAACCAGTAAGCAAAAGTCATTATTGTTTCCCCCTATCATTTTCTACCACTTGCGACGGTGCGAAAAGCTCGTCCTACGGGAAGTTTTCGTAGTCCCGCTCCACGTAGCCCAGACCTACTATTTCAAAGTACTACTGTACTTTTTTCAATTGGCAACGCCACAAAATCAGCCCGGATTGCAACCGTTTTTCCAGGTTTTCCTCCCTTCAACAAAGCTGTAACTCCCCGGCCCCCCACTCCTGTTCGTTACCGGTTCCTTCATAAAGATGGAAAATCCCAAATTCCCTTGAAAGACACCGCCAATACAATGAAAATACTGTTGGTTAGGGGAAGATTGAGTCCAAGCTTCTGGCGCAATTCTTCAATTTGCTGCTTAGTTGCCTCTTCCCCCAGCATGACAGAAGCTCGATCGCCGGGTGTTAAATGGATAATCCAAAATACGATAATGGATACAACAAATAGTACAGGGATGAGAGAGTAAGCGTTTTAGCATGGAAACTTTCAATAACCATCCCTCCTGTTCGATGAAGCATATCTCGTTGTTAGTGAATTCTCCACCCATACTCCCAAGAACAACAGGTGGAGAAGGAAACGTACGGCATAGGTTATTTTGAAACTTTCGTATTCCAAAGAACCGGCCCGGCAAAAGTTTTATACCCTTGTACCTTATCTGTAGTAGCATCAAATAAAGCAAAGTTGCCAATTTTAACACTTGGCAGGTAGTCCCAGATATACCCATGCAATTCAGCCCATAACTTGTTCATTTCATCTTGAGAACCGGCTTCATTGACGGCTTGAAGCAAAGCGGCGATTTTGGGATCTTCTGTCCATCCTGCACTTTGGGGGTGAAGAAGTAAAAGCTCACCGGGAGTCGCTCTGTCAAGATTAGCTACACCCGTTATATCCCATTTCGTTGGATCATCTCGTTTTGTTGCTAATGATGCAAAATCAACAACATCTAATTTCACCTTCATTCCAACCTGTTCCAGTTGCTCCTTAATTACTACTGCTGCATTATATTGATAAGGGTAATCTTGAGTTGTCAGGAATCTGATCTCTTGGCCATTATACCCGGCTTCTTGCAACAAGCGTTTTGCTTTTTCCAGATCCCTCTGGTTATACTCTTGCTTTCCTGCCACCGTAGCCCAGTTTTCTTGAGGCATATACTGATAATTGAGCTTGTAGAGATCTTTACTTGTGAAAGCAGCCAATAAAATTTTATCCATATCCAGCGCAGCATTGACCACTTTTCTCATTTTATTATCAGTGAACATTCCTTGTTTTTTATTAAAATTAAGATAAATACCTGCGGAGAATTCGGTAATGGCTTCCACATTCGGGGTTCCCTTTAACCGTTCATAACTGTCATGCGGCAGGGCCAAGGCGATATCGTATTGTCCGGTTTGAATCCCAGCCTCCCGTGTAGAAGCACTCGTCACTATATCAAAATATATATCGTTGACCAAAGCTTCTTTTTTACCTGACAACCCGTCAGCAGGCGCATCCACTGCCTTATACTCTTTGTATTTATTCAGATGAATATATTGATCCTTTTTCCACTCTACAAATTGAAAAGGTCCGGTACCGATAAACTCCGACACACCTGTTTCACTTGCCGAGTCAATTACTTCTTTAGGCATAATCACCGCGGATTGTACCGGACTTGCCAGGACAGTTAAGGCCAGCGCTGAGGGGGCCTCCAATTGTAACAGAACGGTATCGTTACCTTTGGCTACGAATGATGCTTCACCTAAAGTTTTTGCCGTTCCGGATTTCTCCTTCCA
Organism: Neobacillus niacini; assembly: GCF_000759675.1. Taxonomy (GTDB): domain Bacteria; phylum Bacillota; class Bacilli; order Bacillales; family Cytobacillaceae; genus Neobacillus; species Neobacillus niacini_A. The sequence continues at coordinate 74,168 of NZ_BAWM01000003.1, read as the reverse complement.
TCGGTTTATGGAAGCCACTACATCTTCCGCTGTCATCTCTTTGCCGTTATGAAATTTCACTCCTTTTCTTAAATGAAATGTATACGTTTTGCCATCTTCGCTCTTTTCCACGGATTCAGCCAACATAGGAACCGGTTGATATTTGGAATTTAATGTCATGAGAGACTCAAAAATATGTCTGCCTGCATATATCGTTGCTGCTGCTGTGGTTATGTGCGGATCCAGCGTAGGCGGTTGAGCATTGAATGCTACTCTTATCTCACCGCCGCCTTTGGACTCACTACCAATTTGTTGGTTGCTGACTTTGGAATCGCTACACCCTGCCATGGCCAGCACAAACGCTATAATAGTAATTAGTATCCCGATCTGATTAACCTTCATTTAACGAAGCCTCCTCTAATTTGTGTAACTTGCCAATTGATAGGCACACATTAGGTATCATTTCATTAGATATGTGCCGCCGACCATTGATTGGGTTGGATCTAAAAAGACAAGGGTTTTTTCGGGGCTTTGAGAATATTTTTGCGAATAACCAGTAGTTCCCATCAAATGAGATGAACTGCATAGGTCATGAATAAAATTTCAATAGCGACCTCTGACTATAAAAAAATAAGCGTCTGCCTACTTTTCTCAAGATATGTATTCATAATCAATATCTCTAAAGCCCAAATTTTAACCTTTTAGTCCATTCTTCTTATTCACAATGTAAATAACACATAAGTTGAAGGATAAAGCCTTTTAAAAGGAGGGGCGGGCATGATAGACTGCTAGCCTTTCGATGCTTGGTTACCCCGCATCGACCATTGCGAGTAATCATACCCACAGAGACTCCATGTCAAGCTGCGGCATCGTAGTTGATAGATCGTTTTTAAGCGCTTACACAAAATTCTTGACTGACCCTTGTGAAGTCAGAAATTCATTGACTTTACGATTTTAGGCAAATTAAGCCCTCTATTATCTTTTTTTGAGCAGGCAAGTGTTTACACGTTTGCATCCTCTTCGTCACGATCCATCATTATTCTTCATCGTGAATAGTAATGTCGTCATCCGGGAGAATCCTCTATCAGCATCCATAGTAATGACCACACCATGTGCCAATATCAAGTCAATCTTGCCCTCTCCCTATGATTCTAGTGAACCTGAAACCAGTTGTCCTTTATACATCACCGCGCGACGTTTTGCTCTTCGCGCCACCGTCTCTGCAGAACTTCTTGCTTCCACAAACACCGCGTTCGCCTCATCCCCAATCTGCGGCCACACTCTCTTGCCCGTTGAATCTAATGTCGTCTTCCCATCAGTGATATAACGGATGGACTGTGAAAGAGAATACTCACTGTTCCAGCGATTGACTTCCGCTAAACGGCACAAACGCTCCAAAATATCCCCGTTCCCGAAAGGACTCCAGCTATCAAAAATGTTGTCATCCCCCACCGCTACGGTTACTCCTTTTTCCTGTAGAATGGAGACGGGAGGAAGAGTCCAGGGGCCTATATGGACAGCTGTGATGATGGTAATCCCAGCATCGGCAAGTATGGCAGCTATTTCCTCCGTTTCCCTCTGTGGAACGCCGCCAAGTCCAAACGCATGACTGATTGCAACCTTTCCCTGCCAACCGGCTTCCACAGTAAGAGCCGCCAATCGCTTCATCGTAAATGTTCCAAGATGACCCGGATCATGCAAATGGAGATCAATTCCTGCCCCGGCCTCGACTGCCAACTCCATCATTTGCTGAAGGGAAGCTTCGATATCTCCATCAATATTTGCTGGATCTACACCACCGACTATGCCTGCACCATTTCGCAGTGCTTCCCGGATTAATGATTGGGATCCTGTGCGGAGCAAACCATGCTGTGGAAAAGCAACGATCTCATGGCTAAGCTTTCCTTCAAAGGAAGACAATGCTAACTGTACCTCTTCCAGATTTTTCAATCCAACCTCAGGATAGATATCAACATGTGTGCGAACATGGGTGGAGCCAGCCTTAAGCAGGGTCTCAAGGAGATTCTCTGCCCTTTCCCTTGTGGTAGACGGCAAGGTGGGAAGGACTCTTTTTTCAATCTCGAATCTCTCTGCCAAATTTTTGGTCGGTATAACACCACGAAAAGGTTCGCCTAATAGGGTTTTATCCAAATGGCAATGCTTTTCGACAAAAGAAGGCAACAGGAGCAGTTCCCCAGCATCTTTCGTTGATATTCCGCCACTCTGTAGTTCTTCTTTTGCAGAAGCAATCTCACTGATTTTCCCATTTTCAATAAGCAAGTGAACCAATTCGGTTTCTGTTCCCACTACCTCGCCATTCTCAAATGTATAACCACTCTCCAACCGAACATTCTTAAGCCAATAAACAGACTCCAAATTATCCATTTCCATTCCTTCCTCCCATTAAATAATTACTGAATATTGCGAATTTTTTCTATTTACTCCTTTCATGATGGATCTAATTCGTTGACACTTCCTTATCTACCACACATACCTTCAATGCCTCATTCACCATATCATGTGCATGTTGGCGTTTATAATTATTGTAAAAGATTCCTCTTTTCCGGACAGGATCTCCAGTATAATATCTTTCGTATTGAAGCAATCTCTGACCAAACGCTTCGCCGCATAAATCCCATGCTAATTTAAAGATACTAATTCGTTCGAGAGAAGATACGCCTTCTCTTCCAACGTAATAATTATCAATGGCTTCAATTAATTCCTCACTATAACAATCAGCCTCAGTTGGTGACATCAACAAGCCGCCTGCACCTATGATCTGAATTACTTCGATTGCTCTTGGATACATGGTTGGCAGTAATCCTCTAATTGTTTCAAGCGGTGTATAGGACGGTATCGCTTCACCGTTTTCTGTAGTAATGTATTCTATTTCTGCCACCCGCAGCAGGGCCCTGATTGATTCCAAAGACTGAATTAATTCTGCCAAATCATTTTGGACATTTAAATATCCGTCTACCCCGATCGAGTCTGCTACCTTCATAGCTACTTCGGTAGCGAATTGCAGTTTTACCAGTCCCCTTACACCGGATTGGTGTGCCGGCTGCAGCCCTGCCCCAGTCATTGGATACAGTTTATTCGCAGCATCCACATTGTTATATAAAAATACTCGATCCCAAGGAACAACAACATCTTCAAAAATCAATAAAGCATCCATTTCCTCAAATCTTGATGCCAGCGGATGATCAAAAAATGAACGAGTACCATCCTGCATCTGCTCACGGCAAATAATTCGCAAGCCTGGTGTTTCAATCGGAATCGCGAATGCCAGTGCATACCTTTCATCCCCAGGTTTAAAACCCGGGAATGAATAAATAATGACTTCATCGGTAATTGGAGCTAGGGTTGCCAGCATTTTAGCGCCTCTTACAACTAAACCATCCGGGGTTTCCTTTACCGCTCCTAAATGGGTATAAACATCCTTTTGCTCATGTGATGACTTACTTCTGTCATTTTGCGGATTGATAATGGCATGTGTTAAAAACAAGTCATTATCGCGAATGTATTTATAATAATTACGAATATTCTCAGCCCAATTTTTATTATATTTTTCAAAAAACCAAGAATTATGGTACATTGATGTCAAAACGACATTTAAAAAGTCAGGAGTCCTGCCCATCAGCCCAAAGGTTGCTTTTGCAAAAACTTCAAAAACCGCCCTTCGTTTCATTAAATCCTCATAGTTTTTTGGAACCAAGAAGGCGTTATTAACTCTTTCCCCAGTCTCTTCACAAAAATGTGTGATTTGATCCTGGTATTTTGGATCATGCTGCATGTCATATAGCTTTGCGAGCTCAAGTATTGGCTGTTTAAAAACTGGCTCTTCAAAAAGGTTGCTAACTCTTCTGCCAGACAACCATACCTCCGGTTTTCGGGATTTAACTGCTTCAATATATTGAGCACCTGTTCTAATTCCCATTTGTTACCCTCCCTAGAATGTTTTGAGAAAATTTATAACTGAATTGTAATACTTTATTTTTGGCGTATCTGTAGCCTATTTAACGTTTTTATCGATAAATGTTTTAATGATTCAAAATTATCTAACTATTAGTAGAGTTTCTTTACCATTTACACTATGATAATAGTAATAAATAAACCATCTTGAGATATGGCCATTCATCACTGCAAAAGCATCTAAAATAGTTTCGGGAGGTAATGGTATGATTACTGTGTATGAAGATGTTTTTAATTGGGATACCTATCTAAAGTTTGGAAAGAGGGAATTTTTCAAGCGAAAGCAAGCCATTTATACTCAAGGGACTTGTGGAGATGGGTTTTATTTTCTTCATAAAGGCCTTGTAAGAATTGTTAGTGTGAATGCAACAGGAAAGGAACGTATGTTAAACATTGTTATTCCAAACCAGCTTTTAGGGGTACAGTGCTTGGATCAAAAACAGCATTTTACAAGCGCAATCGCTGTTAAAGACTCTGTCGTTTACCATTTTTCATGTGAACAATTTAAAGAACTTATTAAAGCGCATCCTGAATTATTTAAGCTATTTTCGCGATCAGTTATTCATAAAATGAAAATTCTTTTAGATCGAATTAATCTGGAAACGTTTACATCTGAACAAAAAGTCGCCTTACTTTTGCAAAATATTTGTTATGAATTTAAAATTTATGAGGTTCCAATAATTCAACAGGACATTGCTATGAGTACAGGACTGACAAGAATTACCGTTTATAAGGTTTTAAAGCAGTGGGAAAAGGAAGGGATCATCACGATTCAGAATAAAAAATATTATATTAAAAAACCAGATTCCCTTAGAAACCTGGTTAATTAGGAATTTTCTGTTCATGATCTGTTTCAGCTATTTGCAATGGCTTTTAATGTTTTAATGTCTTTAACAATAATCCGGCGGCTTTCAATCATAATGTAATTTCCCTGCTTCCATTTCTGAATGACTTTATTGACCGTAATACGAGAAGTACCTAAATATCTGGCAAAGGAGGTTTGGTCCACGGGAGCGCTTCCATTTTCTTCGAAGAGTTTTACTAAATAATGAGCCATTTGTTGTTCCACTGGACTATCCATTAGAGAGATAATTTCTGCTAACGTTCTAAATTTGTAGATAAGAGAATCGGTGTAAATAGCAGTCGCATCTGGGTATTCTGTACAGATTGCCGCGACTACCTCGTCAGAGAAGAAATATATAACTGAGGGGCAGGTTGTGAAGGCACTTGTCAAATAGGGCTCTTGCTGTACACCGTGTTCACCAAACAGCATTCCCGGTGGAACAACATTTATAATCCGTTCGTTCCCTTTATCCGAAAGTAAAGTGATTTTTATTTCACCGTTGCTTAAATAATAAAATCCTCTTCCATCTTCACCTTGACGATAAATCACCTGATTCCTTTCCGCTTCGAATCGTTGTCCATACTTCAAAAAAGGTTCCCATTTGTAGCGAAGTTCTTTCATTCTATCACCTTTCGAGAAATTTCTTTTTATCTAAAATAATGATATCTTAGATATGTAGTATATGAAAAATATAAAAAAAATTAATTATACTTAAGTTTTTCATATAGGAAGGGTGTTTTTGCGCAGATGGATATTAGACAACTGCGATATTTTATAGCAATTATAGAAGAAAGAAAAATTTCTGCTGCCGCTGAAAGACTTCATATCTCCCAGCCTCCACTAAGCCAGCATCTAAAAACAATGGAAGATGAATTGGGAACAAAATTAGTAGAGAGAAATGGGAAATTTTTAGAAGTGACGGAAGCAGGAAAATCCTTATATAAGTATGCGCTACAAATGACTCAGTTAATGGAAGAAGCCAGAATGGAAGTAAAGGAAGTCGGAAACGGGGTAAGTGGAACATTGACGATAGGTATCAATACTTTTTCGGTAGTCGAATTACCTGAGTTACTTCTCCAATTCAACAAAAAATATCCTAAAGTTACCTATAAAATTCATCAAAATGAGTCATCTCATCTTTGTCAATTAGTGAGAGACCGGATTGTAGAGCTGGCGATTATACGATTACCGCTCGAGTTAGATGATTTTTCAGCTATCCATCTTCATACAGAACCTTTTTACTTTATTACTTCAAATAAAAAGCAACCTTTTAATCATCAGATTATGCTTGCTGACATTCAAAACCACTCTCTGATTTTACCGAGTACAGAAGGACTGGGAGTTCATTATATGATTTTGGAAGCATTTTCGAAAGCTCAACTACATCCGAACATTATTGCCGAGTGCTCTGACATCTCCCTTTTATTAGATTTAGTCGCTTGTAATTTTGGAGAAGCTATTGTTCCGGAAACCGTCATTAAACAATACAAAAACTACAATATCCATGCTTCCAAAATTAATGATACAGAGCTATCTGCATCTATGGGCTTAATATGGCTGAAAAATCATTATCTATCAAAAACTGCTCAAAACTTTACAAACCTATTAACAGAGTACCTACAGCAAAACACGGATTTACAGTGTTAAGGATTTAAAGTATTAAAAATCCCAATCTCTCAGTGATATAAATGAGAAATTGGGATTTAATTATTCAACAATTGCGCCCGTTTGTTGAAGATCAATGGCTGTTGAAACTGGCTCGTACTTATTTTACTCTAGCATCTGTTAGTTGAAGAAGAAAATAAGGTTTACTTAATTTTCAACTTCTCCAAACGAAATAATATGGACTTCAAACCAAATATTTAAGTGAGCTAATACTTGTAAAGCCTTGGGGTGTAACTCAAAGCCCAATTGTGCTAGATTTGATCTTAAACTGAAAAATATATAAGCATCATAAACTTCAGAGATTTCAGAGATTTCACGGACAAAAGCCTTATAATGCGATAGTGTGCTTAAAAGTTTCTCTAACGCTTGTTCTAATTCATCATAACAAGCATAGAAAGAGCCTGTTTTTGAAAAACAGGCTACAAAAATAGTGCAAGAGCTTTTGTGTACTATTAGTCAGATACTTTTACAACTACTTACGGAAGCTGCGTCCTTCGAATTAATATAAAAATGCTTAGGAAGCATTCTCTAATCTATCAATTCCATCAATGATATGTTTTTGTACTTCGGTTTTTTCTTCCCTTATCCATTTATCCAATTGATCGATTCCATGGACGGTTCCTGTCACCCTATTTGTGCACTTTACCTTAGAAGGAAGTACACATGATAGTATAAAGCTGGCTTCATAATTTGCCAATTCAGCAAATGGTATAATTTTAAACAACTTTTATCATAGGGCATATAGAACAAGAGATGTATATCCGCTTTATATCAATCTGTCCTTTTCTACGGGTATCAATAAGATAGATATAGAAGCAATTAAGGCAGCAAGCGCAAAAATATAAAAATTCACATTAATATCGAGCTCCCAAGACAATAGAAGCCCCCCTAGAATTGGTCCGCAGGAGGCACCGATTCTTCCAATGCCGGATGCCCAGCCCAAAGCCGTTCCCCGAGCGTGTGTAGGAAAGTACTTTGTAATGTAAGCACTTAAGATAATAAGGATTCCTGTTGACCCTATTCCTGCTATTCCAATTAGTGGATAAAGTAAGAGTGCTGGAGGTTTTAAGCTTAATAAAGCAATGCTTACAGCCGCAGCAAAATAGGCAATGCTAATCACTCGTTTTGAACCCCAGCGGTCTGCAGCAGCACCAGCTCCTAGTGCTCCAATCGCTGATGTAAAGTTTAACATTAATAAGAGTGCCAGACTAGAACCTAGAGGGTATCCTGCTTGAACCATCATTTTAGGCAGCCATGTACTTAGCCCGTAAACTAAAAGTAAACCCATGAAAAACGTAAGCCAAAAAAATGCAGTTGTTCTTATATAAAGTTTGGAAAAAATGAGAGAAACAGCATTCCACTTTGATTTTGTTTCAGTTCTACCATCTGATTTCTGTACTGCTGATAAATCAATTTGATATCTCATACAAATGGCTTCTGCCTCTGTTCTACGATTACGGGCGACTAGATAATTGAGTGATTCCGGCAACTTCCAAATAAGGATTGGCACTATGATAATAGGGGTAAGTCCTAACCAGAACAAAAATCTCCAGCCATAGTCATCCAAGAAAAACATGGACAGCATTACTCCAAGTACACCCCCAATGGGATAACCAGAAAACATTATAGCATTCATCAGAGAGCGACGATGTGGTGAAGAGAATTCTATTGTCATGGCTGTAGCTATCGGCATGGCCCCTCCTAAAGCTACTCCCCCCACAAAACGGAAAATACCTAACATTTCAGGTGATGTAGCTATTGCACATAAACCCATTGTGACTGAGAAAATAGCAAGACAAGTAATTAGTGACCATTTACGGCCAATTATGTCCGAAATCGTTCCAACGAGAACGTTTCCCAGCATCATGCCAATAAGAGCATAGCTGCCTATAAGACCAGCTTGAACAGGTGTCAGCGTCCAAGCTTTATCCGCTAATAAGCTTGATATAACCGCACCGTAAATACCTAAATCATACCCTTCAGCCATTATCGTTAGAAAGCAGCAGACTACAACAATAGCTGTTAACGTTTGTGGAGTTCGTATGGACTTTTGCGGAATAGCTGATGACCCTCGCTCTTCGTGAATAGATAGATTTTCATTGTTCCTCATTAAAAAACTCCTTTCAATTTTCACTTTTATGTTTAGGAATCTTTTGGATCCCAGAGAAGGGGAAGAATCGTGCGAGAAGATTTCCCAACTCTATTCAGATTGAACTTCAAATGATGTTTCCGTTAAACATTATGGCTACTCGTTTAGATCTCCTTGCAACAGTTTCCGCCGAACAAGTTGCTTCCACCAAGACAAGATTTTCATCATCTCCAACAGTTGGCCAAATTCGATTGCCGTTCAAATCCAGTGTAGTTTTTCCACCTGTAATAAATGCCAACGCCTTTGTAAGTGAGCGTTCATCAATCCAACTGTAACGTTCAACAAACCGGCATACACAAGTGTGGCTATATGTCCAAAGTCCTTCACATCCCATCGCTCCTTTTTTCTTTCCATTCCTTGTACTAATAGAAGTAATAATTCAAAGTTTAAGTTAGGACTCATTTGAAAAGTGTTAAGTAATTAACATTTCTTGTTATAATTTTTAGATTATTCTGCATTTTATTAAAGTCCTGCTTTCAATAAACAAATATATTGCTTTCCATATTGACTTTTTAAATAAAAAAATACCACAGCAGTAAGCGTGTGGTATAATTCCATGTTCCATGGCAGGTAAAATATTTTCGATTCCGACTTGTGCGAAAGCATATTAACATAGGAGGTTTAATCGGGGAAAAATTACAATTTTTATATAAGCTTAACCTTATTCCTTCATTATTAGATGAGGCCAATTGGACAGAAAGAGAAGAAAGGATTGTACAGCATCATTTCGAGGTATTGCAGGGTTTGCTGCAAGAAGGAAAACTAATTTTAGCAGGCAGAACATTGAATATGAATTCATCGGGAATGGGAATTGTCATTCTCGAAGTAGACTCTGAGGAAGAAGCTAGGGAACTCATGGAAAATGACCCTGCTGTAAAAGAAGGAGTCATGGAAGCCACCCTATTCCCTTATCGAGTGGCTTTAATAAGAAAATAACATTAAAAGACTAGGCTTAGCCTAGTCTTTATTTTGATGATGGAACCCAGTTTAAATGCTTTGCAGATTTAAAAAGTAACCCAAGGAGACCTCCAACAATACCTGGTATCAACCAGCCTAATCCATTCGAGTAAAATGGTATCATAGCGAATACAGAAGTAATAGCGGCTACTTCAAAACCAGCTGTCGTTAAGCCATCATAGATACTGACAAGACCAGCACCCATAATTGCTCCTATATAAACAGCCCTTGTCACCGGTATATAGGAGTGCAACAGCGATAATAATATAAGCACAATCACAATCGGATAAATCATGATTAATAGTGGTATAGAAACGGCTATTAATCGGCTTAATCCTAGATTTGCCATCGTAAAACTAAATAGACAAAGAATGGTAACGACAACAGGGTAAGAAAGTCTAGTAAATCGTTGACTTAGATACTCACCACATGCCGCAACTAAACCTACTGAAGTGGTTAAACATGCTCCGGTAATAACCAACGCAAGAATGATGGACCCGATAGGACCAAATAAAAGCGAGGTAACAGATGAGAGAATAGCCCCTCCGTTTTCCTGCATACCAACTGCCTCCGCACTGGTGGCACCAATATATGATAGTGATATATAGACAAACGATAACCCAATTCCTGCAATAATCCCTGCTTTAATGGTATATGAGCGAATAAAGGATGTTGATTTTATTCCCATTTCTTGAACTCGATTAATCACCACAATTCCAAATACAAGAGCTGCGATGGCGTCCATCGTTAAATAACCTTCAACAAACCCGCCAAAAAATGCTCCCTCTCTGTATTTTCCCGCTTCCTCACCAATAGAGCCAATAGGTGAAGCAAATCCTCTGATTGATATAATTGCGATTAATAATAGAAGAATAGGAGTAAGGACTTTTCCTACACGATCGACTAGCTTTGCTGGATTGAGAGCCAGCCAAAAGGTGATAAGGAAAAATACGAAAGTTGAAATAAATAAACCCATGCTGCTTTCATTTGAAAGGAATGGAGCGACGCCAATCTCATAGGTTACGGTACCGGTTCGAGGTATTCCGAAAAATGGTCCAAGCGTTAAATAAATGATAACGGGAAAAACCTTACCGAATGCGGGGTGTACTCTATTGGATAAGTCATCTAAATTTCCGCTTGATTTTGCGATTGTGTAGACAGCCAAAACAGGTAACCCAACACCCGTGACTAAAAACCCAATAATAGCTGATAATAGTGATCCACCAGCTTGCTGACCAAGTAAAGGCGGGAAAATTATATTTCCAGCCCCTAAAAATAAGGCAAACATAAAAAAGCCTAAAGCTATGATTTCTTTTAATGGTAATTTCCGTTCCATGAAGACCTCCAACGCTTGTATTGTAAGGAAGAACTGAAAACGCTTCCTTATTTTAACAAATAACATTTAAAAAATACCTATTATTGAATAATAAAGAATTAATTAAGTAAGTTGTTATAATATTAACTATATTAATATACAAAATTCCACCCTAAACTGCAAAGAATTTTTTAAATAGTTTTTCAATTTCTTCTGGAAATTACTCCATTAAATTACGGTTGAGAAATTAGGTATACAGATATATATGGATTATCGCAGATATATTCCATTTAACGCATTTTTATCAAAAAGGCTGTGTTAAATTTGTCTGTTGATTTGAAAAGGGATTATTCCTCGAAATCATTTAAGGATCGAATCAATATGTACTCTTATAAAAATGAGACACCAGGCCCATCACCTGGTGTCTCAACTTTTATTTCGATAACAATGCTAAAACAGTATCTAATAGGACGTTTACTCCTTTTTCACATTCTTCCCATGTAGTCAGTTCTTCTTCACAATGGCTTTTTCCATTAAAGCTCGGAACAAATAGCATCGCGGAAGGTACAAGGCTTGCTATAAATTGAGCATCGTGACCTGCACCGCTGACCATTCTTTTATTCGTATATCCCAGCGATTGTGCCGACTTTTCTAGTTGATTAATGATTTCTGGTTCAAACCAAACAGTATCCCGCTCCCATAATTTCGTTGTTTTTATCTCACAGCCCTCGTTTAAGCCTGTGTTTGGAAGACTTTCAACAAATCTTTTAAAGGTCCTTACAATCTCAGGATTTTTATGTCTGGCTTCTAAGGAAAATACAACTTTATTCGGAATGACGGTATGAATACTCGGATATACATTTACCCTGCCGATTGTAAATACCAACTCTTCATCTAATTGACCTAATACCCTGCGAATCTCATTAATCAGGTTATTGGCGGCAAATAGAGCATCTTTCCTCATACTCATCGGTGTCGTTCCGGCGTGATCGGATTCACCTGTGATTTCAATATCATAGCATGCCATGCCGACAACACATTCCACGACGCCAATTGACAGGGCTTCTTTTTCAAGAATAGGACCTTGTTCAATATGCAATTCTAAGAAAGCAGCACCCTCTTTTAGACGATTCTCTGCTTTTCCCTCATACCCAATCGATTTAAGTGCTTCCTCAAAAGTGATTCCCGCAGAGTCTTTCTTTTTCAACATGGCATTCTTATCAAATTTACCTGAGAGTACCCCTGATGCCATCATCGAAGGCTCGAATCTCGCCCCCTCTTCATTCGTAAAATTAACAAGTGTTATCGGAATTTGAGGTTTAATATTATTTTCTATAAGTGTTCGAACTACTTCTAAACCAGCTAACACTCCTAGCACACCGTCAAACCTGCCGCCTTTTTTAACCGAATCCAAGTGTGAACCAATCAGTATCGGAGGCTTATTCTCGGCACCTTCTAGTGTCGCGTACATACAGCCCATATCATCAACCTTAACGGTTAAGCCTAACTCCTCACAGCATAACTGGAAGAAATTTCTGGCTAAACGATCCTCTTCTGATAATGCCAGCCGTGTTACACCATTATTCTCAGTCCTGCCAAAGTTAGCAAACCTTTCAAGCTCATTTTTTAATCGTTCTCCATTAATTAAAAGCTTTTGCCGCTGCATGTTCATCACTCCTTTTAATTGGTGTTAAACTGGGAGTCTTGTTTTATTATTATGTAAATATTCAGTTAATATTAATTATACCTAATGAAACTAGTCTGTCATTAGACAAAGTATAAATTTATTTCACTTCTTTGTTTTATAGTTTGTAACGAAATTGATTATCTACCTGATTCCTGCAAAAAAATGTTTATATTTTTCAATTTTTGTATAACCTATGTTCGAATGTGGACTAGAAGTAAATATGGAGGTGTGGTAATGTCAGAGTTAGAACCATTTGAGTACCAAACGGGAGCACCTATACTTGATTATGATATTATTGAGATTAAGAACACGGCCAATGGGTTTGAGGTCCTGCTCGATATTAATTTAGACAGTGGCTATTCATTATCAAGAACAACCCTGGAAATTACTCATGAGGATTTACAAGGTTATGATACAAATGAAATTGAAGAGGGCATTAAATATGCGTTAGGTTTTTTTGAGAACGAGGACCAATTACCTTGCTCAGAATAATCACTAGCAGCCTTTCTTCAATCATGATGGAGTGGTTATATGCCCAAGGCAAAAGCGAAAAGTGGAGTAGGCAGAGGAACGGGAAAGAAGGGCTGGAATCGGTGGCAGGCTGGTGCTAAAAAAGCAAAAAATGCTAAACCCTATGTCAGCAAAGGGGTTAAAAGAGCGGAGTCCGATAAAGATACCAATGAATCCTAGCCTTAGTTATCCTGCGTGAAATCTATTAATCAAACGTTTGATTAGTTTACCAACCGATCTAATCAAACGTTTGATTAGTTTTTTCTTAGAATTCAATTACATATTTTTGAGTATTTACCTCGTCTTTAGCAGAAACTCGTTCCACATAGTGAATTTCTTTTTCAGACAACAACAAAACGGTTGAACTCCTCGTTCCATATCCTTCACTCTTGATAAACATCGGCGAAAGCATTCTCTCCAATTCTAATGAAACGCCAGTTCTAGGAAGGTTTTCATCCGGAGCTTGGTCAGTCTTTTGAAGTAAAGTTAATAGGTCTTCTACTAAATCCGTCTGTTTATTGTTTATGATCTCTGTTAACCCATTTTTGCCCATTTGCACTTTTGGCCATTCAGTATTTAATAAATGATTGCTGACACCGTAAATGCCTGGGGTTACCTTCATCAGCTCCTGACCAACATTTGAATAATAATAAAGCGCATTTCCATCGCCAGCCAATAAGTTGTATCCAGGATACAAGTCATTGTTTCTTACTAAACTCTCCATATAATCCTTTATTTCTCCTTTGTACTGCAGGGCATCTGCCACTAGTTCCCCTCGTGAACGTTTTCCGTCGGTTATTTCCTTAGGGTCTCGATAATTGGTCAGAGCAGCAAACCGTCCTGTTTTAGTAACACCCATCCAAGTACCCATTTTCTCTAAATCCCGTCCTGCAAGGATTTCAGGATCATCCTCCCAAAAATGAGCAGGTGCTGTTGGCCTCCGATAAAACTCATCCCGATTTGCAGCCACCATAAGCTTATATTCTGGATGTACGTTATAGGCAAACAATATTAAACACATGCTATTCACAACCTTTATAATGATAAATCATCAACTGTTTATTCCATTCTATATCATTCCATAAATGGAATGAAGCTAAAAACCCCCTTGACCTGAAACGCGTTTCATATACTATGATGTTTTTGCAAGGCTCTGCAACGCTAAGTCGGCGTGACCAGTAACTGGGCGTAACGAATGCGCTGCATTTGCTTTAGGCTATAAGAAAAACAAATAGGCACCCCTCTATGGGATGCCCTCTATAATTATTTTTTCTTAGCATGTTTTCTCATGTCAAAGGCTACTGCTACGATAATGATCGCGCCTTTTACAATGAATTGAATGTATGGACTTACTCCAAGGAAAGCTAATCCATAGTTGATAACCTGGAAGATTAGAACCCCTGTTATAACTCCCGGTACAGTTCCAATACCGCCTGAAAGTGAAACTCCACCTACTACGCAGGCTGCGATAGCGTCTAACTCGTACATATTACCAGTATTGTTGGTTGCACTACCAACACGACCCGCTTCTAATGTACCTGAGAATCCGTATAATAGTCCGGCAATCATGTAAATGATAATAATATTTTTTGCAACGTTAACGCCGGAAACCTTTGCTGCTTCAGCATTTCCACCAATTGCGTACATATTCTTCCCAAGCTGTGTTTTATTCCAAACGACCCAAATAATGATGGAAAATGCAATCGCATATAAAATCAGGTATGGGAATTCATATTGACCTAATTTAATTCCTTTTTGAGCAAATGTTGTAAAGCTCTCGCTTAATCCGCCAATCGGCTGAGCTCCATATGGAGGACGGTCAAAGTAAATGGACGTAATTCCGTACACACCAATCATCATACCTAAGGTAGCGATAAAAGGAGGTACATGAAACTTAGATACAATAAAACCGTTTAATGTCCCAAATAATCCCGTTACCAACATTGCAATAATAATAGGAACAAATAAAGGTAATTCCGGTAAATTCGGATACATTTTATACGCATAATCACCAGCCTGCAGTAAGGAAGCTGAAACTACCGCTGCAAGTCCGACCATTCGTCCTGCTGACAAGTCCGTCCCACCTAAAATCAAGATACCGGCAATACCAAGCGCAATAATGATCCTTGATGATGACTGACTTAGGATATTAATTAAGTTGGTCATCGATAAAAAGTCAGGAGACGCAATCACAATTCCAATGACGAGTAGAATTAAAAAAACATAAATTACATTATCGAACAGCCATTTTGTAATATTAGATCTTTTAGTGGCCTGAGTATTCATTTTACATCTCCTCCTAATACAACGCTGCCAATCGCATGATCTCTTCTTGAGATGTTGTCTTCGTATCTACGATTCCAGCTGCTCTTCCATTACTCATTACTAAAATTCTATCTGTTACCCCAAGAAGTTCAGGCATTTCAGAAGAAATCATGATAATCCCTTTGCCTTCGGCAGCTAATTCATTAATTAACTGATAAATTTCAAACTTTGCTCCAACGTCTATTCCCCTGGTTGGTTCGTCCAACAATAAAACTTCCGGTTTTGTGAGCAGCCAGCGTCCAATAATTACTTTCTGCTGGTTACCACCTGATAAGCTGCCGATTGAAGTTTTTTGCGATGGCGTCTTTACTTTCATAGAATCGATAACCCATTTCGTATCATCATGGACTTTACTTTCTGATAGAAACAACCCTTTTCGATACTGAGGCAGGTTGGCAATAATGGAGTTGAAGCTGATACTCAGTTCAGGGTAAATTCCTGTTGTCCTTCTCTCTTCCGTCACTAGCGCAAAGCCATTTTTTATGGCATGCTGCGGCGAATGATTTTGAACGACTTTTCCATTTAATTCAATACTTCCTGATTTCAGTCCTCTTATACCAAACAGTGCTTCCATAACCTCTGTACGTTTGGAACCGACCAAACCGGCAACACCTAATATTTCCCCTTTTCTTAAATCAAAGTTGATATTAGAAAATGAGCCTTCTGTTTCGGCAGTTAAATCCTTAACTTTAAGGGTTACTTCTCCGGGTTGATTGATTTTTGCTGGGAAACGCTGTGATAAGTCACGGCCAACCATTAGCTTAATGATTTCATCTGTCGTTAATTCCTTCGCACTTTTCGTTGCAATATACTGACCATCACGCATGATTGTCACTTCGTCAGAGATTTTTAAAATTTCTTCCATCTTGTGTGAAATATAGATAATCGCTACGTTTTCACTTTGCAATTTTTTAATGATCGTAAATAAATGATTTACTTCTTTTTCTGTAAGGGAGGAAGTTGGCTCGTCCATTACAATCAATTTGGAATGATACGATACAGCTTTTGCAATTTCCACCATCTGCATCTCAGAAACAGATAAGGTACCTACCTTGCTGCGTGGATCAATATTAATATCTAGGCTTTTAAAAATGGCGGCAGTATCTTCATACATTTTCTTTTCATCAATAAAGATGCCTTTTTTCGGATATCTTCCAAGCCAGATATTATCCATAACATTTTGCTGACGGACTTGGTTAAGTTCCTGATGGACCATCGAAACTCCATTTTCAAGTGCTTGCTTTGAATTCGCAAATGAAACCTCTTTCCCGTCCAACAGGATTTTTCCTTCATCCATGGAATATATCCCGAATAAGCACTTCATTAAGGTTGATTTTCCTGCACCATTCTCACCCATTAAGGCATGTACTGTCCCTGCCTTCACTTTTAGGGAAACGTTATTAAGAGCGATTACGCCAGGAAATCTTTTTGTTAAATTAATCATTTCAAGTAAATTGGTCGAACTAGCCTCTGACATGCTTAAACCTCCTTGCCTAACCATTTAACGTGCGTTTTTATATAGTAAGATTTTGATTTTATCAGTCCTGCTTCAAATGAAACCTTGAAACATTGCCCCGAACGAAGGAAAAGAATATCATCCTTTTCCTTCGTTCGAAGAGCGCCATAGGGGTCATCCCTGGACTTGGCGCTTCCACCTTGCTTACTGTCTGGCTCCAGGGCCTAGGGGCTCGGGGTCATAAGCTTGTCTAGTTTCGGCAATCCGCCAAGAAGGTTAAAGTGCAACCTTCTCGCCGGCTCGTCTTATGCCTGTCGCCCCTAGGAAAAATTGAACTGCATTTTTCCCTGTCCAAGGCGCTTCCGCTTTTCTTACTTGTCTAGCTACAGCGCCTAGGGGCTCGGGGTCATAAGCCAATCCGTCAAAAAGGTTAAAGAACAACCTTTCTGCCGGCTCGTCTTATGCCTGTCGCCCCTGTGCAAGGCGCTTCCGCTTTTCTATTTATAAGCGTCTTTACCAACTTGGATATTGTCTTTTGTGATTTCAACATAAGGAACACGAACTGCTTTTTTATCGTCTAGCTTCCATTCAGTTCCGTCTAATACATCCTTACCGTTCGCAGCATTTGCAGTTAGTTGAACGGTTGCTGCACCTTGGTTTTTTGCGTCGTTCAAGACTGTACCAACCATTTTTCCTTTTTCAATCATTTCAAGAGCTTCTGGAATCGCGTCTACCCCTACAACCGGCATAAATTTGTCACCAGAGAAATATCCTGCTTTTTCAAGAGAAGCAATCGCACCTAACGCCATACCATCGTTATTTGCAATAACAAATTCGATATCTTCATTGTATTTTGCAATCCAAGCATCCATTTTTTCGGTTGCTTTTGTCGCGTCCCACATACCAGTATCTAAAGCTAATTCTTCTACTTCAATTCCTTTTTCCTTTACTGTATCAACAGCAAACTTCGTACGAGCTTCAGCATCTGGGTGACCTGGTTCACCTTTTAATAGAACATATTGAAGCTTGCCATCACCGTTTTTATCATACTTATCTTTATTTGCTTCCCAAGCCTTGGCAATTAATTCACCTTGGATTACACCTGATTCGGATGAAGTGGTTCCAACATAGTAAGCTTTTTCATAGCCTTTTAATACACTTGCGTCTGGCTCTTTGTTAAAGAAGATAACCGTAATATCCTTCACTTTAGCTTTATCAATAATCGTTTGTGCTGCTTTAGGGTCTACAAGGTTGATTGCAAGCGATTTTGCTCCTTTTGCAATAAGGGTGTCGACTTGTTCAACCTGTTTTGCTTGGTCATTTTGAGAGTCATTCAGCATTAGGTTCACTTTTCCTTCTGCAGCCGTCTCCATAGCACGACGAACATAAGACATGAAGTTGTCATCAAATTTATAAATGGTAGCACCTACTGCTGGAAGGTCGCCGTCCTTGTCTTTTCCAGAATCTCCAGAACTGCTCGTTGTACCTCCACAGCCAGTTGCTAATAGAATGCTAGACGCAACTGTTAATGATAGAACTAACCCTTTTTTCTTTTTAAACATGTCATCCTTCTCCTTTTGCTAGTTAGTAAAGACTCTGGTAAACTCCGCTTACCTTCACCTATTCGAAAGCCCTTACAACTATGTTAGCATCGGGAGTTTTCGTTCAATAGTTCTAACCTATAGCACATATTTGCGATTTTCTAGACATTTTTGTACACAGAAAAAAGACCGATCCATTTACGAATCAGTCTTAAAAAATTTATTTCTATTAACTTACTGTTTCCCTGCGAAATTCGGTCGGTGATAAGCCTGTCTGTTTTTTAAACACACGGCTAAAATAATTCGGATCTTTATAGCCGACAGAATAGCATATTTCCTTTAAGCTCTTTGAAGCATCAATCATTTCTATTTTTGCCTGCTTGATCCTTATTTCAGTTACATAATCAATAAAGGTCATCCCAAATCGTTCTTTAAATAATTTACTTAAATAAAAGGGACTTAGTTCCACATAGTCTGCAACCTGTTCCAACGTAATGGAATCCGCATAATGGTTTTCAATATATTCCTTTGCCTTATGTAGCATTCCCTTGGCATGACTGTTTCTCCAAACTTGAATATGCTGAACGACGGACAGTAAATGGGATTTGCACATATCAAACATATCACTAGTATCCTTTGATTCTTTGATTTCTAAGGATTTTTCATAATGAATTCCTAAGTCATGAAGCATTCTCGAAATAAGGATGAACAATTCATCAAATGACTTTTTTACCATAGGAGCTTTTAAACCATCGTTGACTGCAAGCTTTGCTGAAAACGAATCAAAAATAAACATGACCTGATTTAGATCTCCTTGACGTACAGCATCTAGTAGTTTTTTCTCAACTTCTCGAACATCTGATGCTGTTGGTAATTCTGCTGCACCTTGTTTACTGGCAAATAAATATTTTCGATTAGGCGTTTTCAAGAGCAGATTTAGTGCGGATACTGCTTCATGATAGGACTTATTAAACTCATGTCCATGACTATATGGAAGACCCACCCCTATTCTTAATTCTGCATTTATATGACTCTTTTGGAATTGGGCAAGCAGATGGTCAATCACTCCCTGTGCAAGCGTCTTAAAATGTACTGTTTCTGGTGTCTGTTTGCATAAGAACAAAACAGGTACCTGGGTTTCCGTCATAGGTCCCATCAATACTTCCTGATTTTTAAAGTCGGATTTAAAAAAATTCTTTAGCCACCTATACCAGTTTTGCTTATCATTCAGTTGGAAATCGTCCTTTTCCAGCGGCAAGAGGGAAAGAATCATAATATAACCAGAGGTAATTTCGACCCCTAACAGCTGACTCCATTCATCAAACGTAATATCCTGAACTTGGTTCAAAATGAGTGATGATACCCATTCTTTTTGGGCAATTGAAACAGCACGTTCCAGGTTTTCTTTTAAGCTCTTCTGTTCTTCTATCTGTTTGCGTTCCTCTATAATTTCAGAAGAAACCCGTAGTAAGCTGTCAAAAATGTCTTGTTTCCTGCTAGGTTTTAAGATGTACTCTTTAACTCCCTGCTGCATAACCTCTTTGGCATATTCGAACGTATTAAAAGCAGACACCATGATAATTCGAATACCAGGGTCGCTTTTTTTAATTTCCTTAACCGCTTGAACACCATCAATTCCAGGCATTTTTATATCCATAAAAATGATATCAGGCTTATGTTCTCTGGCCATTTCTATCGCTTTTCTTCCATTCGGGGCTTCTCCGATTACCGTTACGTTCCCAAACGAGCTGTTAATCATTTTTGTCAATGCTTTTCGTTCTAGAACTTCATCATCCACAATTAGTATTTTCAACAAGCTCACTTCCCCCTTTTGCCGCGTCAGGTATCGTCAATCTAAACTTCGTTCCCTTGCCCAACTCTGATTCGATTTCAATAATGTCCATTCGGTTGTAAAAAAGCTGGAGCCTTCGAATCACATTTTTTACTCCGATCCCTGTTGAGTGACCATTTGATTTGTCAGGTTGAAAGGACTCTTCCATTTCTGTGCCTTTCATATAATTGAGCAATCTATTTTGAGTGATTTCATCCATTCCTTCACCATTATCCGCAATTTCCACATTTATTCTGTCATTATGTTTATATATATGGAGTCGGATCTCTGCATTTTCTTCATATGATTCCACTCCATGAATGAAGGCATTTTCGATTATTGGCTGCATCGTTAAACTAGGTATTTCAATATCTAAACATTCCTCGTTTATTTCTGTAAAAAATTCTATCCGATCCCCGAACCTTGTTTGTTGGATGAAAAAATATTCCTTAACAATGGAAACTTCATCCCGAAGTGTTACTGCTTTATTTAAATCGCCTAGGTTGTATCGTAGTAAAGCTGCCACAGATTCAATTAATCTTGAAGTATCCTCCGCTTCCTCAAGGTAAGCCATCTTTGAAACCGTATTCAAAGTATTGAATAGAAAATGTGGATTGATTTGATTTTGAAGACTCCTTAACTCTAATTCTTTTAAAAGTTTATCTAGTTCCGACTTTTGTTTAATCTCTTTTACTAATTGCCGTAGATTTGAACGCATTTGATTAAAGGTTTCTGTTAATAGCTTTAATTCATCTTTGGTCGTTATTTGAATATCGTCTCCTGAAAGATTACCTTTTGAAATTTGCTTAGCCGCCTGTGAAAGCAGCGTAATTGGTTTAGTAATTCCCCCAGAGATCCAAAGAGCAATCAATGTACTAAGGAAAAAAGCCGCAGAAAAAAGGGAAAGTGACAATAATTTATAATAATGAATTTGCCTATCCATTTGATCATAAAAATTTTGATAGTCTGTAAGTTTATTATTTAAAAGTTCAAGTGTACTTTCCTGAAGGAAACCTGCAATTTTTAGAACTTCATTAAAATGGGTTGAGTAGTCGTTAATATCGTCTCTATGAAAGGCAGCGACAGTTTCATCACATTCCTCTAGGTAGCTGTCTATCATATTTTTATAATTAATTACCGTTATATCATTAGAATTCATTTTTTTCAGAATAAGCCTTTGGTCATTCAGCAACTTGGCCTTTTCCCTGTTAAAATCTTTTAAGTAGGAGATTTCCTTATCTACTAGATACCCCTGTAGTTTTTCAGTTATCAGATTAGTTCTTTGAGAGATATCATTTAACAAAAGAAATCGTTCAAAACTGTCATCATATTCATTTACCAGGTTTTCACAACTTTTATAAAAAAATAACCCCACGGAAGTTAACAATACGACAAGGATAATGAAATACAGCAGTAATTTTGATCGGATTCGAAATAACATTATCGGTAAGCCTCCCACTCGTCCTGATTATTTTCAGGTAAATCTTCTGCTCTCATAATTCGAGTATCCGTATGAACAACGGGAGGAACCTTTTTTCCTTCAATCAGATCAATCATCATTTTTACCGCACGATATCCCATTTCGTACGGCTCCTGTACTACGGTTGCATTGATGGTACCTTTTCGAAGGTACTCAAGTGTCTCAGGTAAGGTATCAAATCCGATAATATACACGGGACCTGGCTTAATAACCTTATCTACCACTTGTGCAATTCCAATTCCATCAAGGGCACTGGTCCCAAAAAATGCATTGACCTCGGGGTGATCCTGTAAAATTTTGTATGCCTTTTCTGCTGCTCGGACTCTGCTTATTCCAGATTCTTCTACAGTGATAATCTTTATTCCTGTTTCGGCTTTTACTGCATCTTTAAAACCCTCTACACGCTGCAGCTGATGGTTAGCATAAAAGTTTCCTGTAATGATGGCAACATTGGCTTGTCCCTTTGTATCTGCGATCAAAGCCTTACCTGCCAAATAACCCGAATAATAATTGTCCGTTCCGATATAGGCCATACGGTTACTATTGGCAGCATCTGTATCAACTGTAATCACAGGGAGTTTCTCTACCACTCTATTAATGAGCGGAGTAAATTGCTCGTCACTCAAGCCTTGAGTCAAGATTCCATCCACTTTTGAAGCGAATGCCATTTCAATCGTTTTCAAATGCTCCTCAATATCAGCTTGCTTAGGACCCGAATACTCCAAGAAAACACCATACTCATTTGCTGCCGTCTGTGCCCCTTTCTCTACAAGCCGCCAATACGCATTGTCGAGTTCTTCCGTAACCAGCACAAAATGATAGTTATACTTTTCTACTGTTCTACCTTCTGCAGATAAATCATGAGTTAGGACCTTATAACCATAAAAAACCGAAAAAGCAAAGCTCACAAGAAAAAACAAACCCCCAACCACATACGCCAGCAAAGAAAGCCTTTTCATAAAACAACTCCATTGTCCTATCAGATTAGATAACAAATATTATACGTAAAACACCAAAATCCGACAATATAAATAGTGGTGCCTGTCACCATAAAAACACAAATGTCCGCCTGAGGTGGACATTTGTGTTTTATGTGATGTTTTTTTTAGGAGCTGCTGTCTCTTATGATGAGTTCGGTGGAGATGGTGATTTTTTTGGCTGTTTTTCTGCCTTCTATTCTTTCTGCCAGGGTGTTGACAGCTGTTTCTCCCATTAGTTCGGTATAGACTTTGACGGTGCTTAATGATGGAAAGACATATTTGGAGATGCTGATGTCGTTCACCCCAATGATGTTTACACGACCCGGAACGGAAATCCCTTCCTCCAATAATGCTCTAAGGGCGCCAACTGCCAGAGAATCATTTGCTGCAAAAAAAGCTGTCGGCAAGTTTTCTCCCTGTTCGCGAATCGCCTTTTTCATAAGTGAATGTCCATCAGCAACGGAGAATTGTCCTACGTACATTAACGCTTCATTCAAAAGCCCTTTCTCTGCTAAATAGGATTTGAAAGTCACCTCTCTAGGGTCCTCGATGGTCGATGTTTTATCTTTGAAGACCTCTCTGCCGCCAATATAACCAATATTCTCATGACCGTGCTCCAAATAATGATCGATGACTTTTTTAGTGGCTTTTTCAAAATCAATCACAATCGAGTCAAACTGTTCTTCATCAGGAGTGGTATCCACAAAAACAATATTATTTGTGATGGAGATCATATCTTGGATTTGCTTATCACTAAATTTTCCAATTGCAATAAGACCTTGGATTTCACCCTGTTTTAAATCCTCGTAATTGTCTTGAAAGTACTTTGAAACAGAAAAGCCCATTTGTCTGGATTGATTTTCGACACCCAAACGAATCGACATATAATATAAATCTTCTAGTTCTTCCTTTTCTGTATACCACTGTAAAAGCGCTATTTTCCCTGTCTCTAGTTTCCTAGCTGGTTTCTTTTTATAAGAAAGCTGCTCCGCCACCTCAAATATTCTCTTTTTTGTTTCATCACCAACAGATAAGGTACTATCATAATTCAATACTCGGGATACCGTTGCGATCGAAACTCCTGCTAATTCTGCAATATCCTTTATCGTAGCCATTTATCAAACTCCTATTGTATTAGAAAAAAAACGATACTTTGTT
Organism: Neobacillus niacini; assembly: GCF_000759675.1. Lineage (GTDB taxonomy): Bacteria > Bacillota > Bacilli > Bacillales > Cytobacillaceae > Neobacillus > Neobacillus niacini_A. The sequence goes on along the minus strand of NZ_BAWM01000003.1, from coordinate 50,319 downwards.
GTAGCACTGTATACTTCCTTTGGGTTTAAAACGATCGATGGAAAATTAGGCTGGTTAATGGCATCAGGCAGCCCTTGCGTTTCAAGGCACACACCCAAGTGGTTCCTCGCTCGAACACCAGATATGGAATAAGGACCTTCTAAATGATTCCCCGTATAAAGAACCACGCAGGGTTGATCGGTCGTAACTAACAATGTTCTTCCACTTTCTTTTTCACTTAACACCACTGTATTTTCTCCCTTTTTTGTAAAAAGAAGCGGGTGGTCGTAACCATTGCCAGCCAGTACATTTTGCGGATGGGAGGATTTCATTCCTGACTTCAACAAATGGCCATGCTTAAAATCAAAAGGCGTATTGCTAGAATCAATCATTTTTCCGGTAGGTATCTTATCTAATCCAAGCTCTAAAAAGCGTTCACTTTCTAATTGAAGAATGTGCTCAGAACAATCTCTTTTTAAATCTCCGCTTAAATTAAAATAAGAATGATTGGTTAAATTAACAATTGTTTTTTGATCCGTACGGGCTTCATAAGTAATGCTAAGCTCATTTTGATTATTTAATAAATAGATAATCGTCGTATCCAAATTTCCTGGATAGCCTTCTTCTCCATTTGGGCTGTGATAGAAAAATTTCAATCCAACTGCATTCTCAGCTTCAATACATTCCGTTTTCCAAATAACTGAATTAAAACCCTTCTTACCGCCATGCAGATGGTTAGGAACCTCATTCGCTGTTAGCCGGTATACTTCTCCATCTAGCTCAAACTCTGCATGCTTAATTCTTCCGGCCACCCGTCCGACAACTGATCCAAAATACGGAGACAAATCAAGGTAATCACCAAAGTTTTCAAAACCAAGCACGACATTTTCAATCTTTCCATTGCGGTCAGGGACCAAGATTTTTGTAATGGTACACCCGTAATTCAGACATGAAACGGACATCCCTGAATCATTAACAAGTGTATACTCAATCACAGACTCATCATTATAATGACCGAATAATTTATCTATTATTTTCATTTATTTACCACTCCATTACTTCATCTCAAAAAATATGAGCCATTCCGCCTTTCTCCATGCCATAAGCTTAAGGATTTATGATAGTGACAAGATAAAGCGGTTGAACCCTGCTTTGCCTTCTTCATTTCGCTTAAAAACACCTGCATCTTCTAATGTCTTTAAAAACTTTTTCCCTGTCTCTTCTCTAACTAGTGCTTCAACATTTGACGGTGTTACAACAGATTGATAGGCTGCTTTTAGGCTTTTAGCCCATTCCCTATGATAATCTGCAACTAAATCTGTTTTTCCAAGAATGAAATTTTCAACTTCTTCAAGTTCATTTTTTAATCGTGCCGGCAAAACGGCCAGCCCCATTACTTCGATTAGCCCGATGTTTTCCCTCTTAATATGATGAACATCTTGATGAGGGTGAAATATTCCAAGTGGATGTTCCTCGCTCGTCCGGTTGTTCCGAAGGACTAAATCTAATTCATAGAATTCCTGGTTTTTGCGTGCAATCGGTGTAATCGTATTGTGAGGGATATCGCCCGTTTTTGCACGGATTCCTACTGTTTCGTCACTGTAACTTTTCCATTTAGATAGAATATGCTCTCCAGCTTCGACAAGTTGTCTAATTTCTACTGAACGCAATCGTATGACAGACATTGGCCATTTGACGACGGAACCAACTACATTAGGGAACTCTGCTAATTCAAATGTCCAATCATCCTCTGCTTTTGCCATCGCAAAGTCATAATGACCACCTTGATAATGATCATGTGACAGGATTGAACCACCGACAATCGGTAAATCAGCATTAGACCCGACAAAATAATGGGGAAACTGCTCAACAAAACTCAATAACCGCTGGAACGTGACTGGTGAAATTTTCATATCCGTATGTTGCTCTGACAAAACAATACAATGTTCATTGTAATACACGTAGGGTGAATATTGTAATAGCCACTTCTTTTCTAAAAGGTTTAACCTAATCATACGGTGATTAGACCGTGCAGGGTGACCTATTCTTCCCGCATAGCCTTCATTTTCAACACAAAGCAAGCATTTAGGATAATCTGTTTTTTCTACAGCACGTTCGCGTTCAATACTTCTAGGATCCTTTTCTGGCTTTGATAAATTAATGGTAATATCAAGTTCACCATATCCCGTACTAACCTTATACTCGATATTATTACGAATTCGCTTCATCTGAATATAGTTGCTATTTTTGCTTAACTCATAAAAGTACTCTGTGGCTGCTTGTGGATTCTGATTATACTTATCGTAAAATATCTGATTAACGGTTGATGGACGTGCCATAAAGCAGTTCATGATCTTACTTGAAAAAATCTCTTTTTCATCAAAAATATCCTCAATAATACCTTGTTCACAAGCGTACTCAACAATCTGCTCAAGTAAATCAGGTATCTCTAAATCACGCTCTACCTCACATTCCTTAAAATCGATTAAATGTAAGAGTGAGAGAATTTGATTGCGGGAATAGATTTCATCCTCAGGCTCGATTAATTGAGCTGCAATGGCTTGATTAATTAATTGTTGGATTCGTTGATTGATCATACCCTTCACCTCTCATATCCATTTGGATGATGTTGATGCCAGTTCCATGCGTCGCTAATGATTCGTTGAATTGAGGTCCTTGTTGGATTCCAGCCCAGCACACTTCTGGCTTTTTCTGATGAAGCAATTAATGTACTAGGGTCCCCAGCACGACGCTCGCCGAATTGGACAGGAATATCAATCCCCGTTACTTCTTTTGCCGTCTCGATAATTTCTTTTACTGAAAACCCCTTGCTGCTTCCAAGATTGAAAACATTACTCTCTCCGCCATTTTGCAAAAACGCGAGTGCTAGAAGGTGAGCATCAATCAAATCCTCAACATGGATATAATCACGAACACAGGTCCCGTCTGTAGTATCATAATCTTGTCCAAAGACCGTCACAGCTGGTCTTTTTCCTAAAGCAGCTTCCAATACAACAGGAATCAAGTGGGTTTCAGGATTATGGTCCTCGCCAATCTGCCCATCACTCCTTGCTGAGGCGACGTTAAAATAACGGAGCGATACATAGTTAATATCGAATGCCATTTCACACCAGGCAATCATTTTTTCCATCGTGAGCTTTGTTTCACCATAGGTGTTTGTCGGTACTGTTGCCGCATTTTCCTTAATCGGCATCACCTTCTGTTCGCCATATACTGCTGCTGTCGATGAAAAGACGATGTGCTTAACGTTATATTCCTTCATCATTTCGAGGACAATTTGTGTCCCGTACACATTGTTATCAAAGTATTTTAGGGGCTCCGTCATTGATTCACCTACAAGAGAGTTGGCTGCAAAATGGAGAATTGCTTCAATGTTTTCTTTTTCAAAAACTGAACGCATAAACTCACGGCTGCGGATATCACCTTTATAGAATTGAGCCTTGTGATGTATTGCGTCGCGATGACCTGTTTGCAAATTATCAATAACCACAACTTCAGAACCCTGATCAATTAACTGGTAAACGGCATGCGAACCAACATAACCCGCTCCGCCTAAAACTAGTATACTCATTCAAACGCCTCCATTTGGATTTCTTTTGCACCATCACCAATACTTGCAACATAGAAATCTGCTTGATAGCCAATTTTGCCCTGATAAACTGCACCAACATTGGCTATAAAGCTCTCAACCTCTTCATTTTCAACAACTGCAATCGCGCAGCCCCCGAATCCCGCTCCGGTCATACGAGCACCTATGACCCCTGGCTGGTTCCATGCTGCATCTACTAAACTATCAAGTTCGACTCCTGTTACTTCATAATCGTCTCGTAACGAGATGTGTGATTGATTCATAAGCTGCCCAAACGCCTCTAGGTTCCCTGCCTTTAGTTCTTGAAGGGCTTTTAGCGTTCTCCTATTTTCATAGACAGCATGCTTTGCACGCTTACGGACGGTTTCATTAGCTATTAAGGTTTGATTTTCATCAAACTCCGCTTCGGTAAGCTGTCCAAGCGCTTCAATCGGAAGTTTTTGCTGGAGCTGAGATAATGCTTCTTCACATTCTCCCCGGCGCTCATTATATTTCGAATCTGCCAGCTCCCTGCGTTTGTTCGTGTTCATAATTAATATTTTGTAGCCCTCAAGCTGAATCGGTGCGTATTCATATTTTAATGTTTGGCAATCCAGTAAAATCCCTGCATCCTTTTTACCCATTCCGATGGCAAACTGGTCCATAATACCACTGTTGACACCAATGAACTCATTTTCAACTTTTTTACCAAGCTTAATCATATCAAGGCGAGGAATTCCTAATTCAAATATTCCGTTCAGCAACACTCCTGTTAATAACTCTATGGATGCTGAAGAGGAGAGCCCGGCACCATTTGGAATATTCCCTTCAATTAAGCACTCAAATCCAGATGGAATAACAAATCCAGCCTCCTTAATGTAACGGATCATCCCCTTCGGATAATTAGCCCAATTATGTTTTTTTTCATAATCCAACTGTGTCAAGTCAAATTCGATGATTCCCTTATCCGGAAAGTTTACCGAGTAAAGCCTGATTAAATTGTCCTCTCTTTTCCTTGCGACCGCATATGTACCATATGTAATTGCACATGGAAAAACATGACCACCGTTGTAATCCGTATGTTCGCCAATCAAATTAATTCTCCCTGGAGCAAAGAATGCTCGCTCGGGCTGGGTGTCAAATATTTCTCTGAATGCATTAGTTAACTTTGTGATATTCATTGTCGTCCCTCCAACTATTTATGCTATATGTTTAGTTTAATCCATTCAGTAAAAGAAATCTATTAGTTTTTACTAAAAGTTTTACTAAAAAAAATAAAAAGCAGTGTATACCTATACACACTGCTTTTTTACGAGCTTAGTTCACATTTTCATTCGTACATTTTAAATAAAATATGTTAGATTGGAAGTCGCCTCTTCGTTTCGACGATTTCAAGTTTACTCCGTTAAACTCTGTTGGAAGCTGAAGTCCCACTTGCATTAGCTCATCGCCATAATAGGTTCGCCCATCCAATACATATGCTTTATCTTCTGATAGTCCACTCAGACGTAATGTTTGCTGTTTTTGAGAGTTTGGCGTTGCCAATACCTTATAGTAAATCAGTTTCTCCCTTTATCCATTTACGCATGATTGTGAACATGGCTGCTGTAGAAGGAGCAGCCCCGAAAACAAACAAACCAACGCTCATAAAAAACAGCCATAAGAGGTTAATATAAGCTAGTCGGGTAATCCATTGGCAAATACCTAATAATTTTCCCATCCAATCAGTTGATTCCATAACTGGTTTTCTCCCCCTTGTTACTACATGTTCCTATATTTTAATAGAAAAATTTTTATTTGTTTAAACACTTTTTTGACCACATTGGCAATAATCTTTACATATTTTTTTGTGGGTATAAAAAAAGAACAGCTTCCGCTTTGGAAGCTGCCTTCAAATTCAATAAATATCATGTATTTTGCATTTCTCGTAAAATCTAGTTTTTCCTATTTCAAGTAACCTTGCCGCTTCCTGCTTATTTCCATTGGTAACGGAAAGGGCATTTAAGATTGCTTGTTTTTCCACTTGTGCAAGTGTTTCTTTTAACGACTGAACAGGCATGTCAGCAATGTTTACTGACTCATTCTCATTTGACTTTTCAGGAATAATTACTGCCTCATAATCTCGTAAATATAATGGAAGATGCGCTAATTCTATTGTATCTCCGTCTAAAACATTGATAGACCTCTCAAGAACATTCTCGAGCTCTCGAATATTCCCTTGCCATTTATGCTGATTGAGTCTCTCTACTACTTCAGCAGATAGCTTAATACCTTTACGATAGAATTTTCTTTCTAATTTTTCTAATAAATTAATGGCTATTAACTCGACATCGCCATTACGCTCTCTAAGTGGGGGAATTTCTATTTTAATCACATTTAACCGGTAATATAAATCTTGACGAAATGTTCCTTCTTCCACCATTTTCTCTAAATTCCGATGTGTAGCTGCAATGATGCGAACGTCCACTGCAATTGACTTTTGACCGCCGACTGGCAGTATTTCACGCTCCTGCAAGACTCTTAGCAGCTTACTTTGCATCGCAAGCGGCATATCACCAATTTCATCAAGAAAAATAGTTCCACGATTGGCTCTTTGAAAATGTCCTTTCTTTCCGCCCTTTTTGGCACCAGTAAAGGCGCCATCATCATAACCAAACAATTCCGACTCAAGTAAATGCTCCGGAATAGACGCACAATTTATTGGCACGAAAGGGAAAGATGCACGGGTGCTGTTATTGTGAATGGCAGAAGCAAACAATTCCTTACCCGTACCAGATTCACCAAGTAATAAAACGGCTGATTGACTGCTGGAAACTCTTTCAGCTAATTTTTTTACTGCAGTGAAGGAAGGACTATTCCCAATTAGGTTACTGAAGTAATATTTACTCTTAACATCTTTTTCAGCTTTTGTTTTATAATATTTCACTTCTTCAACCAGATGCTGAATTTTATTTTTGTATACCATCCAATCCTCGGGATTGCGAAACATCACAGTTCCGACTGCTCCTACTAGTTCACCATCAATGATAAGAGGATATCGGTTTGCAATCATATCACTTCCGTTAATGGGCTGCAGGGCGGCCAGCTCTTTTTGTCCGGTTTTGGCGACGATATGCATCCTTGAATTCTCAATTACATCTTGAACAGGCTTTCCTATAGCTTTTTCAACAGTGGTGCCTAGAAATTCACAATAAGCTGCATTGATATAAAGAATAGTACCCTCACGATCAACAACAACAATCCGTTCACCCGCAAGATTAATAATTTCTTCTATCCAATGATGTGGGATTTTTTCCATTCCTAGTTTCATATCTTTTCACCCTAATAGATTTGTTTACGTTCATTATATCAAAGAGGTTTGGGGTTAATCACCATGGTAGAGCTTTCCAGTAATAAAAGAATCCTGTTCGGGTAACCCGAGCAGGATCTCTTTACTATTGAATAGTGTAACCGCCATCAAGAATAACGGCTTGACCTGTGATTCCTCTAGCTTTATCACTAGCCAAGAAAGCAGCGTAATCGGCGATTTCCGATACCGCTAACAGCCTCTTTTGAGGTACAAGCGAAAGTAGTACATCATCGATTACACGTTCCAAGCTGACATTCCTTGTAATAGACAAGTCTTTGAGCTGGTTTCTAACTAGTGGTGTATCAACATAACCTGGGCATAGAGCATTTACAGTGATCCCATGTGTAGCGCCCTCTAATGCAGCAACCTTTGTTAGTCCAATCACTCCATGCTTCGCACTATTGTAGGCTGCCTTTCCAGCAAAACCAATAACACCGTTAATCGATGCCATATTGATGACTCTTCCAAAGCCCTGTTCTTTCATGATAGGGAATACATGTTTAATCCCAATAAACGGAGCCGTGAGCATAACTTTTACTAAGAACTCAAACTTTTCAGTAGGGAAATCCTCAATTGGAGAAACATACTGCAGTCCAGCATTATTTACTAAAATATCGATTCTTCCAAATCTGCTATGTGCAGATTCTATAGCATTCTTGAATGCTTCCTCATCAGTGACATCACAAGGAGCAGAAAATGCTTCATACCCTTGCTCTCTTAGTTCACTCGCAACAATTTCACTTTTTTCTTTATTCAAATCAGAAATAACCACTTTTGCTCCCTCTTGTGCAAAAGTCTTTGCGATTTCTAAACCTATTCCACTTGCAGATCCAGTAATAAATGCTACTTTACCTACTAACATATTGACCCTCCTAAAATATCTATTTATTAATCTAACGTATGTTTCTAAATTTTATACAAGACCTAAGAAAGTATAGATGGCAATAACGAAGAAAACAGCTATTGTTTTGATAATTGTAATCGCAAAAATATCACGATAGGATTGTTTATGAGTTAATCCTGTAACGGCTAAAAGTGTAATAACCGCACCATTGTGAGGAAGTGTATCCATACCGCCTGACGCCATCGCAACAACACGGTGCATAACTTCAGGTGGAATATTTGCTGCTGCAATTGCCTGATTGTATTTATCAGCCATTGCCCCTAATGCTATCCCCATACCACCAGATGCCGAACCAGTAACACCTGCAAGAGTACTAGTTGTAACAGCACCGTTTACAAGTGGATTTGTAAATGTTGTCGAAATTCCATCACTAATTTTTGCAAAGCCAGGAAGTGCAGCAATAACTCCGCCAAATCCATATTCAGCACCAGTATTCATGGTAGCTAGTAATGAACCGCCGATACTTTGGTTGAGTCCTTCTTTAAAATTATGAGTTACCCGCTTCCAGTCATATAGAAGGGATGTGACAATCCCGACAACCAATGCCATTTCAATAGCCCAGATAGCAGCACTCGCTGCGACGTCTACTGTGTATGGTAAACCTATCGCTTTAAAGTCAAATCCATTTGGATACCATTTTGGTATAAACGTAATGAATAGTTTATTGGTAACACCTACAAGAATAAGTGGAACAAATGCTAAAACTTGTCTTAAAACAGATTGATTAGAAGTTAAATCAGGTGCTCCCTCTTCTTTTTCTTCAATTAAGTCTTTTGCTAAAGCAGCTGCATTCTCAGCACCGAAGCCATAATAGCCTTCTCCAGCCTTTTCTGCCTTTTTCCTTCTCATTTCCAAGTACAATAAGCCAAGCGTTAAGACGAAAATAGCTCCTATGATACCTAGTATAGGTGCAGCATAAATATCGGTTTTAAAGAAAGCAATTGGAATAACGTTTTGAATTTGTGGCGTTCCTGGTAAGGCATCCATGGTGAATGTGAAAGCACCAAGCGCAATTGTACCGGGAATAAGTCTTTTAGGAATATTGGCTTCTCTAAACATTTGAGCTGCAAACGGATAAATGGCGAATACAGCAACGAATAAACTTACACCGCTATATGTTAAGATAGCGCCCAGTAAAACAATGGTAAGCATGGCACGTTTCGCACCTAATATGCGAACAATGGTCTTCGCAATAGATTCCGCAATTCCTGACATTTCAACTACCTTCCCGAAGATAGCTCCTAATAAGAAGACTGGGAAGTAGGATTTGATGAATCCAACCATTTTTTCCATAAATACTCCAGAGAAAAACGGTAAAACTTGACTCGGATCAATAAATAAAACAGCTAAAATTGCACATAATGGAGCGAATAAAATTACAGAAAAACCACGGTAGGCGGCGAACATAAGCAGTCCAAGCGCCAGAAGAATAACAATTAAATCCATTTAAATCCCCCTATACCTTTTTTTGCAAGCTTCAAACAAAATACCCCTTAGTAAACGTTTTCATCTAATGCCTACGTTTATATTAATGCAAGTTCTATGCCAAGTTTACTTAATGTCTAAATAATCGTAAAATTCTCTCTTATTATACTAATATCTAGGTATTTAATATAATAAAACTAGCAAACATTCTTCGGTGGTTTTTCCGGAAATACGGAATTTTGATGATTGTTGATTCCGCAATTCCGGAATTTTCCGTTTTTACGGAATCAACTTTCTTATCAATTATTTTTCCATTTCTACAATTGTTGCTATTCCTTGACCGCCGCCGATACATAAGGCTGCCAATCCATAACGGGAACCCTGACGTTTCATTTCATGCAGCAAAGTTACCAGAACACGGGCTCCGCTTGCACCGATAGGATGTCCCAATGCCACTGCTCCACCATTAACATTTAGTTTGTCATTTGGAATCTGAAGATCACGTCCCACTGCAAGTGATTGGGCAGCAAATGCTTCATTTGCCTCAATTAAATCCATATCTTCAATCGAAAGCCCGGCTTTCTCTAGTGCCTTTTTAGTTGCTGGAACAGGCCCAATGCCCATTATTTCCGGGTCTACTCCTGCTGTTCCATTTGCACGGATTACCGCAATTGGTTTGATCCCAAGTTCAGCTGCTTTCTCCCTGCTCATAAGCACTAATGCAGCTGCGCCATCATTTATACCTGAGGCATTCCCAGCCGTAACAGTTCCGTCCTTTTTAAATGCAGGTTTCAGTTTTCCAAGTTTTTCTGCCGTTACTCCTGCTCGTGGAAACTCATCGGTATCAAATATAATAGGGTCACCTTTACGCTGCGGTATTTCCACAGGCACGATTTCTTCCTTGAACTTTCCTTCTTTTATTGCGTTCTCAGCTTTTTGCTGGCTCCATGCTGCAAACTCATCCTGTTCTTCCCTCGTTAATCCATATTGTTCAGCAATATTCTCTGCCGTAACACCCATATGGTATGAGTTCAAGGCACATTGCAAACCATCCTGTATCATGCTGTCGATAACCTTTCCATCTCCCATTCGGTAGCCAGTGCGTCCTTTTGGCAGCAGGTAAGGAGCTAAGCTCATGTTTTCCATTCCGCCTGCAACAACAATTTCAGCTTCCCCCGTCTGGATTGCCTGCGCTGCTAAGTGAACAGCCTTTAAGCCTGAACCGCAGAGCTTATTAATCGCCATCGATGATACTACATTTGGAAGATCTGCTTTTATCGCGGCCTGACGTGCTGGTCCCTGACCAATACCAGCCTGGAGAACGTTACCCATGATGACTTCATCTACTTGTTCACCTTTAACTCCCGCACGCTTTAAAGCTTCCTTAATCACAACTGCACCTAACACAGTTGCAGGTGTATCACATAAGGTCCCCATAAAATTCCCAATTGCTGTACGAACAGCACTAATAATTACAACTTCACGCATACTTTTGTCCTCCTAATCTTATCTACTGCTTTTCTATGAATCTTGTGAAAAATTGAGTGCAATTATACTCAGGAAACTAAGTCTAATACTACTTTCGGGCCAATTTTAAAGGAAGCTTCCGTTTTTTCCTTTACCGTTTCAAGGTCGACGCCATCTTGAAGTTCTTCTAAAACAAGTCCTTCTTCAGTTACACGAAAAACGGCTAGTTCCGTCACGATCAGGTCTACTACACCTTTTCCAGTCAAGGGCAAGCGGCACTCTTCTAAAATTTTTGAGGAGCCATTCTTCGCTGTATGTTCCATTGCAACGATTACTTTCTTTGCTCCGGTCACTAAATCCATCGCCCCCCCCATTCCAGGGACCATTTTCCCTGGGACCATCCAGTTAGCTAGGTTTCCCTTAGCATCTGCTTCAAGCCCTCCAAGGACGGTTACATCAACATGTCCTCCGCGAATTAACTCAAAGGAGAATACGCTGTCAAAGAATGCACCACCAGGAAGAATCCCAGAAGGCTGTCCTCCCGCATTGACCAAATCCGGATCAATCTCACCTTCTAAAGGACCAAGTCCGACATAGCCATTTTCGGATTGTAAAATAACATTTACATTATCAGGCAGATAGTTTGGCATCATTGTTGGTAAGCCGATACCAAGGTTAACCACATCTCCGTCTCTCATTTCCTTTGCCACACGTGCAGCGATAATTTGTTTTGGATTGACTAATGTTTGTACCATTATTTACTACCTCCCTGAACATAAATTTTATCCACGAGAATCCCTGGAGTCATAACTTCATCGGGATCAATTTCTCCTACTTCAACCAACTTTTCTACTTGAACAATTACATGATCAGCTGCTAACGCCATGAATGGATTGAAGTTACGGGCTGAGCGATGATAGACCAAATTCCCGGATTTGTCCGCTTTATATGCTTTAAGAAGAGCAACTTCCGCACGTAGTGGTTTTTCGAGCAAATATTCTCGTCCATCTACTGTCAGCTTTTCTTTTCCTTCTTCTACAACCGTTCCGACACCGGTTGGAGTTAAAATTCCACCAAGACCCGCTCCGCCTGCACGAACACGTTCTGCAAGTGTCCCTTGGGGTACCAATTCTACTTCCATTTCACCCGCAATCATTTGCCGTCCTGTTTCTGGATTCGTACCAATATGTGAAGCAATTACTTTCTTAACTCTATGGTTTACAATTAAAGGTCCTACTCCACTTTCAGTGAAAGCGGTATCATTCGCGATCAAAGTAATATCTTTCACGTCTGCTTCAAGTAAAGCGGATACAAGATCTTCTGGTGTCCCAACCCCCATAAAGCCACCTGCCATAATAGTCATTCCATCTTTAAAAAACGATGTAGCTTCATCCAAAGAAATAATTTTATTCACGTAACAGCACCTCCTAAAAAATAGGTGAGTTTATTGCTCACACCTTTTTAATATGCAAGAAGCGTGCCAAAAAGAAATGCGGAAGCGCCTTCGGAACAAGCACAGCTTGTTCCTGCGAGGATTATTCTAGGAATCATTCCTTAGTGCACAGGGGCGACAGGCATAAGACGAGCCGGCGAGAAGGTCGGTCTTTACCTTCTTGACGGATTGTCTGAAGTGTGGAGGCGACTGTTCTGGGACGAAGGAATAAGACGAACCATGCAAGAAGGCGCTTTTTACCTTCTTCATGTGGTGGCTTATTCCTCGAGTCCCAAGGAGCCGCAACTAGACAACCTTATGACCCCGAGCCCCTAGGCGCTGAAGCTAGACAAAAAAAAAGAGGAGCACTTCCCTTGCTGGGAAGTGCTTCTCTTTTTTAACTTGCCAATGGTAATTTAATTTCAACCAAAGTACCCTGTTGTTCTTTACTTTGATACGTAATACTTCCTTGGTGCTGTTTAATGATTTTATTACATATCATTAAACCCAGTCCGGTTCCCTTTTCCTTTAAACTATAGAAAGGTTCACCTAAACGCGGCAGAAGTTCTTCAGGTATTCCACAGCCTTCATCCTGGACTGAAAGAACACATTCACCGTTTTCACTTTTTTGAAGATTAATGTGTATATTACCTCCATCAGGCATTGCCTCGATTGCATTCTTGAGAATATTAAGGAATACCTGCTTTAATTGATTCTTCTCCCCTGTAATAAAAAATGATGATTCCTCCACACATAGTTTGAATTGAATATTCTCCAAATGTGCTTGCGGTGAGAGAAGTTCAAGGGTATTTTCTACTAGTTCCTGTAAATTCGTCCGATGATGCTGAACAGCCTGTGGTTTTCCTAAAGAAAGCATTTCGCTTGTTATCGTTTCAATACGTGCAAGTTCACTCAGGAGCAATTCATTTATTTCATTTGCTCCATTTTCCCACTGATAAAGCTGTAAAAAGCCTTTAATCGTGGTAAGGGGATTCCGGATTTCATGCGCTACGCCTGCAGCTAGCTCCCCAACAATTGATAGTTTCTCAGATTGTAATAGAATTTCCTCTGCCTTTTTACGTTCAGAAATATCACGACTTATGATGACAATATGCTCGATTTCATCATTTTCACCATTTACAGGCACACAGCGGGATTCAAATTCAATCCATTGACCTTGTTTATGTTTGAGGCGAAATTCAATCAATAGTGATTCTTTATTTTCAAACATCCTATCTAATGTACTTTTAAACATTTCAACATCATTAGGATGGATAAACCTGCATAATTTAACCTCTTCCAATTCACTCCCTTGATACCCTAAAACGATTTCATGGGAAGGCGAGAAGTAAGTAAGGGTATGCTCTTTATCCATCACCATAATAAGATCAGATGTATTTTCAGCGATTAGCCTGTATTTAGATTCACTCGCTTCTACCATTCTGTACATGTCCGATAATCTGTTATTTAATCTGTGGAGCTTTACATAGGACTCAATTAGTAATAGACCTAGAATAACTCCTAACATCACAAACAGGATATATTGAACATGAAAGAATGGTTTATCTCTAAATACGTTAAAAATGATCGGTACAGTTATAACATAAATGATCATATAAGAACCACATAAAATAATAGATTTCATTAATGGTGTAAATCTTTTAACATAATAATTTATGATTGTAAACCAAATCATCAGAGCTGCCCAGCCGGTAATAGCTATATCCCAATGACCGCCAGAGAACAATCTTGCGAGTAATCCAATTGATCCGGTGATAATTCCTGCGAATGGTCCAAGGTAGGCAAAAATCAGAATAACTGGAGCATAGCGAATGTCGTAAGGATACCCCTGCTCATGTATGGATAGCATGATGAGAATGATTGAAACAATTCCTCCATAGACACCAATCCAAAGACGAGCATGTTTTATGGGCTTATGATTAAAAAACGAGCGGATGACTAGAGGAGTACTAACCAAAAGTAAAAAAATTGACAGATTTACTATATAATCTATTAAAAACAATAAACTCCCACCCAAAAAAAATCATACTTTTCACTCTATCATAAACTAGAATATTCACTATTACCATATTTAATACTTTATTTTAATAGGAGTTACATCCATTAAAAAAGAAGCAGCAAAGATATAAATCTTTGACACTTCTTTTTTAAAAAATTAATATTATTGAACGTTCTTTTCTACTTCTGGTTTATCTTTTTCAAATAATACGATTAATGCCGGTAAAAGGATTCCTCGAATGAGGAAGGTATCTAATAAAATACCCACTGCAACGATGAAGCCAAATACGAACAATAATTGGATTGGCTGGGTCATCAACACTGCAAAGGTTGCCGCTAGAATGATTCCTGCAGATGAAATCACACCGCCAGTATTGGCAACAGCAATCCCTACTGCCTTTTTCACAGAGTGTTTTTTCCTTTCTTCCATAAATCTTGAAATTAAAATGATATTGTAATCAATACCAAGTGCGACTAAAAAGACAAATGAATAGAGCGGAACACGGTTGCTTATGGTGTCAATATCAAAGAATAGACTGCTTAAGAACATTCCTAGACCGACTGCCGCCAGGAAGGAAATTAGGATGGTTCCCATCATATAGATCGGCATTTTAAATGATTTTGTCATGATTATCAACATGGCAAAAATCAAGAGTGATTCGAGTAGAACAATAACGATTAAATCCCTGTCATTCGTTGCGCGGTCATCCACTTTTTTGGCCGTTTCTCCTGCAAAATAAAGCTCTCCATCCAGATTACTTTCTGCCACTAGTTGATCTGCATTGTCACGCATTTTCTCCAATGCATCCATTGTTTCTACTGCGTATGGACTTTCCTTAAATGTGAGACTATATTGGATCACTTTTTTATCTGATGTGCTGCCATTTAAACGAACATTACTGACAAGATTTTGATCCTGAAGCTTTTCAAGCATTGCTGCTTGCTGTTCAGGTGTAACCTCTTCTTTCGCTTCTAACAATACAGTCGTTTGAGCTAGATCACCTTTTTCAAACTTCTCTTCTAAAATTTCATAGCCTTGCCTTGACGGCATATCCTTCGGAAACGACTTCATCGTATCGAATTCATAATTCAGATTCAGCATGTTAAGGGCTGATGCTAGAAGGATGAACCCTATAACGGAAGCTGAAACCACTGGTTTTTTCACGACAAATTGACCAATTTTACTCCATGCCGAACTGGATTGAACGGTTTCCTCACCCACTCTTGGAATCTTAGGCCAGAAGGACTTTCTTCCAAACAAAGTAAACAAGGCAGGTACAAGTGTAATGGAAGCCAGCATGATAACAAGCATGGCTGCAGCGAAAACTGGGGCAAAATTACGATAATCTCCAAACTCAGCAAAAAACAGGACCAGCATTGCCGCTAAAACAGTTCCCCCTGAGAAGAAAACAGGCATTCCAGTTTCTCTCATCGCCTGTTTCATCGCGTCAAATTTGCTGTCAAATCTCTTCAACTCCTCACGGTAACGCGAGAAGACAAATAAGGAGTAATCGATGACTGCTGCAAACAAAAGAATCGTCATAATTGAAAATGTTTGATTGCTTATCACCAATCCAGCCATCCCCATCAAGCCTAGTACCTGGTTCACTACCTCATAAACAAATGCAGCAGCTAACAGTGGGATCAGAGCTAATAATGGGGAACGGTATATCACAATTAATAAGATTAAGATTAATCCAACTGTTGAAAATAACAAGACAAAATCAGCACGGGAAAAGAGATTAAGAGAATCGACCGCAATTCCTGCCGGACCAGTAGTATATAATGTTAAGTCTGTGTTTTTCTCAACTATATCATCAATTTGCTCTAGCGAGGTCCTGATTTCCTTTGACTCTAAAGAAGATTCAAAGGTTATGGGAAGGATCAGTGTACTTTGATCTTTGGAGAAGAAATTTGTAGTCGCTTGTGGGGGTATGTTTGTTAACGGAACATATTCCTTTATCCCCTCTATCTGATCCATTTTTTCAAGTAATGGTTTCAAGTCTGATACGTCTACTTTATTACCTTCGTTTTGAAAAACCAGTATGGCTGGTATTCCTTCATTATTTTTAAAATAGTCATCTTGCTTTTTCTGGGCAATGGTAGATTTAGCATCTGCAGGAATAGAGTCAATACTTGATACCTCGTATTCCTTAGCACTTGGGGCAAGAACAGCCAACAGCATGGTTACTAATAGCCAGATTCCAAGCGTAATCCACATTCCCTTTTTTGAGGTAACTCGATCAGTTACCGACTGTAAGAATGAATTCATACTTTTGCACTCCTTTTTTCATCATATAAGTGACACAAATGTAACTTTGGACAAAAAAAATAACTGACACCAATACACTTTTATTATCTTTCAAAGTGACACTTGTGTCAATTATTGTTCATGAACATTCCCTGGCTAATAATTTCTTTAATTGAATGAATCCATTCTGCTTTCGGTATCCCAAAATGATTGGGAATCGCAACTGTTTGAAGAATAAATCCAATAATTAATCCATCTGGGAGATGTTGTTTTAATTTTCCTTCTTCCTTACCTAGTAGGATAAAGCTTTGCAAAAAGTTGTACATATCTAATGGCAGCTTTTCCAGCTTGTTTTTATTTGTAATGGCATCCTCCATTCGTTCCATAACTTGTTGGGCAGCTCTAATTAATTCGTGTACTTCTGTCTTTTTAAAAATAAGATCGATCAGAAAGTCGAATTGCTGTTCAAACCCTTCAAGTTTTTCAATTTCTTTTAATTCATGAAGAAATTCTTCCATTTCGTAAATCATAAAGTCTGTAATTAACTTTTCTTTATTGTCGTAATATTTATATAGAGCTGCCCTCGATATTTCCATCCGGTCAGCCAAAAGACTGAAGGTAAATCCGTCATATCCATGCTGAAGGAGCAGCTGCTTCGCCTCATGAAATAGCTCTACTGTATTAAATTTCCGTTCCCGTGCCATTCATTCACCCCCCCGAGTTACTATGTGAGAATAGTATATCATATTGGATAGAAATTTTTAGCAAAGTCCAGTATGAAGCCTATTGACCTAAGGTATATCTTTGTTATAATTGAAGTGAGTAATCACTCATTTTTAGAGGGGATTGATTAACGATGTTATCAACGATAGTTATAAATGAAGTGAGTAAAAGCTTTGGAAAAAAGTTAGTCCTGAATCAGATCAACTTAACCGTGGAATCCGGACAAATTTATGGGCTAATCGGTCCTTCTGGTTCAGGTAAAACAACCTTGGTAAAGATTATCGTGGGCATGGATTCTCCCAACCAAGGTAATGTTCAGGTATTGAATACAGTAGTTCCTAATTTAAAACTTTTGCAGAAAATAGGCTATATGGCGCAAGCTGACGCCTTATACTCCGATTTAACTGGAGAGGAAAATCTCTCTTTCTTTGCCTCCCTTTTTAAACTTAAAAAAGATGTCCAAAAAGAACGGATTGCCTATGCAGCAGATTTAGTGAATCTAACAGCTGATTTAAAAAAGAAGGTCCAAAACTATTCTGGAGGTATGAAGCGTCGGTTATCACTAGCTGTTGCCTTAATACAAGACCCAGATGTGCTTATTCTAGATGAGCCGACGGTTGGAATTGATCCAGAGTTAAGACAGTCGATATGGGCTGAGCTATTTCGCTTAAAAAAGACAGGGAAAACGATTTTAGTGACTACTCATGTCATGGATGAAGCTGAGAAATGTGATCGCCTTTCTATGGTACGTGATGGAGAAATCATCACAAGCGGATCCCCGGCAGAATTGAAGAATCAGTATGGAATTACAAGTTTAGAAGAGGTATTTTTAAAAGCAGGAGGTAAACAGCAATGAGAATACTAGCCCTGGTAAAACGGATATTTCATCAAATGTTACGAGATAAACGGGCCTTGGCATTAATGATGGTTGCTCCCTTGCTCGTTTTAACCCTCCTGAATTATCTGCTTTCTGGAAATACTGTTGATCCCAGACTTGGTGTAATCAAAGCAGATGATAACCTGGTAGAAAGATTAAAAGATAACGACATTACTGTGTTACAAGTTGAAGAAAACACAAAAGACCTTTTACTCGATAAAGACTTAGATGGAGTTCTTCAATTTGATGGTGAAAATATCTCTTTGACCCTTACAAACGACCAGCCCAATGCAGCAAAGGCTTTACAGGTAAAAGTTCAACAGGCCATTGCCGCAGAAAAAGCTAAAGAGCAGGCAGCTACTTTGTCCGCATTTATGGAAAGTATTCAAAGTAAACTGCCAGGAATTCCAGTTAAGATGGAGCAAGTAAAAGCTCCTGAAATAAATACTTCTTATCTATATGGAAATAAAGATACAATCTTTTTTGATCAGTTAAGCCCCATCCTAGTTGGATTCTTTGTATTCTTCTTCGTATTCTTAATATCAGGGATTGCTTTGCTGCGGGAACGTACCACTGGTACCCTCGAACGATTACTGGCGACCCCTATCCTTAGAAGAGATATTGTTTTTGGCTATTTGATGGGTTATGGATTATTTGCAGTGGTTCAAACCATTATTGTGGTTACGTATGCTGTAAAAGTATTAGATATTACGCTGGTAGGTTCATTCTGGAATGTTGTCATCATTAATTTAACTCTTGCTTTAGTTGCATTATCACTCGGTATTCTTTTATCAGCATTCGCCAATTCCGAGTTCCAGATGATGCAATTTATTCCGATTGCCATCATCCCTCAGGTCTTTTTTGCTGGTATTTTCCCGTTTGAATCTATGGCTGGCTGGATGCAGATTCTTGCTAAATGTATGCCGATGTATTATGGCGGCAACGCCTTAGTGGAGGTCATGTATAAAGGGTCAGGATTAAGTGAAATCACGAACGACCTTTTGGTGTTGTTGGGCTTTGCTCTTGTCTTCATTGTTTTAAATGTAGTAGCATTGAAGAAATATAGGAAGATTTAATGAGGAGTTGCCACAATCTATTCGCTCTTGGCGAGTAAATTAGTAAAACCCGCGAGTAAATGCTATTTTTTCGCGAGTAAATTCTGTTATTCCGCGAGTAAAAGGAGTTAACAATGACTGAAGAAGAATTAATGCTCCAGCAGTTATTTGATGAAGATAAATTAACCGATAAGCAAAAGAAAATCATTGTAGCCGCTATTGAAACCTTTTCTGAAAAAGGCTATGCCGCTTCTTCTACAAGTGAGATCGCCAAAAAGGCGGGTGTAGCTGAAGGAACAATCTTTCGGCATTATAAAACGAAGAAGGAATTGTTGGTTTCCATTGTTGCCCCGCTGATGACAAAGTTCATTGCTCCGTTAGTGGTAAAGGACTTTAATAAAGTACTCGACCGAGAATTTGAAACTGTCGAAGAGTTTTTGCGAGCAATGATAGAAAATAGAAGAGACCTTCTCATCCGGATGTTACCTGTAGTGAAAATCATGTTTCAAGAAATTCCTTTCCAGCCGGAATTGCGTGAACAATTTCTTGAACTGGTTGTAAAAAATATTTTTAATCGTGTAGAAAAAGTAATCAAGGGCTATCAGGAAAAAGGGCTATTAATTGATATGCCTCCAGAAAGTATAGCAAGGTTAACGATTACTAATATTCTCGGCTTCTTATTTTCCCGCTATATCCTATTCCCTCATTTGGAGTGGGATGATGAACTTGAAATTGAGCGGACTATTCAATTTATCATGCACGGAGTCGGAAAAAAGGATTAATTAGTAAGGTAGCCCCCTCAATGAACAGGTCATTGAGGAGGCTACTTTTTTAATGAAATATTGGAGGTTTACCCTTTCAATAAAAATTCATTACCGTCTTCATCACTGAACTGGACAAAGGTTCCCCATTGCATTTCCTGTGGCTCACCCTTGAAATTCACACCGTTTGCTTTCATTTTTTCATAGGCTTCTAACACATTATCACATGCAAAAACAATCGACGCCTTCATGTTTTCATGTCCCAGCATCACTGATTTAGGATAAATGACGAGATGTGACTGTGCATTTTGTGGTCCTACTTCAAGCCATGATGCATTTGGTCCCATAGGAAACTCCGCATATACCTCAAAACCCACCTTGTTTGTCCAAAAATCCTTTGCCTTTTGCTGATCATCCACATATACCGCTACAGTTGCAACATTTGTAATCATTTGTATATCCTCCCTTGAATTCTTTACAACTATAATTATAATTTACCTTTATAAATCAAGGCTTCAACCTCTTTTAATCAAACGCTTAATTAGTTTATCACCCGATTTAATCAAACGTTTGATTAGTTTGTACCCATGAAAGTAATCTCAAACAAAATCCACTAATATCAAGGGTTCAATCCTATTTAATCAAACGTTTGATTAGTTTGACAGCCGAACTAATCAAACGTTTAATTAGTTTTTCCTTAGATGTTTTCCTTTAAAAATTGTACGATTTGTCTTTTGTGGTAGTTATCGTGATCAATAAACTCCTTAATAATATGTAGAAGAGAATATGGTGTTCCTGTATGTGGGCAATGAGTTACACCATTCGCTGTTAATGGTTTATTTAACTTTTCAATCGGCATTTCATAAAGTTCTTTTACAAGTAGTTCCCTTGTATCTTTTGCTTCTTCAAAAAGTTTTGATTGTGATATTCCTGATTTTGCGTGTTCAGAAGCCTTTTTATTATAGGTATCAAAATCAGGAAACTCCATCCCCTTTTCCTCTCGTACTGATGGAAGAACTTCTGATAAAAGATGTTTATCCCAATTGGTGATATGGGCAATTATCTCACTTATAGACCATCTATCTTGGGCAATTGGTTTAAACCATAATGTTTCGCCCATATATTCTATTGTGCTTAACCACGACGAATATTGTTTAAAATTACTGATTACATTATTTA
The DNA here is from genome assembly GCF_000759675.1 of Neobacillus niacini. GTDB lineage: Bacteria > Bacillota > Bacilli > Bacillales > Cytobacillaceae > Neobacillus > Neobacillus niacini_A. The sequence continues at coordinate 29,309 of NZ_BAWM01000003.1, read as the reverse complement.
CCTCACTCAATTTAATCCCTCACTTAAGTGCATTTAAGAATAGTATAACACAAAAACAAACATACGTTCTATATAATTTTGTTGATTTAACCAAAACAAAAAAACTGGATAGCCGATTTCGACTATCCAGTAAATTCCAAAGTGTCCATACCACATGGACTGTGTCCACGAGTGGTGCCTGTCACCATATTTCAACTATTTTTATGCTTCTACAATATTTGGTTGTTGATATACTTCTTTTTCGAATTCACCTGTTGCTTTGCTTGTTAGGACTCCGGATGTCATGGATCCACTTACGTTTAGAGCTGTACGTCCCATGTCAATTAAAGGCTCTACTGAGATCAGGAGACCCACAATTGCAATTGGAAGGTTCATGACAGATAGAACGATTAGGGCTGCGAACGTCGCACCGCCACCAACACCTGCTACTCCGAATGAACTAATGGCAACTACAAGAATCAATGAAATAATAAATCCTGGGCTAAGTGGGTCAATACCAGCTGCTGGTGCTACCATAACCGCTAGCATCGCTGGATACACACCTGCACATCCGTTTTGACCGATTGTAAGTCCAAAGGAACCTGCAAAGTTAGCAATCCCTTCGGAAACACCTAAGTCTTTCGTTTGTGTTTTTATCGTTAAAGGTAATGTTCCTGCACTTGAACGAGAAGTAAAGGCAAATGTTAAGGTTGGTAAAGCTTTTTTCACATAATTAACTGGGTTGATTTTTGCGATTGATAATAATAATAAATGAACGATAAACACAAGGATAAGTGCTACGTAAGAAGCAATAACAAACTTTCCTAATTTTACAATCGCTTCATAGTTACTTGTTGCAGCAACCTTAGTGATAATTGCTAAAATACCATATGGTGTTAAACGAAGAATCAGTGTAACAACCCTCATAATTACTGCGTATAAAGAATCAATAATTTTTGCAAATAGTTCAGCGTGATCAGGATCTTTACGCTTAACACCAAGGTAAGCAATCCCAATAAATGCCGCAAAAATTACTACGGCAATCGTAGATGTTGCACGTGCACCTGTTAAATCTAAAAACGGATTAGCTGGGAATAATTCTAGAATTTGCTGTGGTGCAGTCATTGCTTCAACACCAGCTGCTCTTTCTTCCAATGCAGCATTACGGGCTGCTTCTGCCTCACCCTCTGTTAATTCAATACCATCAAGACCAAATCCTAAAGCAGTTCCAATACCAATCGCTGCAGAAATAGCAGTTGTTCCTAGTAACAAACCAATTACGAGGACACTGATTTTCCCGATGTTTTTTGTTAGTTTTAACTTTGTAAAAGCCCCTACAATGGAAATGAATACAAGCGGCATAACCACCATTTGTAATAGCTTAACGTAACCTGATCCTACAATGTTAAACCACTCGATTGTATTTGTAGTAACCTCAGAATCAGTACCATAAATTAAATGAATAATAAAACCAAAGATAAGTCCTAAACCTAAACCAGTGAATACACGTTTTGAGAATGACACATGTTTCTTTGCCATCATGCGCAAACCGACAATGAGTAAAAGCAATACTGCAACATTCACAATAATAAGAAATGCATTCATCTTATTTCCCCCCTTATGTTAAATATATTTCGCGTTGCGTAAATTAGTCTATGAAAATATTATTATATATATTCCTATCAGTCAAGTAGGAATAATGCGTTTTTTATTCTAAAAATTTGAATAAAATGTTTTTCTCAAGTAGTTATTATAAACCCAGCTGGTTTGACCATCGGTCCGAGGACACCACTGCTTTTAGTGCCATCTATTATTTAATTGCCAGCCTATTCTACGTATGGATAGCGAAACATCATTGGAAGGTTAAATGGTTGAAATATATTTTTTGCTTTCCTTCTAACCCATCTCACTATTAGAACTAAAGCGACTAGTCCAATAATGAGAAATAATAGAAGTCCAAACCAAGAAAATTCTCCTCCGTGATGTGGACCATTCATAAACTGGTGAGGCCCCATACCGCCATGATGGCGTCTTCCTTCTGGGCGAAAGCCGTAAACCACAACCACTTTGTTATGAAATCCTCCTAAAAGATGTAGTGAAAAGTTAATCACAAGCAATATAGAAGTGATGATTACAGCCCAGATAATCGCTAGTTTGACTCTAGTATTCATCGCTATCTTTCCTCCTTTCATTCTTGATAGTTAGAAGTTTAGAGGACATTGGTGAAAACTTGGTGAAAGAAGGACAAGAACTAAAATATTTTTAAAAGTAATTGTTCCTTCTCACCTCTGTAAAAGTAGTTATTCTAATCTATTAACAATTAGATTATTATAGTGATTGGATGAAAATTACTTTAAATGATTGAGAGGCCAGCTTATGTGGAAAAACAGAAATGTTTGGATTATTTTAACGGGGGAATTTATCGCTGGTCTTGGGTTATGGCTTGGAATTATTGGAAATTTAGAGTTCATGCAGGAGAAGGTACCTTCTGATTTCTTAAAATCACTCCTTATGGCTACTGGGCTAGTAGCAGGTATTGTCGTTGGACCTAACGCAGGCAAAATAACTGACCAAAAAAGCAAAAAAACGGTCATGCTATGGTCAGGGTTATTGCGTACTGTAAGTGTCGTCTTCATGCTGATTGCGATAGCCACAGGTTCAGTTTGGTGGATGGTCGTATTTTTCGTTACCATTCAGATTTCTGCTGCTTTCTACTTTCCAGCCTTGCAAGCCACGATACCTCTTATTGTCAAAGATAAGGACTTGCTCCAGCTAAATGGAGTTCATATGAATGTTGCCACCCTTTCACGGATCATCGGTACGGCTGTTGCAGGGATACTCTTGGTGATCCTTCCCTTATCCATGCTGTATTACGGTTCATTCGTTGCCTACCTTGGATTACTCATCCTAACTTGGTTCCTCAACTTTGAAGAAAATGAGAATAAAACATCAGCAAGAAAAGGTACCAATGAGAAAACTAGTTTTAAAGATGTATTGCCAGTTGTAAAGGGGATTCCAATTGTTTTTATGACACTATTGATGACCCTTGTTCCACTTTTATTTTTGGGAGGCTTCAATCTTTTAGTGATCAATATTAGTGAATTACAGGATAGTTCCGCCATAAAAGGATGGATTTACACGGCTGAAGGAGTTTCCTTTATGTTAGGAGCCTTTTTTATTAAAAAAATCAGTGAAAATTTCTCTCCTAACAAGATTTTATTTTGCAGCTCGCTCCTCGTTGGTTTGTCTCAACTTCTGCTTTATTTTGCGGATGTTACTGTTGTAACCATAGCAGCATTCCTAGTTTTTGGTTTCTCGGTCGGCTGCTTCTTTCCAACGGCATCGACGATTTTTCAAACAAAAGTACCAAAGGATTTTCACGGAAGATTTTTCTCATTCCGAAATATGCTTGACCGGATTAGCTTCCAAATCGTGCTGCTCATCACTGGGTTCCTCCTAGACTTTATTGGTCTGCAGCTAATGTGCGTCATTTATGGGGTGCTAACCATTTTTACAACTATCATTTTTTATGTAAAAAACAATCATATGCGTACCTCTAAACTGGAGATTTAACAAAGGCACCATCCATTATTGGATGATGCCTTTGTTTATTTAACGTTTTTTAGATTAGCTTTTCGGAAGCCCTGGTAAATATCTATTGCGGCGAATAATAGGAAGGTAAATATCGCTGCCCAAAAAATCCAGGAACCAAAATCACCAGTGATACTAAATAGGTCAGTCATATAGGTAACGAATGATGGATTAAATAACTGATTGTTACTAATGATGAAGATAAATACAATGGAAGATACACCATGCATGACTGTGTTGAGAGCTGCAATCTTCCTGGTCCATTCCCCTTTAAGCAATTTATATGAGGCAACAGCAATCTCCAGCCCAATTACCATGATCACCAATGGCCAATAGGAATACAGAACGTCTTGATTGAAAGTTGGCATTACAAATTCAAGACCATTACTTCCTTTTTCATAGACTCCTAGAAGACTAGCCGCATTGAAATAGACACTTGCCCAGATAGCTGTCCAAAGCAAACCGAGAAGCACTTCCACCTTTGGAATAGCTTTTTCCTTTGGAATGTAAGGAATATTATTTAAATCTTCTGGCGTCCACTCTTTAAAACATGCTGTTAATGGAGTCTGATTTTTCCGATGATCTGTACGCTCTATGATAGCAAACACCACCGTTAACCAGAAAAACACTTGAACACCAGTGCTCAATATCCTCCAAATTCCAAAACCAACAGCGTTTAAGATAATGTTTAAAACAGCTTCCTCTCCAGAATAGGAAATAATCGTATCAGCAATAAAAGAAATCAGGGAAATTACAGCGGCTATGGGGAGAATCATTTTTAACAGATTAATATAGATATCAAAGTAACGAGGACCAATCAAATGCATGGGGCGGTCTAGGTATCCGCTGGCCAAGATAGCGGGATTCCCCATTTTTTCAAGGACGGACTTAACCTCTTTCTCTGTATAATTATCCGGAAGCATATCCTCAATCGTTGAGCGCAGCTCAAGTGCAATATCTTCTCGACTTTTTTCAGGGAGCCTGCGAGTAACCTCTTGAATATAAAGTTCAATCATTCTCATCAGTTTCATCTCCTTTTAATAATAGGGAAAGCTCTTGTGAAGTCTTTTCCCATTCTTTCTTTAGTTGCTGGAATATCTCTATTCCATATGGTGTTAACACATAATACCTGCGTGGTCTGTTTTCAGTTGTATCCCAGCTGCTTGTGACTAACTCTTGTTTTTCCAGTCGGCGAAGCAATGGATATAGTGTACTCTGTTCGATTGAAATCCCACATTGCTCTAATAATTGGACAAGGGAATATCCATATTGCGGAGTTCGCAGCTGGCTTAATACCGCCAATGTTAATGTCCCTCTCCTTAGCTCAGTAGTTAATGAGTTTAATAAGGTACTCATCCATCCACCTCCTTTGTTTTCTATGCTGTACGTCATACACTATGTTCTATACTATGCATCATACACTATTATTGTTCACACAACAATTCACAATCAATAATATTTTTTCATTGCCGCTTAGAAGGAATATTTTTCATAAAGGTGAATATAAACAGTATTGAATGTTCATTTGAGGAGCGTGGTTGATATTAATGTAAAGGTTATAGAGAGTCTAACGGCAACGAGGAATAGGCTGGTAAATGAAATTTCTGGTCTAAGCTATGAAAATCTGAATAAAAAGCCTGACACCGATACATGGAGCGTAGCTCAGGTGTGCCATCATTTGTACTTAACCGAAAGTGTCTTCACACAGGCAATCATTTACGGACTTAATAAAGTCAATGGAAGAAAAGCTGAGACAAAGCCGATTCAGCTGACAGCTGACCGCACTCAGAAGGCAAAAGCACCTGATATGGTTGTGCCTGGCATTGAACCGTTGGAGTTTCAGCAAATTACAGAGCTTTTGAATCATTCAAGAAACCTATTTTTCGAGTTTTATAATCAGCTAGAAGACAAGTCGATCCTAAAAGAAAAATCTACAAAGCACCCACTCTTCGGTTATTTGCCGCTAGACCAATGGGTGGAATTGATTTATCTCCATGAAGAGCGGCATATCGAGCAAATCAAGGAAATTAAATCTCGACTATAAAAAAAGGTGCCTGTCACCAAACCTTGGTAACAGGCAAAGAGATGTTTATTTCTTTTAATAAAATTCCTTAATTTAGCATCATCACAAAACTGTCCACCAGAGGCGTACAAATGTACATTAGCAGTGCCTGTCACCGTCATATACATAAACCACCCAATGTGCTCCTTCGTCTTCTTCCATCCTTACAGCTTGCCAGCCTTGGGAGATTATACGTTTTTGAACTTCTATATCTCCCATCTTTATTCGGGTGCTTTCCTGGAAAAGTGTTGCTTTCTCTTCGGTTTCTTCGAGGTCTTTGACAAAGATATAACGCAAGCTGCCACCGTATTTTTCTTTTAGACCCGCTATTCTCATTCCTTGGGCAAACTTATCCTTTAGGCTTGGAATGTTAAATGGGGCAACCGTGCAGCAAATATAACGGAAATGTTGAATATCCTTTCCTAACTCTTCCATAATTCTTGCTGCTAGAATCTTTTGCAAATGGTTCCCTCGATAGTCAGGAAGTACATTTGAAATCTCCTGATAAAGAACCTTTCGCAGTTCATTTTCTGCTAAACCAATATCCCTTCCTAAGTGTTCTTCATCGATTGGTGGAATGAGGAGTGCTCGAAAGGCTATTAGGTCATTGCCCACAAATGCACCAATCATCAAGCCCTTCCCTTCTAAGATATACTGATACTCTTCCTTCGTAAGAGGCTGAAGTATTCCTGGACCTTCCATCGCTTGTACAACTTGCTTCTGCACCTCTAAAATTTCTTCTAAGTCTTCAGCATCCAATTTTCGCACCTTAAAGGGTAAATTTCCGTTTCTAAGTATTCCTTCATAAATCCAATTCAAGAACATTTCCTCCTTTATTGAACACTCCCCTGAAACACAGTTAACTCCATTAGCGTTTCCTCGTTAACTTCTACCCCTAACCCCGGCTTCTCTGTCAACCGGATAAATGGCACATCATATGCTAAATTGCCAACATCCTTAGAAAATTTCAATGGCCCTGTCAGCTCGACGCTTGTAATGATTTTCTTTGAAAAAGCAACATGGAAACCTGCTGCTGAACCTACTGAGGATTCAACCATCGAACCAATCTGGCACTCCATACCCGCTAATTCCGCTTGGTGCGCAAGCTTCACAGCCGGATATATACCGCCGCATTTCATTAGTTTTATGTTCACTTTATCCGCGGCGCGCTTTTGTATGATCTCCCGCATATCCCGCGTTCCCTTTAAACCCTCATCAATCATCATGGGAATCGTCGTTTTCGATTTCACTTCAACCATTCCGTCAATGTCATCGGCAACAACAGGCTGCTCCAGCCAATCAATGCCCAAATTACGCAATTGCTCTACTGCAGTTATTGTAGTGGCGCTATTTATCCATCCTTGATTCACATCTACACGGATGGCAATGTCCTCGCCTACTTGAGAACGAACCGCTTTTATTCGCTCAACATCTTTGCTTACTTTTGTCCCAACTTTCATTTTAAAAGATTGATAACCTATTTCCTTCATAAGAGCGGCCTCAGCAGCCATTTCTTCAGGTTCGGAGATACTAAGGACGTGGGTAATCGGAAATTCAGCATGATATCGACCACCAATAAGCTGATAAACTGGTTGCTGCAACTTTTTCCCCATTATATCAAAACAAGCAATATCAATAGCTGCCTTTGCAGTTGGGGCTCCATATATTGCCTTGTTCATCAATTCGTGAATCCGCTCAATTTCCATCGGGTTTTGCCCTATCAGGACGGGTCCTAAGGTATTCTTAATAATTTCGAATGTCCCTTCCCAAGTTTCTCCTGTCACATGTTCATCAGGCACGCCTTCACCATAGCCGACAATTCCCTCGTTCGTTGTCACTTTCACAATAATAGACGGCATATGGTTATAGGTGTGGTAGCTAACGATAAATGGTTCTTTTAAAGGCAAGTGGATAGCAAAAAGTTCAATTGACATAATTTTCATAATAATCATTCCTCTCCAAACAATAGTATGTTATAGTTGTCGTAAAATAGACGTTTTAGGGATGTGTTTAACTTGGCCACGAAAATTGCTGTCATAGGCTCAAGGGAGTTTTTTAAAAAAATCCATACCGTTGCCGCTCAAGTTCCTGATATTACAATTGAACCCTATATTTATCAACAGCCACAGGAAGCTGCTGAACTTATTAGAAATTTAAAGCCTTGTGATGTGGTCTTTTTCTCAGGAGCCCTTCCTTACTATTTTTCAAAAAAGCACCTTGAGAACCTTACTCTACCAACGCTAATTCTAACCCAAGACGAAATAGCCGTTGCAGCTTCTTTACTTGCCATCACTCATAAAAGCAAAATACCATTTGAGCGGATTTCTATTGATTTGTTTGATGCTTCAAACATCAACCATGTTCTTTCGGAAAGTGAAATCAGGATTGAATCCTTAAAGATTATGGATTTTAAACAACAAATGCTTCAAGACAGTTTCAATTTAGAAAGTATCGTCCAATTTCACTTCAATCTTTGGGAACAGGGTGTAACCGAAACTGCTTTAACGAGTGTACATGCGGTTTATCACCACCTTCAATCTCTTGGTGTTCCTGCCATTAGAATGGCGGATCCGGAAATTTCCTTGCTGCGCGGTTTGCAAACAGCTAAAGATCAAGCAGATCTTTTTAAAAGTAAAGCCGCTCAAGTGGCTGTTGGTTACCTTTCAATTCAAGACCCGCAGCAAGAACAAATTGATAACCTTGTCCATTTGCTTAATGCATATATTCAGCCATTAAACGAAAACCTGTCTGTTCTTTATAGTACCCGTGGTGAAATGGATAAAAATCGCCTTAATGACTTTTTAGAAAAATGGCCAGGACCTATTATAGTTGGTTTTGGCTACGGTTCAACGATGAAAGAAGCAGACCAACACGCTAAGATTGCACTGCGTTTTGCTGAAAAAGAATTGTCCTCAAAATGCGGTTACATTCTGACCGAAGACAAGGAAATGGTTGGTCCCTTCCCATACGAGCATAAACAGTACAGTTTGAAAAATGACCATCCTGAGCTTTTACAAGTGGCAAAAGAAACGAAACTAAGTCCTTCCAATCTTTCTAAAATTCTTGAGTTCAGCAGATCAAGGCAGTCACTTCAATTTACGTCTGCAGATCTCACAGACTATCTCCAGGTTACCCGCCGCTCTACAGAACGGATTATTAAAAAACTTGTGGATCACGGTTATGTAAAGGTCGTCGGCGAAGAGATGGTGTATCACCAAGGACGTCCAAGAGCAATATATGAACTTACCATGTCTACTTATCTATAAAGGAAAAGGAAAGTTCCCATAGTGGTGAACTTTCCATATTTTTTTAAGCTGAAATTGTTGCTTCCTCTTCTTTTTTCAAAAGAAGCATTTCTTCAGGTGTCAATTTGGTAATGGTAATACCTGTTAACGCATAAAAGACTGAAATGATCGGCACAATGAAGTTCAATATTGCATATGGACCATAATCGATTGCATGTACTCCGAGAGTACCCAAGATAAATACGCCGCAGGTATTCCAAGGAATAAACACGGAAGTAAGTGTACCTCCATCTTCAAGTGCCCTCGATAAATTTTTTGAATGAAGGCCTTTATCACGATATGCCTTCGCATACATCCGTGATGGAATAACGATTGAAATATATTGCTCTGAACAAGTTGCATTTGTGGCGAAACAAGAAACCACCGTTGAAGCTACAACACCTCTTGCTGACTTAGCTAATTTAAGTATTTGATTAACAATTGCTTGAAGCATTCCTGAATTCTCTAGAATTCCTCCAAATGTCATTGCGACAATGGTCATTGATACTGTGTACATCATTGAGTCAAGACCGCCGCGGTTAAACAGGTTGTCCACCATTTCATTGCCAGTATCAATCACAAACCCACTTTGAAGCGCAGCAACTGCTGAGGACATCGTGCCGCCCTGGATCAAAACTTGAGAGAGGAATCCAAGCGTAATACCAATAATTAATGCAGGTATTGCGGGTACTTTTTTTGCTACCAAAACAATAACCAATAATGGAACAATTAATAAAAATGGCGAGATGACAAAGCTATCCTGGAGGACCCCTAAGGTTTTATCGATACTAGCTGTATCCATTCCTTCATTTCCAAACTTCCTGCCCATAAAACCATATATTACTAGGGTGATTATGATACCTGGAACGGTTGTATAAAGCATATGGCGGATATGAACAAACAAATCAGTTCCTGTCAGCCCTGAAGCAAGATTTGTCGTATCCGAAAGTGGTGACATTTTATCGCCAAAATAAGATCCTGAAATAATGGCACCAGCAATCATCGGTGCTGGAATTCCCATACTTAAGCCAATACCCATACCAGCTACGCCGATTGTTCCCATCGTTGACCATGAGCTTCCGATTGCCAGTGAAACAATCATACAAATAACTGTAATCGACACAAGGAAGAGGGATGGGGTAATAATCTTTAATCCATAATAAATCATTGTTGCAACAATACCGCCGCCAATCCAGGCACCGATCGTTAAGCCAACGAGAATGATGATAACAATAGCAGGTAATGCCAATCGAATCCCCTTATACATCATTTCTTCAATTTCTGACCATTTGTAGCCACAGCGCCAAGCAACAATTGCTGCAATTGATGTTCCAAAAATTAATGGAATATGTGGACCTTGTTCGAAAACAATGATCGTAATCCCCATTACCACTATCATGACTAAAAGTGGTATTATCGCCATTTTAAAAGTCATCTCTTTTTTCATACACATCCCCCACCCAAATTATATAGTAAATATTGACAGCGCTTACTTTTTTGAAAATTATTAATTGTCGTTAAATAGTCGGTAATTATATTTTAAACACTTGATAAATTCCCGTCAACGTAAATTTTTCACAATTCAGAAAAAAATGCGATGCATGATTGCATCGCACTCCTTCTTTATGCTTTTAACAGCGTTTCAGCAAGTATACGTGCCCCAAGGTCAAGGGCAGATGGGTTAAAGGTCATTTTAGGATGATGTAACCCTGGTTGTAGGTCAGCTCCCACACCAATCATCGCTGCTTTCAATTTTGGATTCTTGATAGTATAAAAATGAAAATCATCACTTCCGGAAGTGATTACTGACGGTGAAAGCGCCTCTTGGCCCGCAACACTTAGAATCGCTTCTTCGGCAATCGCTTCGGCTTCTGCAGAAACCTCTGCTCCAGGTGTAAAATCGCTCCATTTCCATTCGATATCGACCCCATAAAGGTCTATTAAGCTGTTAATTCCGTGATCGATTTTGTCCTTGAGTTTTTCTAGGTCTTCATTTTTTTGCGCACGAACATCAATAGCAAATTCCGCAGAACCTGGGATAATGTTTAAGCTCTCACCACCAGCAATAACTTTTGTAAGTTTTGCAGAATAGGCTTCGAACGGTGATAGATAAATAGATTTGACGAACTGTTGCAGTCCAACAATCACGTCTAGAGCATTTTTGCCTTGGTGCGGCCTGGCACCGTGTGCGTCTTCACCGAGGACTTTACCTTCTAGAAAGATAGCCGCTCCGTGATGAATAGATGGAGAAATTCGACCCATAGGAAGTTCTTCTATTGGACGAAGGTGAATACCGAATAAGTGACTCACCTTATCAATGGCTCCCCTCTCAATCATCGCTATCGAACCGTTTCCTTTTTCCTCAGCTGGCTGAAAAATAAAACGCACCTTTTTCGTGAGAGGCTTGTCTTTCAAATAATGAAGTGCACCAAGTACCATTGAGATAATGGCGTCGTGACCACAGGAGTGGTTCCCCTGCCAAACTCCGTCCACCTCCTGCCATAAAGCATCTATTTCCGCTCGGACAGCTATCACTTCTTCTCCCTCGCCGATTTCCGCTATAAGTCCGGTTACATCAGAAAAACGACGATATTCTATGCCAAGATTATCCAAAATATCTGCAATTGCTTGTGTTGTATTAACCTCTTTCCAGCTAACCTCGGGGTGATCATGGAAATGTTCAAACCAAGCCAAAATCTGTCTTTCGAAATTTTCTGTCATTTTTACACACTCCTATTCATTCAAAAACAACTAAAGTCATAGTACAACAAAAGAACTCGTTCCTACAATGTTTTTTAAAAAGGTGACAGGCACCACAGAAAGACACTGTCCACCTCAGGCGGACATTTCTCACTCATTTACAAAAAATTAATCTAAGTCATTACTGTCCGAAAAAAGCCTTATTAAGGCAAGTAAACTCGTATTGGACAACATTATTGGCTGCCTGTCCCATTACTCCTGCACAAGAATAATTTTTATTCCATAAAATAATATTAAGAATTGTTAGAGTAATTAATCATAACGAAAGGAAAGATGTGGTGTTCTAAATGAAAAATTATCAGGTTTTTGATTATTCGTTTCAGAATCTTCGAGAAAAAAGTATGTCGTTTGAACAGGTTTTCGAACACATTATAAAATTTATGAATTTAGCACCCAGCGGGAATTATCGCTTAATGGTCGGAACGGATTCACAGGTTCATAAACGACATACCATTTTTATTACGGGTATTGTCATTCAAAATGAGGGTAAAGGTGTTTGGGCTTGTATTAGGAAGATTGTGATCCCGAGAAAAATGACGCATCTGCATGAGCGGATTTCCTTTGAGCTCTCATTAACAGAGGACATCGTTGCTTTATTTACTGAGGAAAGAAAGACTCGGTTAATCAATATCGTACTTCCCTTTGTCTATCAAGGGGCAACGTTCACTATGGAAGGTCATATTGATATTGGAGCCGGAAAACGCAACAAAACGAGGGAATTTGTGAAAGAAATGGTAGCACGAATGGAATCCATGGGGGTTGAGCCAAAAATTAAGCCAAATGCCTTTGTTGCCTCAAGCTATGCCAATCGGTACACAAAATAGGGACCTGAGCCATGTTGCGTTCACTAAAAAACGCACCAGGGCTCAGGTCTTTACTTTATTATAGTGAGGGCAAGCGCTAATTCCCTTCAAACTATACAAAGTCTTTACACACTTTTAACACTAGGTTAAGAAAAAATTCAAATTTTTCAGATAAAATTAATTAAACGCTATTATTTGGAGGGATATGATGAAGATTACAGTTGCAGGAGCAGGAAATGTTGGGTTAGTTACAGCAGTTGGTTTCGCTGAAGCTGGTCATCAAGTTACCTGCTTAGACACTCAAAAGGAGAAAATAGAAATACTCGAAAAAGGACACACACCATTCTTTGAACCTGGACTGGAACCTTTATTAGAAAAGAACCTCTCGAACGGACAACTCTGCTTTACTACGAACCCGAACCAAGCTTACTCAGATGCCGACATCATTTTTATTGCAGTTGGAACACCTGAAAAAAGAGATGGTGCAGTTGATCTATCTTATATTTATGCTGCTGCATATACCATTGCTAATACAATAAAGAAAGACGTAATTGTCTGTACTAAAAGCACTGTTCCCGTTGGAACAAATGATATCATCAAACAAATTTTTCTTCAGCGCAAGCCCCGTCACCTCAAGGTTGATGTTGTTGCCAATCCGGAATTTCTTCGCGAAGGGTCAGCAATAACAGATTTCTTTTTAGGTGATCGAATCGTAATTGGCGCTGATAACCATGAAGCTGCATCAATTATGGAACAGCTCTATCTGCCATTAAAAATACCGATCGTTGTCACTGATATTAGGAGTGCAGAGATGATTAAATATGCCTCCAATGCCTTTCTTGCAACGAAAATAAGCTTTATCAATGAAATTGCCAATCTTTGCGAGAGGGTTGGCGCAAATATTGAAGAAGTTTCTTATGGAATGGGAATGGATAAACGAATTGGGACTTCTAATCTTCAAGCGGGAATTGGATATGGAGGTTCATGCTTTCCAAAGGACACAAAAGCACTCGTTCAGCTGGCGGGAAATGTCCATCATCCCTTTAAATTGCTTGAGTCCGTCATAAAGGTAAATCAGCATCAGCACTCACTTCCAGTATTGAAGGTAAAAGAAATGTTCGGATCATTAAAAGGAAAAAAAGCAGCCTTGCTTGGGCTTGCTTTTAAACCAGAAACAGATGATATCCGTGAAGCTGTTTCCTTAACCATTATTAAAGAATTACTTGAAGAAGGTTCAATAGTCACTGCTTTTGATCCAATTGCGATTCCCAATGCATATAAACTATTAGGCAATTCAATTGAGTACACAACGAGTATTCGCCAAGCGCTTAAAGGGGCTGACTTTGCTGTTATTGCAACTGAGTGGGACCAAATAAAGCACCTTCCATTGGATACGTACGTTGCCTATATGAATGAACCTATTGTTTTCGATGGACGAAATTGCTATTCCCTGAAAGATATGGGGCGGTACCCGATTACCTATGTATCCATTGGAAGACCAACTGTTACGAATCTAAAGCCAGCCCAACGACTTTAACATTGAGGGAGACACAATCATGATGAGAATAATCCAATCCTTTTATCACTTCGAATGCAGAGTATTTCAAGAGATCAATAGCCATTTTGATAAAAAATTTATTAATCTCTTTTTTCGTACGATTACTCAAATAGGAGGAGCATTCTTTATAAGTGTAACGACACTATTACTCATGATTTTATTAACGAGTCAAACTAGGCTTGCAGCGATTTCAAGCGCAGTAGCCTTGGCTCTAAGTCATATACCCGTTCAAGTGGTAAAGAAGCTTTTCCCTCGTAAAAGGCCTTATCTATTATTTGAAACAACAAAGATTTTACCTAATCCTTTGAAGGATCATTCTTTTCCATCTGGTCATACAACAGCCGTATTCTCAGTAATTGTCCCATTTGTTATTCTAAACCCTATTCTAGCAACTGTACTTATCCCTTTAGGACTATGTGTAGGAATTTCGAGAATCTATTTAGGTCTGCATTATCCATCGGACGTTATTGCAGGTGGAATTCTTGGATCATGCTTCGGCAGTCTCTGTTATTATTTTGTATCCTAAAAATGATTTAGAAATTGTCTAGGAGGGGTTTATATGAAAATCGCTATTTTCTCTGACACCTTTTATCCGGATGTAAACGGGGTTGCCAAAACCCTCAAAAAATTTACGCACTATCTTGAGGGTCAACATATTACCTATAAAGTCTTTGCACCTAATCCTGGTTCAAATGAATATGTTTCAGACCATATTCACCGGTTAAAAAGCCTATCCTTTTTCCTGTATCCGGAATGCCGCTTAGCTTTCCCAAACTTTATTCAAGTTAAGTCAGAAATAGAGCAATTCTCTCCAGATCTGATTCATGTAGCAACTCCGTTTACGGTTGGTCTTTGTGGTCTTTATTTTGCAAAAAAATTTAATATCCCAGTTGTCGGCTCCTATCACACCGATTTCAATGACTATTTACAGTTTTATGACCTTGAATTCCTTTCTAATCCTCTTTGGAAATACATGAAATGGTTTCATAGTCCATTAAAAAAACTCTTTGTCCCTTCTATTGACACACTTGAAAAACTGAAATGCCGTGGTTTTAGTAACCTAGAAATTTTTCCAAGAGGTGTTGATTGCCAGCTTTATCATCCAAATTATCAGAAAGAAGTTGTTCTTAACCGATACGAGATTCCCAAAAAATTTCTCCTTACCTTTGTTGGCAGGCTGGCACCCGAAAAAGATTTAAAAACTCTCATGAAAATCGCTAACTCTTTACCTCCTGAATTAAATAAACAGGTACATTGGTTAATTGCTGGGGATGGTCCCTTACTTGAGGAACTCAAAATGGCTGCACAGTCAAATATGACCTTTACAGGCTATTTGAAAGGAGTTGGATTAGCGGAGGTCTATTCAGCTACAGACCTATTTGTTTTTCCATCACCCACTGAAACCTTTGGAAACGTTGTCCTTGAGGCTCTTGCAAGTGGAACTCCGGTAATCGGGGCGAATGCTGGCGGTGTGAAGAATATTATTTCGAACGGCGTTACCGGACATTTGTGTGAGCCAGGTGATGCAGAGGATTTTGTTAACCGAATTGTTCAGTTGTTAGGCAATGGCCCTTTCCGACGTCAAATGGCGTTAAATGCTAGGAAGTATGCACTTACACAAAAGTGGGACCAGATATTTGAAAACTTGCTTAATCATTATTCTACCGTTATCGATGAACCCTCAAAGAAAATATATGCCTAAAGTAATCTCGGTAAGGAGGAATATGAATGGATACAGGTTCTCACATAATGATCGGCTTCGGTCTAGGTGCTCTCGCTCAAATAGATCCAGTAATTTCAAACAACAGCGCCTTATCAACAGCTGTCCTTATCGGGACAGTTGTGGGCTCTAATGCACCTGACTTTGATTTTATCTATCGATTGAAGGGGAAAAGTAGTTATTACCGAAATCATCGGGGATGGTCACATTCACTGCCTGCAATCCCTATTTGGGGCTTACTTACTGCCTCCCTCATTCATCTTTTCTTTCTAGGAACCTCATTTTCTCACTTATTGTTATGGACGCTGCTGGCTGTGATCATCCATGTTCTTACTGATTTGTTTAATGTAAATGGTACACAAGCTTTACGCCCATTTTCTCAAAAATGGCTTTCATTAGATTTCCTCCCCTTAATCGACCCATATATCATCATGCTCCATATTCTTGGGTTTAGCCTGCTTCCTTTTTTTGAAAATGGAAGGATCTTTACTTTCATTTATTTAGCTATGGTTTTTTACCTGATATTTCGGTTATTTTCATCAAATTTTATAAAATGGAAGATTACACAGCATTTTCAAAATGCACTCTTGGTAAAAATCATTCCTAAAACATCCCCATTCCACTGGAATATTATCATTAAAACAAATCAGGACTTTTTATTTGGTTCGTACTCAAAGGGGGAATTATGGATAGAGCATACTTTTTCAAAGAAAATAGACTACCCTAGGTTAGTAATGGATAGCAGTCAGAACCCTCAGGTTGAAAGCTTTATTAGAAGTAACCCTTTCGCCTACCCTTTTGTTCAAAAGAGAAAAAATGGCTATTTCATTTATTGGAAAGACCTTCGTTTCCGGTCAAAGAAGTTTTTTCCTCAGCTTGCTATCATGCTCATCTCTTTAGATTATCAAAACCAAGTATCCTATACTGGTAAATTAACCTCTATTAAACATTATAAAAAGGTAATTAAAAAGTTGGAAACCTCAATAAAATAAAGTCATGAGCCCCCTTGTAATTACCTAGACTCAAGGGGGCTCATGACTTTCTATTATTATGGGAGTTCTGGTTTTGTGAAAATTGGCGGCTCTCCGCCCAAGGTTTTTAAAAAGGCTAGTAAATCTTCCTTTTCCTGGTCAGTTAAACCAATAGGACTCATAAATTTTTTGATAAAAAAGCTCTTATTGGGGTGGCTATCCCCGCCACGGTCATAATAATCGATTACTTCCTCAATGGTTGCAAGACTGCCATCCCGCATGTATGGTGCAGTATGGGTAATTCCATATAATCCAGGGGTGCGAATTCTACCTAAATCCCCTTCTTGTCCCGTTACTGCTTCCCGTCCTTTATCCTCTGTATTGAGACCTATATTGTAATAATTGTTATCAGAAAGGTTCGGCCCATTGTGACAGGTCACGCAAAAGGCTTTTCCTGTAAACAATCGGAGCCCGCTGACTTCTTGTTTCGTTAATGCCTCTGTATCCCCTTCAAGGAACCTGTCATAAGGAGTATCCTTTACAACAATTTGTCTTTGAAAAGCGGCAAGGGCTTTTGCAATATTTTGTTCTGTTATTCCGTCATTAAAAGCAGCTTGAAAACGTTCTTGGTAGCCTTTTATGGCTGATAACTCTTTAATAAGTTCATCAAGTGGCTGATTCATCTCATCAGGATTTTGAATAGGTCCCAGCGCCTGTTCCTCGAGAGAAGCCGCACGACCATCCCAAAAGTTGGACGTGTAATAGCCTGAATTAATCACAGTCGGGCTATTCCTTGCTCCATTGCCGCCTGCAAATTTATCAAAAGTCGGTTTCGCGTCGCCATAACCCAAGTTCGGGTCATGACAAGTTGCGCAGCTAACTTGATTGTTTCCTGAAAGTCTCGGATCAAAAAATAACGCTTGACCCAGTTCAAGTACTTCCGAATTCATCGGATTATCCTCAGGAATCGGTACATCCCCTATTGGAATAAGTGTTGTATGTTTCCTAAGGCTGGTTAGAAGCTCCTCAGGAGTTATCTCACTCGCTTGTCCTTCCTCCTGCCTCTCAGTTGGAAGATTAGTTGGAGCTGGAGCCTTAACCTTCTCCTTCTCTCCACACGCCGACAATCCCACGCATAATAAAAAAGTTATAACTGCGCCCTTCACTAGTTTATTCATAAATAGAGTGCTCCTCTGAATTTTTATCCCACCACCATTATAAAATTGGTTTAATTAAAAAAGAGCACCCGAATGTGAAGAATTTAGCAAACGTTACATTTAGAATAATCAACTGTCCGCCTGAGGTGGAAAGTGTCCACGAGCGGTGCCTGTCACCATGGTGTGCCACCACGGTGACAGGCACCGAACAAGCACCGATAAGTAGTCATTTAAGGATATCGAAGATGATTTTGGCGTGGTCGGTGTTGTCGATTTGTCCTTTGAAGCGCTCACTTCCTGGTCCGTAGGCGTAGACGTTTACGTCTTCACCGGTGTGTCCACCTGTTGTCCAGCCTGTGAAGGAGCGGAGGTTAATGATTTCTTCGATGGCATTGTCGATGTTTTTGGCTTTTTGTGTTCTTGCTGCTCTTTCAACTAATCTTATTTCGTTTTTTGTTAATGGAAGATCGATATATTTCGTTAAGGTTTCTATAACACCTGCTCCCTTGACTATTTTCACTGCCAAATAATCAGGTGTTCGCTTCACTTTTTTTATTTCAGAACTAAACCAATTGTATTGCCCTTGTGCACCTATCGTGAAACCTCCAGTTGAATGGTCAGCTGTTGCGATAACCAATGTGTGTCCATCCTTTTTCGCAAAATCAATAGCGACTTTAAACGCCTTCTCGAAATCTTCCATTTCACTCATTGCACCCACGATATCATTGTCATGAGCTGCCCAGTCAATCTGACTTCCTTCCACCATCAAAAAGAAGCCGTTCTCGTTCTTATTTAGCCGCTCGATTGCCGAAGCTGCCATGTCTGCAAGGGATGGAATATCGTTTGGACGATCAATCATTTTCGGCAGCCCACCTTTTGCAAATAGACCTAACACCTGAGTACGTTCGTCGTTTTTCATCTCTTTAAGGTTAGTTACATAGCTGTAGCCGTCTTTAACAAACTCTTCCACTAGGTTCCTATCTTTACGGATAAACCAATCTGAACCCCCGCCAAGTAATACATCTATTTTATGCCTCCCATTTACTAAATCCTGATAATAATCATCGGCAATCACGCTCATGCTTTTTCGCTGGGCAACATGTGCACCAAATGCTGCAGGAGTACCATGAGTAATTTGCGCTGTGGCAACAAGTCCAGTTCCTTTCCCTTTTTCCTTAGCCGCCTCAAGGACTGATTTCAATTTCGAGTGATCATTTCCGACACCAATTGCCCCATTATAGGTTTTCACACCAGTTGCCATCGCTGTTGCCGAAGCAGCAGAATCCGTTACATTATGCCTTGGATCATTCGGAAAGGTGGTCTGTTGACCAACAAGGTACGGACCAAACTCTGTTGATTCTAGTTCTAAAGTGGCTGGGTTATCTTTAAAATAACGATACCCCGATGTGAATGAAACACCCATACCATCACCAATCAGAAAAATAATATTTCTAATATCCCCATTACCTTCATTACCAGTGGCTCCACAGGTTCCCAAAAAACTTGTTAACGTAATGGATAAGCTGTTAGCCATGGTAAATATCCACTTTGCCAGCTGATTCATATGCTATTTTCCTCCAGATGTATTAAATGGTATTTATTATGGATCGAGGATGAGAAAATTATCCATTTCAAAAAGATTCTACTCTAATTACCCAATCACAATGATAGAAGTAGGAAGCGTTCCAAAATAATCAACACAAAATAATATATCTATAGAAAATCCCTAGGAACATGATTCCTAGGGATTTTTTTACCGATTAAATACATTTAAATCCAAAAAGGAAGGATCATCCTTAAGATTGCGATTTTCATCGGGAACGGTAACTTTTGATCTTTTTTGACGGTCAATTGTTTCCAATACAACCTCTGCGGACCTGCAAGACTTACGGCAATCTTCTATCTATTGGTGCCTGTCACCGCTCGTGGACACTGTCCGTCTGGTATGGACACTACTTATTCCTTCGATTCATCTGTCTTCATTTATCACTTTTGCCTGATTGTTGTATTATTAATATGGAGGAGGCTTTAATTATGAATATTAGCTGGGATGAGATTACTGAAGATAACTTAAGTTACATTGATAAGGTTTTTAATTTATATGATATAGTATTTCCACTAGTCGTGAGAGAACCTCATACTATTTTTTTAAATGGTTTACATTATGCACGGTATCGTAAGCCCAATAATTTTCGTTTCGTAATAGGTTTTGAAGGAGAAGAACTTATCTCCTTTGCAACAGGGCACTATTTAGAGGAAGTCAATTCAGGGTTTATTGTTTATATCGCAACAAATCCTCTAGTAAGAAGCAAAGGAATAGGTTCCAGAACATTAGCAAAAATGGAAGAGTTATTTAACAAAGACGCAATTGCAGCAGGAAACACTTCACTAAACGCAATCATTCTAGAAACAGAAACACAAGATTTGGTCCATACGAAAGAAGAAAAAGATAATTGCGAGAAGAGAAATGAATTTTATAAAAGGAATGCTTTTACAAAGTCTCAAGGAATCCCCTACCTTCAACCACCATTACATAATGAAGATGAGGCAATTCCACTTAATCTTTTTATAAAAAATCTGCAAAAGAATGAAAACAGCATAGAAGATATTAAAAAAATAATCCAAGCAATTTATAAAGAAAAATATTATTTTGTAAATGGGATTGATAAAAAGGTACTTAACAACTGTCTTTTGAAAATGGAGATGAATCAGAAATTAATATAAAGTTTCCAAAAAACAAGCCTGGTCCAAGTTGAACCAGGCTTTGTTCAGTATTATTTTTCCAATAAAGCATTGGATAGGAGGCTTGATGCCCCTTGACCGACCGCAATATACTTGCCACCTGCGTTCACAAAATCCGTAACGGAAACATCCTAGGAACCTTTGATTCTCTGTTATTTAAGGCGGCAGTTTTTGCAAACTTTGATTGTTTGGTTTGTTTCTGTTCTATACGGATATAAAAGCTTTATTCTTGTCCTCCCACACAAAGGACATGTCCCGCGGCCTCTTGATGGCAGGTAGTTAATTGTTTTCCCTCTGTTCCTCTTCGCCATTTTCAATCCATCCCTATCCATAATTGTCTTGTCTCTTTATCTAATGATGGACTGGCATAAAGATTGATAGGCATTTAATTGTTTTTTAACAAAATATTAAATACATTCAAATTCGATTTTTACGGTAGTTCCTTTTCCTTGCTGACTGTCTATTTTCATCGTACCGTTGTGTTCTTGCACTATCTTATTACTTACTGTTAAACCTAGACCGATTCCCTTGTCTTTTGTTGTATAAAATGGTGTACCTAAATACTTTAAGACTTCTTTATCAATACCAGGACCTTCATCCTTAAAAGCAATAACGACTCTCTTATTCTTCAATTTTCGAACTCCAATCGATACATTCCCTCCATGGGGCATGGATTCAATTGCATTTTTCAATAAATTTACAAAGACTTGTATGAGTTGATTAGGAGAACATAGGAGTTCAAGATTATCTTCTTTCGGATATTTAACCGTAACTTGGACATTATCAAGCATCGCTTGTGGACGTAGCACATTAATCGTACTATCTATGATTGAAATCAAATTCCCTCGCTCAAATTGAATAGCCTGGGGTTTGGCCAATGACATAAATTCATTGACGATCATATCAATACGATCTAGCTCATCTGACATAATCGATAGGTACTCATTTTGCTTTTCAGGAGAATTGGATGATTTCAATAGTTTTGAAAACCCTTTTAATGATGTCAAGGGATTTCTGATCTCGTGTGCAACCCCTGCTGCTAATTGACCAATAATAGAGAGGCGGTCTAAATTACGAAGTGCCGTATCATTTTCAATGCGTTCAGTAATATTTCGACTAACCGTAACATAGGAGTCAATCTCCATATTTCCATTGTAGACAGGGGATATAGTTGATTCTGAATAAAAAACTTTATTATCCTTTGTTTTCAATTTTAATTGTAATAGTTGAGGTTCTCCGGAATCATAAAGGTTCTTTGCCATCCTTTTCAATGACTCATGGTCCTCATCTTGGATAACATCTAATACATGCATACCCAGTAATTGTTCTGGTAAAAATCCCAATGCCTTTTCGTGAGAAGGTGAAGCATATAAAATCGTTTTATCCCTTGAATAAACCTTAATTAAATCCGATGCATTTTCCGTGATTAATTTGTATAATTCACGTGTTCTTTTTAATTCTCTTTCCATACTAATTTCTTTTGTGATATCACGATAGATTGCTGTTATCGCAATAATTTCTTCATTTTTATTTCGTAATGGAGAGTACGATACCGCAATGTCTAGGATGTGGCCATCTTTATGTTGACGCTGTGTGATCAAATTGGTAAAGGCTTTACCATTTTTCACTTGTGATAGGATTCCATTTAAACAAACTGGAATAGGAAGGTCACTCACTTTTCTTCCTATCACATCATCCTCGTTATAGCCAAAGATCCTAGTAAACATATGATTTATTCGAATAAACCTGTTCTCCATATCAATAATACAAATACCATCGACCGAACATCTTAGGAATAAATCAATCAACTCATCAGGATTAAATAAATCCGCAGTATCTTCACTGCCAAAAATCGGGTAACATTCCGCCATTACCATCTCTCCAAACACAACATTATTCTTTATTTCTCATTTTACAGAATTGAGAAACAAATGAAAGATATTTTTGAAAATGGGTGACAGGCACCGCCCGTGGACACTTTCCACCCCAGGTGGACAGTCAAAACTTTTTTTCACTGATTTTCTTCATTCATAGTGGACTTCCGTTGGTTCATATAATGGTCGATGGAGGTGGGGTTATGGTGAAGCGAGTGTTGACGGTGGTGGTGTTTGGCTTTTTGCTTGTTTTGGCTGGTTGTGGGGGACCTGTTCAGGATGACATTTTGAATTATATAAATGAGGAAATGAAGTCTGCACAGGATCTCGAGGATAAGGCGGTTTCTGCATATGAAGGTGTTGCTGGGGCCAATTATACAGATGACCAAACGATGTATGATGCCCTGGTAAACGAGGTCATTCCAAATTATGCTGAATTAATAACTGAACTAGAAACCGTAAGTATTGAAACAGAAGAGCTGAAAAAGGTCCATGAGATTTACCTTTCGGGTGCAAATCTCCAATTTAGTGCCTTTGAAAAAATTATTAAAGCGATTGAAAACCAAGATTCCAACATGATCGCTGAGGCCAATCAACTATTAGAAGAAGGACGTCTGCAAATCGAAGACTATAATGATAAGCTGGATGAACTGGCAAAAGAACATAACGTGGAAATCGAAAAAGAATAAACAGAAAAGGCTGACACGGTTCGATCACATCATGTGACCATTCGCGTCAGCCTCTCTCAATTTAATTTACCCTTTTACATAGTAAAGATCATGACTTGATTCAATGATATACTCAGGCTTTTCTGAACCAGCACCGCGCTTCGCCTTATGCCCGGCAATATGCTCTGGGCTCTTCTCCCAATTTTTCCAATCCTCTTCGGATTCCCATTGAACCATAACCATAACTTCCTCTTCACCACGGCGAACCTTTTTTACCAAAACCTGCTTTTCAAGGTATCCAGGCTGCTGAGCCATTAAACCACCTCGATTTGCAAAGCTCTCGACCACCTGGTCACTAAATCCCTCTTTCACTACAATTCTTCTTATTTGATAAAACATAAATATCCCTCCTCCTATAAATAAAGCCAGGTTTAATACCTGGCTCAAAATTTTTATATTGAAGCTTCGATCTCCTCAGCCATAAGTTTTACAGATTGTAATCCGCCGCCGCTAAGGTACCAAGCATCTGGATCAAGATAGATAATCTTATCTTCTTTAAAAGCTGTTGTCTTTTTAACAAGCTCATTTTCGATTACTTTTTCAGCACCAGCTTCGCCGCCTACTGCTGAGTTACGGTCAATGACAAACAATACGTCTGGATTTGTCTCCATAATGTATTCGAAGGTAATGCTTTGGCCATGCGTGGATACTTCAATTTTCTCATCCGCTGCTCCAAAACCAAACACATCATGAATCACACCAAAACGGGAGCTCGGTCCATAAGCACTTACTTTTCCTTCATTCGCTAAAACAATTAATCCTTTACTATCAAGTGCAGAAGCCTTTTTATTTAATTCATCAACACTTGCTTTGATCTCTTCTACAGCGCTAGCCACTTCAGCTTTCTTGTCAAAAATTTCACCTACAAGGTTCATATTTTTCTCGAAAGACTCCATGTATTTTGTATAATCTAATTCCACATACACTGTTGGAGCAATTTCTGCGAACTGTTCGTATAATTCAGCTTGGCGGGTAGTGATAAAAATTACATCAGGCTGCATAGCATGAATGGCTTCAAAATCTGGCTCTTTCAAGCTTCCAACGTTCGTATATTTCTCATCAGCATATTTTTCTAAGTACGCTGGAACGGCTGTTTGTGGAACTCCTGTTACCTCCACACCTAATTCATCTAATGTATCTAAAATACCAAAGTCAAAAACAACTACTTTTTCTGGATTTTTATCAATTTCTACTTCACCATACTTATGATCAATCGTTAACTTCTCTGCCGCTGCTGTTTTCGCTTCCGCTGGTTCTTCTTTACTTTCTTCCTTTGACCCACATGCTGCTAATACCAAAATCATTGAAAACAAAACAACTAAAAAACTCCACTTTTTCATTCTTAAATCTCTCCTTTTATTATGAACTGAAATAAACACAGATTCTGCAGCTACCTATTTCCTGGATTGGAATATCCATATCGTAAATTTCTTTTAATGCGTCTGACTGAATAATCTCTTCTGTCGGACCATCCTTCACGACCTTACCATCCTTCATCGCTACAATGCGATCAGAATAAACGGAAGCAAAATTGATATCATGAAGCACGATGACAACCGTTTTTCCCAGCTCATCCACAAGCCGGCGTAAGATTTTCATAATTTGAACAGAATGCTTCATATCTAAGTTGTTCAATGGTTCATCAAGCAATATATACTCTGTATCCTGTGCGATAACCATCGCAATAAAGGCGCGCTGTCGCTGACCTCCAGATAACTCATCTAAAAAGCTATCTTGCATTTCGGTTAGGTGCATATAGTCTAGAGATTGATCAACAATTCGTTCATCTTCCTCCGTTAACCGTCCCTTCGAGTAGGGAAAGCGTCCGAAGGATACTAGTTCTCTAATCGTAAGACGAACATTCATATAATTGGACTGTTTTAATATCGACACCTTCTTGGCGAACTCATTGGACTTCATTTTTTTTACATCAAATTTGTCAATCAGCACTTCACCTGTATCTGAATCAAGAAGACGGCTTACCATTGATAGTAAAGTTGATTTACCTGCCCCATTCGGACCGATAAAGCTCGTGATTTTCCGCGGCTGAATATCAACGGTTACATCCTCTACAACGGGCTTTTTACCATATAACTTTGACAAAGCTCGGACTTGAATCATGCAGCTTTCCTCTCCTTTAGCAGTAAATAGATGAAATACACTCCACCGATAAAGTTAATAATGACACTTAACGTTGTCGAAAAAGTAAAGATTCGTTCGACCACCCATTGCCCGCCTACGAGAGCGATGATGCTCATAAAGATCGCGCCTGTGATCAGTGTGGTGTGTTTGTATGTTTTGAAGAATTGATACGACAGATTGGCTACAATTAAGCCAAAAAAGGTAATGGGTCCTACTAAGGCAGTCGAGATCGAGATGAAGACTGCTACGATCACAAGCATTTTTTTAACGATTGAATCATATGGAACCCCTAAATTAATCGCTGTAGCACGGCCTAATGACAACACGTCTAAATACTTTAAAAAACGCCATGCATAAATCATCACAAGTGAGACGATGATAATCGCCAGCCAAACTAAATCTGAATTGATATTATTAAAGCTTGCAAACATGCGGTCTTGAACAATCTGAAACTCATTTGGGTCAATCAATACCTGAAAAAACGTTGAGATACTTGAGAAAAATGTTCCTACTATGATTCCGACAAGTAATAAAAAGTAGATAGGCTGATTGCCGTTTTTAAATAGAAACTTGTATAAAAGTAGTGCAAATACGATCATAACCACTACTGAGATTAAAAAATTCACCTGTTTATTGACCATAATCATGTGGCCGGAGCCTAAAAAGAAGATAATCAACGTTTGCAACAATAGATATAGTGAATCCAATCCCATAATGCTTGGTGTTAAGATTTTATTATGAGTTATGGTTTGGAAAACAACCGTTGCATAAGCAATCGTGACTCCCGTTAAGACCATTGCTAGAACTTTTATCGTTCGTTTTGGAAGGGCATATCCAAAGCTTCCGTTTAATTCATGAAATAAATAGATGGCACAAAAGCCGGCAGCAATGAAGGCTAGGACAAGTAATTTGACTGAGTTACGCATATGCCTTCCTCCGGAACAGTAAGTATAAGAAAATTCCGCTTCCAATTACCCCAACCATAAGACTGATTGAAATTTCGTAAGGGTAAATGAGCACCCTGCCCAAAATATCACAAATCAGAAGGAAGATGGCTCCAAGGATGGCCGTATGCGGCAATGTTTTTTGCAAATGATCACCTTTAAAAATCGATATGATATTTGGAATAATTAAGCCTAAAAACGGGATGATTCCTACTGTCAAAACAACTGTTGTCGTAACCAGAGCTACCAGTATGAGCCCGATATTTACAACACGCCGATAGGCAAGCCCGAGATTTTTTGAAAAGTCCTCACCCATTCCAGCTACTGTAAAGCGGTTAGCGTAGAAATAAGCAATAATTAAAATCGGAATACTTATGTAAAGCAATTCATATCTGCCCTTCATAATCATTGAAAAATCTCCCTGCAGCCAAGCAGACATATTTTGAATGACGTCAGCTCGATACGCAAAAAAAGTTGTCACAGAGGACAGTATATTTCCGAACATTAAACCGACAAGCGGTATGAAAATGGTATCCTTAAACTTAATTCGATCTAGAATTTGCATAAAAACAAACGTACCAGCAAGCGCGAAAGCAAAGGCTACTGCCATTTTTTCAAGCATGGATGCATTTGCAAACAACAGCATAGAGACAAGGATACCAAGCCGGGTTGCGTCTAGTGTTCCTGCGGTAGTCGGTGAAACAAATTTGTTCCTGCTGAGCTGCTGCATAATCAAACCAGCAATACTCATTCCAGCTCCTGCGAGCAATATTGCAACGAGCCTTGGCAGTCTGCTGATAAGGAAAATTTGGGTCTCCTCGGATCGGACATCCAACAAGTCCAATGGTGATATACTGCTAACGCCAACAAACAAAGACGCAGCAGATAAGACTATTAATGCTAGTAGTAAATATCTTTTCTTCATGGCAGTCCCCAACATTTCTATTTTTCTATCATTATCAATCTAATTGAGAATAATTATCACCGATTAATAAAATAAATGACAATGAAAATCATTATCAATGTCTTATACATTTGATTATAACAGTGTATTTTGTCTAGTCAATAAACAAATGCGAACTATTTTCACTGATTTCTGAATAATTTGTGACATAAAGATGCTGTCAACCTCGTAAATCTCAAATAGGAAGATATTCATAATTCCTACGCTAAACCTTTGGAAGAGGAGAAATCTATTTTGGTGGAGAAGAGTAAATAAGTCCGAGAAATAGAAGAGTAATCAGAAAAAAAGGAGGGGCTTACATGAATAATCGTCAACAAAAAAAATAATATTGTTAAGCCTCCTATTAATCTTTCCAATTTACCATGCTTCCATTTCTCCCATAAAAACCAGTGCTGAATATAGAGCAGATTCCCATATGGACAGGACCTTAGTTGTATATCAAAAGGAACCCATAATGAAAGAAAGTATCCTTCTATCCGTTCCAAACTTCATGCAATTTCCTGAACTACCCCGAGGCTGTGAAGTGACAAGCTTGGCAATGTTATTAAATTATGCTGGTGTTTCAGTTGATAAGCTTACGCTGGCGAACGAGATTACAAAGGTTCCTTACCAACAAGACGGTTTTTATGGAAATCCACATAATGGTTTTGTCGGCAATATGTATACATATAATCACCCCGGATTATCGGTTTACAACGAAGCAGTGGAAGAACTTGCACATAAATATTTGCCAAACCAAATAGACAATTTTTCTGGAGAGGATTTTAACTCTGTCAAAAAGAAGCTAAACGAGGGTAAACCCGTTTGGGTGATAATTGGGAGCACCTATACCTTTTTACCAGAAGAACACTGGGAAACATGGAATACAAAAGAAGGTGAAATCAAAATTACCCGTAAAGTCCATTCTGTTCTTGTAACCGGCTATGATGAGAACAACGTATATTTTAATGATCCCTTTTTTCCTGACCAAAATAGATCCGCTCATTTAAAAGATTTTGTTACCAGCTGGACCCAATTTGGGAGCCAGGCCATATCCTATTAGATAGAAAAGCGGAAGTGCCTTGTCCAGGGAAAAATGCAGTTCAATTTTTCCTAGGGGCGACAGGCATAAGACGAGCCGGCGAGAAGGTTGGTCTTTACCTTCTTGACGGATTGTCAGAAATGTGGAGGCGACTGCCCTGGGACGAAGGCATAAGACGGACCCTGCAAGAAGGCGCTCTTTGCCTTCTTCAGGTGGTGGCTTATGACTCGAGTCCCAAGGAGCCGCAACTAGACAAGCTTATGACCCCGTGCCCCTAGGCTGCTTGCGCTAGACAATTCCCAAAGTTGGAAAATTAAAACTTTGTTATTTTTATAGATGGTGTTAGCATCCATCTTTTTGTCTAATTCATGCCGAAGTTGGAAATCCTACCGAAGGAAGCTATGTTTCAAAAAGAGGAGGATTTTTCATGGAAGTAACCTTGAAGGCTGGGGATACTGCCCCTGATTTTTCATTACCTGCAACAACAAAGGACCCCCTTTCTCTTGCTGATTATCGAGGAAAGATGAACGTAGTTGTAGCCTTTTATGGAATGGATTTTACTCCCGGCTGAATTAAAGAAATATCCTCTTGGAAAGAGGATTACAAAAGATTTGAACAGCTAGGTGCAGAAGTTATTGGAATCAGTGCGGATCATATTCATTCGCACAGAGTTTTTGCCGCCAGTATGGGGACATTGCCTTATCCACTAGCTTCCGATTGGCGCAAGCAGACAATCAAAGACTACAAGGTGTTTAACGAAAAAGGTGAAGTCGCTATCCGCTCGGTCTTTGTTGTCAATAAAGATGGAATCATTATCTATATGAACACCTCCTTTAAAGCAGACAAGAAAGAAGATTATGAAGCTGTTTTTTCAGAACTTGAGAAATTAACAAAAGCATGACATAAAAACATCTCCCGATTGTTCGGAGGGCACTGAAAAACTTACGTTTTTAGAAATGTAAGCATGGTCTAGACAAAAAAACGGCAATTTCTTGTTCGATTTTGAACA
>NZ_BAWM01000004.1 GCF_000759675.1 Neobacillus niacini | reverse complement strand
GGGGATAAACGTGGAGGAGCCGTATGCGATGACCCGCACGTACGGAACTGTGAGAGGCGCATGAATTTTTCATGCGCCTACTCTTTTGCTGTTTTTTTCCAAGTCTTAAATTCGTCAATTTCGGCTGATAATTTTTTTAGAGCAAAGCTAATAACGGCGGCGTCATCAAGTATTCCTAACCCTACAAGAAAATCGGGGACTACGTCTAATGGAGAAACGAAATATAGGATTGCCCCTATGATGGTTAAGATTGTAGTCGGTGCAACATTTCGATATTCGCCTTTTGAATAGGCTTGGACTAAATCAAAAAATAATTGCAGCTTTTCCCAGGCATCTCCTAAAGTTCCTTTGTTGTTTCTCGCCTTGACGATTGCCTTCTTCAATAAGCCTTCGGTCTTTTTGGGATTATCGAGGTACCCTAGAGCACTTTCATTATGTTTTTTTGCTTCAAAATCTATTTTAGTATCAATCATTTCCATACACTTCCTTTGGGTGGAATACATAAAGTTAGTTTACCTCAAAAGATTCATTTCATTTAAATTAGTCCAAAAAAATACCAGGTGCTATCTTACACCTGGTATTAGTTTATGCAAACACAAATTCATCTGTCATCTCCTGAGTTTTCCCCCAGACGATTTCTTCGACCTCAAGGCCTTCAAGTGTTTCTTTCTTTAATAAGCTATCGACTAATTGCTGATACTGGTGGTGATGACTTTTAATTAGATTCTCTGCTTTTTCTAATCCTTTTTCAAACAATTCTTGCATCTTTGCTTCTTTGTCCTGTTTGTTAAAAGTTAGGGTAAAACCGCCTTGAAGCATACCGGTATCTACCATTTGTTCAATAATTTGCTTAGCTTGCTGAACGTCTCCACTGACGCCTATGCTATGTTCACCAAGCAGCATTCTTTCTGCAACACCGCCAGCTAATACCATTGCGACACGATCAAGCAAATCGCTTGTTGTTGATAAATGCAGCTCTTTAGGAATAGGTGCCACATATCCGAGTGCTTCACCGCGTGGGATAATGGTTGCCTTTCTTACAGAACCTGGCTTCGTTAATGAGGCAACAATTGCATGCCCTGCTTCATGAATAGCCACACGGCGCTTCGTGTCGAGATCCTGTAAAGAACGAGAAGTACTTCCTAATATCGTTCGATCAAGTGCATAATCAAGATCATCTTTTGTTAATACATCCTGCCCGTTTCGGACTGCACGTCTGCTTGCGGTTTCAAATAGCGACTGCAGCTCGGCTCCAGAAAAGCCTGACGTACTTTCAGCTAATCCATCTAAAGAGGCAAGTACATCATCACTAAGAGCTTTACCTTTTATATGAATATCAATGATTTCTCGTCTTCCTTTTGTATCAGGAAGCGGGACTTGGAAAGTGAAGTCGATCCTTCCTGGTCTTAGGAAGGCTTCATCTAGCATATCTTTTCTGTTCGTTGCGGCAATAAACAATATTCCATCATTTGAATGCCCCCCATCAAGCTGGACGAGGAGTTCAGTTAATGTTTTTTCTGCTTCTTCGCCACCATGGGCTTTTCTTCTGCCGGCTAAGGCGTCTACTTCATCAATGAAAATTACAGCAGGACCTTGTTTTCTTGCAGTCTGAAATAAAGAGCGGACCCTGCTTGCGCCAACACCTACGAATAACTCATTAAAAGCAGATCCGCTGGCAGAATAGAAAGCTGCATTTAATTCACGGGCGATCGCTTGAGCTAATAACGTTTTTCCTGTGCCTGGCGGTCCATATAGTAGGATCCCTTTTGGGGGCTTAATCCCCATTTTAATGGCTCTTTCTGGTTCTTTAAGTGTTGAAAGTGTCTGGAGGATTTCTTCCTTCATTTCAACACCAATCCCGCCAACATCTTCTAAACTAATGGTAGGAAGAGCGCGTGCCTGAGAAACACTATTCTTCATCGAGTTTGAAAGCCCAAAACCACCTTTTGTTTTTTGAAGTACTAATGCTGTTCCAACAAGGGCTAGTAATACAACGGCCATAATCCACTTTCCAAAGCGGCTGCTATTAGAAAAGGAATAATGAATATTATACTTCTCAACAAGTCTGTCGATCATTTGACTATTCGGTGGAACATGTGATTCGTATTTGAGGCTGCCTATTTCTAGAAGAATGCTGCCGTCAGAGTGCTCTGTCAGTACTACTGTTTTCCCATTTTGGTTTTGAATGGTTTCTTCAACAGACGAAAAGGGAATTTCAATTTTTTCATTTGTTGTTTTCATAACCCAAAAGATTCCTGCAATTATTAATAGTAACGCTGTTATCAGCGGAAAAATCTTTGATACTAGCTTTTTGCTTTGATTCACTTTTTACCATCTCCCTTAAAGAGTCTCATTCTATTATAAAATGAAATAATCATTAGGGGAGGTGGGAATGGGTGGAAATCAATTTCCAAATGGGATTTGTTTGTCACCGGTTACTTAAATTATAATATCATTAATTAGTGTCTAAAAGAAAAATTGAAGGATTGCAAAGTTTACTTCTGACCTATAAGATAGAAGTTATCGGTAAAAATTTATGTGTGTAAAAAGAGAGGAATTAGAAATGGGTAACAATTTTAAAGAAGAAGTATTATCGCGCAGGACCTTTGCGATTATCTCTCACCCGGATGCCGGGAAAACAACGCTTACAGAGAAATTATTATTATTTGGTGGAGCAATTCGCGACGCGGGAACAGTAAAAGCAAAAAAAACAGGTAAGTTTGCGACGAGCGACTGGATGGAAATTGAAAAACAACGGGGAATCTCTGTTACATCCAGCGTTATGCAATTTGACTATAATGATTTTCGTGTCAACATTTTGGATACTCCTGGACACCAGGACTTTAGTGAAGATACCTATCGTACCTTAATGGCCGTAGATAGTGCCGTAATGATCATCGACTCGGCTAAAGGGATTGAGGAACAAACATTAAAGCTTTTCAAAGTGTGCCGTATGCGAGGAATTCCCATCTTTACTTTTATTAATAAGCTAGACCGTCAAGGGAAAGCGCCATTAGAGCTCCTTGCTGAACTTGAGGAGGTACTGGGAATTGAGTCATATCCAATGAACTGGCCAATTGGGATGGGAAAAGAGTTTCTAGGAATATATGACCGATATTACAATCGAATTGAACAATTCAGAGTAAATGAAGAAGATCGTTTCATTCCATTAAATGACGATGGAGAAATAGAAGGTGAACATCCTCTAAAGGTTTCTGGACTGTATGATCAGACACTTGAAGAGATTATGCTGTTAAACGAAGCTGGTAATGATTTCTCTGCTGAAAAAGTAGCTGATGGAAAAATTACTCCGGTTTTCTTCGGCAGTGCTTTAACAACGTTTGGGGTTCAAACATTTCTAGAGACCTATCTGCAATTTGCTCCACCGCCTAAGGCTCGTAATTCTTCCAATGGAGAAATTAATCCACTTACAGAGCAATTTTCAGGATTTGTCTTTAAAATTCAAGCAAACATGAATCCAGCTCATCGTGACCGAATTGCTTTTGTTCGGATCTGTTCAGGAAAATTTGAACGGGGAATGACTGTTAATATCCCTCGTTTAGGCAAGCAAATTAAGCTTTCTCAATCCACTTCTTTTATGGCTGAGGAAAGAAATACGGTTGATGAGGCTGTAAGCGGGGACATAATTGGTCTTTACGATACGGGCACTTACCAAATTGGTGATACAATTACGTCAGGAAAAGATAATTTTCAATTTGAAAGACTTCCGCAATTTACACCTGAGCTTTTTGTCAGGGTATCTGCTAAGAATGTAATGAAACAAAAATCATTTTATAAGGGGATCCAACAGCTTGTCCAAGAAGGAGCAATCCAGCTCTACAAAACAGTGAAAACAGATGATTATTTGTTAGGTGCTGTGGGACAGTTACAATTCGAGGTTTTTGAACATCGGATGAGAAATGAATATAATGCTGAAGTAATAATGGAACGTATGGGATCTAAAATAGGAAGATGGATTGAAGGAGATGTTGTGGATGAAAATCTTTCGAGTTCTAGAAGTCTGCTTGTAAAAGATCGTTTTAATCATTATGTCTTTTTATTTGAAAATGAATTTGCACTTCGTTGGTTCCAAGAAAAAAATCCAAGTGTGAAGCTTTATAACCCTATGGATCAGGACGAGTAAGGTATGACGGGATAATTCCCGTCATTTTTTTAAGATTAAAATACAGAAAATTCAGATTTATTACTTGACTATTATTTTTGGAACGACATACAATTAGTACAAATGTGTACTTAGCATTATTTGGGAGGGGTATGATGGGATATGGTTATTTTTTCACGGGATTTCCGGGTTTTATATGCAACCAATTAATTCGGGAAGTTTTGAAAAAGAATGAATTACAAGGAATTATTTACGTACTGGTTCTTCAAGGTATGATGGATAAAGCTAGGAAGGAACGTCAAACTATTATGACAGAACTGGGTCTGAAGGATGAGGTATTTATCCTTATAGAAGGTGATATCACCCAACCATCACTCATGATCTCAGACGATAACCTTGAATTTCTAAATGGAAAAGTAACCCATGTTTTTCATCTTGCAGCGATTTATGATTTGGCAGTACCAAGGGATATTGCTTTTAGAATTAATGTTAAAGGCACAGATAATGTGAATAGGTGGGTTAAAGGGCTGACTCAATTAAAGCGTTATGTATATTTTAGTACAGCATATATTGTGGGAACACGTGAAGGAACCCTATACGAGACAGAGCTTATTCGTCCAGCCAGCTTTAAAAATCATTATGAGGAAACAAAATATGAAGCTGAAGCATTGGTTGCAAAGCTAAAAGAAGATGTCCCGATTACGATTATTCGCCCTGGGATCGTCAAAGGTCATTCACAAACAGGTGAAACGATAAAATTTGATGGTCCATATTTTATGATGAATTTTTTGGAGAGATTAAAATTCCTCCCACTGCTCCCGAGATTGGGAAAAGGAGAGGCTTATGTTAATTTGGTACCAATTGACTATATCATTCAGGCAACTACTTATCTCAGCTTTTTAGAGAAAGGTGAAGGTAAGACATATCATTTAACAGATCCACGTCCTTACCGCGCTTCTGAAATTTACACCTTTTTGATGGAGGAATTGATAAACAAGAAGCCTAAGGGGACCCTCCCCTTATCAGTTGGCAAATTGTTTCTTTCCATAAAGCCGATGAGGAAGTTTCTGGGAGTTGAAAAAGAGGCACTTGATTATTTCACATGGATGGGGCATTTTGATTGTACTCAATCTGTTAATGATTTAGAAGGTTCGGGAATTGAGTGTCCAGATTTTAAGGATGGTCTAAAGCCAATGACATCATTTTACTTAAAACAAAAGGATAATCCAAACTATCAAATACCCATTTTATGAATTTAACACAGTGATTCTATTCAAAAATAATTATTCTATACCTCGTTTATTCGGTGGGTTACTGGTAAAACTAATTTGGAAGTAACTTACAGTAGAAGCGGGATAGAGATATGAAAAAGTTAAGTAAATTAGAAGCGGTATTATGGAGTATAGCGTTTCCAGGATTCAGTCAGCTTTTAAGTGGTCAGTACATAAAAGGCCTTTTGTTTGTAACCCTAGAATTTATTATGAATGTGAACAGTCATTTTAACAGTGCAATCATGTTCAGTTTCTTAGGCGATATTGAAAAAGCTGAAAAAGTAATTAATTATCAATGGCTATTGTTTTATCCATGTGTTTATATGTTTTCTATGTGGGATGGATATCGTTATGCAATGCCGGCTGAGGAAAAGTATTCTTATTTGCCATTTGTTTTTTCTGCATATTTTGTCACAGTTGGATTAATGATTTCACCAAAGGTCACTATTTTTAAGGTCCACCCAGGTCCTGTTTTTCTACCCATGTCATTTGTCATTCCGGGATTACTCGTTGGTTTTTTAATAAAATGGTTGTTAAAATCTCGTAATTAGCTACAAATCAGACACTGATTTGTAGCTTTTTTGTTGAGAAATTTTTTTGTGCCCCCATAAAAGGCTGTTGAATATACGTAAATCTTTAGTGGAAGAAATCTTGTCAGAACCTACAAAATCCAATCTACCATCCCTATGGTATAATGGGTTTCATAGAGAGGTGAGACAATGCTAGGTTTATTGTTTTTAACCAAAAATAAAAAACGTACTTTAGAAGAGTCGGTTCTATTAATTCAACAAGGGGATCGGACATTACTAAATGAAATTATAGAGGCTTATAAACCATTTATTGCAAAAAACGTGTCTTCCGTATGCAAACGATATATTTACGAATCCGACGATGAATTTAGTATTGGTCTTATTGCATTTAATGAGGCAATTGAAAAATATTCACCTGAGAGGGGAAGTTCCCTGCTTAGTTTTTCCGAAGTTATCATCAAAAGAAGGGTAATTGATTATATTCGGAAGCAAACGAAAAACCAGCATGTTAGTATCGACTTAACATATTCATCACTCGAGGAAGAGTCTGCAGGTATGGTAATCGTAGACGAGTTATCACTCGAGGAGTATAAGAAAAAGTCCGACGAAGAAATTAGGAAAGAAGAAATTATTCAATTTCAAACATTATTAACATCATTTGATTTAAGCTTTAGCGATTTAGTTGAAAATTCACCAAAGCATGCCGATGCGAGGACCAATGCCATCTTAGTCGCAAAGCTATTAGTTGAAAATGAAGAATTAAGGAACTCATTATTTGAAAAGAAGCGTCTTCCAATAAAACAACTAGAAAAAATGGTGAATGTCAGCAGAAAGACGATTGAGCGGAACCGGAAATATATTATTGCGATTGCACTTATATTATCAAATGATTATGTTTATCTAAACGATTATTTAAAGGGGATGCTAGAGACATGAGAAAGGGAATTGTAATGGAAGTTGAGGATCCTTATTTGACATTATTAACTTCAGACGGAGAATTCTTGCGTGCCCGCAAAATGGATAGACTTTATTCTATAGGTGAAGAAATAGATTTTTTGCCTATCACTGATTATCTAAATAGCAAAAAGACAAATTCGTTTAAAAACTTTTTTACTTTAAAGACGGTTTGGATGTCCGTGGCTGTGCTGGTAATAAGTTTTGGATCTATTATTCCAGTGTACCAAAGTAATAAGGCTTATGCTTACATGTCCATAGATGCTAGCACTAGTATTGAAATGGGACTAAATAAAAACATGCAAGTAGTTGAATTAAAGGGATTTAATAAAGAAGCAGAAAAAATTATTTCTCAATTGGATGATTGGAAGAAAATGGACGCATCTGAATTAACTTCCATTATATTAGCCGAGTTAAAAGATGATGGACATATTACACATGAAGAGCCTGTTGTTATTTCAACAGTTAAAACAAACGAGCTTAAAGAGAAAGCGACCACAAAACTACAGGAAAATATCGATAAAATCAAACAAAAGGTTGATAAAAATCTTGTAGAAGTAAATATGTATACAGCCACTGAAGCAGAAGTAGAAAAAGCCCAGGATTCAGGTGTTCCAGTCGGGGTCTATCATAGAAATAAAAATAACTCGGCACAAAATAAGCAATCCAAAGAAAAAATTAAGTCACCAAAAGTGGAGAAAATAAAACAAACAGATTATACTCCATCAGAGTCTTCTGCAACTTCAACGTTGCCTCCGGGTCAACAAAAGAAACAAGAACAAAATAACAATAATCCAAATAATGACTACGAAAACCAAAGTGAATATATCCAAAATAATGATCCAATTGTAAAAGAGCAATCGAATGAGAAGCAGGCTTCTCCTGGAATAAACAAAGATGGTAATGATAAAGGCAATGATAAACAAAATCAAGTGAATCCAAGAGAAAATAACAAACATAATCAACAAGAAAAACAGAATACAAATAATCAAAATAAACCAAATATACAAGAAAAACACAATACGAATAATCAAAATACAAACAAACAAGAGAAAAATGAGAAAAAATAAGTCCGGCAAATATGCCGGACTTTTTCCATGTTTATTTAGTTGAATTATTGTTGTTGACCTGAAATTTGTGCTTGAGCTTGTTTTACTAGCCTTTTAGTAATTTCGCCGCCAACAGAACCATTGGCACGGGAAACTGTATCAGATCCTAAATTAACACCAAACTCTTGGGCAATTTCATATTTAACCTGATCAAGGTATTGCTCTATTCCTGGAACTAATAATTTATTGCTGCTGTTTGCCATTATTTTCAACTCCTTAATATCTATACAGAGATGAATTTCCTCTCTGTATTTGTATTATGATTCAATTTTCTTTTTTAATAAGTGGTAATGTTTTGCGGATTTGGATACTTATTAATAGGTTCTGTTGATTTCCTCTCCAGGCACTTCGCTTTCCGCGGGTACTAACCGCCTCCTCGGCGCTAAAGCGCCTGTGGGGTCTCCCCAGCCCCGTCCTCCCGCAGGACATTGAATAAGCTTCAGAGGATAAGCACCGCACGAAGAAAATGCGATAGCATTTTCGAGGATCTTCGTGCCTTCCGCTCCAATCAACAGAGTGCAAAATACAACAATTTTCCAATAATTTAATCACTGCCCTTGCTGACGTCTTTGTCTGGGTGCATGAAGGGATATGCTTGAGGTTTCTTTTTACTTTCCAGCAATTCGCGATTTTCAGCTGTATTCCAACCAATATCATTTGTGGGGTGAACCCATTCGTCACCAGCCATAATTTCAGGATTAGTATTTTCAGTCCAATTCTCTAATGGAGAGTTTGGTGAAGCATATATGCTATCTCCGATTACAACGCCATGTTCGTTGACGAATGGGGGCTGCATTTTGATTCCCGTGCCCTCGAAACTCGGTGCATTTATTTGGTGTGGCATTGTTTCATTGATAGTTAAGTTTTCATCTATTTCTTTATTTTCTTTGGTCATTTTCCTCACTCCTATTTTTCTTTATTTTTCGCATGATGAACAAATTTATTTATGAAAAATAAGGAAGTGATTGAATCTCTGCTTTTGATAAAAACTAATGATGTAACACAAAAGATGGGAGGACGAAAAAATGGCTAAACGAAAAGCAGAATTTAATGCAGTTGAAAAGTATACTAAAACGCCTCATAAGAATGTACAGGAAAGTGAATTTTCAGCAGAATTTACTGACAATGAAAATGCAATTAAGTTTGCAAACCGTAATTCAAAGCTTGGGAAAAAAGGAAGAAGTTAATGAAAGAGAAGAAAAGTGTGCAAAACACACGTGAGGAATTTAGCATTGAATTTGGTGACGTAAATGGAATAAAGCTGTATGAAATACTCCAGTCGAAAAATGAAAATAAAAACTCAGCAAAAAAAGAGAAATAAGCCGGCTCAATCAGCCGGCTATTTTTAATCTATTATTGAAAAGATTAGTGTTCCTTTAATTGAAGGATCAAAATAAGCTAATAAATTTGAAGGTCGGTTTACAATTTCACCAGATGATAGGTAAACTGAAAGGTCAAAGGACAAGTTTTCAATCATTGTATGCTTATACAATTCTTTCTCATCAAGGTCCAAATCCAAAAAGTTTTGTCCTAAAAGTGATGGGTTTTCTACTATTTGTTTATATATTTCAGCTCTAGTCTTTTTATTGTAGGTTTGTTCCCACCATGGCTTACGAGGCTTGTACTTATGATTCAATAAATAATCGTATTTCATCAGACCAGCAATTATATCAAGGTCTCTCACAGACCGATACTCTAGGAAAGAGAACAATCTCCGGAATAAATCTTCTAATTGATGACCAATTCTCGACCAGCCTTGTTCATCCCAATAGGCACCAAACTCTTGGAAAAAGTCAAATGGTGAAGGAAACACCTTGGTTACTAAATACTCAATTGTATGGTTCATCCGGTGATCATTCCAATATTTTTCTAACACATCCTCGACCTGTTTAATTCTGAGAATATCATCAAAGGGAAGAACATTATTCCCCAAAATTTCATATGGCGAATGATCCATATAAACATACTCATGTTCTGCCGCACGAAGTCTTAGTCCCGTTCCTCTTAACATTTTTAAAAATCCTAACTGCAGTTCTTCTGGACGAAGTTCAAATACATCATTAAACGTTTTTCGAAATGAGGAGTAGTCTTCCTCTGGCAGACCAGCGATTAAATCAAGGTGCTGGTCAATTTTCCCGCCATCCTTCACCATCGTGACCGTTCTTGTCAGTTTTGCAAAATTTTGTTTTCGCATGACAAGCTCATTCGTATAATCATTTGTTGATTGAACGCCAATTTCAAACCGGAATAGTCCTTGCGGTGCTTCATTATTCAAAAATTCTATTACTTCAGGTCTCATGATGTCAGCAGTAATTTCAAACTGAAAAACAGTTCCAGGAAGATGTTCATCAATCAAAAATCGGAACATTTCCATCGCATAGCTTCTGCTTATGTTAAAGGTGCGGTCAACAAACTTTATGGTCTTCGCACCGTTCGCCATTAAATAACGGATATCATCCTTAATTTTCTCTCTGTCAAAATAACGTACGCCTACTTCAATGGAGGATAGACAAAATTGACAACTAAACGGACAGCCTCTGCTTGTTTCAATATAAGTGACACGCTTGCCTAAATGGTCTATATCTTCAGGAAATCGATAGGGAGATGGAAGTTCCTTAAGGTCAAGTTTATTCATTTGAGGAGTGACTTTTACTTGATCATTTTCACGGTATGCAATTCCATGGACATTTTTATAGTTTCTTTCTCCATTCAGTTCAGAAAGTAACTGTTTAAATGTATATTCTCCCTCCCCGATAACAATAAAGTCGATACTTGAAACTTTTTCCATCCATTCAACAACATCATACGTTACTTCAGGACCACCAAATACGATCTGGATGGAAGGATCAATTTTTTTGATCATATTGACAACCTTAATCGTTTCTTCAATGTTCCAGATATAACAGCTAAAGCCAATTACTTTTGGTTTTTGCTGATAGAGGTCAGACACAATGTTCATGACTGGATCCTTTATCGTATATTCCTTAAGCTGGATGTTAAACTCTGGAGCTGCAAAAGCTTTTAAATAACGAATCGCCAGATTCGTATGTATATATTTAGCATTTAAGGTACTGCAAATAACGTTCATAATAAAACTCCTTCGACAAATTAAAAACAATAGTATATTATATCCTAATTTTGAAAAAAACGATAATCGATACAATAATAAACAACTGTTATAATACAGTTGTCACCCTGTTATATAATTAAAATACCTAATTAAACGCATATAAATTAAGGTTTTAAGAAAGTTTTTTAAAAGTGTTATAGAAATTTTTTGGGGATGTTTGATTTTTGTCACATCGTAAAAAAATGATTTGTTCTACAATGAATGAGGGGAATTTATTTTATAAGTATTTTCTGTCTTTTTTGAAACAAGAAGGGGAGGGACATTATGTTTATTTTACCGAAGAAAAATGAGCTTGGGTTCTTCGAGATACGCCTTGAATCAATCGGGGGTCTTGGAGCAAACTTAGCTGGAAAAATGCTAGCAGAAGCGGGGGTACTAGGTCTTGGCCTGAATGGATCTAACTTCTCGTCATATGGCTCTGAAAAGAAAGGATCACCTGTTAAAAGCTTTATACGTTACTGTGAACCAGATGTTGAAATAAGAGATCACAGCCCCATTGAACAACCGCATATTGTTGCTGTTTTTCATGAAGCACTTTATAAAACCGTTGATGTAGTAAGCGGATTGAATGCTGACGGTATCGCTCTTGTAAACACTGCAAGAGAGTTTGATGAAGTTAGAAGGGACTTAAAGTTGGAATATGGCACTCTTGCGATAATTGACGCTTTAACGATTGCAGTTGAGGAAAAAACAAAAGTAAACACAGCGATGCTGGGTGCTTTGTACCGAATTTGTGACTTTTTAGATCCAAATTCTATGAGAAACGTCATTCGAAGGACATTTGAAAAGAAATATCCACATTTAGTGGAACCTAATATACGTACGTTCGATCGTGGTTATAATGAAGTTCAATTTAAAACTTACGAAGTCCCAGAGGAAGCAAAGGGAAAAAGTTTTACTCGTCCACAGCCACAATTAGGCTATATGACACAAGAAATTGGCGGAGTAATGACCGCACAGGCTAATAGTATTTTAAAAGATTTAAGTGGATCAAGACAAGGGTTTCTTCCACAGTTCCAAAAGGATAAATGTATCCACTGTGCTGCTTGC
This sequence comes from Neobacillus niacini, assembly GCF_000759675.1. GTDB lineage: Bacteria > Bacillota > Bacilli > Bacillales > Cytobacillaceae > Neobacillus > Neobacillus niacini_A. The sequence goes on along the minus strand of NZ_BAWM01000004.1, from coordinate 286,190 downwards.
GATAATGTCTGTCCGGATTATTGCTTCGTTTGGGATGCTGGCGAGGATAAAAAGGGCAGAAAGCAAATGTTCCTCAAAGGGATTGATTATCAATATTGTAAGGGCTGTTTAAAATGCGTAGAAGCTTGTCCAACTGACGCACTAGGAGATCTTCGTGAAATGATTGGATATGCAGAAGCTAACCGCGAGAAACAGAACTTTCCGTATCTAGCAGGGGGGATTTCGTAATGGCAATGTTAGAAGATAAAATCACTAGACAGACGATAGCTGAACAGCTTTCAACCTTTGAATCAGGAAATGAAATGGCTGCAATGGCTGCGGCACAAATTAATTACCATATTATGGGGTATTTTCCGATTACGCCTTCTACTGAAGTAGCGCAATTTTTAGACCAAATGAAGGCCCGAGGCGAACATGATATTAAGTTGATCCCAGCAGATGGTGAGCATGGTTCCGCAGGTATTTGCTATGGTGCAGCTGCCACTGGTGCCAGGGTATTTAATGCAACAAGTGCGAATGGTCTTCTATATATGATTGAACAACTTCCTGTTCAAGCGGGAACTCGTTTTCCTATGGTGATGAATCTTGTAACGCGTGCAGTCAGCGGACCTCTTGATATTAGAGGAGATCACTCTGACCTTTACTTTGCGTTGAATACAGGGTGGGTTATCTTAACAGCTAGAACTCCACAGGCTGTCTATGATATGAATATTATGGCACTAAAAATTGCAGAACACTCGAAAGTACGTTTGCCAGTTATCGTAGCCTATGATGGATTCTTTACTTCCCATCAGAAACGTCGAGTGGAATACTTTAAAGATAGAAAAGTTGTTCAACAATTTGTTGGTGAGTGTCCAACAGATTATCATTTTGCTAGAGATCCGAAAAAACCAGTTACGATTGGTGCACATATGAATGGTGATGATTTAATCAATAACCATTTCCAACAATCTGAAGCTATTTATGCTGCCGGTGAGGTATTTAGAGAGGTGGCATCAGAATATTCCCGTATTTCTGGTCGTGAATATCCTGTATTAGATTTATACAAAATGGAAGATGCAGAAGTTGCCTTATTCTTATTAAACTCTGCAGCTGAATCATCCAAAGATGTTGTCGACCAATTACGTGCTCAAGGAATTAAGGCTGGGGTTATTAGCCCAAATATCATTCGTCCATTCCCGGCAAAGGAAATCCGTGAAGCGCTAAAAAATGTGAAAGCATTATTGGTGGGTGAGCGGGCGGACTCGTATGGTGCTAATGGTCCGAATTTAACCCATGAAGTAAAATCAGCACTTCAAGAAGACAGAAATAATCAAACTATCGTCCTAAGCCGTGTTTTTGGTCTTGGGGGTAAGGATTTCTACGCAAGTGATGCTCAAAATTTCTTCACTATGACCATCGAAGCGTTGGAAAAAGGATTTGCTGAAAAGCCATTTGATTATTATGGTCATGTACCAGGTAATCCTGAAAAATATCTTAAGCCTGTCATTACACCACAACACGGTGATGTGTATAAATCTGGATTAATAGATGTGAAAATGGATGAAGAAACAAATAAACTAAAGGTAAAAATACCGCCACTTCGTGCGCTAACAACCAAACCGAAGCGAATTGCTTCAGGTCATGGTGCATGTCCGGGCTGCGGTATTTTTGCAGGATTGGAACTGTTCTTTAAGGGAATAGAAGGTGATATTGTCACATTATTCCAAACAGGATGTGCATATGTAACAACAACTTCATATCCGCATAGCTCTCATAAACAAACGATGATCCATAACCTATTCCAAAATGGTGCTGCAACCCTATCGGGAACACTTGAAGCATTTTTAGAATTAAAACGACGTGGTGAAATAGAAGTTTCTGATGATGCAACATTTGTTATGATTACCGGAGATGGAGGAATGGACATTGGTATGGGCTCTGCTATAGGTACAGCCCTTCGTGGACATAAGCTCATCATGCTTGAATATGATAATGAAGGGTACATGAATACAGGCTCTCAAATGTCTTATTCAACACCAATCGGGCATATGACAAGCACATCAGGTGTTGGAAAAGCGCAAAAGGGAAAAGGATTCCATCATAAAGACACGGCCCAAATTATGGCGGCAACCAATATTCCTTATGTATTTACAGGTGCTGAAGCCTTCCCGCAAGACTTAATAAAAAAGGGTGCAAAAGCCCAATGGTACGCACAAAATGTAGGAACCGTTTATGGTAAAATTTTGATAACATGTCCGTTAAACTGGAAATCTGAAGACCGCTACGGGGCAACTATATTGGATAGAGCTGTAAATTCTTGTTTCTTCCCGTTATATGAGGTAGAACAAGGTGTTACCAGCATTACGTATAACCCAGAAGATAAAAACAAACGTGTGGCTATTTCTGAATGGCTAAAATACATGGGTAAAACAAAACATCTTCTAAAAGAAGAAAACAAATCAATCTTAGAAGAATTTGAGGCAGAAGTTGAAAAGAGATGGCTGCGTCTTAAAGCAAAGCACGAAAATCCATTCCTTTAAGTGAAATAAAAGGTAAAGCGGAAAATTAAATTGCGCTTTACCTTTTTTATTTGAATTTTCCCAATCTGAAATACAAACAATATTTTTATTTTATTGTCAAGTAAAAAGGATTTTATATTATAATGTAGAATATTAGATAAATTAGATTACCATATTTTGGGCTTCGTGAGGCAGGTGGAGTAAGTGGAAAATACAGCAAAACATTTACCTTTTATTGCAAGCGACAATGAAAAAATCGAAGGAAAAGGCGGAACCTCTCATGAATTTACTAACCCATCTTTGATGGAAAAGGAATTGCGGGAAAGTGAACAAAAATTCCAAAGAGTATTTGAAGATTCCATGGACGGCTTGATTTTATGGAATGACAAGTATCGAATTGTCGATATCAATTGTTCTGCAATGAGAGTGTTTGGTCTTTCAAAAGATAGACTGGTAGGACGGTCCTTACTCGATTTATTTAGTAGTGTAGAAGAGAAAAAACAGGAAATTATAAGTCATATCCAGCAAGTAACGCAGATAGGCAAGAAATGTTCATCCATGATAATAGAAATGATGGACGGAAAAGTGAAGCATTTTGATTACTCCACTAAGAGCGGAATTGCTGATGGTCTAAATCTTACGGTTATTATTGATGTAACTGAAAAGGCAGAAATGCAGGAGCAGCTCCGTAAGTCAGATCGGTTAAATATTATTGGTGAGCTTGCTGCTGGAATTGCACATGAAATAAGAAATCCAATGACCGCTTTGAAAGGATTTATTCAATTACTTGAGTCAAGTATTAAAGCTCAACACTCAATGTATTATGATGTGATTACCTCTGAGTTAGCGAGAATTGACTCTATTATTAATGAGTTTCTAATCCTTGCTAAACCTCAGGAAATTAGATTTCAAGAGAAAGACATTTGCCAAATTATGAGGGAAACAGTAGATTTATTAAGTGCACAAGCAGTACTATATAATGTTCAATTCGATACTTATTATGAAGCAAAATTGCCATTGCTTTATTGTGAACCGAACCAATTAAAGAAGGTCTTTATAAATCTTATTAAAAACGCAATTGAAGTCATGCCTAGCGGAGGAAAAATTAATATTGCGATAAATTCACTTGAGGAACAATATATACAGATATCAATCAAAGATGAGGGATTCGGGATTCCTAAGGATAAAATAAAAAAACTAGGAGAACCCTTTTATACCACAAAAGAAAAGGGTACTGGGCTTGGATTGATGGTCAGTTATCGAATTATTGAGGAACATAAAGGGAGTATCAAGGTAGAAAGTGAAGAGGGAATAGGAACTAGATTTCGGATTACTTTACCATTTAGTCATATCGCTAAAAGTTAGAAAACCACTACCGATAATTGGAAGTGGTTTTTCTGTTTGTTAGTACAAATCTGGTCTTCTATCTTCAAAAATTGGGATTTGCTTACGGATATCCTTAACGAGATCTAACTCGATTTCTGCAGACAATAATTCCTCATTAGCCCCAGCTTCAGCCAGGACTTCCCCCCATGGGTCAATAATCATGGAGTGGCCGGCAAATTGATTATTTGGATCATGACCTGAGCGGTTGCAAGCAATGACGAAACATTGGTTTTCTATTGCTCTTGCAATAAGCAGCGATCTCCAGTGCGATAAACGGGTAGCTGGCCATTCTGCAACAACGAATAATGCTTCAGCTCCGTTAGCTGTATGTGCACGAATCCATTCTGGAAAACGAATATCATAGCAGATTACCCCGCCAAAAGTTCGATTAACCAATTCAAATAACCCTTTCTCCTCTCCTGCATCGAGATAAAGATGTTCATCCATCAATTTGAAAAGATGCAGTTTACTATATGAATGAACAAGCTGTCCTTCATTATTGATGATAAGGAGGGTATTTTTTACGCCCTTGTCACCACGATTAGCGACTGAACCTCCGACAAAGTGAACATGATATTTTTTAGCTGCGTTTTTAAAAAATTCAATCGTTGTTCCAGCATTTTTGTCAGCGATTGTGTCAAGACGTGTCAAATCATACCCTGTTGTCCATAACTCTGGAAAAACAATAATATCAGGATTTTCCCTCATTGCTTCTTCGATTCGTTTCTCTGCAATTTCATAGTTTTTATTAGGATCCCCAAAGGCAATATCCATTTGCACACAAGTTATTTTAACTTTCACCAAACTTCACCTCATTTGAAATTTCAGAATTTTTTCTTTACAAGCCGTCTTAAAAGTTATATCATTTGTGACTAGAATTTAACAACAAAAATGAAATAATTAAAGCAGGTGAAATGATGAAAGTATTTCCAACATCCCAAATATTAAATAATCTCCCGAAACAGTTTTTTGCTTCTTTAGTAAAAAAAGTAGGGAGATACATTGAAGAAGGCTATGATGTAATTAATTTAGGGCAGGGGAATCCCGATCAGGCAACCCCACAGCATATCGTAAAAAAAATGCAGGAAGCGGCGGCTAATCCTGCGAACCATAAGTATTCCCCTTTTCAGGGACATCGATATTTAAAGCAGGCAGCAGCAGATTTTTATAAAAGAGAATATAATGTAACGATTGATCCTGATAATGAAGTAGCGATATTATTTGGTGGTAAGGCTGGATTAGTAGAAATTCCACAATGCCTATTAAATCCAGGTGATATAATGCTTGTACCAGATCCTGGATATCCAGATTACTTATCTGGAGTAGCGCTGGCAAAGGCGGAAATGGTAACGATGCCGCTCCGAGAAACAAATAATTTTTTGCCAGACTATAATGATTTACCTTCTGAGGCTATTGATAAAGCAAAATTAATGTTCCTTAATTATCCAAACAACCCAACAGGGGCTGTGGCAACAAAGGAATTTTTTGAGAAAACGGTCCAACTTGCCTGCCAAAATGATATTTGTGTTGTTCACGATTTTGCTTATGGTGCAATAGGTTTTGATGAAGAAAAGCCGTTGAGCTTTCTACAGATTGAGGGGGCGAAGGAAGTTGGCATTGAAATATATACCCTTTCAAAAACCTACAATATGGCCGGCTGGCGTGTCGGATTCGCAGTAGGCAATAGAAGTGTTATTTCAGCTATTGAGCTTATACAAGACCATCTATATTGCAGCATATTTGGCGGCATTCAGGAAGCAGCAGCAGAAGCATTAACAGGTCCACAGGACTGTGCTCGAGAATTAAATAACCTTTATGAGCGTAGAAGAAATGTGTTGATAGATGGTCTTCGTTCACTGGGCTGGAATGTGACGGCACCAAAGGGATCGTTTTTTGCTTGGCTAAAGGTACCTGAAGGACTTACTTCTACTGAATTTGCTGATATCCTTCTAGAACAAGCGCATATTGCTGTTGCACCTGGGATTGCATTTGGTGAACTAGGTGAAGGATATGTACGAGTTGGTTTGCTTACAACGGAGGAACGTTTAGGAGAAGCAGTTAGAAGAATTAGTAAGTTAGAAATTTTCGAAAAATGATTGACAAAAAATCTAAATTTTAGGATAATGCAAAATATAGTTTATCAACGTGATAAAAGTAAATAATACGATCGTTTTCTTATCAAGAGCAGGCGGAGGGAAAAGCCCAATGAAGCCCGGCAACCGACTTAACACATTGTTAGGCACGGTGCTAAATCTTGCAGCAAATCGCTGAAAGATGAGAAGATGTTAGTTTGCGATGCTAACCTCTTCTTTTTGAAGAGGTTTTTATGTTTTTCGAGAAAGGGAGATTAAAATTGTCTGAATTAATAGCGACTTACCTAGTCCACGGTGAAAAGAATCTTGAAAAAAAAGCTGAGGAAATTGCTTTAGGTTTGACTGTCGGTTCATGGACGAACTTACCAGAACTCGAACAGAGTCAATTACGTAAGCACAAAGGCAGGGTAGTTTCGACTGAAGGTTTACATGAGGATCAGCCAATCATCCATATTGCCTATCCAACAATCAATTTTTCAAATGACATTCCTGCAATCCTGACGACCGTTTTTGGAAAACTTTCATTAGACGGAAAAATAAAATTACTTGATTTACAGTTTGAGGATGAATTAAAAAATAAATTTCCTGGTCCTAGATTTGGTATTGAAGGATTAAGAGAAAAGCTTGGGGTGTTTAACCGTCCGTTATTAATGAGCATCTTTAAGGGAGTTCTTGGGAAGGATTTAAAATTCCTAACAGAACAGTTAAAGCAACAAGCTCTTGGTGGTGTTGATTTTGTAAAGGATGACGAAATTCTTTTTGATAATGAGCTAACTCCCTTTGAAAAAAGAATTACTCAAGGTAAAAAGATTTTACAAGAAGTATATGAGGAAACAGGACATCGTACTTTGTATGCGGTAAACCTAACAGGCAGAACATCACAGTTGAAGGACAAAGCAAGGAAAGCTAAGGAGCTTGGTGCAGACCTGTTACTTTTTAACGTTTTTGCCTATGGATTGGATGTGCTACAGGAGTTACGTGAGGACGATCAAATTTCCTTACCATTAATGGCTCATCCGGCAGTAAGTGGAGCTTTAACATCATCTTCCCATTATGGTCTCTCTCATTCCTTGTTATTAGGTAAGCTGCTCAGACTTGCTGGAGCAGATTTGTCATTATTCCCATCACCATATGGAACAGTGGCATTGGAGAAATCCTCTGCTATTTCAATCGCAGAGGAATTATTAAAAACAGACACTTTAAAGCGTTCGTTTCCAGTCCCTTCCGCAGGAATACATCCTGGATTGGTGCCATTTTTGATTCGGGATTTCGGGATAGAATCTGTCATTAATGCTGGAGGCGGTGTACATGGTCATCCAAATGGTGCTCGCGGCGGCGGAATTGCATTCAGACAAGCGATTGAAGTTAATCTTGAAGGAAAGACATTAGCAGAGGGTGCAGAAAGGTATCCTGAGCTAAAAACTGCATTGCAGTTATGGGGAAATGCAGAGGTGTCAATATAAATGAACAAGCATGTCATCTACTGTGATTTTGATGGAACGATTACTGAAAGTGATAACATCATCGCAATCATGAAAAAATTTGCACCTCCCAATTGGGAGGAAATTAAAGATCAAATATTATCGCAAAAGATTTCAATTAGTGAGGGTGTAGGGAAATTATTCTCGGCATTACCAAGTAACCAAAAAGATGAAATTACAAAGTTTGCTATAGAAAATGCTAAGATTCGCGAAGGATTTTCTGAATTTGTTGAATTTGCAAGAAAAGAAGATATACCTCTTTATATTGTTAGCGGTGGAATTGATTTCTTTGTGTATCCAATTCTTGAAAAATACGGTCCATTTGAAGGGATTTATTGTAACCACAGTGATTTTTCAGGGGAAAACATAAAAATACTTTGGCCATATACATGTGATTCTTTCTGTCAAAATGAATGTGGATGCTGTAAACCTAGTATTATACGGAAGTTAAACCAGGCTGAAAAAAGCTTTACTATAGTAATCGGTGACTCAGTCACAGATCTTGAGGCAGCTAAACAGGCAGATTTTGTGCTGGCTCGAGATCTCCTAGAGGAAAAATGTTCTGAATGGGGATTAAATTATAAAGGATTTACTACCTTCTATGACTGTATAGAAGAAATTAAAAATCGGATTGAGGTGTAGAGGACATCATGTTAAAGGAAAAATGGCTGGAGTTAGCAGACATAAAAGATGAATTGGCTGAGCGGGATTGGTTTATGGGCACAAGCGGAAACCTTGCTATTAAGGTAAGTGATGATCCTCTGCAATTTCTGGTGACTGCAAGTGGGAAGGATAAACGGAAACGAACTGAAGAGGACTTTTTGCTAGTAGACGAATTTGGTCATGCAGTTGAAGAAACCCACTTGAAACCTTCAGCAGAAACGCTGCTTCATGTCGAAATATATCGAAAAACCAATGCGGGATGCAGTCTCCATGTTCACACAATTAATAATAACGTGATTTCAGAGGTATATGGGAACCAAGGTGAGGTAACATTTAAGGGGCAAGAGCTGATTAAGGCTTTTAATAAGTGGGAAGAGGACGCAGTGTTGACGATTCCAATCATCAAAAACTATGCCCATATTCCAACTCTTTCTCAGGCATTTTCAGAGCATATCAAAGAAGATTCTGGCGCTGTATTAATTCGTAATCACGGAATAACTGTTTGGGGCAGAAATGCTTTCGAGGCAAAAAAAATCCTTGAAGCCTCTGAGTTTTTATTCCAATACCAATTACGCCTATTAGAACACAAGCAATTACAATTAACTAAAGTAGTTTAAATTTTTTAGGAGAGGAAGATTTATTATGGCATATATTACATTTCAAAGTAGAGAAGAACAAATTCTTAATCAAGAAGAAGTAGCAAGCTTTCTAGCATCTGAAGAGGTTATTTATGAAAATTGGGACATAACAAAACTTCCTGAATCACTAGTTGAAAAGTATCTTTTAAGTGATGAAGAGAAAAATGAGATTCTAAATGTGTTTGCAGCCGAGATTTCAGATATTTCTGCACGCCGTGGATACAAAACTCAGGATGTAATTTCATTATCAGATCATACTCCAAATCTGGATGTCTTGCTTACAAACTTTAAAAACGAACATCATCATACTGATGACGAAGTTAGATTTATCGTTAGCGGACACGGTGTCTTTGTTATTCAAGGAAAGGATGGCGAATTTTTCGAGGTTCACCTGAATCCTGGTGATTTAATTTCTGTACCTGAAAACACTAGACACTATTTTACATTAGAAGAAGATCGTAAAGTAGTCGCTGTTCGTATTTTCGTAACTACAGAGGGCTGGGTACCAATTTACGAGAAGGAAGAAGTTAATCAATAATGGTTGAAAACTGGCAGATTTTTGCCAGTTTTATTGATTTTTCATAAAAAATAGATGTGTCGATGAAGAAAACAATGTCGTAATTGCTAGAATTGACTGGAGAAACATGTCGAAAAATGTAGTAAAATGCTTGTTTTGTCTACTTTTGCGAAAGTATTTACTTTTGACTTAAACCTTGTCATAATTCATCAAGTAAACAAAGTATTTAGCGGTTTGAAGTTAAAGAGTAAGGAGTAGGTGGAGAAAGTGTACATGGATAGTTATAACTCTTCTGAGATGCTTAACGCAATAAAAGTTAAACGAGCAATGATGATAAATTGTGCAAATACAAAAGGGTTCACAAGTGAAGAAACGATAAAATACAGCCAAGAGCTAGATGTTTTAATAAATGAGTATCAAAAAGCATCTCAGCAATTTTCGCGGCCAACCGAAGAAGTGAAATTTGCATTTAATCAAATGGTTATGATTTGGCCGAAAGTTTTTGTATAAGATTTACATGAGTGTTTAAAAAATATCAATTAAAAAAACCATTACTAAGAGACCGGTTATAAATGCAGGTTGAAACCCGTTCATTGCCATCTCCATGGCTTTCTGGAATTAGCTCTTTATAGATAATAAACAACATTGCACCAGCTGCAAAAGAAAGACCATATGGGACAAGCCCTTGAACAAATGATGTTAAATAAAACCCAATAAATGATGTGACAATTTCAATTGCACCCGTTAGAGTTGCCAGTAAAAAGGCCTTGAATTTGCTTGTTTTTTGATTGATTAAAAAAAGGGCAACAAGAAGGCCTGCTGGAGCATTTTGAAACCCAATCGCCAATGCGATTAAATTCCCTGTATCCTCTGTTTGCGAAGCATAGCTCACACCGACCGACAAACCTTCTGGAATATTATGGAGTGTAATGGCTGCGATGATTAACAATGCTTCTTCATCAAATTGAATTCCATACTGATTATGTTCAAGGTCAATATGTGGTATTTTTTTTCGAGAGTTGTTAATGCTAAAACCCCTAAGAATACTCCGATTGAAAGTGAAACAAAACCACCCAGTTTTAAAGCTTCCGGTATAAGCCCGATTGTCGAGGCAGCCATCATGATCCCAGCACTAAAAGCTAATAGTATGTCATCCACCGGCGGGTAAGTGATTGATTAATAACAAGAACGATTAGAACACCTGCACCAGTTGATAAAGCAGAAAGAATGCTTCCTACAAAAACTTCCATCATGCCAGCCTCAAACCTTTCATCTATTAAGAATAGTGCTAAATAAATTATCTACATATTTAGACAGAAACTGTGATTTTTATCATTGTTTATATCTGAATATTTCTTATAGTTATATTAGTGCTATTTTAATATAAATTCACTCACATCAAGAACTCCAACAAGATCTTATACTTCTAGATTTACCTCATTCTTAAATTTATCACTTCTAAAAAAAGAAATCTATCAATGTTTGGTACTATGCTTGTGTTGCGATTCATATATCGTAATATGGCATTTTTTATAACCAAGGAAGGCAAACGCTTTCAAAACTAACATAGCTAATATGGGGGAGGGAAAGTACTACATGCACATTGTCGTATGTGTAAAACAAGTACCAGATACAAAAATCATAAAAATCAATCCCAAAACAAACACACTCGACCGACGAAGCGCACCAGCCATTTTAAATCCTTATGATGCTCACGCTGTACAAGAAGCTGTAGGCATTCGTGAAAAGACTGGCGGTACGATTTCGGTTTTGTCGATGGGACCACCGCAAGCTACAGCTGTCATTAAAAAAAGTATTGAGATTGGTGCAGATCGGGGATATTTGATTTCTGACCGTGCCTTTGCAGGTGCAGATACACTTGCGACGAGCTATGCCTTATCCAAAGCATTAGAAAAAATTAATAAGGAACTTCCAGTTGATATGATCATTTGCGGCAAGCATGCCATTGATGGCGACACTGGTCAGGTAGGTCCCGGTATTGCAAGAAGGATGGATATACCGCCTGTTACGAATGTTATAGAAGTATCCGAGGTTAACTTAGCAGAAAAAACGGTTTTAATAAAAAGAAAATTATCTAATGGATATGAATTAATTCAAGCTGAATTACCATGTTTGTTAACCGTTGAAAAGGAAATAAATCAAATTGAGTACTCACCAATGCCGAATATGATTAAAGCTGCAAAATATGAACCTGTAATTTGGGCTGTAAGTGATTTTGAAAATGTTGACCGTTCTCAGCTTGGTCTAAAAGGATCACCAACAATAGTTGGAAAAATGTTTACGCCTCCACGACCTGAAGGCGGAAAGAAAATCGAGGGTTCTGCGGACGAGCAAGTGAATCAACTCATGGAAATCTTGATGGAGAAAAAAGAAGTATTAACGTTACAGTCATCTAAACAATAAAGATTACTCTTGTTGATGTGAGGAGGGGTTTACATGAATTTTGATGAATACCGTGGTGTCTGGATATTCATTGAGCAAAATGACGGAAAAATCGAAGGAGTTTCTTTAGAACTCTTAGGTGCTGGACGAAAGCTTGCTGACAAGTTACAAGTTCCGCTAGCAGGTTTTTTACTAGGAAGTGGTGTTAAACCATTAGCAAAGAAAGTGATTGCTTTCGGTGCTGATGAAGTTTATATGGTAGACCATCCAGTGTTAAAGCAATATCGGACAGAATCATATATGCAGGGTGTAATGCTATTAGTGGAGAAATACAAACCTGAAATTATACTTTACGGAGCAACACCAAATGGCAAAGATTTAGCAAGCGCTGTTGCAACCGATTTAGTCACCGGTTTGACGGCGGACACAACTATGCTAGACGTCGATATAGATAGCCGCTTGCTTGAAGCGAGCCGTCCAGCATTTGGTGGTAATATCATGGCAACGATTCTTTGTAAAAAGCACCGGCCTCAAATGGCAACTGTTAGACCAAAAGTAATGAAGGCACTTGAGCCAGATCCAAGTAAGATTGGTAAGATAATTGAAGAAAGCATAGATCTTAAGGAAGAAAATATGCGCACAAAAGTGCTTCAAATTGTGAATGATGTAACAAAAAAGGCGAATTTGGCTGACGCTCATGTGATTGTATGCGGCGGGAAAGGGATGGGGGATGTGCAAAACTTCCAAATCCTATATGAGCTAGCAGACACCATTGGTGCCACCGTTGGAGGTACACGTGATGTGGTAGAAGCTGGCTGGCTTCCCCACGAGCTTCAAATTGGTCAAACAGGGGAAACAGTAACACCAAAAATTTATTTCGCAATTGCATTGTCTGGAGCCATTCAGCATGTTGTTGGAATGAAAAATTCAGATTTGATCATCGCCATTAATAAAGATCCCAATGCACCAATTTTTGATGTTGCAACATATGGAATTGTAGGAGATGCAATGGAAATTTTACCTAAATTAATTGAGCAATTTAAGCAGCTGAGAAATGAAAAAGGCGGTGAAATGAGCTATGCCGGAAAAATTTGATGTCATCGTCGTTGGGGCTGGTCCTGCAGGGACTTCATGTGCACTTGTATGTGCCCAAAACGGCTTAAACGTCTTGCTTATTGAAAGAGGAGAATATCCTGGAAGTAAAAACGTAATGGGCGGCGTGTTATATCGGAAGCAAATGGAAGAGTTAATTCCTGAATTCTGGAAAGAAGCACCGCTTGAAAGACCAGTTATTGAACAACGTTTTTGGATGATGGATACGGAGTCAGTCGTTCAATTTGGCTACAAAGGTCTTGAATGGGGTGTTGAACCATATAATAACTTTACAGTACTAAGAGCTCAATTTGACCAATGGTTTGCCAAAAAAGCAGTTGATGCGGGTGCCCTGCTTATTAATGAAACGGTAGTAACAGAATGTATTGTTGAAAACGGAAAGGTTATTGGGATACGGACTGACCGACCAAATGGCGAAGTATATGCAGATGTTGTTGTACTGGCAGATGGAGTAAACTCCCTTCTATCCAAACAGTTGGGATTCCATAAGGAATTCCGTCCAGATGAAGTTGCTTTAACGGTAATGGAAGTTATCAACCTGCCAAAGGAAAAAATTAATGATCGATTTAATCTTGAAGATAATCAAGGTTGTACGATTGAAATTTTTGGTGATTCAACAAAAGGAAACCTAGGAACAGCTTTTTTATACACAAATAAGGATAGTTTGAATATTGGGGTAGGTACAACACTATCAAGTATGATTAAGTCCAAAATGAAGCCGTATGACCTCCTAGACTATTTAAAAACACACCCAATGGTTAAACCGATGCTTGCTGGCGGGGAATCCGCAGAGTATCTAGCGCACCTTATCCCAGAGGGAGGATACCGTTCCGTACCAAAAGTAGCAGGTAATGGTGTAGTGGTTGTTGGAGACGCTGCACAGCTTGTTAATGCTATTCATCGTGAAGGTTCGAACATGGCAATGCACTCAGGCTTACTGGCTGCTGAAACTGTTATTGAGGCGAAGCACCGTGGAGACTATTCGGAATCTAGTTTAAATCTTTATCGTCAGAAACTTTATGATAGCTTCATAATCAAAGATTTAGAGAAATATAAAGATGCTACACACACATTTGAAAATCACCCGCAATATTTTAAAGAATATGTACCAATGATGAACAAAGCAATGAGCAAGTTCTTCACAGTAGATGGAACACCAAAACGGGAAAAACAAAAAGAAATTATGAAGAGTGTAACAGCTGAAAGAGGAACGATTAAAGTAATACAAGATATTTATCGTGCTTGGAAGGCGGTGAAATAATGTCAACTAATAATATCGAAGAAAAACAGTATCTTCTTCGTTTTAAAGCTGATACAAAGTCACATTTAACCGTAATGGACGATGATATTTGTGCCACAAAATGCCCTGATAAAATTTGTACCATTTTCTGTCCAGCTGAAGTGTACAAATGGGAAGGATTACGGATGCAGGTTGGTTATGAGGGCTGTCACGAATGCGGCAGCTGCAGGATTGGCTGCCCGTACCAAAATATAAAATGGGAATATCCTAAAGGCGGACATGGAATTGTCTTTAGATTAGCATAAAGAAGTTGTGGTCACTTTAATAGCAAAATGTGATCACATGTGACCACAAAAAATCCTCTTTTTGTTTGTATAAGATACAAGAACTCGTCAATTTTTGGCGAGTTCTTGTATTATATTACTCTGAATTTAATAGCCATTATTTTTAGAGTCGGAACCTAAAACTTTCCCCAAAAATTCAACTAGAGATTTATAATGACGTAACAATTCTTCATCCATTTTTATATCCTCCCATGTAATAAAATTTTTTATTTAAATAACAATTTTTGTGAGCTCAAAATGTTAACGAATTTGTCAAAATTGAACATTTAAAACAATTGAAAGCGGTTACTATGTATGATAAATTGTTATCAGGATAATAATTTATCAATTTGATAAAAAATTATTATCTATATATCAACTTAAATTTTGCTTTACATCAATATTAAAGATCCATAAAGGAGGAGAAGAACCTTACTTAAGTGAATTGGATGAAAATACTTTAGCAGTGTTTATTTCTATTACTGCGAGTCATAAGGGGTTTCAGGAATTGATCCCAGTACAATAGGATTCTAGTAATTAATAAATCTAACATATACCTTTAGGGAGGAAATTGATTATGGCTATTAAATATGTTGCAGAACCATTTAGAATTAAATCAGTTGAACCGATTAAAATTTTAACTAGAGAAGAAAGAGAACAAAAAATTGAGGAAGCGAAATACAATTTATTTGGTTTAAGAGGAGAAGACGTATATATCGATCTTCTAACTGATAGCGGAACTGGTGCAATGAGTGTTGAACAATGGGCTGGAGTTATGAGAGGAGATGAAGCATATGCAGGCGCTTCAAGTTTCTTTAAACTTCGTAATGCTGGTATAGATATCTTTGGCTATGAATACATACAGCCTGTTCATCAAGGTCGTGCTGCTGAGAAAGTATTATTTCCGACATTTTTAAGTGATGGAAAATATGCAATCTCCAATATGTTCTTTGATACTACTCGTGCACATGTTGAACTTGCTGGTGCAAGAGCAATTGACTGTGTAGTAGAGGAAGCAAAAGATCCATCTATTCGTTGTCCTTTTAAAGGAAATATGGATGTTGAAAAAATGAAGAGAATTATCAATGAGTACGGTCCAGAAAATATAGGGCTTGTTGTTATGACAATTACAAACAATTCAGCCGGTGGGCAACCAGTTTCAATGCAAAATATGAGGGAAGTTTTTGAAGTATGTAAAAAGTACAATATTCCTCTAGATATTGATGCCGCACGCTATGCCGAGAACGCTTACTTTATTAAACAAAGAGAAGAAGAATGCAAAAACATGTCAATCAAAGAAATAATTGCAAAGATGTTTAGTTATGGTGATATGTTCACTATGTCTGCTAAGAAAGATACGATTGTAAACATGGGTGGCTTAATAGGGGTTAAAGATGGCAATTCTCCATTAATCTTAAAAATAAAAGCTAATTGTATTTCATATGAAGGTTTCTATACTTATGGCGGGTTAGCAGGACGTGATTTAGAAGCACTTGCTATTGGTTTATATGAAGGTATAGATGAATCTTATTTAGCCTATCGAATTGGTCAAAGTGAGTACATTGCAGCTCGTTTAGATGAAGCAGGAATTCAGTATCAAGCACCAGTAGGTGGGCATGGAGTGTTTGTTGATGCAGCAGCTTTGTTCCCACATATTCCATATAATGAATATCCAGGACAAGTTTTAGCAATTGAACTGTACAAAGAAGCAGGAATTCGTACGTGTGATATTGGTTCTTATATGCTCGGGAATGACCCAGACACACAAGAACAATTGAAAGCTGACTTTGAATTTACACGTCTGGCTATTCCAAGAAGAGTTTATACACAGGCCCATTTAGATGTCGTGGTAGATGCATTGATTGCTATTAAAGATAGAGCACATGAAATTAAACGCGGTTATAAAATCACTTGGGAGCCGCCAATTCTTCGCCACTTCCAAGCAAGCTTAGAGCCGATTGTAGAAGTTGGTGCCGAAAATACTGAAAAAGATATAGAGCTTGTTTCTATTTAATTGAATGAATCTTGTATTCAAGCTTCAGAAAAAAATTTGTTTTTGTTGAAATTGTCAGTCCAGTTTGTAAGTTGTTTAAAGGACAAGACAGTGGGTTTCTAAATTGAAAGTTCACTGTTTTGTTCCTAATTCAAAATGGCTGCTATCACAAACCACTTATTATAGGAGGAAAAATATATGAAAAAACTTGAAACTATTAAAGCACCAGGGGCAATTGGACCATATTCACAAGGTTTTGAAGTAAATGGATTTGTATATACATCTGGACAAATACCAATTAATCCTGAAAATGGACAAATTCCAGAAGGTATTAGTGCGCAGGCAGAACAGTCTTGTAGTAATGTTGGTGCCATCTTAGAAGCAGCTGGACTTAATTTTGAAAGCGTTTATAAAACTACTTGCTTTTTAACGGATATGAATGATTTTGCTGCATTTAACGAGGTTTATGCAAAGTACTTTGTATCAAAACCTGCACGCAGCTGTGTGGCTGTGAAACAACTTCCACAGGGAGTTTTGTGCGAAATTGAGGCAATAGCTGTTAAATAATAATGTAAATTTTTTTAATATTTTGTCTCCTGTTGAAAGAGGTCGAAATGAAATGGCAGCCAACATTCCCCACAGTCATTCATCTTTACAAGGATGTCTATTTTTAGGAAACTCTTTCAGTTTGTCCTATCTTGTTCTCATTAATATTCCAGATCAAATTTGCTTTGAAAAATATATATAATAATATGCAATTCTAATTGGAGAGTGAGAAGTATGCAAGAAAACCAAGAATTGAAAAGAGGTCTTAAAAATAGGCATATCCAAATGATAGCTCTAGGAGGAGCGATCGGGACAGGATTATTTTATGGATCCGCAGCAACAATAGGGCTTGTGGGACCAGGAGTAATGATATCCTATGCACTTGGTGGATTTTTTATATTCCTCGTGATGCGCTGTATGGGTGAAATGACTGTACATACACCTGTTTCTGGTGCGTTTAGTACATTTGCATACAAATACTGGGGAGAAATGGCCGGTTTTATTTCTGGTTGGAACTATTGGTTCTGTTATGTGGCAGTCTCGATGGCTGAAATAACAGCAGTTGGAATTTATGTGAATTATTGGTTCCCTGATATTCCGCAATGGGTATCTGGATTCGTGATGTTCTTGATTATTACTGGCATTAACTTAATTGGAGTAAAAGCATTTGGAGAAATTGAATTTTGGGGAGCTATTATTAAAGTTTTAGCAGTTATTTGTATGATCCTCTTCGGTCTAGCTATCATTTTCTTTGGTTTCGGGAATGGTGGAGAAGCTATTGGGTTTGAAAATTTATGGAAACATGGTGGATTTTTACCAAAAGGATTTTCTGGGTTAATACTATCCTTGGTAGTCGTAACCTTTGCGTTTGGCGGCGTTGAACTAATTGGTATTACTGCTGGTGAAGCAGAAAATCCAGATAAAACGATTCCTAAAGCTATTAACCAGGTTCTTTATCGAATTCTCATTTTCTATGTAGGATCAATGCTTGTTTTAGTAACTTTATTCCCTTGGGATAAAGTAGGGTTATCTGGAAGCCCATTCGTTCTCATTTTTGATCAGTTAGGTATTCCGGCTGCTGCAACCATTCTCAATCTAATTGTACTAACGGCAACATTTTCTGCTTATAACAGCTGCTTATATAGTAATGCTCGTATGCTATTTGGTCTTGCAGAGCAAGGAAATGCACCTAAGTTCCTAAGAAAAATTGGTAAAACAGGTGTTCCAACCTATTGCGTATTATTTTCATCTGGTATCGTAGGTGTTTCTGTTATTTTAAACGCATTCCTACCGGGACAAGTATTTGGTATTGTAATGTCTATTGCGATTCTAGCTATTATCATCAACTGGGTTATGATTCTAATAACTCATAACAAATTTAGAAGAATTATTGGCCCTCTGGAAGTTGCAAAATTAAAGTTTAAAATGCCTTTTTATCCAATATCTAATTATGTAACAATGGGCTACCTAGTAATGCTTGTCATCTTGATGGCATTTCTGCCAGATTTTCGATTATCACTTTACCTTGCGCCGGTTTGGTTAGGAATATTATTCTTAGCCTATAAAATGAAGAAACGCGGCAAAGCAAAGGACACTACCCAATATCTCAAGGAGGCTAACTAATAATAATGAGAAAGACTTTGACACTCGCAGGTTCAGACACCAGTGGTGGTGCGGGGATACATGCAGACTTGAAAACATTCCAGGAACTTGGGACATATGGAATGACAGCACATACCTCAATTGTAACGATGGATCCAAGTGCTAGCTGGAAACATAATGTTTTTCCAATTGCAACAGATGTTGTCGATAGTCAGCTTCAATGTGCCTTTTCTGTTGGATTGGATGCAATGAAAGCAGGTATGCTAGGTTCAGTTGAAATTGTAGAACTTGGTGCAAAATATATTGATCAATACAAATTAGAAAATGTTGTGATAGACCCTGTTATGGTATGCAAGGGTGAAGATGAAGTACTTCTTCCGGAAACGGTAGCTTCTTGTCGCGAGCTTCTTTTGCCAAGAGCCATGGTTGTAACACCAAATCTTTTCGAAGCTGGACAACTATCACGAATGGGTCCGATTAAATCGGTTGATGATATGAAAAGAGTTGCAGAAAAAATTTATGATTTAGGTGCAAAACATATCGTTATTAAGGGTGGAAGATCACTGCAACACGAAAAAGCGGTCGACTTATTCTATGATGGGAACGAATTTATTCAATTAGAAACAGGAAAAATAGATACCACTTATAATCATGGTGCTGGTTGTACTTTCGCTGCAGCTATTACTGCAAACTTAGCAAATGGAAAATCCGTTCTTGACGCAGTAGTACATGCAAAGGAATTTGTTGCAGCCGCAATTAATCATGGATGGAAATTAAATGAATTTGTAGGTCCAGTCATGCATGGAGCATATCATCAATTCCATATAAGTCGTCCGGTTGTGAATCTCGTAACAGGATAAGAACTTGAATGACAGGGTACCAATATCCTAAAGGCGGACATGTAGTTGTCTTTTCGTCTAACGTAAAAAAGAGGAAGCAATCATGGTGCTTCCTCTTTTTTGATGGCTTTTTCCTATATGTAGGTTTTTTCACAAGTGAGGGTAAAAAGAAGGTGAAGCAGAAAGGAATATTTTTTGCGGACTAACTAATTTTTTCTTGTAGGTTTAAGGTGGAGAGTTGATCTAGTTTACTTGACGTAACCACTGAGCAGGCTAGCCCATGCGCACTATCCATAGATTCCATTATTGGAGAACAATAAAATGGTTTCTTCCAATTAAAATCACCATCAACATTTGACGGATAGATACTCACTTTCCAATGAAAGTATATCTTTGGCTGAGGGAGCTGCTCTCCTTCAATAGCAATGAGCCAATGGGTGAAAGGTGAATCAAAGTTATAAGACTCGAATTCCTTTAGTACCAGCAGATCATTGAAACCAATTGGTATTAATGCCTTTTGATAAAAGTCATGATAATTAGGTGTTTTCATGATTTTAGCCCTCCCTATTATGTTCTAACTATATTATATGATAGTTTTTTAGTTTTTTTGAGTATAAATGTTAAAATTTTTTGAAATCTTAAAACGTTTTCATTTTGAAGCTTTTATTTCTTTATATGTGATTGGTGTCACAACAAAAAAGGTAGGAAACTTTTATACTAAATACAAGTTAATTAAGATGAGGTGTATGCAGATGAGTGGCTGTATGAGCAGTTTTGGAGGTATGTCTCCAGTAGAATTAAGTAAAGGACTTAATCAACTAAAGTCCGAGCATCCTTCGTTATTAGCACAATTAGAGGGATTATTCACATTAACACAGCGAATAGAAGCAGATGAAATTGAAAAAAACTTTGAAGAGTTGATTAGTAAGGTTAATGAATTTAAGGAAGCACTTGACCCCCATTCTGAACGTGAAGAGGGAGTTCTATTTCCAATGATGGGTGTATATATTGGCACAACGTCTGGACCAATTGCTGTTATGGAATATGAACATGATCAAGCTAAGGCAAAAATTCACGAATTTCTAGAAAAAGCTGACAGCACCCAAATAGTGGAGGAAAAGAAAAACTCAGCTGAATTAGTAAAGGATGCTTACTACATTTTAACAGAGCACTTTGCTAAAGAAGAAAATGTCCTCTTCCCTATGGCAGAGCGTATGCTTTCAGATGATGAAAAAGAAGAACTATACCAAAAAATTCAGGAAATAAAATAAGGATGGGTTCATGCCCATCCTTTTTCTAATCTTCTTGATTCCATTTTTGAACCATTTGATCACTTGGAAGGAGGAAGGCCAATAATCCAAGCAATGGCAGAAATCCAATCGAAGAAACCATGGCTGACATACTAAATAAATCAGCTATGTAGCCAAGTCCTACTGAACCGATAGCCCCCATACCAAAGGCGAGTCCCACGGTTAACCCCGACATTGTCCCGATTTTTCCAGGTACAAGCTCTTGTGCAAAAACCACAGTAACGGAAAAATTGGTCATTAAAATAAATCCTGTAAGAGTTAGAAAGATAAACGCAATAAAAGATGGTACAAATGGAATGAGTATGGAAAATGGTATAGTCAGTAACATCGAAATAGATATTAATTTTTTCTTCCCGAACCGGTCAGCCAGCGGTCCGCCAAAAAAAGTACCAAATGCACCAGCAATTAAAAAGGCAAATAGGTAAAGCTGTGATTCCTTAATCGTCAGGGAGTATTCTTCAATTGCAAAGAAAGCGTAAAAATTAGTCATCCCCGAAATATACCACGACCGTGCAAAAATTAGCAGAAGAATTAAAAACAGTGACTGTTTTACCTTCTTTGAAAGACCAGTGTTTTTTGCTGACATAGTATTTTTCTTTTTTATTAATGGCAGGTCTTGGACTAATCTTTGCTTATACCAATTGGCAATGTAAATTAATAACAAAACAGCCAATAATGCAACAATCGAAAACCACGAAGCACCTTTTTGTCCAAGAGGTACCAGGATAAGTGCTGTAATCAGTGGAGCCAAAGCCTGGCCAGTGTTACCACCTACTTGATAAATAGATTGTGCTAACCCTCTTCTACTGCCTGCTGCCATATAGGCTACTCTAGAGCCTTCAGGATGAAACACCGCGGAGCCAAGCCCGATGAAAATGACTGATAGAACGATTAAGCCAAATGAAGGGGCAAATGCTAATCCCATAACACCACCCATTGTTAAGGTTAGTCCTATAGGTAAAGCGAAAGGCATAGGCTTTTTATCTGTTACTATTCCCACTACTGGTTGAAGAACAGAGGATACTATATTTAGGGAAAAGGCAATTATTCCTAATTGTGTGAATGATAAACCCATTGATTTTTCAAGGATTGGAAACATTGCCGGAATCACTGATTGAATGGCATCATTAAGTAAATGGCAAAGCCCAATAATAAATAGAATATTAAACATCGTCGCATCAGATGTTTTTGGAGTCTTTGCAGACATTACGGCTGGTTGACTCATAATATACACCTCACTTATGAAAGTATTAATCTTATAATAAACCTATCTTACATAATTTGAGATCAAATGAGAAATGGAATGTTTCAAATTTCGAAATAATTAAATATAATTAAGTGGAATATGATTTATGAATGAAATGGGGAATTATATGGAGAACGCAGTTGAAATATTATTTACCGAAAAAATATTGAAGTTTTTTTTAGAAAGCTTCCGTTTGGAATCGGAGATTAAGAAGCTTGGAGATTTTGAGAATTATGTTTTTGAGGTTTATCGTGAAGAACAACCCTATATTTTAAGAATTACGCATAGTTCACATCGAAGTGCAGATGAAATACTTGCAGAACTTGATTGGATGAATTATTTATATGACCAAAATGTAAATTGCCCAACAGCATTCAAATCAACAAAGAATCAATTAATTGAAGTTCTTCCAGCAGGTGATGGTTCATTATTTTATGCATGTCTATTTTCAAAAGTAAATGGGTATCCTGTAAAAATTAATTCAACAGAATTCAATGACCAATTATTTACTGCATGGGGGAAAGCGATTGGTCAGATGCACTCTGTCACGAAGAATTACCAACCAAGCGAACGATTAAAGCTTCGTCCTTCTTGGGAGGAAGAGGAATTACTTAATATTGAAGCCTATGTTCCAAATGAAATGGAAATTATTAATAATACTAAACTGTTAATTAGTGAATTGAAATCGCTGCCAAGAAGCAAAGAAAATTTTGGACTTATCCACAGTGATATCCATTCAGGCAACTTTTTTTATGATGGTGAATCAGTCCATGTGTTTGATTTTGATGATTGTAGTTATCATTGGTATGCTTCTGATATCGCGATTCCCCTTTATTATTCCATTTTCTATGGCTACCAAAGTGCCAGTGTTGGAGAGAGGGAGCAGTTTGCAATAAAATTCCTTACACAGTTTATTGAGGGGTATGAAAAATACAATGAATTACCAGAAGGCTGGAAGGAACAACTGCCCCTATTCTTTAAGCTCAGAGATATTACGCTTTATGCGGTATTACATAAGAAAATCTTACCAGAAGGCAGAGATGAGAATCTAAATCAAATGCTAGAAGCGTTGAAATGGAGAATAATAAATAAAGAACCGATTGTGAGATTAGGATGACAGTCTTCGAGAGGTAAATTGACACATAATCAAAAGTTTTTTATAATAATCTTGAAGTCGAGATAAATAGAAAAGCGGAAGCGCCTTGCTTAGGGGCGACAGGCATAAGACGAGCCGGCGAGAAGGTTGTTCTTTAACCTTCTTGACGGATTGGCTTATGACCCCGAGCCCCTAGGCGCTGCAGCTAGACAAAAAGAAAAGCGGAAGCGCCTTGCTCAGGGGCTTATGCCCCCGAGCCCCTAGGCGCTGGAGCTGGACATTAATAAAAAGGATGAGTCTTTATGGAAAATGATTCTGTATCTAAATCGTTGAAGCTCTATATTGTTCTATCGAGAGCATATAAAGCGATTAATGAACATGTTAATAAAGTTATTCAAGCAAATGGATTAAACCCAACGGAATTTGCCGTATTAGAACTTCTATATCACAAAGGTGATCAGCCTATGCAGCAAATTGGCGGAAAAATATTACTTGCCAGCGGCAGTATCACATATGTTGTGGATAAGCTCGAGCAAAAAGGAATGCTGATAAGAATCGCCTGCCCAAATGATAGACGCGTTACCTATGCTCAAATTACAGATAAAGGGAAAGAGTTTATTCGAGAGATATTTCCTGAACACGCACAACAGATTCATACACTCATGTCTAGTTTGACAGATCCTGAAAAACAAGAAGCGATTGAGTTGTTGAAAAAACTTGGATTGCCAGCAGGAAAATTTTAATACGGCACTTGCCGTATTTTTTTTTACATAAAGGAATATTAATGGATAGTGTCGAAAGATAAAGTTGGAAAAGTTTGATATAAAGGGGATGTTTCTATGAGATTTGAAGAGTATACATATACCCGCCCAAACCTTGACGAAGTAAAAGCAGGATTTGAGGCAGCCATTGAAAAGTGTAAGAATGCTTCTTCTATAGAAGAGCAAGGTTTGGCTATGAACGAAGTAAATGAACTAAGAAATGATATTGGGACGATGTTTAATCTTTGCTATATTCGTCATTCTGTTGACACCAATGACGAGTTCTATAAAGCAGAGCAGGATTATATGGATGAAGTTCAGCCCGAAATTGAAGGGCTGGTTACGAAATATTATCAGGCCCTAGTTACTTCAAAATATCGTACTGAACTTGAAGAAAAATGGGGTAAGCAATTATTTGCCTTAGCGGAGGGACAATTAAAAACCTTCAAACCCGAAATTGTGCCTTTACTTCAAAAAGAAAATCGACTTTCAACAGAGTATACGAAACTAATAGCTTCTGCAAAAATAAATTTTGAAGGGGAAGAGCGGACTCTTGCTCAATTAGAGCCTTTCACTGAATCAACCGATAGAGAAATGAGAAAGCGTGCAACTGAAGCAAAATTTGGTTTTTTAGCTGAGCATGAACCAGAGTTTGATCGAATTTATGATGACCTTGTCAAAGTAAGAACAGAAATAGCCCAATCTTTGGGGTATAAGAACTTTGTTGAATTAGGTTACTACCGGATGATGAGAACGGATTACAATTCAGAAATGGTCGCAAATTTCCGTCAACAGGTGAAGGACTTTATTGTTCCAATTGCGACAAAATTAAAAGCAAGGCAGCAGAACAGAATAGGTGTTGAACAGTTAAAATACTTCGATGAGGGCTTTAACTACAAAACAGGAAATGCTGCACCAAAGGGAAGTCCTGAATGGATTATTGAAAATGGACAAAAGATGTACCAAGAATTATCAACGGAAACAGGCGAGTTTTTCCGATTCATGCAGGATAATAACTTAATGGACCTGGTAGCGAAAAAAGGAAAAGCAGGCGGCGGTTATTGTACTTATATTGAAAACTATAAAGCACCGTTTATCTTTTCAAATTTTAATGGAACCTCTGGGGATATTGATGTACTGACACATGAAGCAGGACATGCATTCCAGGTTTATTCCAGCAGAAATTTTGAAATCCCTGAATATAATTGGCCTACGTACGAAGCTTGTGAAATTCATTCGATGAGTATGGAATTTTTCACTTGGCCATGGATGGACTTATTCTTTAAGGAAGATACTGATAAGTATAAATTCTCACACTTAAGCTCTGCTTTATTATTTCTGCCATATGGTGTTTCCGTGGATGAATTCCAACACTGGGTTTACGAAAATTGGGAAGCAACACCTCAAGAACGTAAGCAGCAGTGGCGTGAAATTGAGAGAAAGTATTTGCCGCATAAAGATTATGACGGGAATACTTATTTAGAGAATGGCGGTTTCTGGCAACGTCAAGGACATATTTTTAACTCACCATTCTATTATATTGATTACACTTTAGCTCAAATCTGTGCCTTTCAATTCTGGAAGCGTTCAAGAGAAAATCAAAAAGATGCTTGGGCTGATTATGTAAAACTTTGCAAACTTGGTGGAAGTATGTCATTTACTAAGCTGGTTAAAGAATCTAAACTAATTTCACCTTTTGAGGATGGCTGTGTGGAATCAGTAGTTGGCGAAATAGAAGCTTGGTTAAATTCTGTTGAAGACCAACAGTTATAATATCTAAACGAAAAGCGAAGCCGCAAGGCTTCGCTTTTCCAATTAATGAACCGTTAACCTTTCTGCTGCTGTTACCTTCAAATGGTCATCTTCTATAATAGCAGATAATTTATATGCCTCTGGCTGCTCTAGAATAAAGTCTGCAATCTTATCTTCTATATGCTCTTGAATAACCCTTCGAAGTGGACGTGCACCAAATGCAGGATGATAGCCCAGCTCTGCTAGTTTTTCTTTTGCCTCTAGTGTAATAGTAAACTCAATATCTTGCTCTTTTAAGGTTCCTTGTAGTTCAGCTACCATTAACTCAACAATTTGCATGATATGTTCTTTATCAAGTGAGTGAAATTCAATAATACTATCAAAACGGTTCAAAAACTCTGGCTTGAAGAAGCTCCCCAGGGAATTTAAAATAGAAGCTTCTTCTATCGCTTCATTTGTACCAAAACCTACATGAATCGTTTTGTGTCCAACACCAGCATTGCTTGTCATAATGATAACTGAATCCTTGAAGCTAACAGTTCTTCCTTGACTATCAGTTAGTCGTCCATCTTCAAGAATCTGCAAAAACATATGCTGCACATCGGGATGAGCTTTCTCAATCTCATCCAATAAAATAATGCTGTATGGATTCCTGCGTACTTTTTCAGTTAGTTGTCCAGCTTCATCATGACCTACATATCCAGGAGGAGAACCAATTAATTTCGAAATACTGTGTTTTTCCATATATTCACTCATATCGAGACGAATCATCGATTCAGTTGAACCAAACAATTCGTCTGCAAGTGTTTTAGTAAGTTCGGTTTTACCAACTCCTGTCGGTCCGACAAAAAGGAAAGTGCCAATTGGACGATTCTTTGATTTTAAGCCGGCACGGCTTCGTCGGATGGCCTTTGCAACCTTTTCGACAGCTTTCTTCTGACCAATGACTTTTGTATTTAAGTTTTCTTCAAGGTGCTTCAGTTTTTGCTGCTCATCCTCTTGTAATTTACCAACAGGAATACCGGTCTTTTGTTCAATAATTTCTTGAATATGTGATAGCTCTACAACCGGTCTACTGATTTTTGAAGTTTCATTTAATGATATTTCAAGCAAAGCTTCTTCATCACGAAGTGATGCAGCTAATTCATAATTTTCATTTTTAAGAGCTGAATCCTTTTGAACAGCCAATTCTTTTAATCGGTTCTCAATCTGGTCCTTGCTATGTCCATCTGAAGTAAGATTTAATTTAGATCCTGCTTCATCAAGTAAATCAATAGCCTTATCCGGTAAGAAACGATCCTGGATATAACGGTGTGACAACTGAACACATGCTTTAATAGCCGCGTCAGAATAAATTACTTCATGATAGTCCTCATACTTATTCTTAATTCCTTTTAAGATTTTAATTGCCGCGTCAGGGGTAGGTTCTGCTACCTGAACGGGCTGGAATCGACGTTCTAGTGCCGAGTCTTTTTCTATTTGCCGGTATTCTTTTAAAGTGGTCGCTCCAACAAGTTGAAGTTCTCCACGTGCAAGGGCTGGTTTTAAAATGTTTCCTGCATCCATTGAGCCTTCAGCAGAACCCGCTCCTACCAGGAGATGGATTTCATCAATGAAAAGAATAATATTTTTCCGCTCTTGTAATTCTGCAATCAATTGCTTCAATCTTTCTTCGAATTGACCGCGAATACCAGTGTTGGCAACTAATGATGCAACATCAAGCAAATACACTTCTTTATTACTTAATTTAACTGGCACTTGTCCAGCAGCAATTTTCATTGCTAGTCCTTCGGCAATAGCTGTTTTCCCAACACCAGGTTCACCAATTAACACAGGATTATTTTTATTACGACGATTCAATATTTCAATAATCCTTTTAACTTCTTCATCACGACCAATAACAGGGTCAATCAGACCAGCTTTGGCCATATGTGTTAAATTACGACCCAATTGATCTATAAAACCTTCCTTTTGTCGAGAAGGTGACTGGGAATTCACATGCTTATTTTCACTGCCTTTCATGTTGAAAAATAAATCATCAAGTGAAAAACCAGGAAAGGCATTCATTTTAGGTCCAAAACCAGTATTAATGGTATTTTTATTTTTTGAATAACATTCATGACACAGCTTCATATCACTGTGTTGTCCGTTAATGTTTAAATTTAGTTGGACATTGGCTTGGTTTACTTTACACAATTGACAAAGCATAAAATAAAACCTCCTTAAAAAACTTAGTATTTTTTGACTTTGACTATATTTGACCTTACGCATTTAGTATACTTTGACCTTTTTTGACTTTCAAGTAGTGTGCTTGTGGTAATTTCTTGTAAAAACAAAATTAACCTTCATTAAAAAAAGCTCGTCTTTGTTTGTCCACTTGCTCATATATTTAATTTGAGGGGGAGATGAGGTGAAAAAGAATTGGTCAGCAGCTTTCCAAATCGCCGCAGTCTACGTTGGTACAGTTGTCGGTGCGGGATTTGCTACAGGAAGAGAAATCGTTGAGTTTTTCTCGCGGTTTGGCTTCATCGGTTTTTTAGCTATTTTATTGAGCGGCTACCTCCTTATCGTATTAGGATCAAAGTTAATGAGAATTGCTGCTCAAATTAACGCGGTTTCGTATCAAGAGTTTAATGTACACTTGTTTGGGAAATGGGCAGGCAGGGGTATTAATATAATCATGCTTTTTATGCTTCTTGGAGTAAGTGCCGTAATGCTTGCAGGAGCAGGAGCAGTGTTTGAGGAACAAATAGGACTTTCAAAGAATTTAGGTGTTTTTATTACAATCTTTTTGTCCTTTTTAGTTATGCTTATTGGTACAAAGGGATTATTTGCCGTTAATTCGTTTGTTGTTCCGATTATGGTTTGCTTTAGTCTTATGTTAATGTCACTTTCTATTAAACAGCCTGATTTTGTGAGTCACTTATTATTTGTACCACATACAGAGGATAGCTGGAAAAGTATCCTAGCACCCTTTTCTTATACAGCATTAAACCTAGCATTAGCACAAGCTG
This sequence comes from Neobacillus niacini, assembly GCF_000759675.1. Taxonomy (GTDB): domain Bacteria; phylum Bacillota; class Bacilli; order Bacillales; family Cytobacillaceae; genus Neobacillus; species Neobacillus niacini_A. The sequence continues at coordinate 257,673 of NZ_BAWM01000004.1, read as the reverse complement.
TGCTCGTTCCAATTGCAAATGAAATAAAAGATGATTGGACCATTAAGTGGGGAGGTATTTTAGGGGGGGCAGCATTAACTGTCATTCTAATATCTAGCCACTTTACCTTGATTATGCTGCCAAATGTTGAGCTTTATGAGATCCCGATGGCTATTATTATGAAGCAAATAGCCCCTTTTTTTTATTGGATATTTGTCCTTGTTATTTACGGTGAAATATTCACTTCCGTCATTGGAAACGTTTTTGGTCTAGACCGTCAGTTAAAGCAATTTGTTACGGTTCCTACTTTCATTACGATTTCAGCTATTTTCATCGTTTCTTATATCATAAGTCTTATTGACTATAGCAAGCTTTTGTCTAATCTTTATCCTCTGTTTGGTTATATTAGCCTTATCTTTTTTATCCTGCTATGGAGGAAGCCTCTAAATAATAAAGTGAATAAATCATAAAAATAGGAAAAGCATTGTCCACAACATAGACAGGTGCTTTTCCTATTTTAAAGGTAAAATAATAAAAATCATGATGTCAAAAATAATATGTGAAACAATTACTAATGGCATGCTTTTTTTCCACAGATATAGTGCACCCCAGATTAGACCAGAAAGGAATGCTGCAAGCATTAAGATTAGTGTTCCTGAATAAATATGAACAGAAGCATAAAGCAGTGCACCAATAAAAATACTCCTGAAAGGACCGAAATAGCGGAGCAGTCTTTTTTGAATAAATCCACGCCAAAAGAGTTCTTCTCCAGGCGCTGCAACTAAAATTAGAGCAAGGTATTGCCAAAATAATGCAGGGGCAAACCAGCGATAGAGTTTTTTAATACTATTTTCAAAAGGCAGATTTAGTAAGTCAAAGGCTTGAACCCCAAGCCAAAAGAGTAAATAGAGGATTAATCCAGATAAAGTACCTATGGAGATATATTTGAAAAATGATGCTTCATCTTCCACATCTTCTTGAAACATCGCATAAGTGATTAAAATAAGAAGTGAACCAGTGAATATATACCAGAATATTGCTCGGTCGTAAAAGGTGAAATACATAAGTGCATGAGAGATTATTAACCCACTGATTAGCCGAAGATCAAAAAAGCGATTCTTCATGTATCTATTACCTCCTTTCTAACAATAGAATTTATTTTAACAAAAAATATTTATGAAAGGAAATTATTACATCACACTTTTGTACGAATCCAATAATAAGAATGAAGAAATTGCAAAAAATATGAGGGTGAAAGGAAAGGAGGATAAACAATGAGTAAATCCCAAAGCCAACAAGAGCGAGAATGGACTGTTCGTAAACAAGACCAAAACCCTCATGGAAAAGTAAAATCATTAAAACAGATTTCAAAAGAAACTGAAAAATAAAAAGAAAAGGCAGCGAATGTCTGCCTTTTCTACGAAGCTATAAAATTAATAAGCGCTTTCTTTTACAATCTTATAATTTTTATGATTTACAACAGTTCGCTGATCTAATTCCAAGTCACGATAATTATCCATAAGTGTTAGGTCGACTATGACAGAGTTTTCATTGACCTTTTCTACAATCCCTTTTAATCCGTCGCGGAATTCAATGACATTTCCTACTTCTGCTTTTTTCAATTAGTCTCTCTCCTTTACCTGATAATCTATATAAATTCATTTAAGTAACAGTTTGCACTACTTTACAAGTTTCGTAAAGGGTTTTTTTGGACAATTTTGTTAATTTTTCGTAAAAAACAATAAAAAATGCAATCGTTTACATTTAAAGCTTGTAAACTACAGAATTAAGCACAATTATTGACTACGATAATGGTCTTTACTATAAAATGAAAATAAAGGTGGTGTCATTTATGAACGAACAGTTTGTAAAAGAAGTGTTGGAAAAGTTAAAAATAGGTGAGCTATCAGAATTCTATGTTAAGAAAGAAGATTTTATGGAATTTCGTCAAGTCCTTGTCAAAAGGGATGACTTTAAACATTTTCGTGGCATAGGTCAGCGGGGTGGAGATGTATTATATCAATACTTGGAGGAGCCTAGAAGCTAAATCGGAATAATCCTGATTTTTTCTAAATAATGGTTTGTATTTTTGAATAATTTGTGAACTTTTAATAAAAAACGATTTGTCGATTTTTTAATGCGCTTACATAAAGTGAAATAGGTTGTCTGTACTGTTCGAAAATGGTATCCTAGCAATTGTATGAATTTCTAATAATAAAATGAGGCTCGTAGCTTACATACTTCATTTCCTTTTGGAGAAAATATAACAATTAGCTCATTTGTCTTATCTGACTATAAGCTGTTAGATATGTAATAGCCAGCATCATTTTATATTAATGAGAAGGAGTTTGATTTAACATGGCAGAAAAACAATTTAAAGTAACAGCTGATACAGGGATTCACGCTAGACCAGCAACACTACTTGTACAAACAGCAAGCAAATTTGATTCAGAAATCAATTTAGAATATAAGGGTAAAAAAGTTAATTTGAAATCGATTATGGGTGTTATGTCTTTAGGAATTGGACAAGGTGCAGATATTTCTATTACTGCAGAAGGCAGTGATAGTGAAGAAGCATTAAGAAGCCTAGAAGAATTATTGAAAAAAGAAGGACTGGCTGAGTAATGACATTTTTACAGGGAATTGCTGCTTCTAATGGCATTGCCATTGCAAAAGCTTATCGGTTAGTAGAACCAAATTTATCATTTGAGAAAAAGACAGTTGAAGAAATAACATCAGAGGTAAATCGTTTTAAGGCAGCAATAGAGAAATCGAAAGCGGAACTTGAGGCAATACGTGATCGTGCCCATATTGAACTTGGTGCAGATAAAGCAGCTATCTTTGAAGCACATTTACTTGTTCTCACTGACCCTGAATTAAATGGACCGATTGAAGATAAGATTAAGTCAGAAAAAGTAAATGCAGAAACAGCATTAAAAGAAACAGCGGACATGTTTGTTATGATGTTTGAACAAATGGACAATGAGTATATGAAGGAACGTGCTGCAGATATTCGTGATGTTACAAAGCGTGTTCTATCACATTTACTTGGCGTACAATTGGTAAATCCAAGCATGATCGCTGAAGAAGTAATCATTGTTGCAGAGGATTTAACACCTTCAGATACTGCTCAATTAAACAGACAGTACGTACTAGGATTTACTACTGATATTGGCGGACGTACTTCTCATTCTGCAATTATGGCTCGTTCCATGGAAATTCCAGCAGTTGTCGGTACAAAAACTGCTACAGAAGAAATCATCAATGGTGACTTGGTCATTGTCGATGGTCTAAAAGGTGAAGTACATATTAACCCCACCCCTGAACTTATAGAAGAATACCGTAACATTCATCAGCAATATGAAGCTCAGAAGACTGAATGGGCAAAACTTGTTAATGAAAAAACGGTTTCAGCGGACGACCATCATGTTGAATTAGCTGCTAATATTGGTACTCCTAATGATTTAAAGGGAGTTATCGAAAACGGCGGGGAAGGCGTAGGTCTTTACCGAACTGAATTCCTTTATATGGGCAGGGACCAGCTTCCTACTGAAGAAGAGCAGTTTGAGGCTTATAAGGCCGTTTTAGAGGGTATGAATGGTAAGCCGGTTGTTGTTCGTACATTGGACATCGGCGGCGATAAAGAGCTTCCATATCTACAACTTCCAAAAGAGCTTAATCCTTTTTTAGGTTTTAGAGCTATTCGTTTATGTTTAGAGGAGCAGGATATATTCCGTACCCAGCTTCGTGCGCTTCTCCGAGCAAGCAGTTATGGTAACTTGAAAATTATGTTCCCAATGATTGCAACTTTGGATGAGTTCCGTGAAGCTAAGGCTTTTCTTGAAGATGAAAAACAAAAGCTTATTGCTGCTGATCAAAAAGTTTCAGACAGTATTGAGTTGGGAATCATGGTTGAAATTCCATCAACGGCAGTTTTAGCTGATCAATTTGCTAAAGAGGTGGATTTCTTTAGTATTGGAACAAATGATTTAATTCAATATACTATGGCGGCAGACCGAATGAATCAGCGAGTATCCTACCTTTACCAACCATATAGCCCATCGATTCTACGATTAGTTAAGATGGTTATTGATGCAGCGCATGCAGAAGGTAAATGGGCTGGGATGTGCGGTGAAATGGCTGGAGACGAAACCGCGATACCACTTCTTCTAGGTCTTGGATTAGACGAATTTTCAATGAGTGCAACGTCGATTTTAAAAGCACGTTCACAAATTAAAAAGTTGAATAAATCCGAAATGGAGAGCCTTGCCAATAAAGTCTTAAATATGCAGACAACAGCTCAAGTGATTGAAGCTGTGAACGCTGCTACAAAATAGGATTACTTTTAATGAGACAGAAAAATTCTGTCTCTTTTTCTTTGTACATGTTTTAGGAATTAGAGGGAATTTTTAGTATAATGGTGGTAGACGAGTTCAAGGGGGATGGATTAGATGGATTTGAATTTGAGCGGGAAAACAGCGCTCGTTATTGCTTCTAGTCAAGGCTTAGGGTTTGCTATTGCAGAACAATTAGTCAGAGAAGGTACTAATGTAATGATCTCAGGCCGGGATGAGGAAAAACTCATAAACAAGGCTGCTGAATTAGAATCAATTGGCATTGGTAAAATTGCTTTTCAGAAAGCAGATATAACTAAAACCGAAGATATTAAAAGATTAGTATCAAAAACAATTGAAGTATTTGGCAATCTTCATTTACTAATTAATAATGCAGGAGGTCCGCCAGCTGGTAGTTTTGAGGATTTAACAGATGATGATTGGCAGACTTCATTTGAATTAAATTTATTGTCATATGTACGTATCATTCGAGAAGCATTACCATATTTAAAACAGCAAGGTGGTAAGATTCTTAATATCGCATCTTCTTCGATAAAGGAACCAATACCAGGATTAATACTCTCCAACACCTTTCGAACGGGAATCGTAGGACTCTCAAAGACTTTGGCTTCAGAATTGGCTTCGCATAATATCTTAATTAATACGATAGCACCTGGACGAATTGCTACCGACCGGGTGAGGCACTTAGATCAATTTAATGCAAATAAACAGGGCGTTGATTTAGAAACGGTTGAATCAACTATGAAAGCAGCTATTCCTCTTAAAAGATATGGAACTCCCGAGGAATTTGCCAACGTAGCCGTTTTTCTCCTTTCAGATGCCAATACCTATATGACAGGAAGTTCTTTTTTAGTTGATGGGGGTATGATTAAAGCTATTTAGCATCTCTGGAATATTCCAATAATCAACCTCATTTTACGTTTATTACCAATAATATATGGTTAAGGTAAAAACATAAAGGAGTGTTTAAGATGCGGAGAAGTATAAAAATGGTTTTTGTTATTGTAAGTATGATACTTTTAGGTACAACACTTACTGGATGTGGATTTCCTCTATCAAAAGAACTGATCGTCAATCGTTACGCAGACGCCTTGTTGACAAAGAATAACGAACTTCAATTTCGGTTTAGAATTAATAATGAAATATTAGATAGACATGAATTATATAAAGTGAAGGTCACCATCCATGATGATCGCTTGGCTTCAGCAATTGGTAAACGTGAAATCATATATGGTGAAGAACAAGTTCTTAATGGAGAATATTTAGAGGTAAAAGGCAAAAGTGAAAAATATATTTTCATGGATCCTCTTCCTTTAAAAGATGACTTACACATTCATGAACTACAAACTATGATCGAAAAAAACCAAGCAGTTTCGATAGAAATCTATAACAATCAAGAAGTTTTTGGAAGGGTCTATTTAACAAATTTTTCGTCAGAACTATGAAAAAGTAGTTTATCACTTTTTCAACTAGGAGAGACTTAAAAGGTGCATAAATTTGGAGATTGAGCACGATAACCGGAAAGTACTTAGTTCCGGTTTTTTTGCGTTAATAATTATATAATTGAGAAGTGAAAAATTCGTAATCGGAGGATTGATAAATTTGTTTACTCCAGAAAATACAGTAATCGGTTTTATTGGAACAGGCGTTATGGGAAAAAGTATGGCAGGACATTTAATGACAGCAGGTTATCCATTAATTATTTATTCAAGAACAAAGGAAAAGGCGGGCGACCTTTTAGCAAAAGGGGCGGATTGGGCGGAAACACCAAGAGATGTAGCTTCCAAGGCTAATGTTATTATTACGATGGTTGGCTATCCCTCTGACGTGGAAGAGATCTATTTAGGGGAAAATGGATTGGTTAATCATGTTAAATCAGGCAGTTATCTCATCGATATGACGACTTCAGCTCCATCACTGGCAGTAAAAATATATAAAGCTGCAAAAGAAAGAGATATTCATACCATTGATGCACCTGTATCTGGCGGGGATGTTGGTGCAAAGGAAGCAAAGCTGTCCATTATGGTGGGCGGAGAAGAAGAAGACGTTGAAGCAGTAAGACCTCTCCTAAATCTGCTGGGAACAAATATCGTTTATCAGGGAGAAGCGGGTGCAGGACAGCATACAAAAATGTGCAATCAAATTGCGATTGCTTCTAATATGATTGGTGTATGCGAGGCGATTATTTATGCTGAAAAGGCAGGATTAAATCCAGAATCAGTTTTAAAAAGTATTACCACTGGGGCAGCAGGAAGCTGGTCATTAAGCAATCTTGCCCCAAGAATGCTTAACGGGAATTTTGAACCTGGATTTTACATAAAGCATTTTATTAAGGATATGAAAATTGCCTTAGATGAAGCAGAGCACCTGGAAATGAAAGTTCCTGGTTTAGCTTTGGCCAAATCGCTTTATGATCAACTTGCTGAAATGGGCGAGGAAAATAGTGGAACACAGGCTCTTTATAAATATTGGAAGTCCTAATACTGCTTGTATAAATTCCTCTTGCTTTCAGAAACTAGGAAAGAAGCTGAAATAGGAGGAAACGTAAATGGCTAAAAGAACAAAAAAGAATGATCCACAGCAAAAAAACAAAAAGGGATTTGATTCTGCTGTCTTAAATGAAGAATTTGCACATGAAATGGGCTCAGCAGCAACAAATAAAATTCATAAAGATAAAGCCAAAAAGGAAAAAGCACCCAAAAATAATGGGGAATACAAAGGTCAATGACAAAAATACCCTCACTTTTAGCAGTGAGGGTATTTTTTATTTTTTCAAATTAATAAATTTCTCGATTCGATTTAAGCCGGTTTCTAATGTTTCAAGTGAACAGGCAAAGGATAGTCTAAAATAACCTTCACCATATTCAGAGAATGCACTTCCAGGAACCACAGCTACTTTTGCTTGATGTACCATCTCGAGAGCAAAATCAAAACTATTAGAAGGAATTGTATCAGGGATTTTAACAAAGAAATAAAATGCCCCATCTGGCTTGACTACATTTAGACCCATCGCGGTAAGCCGGTTGTAAACATAGTTGCGTCTTTCGATATATTCCTTTTTCATAGGAATGGCATCATCCATTCCTGTTGTTAAAGCTGCTAAAGCTGCTTTCTGGGCAATTGAATTGGCACAGGATACATTGTATTGGTGCACCTTTAATAGGTGCTTTGTAATAGTTTCAGGTGCAAATAGGAAGCCAATTCTCCAGCCAGTCATCGCATGAGATTTTGATAATCCATTAATTACGATTGTTTTCTCCTTTAAAAAGGAAGCAATCGAAAGATGGGGCTGATCATAAGCCAGCTCGCTGTATATTTCGTCTGCGAGTACAAAGATTTCTCTCTCTTTCAAGTAATCAGCAATTTCTATTAACTCGATCTCAGTGAGGCTTACTCCTGTAGGATTAGATGGGTATGGCAAAACAATGCAGCGTGTTTTATCGGTAATATAAGGTTTAATCATTTCTAACGTAAATCGGAATTGATTATGCCTAATATCGACATGAACCGGTACTGCTCCACACATACGAATGATAGGTTCATATCCTGGATAAATAGGTCCAGGCAGGATGACTTCGGTACCTTCTGTTAGAATTGTTCTAAAGGATATATCAATGGCTTCACTTGCGCCCATTGTGACAATTACTTCAGATTCTGGTTTATAGGAAAGTCCATATTTCTTTTCAACAAAATGGCAGGCGGCTGTTCGTAATTCACTGATACCAGCATTGTGTGTATAGGAAGTGAAATTTTCCTCTATTGCATGTATGCCAGCCTGCTTCACATGCTCTGGTGTTTGAAAATCTGGCTGACCAATTGTTAATGAAATAACATCATCTATGTGAGATACCATATTATAAAATTTTCTGATTCCAGAAACCTCTATTTGTTGAACTTTGGTATTAATTAAATGCTCCACCCTTGTTCATCCTTCCATTGCGTTCATGAATACTCTGATTATAAACAGATTTAAAGAAATATTCTACAATTATGGACAAGCTAATTAGCAGAGAATGTAAAAACAGCCTGGAAATTCATTCAGGCTGTTTTAAAAGGGAGGGGGAGTTTATATGAAAACTATAGAGTTTTTCTAATAACCATAGTCCCAATCAACTTCGTCTTCATGCCAGAAAACGGGTGAAACCGAACCGAAAGATACAATTTTATTATCTAGCTTACAGCTACATTGTTCACAGCCACATTGGTTTTTTATTTCTTCGAATACTGATTGTTCAACCTCTTCAATAAATGTAATACTCTTCTCCTGAAAAAGAATCGCTGTCCCCTTCATGGCTAAGGCACCTCTTTTATGATTTATTCTTCTTATGATTGTATTGTAAACTGGTTGTTTAAAAGGGTCTATACTTAGTGAGAGAGTTCACAAAATTATCAATAAGCTGTAGCAAAAATATGTACAAAATAAAAATACGTAAAAAGCCTGCTTAATCGGGCTTTTTACGTATATCTTTCTCCCAACTTTTTAAAAATTGGTTTTTGATATGGACGGTTTTTTCGTGGGCTTGAAGGTGGCTGCTCGATTTCTGTAATTCCGGTATATGTCTTTAATACAGTTTTTGCTTGGCTGAGCGACAGTGAGGTTTTTGGATTTCTCACACTTCCATCTAATTTCCCTAAATGAGGGAGTTCAGTAAAATCAGACTTTGTAGGAGGAATATGAAAAGTATAATGACCACATTCGACGAGAACATCAGATTGCTGTTTACTATTTCGTGGATTTTGCGAAAAATGAAGTCCAATTTTTTTTGCTTTTCCTTCTTCAATTAATTTTTTTAATGATTCATGCTTTAATTTGTATAAAAATTTGGGGTTTGGAGCAGTTTTTGCATGGCGATTAACAATAAAGAGAGCTTGTGAGAGGTTATCGATCGTTAGCTTAGTTTTTGGGTGGGGGACTTTTCTTTCGTGAGTCAAAATAGGTTCTCCTTTTAATTTCTTTAAATTGCCTAACTTTATTATTATTTAATTGTAAAATAGAAATGCAAGAAAGTAAAAACATTATTGTAAAAAATGAGAACTTTTTTTAATTAAAAAATCCTTATCCAATCAATGGTAAGGATTTTTTAATCAGATTCCGATGAAATCAGGGTAAATACAGTTAATTCAGGTTTTGCCATGAAGCGAAAAGGGAGGCGGGTGGTGCCAATTCCTCGATTTACATATAACAACAAAGGATTGTTTTCACCAATAGAATATAAACCCTCAGGGTAATTTTGTGCGAACGGCGGTATTACGAGTGCACCTACAAAAGGTATTTTTACCTGCCCTCCATGACTATGCCCGCTTAATTGCCAATGTATTCGATAGGTTGCTGCCTCATCGGCAACGTCGGGAGCATGTGATAAAAGAAGTTTAAATGATTCCTCAGGAACCAGTTTCATTGCTTGACCTAAATTGGGTTTTCCCAGCATACGATCATCAATACCTATTAGCGAAATAGAACTGCCATCTTTTTGTTTAATAAGGAGAGATTCGTTTAGCAGCACAGTGAAGTTAGATAATTCCATAAGGTTCTTATAAATTTCTGAACCATAACCTCCATGGTCATGGTTTCCATAAATGCAATATTTCCCGATATTTGCCTTTAATTGCTGTAAGATTGGAGCTACTTTATTAATTTCATCATATTTATTTGGCTCGTCCAATAAGTCCCCTGTAAAAAAAATTAAGTCAGGTTCAAGTTGATTAATTTTTTCTACTAATTTCATTAATTGGTTTGCATTATAATGGAAACCTAAATGAGTATCGCTAAATTGGACAATTTTCAATCCGTTGAAACTAGTAGGAATTAAGGAATGCTTGATTTCAAGTTTATTAATTTCAAGAAGTGATGGTTCAATTCGATTGGCATAGAAATAACCGCCTGAACCAAGACCGAGAACTGTGAGAAATGTACCAAATGTACTTTTCAAAAAAGTTCTCCTTTTCATTTTTTTTGGCATATTTATTCTACCAACCTATCTCCGATTTTTTGTCTGTTAATAAAAAGAGAGTCATTCGTATTTTCTTTAAAATTGGTCAATTTTGCAAGTAATATGAAAGGAAAAAATTTATATAAAAAAGGTATATAATAGTTCATATTCTAAATTGGACAAAAAATACATAAAAGCAGCCAAATTGGCTGCTTTTTCAATTACTTGTCTAGCTCCAGCGCCTAGGGGCTCGGGGTCATAAGCCCCTGAGCATTAAGGGAAAGCTCCTTAGATTAATCCTCGCAGGAACAAGCTACGCTTGTTCTGAAGGCGCTTCTGCTTTTCTATTTATAACTTACTGCCCGGCTCTGGAGGGCCTTCCATGAAGCAATAAATTGCTCTTTTTCCACTTTAACTTGTTTTCTGCCAGAAAGCGGATCATTCAAATAAACAAAGTTGTCATCATAACCTACAAGAACAACGGCATGTAAATCTAGCGGTGTTTTAATAACTTGCTGACCATGATACCATGACTCCCAGCGATCGGGTAAACGATAATCTCCGGTAGTCCAAACCACAACGGGATACCCAGAAGAAACATGTTCAAGAACACGTTCAAACGGCTGGTTTGTTAAATTTACCGCTCTACCCGGCAGCTTTTGGTGTACCAATGCTTCCATTGGTTTATCAAAAACTGCATAACCAGCCTGTTTTCCTGTCATATCCCCGACAAAACCATCTGCTGGGTTACCCCAATTTAAAATATCGCCGTTACCGGACTTTTTGATAGGATCTGGATCTTTTTGTATGGAACGATACAGATCCATTTTGTCTGTCTTCACACCCGCATGATTTAATACCATCGCGAGGCTCGTCACTTCGCAACCATATCTGAGCTCAGGATTTTGCTTAATTAAAACAATATCCAACATAACTGAATCCTTTTTAGCTGGCTGATTTACTGGCGGGTTAACGGTAGTGGGATTTCCAGTTTTTTGAATTGTCGGACTCGGTACTTGTTCATATATTTGTGTGTAGTTTTGTTTTTCTGGTTGTTGTGAAACGGTATTGTCAGAGTTATTAAATCCAAATTGAGGAAGAATAGAGACAATCAAGCAAAGCTTTTTCAAAAGATATCCTCCAATCATATGGACTTGGTATTATCATTTGATTGTTTCAGATTTGCTATGATGGTATCCTTTGGAAAAGAACAAGATATGCAAGTAAAGCGTATTGTATATTAGGGTATGGTATAATGAGGAAAATCTTTTTCTGGAGGGTACTTGAATGGATGCATTGGATATCCTAACGGATCTTGAAAATGTCATTCCTTATTTTCAACCAATTTTTAGTGCCGATGAACAACGGGTAATAGCATATGAGGTATTGGGCAGATATCAATCAGAAGGAAACATCATTAGTTTGGGCCAATTTTTTCTTGATGACCAAATTCCAGACGAATATAAATATGAAGTTGATCTATTGTTAGTTCAGAAAGCACTAGAACTTGCATTCGATCTAGAAGATGATGTCAGTATCTATTTGAATCGTAATGCCGATTTACTCATGTATCGACATGGAGAGCCATTTCTACAAGAACTTCTGGCTTTTGAAAAAAGAGGATTGAATTTAAAGAGAATAGTCCTTGAAATTTCTGAAGGTAATTATAAGGGTGATTTTGCTCAATTAGATCATTTATTACAATACTATCGTACGTATGGCATAAAAGTTGCTATTGCAAGTATTGATAGTAATACAAATTACTTTGAACGTATCGGGCAGTTAAATCCTGAAATCATAAAAATAAATTTACAGGCTTTAAAATCCAATGCGACGGCTGCAAGCTTTACTGATGTCTTATTCTCTTTGTCATTATTAGCGAGGAAAATTGGGGCTACACTACATTTCGAAAACATAGAAATGAGTTATCAGCTTCAGTTTGCTTGGAAAAATGGTGGAAGATATTACCAAGGGTTTTATCTACATCCACCTGCACCGCAGTTTATTGAGCGGGAATTGCTAAAAGAGCGTTTAAAAGGAAAATTTCATGAATTTATAGCCTATGAGAAAAGAAAACTGGAAGCAATTTATTCAGCTGCTGAGTATTTTCAAAATAAGGTACAAGATATCTTAGTAAAGAATAAAAAGGCAAATTATGAAGATTTATTTATTTCGCTTAGTAAGGAAATGAATGAAATTGCATTTCGGATGTATGTATGTGATGAAGATGGTTTTCAAAAATCTTCAAATATTTTTAAGGGTGAAAGTGGTTGGTATACTCAAAAGGAATATATCCAAAAAAATTGGAGCTGGCGTCCATATTTTTTAGAAAATATCATCAAAATGAGAAATGAACGTAAGGGGATACTTTCTGATTTATATTGTGATATTGAGACAGGAGAAACCATACGGACGTTTTCTATTCCAATAAATGGGGATGATTATTTGTTTATTGATATTACCTATCAATACTTATTTGAGAACGACCATTTGTTATAACTTAAATAGTATAGAATGGTTCATACAGTGGAAATTTAGTAGTAACTTTATTAAAGGAGAAATCGCTTATGAACCTTTTTGTAAATGCACTATCTATCGTTATTGTTGGTATTCTTGCGGTTTCGCTTGTGTATACATTGTTTGTTGCCAGGCAACAAAAAGCTGTTGAAGGAGAAATTGATACAAAAATACCTAAACCAGTACAAAAACATGTTTATCTAAGCAATCCGATATTTTTGTCATATGTAATATTTTTCGTTTTGGTTCTTTTTATCATCCTTTTCGTTGCAATCACCTTTTTACGATAGGGCCTCCTTGGAGGCCTATTTTTTATAAGTAAAATTGTGGATAAATGTCTTTTTATGCGGATTTTTTACGATTTATTTTTGCAATTGCGAAGAATGTTTATTGTTAAAATGAATAAAAGCGAAGTTTTCAAAAGACTAAGGGGGAAAGGGAAATGAAGAAATCATTACTAATACTTCTGGCACTTATATTAATTATGCCTTTGTATCCAAATGCAAATGTGGATATAAACACTAAAGATGAGGTTTTTAAGTTTTTAAACGAAGCATTTAAAGTTCAGGTCTCATTAAGTGAACAAACAAGAACAAAAGAAGAAATTATTGATTTATTTAATCCTTACTTTTCTAAGAACTATCAAAAACTGTTTTGGGATGAGAATATTTTTGAAGAAGAAGGAAAATTTGTTACATATGGTTCCGATTTTGCCTTATACTATATTCCTTTTTTTCAATATACAGATGACACTAAAGTAATCATGACTCCTGAAGATATTTACATTATCGAACATTTTCCAGCTTCTTCCGAAGGACCGGTGGGCTATGATGACCATTATGAAGGCATATTGTTAAAAAAGGTTGATGGGGCTTGGAAAATAGATCAATATTTATATAATAACGTTCCAAATTCAATTTTGAAGGAAGCATTTCAAAAGGACTAAATATGCTTGTGTAAAAAAATATCCCATTTTTTTCATTTATACATAGACATCTGCTGTCTGTTATTTTATTCTTTTAATATTGGCATATTCACCAGTGGATAATATTCTGGAAATAATAATCCATAAGGATAGAAATATGCTAAAAGAGAAACATAACAGTAGAAAGTTTGCTTGTGTTTGAAAGGAGAAGGAGCATATGTCACAGCTTCAAGGGATATTAACCCGGTTAAAAAACCTTCAGGAACAGTCTAATGGAGGTGAACCTGCACAACGCTATTTCGAAGTGAATGGCGAAAGAAAGTGTCAGGTAACATTTCATCCAAAAACAGAAACATTTGAATTGGAAATATATAATGAAAAGGAAAAGCCAAAGCGTTATCAATTTGATAACGTAGACATGATTACAATCGAAATTTTTGATTTAATCCAATAGGAACCGGTAACGGTTCCTTTCTTTTTTGCGTTTTTTTATTAAAAAACCCAGTTCTCCATAAACTATGGTAGAATATACATGTGGTAAAACAAACATTGAGGAGTTTTCGGCGATGATAAGTCTTCACAGTGGAGAATTTTTAGAGATAGATATTCGAAAATTAATGATTCCATCTGAGCGTGTTGCTCATGTCCAGGTTGGAAATAATCTTGAACATGCATTGTTAGTTTTAACGAAGAGTGGATATACGGCAATACCTGTATTAGATCCGAATTATAAATTACATGGGCTGATTAGCACCCCGATAATAATGGATTCAATTCTAGGACTTGAAAGAATAGAATTTGAACAACTTGAAAAAAAAAGAGTGGAAGAAGTAATGAATGTATCTGTTCCTCGTGTTAAGATTACGGCTTCCATCAAAACCTGTCTAAGGCTCTTAGTAAACCATCCCTTTCTTTGTGTAGATACAGAGGATGGTTATTTCGAAGGTATATTGCCTAGAAGTACAGTGTTAACGCAATTAAATTTAGCTGTTAATAAGATGAATAAAAGTGATAAATAAGGCTCCCAAAAGGGGGCTGTATTATTTTCTTGGAAAAGTAGAGGTGTAAAAATGGGTGCTCCGATTTCCAAAGCTAAAAGAGGGCAGACAAATAGACCGCTTGTACTAGCAGCAGTAATGCTTGCAATGTTTATGGGAGCGATTGAGGCAACGATTGTTTCAACGGCCATGCCGGCAATAGTTGCTGATTTAGGCGGCTTCACTCTCTACAGTTGGGTTTTTTCAGCTTATCTATTAATGAATGCGGTTACAGTCCTGATTTATGGTAAATTATCAGATTTATTCGGTAGAAAACCTATTCTCTTTTTTGGGATCACTATTTTTTTAATTGGATCCATTCTTTGCGGCTTTGCCACATCGATGGAATCACTTATTATTTTCCGGTTAATCCAAGGGTTTGGGGCAGGAGCTGTTACGCCTATTGCCACAACTATTGTGGGCGATATTTATTCTGCTGAGGAAAGGGCACAAGTCCAGGGTTACCTAGCAAGTGTATGGGGAATCTCTGCTGTAACGGGACCAGCAGTAGGTGGATTACTCGTTCAGTACGTAAGCTGGAATTATGTATTTTGGATAAATATCCCACTGGGGATTCTCTCTTTAATTGGTATAGGAATCTTCTTGCACGAAAACGTTGAAAAGAAAAAACATGAAATTGATTACATAGGTGCATTCTTATTAACGGTGTCTATCTCCTCATTAATGTTTTTATTAGTGGAGGGTGGTGGACGATGGTCTTGGGACTCCTGGCAAGTACTCGGCATTATTGTCCTATTTATAGTAACGATTAGTCTCTTTGTCTATCATGAAGGTCGGGTAAAAGAACCTGTCATGCCGTTTAATCTATGGAAGGAACGCTCTATTTTCGTTGCTAATGTTACTTCTTTAACTACTGGAATTATCTTAATAGGAATATCGAGTTTTCTTCCTACTTTTGTTCAGGGGGTAATGGAACAAACACCAATTGTTGCAGGATTTACATTAACTGCTATGTCTATTGGATGGCCAATTGCGTCTACGCTTTCTGGAAAGATGTTAATTTCTATGGGATACCGTAAAACCTCCCTTATTGGAGGTGTAGCATTAATCCTCGGCAGTGTTGTATTTGTGACCATGTCAGTCTCCTCAGGACCTCTTTGGGCGGCGTTAGGTTCCTTAGTAGTTGGTTTTGGCATGGGTTTAACCTCAACTGCTTTTATTGTTTCCATTCAAAGTACCGTAAGCTGGCAGCAAAGAGGAATTGCAACCGCTGCTAATATGTTTATGAGGAATCTTGGAAACACAATTGGTGCAGCCTTACTTGGAGGAATTCTTAATAATAGGCTGGGCAACTACCTTAGTGCAAATGCTGGTAACACTGAGGAAAAACTAACAGTAGATTCAGCGAACCTATTATTAAAGGAAAATGAACGGACCAATTTACCTGTATCAGTTAAAGAACTACTTCAGGAAGGGCTAACTCAATCATTACATTGGGTGTATTATGTTGTTCTTACCTTTGCGATTATAAGTTTAATACTGATAACTTTTATTCCTAAACAAAAACAAGGCTCTGCATAATATATGCAGGGCTATTTTTCGATTAAAAATATGGCTAAGTAATGAAAAGTTTTAATTTTCTCTATATAATAAGTAATGTGGATGTTTAATAAAGTATAAAGGTGGATGGTTTTGTCCTCAATATCTGAATTTCACTTATTATCTGTTTTAGCCCAAGAGATGAATATGCGTAAAGCTTCTGAGAGGCTTTTCGTATCACAGCCAGCGCTGTCACAACGTCTGCAAACCATAGAGAAAGAGTGGGGAACTAAATTATTTATCCGCTCACAAAAAGGACTTTCTCTTACCCCAGCCGGCGAGCATGTTATTCAATTTGTAAACGAAGTTCTTGTTAAAGAAGAAAAGGTTCGGGAAACGATACATTCCCTTCAATCGGGCGTATCAGGAACGTTGAAAATAGCAGTCGCTTCAATTGTAGGGCAAAATTGGCTTCCACCTGTTTTAAAAAAATATAGTGATACCTATCCGCAAGCAAAAATTTCACTAATAACTGGATGGAGCAGTGAAATACTGAAAAGTTTATATGATGATCAAGTACATATTGGTATCATTCGGGGAATGCCAGATTGGAAAGGGGTAAAAATTAAACTATTCAGCGATCCACTCTTTTTAGTTGACCGAGACATTACAAGAACTGAACAGTTATTGGAAACAGACAGACCTTTCATCCAATTTAAAAGTGATTCTAATTATTATCAAGAAATACAAGATTGGTGGATGCGCCAATTCAAAACCTCTCCTAAAAGAACGATTGTAGTTGATCAAATTGAGACATGTAAGCAATTAACCTTTAATGGTTTAGGTTATTCAATCTTACCGGGCATTACGTTAAATAAGGCTGAAAGAGAAATTTATAAAATTCCGTTACTCGATGAGAATGGTAATCCTCTTAAACGTGATACATGGTTATTAGGGTATGAGTCTTCCTTTCAACTAAAACAGGTACAGGCCTTTGTTGACCTTATTAAAGAACATAGCAGTCATAGCAGCTAATAATGGATATTCATTTTTCTTGTTTTCCAACTTTTTGTTTGGTAAAGTAAATTTTAATTATATTTGGAGGTAGTAATATGAAAATGATGGATGCAAACGAAATTATCTCATTTATTCAAAATAGTAAAAAATCAACGCCAGTAAAGGTTTATGTAAAAGGAGATTTGGAAGGAATTGATTTTGGCACCAATTCTAAAACTTTTATAAATGGTAATACTGGTGTGGTCTTTGGTGAGTGGTCTGATATAAACCCAGCTTTAGAATCAAACCAAGCAAAGATTGAAGATTACGTAGTTGAAAATGATCGCCGCAATTCAGCCATTCCATTATTAAATACTAAAAATATTAATGCTCGTATCGAACCTGGAGTTACGATTCGTGATCAAGTCGAAATTGGTGATAATGCTGTTATCATGATGGGTGCTGTTATTAATATTGGAGCAGTAATCGGCGAAAAAACCATGATTGATATGGGTGTTGTTCTTGGTGGAAGAGCTACTGTTGGGAAGAACTGTCATATTGGTGCCGGCACAGTTTTGGCTGGTGTTATTGAACCGCCATCCGCACAGCCTGTCATTATCGAAGATGATGTGCTAATTGGTGCAAATGCAGTGGTTTTAGAAGGTGTTAGAGTTGGACAAGGGTCAGTAGTTGCTGCTGGTGCAGTGGTCACTAAGGATGTTCCTCCGTTTACAGTTGTAGCTGGAACTCCGGCAAGAAAAATTAAGGATATCGATGAGAAGACAAAATCAAAAACTGAAATTATGCAAGAACTTCGCCAACTATAGAGTTTAGATAAAGCAAAGCGTGGATTATTTCCACGCTTTCTTTCTAGTAAAGGAGTGAAAAGAAAATGAACCCTTTTATTAAAATCCGACGAGATCTTCATCTAATACCGGAATTAGGATTTCAAGAATATAAAACACAAGCTTATTTATTATCGTATTTAGAAACGTTATCACAAGAGAGAATATCCATTAAAGAATGGAAAACAGGACTTTTTGTCAAAGTTAACGGTTTACATCCAAGGAAAATAATCGGCTATCGCGCAGATATTGACGGTCTTCCAATCGTTGAAGAAACGGGTTTAGAATTCTCTTCAACCCACAAGGAACAAATGCATGCTTGTGGTCACGACTTTCATATGAGTATCGCTCTTGGAGTATTAACACATTATGTGGAAAATCCAATTGAGGATGACCTTTTGTTTATTTTTCAACCTGCAGAAGAGGGACCAGGTGGAGCGGAGCCAATGCTAAAATCTGACATCATGAAGGAATGGAAGCCGGATATTATTTTCGCCTTACATATCGCACCAGAATACCCTGTAGGATCAATTGCGCTAAAAGAAGGGTTATTATTTGCAAATACCTCTGAACTATTTATTGATCTAAAAGGGAAGGGGGGGCATGCGGCTTATCCACATTTAACAAATGATATGGTTATTGCTGCCTGTTCGCTTGTTGGTCAGCTGCAAACCATCATATCCAGGAATGTGAATCCATTAGATAGTGCAGTCATTACAATTGGCAAAATAACGGGTGGAACAGTACAAAATATTATTGCCGAAAAAGCAAGACTTGAAGGGACGATTCGAACACTTTCTGATGATTCAATGGACAAGGTTAAACAACGAATCAATGCCGTGGTAAAAGGGATAGAGACAAGCTTTGAATGTGAAGCAGTGATTGATTATGGGTCAATGTACCACCAGGTATACAATGATGAGAAAATAACTAGAGATTTCATTCAATTTATGAAGAAAGAGACCACTATTGATGTAATTGAATGCAAAGAAGCGATGACGGGTGAAGATTTCGGATATATGTTGAAGGAAATCCCCGGTTTGATGTTTTGGCTCGGAGTGGATTCGCCGTTTGGTCTGCACCATGCAAAATTAAATCCAAAGGAAGAGGCAATCGAAGTTGCAATCAATATTCTCACCAGCTATATAACGTTTCAAGGGAATTGATAAAAAATTTAATCTAAAAAGCGTTTTATTTTATTCTTTTGTATAATAATGTTAAACTGAAAATTAGAAAAGATTGTTACATATCGTCGTTTATTCTTTATGTAAATAGGGTAAACCTATTAAGGGGAAATACGGTTATAATTAATAATTATTATTTATTTAAATTAATTATAATTTAATATTGACTCGAAATTAGGATTGTCCTATAATGAAAATTGTGAAAAGGATAGCACGTAGGGCTATCAACGATTTAATTAATTATTTGGAGGGATTAGACATGCCAGAACGTATGGTAGCTAAGCAAGCGCCTAGATTTGAAATGGACGCAGTATTACCGAACAAAGAATTTGGAAAAGTAAGTCTTGAAGAAAACATGAAAAACGACAAATGGACTGTTTTATTCTTCTATCCAATGGACTTCACTTTTGTTTGTCCAACTGAAATTACAGCAGTTTCAGATCGTTATGAAGAATTCGATGATCTTGATGCAGTTGTTATCGGTGCTTCTACTGATACAATTCATACTCACCTTGCTTGGATTAATACAGACCGCAAAAACAACGGTCTTGGTGATCTAAACTATCCATTAGCTGCAGATACTAACCATGTCGTTGCTCGTGACTACGGCGTTTTAATTGAAGAAGAAGGTGTTGCACTTCGCGGCCTATTCATCATCAGCCCTGAAGGTGAACTAATGTATTCTGTAGTTAACCACAACAATATCGGTCGTGATGTAGATGAAACATTACGTGTGCTTCAAGCATTACAAACTGGCGGTCTTTGCCCAGCTAACTGGAAGCCAGGACAAGCTACTCTTAATGTTTAATTCTTAAAATTCTTAAAAAGTAGAGACCTAACTTACGTGTTAGGTCTCTTTTAAAAAGGAGATACGTCATGAAATTACGCGAACCAATGCCCGAATTAACAGGTGCGGTTGAATGGTTAAATGGAGAGGTTACCAAAGAGGATTTAGTCGGTGAAAAACCAACTCTCATTCATTTCTGGTCTGTCAGCTGTTACCTTTGCAAAGAAGCAATGCCGCAAGTTAATCAATTCCGTGATCAATATAAAGATAAATTAAATGTAATTGCAGTTCATATGCCGAGGTCTGAGGAGGACTTGAACCTTGAGCAAATCAAGCAGGTTGCTGCAGAACATGAAATCAATCAGCCAATTTTTGTTGACAGTGAACATAAACTAGCAGAGGCATTTGAAAATCAATATGTTCCTGCCTATTATGTATTCGATCGTGAGGGGAAACTTCGCCATTTCCAAGCCGGAGGAAGCGGAATGAAAATGCTAGAAAAAAGAGTCAACCGCGTTTTAGATGAATTAGAAAAAACAGAATAAGTAAATTTAAAAAATGCTGCTCGTACTCCAAAGAGCAGCATTTTTTTATTTTGAAAAAATTAGCAAATAGGTAGATAAATATTCCGAAACCCGTTATATTTAATATTACGTGTTAATTCTAAAAATTTAAAATAGTTTGTCGAGGAGCGGTGCGTGTGGAGACATTTAAAAAGTTAAAACCTTACTACTGGCCATATAAAAAATACTTTTTTTACTCGATTGCTTTTTTACTATTAGTAACAGCTATCACTGTTGTTTATCCGATGATTTTGCAGGTTACAATTGACGAGGTGGTTCTAAAGGGTAAATATCATTGGATACCATACTTAACGATCGGATTCATCCTCGTAATGAGCGTGAAAGGTGTGGCTACATATATCAACCAATATTCAGGCGACCTATTTGGTATTAATTCTGTTTATAAAATGAGAAATGCCTTATATGAAAAACTACAATACCTGCCATTTAAATATTATGATAATGCCAAAACAGGCGATTTAATGTCCCGATTAACAGCAGATGTTGAAGGTTTTCGCTTTTTTCTTTCATTTGGTTTTTCTGAATTACTTCGATTTCTAATATTGATTGTCATTAGCGTTGCGGTCATGTTTTATTATTCGGTTCCATTAACAGTTGTTACATTAATTACACTTCCTTTTTTAGCTTTGGTCGTATATAAGTTTGATCGTGCTGTGCACCCAGCATTTAGAGGAATCAGGGAGTCCTTTGGAAAATTGAATACCAAAGTACAGGAAAGTATTAGCGGAATAAACACAGTAAAGTCATTGTCTAAAGAAAGCTTTGAGATTAGTAGATTTAATGATTCTAATGGAGATTACAAGGAGAATTATTTATTTACTTCGAAGATATGGGCTAAGTATTTTCCTCTAATGGAGCTACTGGGGAATATTAGTGTCATCCTCCTTTTAGCATATGGTGGTTCCCTTGTGATGAATGGTTCACTAAAACCTGGTGAGCTTGTGGCGTTCTATAGCCTGGTTTGGTATATCATTTGGCCGATTGTGAATCTAGGGTTTGTCATAAATCAATTTTCCCAAGCAAAGGCATCTGGAGAAAGGTTAATAGAAGTGTTAGAAGCAGAAAGTGACAGCGGCGAAAATCCTGCTTTAAACAATTATGAACGCCTAAAAGGAGACGTTGAATTTAAGAATGTGTGGCTTTGTTATGATGAAGATTCTAAAGATGCATTACAAGATATCTCTTTTAAAGCGATACCAGGAAAAGTAATCGGTTTAATCGGTTCAACGGGTTCAGGGAAAACAAGTCTTACACAATTAATGACAAAATTCTATGACCCGAGTAGTGGAGAGGTATTAATCGATGGCAAGTCAGTAACCCACTATTCTTTAGGAACATTAAGAAAAAATGTGGGTTTTGTGCTCCAGGAGTCATTTCTATTTTCTACAACTATTAAAGAAAACATCTCATATGGTCGACCCGAAGCAACTATGGAACAAGTTATCGATGCTGCCAAACGAGCTCAGGCGCATGAATTTATTTTGGAGCTGCCTAATGGATATGAAACGATCCTAGGGGAAAGGGGAATGGGGTTATCTGGCGGTCAAAAGCAAAGGATTGCTATTGCCCGAGCGATTTGTATCGACCCAAGCATATTAATATTAGATGATGCTACTAGTGCAGTCGACATGGAAACGGAAGTAAATATCCAAAAGGCATTAAAAGAGGTTATGCAAGGACGTACAACTTTCATTATTGCCCATCGGATCAGTTCTCTTAAGCATGCTGATGAAATTCTTGTCCTTGAAAATGGAAGGATTGTTGAAAGAGGGAAACATGAAGAATTAATTGATAACAATGGACCCTATCATCGTATTTACGATATTCAATTTAAAGACCAGAAGACTGTCCTTACCTCAAATAACCGTTAAGGGGGCAACATATGTACAAGAATATTAAAGGACAAAAAGTCTCAAAAAGATTTCATTACTCAGTTGATCAAGTGATAGATATGCCCTTTAACTGGGCACAAATGACACGACTGTTTGGCTATCTAAAACCATATCAGAAAAAGCTGCTGCCACTTTCCATTCTAATGGTAATTATCACAACAACCGTTCGATTAATTATTCCGATTTTAATTGGGGTGTACACCTTAGATAAAGCAATTGGAAATAAAGATACAAAACTATTGACTTTATTAGTCTGCATCATTGGCTTTCTATACATCATTTCATACACAGCCAATATCTTCCGTATTCGCTGGATGAATGAACTAGGGCAAGGTGTTATATACGATATTAGAAAGCACCTATTTACACATGTACAGAGCCTTTCTCATCGTTTTTTTGACCAGCGGTCCGCAGGCTCAATCCTTGTTCGAATAATGAACGATATTAATTCCCTGCAGGAGTTATTTACAAATGGTGTTATCAATTCTTTAATGGATACATTATTGTTGATGGGGATATTTGCCGTATTATTTTCATTGAGCCCATCGCTTACGTTAGCTGTAATGATAATTTTACCAATCATGTTCTTTATTTCTACAAGTTTACGCCGTAATATCCGTCGTTCATGGCAAACCGTTCGATTGAAGCAGTCGAAGCTAAATTCCCATTTAAATGAAAGTATTCAGGGAATCCGCGTTACTCAGTCGTTTACTCAGGAAAAAGAAAACATGTCTTTTTTTGAAGGAGTAAATTATGAGAATTTTGAGAGCTGGAGAGTTGCTTCGCAAAAGAATGCGGTGTTCAGACCTCTTGTGGAAGTAACCAACGCCGTTGGAACGTCAGTATTAATTTGGTATGGTGCTCATTTAATTCAAAATGAAACCATCACCATCGGAGTTTTTGTTTCCTTTGCTTTTTATCTAGGAATGTTTTGGGAACCGATATCTCGTCTTGGTCAGGTTTATAATCAGTTATTAATGGGGATGGCTTCATCAGAGCGTATTTTTGAATTTCTTGATGAGAAGCCAATTGTATCGGAAGGTGAAAAGGCGACCGATATTGGAGAAATCAGAGGAGAAATAATCTTTAAAAATGTGTCCTTCTCTTATGATGAAAACAGGACAGCACTAAATGCAATAAATTTTGAAATTAAAGCAGGTCAAACTGCGGCTCTTGTCGGCCATACAGGTTCAGGAAAGTCTACCATTGCTAACCTTATCAGTCGATTTTATGACACAACCTCAGGCGAGGTAATCATTGATCATCATAATATTAAAGATATTTCACTTAAAAGCTTACGACAACAAATTAGTGTTGTTTTACAAGATACATTTATTTTTTCCGGTACCATAATCGAAAATATCCGCTTTGGAAGACCAGATGCAACAGATGAAGAAGTAATGGAGGCAGCAAAGTCAGTAGGAGCACATAAGTTTATTGAAAAGCTGCCAAATGGTTATCATACTGAGGTTGAAGAGCGGGGGAATATCCTATCAGTTGGAGAGCGACAGCTCCTATCCTTCGCCAGAGCTTTGCTTGCGAACCCACGAATCCTAATATTGGATGAAGCAACCGCGAGCATTGATACGGAGACTGAAATGCAAATACAACACGCATTAAAGACCCTTTTAAACGACAGAACGGCAATTATTATCGCCCACCGACTCTCGACCATTCGGGATGCTGAACAAATTATTGTCTTAGAACATGGCGAAATCTTAGAAAGAGGCAGCCATTCACAGTTGATGGAGCAAAACGGTTATTATTACAGGCTGGTTAAAGCTCAATTCAATATGTTAAACGCTGGGTAAAAAACAGTCTTAGACTGTTTTTTATTTTTTGGCTTTGTTAAAGAATAATATTGATTTTTGACCACTCGTTGATTGCAGTGGAAGGCACGAAGACTCCTGTGGGAGAAGCGAGACAGGCGAGACCCCGCAGACGCGCAGTGTCGAGGAGGCTCGGCGGTCGCCCGCGGAAAGCGAAGTGCCTGGAACGGAAATCAATAACTAAGTTTAACAGAGCCTATTTTTTTTGTAACCATCCTAAATTTTTATCGTCGGTATTAATAAATAGAAATTAGGGGGTTAGCGTTATGAAAAAAGTGGTCAGATTAATTACTTTGATATCACTGATTCTTTTTCTAGCTGCTTGCAGTTCAAACAGTAAAAGTGAAGAAGCGAAAATGAGCAGTGACAGTAGTGCTGGATTGGATTCAGGTCAGGTTGGTATAGTAGAAAAGTCGCAAAATTTTTTGGATAATAATACTAAACAGGAGGAAGCTGCTCCAACGGAATTAGAAGTCCCTAACCAAATGGTTATTTATCAAGCAGATTTACAGCTACGTGTTAAGAGATTTGAAAAAACCTTACAAAAGCTAGAAGAACAAATAGTCAAATATGGAGGCTATATCTCTGAGTCCAATGTATCTAAGGATGGAATTGAACAAGTAAGTGGACGAATCACTGTTCGAATTCCCCAAAAGAATTTCCAAGCCTTTATGCATGACGCAGAGGGTCAGGCAGCTGAGGTTCTGCAAAGAAATATTACTGGAACAGATGTTACGGAAGAGTATGTCGACCTTGACTCAAGACTAAAGTCAAAAAGAGTAGTGGAAGAACGATTAACTTCATTTATGCAATCTGCTCTGAAAACAGAAGATCTTTTAAAAATTTCAGCTGATCTCGCTGCAGTACAAGAGGAAATTGAAAGAATTCAAGGAAGAATGAAATATTTAGAAAATCAGACCTCACTATCGACGATTCATATATCACTTTTTGAAAATAAAGTCATTGTACCAAATCTTGAAGATAAAGATTTTAATACTTGGGATAAAACTAAAAAACAATTCATGAATAGCATAAACATGCTATTAGCAGCAATTTCAGGGTTAGTTGTATTTCTGGTCGGTAATTTGCCTATTTTAGTAATCCTAGCCTTGGCTGCCGTTTTTATTTACCTCTTTATCAAGAAGGTGCTTAAAAGGAATGGCAACCAATAAATAAGTATATTCATCTAATTTGGATATGCTAAAATGAAAATGGTTAATTGATTTTGCTGGGGGAGTTTTAGTGAGGAAAAATTTTGCAGTAATAGGACTGGGTCGTTTTGGCGGGAGTATTTGTCGTACTCTTTCTGATGAAGGTTTTGAGGTACTGGCAATAGATAAGAACGAAGAAAGAGTCAATGCATATGCCATGATTGCCTCTCATGCTGCTGTGGGAGATACAACGGATGAGGCAGTGCTAAAGAGTCTTGGCATACGTAACTTCGATCACGTGATTGTGGCAATTGGTGATGATATTCAATCTAGTATATTAACCACCTTGATTTTAAAGGAGCTAGGAGTTAAACATATTACCGTTAAAGCGCAAAATGATTATCATGAGAAAGTGCTTGTGAAAATTGGCGCTGACAAGGTGGTACATCCTGAGAGGGATATGGGAAGAAGAATTGCTCACAATATGGCTTCAAGCAGTGTGTTAGATTATCTAGAGTTGTCTGATGAACATAGTATTGTTGAAATCGGAGCTAATAGTAAGATAAGCGGTAATACAATCATTGATTTAGACATTCGAAAGAAATATGGATTAAATATTGTAGCCATTAAAAGAGGTATGGATATCATCGTTTCTCCAAAGGCAAATGAAGATATCCGACCGAACGATGTATTGATTGTTATTGGTACAGATGAAGACATCGATCGTTTTGAGCGGAAGGTTATGCAATAAGGAAAAGCGGAAGCCCCTAGGCGCTCCTCAGAAAAGCTAACGCTTTTCTTTCGTGCGATTTAATGCTTCCGAAGCTTATTCTTGTGAAGCTAGACAATAAGAAAAGCGGAAGCGCCTTGCCCAAGGGCGACAGGCATACGACGAGCCGGCGAGAAGGTTGCTCTTTACCTTCTTGACGGATTGTCTTATGACCCCGAGCCCCTAGGCGCTGAAGCTAGACAATAGAAAAAGGAAGCGCTCAAAGAGTCGCTTCCTTTTCTTATACTTCCATAATGATTGGTAAAATCATCGGTCTGCGTTTTGTTTTTTCGTAAAGGAATGGTGCTAATGTATCCGTAATTTCATTTTTAATTTCTGACCATTGACTTGTTTTTCGTTCCATAACTTTATTTAAGTGCTTAGTAATCAGGTTTTGAGCATCGTTAATTAAATCACCTGATTCTCTCATATAGACAAATCCTCTGGAAATAAGGTCAGGACCTGAAGCTATTTTGAAATCTTTCATGTTAATGCTAACCACGACAACAACCAATCCTTCTTCAGAAAGGATCCTTCTGTCACGTAAAACAATATTTCCGATGTCGCCAATACCGCTTCCATCAATATAAACAGAACCAGAAGGTATTTTCCCTGCTACTTGCGCACTGTTTTCGGAAAGAGCTAATACTTCACCGTTGTCCATAATAAAACAATTTTCTTCATCAACACCACAGTCAACTGCAAGTTTGGAATGCATTCTTTGCATTCTATATTCTCCGTGGATAGGCATAAAGAATTTTGGTTTAATTAAACGAAGCATTAGTTTTTGTTCTTCTTGGCCGCCATGTCCAGAAGTGTGAATGTTACTAAGTTTTCCATGGATGACTTCAGCACCTGCACGGAACAACATATTGATCGTCCTGTTAACACTAATTGTGTTTCCAGGTATTGGTGAAGACGAGAATACTACGGTATCCCCTGGAATAATTTGAATCTGCCTATGCGTACCATTAGCAATCCTAGATAAAGCAGCCATGGCTTCACCCTGACTTCCAGTACATAAAATCGTTACTTTATCTGCAGGTAGTCGATTGATTTGATTTGCTTCGATAAAAGTTTCTTTCGGGGCATTAATATAGCCGAGTTCTTGACCAATCGTAATGGCCGATTCCATGCTGCGACCAAAAACAGCCACTTTTCTTCCATTGGCAACTGCAGCTTCAACCACTTGTTGCAGTCTATAAATATTAGATGCAAAGGTTGCGAATATAATACGACCGGAGACCTTTCGGAAGATATCATCAATACTTTCACCGACAAGACGCTCAGACATTGTAAATTCTGGAATTTCACTATTTGTACTATCTGATAATAAACATAGTACTCCTTCTTTTCCGATTTCTGCCATTTTGGTTAAATTAGCGGGTTCACCTACAGGTGTGAAGTCAAATTTGAAGTCGCCTGTATGAACGATTTGCCCTGGTGGGGTCTTTACTACTATACCGTATGAATCTGGAATACTGTGTGTAGTTCGGAAAAAACTAACAGAGGTCTTACGGAATTTAATCACATCATCTTCTTGAATGGGAATTAGTTTTGCATTCCTTAATAGTCCATGCTCTTCAAGTTTATTTTTTATTAGTCCGAGGGCGAGTTTTCCACCATAGATTGGAATATTTACTTCTCGAAGCAAATATGGGATACCGCCAATATGGTCCTCGTGTCCGTGTGTAATAAACAACCCTTTAATTTTGTCTTCATTTTTTACTAAATAAGTGTAATCCGGGATGACATAATCAATTCCTAATAGCTCGTCCTCAGGGAATTTAATCCCAGCATCAATTAAAATTATTTCATCCTGGAATTGTACTGCATATGTGTTTTTTCCTATCTCGCCCAAACCGCCTAAAGCGAAAACAGCAGTTTGATCATTTTTTACAAATTTCATAAATTATCAAATCTCCAATACTTTATAATCTTCATTTTGTTGTTCATATTCTAAATACGCTCCTGTTACCACTTGTACAAATTCAACGTTATATCCTCGATCCGCAACTTTTTTTCGAACATCCCTTACAGATTCGCCTTCTACATAGAGAACCATTGTGTTCTCTCTAACTGGGACTTCTTTAATGTTTTCTTGAAAATAAACTTTAAATACCATAATAAATCGCTCCTTAATCGATCATGACTTT
This sequence comes from Neobacillus niacini, assembly GCF_000759675.1. Classification (GTDB taxonomy): domain Bacteria; phylum Bacillota; class Bacilli; order Bacillales; family Cytobacillaceae; genus Neobacillus; species Neobacillus niacini_A. The sequence goes on along the minus strand of NZ_BAWM01000004.1, from coordinate 229,237 downwards.
TTCTATTATATAAAATAATTACATTTTTTTCATTTAAATTCACTTTTCGCCTAAAAAGAAAGCACTTGGATCTATAGAAAAAATATGTAAATAATACACTGATAATCAATTTACAATAAGGAAGGAGCCCTTCGCAAGTTTGAAGGGCTCGAAAAAAGTTGTTGTTAGGCAATTGATTTTTTTCGTAGTAAATCTTTCCACTGTTTTAAGAGCTTCTTTCTTAGCTTCTTTAACATAGTGGATCATCTCCTTACTTCCTATTTTAAACGATCCTTGTCCAATGTAAAGCAAGCCATGATATATTATTGTAGATTTTTTTTTATTCAATCATTTTGATACTAATATTATATGGTATAAACAAGATTTCTTTCATGGATAAACATGGAATAATTATGAAAGTTTAATAAATTGACAATTATTCTTGTTATGATTAGTGTTTATTAGAGAAATTAATGTAAGCTTTATTCTATTATTAACAGTAAAGAGGAGTCAAAATTACATGAAGAAAATTGTTTTTTTTGATATAGACGGAACCTTGCTCGACCATGAGAAAAAACTCCCAAGCAGTACTAAAAAAGCGATCCAAACCTTAAAGGAGAATGGTGTGTTCGTAGCAATTGCAACCGGAAGAGCGCCTTTTATGTTTACAAGTTTAATAAAAGAACTAGATATTGATTCCTACGTTAGTTTCAATGGCCAATATGTTGTGTTTGAAAATGAAGCGATTTATAAGAATCCACTAAAACAAACTGAGTTAGAAAGATTTCTACAGGATACAAATGCCCACGAACATCCATTGATTTTTATGAACGAATTAACAATGAAGGCCACTACACATTACCATCCCTTTATTGAAACAAGTATGGGAAGCTTGTTATTTCCACATCCTGAAGAGAACAAATCTTTCTATGTCCATAATGAGATTTATCAATCTTTACTTTTCTGTAAGGAGGATGAAGAGAAGTTCTATTTTGAGAATTTCCCTGAATTTGATTTTATTAGATGGCATCCCTATTCAGTCGATGTCCTACCTAAAGGTGGATCTAAAGCTGAAGGTATAAAGAAAATGATTGACAGGTTAGGGTTTGATTTGAAGGATGTTTATGCATTTGGTGATGGTTTGAATGATTTGGAAATGCTTAAAGCGGTTGGAACTGGTGTTGCAATGGGGAATGGTGTTCCTGAGGCAAAGGCACTTGCAAATTTAGTTACTACTGATGTTACTGAAAATGGAATCTGGAATGGATTGAAAGAATTAAAACTCATATAAATAGAAAAAAGCGCAAGAGGATAGTAGCCACTTGCGCTTTTTTCTTATCTCTCTATAGCGATTGCACCCTCAATCGGTTTAAAAGGATCTTGTTTATTGATTTGATCATAAAACATAATTCCATTTAAATGGTCAATTTCATGTTGAAAGCAAATTGCAGGAAGACCTTTTAAACGGAGTTTAACCTCTTCACCTTCAAGTGTAATTCCCTTTACGGTAATTCGAGCAAACCTTTCCACATATCCGGGAATGTCTTCATCCACTGACAGACAACCTTCACCTGAAACCAAGTAAGCTTTTTCAACAGAATGGCTGACAATTTTGGGATTATACAATCCGTAGCTGTATAAGTTACCTTTATCATCATATAGATGTACAGCTATCATCCGCTTTGAGACATTGATCTGTGGTGCAGCCAAACCGATTCCTGGTCGTAATCCATATTGTAAAGAAAGCTCAGGGTTTTGACTCGTTTTAACATATTCTAAAAGACTTTTAAGTATTTCTTTTTCTTCCTCCGATGGCGGCATGGATACTTCAGCAGCTACTTTTCTAAGTGTAGGATGGCCGTCCCTTATGATATCATCCATCATTAACATGATTCCATTCACTCCTGTTTATAATCTAAAGATATTAATATTCATTAGTCTATCAGACTATTCCAGAAAAGTTAATTGTAAGAATAGCCTTATCCCTGGTGTAATTAGATAATTTCTAGGAGATATTGTCAAAAATAAGAAGGACAGATATAGTAAGAATTGTAATCAGTAAGGGGGGGGGACTTGTCTATTTTTAGAATTACTAACATATTGGTATCAGTTTTAGCAGTGGGTTTCCTATTAACTGGCTGCGTTAGCAAAGAGAAGTCAGCTGAAAGATTGTATCAAGTCTTAGAAAAAGTAGTGAAAGCAGAAAAAGAATTTGAGGAGCAGCAAGAGCCGCTGGTTGCATTAGAAAAAGAAGAAAAGGAAATATATAATCAAATAATGGCTCTTGGTATGAAGCAGCATGAAGAAATTGTCAAGCTTTCTGACGATGCACTTTCAATAATTGATAAGAGAAGAGACCATTTACAAAAAGAAATTGACAGTATCAACGATTCAAAAACAGAATTTAAGAAGGCAGAAGAAATAAAGAATGAAATAAAGGATTCTGCGCAAAAAAGAAAAGCTGATGATTTATTTGAAATAATGAGAAATAGATATAAAGTACATAAACAGCTTGCAAAGGAATATTCAAGTGCATTAGATAGTGATAAAGATTTATATCTAATGTTAAAAAATGAGAGTATCTCGTATGACAAGCTAGAAGCTCATGTAACGAGATTAAATACTACCTACCAAAAGGTGTATGACGCTAATGAAGAATTCAATGAATTAACTGCACAATACAATGAGAAAAAGCTTGAATTTTATAAAGAAGCAGGGCTTAATCTGGAAAAGTGAACGAAAAAATCGGCTGAAGCGGCCGATTTTTTTATGATAAAAATGTAAAAACATTTCAATATAACAGGGTTAAACAGTAGGTGATACAGAAGTTAAAATTATTATTGAGTTATTATTACGCCTGTGTTGAAAAATTATGAAACATAGTATTTGACGAGTGAAATTAGATGATGTACACTCAATATGGACTTAATTATTGTACCATTTATTTTTTTGAAAATAATAGTACAGACAACAATGGATTAAAGTTATTTTAATCTTTTATGTTGTTAATGATTTTTGGGTAATCTAATATGAGTGAATTTATTTTTTACATTATTGTAATGAGAGAAAGGAAGATGTGACGAATGGCATCTAAAACTCAGAATGCTCAGCTTGATGCTAAAAAGGTACTCAAAGCTGTAGAAGATCAATTTACAACGCTTCAAATTTTAAATGAAGAAGGCGAAGTTGTTAATGAAGCTGCAATGCCTGACTTAAGCGATGAACAGCTTCAGGAATTAATGCGCCGAATGGTTTATACTCGTATCCTTGACCAGCGTTCTATTTCTTTGAATCGCCAAGGACGTCTTGGATTCTATGCGCCAACTGCAGGGCAGGAAGCTTCTCAATTAGCTTCACAATTTGCTCTTGAAAAAGAAGACTTTATTTTGCCTGGCTATCGTGATGTTCCACCAATCGTATGGCATGGTCTGCCTTTATACCAAGCATTTTTATGGTCTCGAGGTCATTTAGCAGGCGGACAGATTCCTGATGGAGTTAATGTCGCGATTCCTCAAATTATTATTGGAGCGCAGTACGTTCAAACAGCAGGTGTTGCGTTAGGGTTTAAAAAACGTGGAATTAAAGCTGTCGCCCTTACATATACAGGTGATGGCGGAACATCTCAAGGTGATTTCTATGAAGGGATGAACTTTGCAGGTGCATACAATGCTCCAGCAATCTTTATTGCTCAAAATAACCGCTTTGCGATCTCAACTCCTGTTGAGAAGCAAACAGCAGCTAAAACACTTGCTCAAAAAGCAGTTGCTGCAGGTATTGCTGGTATCCAAGTAGACGGTATGGATCCATTAGCAGTGTATGCTGCAGTTCGTGATGCACGTGAGCGTGCGATAAACGGAGAAGGACCTACATTTATTGAAACTTTAACATACCGATATGGTCCACATACTATGGCCGGTGATGATCCAACACGTTATCGTACCGCTGAATTAGATAATGAATGGGAAAAGAAAGACCCGCTAGTTCGTTTCCGTAAATTCCTTGAAAAGAAAGGCCTATGGAATGAGGAAAAAGAAAACGAAGTAATCGAACAAGCGAAAGAAGAAATTAAAGACGCACTTAAACAAGCAGATGCTGCTCCTAAGCAAAAGGTAACGGACCTAATGAATATTACCTATACAGACATGCCTGACAGCTTAAAAGAGCAATATGAAATTTATTCAGCAAAGGAGTCGAAGTAAGTCATGGCTCAAATGACAATGATTCAAGCAATTACAGATGCAATGCGTGTGGAATTAAAAAATGATCCGAACGTATTGGTTTTTGGTGAAGATGTTGGTGTAAACGGTGGTGTTTTCCGTGCAACTGAAGGATTGCAAAATGAATTTGGCGAGGATCGTGTATTTGATACACCATTAGCTGAATCAGGAATCGGCGGTTTAGCGGTAGGTTTAGCCTTACAAGGCTTCCGCCCAGTTCCAGAAATCCAATTTTTTGGGTTCGTGTATGAAGTAATGGATTCCATTTCTGGACAGGCAGCACGCCTGCGTTTCCGTACAGGTGGAAAATTCAGTGCTCCTATCACATTCCGTTCACCATTTGGTGGAGGCGTACATACACCAGATATGCACGCAGACAGTTTAGAAGGCCTAATGGCCCAGCAACCAGGAGTAAAAGTAGTTATTCCGTCTACACCATATGATGCGAAAGGTCTTCTTATCTCATCAATTCGTGATAATGATCCAGTTATTTTCCTTGAGCATATGAAATTATACCGTTCATTCCGTCAAGAAGTTCCTGAAGGTGAATATACAATTCCACTTGGAAAAGCAGATGTAAAACGTGAAGGTACTGATATTTCAATTGTTACTTATGGTGCGATGGTTCATGAGTCATTAAAGGCTGCCGAAGAGTTGGCGAAGGAAGGATTCTCCGCTGAAGTAATCGACTTACGTACGGTTAGTCCAATTGATATTGAAACCATTATTGCTTCTGTTGAAAAAACTGGCCGTGCAATTGTTGTTCAAGAAGCACAAAAACAAGCTGGGATTGCTGCAAATGTAGTAGCTGAAATTAACGACCGTGCGATTTTAAGCTTAGATGCACCTGTACTGCGTGTAGCAGCACCAGATACTATTTATCCATTCCCACAAGCAGAAGCAGCTTGGCTTCCAAACTATAAAGACGTTATTGAAACAGCGAAAAAAGTATTAACATTCTAATGTAAGCTGGGAAATAGGATTCTGTTTCCCGCTTATATCTTTTAATTGATCGGTAGAAATATTTACAAAAATAGGAGGGTGAATCCCAGTGAGCGCAACCGCAACCACATTCCAATTTAAAATGCCTGACATTGGTGAAGGTATTCATGAAGGCGAGATTGTTAAATGGTTCATAAAGCCAGGCGATAAAGTCCAGGAAGATGATGTACTTTGTGAAATACAAAATGATAAAGCAGTAGTTGAAATTCCTTCCCCAGTTGAAGGTACTGTCCTTGAAGTGTTAGTTGCTGAAGGAACTGTAGCAACAGTTGGTCAGGTACTAGTAACATTTGATGCACCTGGATATGAAAACTTGCAATTTAAAGGTGACGAGCATACTGAAGAAGCACCTAAGCAAGAAGCACCTGCTGCCCCAGCTGCTGCTCAAGAGGCTCCAGCAACACCACCGCCTGCCCCAGCTGCAAGTGGTATTGGAACTACTACTCCACAGGCAGAAGTAGACCCTAATCGTAAAATTATTGCAATGCCTTCTGTTCGTAAATACGCTCGTGATAAAGGTGTGGAAATTACCCAAGTTCCTGGTTCTGGTAAAAACGGACGCATTGTGAAAGCTGATATTGACGCATTCTTAAGCGGCGGAGCACCTGCAGCTGCAACACCAGCGGCAGAAACTGCAACACCAGCAGCTGTTCAGGCTGAGGCAGCACCAGCACCAAAAGCTGCACCAATTCCACAAGGTGAATATCCTGAAACTCGTGAGAAAATGAGCGGTATTCGAAAAGCAATTGCAAAAGCAATGGTAAATTCAAAACATACTGCACCACACGTAACTCTTATGGATGAAATCGATGTTACAAAACTTGTTGCACATCGTAAAAAATTCAAAGAAGTTGCGGCGGCTAAGGGTATTAAGTTAACATTCTTACCATACATCGTAAAAGCATTAACTAGTGCTTTACGTGAATTCCCTGCGTTAAATACATCACTTGATGACGCAACAAGTGAAATTATTCATAAGCATTACTATAATATTGGAATTGCCGCTGATACTGAAAAAGGCTTATTGGTACCAGTTGTTAAAGATGCTGATCGCAAATCTGTATTCTCAATTTCAAATGAAATCAATGAATTAGCTGGAAAAGCACGTGATGGGAAACTTGCTCCAAACGAAATGAAAGGTGCTTCTTGTACGATTTCTAATATTGGTTCTGCTGGCGGTCAATGGTTTACACCAGTCATTAACCACCCTGAAGTAGCTATCCTTGGGGTAGGTCGTATTGCAGAAAAACCAATTGTACGTAATGGTGAAATTGTGGCGGCTCCAGTATTAGCATTGTCACTAAGCTTTGACCACAGAATGATTGATGGAGCGACTGCTCAAAATGCATTAAATCACATTAAGAGATTATTGAACGATCCAGAACTATTGTTAATGGAGGCGTAACAAATGGTAGTAGGAGATTTTGCAATTGATACAGATACTATAGTCATAGGTGCTGGTCCTGGCGGATACGTGGCTGCTATTCGTGCAGCCCAGTTAGGTCAAAAGGTTACGATTGTAGAAAAGGAATATATCGGCGGAGTATGTTTAAATGTAGGTTGTATTCCCTCAAAAGCGGTAATTGCTGCTGGACACCGTTACGAAGTAGCAACACACTCTGATTCATTCGGAATTACAGCTGAGAATGTAAAGGTTGATTTTTCAAAGGTTCAAGAATGGAAAGCTGGAATCGTGAAAAAGTTAACTGGTGGCGTAGAAGGTTTACTAAAAGGGAATAAGGTAGAAATTGTTCGTGGAGAAGCATACTTTGTGGACGGTAATTCATTACGAGTAATTGGCGAAAATTCTGCACAAACGTATAACTTCAAAAATGCGATTATTGCATCAGGTTCTCGTCCAATAGAGCTGCCAACTTTTAAATACTCAAAACGAGTACTTAATTCAACAGGTGCGCTTAATCTACAAGAAGTTCCTGAAAAAATCGTTGTCATCGGCGGCGGTGTAATCGGAATAGAGCTTGGTGGTGCCTACGCGAATTTTGGTACACAAGTAACGATCCTTGAAGGTGCAGATGAGATATTGGGTCTTGGTGTATTTGAGAAGCAAATGGCTGCACTTGTTAAGAAAACCATGAAGAAAAAAGGTGCTGAATTCTATACAAAGGCTATGGCTAAAGGTGTAGAAGAAACCGAAAATGGTGTAGTTGTTACGTTCGAGTCAAAAGGTGAAGAAAAGAAACTTGAAGCAGACTATGTTTTTGTAATGGTTGGACGTCGTCCAAATACCGATGAAATGGGACTTGAACAAATCGGTGTGAAAGTTACAGATCGTGGAATAATCGATATTGACAATCAATGCAGAACCAGTGTCTCTAATATTTATGCAATTGGTGATGTTGTTGCAGGTCCTCAATTAGCTCACAAAGCTTCTTATGAAGGGAAAATTGCTGCAGAGGCGATTGCAGGTCATAATGCTGTAATTGACTACTTAGGGATCCCTGCAGTTGTATTCTCAGACCCAGAATTAGCTAGCGTAGGTTATACTGAAGCGCAAGCAAAAGAAGAAGGAATTGAAGTTAATGCAGCAAAATTCCCTTTTGCAGCAAATGGGCGTGCTCTATCACTAGACAGTGGAGAAGGTTTTGTTAAATTAGTTTCACGTAAAGAAGATGGTGTCTTGATCGGTGCGCAAATTGCAGGTGCAAGTGCTTCAGATATGATTGCTGAGTTAGGGTTGGCGCTTGAAGCAGGAATGACAGTCGAAGATTTAGCGATGACGATTCATGCTCATCCAACATTAGGTGAAATTACAATGGAAGCTGCTGAGGTAGCACTTGGTACTCCAATTCATGTATTAAAATAGTTAATAAGAAAGTCCTTTCCGTTTTAGAATGGAAAGGACTTTCTTATTTTTTTATCGAATTTTAAATATATCTAGCCTTTTTATCATATATTTAAAACACTACTATCTTTAAATTAAAAGAAAAGATCTTGAGTGGTGATATAATTTGCGGATTTACATGGTTATGATATTGCAATTAATTATTTGGAGTGGGTTTACTCTAATAGAATGGCTGTCAAAGCACGATCAATTATTATACAAGGTCATTATGTTTTTTGTATTTTTTTATTTAGCCTTCGTACTTTGTAACAGAGTAACCCAATCGAATGCCAAAACTCTTTTTATAACATCTCTAAGCCTCATGATATATACTTCGATTCATTATACACTTGCACTAATAACCCATTAAAAAACTCCCTAAATGGGAGTGAAATGAACTTATTTTCTTGGATAATAATACATGACACGTTCGTTAAAAAGGTGCAATTCTCCTTTTAATTTTTTTGCTAGGAATTTGCAAAATTCATTTGCCTTGCCTTTATCGCCGAAAGTGGACTGTTCTGGAAGAGTAACTTGTATGTATGTTTGAATTCTTTCAGTACCGTCTTCATCACGAACCAACTCTTGATCGACACCGAATAAGATTGCGTAATAACGGTCATTAGTTGATTGCAAAAAAAACCATTTTCCTTTTCCTTCCGTTTTGTCTTTAATTTCGTAAGGAAAGGCAGACTCACCATATTCCCAATCGACTTGATTTCCTGTTTTACCAGTAATATTTTTATAATAATATAAGAGTTCCTTTACTTCATCTACAGTAATTGTTTGTTGTGCAGATGAAGGCACAAGTTTAATAAAAGCGTTTTCAGCCATCATCATCCCCCCTATTAGTTCCATTTGATATCCCTTATATTCTAGCATTGTAAAAACCATGATGACAACAATTAGACACATAAATGTCATTTGTTATTTTAATAAAAATAAATTATAATAATATTCTAAATATTGTTTTAAAAAGGAGGGTTAATATGGAATTATTTGACAAGATCTATGATGAGCACGAAAACGTAAAAGTAAGGTTTATTGGATTTACTACAGAACATACCCGCTATGATTTTGGGATTATTTACACCAACATGTTTTTTGGTAAACCCCTTGTTGTCTGCATGCAAACTGGCCGTTCCACTCTCCTCGATCCTAAAGAAATTGAAGATATTGAATACCTTCAAAATGTATTCCGGATTCCAGATAAACAACAAGCTGCAGATTTAGCTGAGTTCTTCAAAGAAACCCTCCCACAAATCCCATTTGTTACCCAATATGAATAATTGGACAAAAAATGGCCTATTAATAGGCCTTTTTTGTGTGGAAAATAATTAAATGTGACATACAATTTAGGCTTGATAAATCCAATGTGTTATATTATTATTAAATTAACAACAATAAAACGTTTTCAATGTAATGCACATTTCATAATGAAAAGGGGATTGAAAAGATGGGCACAATCGTTTGCCAAGCTTGCAACTCAACAATTGATCATTTCGAAGATGAAAAAGTAACAGTTCTCTATTCTAGATGTAATTGTTGCGATGATCACCATTCCGAAGAAGAACGATAAAACTTTACTTTAAATAGAAACAGGATTCCTTAACGGAATCCTGTATTTTTATTTTATTGCCTTATACTCTTTAATTACACGGATGGTTTTAATCTCGTCATCCTCTGGCCCTTGGACAGGCAAACCAGCTTCGAGGTTTTCACGAACATAGTGCAGGTTTTCTTTTGTAATGATTTCACCGGGAATGAAAATTGGAATTCCCGGTGGATAGACCATAATAAATTCGGCAATGATTCTTCCTTCTGATTGTTCAAATGGAATAACTTCCGTATCTGCATAAAAAGCGTCTCTAGGAGTTAATGCAAGAATAGGAATATCAGGAAGAAGAACTTGAATAGGTTCGAACTTTTCTTTACGATGTTCTCGTTCCTCGGCAAGCTCTTTTAATGCATTAACCAAAATATCGCCTTCAAAATCTGTATCGCCAATTGTAATGATACAAAGTATGTTATATAGGTCAGACATTTCTACTTCAATATTATGTTTTTCCCTTAACCACTTTTCGACCTCATACCCTGTTAATCCTAATTCTTTTACTGAGATAATTAATTTGGTTGGATCATAATCAAAGGTTGCTTTGGAACCTAAAATTTCTTCCCCAACACAATGTAGATGATCTATTTCATTAATTCTTTTTCTAATTGATTGTGCAAGATCAATTGTTTTATCAATTAAATCTTTTCCTTTAGTGGCTAATTGTTTTCTAGCAACATCTAGGGAGGCAAGTAATAAATAGGAAGTTGAAGTCGTCGTCAGCATACTTAGTATTGTTTGAACGTGCTTGGCAGAAACAAGGCCCTCTTTAACGTTTAATATAGAGCTTTGTGTCATTGATCCTCCAAGTTTATGGACGCTCGTTGCAGCCATATCAGCACCCGCTTGCATAGCAGATAGAGGTAATTCATCGTGAAAATGAATATGAACTCCATGTGCTTCATCTACTAGGACCGGAACATTATGGGAGTGCGCAATTTCAACTATTCTTTTTAAATCTGCGGATATCCCAAAATACGTTGGGTTAATCACTAGGATTGCTTTCGCATCAGGATGCTGATTTAGTGCTTTTTCAACTGAATCAGTCGTGATTCCATGGGATATACCTAGATCCTCATCAATTTCTGGATGAATAAAAACAGGGATTGCCCCGGAGAAGACTATGGCAGACATAATTGATTTATGAACATTTCTTGGGACGATGATTTTATCCTCAGGTCCGCAAACAGCCATAATCATGGCAATAATTGCACCGCTTGTTCCTTGGACAGAAAAAAAGGTTCTATCTGCACCGAAAGCTTCAGCTGCCAAATCTTGAGCTTGTTTAATTATTCCTTTTGGCTGATGAAGGTCATCGAGTGGGCCGATATTGATTAAGTCGATCGATAAGGCATTATCACCGATAAAATTTCGAAAATCAGGATCGATTCCAACGCCTTTTTTATGACCTGGGATATGAAATTGGACTGGATTTTTTTTTGCATGTTCTAATAAACCGCTAAATAACGGTGTTTGATTTTGTGACAATTTATTTCCACACCTCTTTATAAACAAAATGCTTTAATTTCAATACAAAACAAATGAATTATAGCACTAATACAATTGCTTGCATAGAAATTTGTATCCTGGGTAAATCACTTTTTATCATGTTAGGTTAGTTTGCTCAATAAAACAGGGAAATTAACCTTTAATAGCGAAATAAGAAGGTAACAATAATTAGGAGGGTTTTCTTTGAATTGGCAGACGCGAATTACTGAAATTCTTAATATTCAATATCCCATTATTCAGGGAGGATTAGCCCATCTAGCCTATTCTGAATTGGCTGCAGCTGTTTCTAATTCAGGCGGGCTAGGGCAAATTACGGCTATGTCTCTCGATAATCCGGAGCAGCTTCGGAAGGAAATCAGAAAAGTAAAGCAGCTGACGAAGAAGCCATTCGGTGTAAATTACGCAATTGGACAGCATAATAGACCTTTTGAAGAGATGCTTCAAGTAGCTATTGATGAAGACGTCGCAGTTGTATCCATGACCGGTGGAAATCCTGCACCGATATTTGAACAGTTAAAAGGAACATCGATAAAAAAATTAGTTCTTGTAGCGGCTAGAAGGCAGGCTGAAAAGGCTGAAGAATTGGGTGCTGATGCAGTAATGGTAGTAGGGCAGGAAGGAGGCGGACACCTCGGCAGGGATGATATTGGAACGATTGTATTAATCCCTCAAGTGGTTGATGCAGTTTCTATCCCTGTAATTGCATCAGGTGGTATTGGAGATGGCAGAGGTCTAATGGCAGCTCTTAGCTTGGGAGCAGAAGGAATTGAAATGGGAACAAGATTTATTGCTACCAAGGAATGTGTACATGCAAATGACCTTTATAAGAAAAGACTTGTAGAGGGCTCAGAAGCTAATACTGTTGTTATCAAACGCACTATTGGGGCACCAGCACGTGCCATTTCAAATACTTGGACGAATAAAATTCTAGAAATTGAGAAAGAATACGGCAATTACGAACACTTGAAAAATTATGTTAGCGGGCAGGCAAACAAACGATATATATATGATGGAGTAGAAGATGAAGGTTTTGCCTGGGCAGGACAAGTGATGGGTCTTATTAAAGATATACCATCGGTAGCAGAATTATTTAATCGAATGATAACGGAGGCAGAACAAATTCGTGAAAAATGGGCAAAATAAAGGTATTATACATATATGTAAATAAAGTAAGCAGGTGAAAACAACTTGGAGTATCAATACCCGATTGATTACCATTGGACAACAGATGAAATTGTTGACGTAATTAAATTTTACGAGGCGATCGAAAGAGCAAATGAAAAAGGAATAGACCGTGACGAACTAATGACTATTTATCGGAGATTTAAGGAAATAGTCCCTAGTAAAGCTGAAGAAAAAACGCTCTGTGGTGAATTCGAAGACATTAGTGGCTATTCTTCCTATAGGACAATAAAAAAAGCCAAAAATGCCTCCCCAGGTGAAAAAATAACGATGAAATAAACAGAGAAAACTCCGAACAAGGTTCCGGAGTTTTTTTATTTGATATTAAGAGCAATCTTATACAAAGGTGCAACTTTATTGAAGACATTTTCAACTTGCTGTAGAAAGTCTTCATTGTTTAAATTAAGAACTTCATCTCGTTTAATTTCATATCCGCATAAGATTTCTGCTTTTTTTACCTTTTCCAGACGTTCAAACATGCCGCGTAAATCTTCTTTTGATAGTTGTCCATGTGGTACTGATTCAGGTTTTGTATGGTCTAATGACCAAACAAAGTCTTTAGGAGTCTCTTTATAAATTTTGTTAATTTTTTTTGTTAATCTCGCCGCAAATTCCTGTTTTTGAGGTGCTTCATAGATAACAGCAAACCAAATAAATAAATGGGTTTGCCACAATCCAATTTGAAAATGGGGAAGCATTTTGTAACCGCGGGGATTATTTGCAAATGCAACCCATGTATCTTTGGGAGGATTGATCGTCCTTCTAGCATGTTTGGCAACATGAACAAATTGTTCATCACCCGTTAATGTAGTTAAAGTGGGTGCAAAATGGAGCCCAAGGCTTTCTAATTTAGGACGAATCCTTTCTTTTAATGCTTCCATTCTTGTCTCTAATCCATCTATTTGAAAAACATCGAAATCTTCATTATTAAAGCCTCTAAAGTCCATTTTAAAATCCTCCATATGCAGACATTTGTCATTTATTGTAGCATACTAGCGAAAATTCTAGAAACGAAGTGCTTATATAGGTTAATGCACATATTAGTTGCAACCTTACATGGTGGCTCATATTATATTACTAAAAATAGTCTGAAAAATTAAATAACAGTTGAAAGGAGAAAGCTACAATGAAACAATTGATGAATACTTCACTAAAAAAAGTTGGCGAGAAGGAAAGAATGGCATATTTGAGATTAGAAATGGATTATGAGCTGGCAACATTGTTTGAGGCCATTGAAGAAAAAAATGAGAAAAAAATGAAGGAATGCAAACAAAAATTAGAAAAAATCCGCCAAGAGTTACTAAAACTTAAAGCTCTTTGATAATTTGTTTTCAAAGGGGATACCATTTAGAATGAAAATAAAGAATTTCATATCGATATTATAAAACGAACTCTGTGTAGGGAAGTAGAGAGTTCGTTTATTGTTTTGCCCGATTAAAATAAGGGTGGTTAAAAGTTGAAGGCTTACCTAAATTTGATTAAGCTTAGGATATGTTACATATAAGGATTGAAAAAATTGGAGGGATAACATGGACTGGGAGTACATTGATCTACTCGCTAAGCAATGGGTAATGGAAGCTGGGGATAAGATTAGAGATTCTTTTACTAAAACCTTAAATATCCAAACCAAATCAAATCCCAATGATTTAGTAACAAATATAGATCAAGAAATAGAACAATTTTTTATAGATAAAATCAGAAAAACTTTCCCAAACCAGAGGATATTGGGTGAAGAAGGGTTTGGGGATGAAGTAAGTAATCTTGATGGAGTTGTATGGATTATTGACCCGATTGATGGGACAATGAACTTTATTCATCAACAGAGAAATTTTGCCATATCCTTAGGTGTTTATGAAAATGGTATTGGTAAAATTGGGATTATTTATGATGTTGCTCACGGTGAATTATATCATACTATTAGTGGTAAAGGAGCCTTTATGAATGAAACACAGCTGCCACCATTAAATAAAGTGACAGTCAAAGAATCAATCATAGCATTAAATGCAAGTTGGGTAATGGAAAATCATCGTATTGACCATAACCTGCTAATACCACTGGTCAGAGAGGCAAGAGGTACAAGATCATATGGTACTGCTGCACTTGAAATGGTGTTTGTGGCAACTGGAAGAGTGGATGCCTATATTTCGATGAGACTATCCCCTTGGGATGTGGCTGCAGGTGCTGTTATTATTGAAGAATTAGGTGGTATTGTAACCAATATAAGAGGGAAAAAGCTTGATTTCCTTTCAAAAGATTCACTGCTCGTCGCAAAACCAGGATTACACCCAACAATCATAAATGATTATTTAAAAGAAGGAAAATGGTAAAAAGAAGCCTAAATAGGCTTCTTTTTGTCTAGCTGTGGCGCTGCAGCTTTTCCTATAATTCTCCATTAGCTCTAAATTTGGCTTTTGTTTTAAAACCGAAGCCCATCACTAGTACTAATGCCATGATGCTGCCAATGATTCCTAAAATACTTTCTTCACCAATTGCCACACCAATTGCCATAATACTTACGGTTGCAAGTATAGCGTAAAATACAAAAATCCATTTAATTTGCTTCATTTATAGCTAGTCTCCTTTGTCACCTAAATAAAAAATATTCCTTATGATAAATAATATAGTTTTATTCTACAGAAAATGCTTTTAGTTTTCCACCATTAATGTGGTATAATACTTTAGTTGTTAATGGGAAACTATAAATAGCTTAAAATTTTTTTAAATAGAAGTAGGAGTGAAGCACTTGAAATTAAGAGAAGATATTCGCAATATAGCAATTATCGCACACGTTGACCACGGGAAAACGACTTTGGTTGACCAATTATTAAAGCAGTCAGGAACATTTCGTACAAATGAGCACGTTGAGGAACGTGCAATGGATTCCAACGATATTGAAAGGGAACGTGGAATTACGATTCTCGCTAAGAACACAGCGATTCAATATATGGATAAACGAATCAATATTTTAGATACACCTGGACATGCTGATTTTGGCGGCGAGGTTGAGCGTATCATGAAAATGGTTGATGGAGTTTTACTAGTTGTTGATGCCTATGAAGGAACCATGCCACAAACTCGCTTTGTATTAAAAAAGGCATTAGAACAGAATTTAACCCCGATTGTTGTCGTTAATAAAATTGACCGTGATTTTGCCCGTCCTTTAGAAGTAATCGATGAGGTTATTGATTTATTTATTGAACTAGGTGCTAATGAAGATCAACTTGAGTTCCCGTTCATTTTTGCATCTGCAATAAACGGAACTGCCAGCCTGGATCATGAAAAGCAAGATGAAAACATGCAATGTTTGTATGATTCCATTGTGGAGAACATACCAGCACCAATTGACAATCGTGATGAGCCATTACAATTCCAAGTTGCTCTTCTTGACTATAATGACTATGTTGGAAGAATTGGAATTGGGCGCGTTTTCCGCGGCACCATGCATGTGGGACAGCAGGTTTCATTAATGAAAATAGATGGTTCTGTTAAACAATTTCGTGTAACGAAAATCTTTGGTTTCTTTGGACTAAAACGTCAGGAAATTCAAGAAGCAGTAGCGGGAGACTTAATTGCTGTTTCTGGTATGGAAGATATTAACGTGGGCGAAACCGTTTGTCCGGTTGAGCACCAAGAAGCATTACCAATTCTTAGAATTGATGAACCAACATTACAGATGACTTTTGTTGTTAATAACAGCCCATTTGCAGGTAGAGAAGGTAAGTACTTAACTTCTAGAAAGATTGAAGAAAGACTACTCGCTCAGCTGCAAACAGATGTAAGCTTACGTGTTGAAAATACAGATTCTCCGGATGCTTGGATTGTTTCTGGTCGTGGTGAGCTTCATTTATCGATTTTAATCGAAAATATGCGTCGTGAAGGCTATGAGCTTCAAGTCTCTAAGCCTGAAGTTATTGTAAAATTAATTGATGGTGTTCGTAGTGAGCCGATTGAAAGAGTACAAATTGATGTACCAGAAGAGCATACAGGTTCTGTAATGGAATCAATTGGTGCCCGTAAAGGCGAAATGATTGATATGATTAATAACGGATCAGGTCAAGTCCGCTTAATCTTTAATGTTCCAGCACGTGGACTAATTGGCTACACGACAGAATTCTTAACAATGACACGTGGTTATGGAATAATAAATCACACATTTGACAGCTACCAGCCAATGCTTCAAGGTCAAGTGGGAGGAAGACGTCAAGGTGTGCTAGTATCAATGGAATCAGGAAAAGCTTCTACTTATGGTATTATGAATGTTGAGGACCGTGGAACAATTTTCGTTGAACCTGGTACTGAAATATACGAAGGTATGATTGTTGGCGAACACACGCGTGAAAATGATATTACTGTTAATATCACAAAAGTGAAACAAGCAACAAATATTCGTTCTGCAAACAAGGATCAAACATCGGTTATTAAGAAACCAAGAATAATGACTCTTGAAGAGTCATTAGAATACCTAAACGATGATGAATACTGTGAAGTTACACCAGAATCCATTCGTTTACGTAAAAAGATTCTAGATAAAAATGAACGTGAAAGAATGGCCAAAAAGAAAAAGGTCGCAGAATTAAGTTAATTTCTCTTCGGGGGAGGTAATAGGCGTGAATGTAGCGGACCGGCTTTCTTTTTTTCCAGCCCTCTATAACGTAACTGAACAACCAAAATTGGGAATGTGGCTGCTTTATTTTACAATTGTAGCTCTCTCAATTTTGGTTTATAAACTTGGCTTTGCTCAGAAGCTGCCAATCGGAAAATCTATAATGATTTATATCTTTTTAGCTGCAGGATGTACGATTCTAACTATACTAGGAATCTTTTTACCAATAACAGAGGGTCTTGTTGTTGCAGCATTAATTTTAATCATTTACAAAATTCGCCTGCACCAGTCGAAAAAACAGCAAGTTGAGGCAAAGTAACGGGGGATATAAACATGAGATCGGTACAGGATGCACTTTATAATTGGCTTTCGATAAAGGTTGTATGCGACGCTCGTCCTGAAGATACGGCAGCAAGAGAAACGTTAGACCTTTTTGATGGGATTATTAAGGATGAACATCATTTAACAAACATTGAAGTGACAACTGATGAAGTGATGTATTATGTTTCTTTTATTCATGAAGGTGAAACGAAGAAGACTCGATTTCCACGTGAACTCATCGAGGTTATGCTCAACCAAATTAACCAAGAGCCAGATAAGTATTGTAACTTTCCAATTGAAGAATAAAAAAATTCATGCCGAATTCGGCATGAATTTTTTTTACCAATCATCCTTCTCTGACTGTGCACGATAAAATCTAAAGTTACCTGTATCAATTCTTGCTTTTGTTTTTTCAGAGATTCTACTACTACAGTCTTGACACATATATGTATGGATAGGACGATTTCGAAGACGTTTTGCTATAAATGATTCATCTTCTATCGATTCAATTTTGTCGCAGATTACGCATTTTACTCTCATAAAGCACCTCGGGGTCAATTCTAGTCTTGCTTTTTATATTGTTTATACTATAGTATATCATGCAAAGATGGCGATAGGTAAATCAATTGGGATTAAGTTGCTGAATAAAACAGATAATAGTACTATGAGATTGTCTGTTTTTATGGCATAAAGCTGTAAGGAATTGAATGAAGGGGATGTAAGTATGCCGAATCAAGTAGAACCAAGACTCATTAAGCCGTTATTTGATGAGTTGCAGAAAGAAAGGTTTGTAACATTAGCAACAGTAGATTATGAAACAGGTGGTCCAAATGTTAGCGCCATATCATGGATTTTAGCAAAAGATGAAGAAACAATCTATTTTGCTGTAGATAATAAATCTAGAATTATTCAAAATATCACACAAAATAATAAAGTTGTTATCAATTTAATTGCTAATGAATCTACATATTCCATACAAGGTGAAGCTTCCTTGAAAGAAGAGCGGATGCAGGACGTTCCTTTAAAGCTGGCATTGATCGAAATAAGGATTCACGAGGTTAGAGACGTTATGTTCTATGGTTCAAAAATTGTCACAGAGCCACAGTATGACAAAACGTATGACAAAAATGCGGCTGCCAGACTAGATAAGCAGGTAATGGAAGCAATGAAAAAAGCTTAGTCTAACGACTAAGCTTTTTTATTTATAATGATTGGATTGCTCTTCTTGATCTTTTTCTAAACTTCTTTTTTGATCATCAGGCAGCTTTTTCTTTGGTTCCTCAGGAGCGTTTTTAGGATTAGGATCTATCATATCTCCAGGGATTTCAGGCATTAATCTGCCTGCAACATCGGCTAGTTCTTCCATTATACCTTGTATTGGTCTGCCTTTTTGGATATCGGCTGAAATTTCTTTCAATCGCTGATTGGTGTCTGCATCAGCGATAACGATTGCACGTGCACCATAAGGGTCTTTCTTTAGGCTTTCGGCTACTGAATACTTTATTGTCCCAACTTGTGATCGTTCAATCTTGGAATTTACGTCAATACCTACTATGGCATACCTGCCGATCACAACAGCCGTTGCGTCGTGAACATTTGGTATACTCGTGGCAAGTTCAACTAATCGTTTGGAAATTTCCTGACCCGTTTTCCGGTCTACCTCTTCGATATAGCTGTTCTTTACGTTAACTAATGATTGCTTCTCATTATTTTGAGCATTGTTGGTGTTGTTGTTACAAGCAGCTAAGATCAATAATAAGGTAGTAAACATCAAAACCTTTTTCATTTAAATTATCCACCTCCACAAAGAGTTGTATAAATGATTCATAAAGAACACTCGAGTTTTGTTAGAATCAACTTACATTTATTGTGCGGAAATCCTTCTATCTTTATTCGAACAAACATATATTTTACCAAAGTCCTATCTAGCAATCGGTTTGTATGCACCATTAACAAGCCAACAACTAGAAAAAGTGGAGGCGTCGCTTTGAGTAAAATATACGTGTTAGATACAAACGTCTTATTACAAGACCCGTATTCCATATTCTCATTCGAAGATAATGAAGTAGTCATTCCTGCAGTTGTCCTTGAAGAAGTGGACTCAAAGAAAAGATACATGGATGAAATAGGGAGAAATGCCCGACATGTATCAAGATTAATTGATGAATTGAGAGCAGCAGGTAAGCTTCATGAAAAAATCCCGCTTGAAAATGGCGGAACCATTAGAATTGAACTTAATCATCGTGCTTTTCATGAACTACAGGAAATTTTTGTGGAAAAAACTAATGACAATCGAATTCTTGCAGTAGCAAAAAATTTATCAACAGAAGAACAACAAAAAGAAAATGGAAAACCAGTAATCTTAGTAAGTAAAGATACATTAGTCAGGGTAAAGGCAGACGCTATTGGGTTAACTGCAGAGGATTTTTTAAGTGACAGAGTGGTCGAGATCGACCATATTTACACAGGTTTTTTAGAAGTTTTTTTACCTGTAGAATTGCTGGGAACTTTTTATGAAAAAGGTGAGTTACTTTTATCAGAAATAGGAAGATATTCATTTTATCCGAATCAATTCTTAATTATGAAAGATGCGTTAGGAGGATCTGCATCCGCATTGGGGATGGTGGATAAATCAAGGCAAAAAGTAAAGAAACTTGTCATAAATCAAGAACATGTATGGGGGATTCACCCAAGGAATGTACAGCAAACAATGGCAATCGAGTTACTGCTTCGTAAAGATATACCGCTTGTAACCTTAATAGGAAAAGCAGGGACAGGAAAAACCTTGCTGGCTTTAGCATCCGGGTTAATGCAGACAGAGGACTTTAGAGAATTTAAAAAGCTGTTAGTTGCCAGACCTATTGTCCCAGTTGGTAAGGATTTAGGATATTTACCTGGAGAAAAACAAGAAAAACTTAGACCTTGGATGCAGCCAATTTTTGATAACCTTGAATATCTTTTTAATACTAAGAAACCTGGAGAATTGGACGCCATTCTTGCAGGAATGGGTTCAATAGAGGTAGAGGCTTTAACCTATATACGTGGAAGAAGTCTGCCGAAGCAATTTATTATCATTGATGAAGCTCAAAATTTAACTAAACATGAAGTGAAAACAATCTTAACACGTGTGGGTGAGGGCAGTAAAATTGTCTTAATGGGTGACCCTGAACAAATAGATCATCCATATCTTGACGCCTACAATAATGGTTTAACCTATGTGGTCGAACGTTTTAAAGACCAAGTTATTTCCGGACATGTTAAATTATTGAAAGGAGAGCGTTCCGGATTAGCAAGACTGGCAGCAGACTTGCTTTAACTTGCTAAAGAAAAATATGATATAAACGGAGAAACGGGTACCAAATTGGCACCCGTTGTTTATTATTTAATAATAAATTCTCTTACATTTTTTATGGGGTGTTGTTGGTTAGATCCATCTCCAAAATAAACATGGACAGGTCCATCTTCTGAAAGTGGTTTCCCCACTTCTGAAAAACCTAAAATTAGGTCCTTTGCCTTATCGAGAGATACCTCATGTTCTGAAGTTGCTGTTTTTATGACTAAAGCCGCAGCATTTTCAACTGGCTCGGCATTTTTTAAAAAAGGCTGAAACGGGATACCAAAACTTCCTGTTAATACCTTTTCTTTCTCATATTTCTTCTCTGTTTTTAAGGTTGGCGGATAGACAGCACCCTCCATTATTTCACGATCCCAATGTTTAGAAACCGATTTAGTATATTCCTCAAGTTCGTTAGGATGTGCAGAAGTGGTAGAAAAGTAAGTAGTCAAATCAATCTTTCGATCATCAAAAATCCAAACAGTGGGATCGAGAGTAATTGAATAGTTAACTTTGCCGGATAGTACAATTATGTTTTCCATCTTTCATTCCTCCAGTTCATTTCTATTAAAGTATAACGTGAAATAGAGTGAATGTCATATATGTAATATGATGGAACAAAAGAACCCTGACAGTTATTGTTCTTGCATTTTTCTCTGGTAAAAGGTAAAATTTATAGATAAGTTGGGTTATCGCTCTGAATGGGGGGATCAATGTTGGCGTCTGAAATGATTGTGAATCATCAGGAAAAAGCCTATGCCTTGTTACAGGCAGACGCTGAAAAAATATTAAAGCTTATTAAGGTGCAAATGGAAAATCTCACGATGCCTCAATGCCCTCTTTATGAAGAGGTATTGGATACGCAAATGTTTGGTTTATCTAGAGAGATAGAGTTTGCGGTCAGATTAGGCTTAATTGATGTTAAGGATGGCAAAGAGATACTAGATAAATTAGAAAGAGAATTATCTGCGCTTCATGATGCATCCATTAGAAAATAGCTAAAAAACTCAAACAATGATGATGTGTTGTTTGAGTTTTTTATTAACCATTTCTATTTTCAGAATATTCCTAATCGAAATATTGAAGTAATGTAACTTTTCCTCAACCCATTCGTTTCATTTTCTATTATAATAGCAATAACGAAAATATTAAAAACGAGGAAGTTATCACATGTTTAAAAAAATATTGAAATCCTATGATTATTCATTAATCATTGCAATCGTACTTTTGTCTTTATTTGGTTTAGTGATGGTTTATAGTGCCAGTATGGCTTCGGCAGTCCAACGATATGGAGTAGAGAGTGATTATTTCTATCAAAAACAAAAGATTTATCTAATCGCTTCGGGTTTAATCTTTATATTTATTGCATTATTTCCTTATAAAATTATGAAAGATACCAGATTTTTACTGCCAATGGTTGGTCTATCTATCTTGGGTCTTTTAGGTCTTTTTGCATTTGGACAAGTTAGAGGAAATGCTCAAAGTTGGTATGATTTTGGTTTTATTAGTATTCAGCCAGCAGAGTTTGTCAAAATATCGGTTATTATTTATTTGTCTGCTGTTTATGCGAAGAAGCAGGCATACATTAACAAGTTCAATCATGGTGTACTCCCGCCATTAGCCTACCTAGTAATCGTGCTTGGTTTAATTGCTTTTCAACCAGATTTTGGAACAGCACTTATTATTGGTTTAATTGCTGGAACTATCATTCTCTCCTCTGGAATGAATTTCAAAAATATTACCAAATTAGTATTGCTAGGTATGATTCTCATTTCACCTGTCTTTTTAGTTTTGCAGGACGAAATTTTTTCTGAAAAACGTTTGGAACGATTTGAAGTCTTAAGTAATCCGTTTGAGGATGAACTTGATTCTGGGTTCCACCTAGCAAATTCATATATAGCGATTGGGTCAGGCGGTGTAAATGGATTAGGATTAGGAAAAAGTGTCCAAAAGCTAGGATATTTACCTGAATCCCACACAGATTTTATTATGGCAGTCATTGCAGAAGAATTAGGAGTATGGGGAGTCAGCTTTGTAATCATTACTCTAGGTTATATTGTTTTAAGGGGAATTTATCTTGGAATCAGGTGTAAGGATCCATTTGGCAGTTTATTGGCTATTGGAATATCGAGTATGATTGGAATCCAGTCGTTTATCAATCTGGCAGGTGTTTCAGGAATTATGCCACTGACAGGTGTCCCATTACCATTTGTGAGCTATGGGGGATCTTCACTTTTGCAGTTAGCAATAGCATCGGGTATTCTAGTAAATGTCTCAATGTTTGTTAAATATGAAAATAAATATAAACAAAAGCCACAAGAAAAAGAAAAGAATAGAAATCACCAAGATGGAAATGTATATCAATTTCGAACATAGCGCAGGGAAAATTGCGTCCCTGCGCTTTTATACAAAAAGAGAGAGAAAGAGGTGCTTCAATTGACGAGACAAATCAATAAAGTGTTAGTTGCAAACAGAGGAGAAATTGCCATTAGGGTTTTTCGGGCATGTACTGAATTAAACATCAAAACAGTTGCGATTTATTCTAGGGAAGATACAGGTGCGTATCATCGCTATAAAGCTGATGAGGCTTATTTAGTTGGTGAAGGAAAGAAACCAATTGATGCTTATTTAGACATTGAAGGAATCATTGAAATTGCAAAGTTTAGCGGTGCAAATGCCATTCATCCGGGCTATGGCTTCTTATCGGAAAATATCCATTTTGCAAAACGTTGTGAAGAAGAAGGAATTATTTTTATAGGACCAACATCAAATCACCTTGATATGTTCGGTGATAAGGTCAAAGCAAGAAAACAAGCAGAATTGGCGGGGATACCTGTAATTCCCGGCAGCGATGGACCAGTCAGAAATATCGAAGAAGTTCGGGACTTTACCTTCCATCATGGTTTTCCAATTATTATTAAAGCGGCCCTTGGCGGTGGCGGACGTGGAATGCGTATTGTTAGAAATCTAGAGGAAATGCAAGAATCATTTGACCGAGCTAAATCAGAAGCAAAAGCAGCTTTTGGCAGTGACGAAGTTTACCTAGAGAAATTAATCGAGAAACCAAAACACATAGAAGTTCAAATATTCGGGGATAAAAATGGTGATATTGTCCATTTGTATGACAGGGATTGTTCCGTACAGCGTCGTCATCAAAAGGTAGTAGAAGTAGCCCCAAGCGTATCTATATCCGATTCATTAAGAGAGAAAATATGTTCTGCAGCCGTTAAGTTAATGAAAAATGTAGCTTACTTAAATGCAGGGACGGTTGAATTTCTTGTTTCAGATCAGGACTTTTATTTCATAGAAGTAAATCCAAGGATTCAGGTTGAACATACCGTAACAGAAATGGTAACAGGAATTGATATTGTACATACCCAAATATTAATTGCTGAAGGACAAGATTTACACAGCCCAATTGTGGGAATTCCTCCACAAGATGAGATTCGGATTAACGGTTTTGCCATTCAGTCCCGTGTCACAACAGAGGACCCACTAAATAATTTTATGCCTGATACAGGAAAAATTATGGCTTACCGCTCTGGAGGAGGCTTTGGTGTTCGTCTTGATGCAGGAAATGGTTTTCAAGGTGCAGTCATCACACCTTATTATGATTCTTTGCTTGTGAAGCTTTCTACATGGGCATTAACCTTTGAACAAGCCGCCTCAAAAATGGTTCGGAATCTAAGGGAGTTCAGAATTCGGGGGATTAAAACCAATATTCCTTTTCTTGAGAATGTAGTAAGACACGAGAAGTTCAGAAGAGGGGAATATGATACATCATTTATTGATTCAACACCAGAGTTATTCGTATTTCCAGTTAGTAAGGACCGTGGAACCAAAATGCTTTCGTATATTGGAACCGTTACTGTGAATGGTTTCCCGGGTGTTGAAAAAAAGAAAAGACCCGTGTTTTCTAAACCGCGAGTGCCTAAATTAAGCTATGATTTTGACTACCAAGACGGAACGAAACAGATTCTGGACCAAAATGGAGCAGAAGGACTTGTTCAGTGGATAAAGAGTCAAAAAAAGGTATTATTAACGGACACTACATTTAGAGATGCACATCAGTCCTTATTGGCAACAAGGGTAAGAACCACCGACATTTTGCATATTGCCGAACCCGCTGCAAAGCTTATGCCTAACCTGTTTTCCTTTGAAATGTGGGGAGGAGCAACCTTTGATGTTGCCTATCGATTCTTAAAAGAAGATCCATGGGAAAGATTGCAGATGCTTCGCAATAAAATTCCGAATGTTCTGTTTCAAATGTTAATCCGTGGTTCCAACGCAGTGGGATATAAAAATTATCCTGACAATCTTATTCGTGAATTTGTAAGAAAGTCTTCGGAGGAAGGAATTGATGTATTCAGAGTTTTTGACAGTTTAAACTGGGTACCAGGAATGGAAATTGCCATTGAAGCAGTTCGAGACAGTGGGAAGATTGCAGAAGCAGCTATTTGTTATACTGGCGATATTCTTGATCAAACAAGAGTGAAATATGATTTGAACTATTATAAGGTGCTTGCAAAAGAACTAGAGAATCAAGGGGCACATATTTTAGGGATTAAGGATATGGCTGGCTTGCTAAAACCAGAAGCAGCCTATCGACTTATATCTGAATTAAAAGAAACAATTGATATTCCAATTCATCTTCATACCCATGATACAAGCGGGAATGGTATCTTCACGTATGCTCGTGCCATTGACGGCGGAGTAGATATTGTGGATACAGCATTAAGTGCGATGGCGGGGCTTACATCACAACCAAGCGCAAATTCTCTTTATTATGCATTAGAAGGTAAAGATAGGAAACCGAATGTAAATATTAATTCCCTTGAACAGCTTTCCTATTATTGGGAGGATGTCCGAAAATATTATCACGATTTTGAAAGTGGAATGGTTGCACCACATTCAGAGGTGTACCAGCATGAGATGCCGGGTGGACAATACAGTAATCTCCAACAGCAAGCTAAGGGTGTTGGGCTTGGCGATCAGTGGGATGAGGTCAAGCAAATGTACACTAGGGTCAATCACATGTTTGGGGATATAGTAAAGGTAACACCATCATCTAAAGTTGTAGGTGATATGGCGCTTTTTATGGTGCAAAATAATTTATCAGAAAGTGATGTCCTTTATAGTGGAGACTCTCTAGACTTTCCAGATTCCGTAGTTGAATTGTTCCAAGGGTATCTCGGCCAGCCTCATCAAGGATTCCCAGAGAAACTGCAGCGTGTTATTTTAAAAGGTAAAAAACCTTTGGAGGTTCGTCCTGGTGAGTTACTGCCTGATGTTAATTTTACAGAATTAAAGGCAGAGTTAGGTAAGGAAATTGGCCGAAACGTTTCGGATATTGATTTGATTTCCTATGCACTCTATCCGAAGGTTTACAAAGAGTATTTGAATACGGTTGACCAATATGGAAATATATCCTTCTTAGATACCCCTACTTTCCTTTATGGACTACGGCTTGGGGAAGAAATTGAAGTGGAAATTGAAACAGGAAAAACACTAATTGTAAAACTTGTTTCAATTGGTCAGCCGCAGGCGGATGGCACTCGTATTGTTTATTTTGAACTAAATGGGCAGCCACGTGAGGTAAATATCAAAGATGAAAGTATCAAAGCAGCGGTATTATCTAGATTAAAAGCAGACCCTAAAAATGAAACGCATATTTCAGCAACCATGCCTGGTACTGTTGTCAAAGTATTAGTGGAAAAAGGGGAAAGAGTAGAACGAGGAGACCATCTTCTGATCACGGAAGCTATGAAAATGGAAACAACAGTCCAAGCTCCATATTCAGGAGTAGTAAAGGATATTTACGTGAAAAATGAGGACGCTATTCAAACCGGAGATTTATTGCTTGAACTTGAAAAATGATCGAAAAAAAGTTGCCAAGATTTAATTCTTGGCAACTTTTTTATATCTAATGATTCTTTCGTGACCTTGAGAGTAAAAGCAGGAAATAACTTAGAACACCAAATAAACAGGTAATAAATAATGCATGCATTAATGCGATGTAAAGATTTAATCGGGTAAAAATAACGAGTGCTCCCGATAATACTTGGAGGGATACTAAAGTAAATGCACTGATCCAACCCCAATAGATAATTCTTTGCTGACGATACTTTTTAATAGCTAAGTAAGTTACATAACCTATCCATATGAAGATACCAGCAGCTGCTGCACGGTGTCCCATCTGTACCCACTCATAAAGATTACTTGGCAGCGCTGGGCTATCATTGATACATAATGGCCAATCACGGCAAACCAAGCTTGATTCAGTATGACGTACTAGAGCACCTGTATAAATAACAAAGTAGCTATAAATGGAAATAGAGATAATATGAAAGCCCATTCTCCTATCGATAATGAGTTTATCAGCATCAAACTTTTTATCGATTTCAAAGATTAATAAAGTAAGCAAAAATACAGCGGCAAAGGAAATTAGTGATATACCAAAGTGCAGGGCGAGGATAAAGTCAGACTGTTCCCAAATTACTGCAGCTGCTCCAATCAATCCTTGTAACAGTAAAAAGAAAAAAGAAAGAAAAGATAGGAATTTGGTTTCCCTAATGTGCCCGATTACTTTCCAAGACCAAATAGATAAAATGAGTACTAGAAAACCAACTGAGCCAGACACGAGTCTGTGGGCAAGTTCAATGACTAATTCGGGAGTTATATCACTTGGTACGAACTCCCCATTACATAAAGGCCATGATCTTCCGCACCCCATACCGGACTCCGTTTTGGTTACAAGGGCTCCCCCAAGTAAAACTAATATCATTCCAATAGTAGTTGCAACAGCTAACCACTTTAAAGAACGTTGCAAAAAATCACCTTCTTAAATAAAAGTTTAATAAATTCTTTCGATATTTTGTAAGTATAATGATTTGAATATGAAGCGATAAAAGTACTTACTTATCATAACGAAAACATAGGAAAAAGAACAGAATTAAAACTGAAATTTTTGCATAACTTTTAAAAAAAATAAGTTTATGGATAACTTTGAGTTTTTACTATTATTATAGTGAAAACTATTGCTAAATAGATAAAGGTCTGTTAGTAATATAAAATGGGTTAAATTAATCTTATATAAAACAACATTTAAATTTCCTTTTGTTGCCTATAACATAAAGAAATTATTTGGATTTTGCTTAAATTAGAGTGTGTTTTATTATCTAAAGATTCTAAAATATAGTATAATGTTTATTAAATACTGACTGACACAATTTAGACATAAATTATTCGAAAAAAATTCACAAAAATAGACAAAAGTGTGATTTAATATACAGAGAAAGTGTTCCTTAAATAACAATATTATAAAATAATAATAGCTTTTAAATAACCATTATAATTTGGTAAAGTTATCTATCGGGTTTATAATAATAATTACAACATATTTAGGAGGGGGAAAGATGCCAAATTCAAAGGCATACGGTGAAGCAACGATAGAAAATGGCTCAACCGGTCTTAATTCACATATGGAAAAAGCCACAATGTGGAAAGATTTTATGGCACTTATAAAGATTGGGATTGTAAATTCAAATCTTATTACGACATTTACAGGTTTATGGCTTGCTCTGCATTTTAGTGGTCAAAGTTTTCTAAATAACTTAGATATAGTTTTATATACCATTCTTGGTTCCTCCCTTATTATTGCTGGTTCATGCAGTATAAATAATTATATTGATCGAGATATCGACCATTTAATGGAAAGAACAAAAGCAAGACCTACAGTTACAGGGAAAATAGTTCCTTCAAAAGTACTTGGATTGGGGATTTTCTTAATAGCTCTGGGTACAATTTTTCTATTGTTTACTACCATAACTGCAACAGTGATTGGACTGCTTGGGGTTTTTAGTTATGTTGTCCTGTATTCTCTATGGTCAAAGAGACAATTGGTATCAAATACCATCATAGGCAGTATTTCTGGGGCAGTACCCCCATTAATTGGATGGGCTGCAGTAGATGGAAATCTTGATATGATGGCATGGTCATTGTTTATAATTATGTTTATTTGGCAGCCTCCTCATTTCTACGCTCTTGCAATGAGAAGGGTAGAGGAATATAGAGCTGCTGGTATCCCAATGCTTCCAGTGGTGAAGGGCTTTAAAACAACAAAGAAACACATCTTAATATGGGTAGCAGCACTACTGCCAACACCTATATTACTTACTTCATTAGGAATCCCATTTCTAATTTTGGCAACGGTATTAAATATCGGTTGGCTTGTATTAGGGATTTATGGATATAAGATCAAAGATGATATTAAGTGGGCAAAGTTAATGTTTGTGTACTCATTGCAATATTTAACCATTATTTTTGTCGCAATGGTCATTGTTACATTGGTTTAGCTAGAATGTTCTTTCTTAAATAAGGGGAATATAAGTATTCCTAGTAATAAAAAAATATTGGAGGCATTAATAACTTTTTTGCCTCCGTGTTTCTTTTTACAATTAAGAAGGAATAATACTACATACATTTTTGATCACAGATATTTAAAGAAATTATTTAGCGAAAGAGGGGTTTGATTTAGCTATGAAAAGGCTTGCAAAATGGCGTTTGCTCTCGATATTTGCGATTCTTTCGCTTATCCTTTCAGGATGTGGCGAACCGTTCCTATCGACGTTAAGGCCTGCTGGTGAAGTTGCAGAGATTCAATATGATCTGATGAAACTTAGTACATTGATTATGGTAGGGGTTATTGTAGTTGTAATGGTAATCTTTTTTATCGTCTTATTTAAATTTAGACGAAAAGATGAAAAGATACCAAAACAGGTTGAAGGAAGTCACAAACTAGAAATTATTTGGACAGTTATACCAATTTTATTACTATTGCTTTTAGCGGTTCCAACGGTTTCTGCTACATTTAAATTAGCAGATGTTTCACCAATGGATAAAAAAGGTTCAGATGCGCTTGTCATCAATGTTCGTTCCAATTTATATTGGTGGGAATTTGAATATCCTGGTCAAGGCATTGTTACTGGTCAAGATTTAGTTGTTCCGACCGATGAAAAGGTATATTTTAATTTAATATCTTCTGATGTTAAACACTCCTTCTGGGTTCCAGCGGTAGGCGGAAAGCTTGATACGAATACCGAGAATGTTAATAAATTTTGGTTAGAATTTGACAGCAAGAAGGCAGAAGAAGCTGGAGATTTATTTTACGGGAAGTGTGCTGAGCTTTGTGGACCATCACATGCATTAATGGACTTTAAAGTTAAAACATTGAGCCGTGATGACTTTGATAACTGGGTCGCCGATATGAAAGAGGTTAAAGAACCTGCAAAAGCTGAAACAGATTTGGCTCAGCAAGGTCAAGATATCTTTAATCAAAGCTGTATCAGCTGTCATGCTGTAACTCCATCAAATACAACACCTCCAGAAGCAAGGTTTGCACCTAACTTGACAAACTTCGGAGAACGCTCACGTATAGCTGGTGTCTTAGACCATAATGAAGATGAATTAAAAAATTGGTTGCGCACACCTGAAAAATACAAGCCAGGAAATTTAATGACTGATAAATATGATCCATTAACTGAAGATCAGCTTAATGCTTTAACTGCTTATTTAATGGGATTAAAAGTTCAGGAATAATAGGGGAATTGGTAGAAAGGGAGGTAAAATTGTGAGTACCTACGCACAAAAAAAGGGTTTCGGTGCGACTATATGGGACTATCTTACGACTGTTGACCATAAAAAGATCGCAATCCTATATCTTATTGCAGGTGGATTATTCTTTGTAGTTGGCGGACTTGAGGCTGTATTTATCCGTATCCAGCTTGCAGTACCTAACAATGATTTTGTAAGTGCAGGATTATTCAATGAAATTATTACCATGCATGGAACAACGATGATATTCCTTGCAGCAATGCCGCTTGTTTTTGCTTTTATGAATGCGGTAATGCCATTACAAATTGGTGCCCGTGACGTGGCGTTTCCATTTGTCAACGCTTTAGGATTTTGGTTATTCTTCTTCGGAGGAGTATTTCTAAACCTTTCATGGTTTTTTGACGGAGCACCTGACGCAGGATGGACATCATATGCATCCCTGGCAATGGCCTCCAAAGGTCATGGGGTTGATTTCTACGTATTGGGACTACAGATATCCGGTCTAGGTACACTAATAGGTGGTATTAACTTCCTAGTAACGATTATTAACATGCGTGCACCTGGAATGACTTATATGAGAATGCCATTGTTTACATGGACAACATTTGTCACTTCTGCACTTATTTTATTTGCTTTCCCACCTTTAACAGTTGGTTTAGTCTTAATGATGTTTGACCGTATGTTCGGGTCTAATTTCTTTGTTACCACCATGGGTGGAAATACAGTTATTTGGGAGCACTTATTCTGGATATTCGGACATCCAGAAGTTTACATTTTGATACTTCCTGCTTTTGGGATTTTCTCGGAAATATTCCCGATTTTTTCAAGAAAACGTTTATTTGGATATTCTTCAATGGTTTTTGCGACTGTATTAATTGGCTTCTTGGGCTTCATGGTTTGGGCACACCATATGTTTACAACAGGTTTAGGCCCTGTTGCCAATGCGATTTTCGCTGTTGCAACAATGGCAATTGGTGTTCCAACTGGTATTAAAATTTTCAACTGGCTATTAACCATTTGGGGAGGCAGTGTTAAATTTACTACTCCAATGCATTGGGCCTTGGCATTTATTCCTTCGTTTCTTGCTGGTGGGGTAACTGGAGTAATGCTTGCAGCAGCAGCAGCGGACTATCAGTACCATGATACTTATTTCGTTGTAGCACACTTCCACTACGTAATTGTTGGCGGAGTTGTCTTTGCAATCTTTGCTGGTACACACCTATATTGGCCGAAAATGTTTGGAACGATGTTAAGTGAAACATTAGGTAAGATTACCTTCTGGTTGTTTTTCATCGGTTTCCATATGACATTCTTTATTCAGCATTTTCTTGGTCTTTGGGGAATGCCGCGTCGTGTATTCACATATTTACCAGGTCAAGGATTTGAAACTTCAAACCTAATTAGCTCTATTGGGGCTGCATTTATGTCTTTAGCGGTTATCGTTTTGCTGTATAACATAATCATGACCTCAGTTAAAAATGTTAAAGTTGGAAATGATCCATGGGGAGATGGAAGAACACTCGAGTGGTCACTTCCTTCACCACCGCCATTCTATAACTTTAAACAGCTTCCGCTTGTACGTGGATTGGATGCTTACTGGTTAGAAAAGATGGATGGAAAAAAAGGAATGACTCCTGCTGAACCACTAGGAGATATTCACATGCCTAATTCATCCATCCTGCCATTTGTGATCGCATTTGGGTTGTTTGTAGCTGCGTTCGGTGCATTGTTTAATATGGATGATAAAGCATGGTCTGTTCCAGTCCTTATCATTGGTTTATTGATTACCTTTGGAGCTATGTTCTTACGTTCTGTTAAGGATGACCATGGTTTCCATATTCATAAAGAAGAATTGATTGATGACGAGGATAAGGGGGTTAAGGCATAATGCACGCAGAAGATAAATTAACGTATGAAACATGGCCTGCTGAGCCTGAAAAGTCAACCCTTGAAGCAAAGAATAAATTTTTAGGCTTTTGGTTCTTCCTAGGTGGAGAGACGGTGCTTTTTGCCTCTCTCTTTGCTACCTACTTAGCTTTGAAGGACAAAGTACCTGATTCAACGCATACATTAGCGAAAGATTTATATGACTTGCCATTGACATTTGTAGCTACAATGCTGTTATTAACAAGCTCTTTAACAAGCGTATATGCTATGTATCACATGAAAAACTTTAATGCGAAAAAAATGAATCTTTGGTTAGTCCTAACTCTATTATTAGGGCTTGCCTTCCTTGGATTAGAGATTTATGAATTCAATCACTATGTGCATGAGTATCATCATACGTTTAGAAGCAGTGCATTTGGATCTGCATTCTACACATTAGTAGGGTTCCATGGAGCTCACGTTGCATTTGGACTATTGTGGATTACAACGTTAATCATCCGCAATACCAAACGCGGCTTGGATTTATATAATGCCCCTAAATTTTACGTTGCTAGTTTGTATTGGCATTTTATTGACGTAGTTTGGGTATTCATTTTTACAGTAGTTTATTTAATGGGAATGGTGGGATAAACTGATGGCAAATTCACAATTAAATTCAGGGAACCCAAGAGTTGACATTGAATATCGTCGAAAAAAAAGCGCTGAAGAAATGAGACATCAAGTCGTTTCCTTCGCCTTGATGATTTTCTTAACATTAATTGCTTTTGCAGCAGTAGCCATTAAAGGATTTTCGGCTTGGTTTATCGTTCCGTTTATTCTCCTCTTGGCTGTCGTACAAGTAATATTTCAGCTTTACTATTTCATGCATATGAGCCATAAAGGTCATGAAGCACCATCAATGTTTCTTTATTCAGGATTACTTGTTGGACTAGTGACTGTGTTAGCTTTCTCAACAATTATTTGGTGGTAATTTTTTTAGAAAATCGGCTTTATGCCGATTTTCTTTTTATAGGGAATTAATTCATTTCTTTGCTTCTTTAATTTGCTTACGTATATAATAGAACTATGATTTAACTACTATTTAGAGGTGATATGCGGTGCTTACATTAGATATTTTTGGCTTTAAGGCACTTTGGAGCCCGTACTTTCTACTATGTTTACTTGCAGTTACAGCTGTATATTTTTTAATTACAATTACATTCCGCAGCAGGTTTGTAGATAGTGAGCCTTTAACTAAAAAACAGGCTGGGTTATTTTTACTCTCGATTTCACTAATTTATGCAATTAAGGGCTCTCCGCTGGATTTAATGGCTCATTTAATGTTTTACGTCCATATGATTTCAATGGCGCTTTTAGTTCTTGTGATACCACCAATCTTTATATTTGGTATCCCTGTCTGGATCTGGAGAAAGCTTTTCAAGATAAACTTGTTTCATTCACTATTTAAGTTTTTTACAAAACCACTCATTTCTTTAATCATTTTTAACGGATTGTTTTCTTTTTACCATGTGCCAATGATTTTTGACCGAGTCATGCAAAGCTTCTGGTTACATGCTGGATATTCCATTCTATTGTTTATCGTTGCGATATTCATGTGGTGGCCGCTCATTAACCCTGTACCAGAGCATCAAAGGTTAAGTGGATTAAAAAAGGTTGGTTATATTTTTGCAGACGGAATATTAATTACCCCTGCATGCGCATTAATTATTTTTGCTCCTGCGTCAATATACGCTACCTATTCTGACCCAGAAGTTTGGGCTCAAGTAATGAGTCTTTGTGTTGGTCCGGCAACATTTGCTGGTTTAAGCATAAGTGGTCCAGAATTATTTAGTTCGATGTCGTTATTACATGATCAACAGCTTGGTGGAGTATTAATGAAAATCATCCAGGAAATTGTATATGGAGTTATCTTAGGACATGTTTTCTTTGAATGGTACCGAAAAGATCAAGCAGAATCTGAAAAAGAAATGAAGCAGACTCTAAAGCCTTCTCTGATTGAATAAATCTCCCATAGTACTGGGAGATTTTCTTTTTATTGAAAAAATGGGAGAACTAAACTAAAATTATTGTAGAATAAATAAAAAGTGAGGCTAATTCCATGAATTCCCTACCGATTTTACCAACGATAAGTACGACCTTTATTGTTTTAAGTGCCATTACGGTTGCAATAGGCTGGTGGCAAATTAAACAAAGAAGAATAGAAGCACATAAAAAGACTATGTTCACTGCTGCAATCTTTGCACTTATTTTCTTTATCATCTATGCTTCTAGAACTATATTTATAGGAAACACAGCCTTTGGAGGTCCGGAGAATCTAAAAATATATTACACTCTGTTTTTAGTTTTCCATATCATTTTAGCAACTACAGGTGCCGTTTTCGGGATTGTTACGCTGTATACTGGTTATAAAAATAATCTAACCAAGCATAGGAAGATTGGACCCATTACAAGTGTTATTTGGTTCTTCACTGCTATCACAGGTGTAGCGGTTTACTTATTACTTTATGTTTTTTATCACGGAGGAGAAACTACCTCGGTTATTAAAGCAATCCTAGGATTTTAAAGGTGTCTTCAATAGACACTTTTTTTTTTTTTAAGGAATTTTAGTTCTTTGATAGAAATATTTTAGAAGGGGAGTGATGGAATTGGAAATAAAGGAACTTAATGAAAAAGATTATTTAGAATCAATGAATCTATCAATGTATGCTTTTCAATATAAAATTCCTGAAGAAAATGTTCCTGCAAGAATGGAGATGTTAAAGCAACACAAAGTAATAGGAGTTTGGGATGAAAATATTCTGGCTGCCAAACTGCATATTATTCCACATCATATATTTATGAATGGACATGAATGGAAAATGGGTGGTATAGCAGGAGTTGCAGCCTACCCAGAGTATCGAAGAAACGGTTATGTTAAGAGGTTAATCATTGATGCATTAAAACGGATGAAAGAGGAGTCACAAATCGTCTCATTATTACATCCTTTTGATATTGGCTTTTATCGTAAATTTGGCTGGGAGGTTTTTACAGAAAATAAAAAGATTCTGATTGAGAAAAAGGATCTTAAATTCTTACTTAATCAGCCAGGAGCTATTAAAAGGTTTACAAAGGAAAGTCATCATCCTGATATTGAATCCGTTTATGCGGAGTTTAGTAAAAAATATATGGGTATGCTGGTCCGTGATACTATGTGGTGGAAAAATAATATCTATGATGATGGGCAAATAGCCGTTTATTATAATGAAAATAATGAGGCAATGGGATATATAGTATATGAGGTAAAAGAGCGAAAAATGGACGTTCAGGAGCTCGTACCGCTAAATCATGGGGCAAGGATTGGTTTATGGAATTTTATTTGTCAGCATGATTCTATGGTTGAAAGTGTTAGCATTCTTACTTCTAACCATGAGGGCTTACCATTTATTGTTCAGCAGCCAAAATTAAAGATGGAAGTTACTCCATATTTTATGGGAAGAATAGTCGATGCAGAGCAATGTTTACAAAGATATCAATTTAATGCTAGTACAAAAAAAGTATTTCTGCACCTTGAAGATGACTATGCCACGTGGAACAATGGAAGTTATTTAATTAGTAATGGAGAAGTAAAGGTCTATAAAGAAAAGACTGGAAGCAATTGTACCCAGCCTCCTCAAAGAGGAGTTAGATTAGATATTAATTCATTAACTGCGATTGTATTTGGTTACAAACGGCCCTCTGAATTATTCGAACTAGGCTGGATAAAGGGTCATGAAGCAGAAATTGCTGTTTTAGAAGAACTAATTCCAATGAACAAGCCATATTTTTATGATTTCTTTTAAAAATAGGTTATGTTAAGGGATAATATTGAATTTTACGACTTTGTTGATTGGAGCGGAAGGCACGAGACTCCTGCGGGAGTACGAGGCTGGGAAGACCCCACAGGCGCTTAAGCGCCGAGGCGGCTCCCCGTCACGCCCGCGGAAAGCGAAGTGCCTGGAGCGGAAATCAACAGCCAAGTTTAACAGAGCAAAAAAATAAAAACGGCGCATGAATTGTATTCATGCGCCAGTTTGTTTACAAAGCAAATTTTTCGACCTCTGATTTAACGTCATCAAGAATTTTCTTACATTGGTTTACAAGGGAAGTTGGGAAGTTTTCTCCTTCACCATATTCTACTCCATGAGGATAATAATGTTTCCCTAATAGAGGTGTCATTAACTGGATGACAGCCTTATTGGTATCAACATCTCCTTCTACTGCATAGCCGCGGACACGTAAGTAAAATACCCCTTCTTTTAATTCAAACTTACGATCATATGTAACACGCTCGTAATCCCACTGACCTTCACGAACTAAACCGTAATCAAGCATTACATCATCTAAACGGTTTAAATCAGCTTTCATTTTTTCAAAGCCGGTATTCTCGAATTTCATAAATAGTCCCTCCTAGAAACAATGCCTTACCCCTATTGTTATTTTTATGACAGGATAGCAATTTAATTCAATTTAATAATAGTTGAAAATGTTTAAACTTGCAATGAATACATCATCGAATAAATCATTCCTTATTGGTAAAGATAAGTAAATGTTAAATAATATTTTATCTGCTATTGGGGGCGAAGAATTGGAAAAGATTCGTGATATTATGACAGATCAAGTAGAGTGTTGTACTTTGTTGGATAATGTTTTTGAAGTTGCAGTAAAAATGAAAGAATTAAATGTTGGCGCAATTCCTATTGTCGATAAGGATAAGCTTGTTGGTATGATTACCGACCGCGATATTGTTGTAAGAGGAGTAGCTGAAAAACATCCGGGATCCACAAAAGTAGAGGATATAATGAGCGACAAACTTATTACAATTTCTGCTGATGCGTCAACTAACGAAGCAGCTAACTTAATGGCTGGGCATCAAATCCGACGACTTCCAGTAGTGGAAGGGGATAAATTAATTGGAATTGTTACCCTAGGTGATTTCGCAATAAGAAAAATGACAGATGATCAAGCAAAAGAGGCACTTACTGAAATTTCAGAGCAAAATTATAATGGTGTCCAACATTAATGAATGAAAAAACAGATACATCAAATGGTGTATCTGTTTTTTTATATATTTTATTTTTCTGATGATTTTAATATTCACTATTACCAACAAAGATAATGGTGATATAATTAACAAAAGCAAAACATAAAATGAAAGAAAAAGTAAAAGAGAGGGTGAATACATCTGCGTACTCTCTTCAGAATCCTCATCCTAGCGTCTATTTTCGTGACAATTGGTTTTTATGGAAGTATAAATGAAAAAGACGGTAATGAAGTTTTAATAACTGATGAACATACGTTAGAAATGAATGAATCATTATATCAAAATCAAGAAAAAAGTATTCAAGAGAAACCATCTGCTGAACGGCCAACAAGTGGTATGGGCTTACTAATTGGTCAAGATCTCGCTTATTTAAAAGATAAATTAGGTGAACCTCAAAGAATTGATGAATCATTATATGGTTATCAATGGTATATATATAATACTGACTACGCTCGATATGTACAGGTTGGGGTAGAAAATAACAAAGTAGTGACAGTATTTGCAATCGGGGAAAATGTGGACGTTTCACCCTTTAAAATTGGACAGCCAATTGAAGAAATCTTTAATACGCAGTTCATTGATACCAATATAGATATTGAATATAAGGGTAACTCTTATCGTTTTGAATTAAATGATACAGATTTAAATATTCGTCCATTAATTAAATTGGGTGATGTTTTTGTCCAATTAAATATTGATAAATTTACTGGAAGTTTATCAAGTGTCCGCTTTTTGAATGATGTAACTTTAATCAAACAACGGCCTTACGAACTAGGATATACCGGGGAATTAATTGAGCTTGAAGAACCAACTGAAGACAAGTGGAGATTGATTGAAGCAGGGACAGAGAAGCAAATACTTGATATAACCAACATTATGCGACTAAGGCATAATGTAAAGAAACTTATATGGGATGAAGAGACCTCGGAAGTAGCCTTTGGTCATAGTAAGGATATGTCAGATAGCAATGACTTTTCCCATACTTCTAAGAAATTTGGCAGTCTTTCAGATAGACTAGAAGCAGCAAATGTGGCCTATAAGTCTGCAGGCGAGAATATTGCGGCTAATTATACCGATGGACCTGCAGTGGCAGAAGGATGGTTAAATAGTAAAGGTCATCGAGAGTCATTATTAAATGAGGATTTCACACACTTAGGGGTGGGGGTATTTCAAAAATACTATACACAAAACTTTATACAGAAATCCGAAGAATAGCGATAAAATTAAAGGTGACAAATAGTCACCTTTTTATTTTTTGTCCATATGAACCATTTGGTATTCGCTAAAGTGAAAATGATTGCCTTCCCAGCATCCATATATCCGTATTACCTCGCCAGGCGAAAAGGTATCTATCTCAATATTGTTTTTAATTGGGCTAATTTTTTTAACTTTTATTAATTTCGATTCTGTTTGCAGCATTAGTTCATGTACAAGTATATACCGATGATAATAAAAACGTTGTTTCTCTTGGCTAATACTTTTAATTTCACCCGTTAGGACGGCTTCTTTTTTGACTTCAGCAGTAGCTAGCCATTTAATATCATTTAGTTTCATTTCTTTTCTAGTAATCCAAAAGAAGTAAAGACAAATTATCGGTATAACAACCGCGGTTACCATTTTTGTACCTTCTCCTCATGTGCCCTATTTTTGAATGATAAAAAATGTACCTGTTGCATGGGCTATTTTTTTTCCATCTGTACGGAAAGCTTCTCCTGAAATCACAACCGTCTTGCTTCCATGATGAATGATTGCAGCTTTACAGCGGAGGGTATCCCCTAACCCTGGAGCTATGTAATGAATATTCAATTGATTGGTTACTGCTCCATAACCTTCAGGAAGGATGCCATTTATTGCTGTCCCCATTGCTGTATCAAGAAGAGTAGCAGTGATCCCGCCATGTACAATATCTAATGAATTATTCCAAATAGCATTTAACGGTACTATGATTTCACAGGTCTTCTTTTCCTTATCTATTTTTCTCTCCATATGAAGCAGCCCATCAATATATTGCACGTACTTTTTATCGATTTTCTTTTCAAATCCTTCTAATAAATAAGCAAGAGCACTTAAATCCTCTTCTGAACCTTTTTCAATACAATTGTTCAATAATTGTTGTAGTGCGTCTTTCATTTGTAATCCCTCTCTCGTTTCTAGTTCTGAAGACATCTTACCATTATAAATCCAATTTTTACAGCAAGTAGGTTTTTCACAATTTTTAATTTAGAACATATCGTATAATAGGCACATTGGATTTAGGCAGGGGTGAAGCAGTATGTCAAAAAGTTTACATCCTTCCGTGATTAAATTTAAAGAGTTTGTGAAAAATAACCCGGCATTAATTAAGGAAGTACGGAATGGAAATTCAACTTGGCAGGAGTTATATGAGGATTGGTATCTACTTGGAGAAGAAGATAATCGTTGGGAAACAAATGGGGTTAAAACTAGTCCTAGTGCTGAAAAAACAGATGAAAAAAAAGGAGATTGGATGTCAACAATCCTAGGGACCGTGCAAAAAATGGATCCGGATCAAATTCAGCATTATATAAATAACTTAAGTCAAGCGTTGGGCGCTATTCAAGGGGTTATATCTCAATTTCAAGGTAGTCAGCCTAAACATGCAGCACCAAGAATCGAACACAAACATCCTTTTTCATTTCGTAAAGACTAACAGAAGGGAAAGTTTTCATGAGAAGAGATGTACTAGAATACTTAAATAGCCAAAAAGAATTAAAGAAATTTATAAGGGAACAGCCACTTTGGTATCGTAAACTCTCTAGGAACCCCTATGATTTGCAAAGATTAGAAATCGAGTCGCTTCACTACTATAAAAAAACGATTCCACACCAGGTAGAGAAATTTACAAATAATGTACAAATGGCTTCCATGATGTTTTACATGCTACAGTCAATGAAAGACCAAAATTGACGAAGGACCACTTAGCTTGTGGTCTTTTTTTTGTTGTAGAACAGAGTATAGAGTAAAAAAAATAAAGGAGGCGAACAATACAGTTAAAAGGAGTGATGGATTTGAAAAAGCACATGGAATTAACAATCTTGTCTATATTCTTAGTGGGTATCCTTTCTGGCTTCCAGAAGTCAACAGTTTTACCGGTGAATAGTGAGCAATCAGAAAAGGCTCCCTCTTTATATGTTCAATCCAAAACCAAAGGCAATGATGTGTTTGTAGAGTGTATATTATCTGGAATTAGCTTTCGGGAATCAAATGAAAAAGGACTGAAAGCAGGGAAGCTGGTTATTTGGTTGGATGGGAAAAGAACCAAAGAAGTAAACTCAGCCGCTTTTATTATTAAGGGGCTGCCCGCTGGGGAACATATGATTAAGCTTGAGGTTGTAGACTTAAAAAACGTACCGTACGGAGTAACGAAGGAATTCTTGGTAAATATCCCTAAGTGAGAGTTTATTTCACTTTCTGCATACATTCATGTTAAAATGTGAATGGAGGTGGGTGTCCATGCTTGCTACATCAGAAAGAGTGGAGCTATTAGAATATGCTGAGCAATTAGCACAAATGGTATTACAATCGGATATTGTAGAAGAATATCAAATTTGTTTATATAAAATGCAAAATAATAAGGAAACACAAGAAAAGATTAACCGTTTTGTAAACCTTAAAGAGCTTTATGAAGAGGTGCAGCGTTTTGGTAAATACCATCCAGACTATAAAAGGGTAATGAGCCAAATTCGCGAATATAAACGGGAAATGGACTTAGATCCACATGTAGCTGAGTTCAAATTAGCTGAAAATGACCTGCAAGGTCTGCTAGATGAAATTAGTAAATTTGTCGGCGGTGCAGTTTCTCAACATATAAAAGTTCCATCAGGAAATCCATTTTTCGATACAGGTTCCCACGGCTCAGGCTGTGGCGGTGGTGGAAGCTGCAGTTGCTCCGCTTAAAGTAATCGGCTTAAAGAAATATTAAGCCGATTTTTCTTATCCTTTTAACCGTGTACAATCAACACATAGGTTCCCACAGCAAAACATTTTTTCTTGTGGTACATAAAACCGGTGACGAAAAACATAAAGCATGTCATCATGTCGGACAAATATTGTTTCGCTGTGTAAGCGATGACCTTTCATGGCTATAACAGAACACTTGTTAATAATCTCCTCGAGAGTACGCTGAGATATTTCAGGGGTTATGCTAATAAATAAAAACGGAATGCCAGTTATTTTTTTCCAATGTACCTTAGTAATACATTTATTCAAGGTAAGTTGTTTAATAAATAGCTGCCAAATTGGCTCTAAATCCATATGAATCACCATTATCCTTTGGTGTTTTGGTTTACTTTTGGAATCATCAGTAAAGTTTGAATTGAAAAAGAGTGTTTTAATATGCTAGACTTATTAAAATGATGGTTTATTGAAGGGGAAAATAAGTATGTTCGTTCAACGGCAAGGATTGGTTATTTGGCTATATTCCTTAAAGCAAGCAAAAATGTTAAGACGTTTTGGAAATGTTCATTACGTTTCAAAAAAATTAAAATATGTTGTACTTTATTGTAATCAAGATGAACTTGAAGTGATAATGGAAAAAATTAATTCCTTTTCATTTGTTAAGAAAGTAGAACCGTCATATAAGCCTTTCCTGAAGATGGAATTTGAAAATGCTGCACCAGATAAAGCAAAAGAATATGATTATAAAATGGGTATATAGAAATAAAAAGCTTCAGCGTCCGGCGCTGAAGCTTTTTTAATGCAACGGTTTAATATAGTGATTTAGCCTTAAAATTGCGATTAAATGTTGATAATATAATTCTTTTTCATGGAAAATAGTGGAAGGTTTGACCGATAGTTGAATAATTTGCTTTCCAAGTTCCTCTGCTGTCTGTTGAAACAAATCATACCTTTTATTCGGAATAAAGTTTGGATTAGGGATACCTTCACGGCAGATATAAAGGGCTTGGAATTTTCCAGGGTCTGTGAGCTGTAAAACTACTGCTAATGATGTCACTTGTTTCTCGTTCTTTACCGTATGAAATGCCATCATATGAAGAAGACGGTGCTGATTAGCCTTTGCCAGTTCAAGTAACTCATATATATCCGAATAACCCTCACCTAGTTCAATAAAGCGTTGTATCAAAGATAACTCCCCTTTGTTTAAGAATTCATTCCAACTTTATCATATTTTTGGATATAAATCTTTAATCAAAGAAAAAACCCTGCAGACATAAATCTGCAGGGTCCTTCTACATCCTCATAAAGGATAGAAGGCAAAGGGAGAGGAGAAACCGGAGGAAGAACTTATGGGGAAACGTAAGTCTTCTCCGCGGTTGGCAACAACATCCTCGAATTGATGTTGTTAGTTACATTATCTCCACAACTATCAAGCTTATACGTATCTAAAATAATTTTTCGCAAAATAATCCGACAAGTTGGCTAGTTTATTCAATTGTGATAGGATAATGATAAAAATAGAATACTGGAAAAATTGTGGTGATAACTATTGAGAGTCGTTTCAGGTGTTTGCAAAGGAAGAGCATTAAAAGCAGTGCCAGGAAATACAACGAGACCAACAACTGATAAAGTAAAAGAAGCCTTATTTAATATGATTGGACCATATTTTGATGGTGGATTAGGGCTGGACCTTTTCGCTGGCAGTGGTGGATTAGGATTGGAAGCATTAAGCAGAGGTTTAGGTAAAGTCATTTTTGTCGACAGAGATGCAAAGGCAATTCAAACGATCCATGAGAATATCAAAGCATGTAAGATGGAGGATAAGGCAGAAGTTTATCGAAATGATGCCGACAGAGCTTTAAAAGCCCTAATAAAAAGGGAAATTCGTTTTGATTACATATTTTTAGACCCGCCATATAAAATGCAGCAGTTAATCAGTTTAATGCAAAAAATATCGGAACGCACGCTATTAACAAATGGCGGGTACATTATCTGCGAACACAGTCATGATGTTGAATTGCCTGAAAGTGTAGGGGAGTTTACACAATATAAGTATGAAAAGTATGGAATCATTGCGATAACAATTTATTCGCGATTTAGAGAGGAATAAGGGGGAGTCTTTTGTGGCTAGTATTGCCGTTTGTCCGGGGAGTTTTGATCCAATCACGTATGGGCATTTAGATATCATAAGAAGAGGCGCAAAGGTATTTGATATGGTCTATGTGAGCGTAATGAATAATTCATCAAAAAATCCGCTATTTACTGTAAAGGAGCGGATGAATCTAATAAAAGAAGTAACCAAAGATCTTCCAAATGTAAAGGTGGATGAACATTCTGGGCTCCTTGTGGAATATGCTAAAGCTGTTAATGCGAATGCTATTATTCGTGGCTTACGTGCCGTCTCAGACTTTGAATATGAAATGCAAATAACCTCTATGAACAGAGTTCTAAATGATGAAATTGAAACTTTCTTTATCATGACAAACAGTCAATATTCATTCTTAAGCTCTAGTATTGTTAAGGAAGTATCAAAGTACAATGGCAATATTTCAGAACTTGTCCCACCTGTTGTAAAAAATGCGCTGGATAAAAAATTTAATAGATAACTTAAAAAGCCTTGGGGAAACCTAAGGCTTTTTTGATTTACTTATTAATTGAAAATATAAAAGCAAAACATATGTTGCCAGTGAAAAGATGGTGATTATTGGACCAAGTTCTATTAATTTATGGAATAAAGTATGCAGCAATGTACCTTCCTCAAAAAAAACAACAGGGATAGCATTAGATGGCTGTTCAGTTTGATAATATCGGACATAGATTGGTTTCCACAAAATAAAAGCAAAAAGACTAGCGAATATACCTTGCGCAATTCTTGCAAAAAAGAACGGTTTAAAACGAATATCAGTCTGGGCTAAAATACTTGCTACCTGTGCTTGAACACTAAAACCGCTAAAAGCTAAGATAAAGCTTGTAATAATCACTTGCTGGAGTAAAGTAGCATCCTGAACCCGACTTGTTAAATCACTCCCCATTGTAATTTCAAATAATCCTGAAATGAATGGAATGCTAAGCATATCAGGAAATGAAAGTGATGAAAGGGCAAGATCAAAGCCTTTTGCAAGCGTAGCAGTGATATGTAGATGAAAAAGAAGCTTGTTAATTACTGAAAATAAAATAATGAATCCACCTACCATTAGCAATGTTTGAATCGAAGAATTTACGGCATCGCCAAGAAGTTTGCCGATGGGGCGTTTGTCGTTTATTCTTGTTTGATGTAGTGCTGAAAAAGCAGATTTTAGTATAAATTCACCTTGCTTGTCCTTCTCTTTATCAGGAGTTTCTCTGCCATAAAACCGCATCATAAGACCCACACAAATATTCCCTAAATAATGGGCCAATGCTAAAATGACGCCTAAATGCGGGTTATGGAAAAAACCAACTGCAACGGCGCCGAAGATAAATAATGGGTTTGAGGAGTTTGTGAAGGAAACAAGCCTTTCTGCTTCGATTTGTGTCAACTGACCTTCCTGGCGTAGTCTTGTAGTCAACTTT
Organism: Neobacillus niacini; assembly: GCF_000759675.1. Classification (GTDB taxonomy): domain Bacteria; phylum Bacillota; class Bacilli; order Bacillales; family Cytobacillaceae; genus Neobacillus; species Neobacillus niacini_A. Next base: position 184,611 of record NZ_BAWM01000004.1, on the reverse strand, counting down.
GCACCAGCGGGAAATCCAGATGCCATACCCATTGCCCAAACAAACCCGCCTACACCAGGAACTCTAAATAGAGGTCGCATGAGTGGCTCTAATATCACACCAATAAACTTGACTACCCCAAAACCAATTAACATTTCTGATACGATAAAAAACGGTAACAAGGATGGAAAAACAATTTCCCACCACATATTAAGCCCACGGATGGAGGCTTCAAAGGATTCCTTAGGATAGGATATCATGGAACCTGCTAAAATGATGGCAGATAAAGATAAAAAAATGGTTTTTATTTTTGAACGAAACAATGAATATCCTCCTTCCCTAGGGTTTTGTTATACTGTATAAATAAATAATGTTAAAATAAGGATTATTCATCTGATTTATAGTCTCGACTTGTCCCCATATAACACAAATATACTCATAGAAAGCTAAATTAGACCATAAGATTGAACGAGATTTCTCCTAGCAAATGTATAGTCATAATGCTTGTAAAGCTTATGAAACGGAGGGAACGAGATGGAGCGTCCTAAAATAGGATTGGCGCTTGGTTCTGGCGGGGCACGGGGATTTGCCCATTTAGGGGTCATTAAGGTTTTGAAGGAAGCAGGGATTCCTATTCATATAATTGCCGGCAGCAGTATGGGGGCACTTGTGGGGAGCTTTTATGGGGCAGGTATTGAAATAGACCGTTTATATAAATTATCAACTGCATTTAAACGGAAATATTTTTTGGATTTTACCGTCCCGAAAATGGGCTTTATTGCCGGGAAAAGAGTGAAGGATTTCATAAAAGTTTTTACTCATGGCAAAAATATCGAAGATTTATCCATTCCATTAGGAATCGTAACAACCGACTTACTTACAGGTGAAAAAGTTGTTTTTAAACAAGGTCCGGTGGCGGAGGCTGTAAGAGCAAGTATATCTATACCTGGGATATTTGTACCTGAAAAATATAATGGGAGAATCTTAGTTGATGGCGGGGTGTCAGATAGGGTGCCAGTATCCGTTGCAAAAGAAATGGGAGCTGATATCGTGATTGCCGTTGACGTATCTAGAGTAAAGCGTAATGCAGAAATCACTTCGATTTATGATGTAATTATGCAAAGTATTGATATAATGCAAACAGAGATCATCAATAATCGTGAAATCGAATCTGATATCATGATTCGACCGCCTGTTGAAGTTTATAGCTCTCGTGCATTTACAAACATTGAAGAAATCATCACGCTTGGAGAAGAAGAAGCAAAAAAACAAATAGAACAAATAAAAAATGTAATAGACGGATGGAAGGTGTAAAATGCTATGAGAAGAAAAATATTTTTAGGTTCTTCGATTGTTATAGCATTGATGATGATTGCAGGCGTATTTTTTTCATTACCTTATTATGTTTCAAAGCCAGGTATAGCAAAAGAATTAGCTCCCATCATTCAAGTTGAGGATGGCATTGAGGGAAAGGGAAGCTTTATGCTGACAACTGTGAGGATGGGAAGAGCAAATATCTATTCTTACGTAGAGGCTAAGCTCTTTGATTATGTTGAACTCTACCCTTTGGAGGCCATTTTACACGAAACTGAAACGCAAGATGAATATAACGCTAGACAGCTTCATATGATGGCGGGATCAAAGCTGAATGCAATTGAGGTAGCTTATAAAAAAGCCGGTTATCAAGTTGATTACGAATACAAAGGGGTATACGTTGTCCAAGTAGTTCCAGATATGCCCGCAGAGGGAAAACTAGTTCCTGGCGATCGTATCATTGAGGTCGATGGTCAGAAATTTGCATCTTCCGAAAACTTTATTGAATTTGTTGGCAAGAAAAATGCTGGCGATCAAGTTGTATTAACGATAAAAAGGGAAGATAAAACAAAAATAGTCGAAGTAACGGTTCAGCCCTTCAAAGAGGATCCAAAGAAAATTGGTATCGGAATTTCTTTAGTTGATGATAAGGAAATTATAGTAGATCCAAAAGTTACGGTTAAAACGGATGAAATCGGTGGACCTTCTGCCGGCTTGATGTTTTCACTAGAAATCTATGATCAATTAATGGAAGAAGACTATACCAAAGGCTACAAAATCGCAGGAACAGGGACGATCGACTCAAAAGGAGGAGTTGGACCCATTGGGGGAATTGATCAAAAAATCGTTGCTGCTGACAAGGCGGGGGCAGAAATCTTTTTTGCCCCGAATGAAAAAGGGAGCAAAGATTCCAATTACAATCTAGCTGTAAAGACAGCACGCGAGATTGATTCAAAAATGAAGATTGTTCCGGTGGATTTCATTGATGATGCCATTAATTATTTGCAGAAATTACCGATGAAATAAAGAAGATGGTGCCTTCATGGCTCCATCTTCTTATTCTATATAAATAGGTGGTTGTTTATATTCCTGACGTAACAAGTTGTCCATAATTTGATTTTCTAAACCAAAGGAATAAACCCGGGAAGCCTTTATATCTAAAAAGATATCGTTTCCTTTATATGCCGAAAGTTTTGAAATGAGTGGAAGACTAAATTGGGATTTATATTTATTTAAATACTCTTTACCATTCTTTGTCATACCTAATAGGCGCAAATAGGCAGCCTTTTCTGGTGTGCTTTTCATTTCCGCTTTTTTTGTATTGGTTAAGATGTGAACACATATCCTTTGAAGCCTAGTCCAAGTATATCGTTTTGTTTTTATCTTTTGCATAAATTCCTTGAAGTTAGAGGAATCAAGTGCCGCAGCAATTAATCGGTGCTCAATTCCTTCTTCAACCTCGTAAATTTCTCTTAGCTCTTCAGGACTGTTATGCAATAAGCGATAGCGTAAATAACTCCAATAGTTTTCCCATTCATGAAAATTACCATATACAGCTAGATACTCTTTAAGAAGTGTACTAGAAGCGTCTGGAACATATTGTTCAATCGAGCTATTTTTTTCTTTTGCAGAGAACAGTGCTTTTCTTATGCTTGTGGCACTAGCGATTGTCTCAGTGGCAAAGTGTTCATCATGGTAATCAGCATTTTTTCTTTTTACTGTCAGAGGAATGATTGAACTATTTTGCCGGTTTAAAGCTTTTACATAATGAAAACCAAGGATATTATTTGGTTTTTCTAGACTTAATAGATTTTCAGGGCTTGACAAGGATTGAAAAGACAACGATAATGCTTTAGGGTAACTAACACCTGATTTGATATTCATCTTAATATTTTCATCAAAACGATCTTTATGCCTATCCAAATAGTCAACGGTCTGCAAGAAGGATGAAATATCCCCGCTTTCACTGCCAAAGCAAAGTGAATGGCAGCCAATTGCATCTAGAATCGAGATCGCACCATTTGCGAAAGTTTCTGCCTTTTGCGTTGCAAATCGATAAGGAAGTTCCAAGACGATATCAACGCCATTTAGAAGAGCCATTTTTGTCCGATACCATTTAGAAATAAGAGCAGGCTCACCGCGTTGAAGGAAATTCCCACTCATAACAGCTACAGCAATATCAGCATGAGCTGTTTCCTTTGCTGCTTGTAGATGATAGGCATGCCCATTATGAAAAGGATTGTATTCAACAATTACACCAACTGCTTTCATCATTAAAGATCTCCTTATTTGTTTTTTTATATCATGGTAATTTTTACAGTAATCGTATTATAGCAAAAGTTACCATAATTAGATAATGGTTTACGATAATGATTAGCTAGGATTGTAATCTGATTTAACTGGGTAAACTAACATGAAGACGTTTTTAGTGAAAAAATATTAAAATGAAAATCACCTTTTTAGGTGTAAAGAAAAAACATTGACAAAAATTTAATCGAAGGCTATAATTACCTTTGTTGCCTTGGGGTGATTCAATTGAAATGGACATTAAGCCAATTACAAAAATATCGAAACAAGGATTTTCTGATTGATGATACCATTCGAGTTGATGATATTAAAGAAACGGATCCATCGATTCGTGTAGTTTCTCCGATGCATATTACTGGTCGGGGTGATATTGACTCAACGAAAGTGACATTTCATTTGAAAATAGTAGGGCATTTAATCCTGCCTTGTTCTCGTACTTTAGTGGATGTAAAACTTCCGATTAATGTCGAAACAACTGAAACTTTCCTCTTACAAGGTTCAGTTTATGAAACTGAAGAGGAAGTATATCAAGTAAAAGGGGAAGTAATTGATTTAATGCCAGTCATTAGAGAAATCCTTTTACTAGAAGTTCCAATGCAAGTGTTCTGTGAAGATGTCAATCATGAAGATGCTGCACCCCAATCCGGTAAAGACTGGGAAGTTCTGAATGATGAAGATCAATCCAAAAAGATTGATCCAAGACTAGCAGGTCTTGCAAAGTTTTTTGACAAAAACAATTCTTCTTCCGAATCATAATCAGCAAAACAAGAAGCAAAGTGAAGAACCAGCATTCCTGGCCTTCATTACTTTCTTAATACTCTTTAAGGAGGTGGGAAGAATGGCTGTACCTTTTAGAAGGACTTCTAAAACTGTAAAAAGAAAACGTCGTACACATTTTAAATTAAACGTACCTGGTATGGTAAGTTGCCCAAACTGTGGTGAAATGAAACTTGCTCACCGCGTATGTAAAGCTTGCGGTACTTACAAAGGGAAAGACGTTGTTAACGACTAATTTCCATTAGGATAAAAGCACAAGGAGCAGTATGCCCTTGTGCTTTTGTCGTTTTCAAGAAATTTTAATCACCTACATATATTCAGTACAAAAAGGAGGAGAAACTGCTTGTCATATTCTATTGAGAAACGAGATATGGGTTATTTGTTATTTACGATCACCAGGAGTGAAAAAAGAAATGCAATAAATTATGATGTCATGCATGGATTAACAGAGGCGATTTCTTTGGCAAATGATCCTGCTATTAATGCACTTGTCATAACTGGAGAAGGGGACCAAGCTTTTTGTTCGGGAGGAGACTTATCTGTTTTTCACCACCTTCAAACAAAGGAAGAAGCTTATGCAATGCTTTCAAAAATGTCTCAGATTCTATATTCGCTTCTGACAATGACTAAACCAACAATTGCCCTTTTGAATGGTACAGCAATCGGCGGCGGTTGTGAACTGGCTGCTGCTTGTGATTTCCGTTTAGCGAGAGAAGGGATAAGCGCTGGATTTGTACAAGGTAAACAAGTGATTACCACAGGTTGGGGCGGCGGGACCATTTTAGCAGAAAAACTACCAACTGTGCGTAGCATGAAGCTCTTAATGGAAGCTGAAATTCAAACTGCGGAGTATTTAAGAGAAGTGGGCTTTATTGATCATATTTATTCAAATAAACCCATCACTGCATGCGAAGCCTATATGGAGAAGCTTTTAGTAGTTGATTTAGAGGTATTAGAATCATATAAAATGATCTGGATTCAAAAGTGGGAAGAAAGCAAGCTTAGAGAAAGAATAGAAAAAGAAGTAAGGAATTGTAGTGTCCTATGGGAAAGTGATTCGCATCTTAAATATGTCCAAAATTTTATTAGTAAAAAAACGCAGAAATAAGAATAAAGACAATCTGTTATCAGTCTATCTTTTCTAGTAGAAGCATATGTATGAATAAAAACACTAGGAGGGATTTACTGATGTCACCAACTCGCCAAGATGCATGGTCCCCAGATGAAGATTTATTGCTTGCTGAAGTTGTGTTAAGACATATTCGAGAAGGTGGAACACAGCTTCAAGCATTTGAAGAAGTTGGAAAAGAGCTTTCTCGAACATCTGCTGCCTGTGGATTCCGCTGGAACTCATTTGTAAGAAAGCAATATAAATCAGGAATCGAACTCGCTAAAAAGCAGCGGAAAGAATTAAAAAAACAAAGTATTCCGACAGAAAAAGAGCATACAAAAGAGTTTGAAATTGAAGAAACGTCATCCACTGTTTCAGCTAGCAGTGAAGGAATATCATTTCAATCAGTTATTCACTTCCTAGAAAACCTTCAAAAGAAAGCAGCTGCTGCGACAAACATCGAGGAAGCGAAGGAAAAGTCTTTTCAAAAAATAAAAGAACTTGAAAAGAAATCTTATTCGCTTATAGCTGAAAATGAAAGATTAACAAAAAATTTAAAAGCTATTGAAGAGGACTATCGTTCTTTAATTGAAATTATGGAAAGAGCACGAAAAATGGTTGTCCTACAAGAAGAAGATAGACAACAAAAAGTAAAATTCCAAATGGATAAAAACGGAAACCTCGAAAGAGTGAAGAAATAGTAAAAAGCGGACATTATGTCCGCTTTTTACTTTATTAATTTTGTTGTGCTTCTACACCTTCAGGATACCAGACTAGTGGATTTTCTCCTCTGTCGCGCTCCATATCGTATTCAACATTTTTAAAATCCATATGCTCCCAAAAGTTTCTTGATTGTACTCTTGGGTTCGTTTTAATTGGGAGACCAAAGCTTTTTGCAAACTCTACAAGTGTTTTTCCATAGCCTTTACTCTGATATTCTGGTAAAACCTCAAGTTTCCATAATTCTAAATAATTTTGTGGTGGATAGAAATAAAGATCAAACTTAGCGTCTATTTGATATAGACTCATACGGGCAACTAGTTTGTCTCCGAAATAGATTCCGTAAAAAGGAGAGTCACTATCATCCTCAACCATATTCGCTTCTAAATCCTCGAGCATGGAAAGCTCTTGAATTCCATATTCTTTGAATTTTTTAAATTCCTCAAGTGTTTTAAAATTTACTTTTAATTTTTCAACTTTCATCACCATATATAAGCCCCCTAAGAAATGATATCGTATCAATTGTATATATTCATTTATTGCTGAATAATATGAAAATGAACTTAAAAAATTATTCAAAATGAATTAATATTATTATATAACAAAAATACAAATAATTCTTTAAATATTCACCAGAAAGCGTTTTCTAGATTTGCAGGAAATATAGAGAAAGTTGTAGAAGTGTAACAGCTGAGGGGATGAAAGGGGAAATCATGTGCGAAAAATACTAATTGCCAATAGAGGGGAAATTGCGTTAAGGATTATTAAGACTTGTCACCAAATGGGAATTGAAACAGTTGCTATTTATTCTAAGGCTGATATAGAAATGCCATATGTAAAAGCAGCTTCTAAAGCAGTGTGTGTTGGGGAACCACCTGTTAATAAATCGTATTTGCAGTCAGATAAAATTTTAGAAATAGCTAAAAGTGAACAGGTAGATGCTATACATCCAGGTTACGGATTCCTCTCAGAAAATGCAGATTTTGCAAAATCTACTAAAAGTGAAGGAATAATATTCATTGGTCCCGACGCCGAGACAATTAAATTAATGGGAGATAAAATTGTCTCACGCAAAACAATGGAGCAGGCAGGTGTCCCTGTAGTACCTGGAAGTGGTTATGGTCTAAAATCGATTGAGGAAGCTTGCATCCTATCGGCGCAGATTGAGTATCCTGTAATGCTGAAAGCAAGTAGTGGCGGCGGTGGAATTGGAATGGTGCTCTGTGAAAATGAGCAAGCGCTCATCAAATCATTCGCCTCCACAAAGTCAAGGGCACTCGCCTATTTTGGTTCAGATGAGGTGTTCATCGAAAAATATATTGCGGAAGCTAGGCATGTCGAGGTTCAGATTTTTGGTGACCATGAAGGTAATATCGTTCATCTATTCGAAAGGGATTGTTCCATTCAAAGACGGCATCAAAAAGTAATTGAAGAATCACCATCACCTTTTTTATCAGAAGGAACCCGTAGAAAAATTTATGAAACAGCTTTAAAAGCAGCCAAAGCAGTAGGATATACAAATGCAGGAACAATAGAATTCATTGTTGATGAAAAAGAGAACTTTTTTTTCTTAGAAATGAATACTCGGCTCCAGGTTGAACATCCCGTCACGGAAATGATTACAGGAGTAGATTTAGTCGAGTGGCAGATTCTGATTGCTCAAGGTGAGCCATTACCTATGCAACAATCACAAATAAAATCCTCTGGTCATGCGATGGAATTCCGTCTCTATGCTGAAGATCCTGTTCGTTTTCTGCCATCACCTGGAAAAATCACCAAGCTTGTTTGGAATGAGACGACTGGAATAAGGATTGATGCAGGGGTTCAAGAGGGGGATACGGTTACTCCTTATTATGACCCGATGATCGCAAAATGTATTTTTCATGGTGAAACACGAAAAGAAGTTATTAATGCTGCTGAAGGCTTTTTTGAAAATCTCCAAATTGATGGAATTAAAACAAATGCACCACTTTTCTTAAATATTCTAGTGAATGATGAATTCGTAAAAGGAATCTATACCACAAACTTTTTATCAAAGTTGCGATAAAGCTCATTGTTGTATTGCAACTATGTTGATTGGAGCGGAATTCACAAAACATAGCTTTTATCAAAAAATAGTGAAATAAGGAGCGAGAATAGAATGAAAGAAATTACAGCAACAATGGCCGGGACCGTCTTAAATGTTCTTGTAGCAAATGGAGACAATGTCAGTTCAGGACAGGAAGTACTAATGCTGGAGTCCATGAAAATGGAGATTCCGATTGAAAGCGATATTAATGGCTTGATAAAGGAGTTAAAGGTATCGATCGGAGATTTTGTAAATGAAGGCGACGTTTTGATTATAGTAGAATAGGTGCTTTAAGGGGGACATTATGACAACTATCAATACACTAAATGAGCAATTGTTTGAAAAACGGAAGGTTATTGAATCAGGTGGGCATCCAAAATATCATGAAAAGTTAAAACAGCAAAATAAACTATTTGTACGCGACCGCCTTTCTTTATTATTTGATGATGGAAAATATGAAGAGGATGGGAAATTTGCCAATGTTCAAGCAGGTGATTTACCAGCAGATGGTGTAGTAACGGCAATTGGAAAAGTTAACGGGATGACCGTTTGTGTAATGGCCAATGATTCTACGATTAAAGCTGGTTCATGGGGAGCACGAACAGTTGAAAAGATTATCCGAATTCAAGAAACAGCAGAAAAGCTGAAAGTTCCATTGTTTTATCTCGTAGATTCTGCTGGGGCAAGAATAACCGATCAGTTGGAAATGTTTCCTAATCGACGTGGTGCGGGTAGGATTTTTTATAACCAAGTGAAGCTTTCAGGCATGATTCCACAGGTGTGTATCTTGTTTGGACCTTCTGCTGCGGGGGGAGCGTATATCCCAGCATTTTGTGATGTCGTTATAATGGTAGATCAAAATGCTTCCATGTATCTAGGTTCACCACGTATGGCTGAAAAGGTAATAGGTGAAAAAGTAACATTAGAGGAAATGGGCGGCGCTCGGATGCATTGTTCGGTTAGCGGCTGTGGTGATGTACTTGCATATAGTGAGGAAGAAGCAATTGAATCAGCGAAAAAGTATATCAGCTACTTCCCTTCTAGTTTCAAGGAAAAAACAAAATTGTACAGTGGTTCTGCTCCAAAGGAGGGGCGCGAATTAGAAGCGATTATCCCGCAAAACCAAAATGCACCGTTTGATATGTATGAAGCAATTGATCGTTTAATTGACAAAGACAGTTTTTACGAAGTAAAAAAATTATTTGCTCCTGAATTAATTACCGGATTTGCTAGAATCGATGGTCGTGTGATCGGAATCATTGCCAATCAGCCAAAAGCAAAAGGCGGGGTTCTTTTTGTCGATTCTGCGGATAAAGGTGCGAAATTTATTCAGTTATGTGATGCTTACCATATCCCATTGTTATTCCTTGCTGATGTGCCAGGGTTTATGATTGGTACAAAAGTAGAACGTGCCGGAATCATTCGACACGGTGCCAAGTTAATTGCAGCAATGAGCTCTGCATCCGTACCAAAAATATCCGTTATCGTCAGGAAAGCATATGGTGCAGGTTTATATGCGATGGCGGGACCAGCTTTTGAACCTGATTGCTGCATAGCATTACCAAGTGCCCAGATTGCGGTGATGGGTCCAGAAGCGGCGGTCAATGCTGTTTACTCCAACAAAATTAATGAAATTGAAGATCCTAAAGAAAGAATAGCCTTTGTACAAGCAAAGCAACAGGAGTATAAAGAGCATATTGATATTTACAAATTGGCTTCTGAGCTGATTGTCGATGAAATTGTTGCAGCTTCTGAACTCCGAAATGTGTTGATACAGCGTTTTGATTTTTATGAGACAAAAGAATTGAATTTTAGTGTTAGAAAGCACCCTGTATATCCAGTGTAAAAAAGTGATAAAAGTCCCGTTTCGATTTTATTCTAAACGGGTTTTTCTTTTTGGCTGTGTTAAAGCTAATTGTTGATTTTGGCACTCTGTTGATTGGAGCGAAGTGACTGGTGCGGAAATCAACAGACAATTTTAACAAAGCCATCTTTTTAAGGAGAGACTAACAAACTAGTGTTACTTCTGCTAAAATAATAATTAAAAAAATATAGAATATAAATGGGTGGATGGCATGAAAATTGGCATTATCGGTGCTGGTTCTATTGGATTATTATTTGCGTCATACTTAAGCAAGGCTTTTTCAATCACGCTATATACAAAAACTAGTGAACAAGCAGAAGAGATTAATCAAAAGGGGATTATCCTACAAGAGGGCTCTACTCAAAGTAGAGTTAGAGTTAGGGCATTTCCCGTTTCAAAATGGACTGGTATAGAAGAATTAACCATTATTGCTGTAAAACAATATCAACTTGATTCCATCATTAATCATTTTACTAATTTGGAGTGTATTCCTCAAAATCTATTATTTTTACAAAATGGGATGGGTCATTTAAAATTACTTGAAAATATTCCTGCGGCTAATATTTTTGTTGGATCCGTTGAGCATGGGGCCAGTAAAGTTAATACATATACCGTTTCTCACAATGGCAAAGGTGCTATCAATGTGGCTCTTTTTAAAGGAGAGGATGGAAGCATAAAGGAGTTTGCTAGTGTTTGCGCAAAGATCAATTACCCCATTACCCTTAAAGACGATTATTATAATATGTTAGTAAATAAATTAGTCGCGAATGCAGTCATTAATCCTTTAACGGCAATCCTTCAAGTAAAAAATGGTGAGCTAATTACAAACATTTTCTATTTTGCTGCTGTAAAAAAACTATTTCTTGAAATCTCTTATATATTAAACCTAGAAAATCCTATTAGAAAGTTTAGGACCATCATTAGGATATGTAGAAAAACAGCCGAAAATCGGTCATCTATGCTAAAGGATTTGGAGGCTGGTAGAAGGACAGAAATTGACGCAATACTCGGCTTTTTATTAGATGAAGCGGCGATACAACAAAAGACAGCTATAAATATTGAAAGTTATTATTATTTAATAAAAGGGAAAGAACAAGTCAGGAGGGGAGTTAATTGAATTCATTCATCTCATCAATCATCACCATTTTCTTAACCGTACCTCTTTTCGGTTTTTTCATTATTTATATATTAAATAAGCTGATTACAAAAAATACTCGAAAGTCTTTTCATAAAGCTTTGGACCACTCGACTATATTATTTATATTGGCTGTTCATTTTTTATTAATGACCATTTGGGGAAGATCGTTTTTTGGGCTAATCCTGCTAATTTTAATTGTCATTGCAATGGTTTTTGTAATAATACATTGGAAGATAAAGGGTGAAATTATCTTTACTAAGGTTTTTAAAGGCTTTTGGAGATTTAATTTTCTTGTCTTTTTTTTAGCATATATATCCCTAACTGTATTTGGTATACTGCGGAGTGCATTAACTTTTACGTTTTCTTAAGCAAAGATTTTTTTTATTAGGATGGATAATGCTATACTCATATGGAATGAATATGGTTGATTAGAAAGGAAGTACTTAAATGGAGATTTTAAATCTCTCATTATCAGCAACGAATCGCTTTGCTTCTAATTATTTAGATCAATCACCTGATATTTTGCCTTTTTTCCATTATCGGTTTAATGACTTTGCAGAAGATCAGGAGAGGTTAGATGAATTAAGCAATCGACACTTTCCTCGTGAGGAAGTAGCTGATCACATTGAGAAATTTATGGAGCGTTTTCCATCATCAGAAGCAGTAAATAATTCACTTGCAAAACTAAAACAATTGAATAGTGTAGTTGTCATTGGCGGTCAACAAGCAGGTATCCTTACAGGACCTCTTTATTCGATACATAAAATCATCTCGATAATTAAATTAGCAGAGGAAAAAGAGAGGCAGCTTGGTGTACCAGTCATCCCTGTTTTCTGGATAGCTGGAGAAGACCATGATTATCATGAGGTTAATCATGTGTTTCTGCCGGTAGAGCAAAGAGTAGACAAATGGTCTTACCCAGAAAAGGTTAAACAAAAGAAAATGGTTTCAGATATTATTCTTAATAAGGAAACCTGCCGAATATGGGTAAATAATCTAATCGAAAATTTCGGTGAGACCAATCATACAAAAAAACTAATGAACTTTGCCGAAGAAACCTTAATGAAATCTTCAACGTTTGTGGACTTTTTTGCCAACATTGTCATGGAGCTCTTTAAAGATTATGGCTTGTTAATTGTGGATTCAGGTGATAGTAATTTCCGTCTCCTGCAAAAAGAGAATTTTTCTCAACAAATTGAACAGCATAGGGAAATTACAAATTATTTACTTGAACAGCAAAGTGTCATTGGTAAAAATGGATTTCCAATTACGATCGATTCAAATGAAAAAGCTGCCAATTTGTTTTATTACAATCCAAAATATAATGAACGAATACTGCTTGAATTTGATTCGGAAAGTAATCGTTTTGTGGGGAAAAGTGGAGTTGTTTCCTTTACAAAAGAGGAATTAATCGAAATTGCCATTCAGGATCCGGCAAAACTTAGTAATAATGTGGTGACAAGACCATTAATGCAAGAGTGGCTTTTCCCAACACTCGCATTTATAGCAGGACCAGGAGAAATTTCTTATTGGGCTGAATTAAAACTTGTCTTTGAGTATTTTAAGATAAAAATGCCTCCGATTGTGCCAAGATTAAACATAACCTTGTTGGAAAGAGCTATTGAAAGCGATATTCATGAGTTGAACTTAGAACTTTCAGCGGTATTAATGAGAGGTAGTGTGGAGGAAAGACAGCAATATCTAGAGTCTATTAAGGATAAAGAGGTTTCTGAATTATTTTCGGCACTAAAATCACAGTTATTTAAGCAGTATGAACGTATAGAAGAGAAAACAAATCAGCTTGATAGAAGTTTGTTACCGTTATTAAAGAAAAATGAAAATTATTTATTAAAGCAAATTGGATTCATGGAAACAAAACTAGAGGACTCAGTAAAATCAAAGTACGAAGTGATTCTTAGTAAGTTTAACCGTATTGATTTATCATTACGTCCAGATGGTTTTCCCCAAGAGCGGGTTTGGAATATTTTCTATTATTTAAATCAGTATGGAACTAATTTTATTAAAGAATTAATGGAACTTGAATTTGAATTTGATGGTCGGCATAAGGTAATAAAACTTTAGAGGAACTTCACCAGAGGTGAAGGTTCTTTTTTTTTGAGAAAATTTACTGGATAAAAAGGGATTTATGGAAGTTAGAAAGAATAATTAAAAATAGGTGGAGGAAAGTGGGGGAATGTGGTACATTTTATATAGAAAGTGGGGGTACCGGGTATGTTTATGGGTGAATACCATCATAGCATTGATAATAAAGGCAGGATGATTGTGCCCTCCAAATTCCGTGATGAACTTGGAGAAATGTTTATCATCACGCGCGGTTTGGATCAATGTCTTTTTGGTTACCCATTAACAGAGTGGGCACTGATCGAAGAAAAACTTAAAGGTCTGCCACTTACGAAAAAAGATGCCCGTGCATTTACCCGATTCTTCTTTTCTGGTGCAACTGAGAGTGAACTAGATAAACAAGGAAGAATAAATATTCCGGCACCATTGCTTCAGTATGCGAAATTGGAAAAAGAATGTGTAGTTTTAGGGGTTTCCAATCGAATTGAAATTTGGAGCAAACAGATTTGGGAAAACTATTTCACAGAGTCTGAAGAATCTTTTGCCGAAATTGCTGAAAATATGATTGGGTTTGATATATAATGGACAAGTTATTTTAATATAACACCGTTTTATATCGTTCGATTGGAAAAGGTGATAATTATGTTTGAACATACAACTGTATTACTAGATGAAGCTGTTAACGGATTGAATATTAAACCCGACGGCATTTATGTTGATTGTACTTTAGGCGGGGCTGGGCACAGTACCTTGATACTTTCAAAACTTACTGATAATGGAAAATTGTTTGCCTTTGATCAAGACGAAATAGCTATTGCAAATGCAAAAGAGAAATTGTCCATCTATGGTGAGCAACTAACAATAATTAAAAGCAATTTCTTATACCTTCAGGAAGAACTTGAAAAGCTTGGGATTGAAAAAGTTGACGGTGTTCTATATGACCTTGGGGTGTCCTCTCCTCAATTAGATACTCCAGAAAGAGGCTTCAGTTATCATCATGATGCACCGCTGGATATGAGAATGGACAATAAAGCTTATGTTTCAGCTTATGATGTCATTAATCATTGGTCTTACGAGGATTTGGTTAGGATCTTTTTTCGCTATGGAGAAGAAAAATTCTCTAAGCAAATAGCCCGAAAAATTGAGGCTAAAAGAGAGATTAAGCCAATTGAAACCACCTTTGAATTGGTTGACCTTATCAAGGAAGGGATTCCGGCCCCTGCAAGAAGAAAGGGCGGACATCCAGCTAAGAGGATTTTCCAAGCAGTAAGAATCGCCGTTAATGATGAATTAGCTGTATTCGAGAAGTCTTTGCAAAAAGCAATTGATATCCTTAATCCAGAAGGAAGGATCAGTGTTATTACCTTCCATTCTTTAGAAGACCGGATTTGTAAGGCGGCTTTTAAAAAGGCAAGTGAAATACCTGATTTACCGCATGGTTTACCTGTGATTCCTGACGAATTTAAACCAATTATGAAGTTAATTAACAGGAAGCCTATTCTTCCATCTGAAGAAGAATTAGAACATAATAATCGTGCTCGATCTGCTAAACTGCGGATTGCGGAAAAACTATAAAAAGAAATAATAAAATAACTTTGTGGAGGGGAAAGAATGAGTAGTCTTGCCAGGAAATTTCAGCAACAACAGCATGAAGAACGGACAGTACAGGAACAAAGTATTGTAAAAACAAAAAAGCACTGGCTTACACCTGGGGAGAAAATAATCGGAGTAGTATTTACAGGGTTGGTTTGTTTTGGTGCCGTCCACCTCATCTCGAATCAAGCGGAAATTTACCAGGTAAATAAGGAGATTCAAGAGGTCCAAACGTCAATTAATGAATTAGAAAAGGTAAACAGTGACCTGCAAGTACAAGTAAGTGAGCTTAGTACCTATGAGCGGATTTGGGAAAAAGCTAAACAAATGGGGCTTGTTTTAAACGAAAATAACGTCAAGGTTGTGCACGAGAAATGAACAAGAAACAGCCATATATGAATTTCGGAGCAGCCGGATTGTTTGTAATATTCGGCCTGCTCTTTTTTATATTGCTCTTTAGATATTTTTCCATTCAAATTACAGGTGAGGTCGGGTCACAGCCGCTCGCAGCAAAAGCTCAGCAAAAATACAGCAGAACAGGTAATTTGGAAGCTGCAAGAGGTGTAATCTATGACCAGAAAGGGGAGGTAATCGCCGAGGATACAACCTCTTATAATTTAATTGCGATTTTGGATAAAAAGATGACAACCAATTCAAAAAAGCCTAACCATGTGACTGATCCAGAAAAAACAGCAAGGGAATTGGCGAAGTTTATTGATATGGAAGAATCCAAGATTTATAGCATTTTAACAAAAAATCAGTTTCAGGTTGAATTTGGGAAAGCAGGAAGAGATATTTCTCATCAAACTAAAAAAGAAATTGAGGCACTAAAGCTTCCGGGGATTACGTTTAAACGTGACTCGAAAAGGTTTTATCCGAATGGAATATTTGCTTCTCATCTAGTTGGTTATGCTGACAGAATTGATGAGGAGGATGGAACCTATAATTACGTTGGAAAAATGGGGATTGAAAAGACATTAAACAAAGAGTTAACAGGTAAGGATGGAAAAATTAATTACGAAAGTGATTTATGGGGATATTTGCTTCCAAACGGAGAACAGAAGGTTACCCCTGCCGAGAACGGAAACGATGTCTATTTAACCATTGACAAAAAGATCCAAACATTCTTAGAAGACGCTATGAACAAAGTTGTAGAGGAATATAAACCAGAGAAAATCATTGCCATTGTTGCTGATCCCAAAACAGGCAATATTTTAGCCATGGGACAAAGACCTTCCTTTCATCCGAAAACAAAAGAAGGAATTGATAACAGTTGGCATAATGAAGCAATAGAAACCTCTTTTGAACCTGGTTCAACGATGAAAATCTTCACGCTTGCAGCCGCAATTGAAGAAAATAAATTTAATCCCAATGATTTATACCAATCTGGTTCTTATAGGGTCACATCGAAAGACAAGGCAATTCATGATCACAATGGAACTGGCTGGGGGACCATTTCATATCTTGAAGGAGTCCAGCGCTCTTCGAATGTTGCTTTTGCAAAAATTGCAAATGAACAATTAGGATTTGAAAAATTCCGTGAGTATTTAACAAAATTCGGCTTTGATAAACCAACAGGGATTGACCTGCCATTTGAAACTTCAGGGAAAATTCAATATACTTGGCCAATTGAAAAGGCAACCACCGCATATGGACAAGGTACAGCCATAACCCCTATACAGCAAATCCAAGCGGCGACTGCGATTGCTAACAACGGGAAAATGATGAAGCCGCAAGTAATCGACAAAATCGTCAATCACGATACGGGTGAAGTAATTAGAGATGTAACACCTGAGGTTGTTTCCACACCAATTTCGGCTGAAACCGCGAAGGAAGTCCTTGATATTCTCGAAACCGTTGTTTCAAACAAAGAAACGGGAACGGGGAATCGTTATCAAATTGATGGATATAGTGTTGCTGGAAAAACAGGTACAGCAAGTATCCCTGATCCAAATGGCGGCTATTTAGATGGACAAGAGGATTATATTTTTTCATTTTTAGGAATGGCCCCTAAAGATGATCCAAAGTTAATTGTATACGTTGCTGTTCAACAACCGAAAATAGACCACTATTCTATGGGGTCTATCCCAGTTTCAATGGTTTTTAATCCTGTGATGAAAAATAGTTTACATTATTTAAATATTCAGCCTTCACAGCAAGAAAAAGCTTCAACTACGAAACTAGCTGATTTAAATGATCAAGGTGTAACCGAAACAGTTAAACAACTCGAGGAATCTGGTCTAGATGTCGTTGTTGTAGGAAAAGGTTCTAAAGTGACAGGTCAGCTTCCTGCTGCGGATACAAACGTTCTAGAAGGTGAGAAAATAATTATCCAAACAGATGGAAAATTAATTGCCCCGGATATGACGGGATGGTCTCTCAGGGACGTGATGAAGGTTGCTAAAATATCTGGAATGAAACTAAATTCCACAGGCAGCGGATATGTTGTTAAGCAAAATATTAAAGAGGGTGCTTCCTTACAAAAGGATGATTTTCTAATCGTTGATTTAAAAACCACTGAAGAAAAACTAGAAATGGAAGCAAAAGAGGCGGAAGAAAACACCGAAGTACCTGATGAAGAATTAGATAATCTCCCAAAGGATTAATAGCGATAGAACAGTATTAGTAATCGTTCTATTCAAATTAGTACAAGCATATAAATGAACGAGTAGGATAAAGGAGGCTCGTTCATTTTATGCGTGTTTCAAATGTAACAGTCCGTAAAAGGTTAATGATTGCAATGTTCGTAGGAATTCTAATCTTTTTTATCATTGATGTCCGACTTGGTTATGTGCAGTTTGTTCTAGGTGATATGTTGACTAGTCAAGCTAAGGGATCATGGAGCAGGAATATTCCTTTTGAACCAGAGCGCGGCGAGATTATAGACCGAAATGGTGTACCATTAGCAACTAATGTCAGTGCTCCAACTGTATATGTGGTACCAAGACAGGTCAAGGACCCTGCTGGAACATCGGAGAAACTTGCAGCAGTATTAAATATCCCAAAAGAAAATGCTTATCGCCAAATTACCCAGGGTGAATCCATTGTTAGAATAAAAGAAGGAAGAAAGATTTCTCATGAAAAAGCAAAAGAAATCAGAGCTTTAGGGCTTGAAGGGGTATATATAGGAGAAGATTCAAAAAGGCATTATCCATTCGGAAGTTATCTTTCTCATGTTCTAGGATTTTCTGGGGTGGACAACCAGGGGCTAATGGGATTAGAACTTTACTACGATAAAGAGCTAAGTGGTGAAAGAGGCTCTGTTAAGTTTTACGCCAATGCTAAAGGTGAAAGAATGAATGACATGGCTGACGATTATGAGCAGCCCGTAGATGGACTTGATTTAAAGCTTACAATTGATACAAAAATTCAAACGATAATTGAGAGAGAGCTAGATATTGCGGAAGCAACATATAATCCAGATGGAATCATAGCGATTGCAATGGATCCGAATAATGGGAAAATTTTAGGTATGTCGAGCCGTCCTACCTTTGATCCAGCTAATTTTCAAAACGTTCCACAAGAGGTGTACAACAGAAACCTGCCTGTGTGGTCAAGCTATGAGCCTGGTTCGACCTTTAAAATCATCACACTTGCAGCAGCTTTAGAGGAAGGCAAGGTTGATTTAGAAAAGGAACATTTCCATGATCCAGGTTCCGTAGAAGTTGCCGGAGCAAGGCTGAAATGCTGGAAAAGAGGGGGGCATGGAAGCCAAACATTCCTTGAGGTTGTTCAAAATTCATGTAACCCTGGTTTTGTGGAATTAGGGCAGAGATTAGGTAAAGACACTTTGTTTAAATATATTAAAGATTTTGGCTTTGGGCAGAAAACAGGGATAGATTTAGCTGGAGAAGGCTCAGGGATTTTGTTTAATTTAAATCGAGTGGGTCCAGTTGAATTAGCGACCACTGCATTTGGTCAAGGGGTATCAGTGACCCCAATTCAACAGGTTGCAGCGGTTGCGGCAGCAGTTAATGGCGGGATTCTATATAAGCCATATATAGCACAAGAGTTAATTGACCCTGTAACGAAAGAAGTGGTCATGAGAAATACTCCAGTCAAGAAACGGAAAGTTATTTCCGAAGAGACATCCAAAGAAGTTCGTCATGCACTAGAAAGTGTAGTTGCCCAAGGTACAGGATTCAGGGCATTTGTTGATTCCTATCGGATTGGCGGTAAAACAGGAACGGCTCAAAAAGCTCAAAACGGAAGATATTTGGAAAATAACTTTATCGTTTCATTTATGGGCTTTGCTCCTGCAGATGATCCTCAAATCGTTGTTTATGTGGCTGTTGATAATCCGAAAGGTGGACTTATTTTCGGGGGAACCGTTACTGCTCCAATCGTCGGCAGTATTATGAAGGATGGTCTTATGGCAATGGGGGTAGAACCTCGAAAAGATCAAATTGAAAAAGAAATAAAATGGCCTGATAGGCCATTGATTACACTTCCCGACTTAACCGGTTTAACAAAGTTAGAGATCACAGAACAACTGCTTAATCTTAAAATTGATGCTAGTGGTGAAGGTGATGTTGTTGTAAGACAGTCCCCTGAAGCCGGTTCAAAAGTAAAAGAAGGTTCAACTATTAGACTTTATTTTGGTAAAGATGAATAATAATGAGTAATAACTCATTGAGTCAGGCGGTCGGAATGTTTTCCGCCGCCTGTTTTTTTGAAAAAATGAAATGGTAATCTCAAGGATAAATGGCATTCTATATTGTTTTGCTGTAAAATAAGGTGAATCTTTTATGAGAGAATTTTTTTGTGTAAAAAATGGTAATTTCGCAAAAGGCAAGAGAGGATTTGAGTATATGAAACTACAGGATTTACTTCAACATTTGCACCTCCTCGTTCCTTATCAAGGGACTAATCCAGAAATCACTTCGATTGAAAACGACAATCGAAAGGTGCAAAAGGGCAGCTTATTTATTTGTATTAAAGGATATACGGTTGATGGGCATGATTTTGCAGAAGAAGCGGTGAAAAATGGTGCTGTCGCAGTACTTGCTGAGCGTGCACTGCCGCTTTCAGTACCCGTTATAATCGTTAATGATACAACTCGAGCGATGGCAGTACTCGCTGATGCTTTTTATCAACATCCAACAAAAAAACTGCATTTAATCGGAATAACAGGGACAAATGGAAAGACAACCACCAGTCATTTAATTGAAAAAATATTTTCTGATGTAAATCGTACTACAGGCTTAATCGGAACAATGTATACAAAAATCGGTGGTCAGAAGATTGAAACTAAAAATACAACACCAGAAAGTCTTGTCCTCCAAAAAGGTTTCCAACAAATGCTAGATGCAGGTGTGGATACAGCAATTATGGAGGTTTCATCGCATGCCTTACATATGGGTAGAGTCCATGGTTGTGATTACGATATAGCCGTATTTACTAACCTCACCCAAGATCATTTAGATTACCATAAAACAATGGATGACTATATGCATGCTAAGAGCCTATTATTTTCACAACTAGGAAACACATTTGACGCTAATAAACCGAAATTTGCTATCCTAAATTCAGATGATTCAGCTTCTGTAATGTATCGAAAATCGACTGCAGCTCATGTAATAACATATGGAATTGATAATGAGGCAGATTTCCATGCAAGAAATATTCATATGACTTCTGCGGGGACTACCTTTGAAATAGTAATACAAGAGATGAGTTATTCCATTAACATACAATTAATTGGGAAGTTTAGTGTTTATAATGTTTTAGCTAGTATCGCAACTGCGTTTGTTTCAGGGATTCCAATGCAAAATATTATCGATTCGATCGAGAGTGTTAAAGGAGTAGACGGTAGATTTGAGCTAGTAAATGCAGATCAAAAATTTACCGTAATTGTTGATTATGCCCACACACCAGATAGTTTAGAAAATGTATTGAAAACAATACAAAGTTTTGCTAATAAGAAAGTCTTTGTAATAGTGGGCTGCGGTGGAGACCGAGATAAAACGAAGAGACCATTAATGGCAGAGATTGCCTGTCGTTATGCTACAAATCCGATATTTACCTCGGATAACCCAAGGAGTGAAGACCCTTTAGCAATATTAAGAGATATGGAAGATGGTGTCCTTGGAAAAAGCTACATCACAATTCCTGATAGAAAAGAAGCCATTGTAACGGCAATTAACCAGGCAACTGCAGGTGATGTAATCTTAATTGCAGGTAAAGGTCACGAAACATACCAGATCATTGGCAGTAATATTTTTGATTTTGATGACCGACAGGTTGCTCGGGAAGCTATCGAGGGGAGTTAGAAATGTATTTAGCGTTTAATGATTTAGTAAAGTTATTCTCTGATATAAAGGGTATAAAAGAAGTGAATCATTTATATGTTACGGTAACTGACAATGCCGATTTCGTGCAGACAAAAGGGCTATTTATACCGTTAAACGATGATTCTGGGGAACTATTAGAGGCAATTGCCAACGGAGCCATTGCCGCCATTTGGGATAAAAAGAAACAGGTGCCCAAATATACACCCAATCACTTTCCACTCTTTTTTACTGATAACCCAATTGAGAGTGTTAGAGATCTTTTACGATTTTACATTGAAAAAATAGACGGAGATAAAGAAGAGAAAATGAATATGACTAAATTTGTATTTTTTAATAAAAAACTTCTCAAAGAAAATAAAGAAACATATGATATAGCTGTAATGCTGGAAAAGATATCTATGAAAAATCCGGATAATAATTTAGAGAGGAGGGGATAAAATGCTGGAGCAAGTTATTTTTTTCACAATTTTAATGGGATTTCTTATTACAGTGCTGCTGTCTCCAATTTTTATTCCCTTCTTAAGAAGGTTGAAATTTGGACAAAGCATTCGGGAGGAAGGTCCCAAATCCCATCAAGTAAAAACAGGTACACCAACGATGGGTGGAATTATGATATTATTTTCAATTATTATTACCACTCTTGTCATGACAGGTAAGTTTTCTGAACCAACTGTTAAAACTTACTTACTAATTCTTGTGACTTTTGGTTTTGGATTACTTGGATTTTTGGATGATTTTATTAAAGTCGCACTAAAGCGTAATCTAGGATTAACCTCTAGACAAAAGCTGTTAGGGCAAATTATTATTTCCGTTATTTTTTATCTTGTTTATAAACAAAATGGGTTTCCCACGGAAATCACCGTTCCTGGAAGTAATTATTCCATTGAACTAGGCTGGTTTTTTGTGTTTTTCATTGTTTTTTGGCTGGTAGGGTTCTCAAATGCAGTCAATTTGACAGATGGATTGGACGGATTACTATCAGGCACAGCTGCGATTGCATTTGGGGCATATGCTGTCCTAGCCTGGAATCAATCCCAAATGGAAGTGGCTATCTTTTCAGTTGCTGTAGCAGGGGCAGTCTTAGGTTTCTTAGTTTTTAATGCCCATCCTGCAAAGGTGTTTATGGGTGATACAGGTTCACTAGCACTTGGTGGTGCGATTGCAACCATCGCCATTCTAACCAAGTTAGAATTACTATTAGTCATTATCGGTGGAGTATTTGTAATTGAGACATTATCGGTAATTCTACAGGTGATTTCTTTTAAAACAACAGGTAAAAGAATATTTCGAATGAGTCCACTCCATCACCATTATGAGCTGATTGGATGGTCGGAATGGAAGGTTGTTGTAACTTTTTGGAGTGTTGGATTAATATTAGCGATACTAGGTATCTATATTGAGGTGTGGTTATAATTGAAGCAGGTAAATACGTATCTTCATAAAAAAATTCTTGTCCTTGGTTTAGCAAAAAGCGGGGTAACAGCTGCTGCGCTTTTACATAAGCTTGGTGCATTCGTGACAGTAAATGATAAAAAGCTATTATCAGAAAATCCTGAAGCGCAAGGGTTGTTAGAGCAGGGTATTAAAGTCATCTGTGGTGAACACCCTGTTGAACTACTTGATGAAGGCTTCGAACTCATCGTTAAAAATCCCGGCATACCTTACCAAAACCCAATCATTGAGGGGGCTATTGAGAAAGGAATCCCTGTATTAACAGAGGTGGAGCTTGCTTACCAAATATCTGAAGCACCTTTCATAGGGATCACGGGGACAAATGGAAAGACCACCACGACAACACTAATTTTTGAAATGTTGAATGAAGGCAAGAAGAATCCTTTAATTGCCGGTAATATTGGAACGGTAGCGTCTGGTGTGGCAGAGGAAGCGACAGCAGAAAATAATATTGTTATTGAATTATCCTCTTTTCAATTAATGGGGATAGAGACCTTTAATCCAAAGATAGCAATAATTACAAATCTTTATGATGCTCATTTGGATTATCATGGAAATAGGGAAGAGTACTATAAAGCAAAAGCCAATATAACTAAAAATCAAACTGAAGCAGATTACTTTATATATAATGCAGATCAGCAAGAAGTGCGGGAAATTGCAGCTCAATCTCAAGCTGCTACAATTCCATTTTCAACAAAGCGTGTCCTTAATGAAGGTGCTTATATTAGTGATGGTTGGATTTGTTTTAATGGAGAGAAAGTAATAATTGTGGATGAAATCGCCCTGCCTGGAGTCCATAATCTTGAAAATATCTTATCAGCAATGGCTGCAGCAAAGTTAACCGGTGTAAGGAATGAAGCGATTCATACTGTTCTTAGAACGTTTACTGGGGTTAAACACCGCCTTCAGTACGTTACAGAAATTGCTGGAAGAAAGTTTTATAACGACTCAAAAGCAACAAATATTTTAGCAACGATTAATGCTTTACAAGCTTTTAAAACGCCAATTATTCTTTTGGCTGGAGGACTCGATCGTGGAAATGAATTTGATGAATTACTGCCATATTTGAAAAATGTTAAAGCGTTAATTACCTTTGGTCAAACTTCAGCTAAAATTGAGCGGGTCGGATTAGAAGCAGGAATAAAACAAATTAACACTGTCGATAATGTTGAAAAGGCCGTGCCTGTAGCTTTTCGATATTCAGAGCCAGGCGACGTTATTTTGTTATCTCCTGCATGTGCAAGCTGGGATCAATTTAAAACTTTTGAAGTCAGGGGAGACATTTTTATCGAAGCGGTGCATAAGCTTAAGTAAGGGCGGCTTGTCCAACGAAAAGCGGAAGCGACTTGTCCAAGGAAAAAAGCAGTTCATTTTTTCCCAGGAGCGACAGGAATAAGACGAGCCGACGGGAAGGTTGTCCTGTAACCTTCTCGTTGGATTCGCTTATGCCCCCGAGCTCCTAGTCGCTGGAGCTGGACAACTATGGAAGTTATAAACTTCTGATAGTACGAGAGCCCTAAAACTTGCTATTCGAGGTGTTAGGTGTGCCGACAAAGAGAACAACTCCTGATTTTATATTATTAATTGTTACATTTACGTTATTAGCAGTAGGGCTTATTATGGTTTATAGTGCAAGTGCGGTATGGGCGGAATATAAATTTGATGACTCTTTCTTCTTTGCAAAAAGGCAAACGCTTTTTGCTGGTGTTGGGACTGCAGCCATGTTTTTTATTATGAATATTAATTATTGGACATGGAGAGAGTGGTCAAAGGTCATCTTGATTACCTGTTTTGTGCTGCTAATACTCGTCCTCATTCCAGGTGTTGGAAATGTTCGAAATGGCTCGCGAAGCTGGATCGGAGTAGGAGCCTTTTCCATCCAGCCATCAGAGTTTATGAAACTTGCGATGATCGCCTTTTTAGCCAAGTTTCTTTCTGAGAGACAGAAGTTGATAACCTCCTTCCGTCAAGGGCTGGTTCCTTCATTAGGTCTTGCTTTTATTGCCTTTGCTTTGATCATGCTGCAACCAGACTTAGGTACAGGAACAGTAATGATTGGAACATGTGTGGTTATGATATTTATTGCTGGCGCGAGGGTAGGACACTTTGCTTTTTTAGGGTTAATAGGCGTAGCTGGTTTTGTGGGTTTGGTTGCTTCAGCACCCTATAGGATGAAACGAATAACCTCATTTTTAGACCCATGGCAGGACCCGTTAGGGAGTGGATTTCAAATTATCCAATCGCTTTATGCAATTGGTCCTGGTGGACTATTTGGTCTTGGACTTGGGGAAAGCAGGCAGAAGTTCTTTTACTTGCCGGAACCACAAACTGATTTTATATTTGCGATTTTGTCTGAGGAATTAGGCTTTATTGGCGGCTCCTTCATCATACTTTTATTTGCATTGTTATTATGGAGGGGAATACGTATCGCCCTCGGGGCACCGGATTTATATGGAAGCTTTCTGGCAGTTGGTATTATCTCAATGGTCGCCATTCAGGTTATGATTAATATCGGTGTTGTCACTGGTTTAATGCCTGTTACCGGAATCACCCTGCCGTTCCTAAGTTATGGTGGATCTTCTCTAACATTAATGTTGATGGCAATAGGAGTTCTTTTAAATATAAGCCGTTATTCTAGATATTAAATTACCCTGTTCCTGAGGCAGGGTCTTTTTATTTATTTCATTCGTTAGTTTACAATTAGATAACATTCTTTTTTCAATCCTTATCTTCTGTTAATTTTATAGTAAGATAGGATAAGAAATTAGCTTAAAGCATTTTTTAATTTGGGGTGGACATATGAAAATAGTTGTAAGTGGCGGGGGAACTGGAGGCCATATTTATCCAGCTCTTGCTCTCATAAGAGAAATACAAAAAGAAAACAAAGATGCTGAGTTTTTATACATAGGGACAAAGACCGGGTTGGAAGGTACAATTGTTCCTCGGGAAAAGATTCCTTTTAAATCCATCCATATTACCGGATTCAAAAGAAAATTATCCTTGGATAATATCAAAACAATTTTAAGATTTTTAAAAGGTGCTAGGGACAGTAAAAAAATGTTAAAAGAATTCAAACCTGATATTGTAATTGGAACAGGTGGTTATGTTTGTGGTCCCGTTGTGTATGCGGCTGCTAAATTAAATATCCCAACGATTGTCCACGAGCAGAATAGTGTACCTGGGCTGACAAACAAATTCTTAAGCAGATACGTAGACAGGATTGCAATTTGTTTCGAGGAAGCAAGGGACTATTTTCCAAAAGAGAAAGTGGTGTTTACTGGAAATCCTCGAGCTTCGGAAGTAAATGGTAAAGATGGAATCAGAGGAAGACTGTCAGCAGGTTTAAGTACTACCATGCCGGCAGTTCTAATTTTCGGAGGCAGCCGTGGTGCGAGACCTATAAATGATTCTGTTGTTAAGGCGCTTTCGGAATTTGGTGAAAAACCTTATCAAGTACTTTATATTACTGGTGATGTACATTTTGATGACGTGCAAAATGAAGTTGAACTTGTTGGGAATCCGAAAAACGTAGTGATTAAGCCCTTTATTCATAACATGCCTGAGGTTCTTTCAGGAATTGACTTAGTTGTTTCAAGAGCTGGAGCAACGACGCTTGCTGAGATTACATCATTAGGAATTCCAAGTATTCTCGTCCCAAGTCCGTATGTTACAAATAATCATCAAGAAAAAAATGCTAGATCACTAAGTGATCACGGTGCAGCAGAATTACTCCTCGAAAAAGATTTAAACAGCAAAAGTCTCATTCAGCATATAGACAAAATTTTGTTAGATGATGAAAACTTAAAGATGATGAAAATAAAAGCAAAGAAATTAGGAGTTCCCGACTCTGCTCAAAGACTATATAAACTTATGAAACAGCAAGTAAAAGGAAAACAAAAGTAGCCCAAAGAGGTTTTTAGCATAAACTAAAACTATACGTTTGTTTTGAAAGATAGGGTGATAGGAATGGACGGATTATTAACAGAATTTCAAGATTTAAATATTGGCAAAGTGAAAAGAAATGAACTGCTGTCCCAGCATACTACGATGAAAATTGGAGGTCCTGCTGACATTTTTATTGAGCCATCTTCTTTGGAAAATATCCAAAAAGTAATGACCTTTATTAAGGAGCGGCAAATCCCATGGAGGGCAATTGGCAGAGGATCGAATTTACTTGTTTCTGATAAAGGGATTGAGGGTGTCGTCATTAAATTAGGCTCTGGTTTAGACCATCTATCCATAAATGAATCAACGATTACGGTTGGCGGTGGTCATTCTTTAGTAAGCTTATCTACCTTGATATCCAAAAAAGGATTGTCAGGACTTGAATTTGCTAGTGGTATCCCTGGGTCAGTTGGCGGCGCCGTATATATGAATGCAGGAGCACATGGTTCAGATATCAGTAAGATATTAACAAAGGCTCACATTTTGTTTGAAGATGGAGCGATTGAATGGTTGTCCAAGGATGAAATGGAGTTCACATATAGGACATCAGTCCTTCAAAAGAAGCGTCCAGGTATCGTTTTAGAAGCAGAATTCCAGCTAATAAAAGGTGATAGGACTGCCATTGTTTCACAGATGCAAAAAAATAAAGATTATCGCAAAGAAACGCAGCCATGGAATTTTCCATGTGCAGGAAGTATTTTTCGGAACCCGCTGCCAAACTATGCTGGTAAATTAATTGAGGATGCTGGTTTAAAAGGTTTTCAAATTGGCGGTGCGAAAATATCAGATATGCACGGAAATTTCATTGTAAATGCCGGTAATGCAACTGCCAAGGATGTTCTAGATTTAATTCAGTATATTAAAGATAAAATTCTAAATTTATATGGAATTAAAATAGAAACTGAGGTAGAAATTATTGGGCGAAAGTAAAACGAATTAGTCGTACTAATTACAATATTTGTGTTATAATTACTCATTATAAATATGGAAAAAAACTGAGAAAAAGAATGACGGCATGATTTTTCGTGCCGTTGTTTTGCTTTTAGGCGAAGAAAAGCGGGTAGTATTTAATAGGTTTTCTTTTAGGACATGCTAAGCGTTATTCTTAATGGAGGGAAGTGTATGGATAAAGGTAAGATTGTCGCTCTTGAGGATCGAATTCCAAAGCTTAAAGAGCAAAGACGGCGTAAAGCTAACAGAAGGCTTATTTTTCTTCTATTTTTGTTCTTTACCATGATCGCCGTTGTCGCTTATGTACAATCGCCATTAAGTCATGTAAAAAAGATTACCATTAAAGGAAATGAATTGCTGTCCACAGATGAGATTATTAAAATCACTGAGATATCTAAAAAAACAAATATTTGGAGTGTAAAGAAAGATACGATTGCGTTAAATCTCCAAAAGATGAATGTTATTAAACAAGCAGAAGTAACAATAAAGTGGCCAAATACTGTAATGATAGAGGTCCAAGAACGTAATAAAATTGCCTATCTTGAATCAGATAACATCTATTTTCCAGTAATGGAAAATGGAAAGGTCCTTAAGGATAGGGAAGTCTCTGAAATACCTGTTAGTGCACCAATCCTTTTCAAATTTAAAGAGGATGCTATCCTTAAAGAAATGGTTAAAGCACTTGAAGAACTTCCGGTTGAGGTTCTTAATGCTATCTCTGAAATACACTATACTCCGAAAAAAACAGACCAGTATCATATTTCTTTATTTATGAACGATGGTTTTGAAGTAAGTGCCACATTACGAAGTTTTTCGGAAAAAATGATACATTATCCTTCGATCATAAGTCAATTAGATCCGAGCATTAAGGGTATTATCGATTTAGAGGTAGGTTCATATTTTAAGGCCTATGAATTGGAAGCGAACGAATCGGAGGAATTGGAAATTGAGAATGATAAAGGTGAAGGGTAAGCATGTTATTTTATCCCTAGTATGCCTTGTTCTTGGGTTTATGATTGCATTTTCCTATCATTTTACTCAAAAAGAAATTAATCAAAAAAATACAAATTTAACGAGTAAACAATGGGAAAAAACAATAGACCTTCGAAATCAACTGATTGAATTAGAGGAATTAAATCGTAAGCTGCAAAAGGAATTAAACCAAAAGCAAGATAAGGTCCTAGAAAACGAAAAAGATCTTTCAAAAGAAGCGGAAGCCTTTGTAACCCTTGCTGAAGACGCAGAAAAATACCGGATGTTCTTAGGTAAGGTTAAGGTTAAGGGACAAGGGGTGATGGTCCAGCTTTCAGATGGTGCGTATGACCCGAAGGAAGACAATATTAATAACTATCTCGTACATGAATACCATGTATTTAAAGTTATTAATGAGCTTTATATCTCAGGTGCTGCAGCCATTGCCATCAATGGTCAGCGATTAACAAGCCATTCCTATATTATATGTAACGGACCCGTTATTACGGTTGATGGCATTCAACATCCAGCGCCATTTGTGATTACAGCTATTGGCGAACCAGAGGTATTAGCCTCTGCATTGAACCTTACCGGTGGTGTGAAAGATCAACTCGTTAACGATAATATTGTCTTTAGTTTAGAAAAAAAGAGCGAAATAATCCTAAATCCAATTTTAGGACAATCATAAGAAATTCAAATATGTCCACGTGAAGATAAAAATACAAGGTAAGGTGAAAAAAGTGGACAAGCATAAAAAAAATATCAGTTTTATTGCTATATCTGCAGTGATAGGTTTTATGATTGCTATCCAATTTCAAACAGTAAAAAAACCTGTTGAACGTGATACTCGTGATTTATGGCAGCTTCGCGAGGCAGTACTGCAAGAGAAAGAATTACAATCTGAATTATTGAGTGAAATTCGTTCGATTGAAGAAAAATTACTTGCCTATGAGTCAAAGCAGAAGCGAAGTAAGGAACAGGCATTACTTGATACCATCCAAGAATTGAAGATTGAGGCAGGAATGACAAAAGTAACAGCTCCCGGTTTAATATTAAGGATTGAACCAATACTTGAGGAAATTCAAGTAGGGGCAGAGATATCGACATCGGTGTCACCTGAACTTCTAAAAAGGTTATTAAATGAATTGAATATGTATAATGCCAAATATGTATCTGTTGATGGGCAGCGAATTATTAATACAACTGTCATTAGGGATATTAACAATGAAACAAAAATTGATGGTCACGCATTGTCAAGGTTACCAATTGAAGTTATAGTTGCCGTTGATCATATAGATACGGCAGAAAAATTATATAATCAGATGAAAGCGTCGAAAGCTACGGAAGAATTTTTCATCGAAAACCTCAAGCTTACTGTTTCGGAACCAAATCCTGAAATTTCCATTCCAGCATATGATAATCCTATTCGGATTCGATATTTAGAGTCATTGAAGGCGAATGAAGGAGGGAATACATAATGTGGCTTCCGCTATTAGGATTAATTGTCGGAATCTTTCTGGGACTATTAACTGATATTAGGATTCCTGAAGAGTATTCGAATTATCTATCTATTGCTGTTTTGGCAGCTCTTGATACCTTATTTGGCGGTATAAGGGCGCACATGCAAAATATATATGATGAAAAAGTCTTTGTTTCTGGATTCTTTTTTAATATTTTACTTGCCGCAAGTTTAGCTTTTCTAGGTGTTCATCTTGGTGTAGACTTGTATTTAGCAGCTGTTTTTGCCTTTGGTGTTCGCTTATTTCAAAATATAGCCGTAATTAGAAGAATATTATTGACAAAATGGTCAACTAACAAAAATAAAAATTAGAAAAAAATTGATTTTTTTAAAGGGAATTATTTAGTTGTGACGAATAATTTTATAAGATATAGGTGTGTACTTATTATTATATCTTGTGAAAAAAATTGTTGTTCGACTGAAGGAATGCTAAGGAGGTGCCAAAGAATGAACAGCAATGAAATATACGTAAGTCTTGACATCGGTACATCCAGTGTAAAAGTAATCATTGGTGAAATTGTCAACGACTCTATAAATATAATTGGTGTTGGGAACGTAAAGTCTGAAGGATTACGTAAGGGATCTATCATTGACATCAATGATACCGTTCATTCAATTAAACGTGCTATTGAAGAAGCTGAAAGAATGATTGGAATGGAAATAAGACAAGTGATTGTTGGAATTTCAGGCAATCAGGTTGCTCTTGAGCCATGTCGAGGAATTGTAGGAGTTTCCAGTCAAAACCGTGAAATCACGAATGAAGATGTGAGACGTGTTATAGAAGAGGCCCAAGTTGTATCTATCCCTCAAGATAGAGAAATTATCGGGGTTATCAGAAAACAATTTATCCTTGATGGTAAGGATGAAATTAATAACCCTTGTGGTATGATAGGAGTCCGTTTGGAAGTAGAAGGGACACTTATTACGGGGTCCAATGCAATTATTACGAATACTTTGCGATGTGTTGAGCGTGCTGGATTAGAAATCACCGATATTATTCTACAGCCGCTTGCAGCTGGAGAGTATGCACTATCAAAAGATGAGAAAAACTTAGGGGTTGCTTTAATCGACTTAGGTGGCGGTTCAACAACCATTGCTTATTTTGAACAAGGATTTTTGGCAGAAACAAGTGTAATACCAGTAGGCGGAGACCTAATTACTAATGATCTTTCTAAGGTATTACACACATCAACCGAGGATGCTGAAAAAATCAAAGTAAAATATGGACATGCATTTTACGATGATGCCTCAGAAGATGAGTTCTTTAGTGTGCCAATTATCGGAAGTGATCAACATCAACAATTTAATCAATTATATGTTTCTGAAATAATAGAAGCTCGAATGGAAGAAATTTTTGAATTGATTGCTCATGAACTGAAACGTTTAGGTATAAATGATTTACCTGGAGGGTTTGTATTTACAGGTGGCACCGCAAATATGCAAGGCGTATTAGAACTAGCTCAATCGATTTTTCAAAGTCCAGTTCGGAAAGCCGTTCCCAATTATATTGGAGTAAGAGAGCCTCAATATACAACTGCGGTTGGTTTAATTAAATATGCATACAAGAATGCTAGATTACCAGGTGGGACCTTCGTCGCTTCAGCACCTGTTTCTGAACCAATCGAGAAGAAAATTCAAAAACAACAACAACAGCCAAAAGCAAAAGCAGAAAAACATCCGGAAGATAAGATGTCATCAAAAGTAAAAAAATTCCTTGGTCTCTTTTTCGAATAGGCAAACACGAAAAGGAATATCGACGAATTAGGAGGATTTGTCATGTTAGAGTTTGATACAAATTTAGATTCTCTTGCTACAATAAAAGTAATTGGGGTAGGCGGCGGCGGAAACAACGCGGTAAATCGAATGATCGAACATGGTGTTCAAGGAGTAGAATTTATAGCGGTTAATACCGATGCACAAGCACTAAACCTTTCAAAAGCAGAAGTGAAAATGCAAATTGGGTCAAAATTAACAAGAGGTCTTGGTGCAGGGGCTAATCCTGAAGTGGGTAAGAAAGCGGCAGAAGAGAGTAAAGAGCAATTAGAAGACGCACTACGTGGTGCGGATATGGTATTTGTAACTGCTGGTATGGGCGGCGGAACAGGCACAGGAGCGGCTCCTGTTATTGCACAAATTGCCCGTGATTTAGGAGCTTTAACTGTAGGTGTTGTAACACGTCCGTTTACTTTTGAAGGTAAAAAGCGTTCTAACCAAGCCGCAGGAGGTATTGGTGCAATGAAAGAGGCAGTGGATACATTGATTGTGATCCCGAATGACCGCCTTCTTGAAATTGTAGATAAAAGTACACCGATGCTTGAGGCTTTCCGTGAAGCTGACAATGTGCTTCGTCAAGGGGTTCAGGGTATTTCTGACTTAATTGCGGTACCTGGTCTTATTAACCTGGACTTTGCAGATGTGAAGACAATTATGTCAAACAAAGGATCAGCGTTAATGGGAATTGGTATGGCAACTGGTGAAAACCGTGCAACTGAAGCAGCTAAGAAAGCAATTAGTTCTCCATTGTTAGAAACTTCTATTGATGGTGCACAAGGGGTCCTGATGAATATTACTGGTGGCAGTAACTTGAGTCTATATGAAGTTCAAGAAGCTGCTGATATTGTAGCGACTGCATCCGATCAGGAAGTAAATATGATTTTTGGATCTGTAATTAATGAAAATCATAAAGATGAAATCATTGTTACAGTTATTGCAACGGGCTTTAATGAGGAAGTAATCCAACCAAAGCCAACTACTCGCCCAGCGTTTGGACAAGCAAAACCCCAAATGGGAACGGTAAAGAGAGAGCAAAAACGAGAAGAAGCTCCACAAGAACCTGTTCGTCAGAACAATGCTCCTCAAGAGGAAACATTAGATATTCCTACATTCCTACGTAACAGGAACCGTAGAAGATAATAACAAAAAAGGCATGGTCCATTTGGACCATGTCTTTTTTGTTTAAATTTAATTAGACAAAATACGTTGTTAATAGTGAAAATTTCTGTTTTTTCATTACAGAAAGTGACACACTTTAGCCCATAAAGTAGGTTATACTTTTTCCTAAACAGAATAATAGAAAAGAATGCTAATACACCCTTATGTATAATCCATAGAGCTACTAAATGCTTTTGACATTAAAAGGGGGAAGCTGGTTGTCTGTATATTTAGATGTTATTTGGGCCCTTAATCTGTTATTTGATAGCCTTCTCCTGTATCTATCAGCCATTTTTTTAAAAAGACAAATTCGGATATGGAGGGTATTAGCAGGCGGTTTTATTGGTTCATTAATCATATTATTTTCGTTTACACCATTACATACCATTTCTAATCATCCGATTTCGAAGCTTCTCTTTTCGGTCGTAATGGTTTTAATTGTGTTTGGTTATAAACGATTATCATTTTTCATTAAGGCATTAATGACTCTTTATGTAACCACATTTCTTATAGGAGGAGCATTAATAGGAGCTCATTATTTTGTCCAATTTGATTCTCAAATGTCAACAAAAGTAATGATTGCAAGTGTTACGGGGTTTGGTGATCCAATCAGCTGGCTTTTTGTTTTGCTAGGTTTTCCAATTGCTTGGCATTTCTCAAAAAGGAATATTGAGAGTATGGAAATGACCAAGATTCAATTTGATCAGATTGTTAATGTCACCTTAAAAATAAATACTGAATCTTTTACTTTTAAGGGGCTTGTCGACAGCGGAAATCAGCTTTATGATCCATTATCAAAACTTCCTGTTATGTTTGTCTCCATTAAGAATATGATAGAAGGCATGGCCGAACCGATAATAAAAATGGCAACCGATTCAGAATCTCTGATTCTCGGAAATGTAGAGTTTCCGGTCGATTGGCAAAATAGGCTAAGGATTGTCCCTTGCCGGGTGGTAGGACAAGAGCATCAGCTCATTGTTGCTGTTAAGCCAGACTCAATTATTATTGATACAAAAGGAGAGAGTTATTTATGCGAAAAAGGTCTAGTTTCGTTTACTGTGCAGCAATTATCTGCCGATGATGCCTTTCAATGCATTGTTCATCCCAAAATGCTCACCGGACCAAAACAACATAGTGATTCGGTGAAAGTAAGCTAATAATACTATACTCGTAAAAAACATATTTTAGAAGGAGGAACTTGCGTGAAAAAATGGAGACTTCGCTTATCCTACTACTGGTATAAGATACTAATCAAATTAGGAATTAAAAGTGATGAAGTTTATTATATTGGCGGCAGCGAAGCCTTACCGCCTCCTTTAAGTAAGGATGAAGAAGAGCTGCTTTTAAATAAGCTTCCAGGTGGTGATAAGGCAGCTAGATCGATATTAATAGAACGTAATTTGAGACTTGTTGTCTACATTGCTAGGAAATTTGAAAATACTGGAATTAACATTGAGGACTTAATTAGTATTGGAACCATTGGTTTAATTAAAGCGGTCAATACGTTTAATCCTGAGAAAAAAATTAAGCTGGCTACATATGCATCCAGATGTATTGAAAATGAAATCCTCATGTACCTGCGCAGAAACAATAAAATAAGATCTGAAGTTTCCTTTGATGAACCATTAAATATCGATTGGGACGGAAATGAATTATTATTATCTGATGTATTAGGAACAGATGATGATATTATTACGAAGGATTTAGAAGCAAATGTAGACAGAAAATTATTAACCAAGGCATTGCACCAATTAACGGATAGGGAAAAGCAAATCATGGAGCTGCGCTTCGGTCTAACCAATGGTGAAGAAAAAACACAGAAGGATGTAGCCGATATGCTTGGGATTTCTCAATCGTATATATCCAGGTTGGAAAAAAGAATTATTAAAAGATTAAGAAAAGAATTTAATAAAATGGTTTGATGAAGAAAAGCGGAAGCGCCTGGTTCAAGGAAAAAAGCAGTTCATTTTTTCCCAGCCACGACAAGCATAAGACGAGCGCTGACAAAGGCGCTCTTTGCCTTCCGAAGCGATTGGCTTATGACTCGAGGGGCTAGGCGCTGGAGCTGGACAATGGAAAAAAAAGAATTTTTTTCATGCTGAAAGACCTTTGAAACTAAAGTCATAATCGTATTTTTCGACAATTTCAGGGCTATTCCTTAGAAAGTACAAGTGCATATTTTTCCTGCTCAAGGAGATACTGTTTTTTGTACAGCAACTCCTATGAGGAGGGAAAAGGGATTGACTCGAAATAAAGTTGAAATTTGTGGCGTAGATACATCAAAACTTCCTGTATTAAAAAATGAAGAAATGAGATTACTCTTCAAGCAAATGCAAGAGGGCGATATTACAGCACGAGAAAAACTCGTCAACGGAAATTTACGACTCGTTCTTAGTGTTATTCAGCGGTTTAACAATCGTGGCGAGTTTGTTGATGATCTGTTTCAGGTTGGCTGTATTGGGCTTATGAAATCGATTGATAACTTTGATTTAAGTCAAAACGTTAAGTTTTCCACTTATGCCGTACCAATGATTATCGGCGAAATACGAAGGTACCTGCGCGATAATAATCCAATTCGCGTTTCGAGGTCCTTAAGAGATATCGCTTATAAGGCGCTACAAGTAAGGGAACGATTAATGAGTGAAACTTCACGGGAACCAACTGCTGAGGAGATTGCAAAAGTATTAGAAGTCCCTCACGAAGAAATAGTATTTGCATTAGATGCTATCCAAGATCCAGTGTCCTTGTTTGAACCAATCTATAACGATGGCGGCGATCCTATTTATGTGATGGACCAATTAAGTGATGAACGAAATAAAGATATTCACTGGATTGAAGAAATTGCATTAAAAGAAGGTATGCGCCGATTAAATGAGCGAGAAAAGTTAATTTTAAGAAAACGATTCTTCCAGGGCAAAACGCAAATGGAAGTAGCCGACGAAATCGGGATTTCACAAGCGCAGGTTTCTCGGCTAGAAAAAGCTGCCATCAAACAAATGAATAAAAATATTCAAAGTTAAAGCTGCCCTTTAGGGGCAGTTTTATTTTTTCTATTAAATACAGATAAATTGACCAATCAAATCATATATTTTCATTAGTATCAAAATGGTGGGAGTGAGAGAGATGGTGAAAATTTCTGAATTTCAGATTAAAGATGTTGTAAATGTGTCTGATGGCAAAAAGCTTGGAAACATTGGTGATATTGAAATTAATCTTTCCACAGGTAAAATTGAAGCGGTTATCGTTACTGGTAACGGTAAAGTTTTAGGTTTTTTTGGACGGGAAGAAGATATCGTTATTCCGTGGAGAAATATTATTAAAATTGGTCAGGATGTAATATTGGTAAGATTCAAGACTATTGAAGAAAAGTCTGCGGAAGAAATGGAAGTATAGTTATCATCTTCTTACGGTGACCAATTAAACGATTCATGGTAAACTAGAAAAAAACAAACGAGGTTGAGTATGGAACCCTTTGCACATCATAATCAATCATATTTCTCAATTAGAAACTGGATGGAAATGAATCCGGGGCTTGTTGCTGGATTAACCACCAAAAAAGGCGGCAGCAGCATAGGAGTTTTTGAAAATCTAAATATGGGCTTTCATGTTGGAGATCAGGTGGAAGCTGTTTGTTCTAACAGGAACAAGTTGGCTAACCTTATCCAATTTCCACTAAATCATTGGGTAGGCGCTGAACAGACCCATGATACTGTAATTAGGAAAATTACCAAAGCTGACCGTGGTACAGGTGCAGATACCTATGACAATGCTTTTAAGGGGACCGATGGCTTTTATACGAATGAAGAGGGAATTTTATTAACTCTTTGCTATGCAGATTGTGTCCCTCTTTTTTTTATTTCTCCTGATCACAGGATGATTGGTGCTGCACATGCAGGCTGGAAGGGAACAGTAAATGAAATAGCACGGAAAATGGTAGAGAAATGGAGAGAGGAAGGAATCGCTCCTAATCAAATTTTTGTAGCTATAGGTCCGTCCATATGTGAAAAATGTTATATTGTTAATGATTATGTAATTAACTTTGTAGAAAATACACTAGAAGATGTCGAAAAAAAACCATATAATACAATAAAAGCTGGTCAATATACATTAGACTTGCGAGAACTGAATAAAATGATTCTTCTTAAGAGCGGGGTCCCTGAAAAAAACATTCAAATTTCTAAACTATGCTCAAGTTGTGACCAGTCTGAATTTTTTTCTCATCGCCGTGACCAAGGTAAAACAGGAAGGATGTTAAGTTATATAGGATGGAAGGAGACCTCCGAATGAAGGTTGCAGAAAATCTCATACATATCAGTCAGCAAATAAGCAATGCATGTCAAAGGGTAAATCGGACTCCTGATGAAGTGAAACTGATTGCCGTTACCAAATATGTCAGTATTGAAAGAGCAAATGAGGCGCTCACAGCTGGTATAATAAATCTAGGTGAAAACCGAGATGATGGACTTTTAAAAAAGTGGGAAGTATTAGGGGACATGCCCGTATGGCATTTTATTGGCACCCTGCAGACACGCAAAGTTAAAAATATTATTGATAAGGTAGAATATATTCACTCTTTAGATCGAATTTCACTAGCAGAGGAAATTAGTAAACGTGCAGTGAAAAAGATTAAATGCCTAGTCCAAGTGAATGTTTCACAGGAAGAATCAAAGCATGGACTAGCTCCTGAAGAGGTATTAAATTTTATCAAAGACCTTCGCCCGTATGAAAACATTAGTATTGAAGGTTTAATGACGATGGCCCCGTTAACGGATGATGAAGAACAACTTCGAAACTGTTTTCGAAAGCTAAAAGAGCTCCGTCAACAAATAAAGAATTGTAATCTTGATTATGCCCCTTGTACAGAGCTTTCTATGGGGATGTCAAACGATTTTGAAATAGCTATAGAAGAGGGAGCAACAATGATTAGAATTGGAAATGCACTTGTCGGTGTGGCTGGTGAGGAGGAGAAAAGATGACGATTAAATCGAAATTAAAAACATTTTTCTTTTTAGATGAGGACTACGATGATAATACTCAGGATGAATTTGAAAAGGTCGAACCCATAAAGCCTCAAAAACAACAGCCATTGAAACCTCAAAATGTTGTAAGTTTGCAGAGTATCCAAAAGGCCTCAAAAGTAATTTTAGTAGAACCAAGAGTATATGCAGAAGCCCAAGACATTACCGACCATTTAAAAAACCGGCGAGCTGTTGTCGTAAATCTTCAGCGAATTGGTCACGAAGAAGGAAGACAAATTGTCGATTTTTTGAGTGGAGCTGTCTATGCATTAGGTGGAGACATTCAAAAAATAGGGTCCAGTATATTTTTATGTACTCCTGATAATGTTGAGATTTCTGGCAATATTTCTGAATTAGTGAAGGAACAAGAATATCTAGATACGAGGTGGTAAAAAGAAATGGATATGATTTTTAACTTTTTGGTCCAATTACTTGGAATTTATAAATGGATGCTCATCATTTATATCCTATTATCCTGGTTCCCGAATATGAGAGACTCGCAGATTGGGACAATTCTTGGTAAGCTATGTGAACCATTTCTAGAACCTTTTAGAAAAATTATTCCACCAATTGGTATGATGGACCTTTCTCCTTTAGCTGCGTTTTTTGTATTATCTTTTGCCCCGCAAGGCTTAAGGGTTTTGCAAACCTTAATTTCGTAATTTAGTCTAATAGGCCTGAGGAGTTTAACATGAATATTTATCAGCATTTTCGCCCGGAGGAACGGGAATTTATTGATCAAGTATTACATTGGAAGGATTATGTTGATTCCAGCTATACATCTAAACTTACGGATTTTCTTGATCCAAGAGAGCAGCATATTTTAAAGGTCCTAATAGGTGAGAATGGAAATTTAAAATATCAGCTTTTTGGCGGGGTTTCTGGAAGTGAAAGAAAAAGAGCACTCATCATGCCGGATTACCTGATACCAACGGAAGAGGAATTTCAAATTAATCTCTTTGAAATCGAGTATCCTATTAAGTTTGTTTCGATCGAACACCCCCAAGTTCTAGGTTCACTCATGTCCCTTGGATTAAAACGTGGGAAATTTGGCGACATAGTAATGAAAAATGGACGAGTTCAATTTTTTTCTGCTGCGGAAATCAGTGACTATATTAAAAATAATCTAGAATCAATTGGCAGGGCCTCTATACGATTAAAAGAGTTAGCTCTTGATGAAGCAATTACGGCAGATAATTTATGGATGGAGCAGGACATCACAGTGTCCTCTTTACGGCTCGATACGATTATTTCTGGGATTCATCATATATCCAGGCAAAAATCACAGCTATTCATTCAACAAGGATTGGTAAAGGTGAACTGGACATCGATTGAAAATCATTCTTTTGAATGTGCGGAAGGTGATTTGTTTTCATTAAGAGGCTATGGCAGAGTGAAAATTTTGTCTATTGAAGGAAGAACAAAAAAGGATAAGTGGCGAATGGTTGTCGGAAAGCAAAAATAAATTTTATTTTTTTTTGCAGGAATTTCGAAAACATTGTCGAATATTTGCTTTATATACTTAATACATACAGAAGAAAGATTCTTGGAGGTGGCAACATGCCGTTAACGCCGTTAGATATTCACAATAAGGAATTTAATAAAGGTTTTCGTGGTTACGATGAAGACGAGGTAAATGAATTTTTAGATCAAGTCATTAAGGATTATGAATTAGTCCTTCGTGAAAAGAAAGAAATGGAAGAACGTCTAAATGAAATGAAGGACCGTCTAGGTCACTTTGTAAATATTGAAGAAACCCTAAACAAATCTATTGTTATTGCTCAAGAAGCTGGTGAGGATGTAAAACGCAATGCACAAAAAGAAGCCAAGCTTATAATAAAGGAAGCAGAAAAGAATGCCGATCGTATTGTAAATGAGTCGCTATCTAAAGCTAGAAAAATTGCTCTGGAGATCGAGGATTTGAAGAAGCAATCAAAAGTATTCCGTACTCGTTTTAAAATGTTGATTGAAGCCCAGCTAGATATGCTAAATACGGATGACTGGGATCATTTATTAGAGTATGAGGTTGATGCAACTGAACTTAAGATACATCAAGAGGAAGATTCCTTAGCTTGACGAATTGGTATTATTTCGCATATAATTTTTTAATAGGTAAATAAAGAATGGTAATGACAATGAGAGGGACAGTACAATTTTTCAAAACTTTTGTTAGCGAACCGGGGATGGTGGAAGCCTGGGAAAAGTGAGAAATTGGAAGATCACCCTTGAGTCCCAGACTGAAACTCTTTTCTAAAGAAGATTAAGTTATGGCGGGTTATTCACGTTACGAATCTTAAAGAGGATAGTAGATTTTTGGACTATTTATCAGGGTGGTACCGCGGGAATAAAACCTTCTCGTCCCTTTTATGGGATGAGAGGGTTTTTTTATTTGTCTATTGGCAATTCTGTTTATGATGAGTATTACAGGAGGAATAAGAAAATGGAATATAAAGATACGTTATTAATGCCAAAAACTGAATTTCCAATGCGTGGCAATCTTCCACAAAGAGAGCCTGATATTCAGGCTAAGTGGGATGAAATGAATATTTACAAAAAAGTTCAGGAGCGTACTGCCGGGCGTCCAATGTTTGTGCTTCATGATGGACCTCCATATGCCAATGGTGATATTCATATGGGTCACGCACTAAACA
The DNA here is from genome assembly GCF_000759675.1 of Neobacillus niacini. Lineage (GTDB taxonomy): Bacteria > Bacillota > Bacilli > Bacillales > Cytobacillaceae > Neobacillus > Neobacillus niacini_A. The sequence continues at coordinate 143,926 of NZ_BAWM01000004.1, read as the reverse complement.
AAGTATTAAAAGACTTTATTGTACGCTTTAAGTCGATGAGCGGCTATCATGCACCTTATGTTCCAGGCTGGGATACACATGGTTTGCCAATTGAGCAGGCTTTGACAAATAAAGGAGTAAAACGTAAAGAGATGACGGTAGCTGAATTCCGTCAGCTTTGTACAAAATATGCCCTTGAACAAGTTAGCAATCAGCGTGAACAATTTAAACGTATCGGAGTTCGTGGTGATTGGGAAAACCCATATATTACGCTTAAGCCCGAATATGAAGCGCAACAGATTAAAGTCTTTGGAGAAATGGCGAAAAAAGGCTATATCTATAAAGGTCTTAAACCTGTATATTGGTCCCCTTCAAGCGAATCAGCTCTTGCTGAAGCTGAAATTGAATATCAGGATAAAAAATCACCTTCCATTTATGTAGGATTTAAAGTTAAGGATGGAAAAAGGGTTCTTGATACAGATGTTCAAATTGTCATCTGGACGACTACACCTTGGACGATTCCAGCTAACTTAGGAATTTCGGTACACCCAGACCTAACTTATGTAGTAGTTGCAGTGAACGGAAACAAATACTTAGTAGCAGAAGCCCTTCTTGAAGCAGTAACGAAGGAAATAGGCTGGGAAGATGCGGCTGTTATTCAAAAGGTAAAAGGAAATGAATTAGAGAATATCCTTGCAGCACACCCATTATATGACCGTGACTCCTTAGTAATGCTAGGTGAACATGTTACAACTGATGCTGGAACAGGGTGCGTTCATACAGCACCTGGACACGGGGAGGATGACTTCCATGTTGGCCAAAAGTATGGACTTGAAGTACTTTGCCCTGTTGATGATAAAGGTGTAATGACTAGTGAAGCACCAGGTTTTGAAGGATTATTTTATGATGCGGCAAACAAGCCAATTTCTCAAGCATTAGAAGAAGCAGGAGCTCTCTTAAAGCTTTCGTTTATTACTCACTCCTATCCACATGATTGGAGAACAAAAAAGCCAGTTATTTTTAGAGCCACAGCTCAATGGTTCGCATCAATAAAAGACTTCCGAAATGACCTGCTTCAAGCGGTTAAAGAAACAAAATGGGTACCAGCTTGGGGTGAAACCCGACTATTTAATATGGTCCGTGACCGTGGGGATTGGTGTATTTCACGTCAGCGGGTCTGGGGAGTTCCTATTCCAGTATTCTATGCTGAAAATGGTGAGGAAATCATAACAGATGAAACGATTGAACATGTTTCAGGTTTGTTTAGGGAACTTGGTTCAAATATTTGGTTCGAGCGTGAAGCAAAGGACCTTCTGCCAGAAGGATTTACACATCCAGGAAGTCCGAATGGATTATTTACAAAAGAAACAGATATCATGGACGTGTGGTTTGATTCCGGATCATCGCACCAAGCTGTGCTTTTAGAAAGAGAGGATTTAGTCCGACCAGCTGATTTATATCTAGAAGGATCAGACCAATATCGAGGCTGGTTTAACTCTTCACTATCTACTGCCGTTGCAGTAACAGGGAAAGCTCCTTATAAAGGTGTCCTAAGCCATGGATTTGCCTTAGACGGTGATGGAAGAAAGATGAGTAAGTCCTTAGGAAATGTTGTTTTACCTGAGAAGGTTATGAAACAATTAGGCGCGGATATTTTACGACTTTGGGTTGCTTCGGTTGATTATCAGGCAGATGTTCGTGTATCAGACGCTATTCTCAAACAAGTTGCAGAAGTATATCGGAAAATCCGCAACACTTTCCGTTTCTTATTAGGAAATTTAGCGGACTTCGATCCTGCCACTGACAAGGTAGCATATGAAAACTTACGTGAAGTTGATCAGTTTATGCTTGTGAAACTGAATAAACTGATTAAATCTGTAAGAAATGCTTATGAAAATTACGAGTTTGCCGGAATTTATCATGCGGTAAATAATTTCTGTACCCTTGATTTAAGTGCATTCTATCTTGATTTTGCTAAGGACGTTTTATATATTGAAGCCGTTGATAATCATGAGCGTCGTGCAATTCAAACGGTTTTATATGAATCGCTGCTGGCATTAACAAAATTAGTTTCACCAATTCTTTCGCATACTGCAGACGAGGTATGGAAATTCATTCCTGCTGTTACGGAAGAAAGTGTTCAATTAACAGATATGCCAGAATACCAGGAACTAAATAATGCAGTTGCTTTAGAAGAAAAATGGACTTCATTCATGAAGCTTCGTGATGATGTTTTAAAAGCACTAGAAGAAGCTAGAAATCAAAAGGTTATAGGTAAGTCATTAACTGCAAAGGTTTCCTTATATGTGAATGATAATACGAAAAACTTGTTAGACTCTATTTATGAGAATGTGCAACAATTATTTATCATCTCTGGATTTGAAGTCGCAGGAAGCTATGATCAAGCACCTGAAAATGCAATTAAATTGGATACAGCTGCTATTGTTGTTACCAAAGCCGAAGGTGAAACATGTGAACGATGCTGGGTTGTGACACCTGAAGTCGGTAAAGATTCAGAGCACCCTACACTTTGCCCACGTTGTGCAGAAGTGGTTAAAGGAAACTATACACACTTAGCATAAGAAAAGAGCAAGCGCCCTCGGAACAAGCTAAAGTACAGCTTGTTCCTGCGATGATTACTCTAAGGAGCTTTCCTTAGTGGTCAGCGGCGTATGGCCTCCTCGTAAAAGCTAACGCTTTTCCTTCGTGCGAAGTTTACGCTGCCGAAGCGTTCCTTGTGGAGCGCTCCAACTGAGATAAAGGAAACACGAAGAGCCGTAGGCGCATTCGTGCTTTACTTAGCGTAGGGCGGAGAGCGAAGGACACTAGCCGCTAGGTCCGCTTGCGCTAGACAGTAAACTAAGTTCAAAATACTTTCCTATATTTAAAAGGAATTCCCCATGATAAATTCATGGGGTTTTTTCATTTTTTAACCTTTTCAGTTAATTGTTGTTGTTGATGTCAAATGTTTTCCCGAGTCGGTACGATTTATGGAGAGATAATATAAGAAATGACTTAACGGAGGTTACAACTATGAATGCAATGCAGGAACAGCTGTTTTGGGAACTCCGTAAAACACAATTAGAAATTTTAAGATCATTGAAAAATAAGCAAAAAAATGATTGGATAATCACGATATTAGAGGATGAACTGGCGGATATTTCTACTGCCATTCAAAAGTTAGAAGAGGGTAATTTTGGGCAGTGTGAAACTTCTGGTGAACCATTACCCGATAATCTTTTGAAAATAATGCCAACGATAAAGTCATCTAGGGATACAGAAATTTTGGAGCATTTTTATAGAAAACCAATTAATTCTACGTTTTTCTAACGTTACATTGTCGTTTCGCTGAAGATTATGCTAAAATGCTAAGGAGTAAAGTCAACGCGTGAGATGGGGGTATTCCTTAGTGTTTTATTATTTAATCGCAATTTTTATTATTTTATTAGACCAAGTGACGAAATGGTTGATCGTCACAAAAATGTATCTTGGTGAAAGTATCCCAATAATTGAGGATTTTTTGTATATTACTTCTCACCGAAATCGGGGAGCAGCATGGGGGATCCTGCAAGGACAGATGTGGTTCTTCTATGTGATTACCGCTATAGTAATTATTGCGATCATTTATTACATTCAAAAAGAAGCAAAAGGTAAGTGGCTGTTAGGTGTTTCCTTAGCATTTATGCTAGGCGGAGCAATAGGAAATTTTATCGACCGTTTGCTTCGTAAAGAAGTTGTTGATTTTATTCATACGTATATTTTCAATTATAACTTCCCAGTTTTTAATATTGCGGATTCGGCTTTAGTCATTGGCGTAGTATTATTAATGATTCAAATGCTACGTGATGAGCGTGAAACAAAGGAGAAATCATATGGAGAAAATGGTACACACCATTCTTGAACAACAAAAAGGCGATCGAATTGATAAGGTTATTTCAACTTTAGATGAAGAATGGTCAAGAACACAGGTTCAGCAATGGATTAAAGAAGGAAATGTCCTGGTAAATGGACAAACAATCAAAACAAATTATAAATGCAGTTTAAATGATGAAATCGAGATTAGTATTCCAGACCCAGAGTTGCTTGACGTAATTCCAGAGGATATGGATTTAGATATTTATTTCGAGGATAAGGATGTTTTAGTGGTTAATAAACCAAGCGGAATGGTGGTTCATCCAGCACCTGGACATTTAACAGGGACACTTGTTAATGGTTTAATGGCCCATTGTAAAGATCTATCAGGAATAAATGGTGTTCTAAGACCTGGTATCGTTCATCGCATTGATAAAGATACATCTGGTCTATTAATGGTTGCTAAAAATGACATGGCCCACGAAAAGCTTGTTAACCAATTAGTGGAAAAGACCGTTACTCGTAAGTATAGAGCTATTGTACATGGAGTGATACCGCACGATTTTGGAACGATTGATGCACCGCTTGGAAGAGATACAAAGGATCGGCAAAGTATGACCGTCGTGGATAATGGGAAGCATGCTGTTACCCATTTCCATGTTATTGAACGGTTAAAGGATTTTACCTTTGTGGAGTGTCAACTGGAGACCGGCAGGACACACCAAATTCGTGTTCATATGAAATACATTGGCTATCCGCTTGCAGGTGACCCCAAGTATGGTCCGAAAAAAACATTGGATATAAATGGACAGGCATTACATGCTGGAATTCTAGGATTTAACCACCCTAGAACCAACGAATACCTAGAATTCGAAGCTCCATTACCAAAAGAATTTGATGAGGTATTAGAGCAATTGCGAAATAATCATTGACATATTTGTCGAATTAAAGTACGATAACAACAGTTGAATATGCCTTTAAATCAGTCCAGTGAGGCTGAGAAGGAAACGGATAAATTGGTTGGGATACCTATGCCCAAACTAATTAACTCTTGTACCTCTCACCTCAAGGTGAGAGGTTTTTTTATTATAATAGGCGGGTGTAAATAATGAACCAAAAAGCAGTATTATTAGACGCACAAGCAATTGGAAGGGCATTAACTAGAATCGCGCACCAACTCATTGAAAAAAATAAAGGGATTGAGGATTGTGTACTTGTAGGTATCAGGACCAGGGGAATATTCATTGCGGAGAGACTTGCTGCCAAAATCGAAGAGATTGAAGGTAAACCGATACCTGTTGGCGAATTGGACATAACCTTATATCGGGATGATTTAACTAAGAAAACAGAAGATCAAGAACCACTCGTTAAGGGATCAGATATTCCAGTCGAAATGAAAGATAAAAAAGTTATTCTCGTTGATGATGTTTTATATACAGGTCGAACTGTTAGAGCAGGGCTGGACGCTATTATGGATCTAGGTCGTCCCTCTTCAATACAACTTGCTGTTCTGGTTGACCGTGGACACCGTGAACTTCCTATCAGAGCAGATTATGTTGGTAAAAACATTCCAACTTCAAGCAGTGAAAAGGTAGTAGTTGAATTACTAGAAGTCGATAAGCTTGACCAAGTAAGTATCTTTGAAAAGTAAATAGTAACCCTTTTAAATACAGTCCTGTGAGGCTGAAAAGGGGGGAACTTGCCGGCTCGGTTATTACGGCATTTCTATACCCTCTTTGTACACTCATGGACAAAGAGGGATTTTTTTTGAGAAAAATGCGCACTAATAAATAAAAAGATTGTGGGGGAGAAACAATTGAACAATAAACCAATCTTAGACGTGAAAGAGATTCCCAATCCTGCACAATGGCTCACTTTAAGCTTACAGCATTTATTTGCAATGTTTGGAGCGACCATTCTTGTTCCTTATCTTGTAGGATTAAGCCCGGCAATTGCATTGATATCAAGTGGTTTAGGAACACTCGCTTTCCTAATGATAACAAAATGGCAGGTACCCGCGTACCTTGGTTCCTCGTTTGCTTTTATTGCTCCAGTCATTGCAGCAAAAGCAACAGCTGGTCCAGGCGGCGCAATGATTGGCTCCTTCCTAGCAGGTCTGGTTTACGGAATTGTAGCTCTAGTGATTAGTAAAGCAGGTCATCGCTGGATAATGAATTTGCTACCTCCAATCGTTGTCGGTCCAGTCATAATTGTTATCGGCTTAGCACTTGCTGGTACAGCTGTTAGTATGGCAATGAATAATCCAGCAGGTGAATATAGCTTGATACATTTCTCTGCGGCTTTGGTAACATTAGCAGCAACCATTATTTGTACCATCTACATGCGCGGAATGTTAAGCATAATCCCAATTCTGGCAGGTATAGTTGTCGGCTATCTTTACTCTTTTGCAATCGGGATTGTTGATTTTAAGCCAGTGTTGGAAGCAAGTTGGTTTGAAATGCCTGAATTCATCATTCCATTTGTAAGCTACGAGGTTAAAATAACTTGGGACTTAGCACTTCTAATGGTACCAGTCGCGATTGTTACTCTTTCAGAGCATATTGGACACCAGCTTGTACTAAGTAAAGTTGTTGGGCGAGATTACATTAAAGAACCAGGTTTACACCGCTCCATTTTAGGGGATGGAGCAGCAACTATTATTTCTGCATTGATTGGCGGACCACCAAAAACAACTTATGGAGAGAATATCGGTGTCCTAGCAATAACTCGAGTATACAGTGTCTATGTCATTGCGGGTGCGGCAGTTCTTGCTACTATCTTTGGATTTATCGGAAAAATAACGGCATTAATCAGTACAATCCCAACGCCTGTAATGGGTGGGGTTTCCATCCTGCTCTTTGGAATTATTGCTTCATCAGGTTTACGGATGCTCGTTGACAGTAAAATTGATTTTGGTAATAATCGTAACTTGGTGATATCATCGGTCATTCTTGTCATCGGAATTGGCGGAGCATTTATAAAAGTTTCAGAATCCTTTCAAATTCAAGGAATGGCATTTGCTGCAATAGCCGGCGTTCTTCTACACCTAATCCTTCCTGGCAGAGAGCCAGTAAGTGAAGATATGTTTAACCAAACAGTAGAAAAAGATAATCAAAAAACTGCATAAGAGTAATCAACCTTTTAAAAGTAGTCCAGAGAGGCTATAAGGGTGTAATACTGAGTGCCATTGTAATGTGTCTGCACATTTATGGACTTTGTTAGATTTTATTGCACCCTGATTTCCTTAAATCAGGGTCTTTTTTTACCAAATTGAGAGATGGGGGAATAGCATGTTAAATCACTTGCTAACCACAAATGAGTTAAAAGTTGAAGAGATTTATCAAATTTTAACAGATGCACAGAATTTTGCTGAAGGAATGAAATGGCGATCAGGAGAGCAATTATTTGCAGCAAACTTATTTTTTGAAGCAAGTACAAGAACGAAATCAAGTTTTGAAGTGGCAGAAAGAAGATTAGGTTTAAATGTTATTCCATTTGAAGTCCAAACCTCAAGTGTACAAAAAGGAGAAACACTTTACGATACGGTAAAAACACTTGAATCTATTGGCGTTAATACCATTGTTATACGCCATGGGCAAGATCGTTACTTTGATGAACTTGTTGGAAAAATTTCGATACCAGTTATTAATGGAGGAGATGGGTGCGGTCATCATCCTACACAATCACTTCTAGACCTTTTAACTATCTATCAGGAGTTTGGTGGGTTTACAGGTTTGAAAATTGCCATCATAGGTGACATAAGGCATAGTAGAGTAGCACGTTCGAATGCAGATACACTCACAAGATTAGGAGCAGATGTTATTTTCTCTGGTCCAGAGGAATGGTTTGATCAACATAGTCTAAGTGCAGCCAGATTTAGACCAATTGATGAAGCAGTAGTCGAGGCTGATGTAGTCATGCTACTTCGTGTTCAGCATGAACGCCACCAAAAGAAGGGAAGCTATACAGCAGCAGATTATCATAGACAGTTTGGTCTAACCTTGGAAAGAGAACAGAACATGAAGTCTCGTAGTATAATTATGCACCCCGCACCAGTAAATCGAAATGTTGAGATAGCTGATAGCTTAGTCGAATGTAAACGGTCAAGAATTTTTAAGCAAATGGAAAATGGAGTATATGTAAGAATGGCTGTCTTAAAGAGGTCACTAGAAAGCATAAAAGGAGTGTATGAGAATGAAACTACTTATTCAGAACGCCAGTTACATAGCATCTAATGGCCAAAGTAAACAAGGGGATATTTTAATAGAAGATGGAATCATCACAAAAATAGAGAATCAAATGGAAGCTAATGTAGATCGAAAAATTGACGCAACAGGGACATTGGTATCACCAGGATTTATCGACTTACATGTCCATCTCCGCGAGCCCGGCGGCGAGAAAAAAGAAACGATTGCGACGGGTACACTCGCTGCCGCTAGAGGTGGATATACAACCTTAGCAGCAATGCCGAATACAAGACCAGTTCCAGATTCTAAAGAACAAATGGAATGGGTGCAGAAACGAATCGAAGAAACAGCAAACGTAAGGGTTTTACCTTATGCATCAATCACAGTAAGACAACTTGGAAAAGACTTAACAGACTTTGAAGCGTTAAAAAATGCAGGAGCATTTGCATTTACTGATGACGGTGTCGGCGTTCAGTCTGCTGAGATGATGTTAAAAGCAATGCGTAAGGCAGCTGAAGAGAATGTAGCCATTGTTGCCCATTGTGAAGAAGACACATTAATAAATAAGGGTTGTGTGCATGAAGGGTCTTTTTCGGAGAGGAATGGATTAAACGGAATTCCATCCGTTTGTGAGTCTGTCCAGATAGCCAGGGATGTATTACTTGCTGAGGCAGCAGGGTGCCATTATCATGTTTGCCATGTTAGTACCAAAGAATCGGTCCGTGTGATACGTGATGCAAAGAGAGCGGGAATTAATGTCACTGCGGAAGTAACACCACACCACTTAATATTGACACAAGATGATATCCCAGGACTTGATCCCAATTATAAAATGAATCCACCGCTTCGCGATTCTTCTGATCGGGATGCGTTAATTGAAGGACTGTTAGACGGAACACTTGATTTTATTGCAACCGATCATGCACCGCATACAAGTGAAGAAAAAGGTGAGGGAATGGAGCTTGCTCCTTTTGGAATTGTCGGTTTGGAAACAGCATTCCCATTGCTTTATACACATTTCGTCTTAAAGAACATTATGACACTAGAACAGTTAATTGAGTTTTTGACGAAAAAGCCGGCAGACAGCTTTTCACTTCCATTTGGAACCATTGAAGTAGGAGCTCCTGCAGACATTGTTCTTTTGGACTTGCAGGAAGAAAGAGTCATTGACCCACAAGAATATTTATCTAAAGGAAAAAATACTCCATTTGCAGGCTGGGCTTGTAAGGGCTGGCCGCAATTGACAATCGCGAGCGGCAAAATAGTATGGGAAAAGGAAGTGTAACAGCATGAAAGCACAGCTAATTTTAGAAGATGGAACGATTTTTATCGGTGAAGGGTTTGGAAGTCACATGGATACTATTGGAGAAGTCGTCTTTAATACAGGAATGACGGGCTATCAAGAAATACTTTCTGATCCATCCTATTGCGGTCAAATTGTTATGTTGACTTATCCATTGATTGGTAATTACGGGATTAACCGAGACGATTTTGAAACGATTAACCCGGCTGTGAAAGGCTTTATTGTGAAAGATGCAACAGAATTCCCTTCCAATTGGAGAAGTGAATTTACGATAGATGAATATTTTAAAATGAAAAAAATTCCTGGAATTGCAGGTATTGATACACGTAAATTAACGAGGATTATCCGTAAGTTTGGGACATTAAAAGGCGCAATCTGCTCGATTGAAAGTGATCCAAATGAAGTAATTAGTAAGCTAAGGCAGACAAAGCTTCCAATTGATCAAGTCAGAAAAGTCTCTACAAAAAATTCTTACCCAAGTCCAGGGCGTGGAAAAAGAATTGTACTCGTTGATTTCGGAATGAAGCACGGCATTCTAAGAGAATTAAATAAACGGAATTGTGATGTTGTGGTGGTTCCCTATCATACAACCGCAGATGAAATCCTTCAATTACGGCCAGACGGAATTATGCTTTCTAATGGACCTGGGGACCCCAAGGATGTTCCTGAGGCCATCCATATGATTAAGCAAGTTTTAGGCATGGTACCTTTATTTGGAATATGTCTTGGACACCAATTATTTGCGCTGGCATGTGGAGCCAATACTATCAAAATGAAATTCGGTCATCGCGGCTCAAACCACCCTGTTAAAGATTTAACAACTGGGAAAATTGCAATAACGGCACAAAACCATAGTTTTACGGTTGATGACAAGTCATTACAGGATACAAGACTTGTTGTTAGTCATATCGCTTTAAATGATGGAACAATAGAGGGCTTAAAGCATTTAGATTATCCTGCCTTTACTGTTCAATACCATCCAGAGGCTTCACCAGGACCTGAAGACGCAAACCATTTATTCGATCAGTTTCTTGCAATGATCGAGTCTGAAAAACAGGAGGTTACACAACATGCCTAAACGTACAGATATAAACTCCATTTTAGTCATTGGTTCAGGACCAATTGTCATCGGCCAGGCAGCAGAATTTGATTATGCAGGCACCCAGGCTTGTATTGCACTTAAAGAAGAAGGTTATCGCGTAATACTTGTTAACTCAAATCCAGCGACTATCATGACAGATACAGAGATTGCAGATGCTGTCTATATTGAGCCATTAACAGAAGAATTCGTAAGTAGAATCATTCGTAAAGAACGACCTGATGCACTTTTGGCAACTCTTGGCGGTCAAACAGGTCTTAATCTTGCTGTTGAATTAGCAAATTCCGGAGTGTTGGATGAGTGTGAGGTCGAGATCCTAGGAACGAAATTATCAGCGATTAAACAAGCCGAGGACCGTGACTTATTTCGAAGTCTCATGAATGAACTTAAAGAGCCTGTTCCAGATAGTGAAATTATCCATGAATTAGCTGAAGCATATGCATTCGTTGAAAAAATAGGATTCCCAGTCATTGTACGTCCTGCTTATACGCTTGGCGGGACTGGCGGCGGGATCTGCCATAATTCAGAAGAGCTTAACGAAATTGTAACAAGTGGTTTAAAAAGCAGTCCGGTCAATCAATGCTTGCTTGAGAAAAGTATTGCCGGTTATAAAGAAATCGAATACGAAGTAATGCGTGATGGAAATGACAATGCGATTGTTGTATGTAATATGGAAAACATTGATCCTGTTGGTGTTCATACAGGTGACTCGATTGTAGTGGCACCTAGTCAAACATTAAGTGACAGAGAATATCAGTTATTAAGAAATGTTTCACTTAAAATTATTCGTTCACTTGGAATAGAAGGCGGCTGTAATGTTCAGCTTGCACTAGACCCATATAGCTTTAACTACTATATAATCGAAGTGAATCCAAGGGTAAGCCGTTCTTCGGCTCTTGCTTCAAAAGCAACAGGTTATCCGATTGCTAAACTTGCAGCAAAAATTGCAGTAGGCTTAACATTAGATGAAATGCTTAACCCTGTAACAGGGAAAACGTACGCTAGCTTCGAACCTGCTCTTGATTACATCGTTACCAAGATCCCTAGGTGGCCATTTGATAAATTTGAATCAGGGAACCGATCACTTGGAACGCAAATGAAAGCAACGGGTGAAGTGATGGCGATTGGCCGTACATTTGAGGAATCTTTATTAAAAGCAATTCGCTCGCTAGAAGCTGGTGTACACCATTTCGAGTTAAATGGTGCAGCGGATATTAGTAATGAATTACTAGAAAAACGAATTTGCAAAGCTGGAGATGAAAGACTCTTTTACATCGCAGAAGCAATTAAGCGAGGTATAACAGTTGAAACCATTCACCAATGGAGCCAAATTGACTTATTTTTCTTACACAAGTTTCAGGGAATCATTGACTTAGAAACAAAACTAACTGCTAATTCAATGAATATGGAAGTTCTTAAGGAAGCCAAACAAAAGGGCTTTTCTGATAAAAAGATTGCCGAACTTTGGGAACAAAAGGAAGCGGATATTTACAGCCTGCGCAAAGATTATGGGCTGATTCCAGTTTATAAAATGGTGGATACGTGTGCAGCTGAATTTGAGTCAGAAACACCTTATTATTATGGAACCTATGAGGAAGAAAATGAATCGATTGTAACTGATAGAAAAAGTGTTATCGTTCTCGGCTCTGGTCCCATTCGCATCGGGCAGGGGATTGAATTTGATTACGCAACCGTTCATTCTGTTAAAGCGATTAAAGAAGCAGGATATGAAGCAATTATTATCAATAACAATCCAGAAACGGTTTCGACGGATTTCAGTATCTCCGATAAACTTTATTTCGAACCTTTAACGATTGAGGATGTCATGAGTATTATCGATCTAGAAAATCCTATTGGTGTCGTTGTTCAATTCGGCGGACAGACAGCGATTAATCTAGCTGCAAAATTAGCAGAAAATGGAGTAAAAATTCTTGGAACAAGCTTAGAGGATTTAGATCGTGCCGAAAATAGGGATAAATTTGAACAAGCTCTTGAAAAACTAAATATTCCACAGCCGTTAGGAAAAACAGCATTATCGGTAGCAGAAGCAATTGGGATTGCAAATGAAATTGGCTACCCTGTCCTTGTTCGCCCATCTTATGTACTCGGCGGCAGAGCGATGGAAATTGTTTATCGCCAAGAAGAACTGCTTCATTATATGGAAAATGCCGTTAAAATCAATCCTGAACATCCTGTGTTAATAGACCGCTACTTAACGGGTCAGGAAATTGAAGTGGACGCCATTTGTGACGGTGAAAATGTGTTGATACCTGGAATTATGGAACATATTGAACGTGCAGGGGTCCATTCTGGGGATTCGATTGCCGTCTATCCGCCACAAACTTTATCAGATAGTGTGAAACAAACGCTAGTTGAATACACAGAAAAAATGGCTAAAGGTCTGAACATCGTAGGTCTGTTAAATATTCAGTATGTATTATCAAAGGGTCAAGTATATGTCCTTGAAGTAAATCCACGTTCCAGTCGTACTGTTCCGTTTTTAAGCAAAATAACCAATGTTCCAATGGCTAAAATTGCCACAAAAGCGATCTTGGGTGTTTCCATAACTGAACAGGGATACACACCAGGAATTGTTCCTGAAAAGAAAGGTGTTTATGTAAAAGTTCCAGTCTTCTCTTTTGCTAAGTTAAGAAATGTTGATATAACACTCGGTCCTGAAATGAAATCAACTGGCGAGGTAATGGGAAAAGATTGTACGCTGGAAAAAGCACTTTACAAAGGTTTAGTAGCTTCTGGTATGAAAATTCAAAAATTTGGTACTGTCTTGTTTACAGTAGCAGATAAAGACAAACAAGAATCATTGAAGCTTGCGAAACGATTTGCAGCAAACGGCTACCGACTTATGGCAACGGGTGGTACAGCGGCCGTACTAGAGTCTGCTGGTCTCCGAGTTAAAGTAATTGGAAAGATTGGCTCAGAAGGAAAAACATTGCTCGATGTGATTCATAATGGGGAAGCTCAATTCATAATCAACACACTTACAAAGGGAAAACAGCCAGAACGTGATGGCTTTAGAATCCGTCGTGAAGCAGTTGAAAATGGAGTTCCATGTCTAACGTCATTAGATACAGCAGATGCCATTCTGAAAGTGATAGAGTCAATGAATTTTTCAGCTGAAGCCATGGCTGCCGAGGAAAAGGAGGCTGTTTTTGCATGATAAGAAAAGAATTATGTAAAATCATCTCCCAAGAAGAGATTGCAAAAGATATTTTTGAATTAACGGTTGAAGCTGATTTAGTGAATGAGATAACCGCACCTGGTCAGTTCGTGCATATTCGAATTGACAAGGCACTGGATCCGCTCTTACGAAGACCAATAAGTATTTCATCCTTTAATAGATTGAATTCACAATTTACCATGATCTATCGAAAAGAAGGGAAAGGGACTACACTCCTGGCTGAAAAAAGTCAGGGGATGCTGTTAGATATACTCGGTCCCTTAGGAAATGGGTTTCCTGTCAATGAAGTGAGTACAGGGGATACAGCTTTATTGGTTGGCGGAGGGATTGGGGTCCCTCCTCTATATGAGCTCTCTAATCAGCTTATTGCTAAAGGAGTTAAGGTGATCCATGTCCATGGGTTCCAAACAGTTTCTGCAGTATTTTATGAAAAAGAATTCTTGAAAAATGGTGAGACCTATATTACAACTGTTGATGGTTCGTACGGGAAAAAAGGCTATGTAACAGATGTTATCAACGAATTAGATTTTGATTGTCTATACACCTGCGGACCAACCCCTATGCTAAAAGCAATTGAAAAAGGGTATTCTCATAAAAAGGTGTTTTTATCCTTAGAAGAAAGAATGGGCTGCGGGGTCGGGGCATGTTTTGCATGTGTATGCAAAACCAGCAATGAGCTAGTTGATATATCTTATAAAAAAGTTTGCAGTGATGGTCCGGTATTCCGTGCCGGGGAGGTAGTACTATGAGCAAATTGAACCTGGAGTTACCTGGTTTAACATTAAAAAACCCAATCATGCCTGCTTCCGGTTGCTTTGGTTTTGGCAAGGAGTATAGCCAATTCTATGATTTGAGCAAACTCGGTGCTATTATGATTAAAGCAACAACGGTAGAACCCAGATTCGGGAATCCAACCCCGAGGGTGGCAGAGACATCAGCAGGGATGTTGAATGCCATTGGTCTTCAAAATCCCGGATTAGAAAAGGTGATGAGCAATGAATTGCCGTGGTTATCTCAGTTTGATGTACCAATTATTGCAAATGTCGCAGGTTCGCTTGAAGAGGACTATGTTGAGGTTGCTCGAAGCATCTCTAAAGCTCCCAATGTCCATGCATTAGAATTAAATATTTCCTGCCCCAATGTTAAAACAGGGGGTATCGCTTTTGGTACGATCCCTGAAGTGGCAAAGCAGTTAACGCGCAAAGTGAAGGATGTATCTGAGGTACCGGTATATGTTAAGCTATCGCCAAACGTAACTAATATTGTGGAAATGGCAAAAGCAGTAGAAGATGGCGGGGCTGATGGGTTAACCATGATTAATACGCTTGTTGGAATGAGACTGGATATTAAAACAGGTAAGCCGATTTTATCCAACCGTACTGGGGGGCTATCTGGACCAGCGATTAAACCGGTTGCCTTACGAATGATTTATGAGGTAAGTCAAGCTGTAAATATCCCTATTATTGGGATGGGTGGAATTGAGTCTGCTGAAGATGTTATTGAATTCTTTTATGCTGGGGCAAGTGCGGTTGCAGTAGGTACAGCAAATTTTGTGGATCCTTTCGTGTGTCCAACCATCATCGAAGAATTACCTTTACTTTTAGATCAATTAGGTTTTGAACACATCAGTGAATGCAGGGGAAGGAGCTGGCGGGAAAATGGACAACTCACTCATCATCGCGCTTGATTTTGCAAATCGTAATGAAGTTGAGAAATTTTTACAACCTTTTAACGGTAAGCAGCTTTTTGTAAAAGTTGGGATGGAGCTATTTTATCAGGAAGGTCCTGAAATCGTTCATTATTTAAAAGAGAATGGTCATCGAATTTTCTTAGATTTAAAGCTTCATGACATTCCGAATACTGTGAAAAGTGCGATGAAGGGTCTTGCAAGACTAGAATGCGACCTTGTAAACGTGCACGCTGCCGGCGGCAGAGAGATGATGTCTGCGGCTATAGAAGGTTTAGATGAAGGTACGGCTGCAGGACGTAAGCGCCCAGCCTGTATAGCAGTTACACAATTAACAAGCACATCCGAAGAGCAAATGATTAAAGAGCAGCTTATCTCAGCCTCTCTTGAACAATCCGTTCTTCATTATGCCTCATTAGCAAAAGAATCAGGTTTAGATGGAGTCGTTTGCTCTGCATGGGAGGCGTTATCTATTCGGGAAGCACTGGGTGAGACCTTTTACACGGTTACCCCTGGTATAAGGATGGAGGAAGACAATTCAGGAGATCAAAAACGGATTGCCACACCTGAATTTGCAAGAAATGCGGGTGTTACGTCGATTGTTGTAGGTCGCTCCATCACTAGGTCAAATAATCCAGTGAAGAGCTATGAAAAATGGATGGAAGCATGGAGGAGTGCTCAAGTATGAAAAAATTAATAGCAGAAAAATTATTATCTATCAATGCAGTTGCTTTGAAACCAAACGAACCATTTACCTGGACTTCAGGATTACGCTCACCAATCTATTGTGACAACCGCCTAACTCTTTCTTATCCGGAAGTAAGAAAAGAGATTGCACAAGGGATGCAATCTATTATTCTAAAGAACTATCCTGATGCAGAAGTAATTGCTGGTACTGCAACCGCGGGGATTCCACATGCTGCTTGGGTAAGTGAATTATTAAACGTACCAATGTGTTACGTCCGGTCGAAGGCAAAAGGTCATGGCAAAGGTAACCAGATAGAAGGTAAAGTGGAAAAAGGTCAAAAGGTTGTTGTGGTAGAAGATTTAATATCCACCGGAGGCAGTGTCATAACAGCCGTCCAAGCACTAAGAGAAGCAGGATGTGAAGTGCTTGGCGTGGTTTCCATTTTTACATATGAGCTGGAAAAGGGGAAGGAAGCATTCGCACAAGAAGAGATTAAAAGCGAATCCCTGACTGATTTTACAAAGCTTGTTGAGGTAGCCATTGAAAAGGGTTATATAAGCAAAGACGATCAAGAAAGTTTACTATCCTGGAGTAAAGCCCCAGCAGATTGGAGTAAAAGATTCGAATAAAACAAACGCCCCGGAATCCGGGGCATTTTTATTATTTCTTAAGTTTAAGAACCATTTCCTCTTCAGGTGTTACATATACTGTCTGTTGATTATCATAGATAACAAAACCAGGCTTTGCACCGCTAGGCTTCTTAACATACCGTACCTTTGTAAAATCTACTGGTACGGAACTAGAGTTTCGGGCTTTACTAAAATAGGCAGCCAATTTCGCCGCTTCATTGATAGTTCCTTCAGATGGTTCTTTACTTCGGATGACAACATGCGAGCCAGGAATGTCCTTGGTATGAAGCCAAATTTCATCTCTTGCAGCAAGTTTATTGGTCAAATAATCATTTTGCTTATTGTTTTTTCCAACAATAATTTCAGTTCCATCAGATGAAAAGTAGTGGTCAAGAATTGGCTTGGCTTTGGATATCTTTTTCGCATTTCGTCTTTGGCGGTCACGGATATACCCTCCTTCTACGAGTTCTTCGCGAATTTCTTGAATATCTTTAGGGGACGCCGACTGCACCTGTTGAAGTAAATTTTCAAAGTATATCACTTCCTCACGTGCCTTTTCAATTTGTTCGATAACGATAGAAACAGAGTTTTTTGCTTTCTGGTATTTAGAAAAATACTTTTGGGCATTTTCTGAAGGCGTTTTTCGCGGATCTAATGGTATTGCAACTTTGCCGCCCATTTCATCGTAATAATCAATTACTTCTATTTCTTTCATCCCTTTTTTGGCTGCATAGAGATTTGCTGTCAAAAGTTCACCGAAGCGTTGGAGCTGGTCGGCTTTCTCAGCCTCTCTTAATGTGCTCTCCAACTTTTCAATTTTTTTCTCATTCTTTTCTTTTTCATTGATGATTAACCGCTCAATATCATTTCCTTGCTGTTTAACCCTGTCCCGCTCAGCCTTTCCAAAATAAAAGCGGTCAAGCATCTCACTTAAGGTTGAGAAGCTTTTTACTTCTCCTTTGATATGGGCGAGTGGAAATAAGTAGAACACTTCCTTATTCCCCGTTGACATGATAGCAGGTGATAGCTCTCCAATCTGAATCCTTTGTATCATTTGAATGAACGTCTGTGGGACAGTTGTCCGGTTGGCAATGCCACTTCGGAAAATAACTTCTTTCGCGAATAATGGTGAAGTTCCAGCAAAATGCTCTACAATTTGCCGGTCAAGCTTACCGCTATTAAAATCAATCTTTCTCAATACATCATCTTCAACTGCCAAGAATGGATTTTGTTTATTTTGTTCCGGTGGATAAATATAGGGCTGACCTGGTAATATCGCTCTGTGACTGTTTACCGCAAACGAAACATGCTTCACGCTGTCGAGAATAATATTTCGGGTTTTATCAACCAGTACAATATTACTGTGCCTGCCCATTATTTCAATAATTAACTGCTTGTAGCTTACATCTCCGATTTCATTTCGTCCTTTAATTTCAAATATAATCATTCGATCATTTTCAACCTGATATATATCCTCTAATATATAGCCCTCAATATGCTTTCTTAGCAGCATACAGAACATTGGCGGTTCACTAGGATTCTCGTATGCTTCATTTGTGAGCTGTACACGTGCGTAGCTGGGGTGTGCGGAAAATAATAATTTTTGATTCACTCCATTTGCACGGATTGTTAGGATTACTTCATTTTTATAAGGCTGGTGTACTTTATTAATTCTTCCGCCCTTTAAGGTTCGCGCGAGTTCATCAACCATTGCTTTTGTAAATAAACCATCAAATGACATGGAAAACATCCTTTACTACAAACATATTTATTCACTTTAGTATAGCTTACAGAGTTAGAGTATGTCTCATTTTAACTTGTTCATTCAGTTATCAATAACTCGTCTTAATTATCATAGCATTTTTTGGGACGAGGCTGAATAAGCTTTCTTTAGAGTATGTCTTAGACAATTAAGGGGAGTGAGATGGTCGGATGAAATTCCATGAGATGGAGATAAATCAAGTAGAAAAGGTCTTAGATACCGACTTTTCTTCTGGATTATCACCAGAAGCCGTAAAGAAACGAATTGCCCAGCATGGGCTTAATGAATTGGAGGAAGGGGAAAAGCAATCTGCTTTACTCTTATTTTTTAGTCAGTTTAAAGATTTTATGGTTTTAGTACTGCTAGCTGCCACGCTATTATCAGGATTGCTGGGCGAGTATATTGATGCAATTGCGATTATTGCCATAGTAATTATTAATGGTTTCCTTGGATTTTTTCAAGAGAGAAGAGCTGAAAAATCCCTGCAGGCACTAAAGGAATTATCAGCACCACAGGTCTCTGTATTACGGGCAGGACAGTGGATTAAAATCCCTTCTAAAGAAATTGTCGTCGGAGATATCATAAAATTTTCAAGTGGAGATCGAATTGGTGCCGATGTACGGATTATTGAATCGAGAAGTTTAGAAATTGAAGAGTCAGCCCTCACTGGTGAGTCTGTGCCTGTCACTAAACACATAAATCGTTTAAAAACAGTAAACCCTGGTATTGGTGATATGGAAAACATTGCTTTTATGGGCACGATGATCACTAGGGGAAGTGGTGTCGGAGTAGTTATTGGTACAGGGATGAAAACAGCGATGGGACAAATTGCTGATTTACTCCAAAATGCCGAAACACAAGATACGCCTTTACAGCGCCGATTAGAGCAGCTGGGAAAAATTTTAATTACGGTTGCTTTATTATTAACGGTTCTTGTGGTTGCGATTGGAGTCATACAGGGACATGAACTTTATACCATGTTCTTAGCAGGTGTTTCCCTTGCAGTTGCGGCTATTCCTGAGGGATTACCTGCAATTGTAACGGTTGCATTGTCTCTTGGAGTCCAAAAAATGATTAAGAAAAATGCCATAGTCAGAAAACTGCCAGCAGTAGAAACACTTGGCTGTGCATCCGTTATCTGTTCTGATAAAACGGGAACAATGACGCAAAACAAAATGACGGTGACCCATTTATGGAGCGGAGGTCACACTTGGACAGTTGAAGGGGTTGGGTATCAACCGCGGGGAGATTTTTACCGTGATAATACTCGTGTTCATCCAAAAGATGAGAAAGCTTTACAGCAAATGCTTATTTTTGGGATGATCTGCAATCATTCAGAATTAGTTATTAAGGACGAGGATTACATTCTTGACGGAGACCCTACAGAGGGTGCATTGCTAGTTAGTGGAATGAAAGCTGGGTTGGATCGCACAAATTTATTGGATGAATTTACAATAGTCAAAGAATTTCCGTTTGACTCTGTAAGAAAAATGATGAGTATGCATGTTAAAGATAAGCAAGGCAGGAATTTTATTGTAACAAAAGGTGCACCGGATGTAATTATAGGAAAGAGTGAATCCATCCTCTGGGATGGCAAAACACAATATCTTGGTCAGAATGTCCAGGGGCAGGTTCAAGAGGCTATTAATAACCTTGCTTCAAAAGCACTAAGAACGATCGCGATTGCCTTTAAACCAATTCCCGCTAATACTGTTATCTTAAGTGAACAGGAAGCAGAAAAGAAATTAACCTTTATTGGTGTTCAAGGAATGATCGATCCGCCAAGACCTGAAGTGAAAGACGCTGTGAAGGAGTGTAATGAAGCCGGAATAAAAACGGTGATGATAACGGGTGATCATGTCATTACAGCTAAAGCCATTGCTGCACAGCTCGGGATATTAACGAAGAAAAGCAAGGTTCTCGATGGAAATGCTTTATCAACCATGTCGGTTGAAGGGCTTGAGGAAATAGTAGATGACGTATCCGTTTTTGCACGCGTTTCCCCAGAGCATAAATTGAAAATAGTTAAGGCTTTACAAAATAGAGGACATATTGTCGCGATGACAGGTGATGGAGTAAATGACGCTCCAGCCATTAAAGCTGCAGACATTGGCGTTGCAATGGGGATTACGGGAACAGATGTGGCTAAAGAAGCTTCTTCGCTTGTATTGTTGGACGATAATTTTGCGACAATAAAATCGGCAATTGAAGAAGGTCGAAATATATATGAAAATATACGAAAATTTGTCCGATACTTACTAGCTTCAAATGTAGGTGAAATATTGGTTATGTTGTTTGCAATGTTATTAGCACTGCCTCTTCCTCTCGTCCCAATTCAAATTCTCTGGGTTAATTTAGTAACTGACGGGCTGCCGGCAATGGCACTAGGGCTTGACAGACCTGAAGAGGATGTAATGAAGCGCAAACCACGTAGTCCAAATGAGGGAGTGTTTGCTCGAGGATTAGGCTGGAAAGTTGTCTCAAGGGGTTTTCTAATTGGAATAGTAACCCTGCTAGCCTTTATGATTGTTTATAATCAGAATCCTGCAAATCTGCCCTATGCACAAACCATCGCATTCGCAACACTTGTTATGGCACAGCTCATTCATGTTTTTGATTGTAGAAGTGAAAAGTCTGTCCTATCAAGAAATCCATTTGGGAATCAATACCTAGTTTGGGCAGTTGTCTCATCGCTTGCTTTGATGGTTGCAGTGATATACTACCCGCCATTCCAACCAATATTTCACACGCTACCAATCTTAGCAAAGGACTGGCTTTTGATTATTGGTCTATCGTCTATTCCAACTTTTTTACTAGCAGGATCATTTTTGTTAAGAAAAACAAAATAAAGTATGTTATAATCCAAAAGGTAGTAGAGATAACTCTATTACCTTTTGTTTGTTTTCGAAATAATACAATATACTTTACATAGTACGTTAACCGCTCATCTTCAGTAGATTGGAGTGTCCTTGATGGTTATAAGTATGACGGGCTTTGGGAGAAGCAGGATTGCCTCAGCCTCTTTTTCTGTAAATGTAGAAGTAAAAACAGTCAATCATCGTTTTAGTGAGATTAATGTTCGGATGCCGAGGCAGCTATTAAAGGTTGAAGATCAGATAAAGAAAAAATTGAATCAGCATCTCCGTCGCGGCAGAGCTGAAGTTTATATAATGATAGAAGGGGAAGGTGCAGTTACTCGGAAAATTCAGGTTGATTGGAAGCTGCTCGAAGAGTACTACCTATTTATCAAACAAGCACGTGATAAATTCAATCTTGAAGGAAAAGTATTACTTCAGGATTTATTGACACGTAACGAATTTTTACATATCGAAGAAAATGATGCTGGAAATGAAGAGTTGGAAAATTTAGTACTAAATGCAACAGAAGAAGCTGTTTTACTATGTAAACAAATGCGCTTAACTGAAGGAGAAGAGCTAAGAAAGGATCTGCTCACTTCTTTATTACAATTAGATACAAATTTAGATGAACTGAAAGAATACGCTCCCCTAGTTGTCTCAGCATATAAAGAACGATTAATGAAAAGAATAGAGGAACTAGTACAGGGACAAATTGATGAAACACGTGTATTAACCGAGGTAGCTATATTTGCTGATAAAATTGATATCAATGAAGAATTAACTAGGTTAAATAGCCACATTCAGCAATTTAAGCAAACGTTAGACGAACACGAGCCAATTGGCAGAAAACTTGATTTTCTCGTTCAAGAAATGAATAGGGAAGCGAATACAATTGGTTCAAAAGCAAATGACTCAAATGTTACTAAAAAAGTAGTAGAGATAAAAAGTTTGCTTGAGAAGCTGAAAGAACAAGTTCAAAATATTGAATAAATGTGTTTAGAAAGTGTTTGACACGACCAAAATATATTATTGATGATTGGATGATAATCATGTCGATTAAATTGATTAATATTGGCTTTGGAAATATCGTATCTGCCAATCGGATAATTTCAATTGTAAGCCCCGAATCTGCTCCGATTAAAAGGATTATCCAAGATGCCCGAGATCAAGGTTCACTAATTGATGCTACATATGGAAGACGTACTCGTGCAGTAATTGTCATGGATAGTGACCATGTCATTTTATCAGCGGTACAGCCTGAAACGGTTGCCCATCGACTGGCAGACCGTGATGAAATTATTGATGAAGGGTAGGATTATAGAAAATGCAGGAAAAAGGATTGCTTATCGTATTTTCTGGTCCCTCTGGTGTCGGAAAAGGAACTGTTAGAAAAGAAATATTTTCCCATCCGGACACGGCTTTTGAATACTCAATTTCCGCAACAACACGTGCACCTCGCCCTGGCGAAGTAAATGGGGTAGATTATTTTTTTAAGTCCCGAGAAGAATTTGAAGAATTAATTAAACAAGGTAAACTGTTAGAGTATGCTGAGTTTGTAGGGAACTATTATGGTACACCTGTAGATTATGTTCGTGAAACCTTAGATGCTGGGAAAGATGTCTTCTTAGAAATCGAAGTAAAGGGAGCACGACAAGTAAGGGAGAAGTTTCCAGAAGGTTTATTTATCTTCTTAATGCCGCCAAGTCTTTCCGAGTTAAAGAATCGGATTGTTACCAGAGGAACAGAAACAGAAGAGTTGATTAACAATCGGATGTTATCTGCCCGCGAAGAAATTGAAATGATGGAATTATACGATTACGTCGTAGAAAATGATCAAGTAGAGTTGGCATGTGAACGTGTGAAAGCAATCGTTGTCGCTGAACATTGTCGCAGAGAACGTGTGGAACACCGATATAAAAAATTACTGGAGGTTGAATAAATGTTATATCCTTCTATCGATTCATTACTTAACAAAATTGACTCAAAGTACTCACTTGTTTCCGTTGCAGCAAAACGTGCTCGTTCTATGCAGCAAACAAAGGACGAGAGATTATCTAAATATGTTTCCTATAAACATGTAGGGAAGGCTCTAGAGGAAATTTACAGTGGAGAACTAACCTATCGGGTTCCAAAAAAATCGGAAACAGGTGCTATATACGGAAAAGATAGCAATATAGGCAAGTAATAATCAGAAAGGTCTGACAGCAGAGGATGTCAGCCTTTTTATTTTTTATCGCAAAAAAAGACAATTTTTATAGAAACTAAGATGAAAAAGATGAAAAAACAAAGTGATTCTAGCATAATAAAAGAAATGATACTTTTGGATTAGATGTGGGGGATACGAAAACGATGGATAAAAAGATTTTATTATGTGTATCAGGTGGAATAGCAGTATATAAAGCAGCGGCATTAACAAGCAAACTAGTCCAGGCAGGTGCTAAGGTAAAAGTAATACTTAGTGACTCTGCTGCAAAATTTGTCTCCCCTTTAACTTTTCAGGCGTTATCCCGCAATGAAGTGTATACCGATACCTTTGAAGAAAAAAATCCGAATGTGATAGCGCACATCGATTTAGCTGATTGGGCAGATTTAATTCTAGTTGCACCTGCGACAGCAAATACGATAGCCAAGCTTGCAAATGGTATGGCTGATAATATGATTACAACAACCTTACTTGCAGCAACTGCGCCAGTTTGGATAGCTCCAGCGATGAATGTACATATGTATGACCATCCGGCAGTAAGAAAGAACATTTCAATATTAGCCTCTTACAATTATCAATTTATAGAACCAAGTGAGGGCTATTTAGCTTGTGGCTATGTAGGTAAGGGACGTTTAGAGGAACCTGAAAAAATTGTCGACTTAATAAAACAGCATTTTTTAAATAAAAGTTCTTTGAAGCTAAACGGGAAAAACGTTTTAATTACTGCTGGTCCAACAAGGGAAAAAATTGACCCCGTCCGTTTTATCACGAATCATTCTACCGGGAAAATGGGATATGCTCTGGCAGAAGCAGCGAAGAAAGAGGGAGCAAGGGTAATATTAATCTCTGGACCAGTCCATTTATCTCCTCCACCAGGTGTGGATTTAATTAAGATTGAGAGTGCGGAAGATATGTATCATGCCGTCATGGAGAATTATAAAGACGCTGATATTATAAT
Source organism: Neobacillus niacini (assembly GCF_000759675.1). GTDB lineage: Bacteria > Bacillota > Bacilli > Bacillales > Cytobacillaceae > Neobacillus > Neobacillus niacini_A. Next base: position 119,522 of record NZ_BAWM01000004.1, on the reverse strand, counting down.
TAAAACAGCAGCTGTAGCTGATTACACTCCTAAAGTTTCATTTGAACATAAAATGAAAAAGCAGCCTGGGGAGAAAGTGATTGAACTCGAAAGAACGAAAGATATTTTATTTGAGCTGGGAATAAAGAAGGGAAGCCAAATACTAATTGGATTTGCAGCTGAAACTGAGAATGTTGAAGAATACGCAATAAAAAAATTAAAGACCAAAAATGCAGATATGATTGTAGCCAATAATGTAAAATCAGAAGGTGCTGGATTTGGAATGGATACAAACATAGTGACGCTTTTTAAGCGTGATGGAAGCAAGATAGATTTACCTTTAATGTCAAAGCTAGATGTTGCTCACAAAATTATCGAAGAAATCGCAGCATTACCAAAGGATATGGAACCAAATGGAAGTTGCTAGTGTTATTGTTGATGTGCCTGCAAAACAAACGGATAGGGAGTTTGATTATCTCATTCCAGCCCATTGGCTTGAGACTATTCAGCCAGGAATGAGGGTAATTGTCCCCTTTGGTCCAAGGAAAATTCAAGGTTTTGTTACAGAGATAAAAGCAGAATCAGAATTTAAGAAACTCCGAGAAATTATCGAACCGATGGATTTAGAACCTGTTCTTAATCAGGAGTTACTTGAGCTTGGTAATTGGCTGACTGAAAATACGTTGTGCTTTAAAATTTATGCATATCAGGCAATGCTCCCAGCTGCCTTAAAAGCGAAATACGAAAAGAAGGTAAAACTTTCCATAGGTGTTAAACTAGATGAATTACCTTTACAGCTTCAAGAGGCATTTAATAATCAGGAAGCCATTTTTTGGGATGACGCATTAAAGAATGGGCTTGTCCCCATCCTCCAAAGTGAGGCCGCTAAAGGTCATCTAGAAGTCATTTATGTTGTGAAAGAAAGACTAAAGAAAAAGGAATTAAAATACGTTATCCCGCTTCTTTCTTCAGCAGATTTAGAAGCAGCACTTAATAGCCTGCCGCAAAGGGCGGAAAAACAAAAGGAAGTATTAAGGTTTTTTGTTAAAAATACTGAACAGGTGGAACTTAGACAATTGTTAGCACAATTAAACATTTCCTCTGCAACAGTAAAAGCGCTAGTAGAAAAGAAATTTCTTTCCGAACAGGATATGGAAGTGTATCGAGATCCCTATGAAAATCGGACCTTTACACGTACTGAGCCACTGCCTTTAACAGAGGACCAGCAAAGAGCCATTGTACCAATACTAGATTCCATTGAAAATAAACTCCATGAGGTTTTTTTACTTTATGGAGTAACTGGCAGTGGGAAAACGGAAATTTACTTACAATCCATTCAGGATGTAATTGAAAAAGGCAGAGAAGCAATAGTACTTGTACCAGAAATTGCACTTACTCCGCAAATGGTAAATCGCTTTAAGGGACGTTTTGGTAATTTAGTTGCAGTATTGCACAGTGGGCTATCTGCTGGTGAAAAATATGATGAGTGGCGGAAGATTCAACGTAAAGAGGTTAAGGTCGTTGTCGGTGCTAGGTCAGCGATTTTTGCTCCTTTTGAAAACCTGGGAATCATCATTATCGATGAGGAACATGAAACAAGTTATAAGCAGGAAGAAATGCCGCGTTATCATGCGAGAGATGTGGCAATTGAACGAGCACAAAAAAATAACTGCCCAGTTGTACTAGGGAGTGCTACTCCAGCGCTTGAGTCTTTTGCAAGAGCGCAAAAAGGGGTATACAAACTATTATCTCTTCCAAATCGAATGAATAAGAGAGCACTTCCCGCGGTTGAGATTATTGACATGCGAGAAGAACTTAGAGCAGGTAACCGCTCAATGTTTTCGAGAAAGTTATTTGAATTACTAAAAGAGAGAATTGAAAGAAAAGAGCAGTCGGTTTTATTTTTAAATAAACGCGGTCACTCTTCATTTGTTATGTGCAGGGATTGCGGGTATGTGATGAATTGTCCTAATTGTGATATCTCATTAACTTATCACAAGGTTAAGGACCAAATGAAATGTCATTACTGTGGATATGAGAGCTACGTTCCTAACCAATGTCCTGAGTGTTCAAGTGATTATATCCGCTACTTTGGTACAGGAACACAAAAGGTAGAGGATGAACTCGGTAAAATTCTTCCTGAGGCAAAAGTAATTCGTATGGATGTAGATACAACAGGGAAAAAGGGATCACATGAGAGGCTATTAAAGGAATTTCATGAAGGGAAAGCCGATATTCTATTAGGGACACAAATGATTGCGAAAGGGCTGGATTTTCCAAATATCACGCTTGTTGGTGTTCTCTCTGCTGATACGATGCTTCATTTACCAGATTTCCGCTCCTCAGAAAAAACCTTTCAGCTATTAACACAAGTTAGCGGAAGGGCGGGGCGCCATGAATTACCCGGGGAAGTCATTATTCAAACCTATACTCCTGAGCATTACAGTGTTGAGCTTGCTGGAACACAGGATTACGACCTCTTTTATAATAGGGAAATGATGATGAGAAAAGCACATCATTATCCCCCCTTTTATTATTTGGCTTTAATAACAATCAGTCATGAACAGTTAATGACTGTCGTTTCGGCAACAGAAAAAATTGCAGCTTTTGTCCGATCTCGCATATCAAATCGTGCAGTAGTTTTAGGACCTGCTGCCTCACCCATCCCAAGGATCAATAATCGATACCGCTATCATTGCCTAATAAAATATAAGCGTGAACCAGAGCTTAATAAGACATTAAAAGCGATACTCGACCAGTATCAAGCAGACCCGAAGAGCGGATTACTTGTTTCTATTGATGTGAACCCGTTTATTTTAATGTAAGTTAAGCAAATATCGTTGATATAAAAGGTTATGATATAGTAATTTGGGTGAAAATGTATAGTAATTACTAATAAAGATAAAAAAATCGGACGACTACGATTTAGATGGAGGAACACCTTTGGCTATACAAAAAATCGTTACGTACCCAGCAGAGGTACTTGAAAAAAAATGCAGACAAGTTGTGAAGTTTGACAGAAAACTTGCAAAATTGCTGGATGATATGTATGACACCATGATTGAATACGATGGTGTTGGACTAGCTGCCCCACAAATTGGGATAGATGAAAGAATTGCTATCGTTGATATTGATGATGAATTAGGTACGATTGAGATGATTAACCCTCGCATCTTAAAAACATCTGGAGAGCAAACGGGTACAGAAGGGTGTTTAAGCTTCCCAGACCTTTTTGGAGAAGTTACCAGACCAAATTATGTAATGATTGAGGCATTTGATCGCAAAGGAAAAAAATATACGCTCGAAGCGGAGGAATTTCTCGCTCGGGCGATACAACATGAAATTGATCATTTAGACGGGATATTATTCACCTCGAAGGTAAACCGATATCTCGAAGAAAATGAGTTAAAAGGAGTAGAAAGTGAATGACGAGAATCGTTTTTATGGGTACTCCAGACTTTTCAGTACCCGTGTTACGAAGAATTATAGATGACGGTTATGAGGTTATAGGAGTGGTTACCCAGCCAGATAGACCTGTAGGCAGAAAGAAAGTGCTAACACCCCCGCCTGTGAAAGTCGAAGCATTGAAGCATGGAATCCCTGTCTATCAACCTGAAAAAATTCGTCAAAAAGATGAAATGGAAAAGATCCTTTCTCTGAGCCCAGACTTAATCATTACAGCTGCTTTTGGACAAATATTGCCGAAAGAAATATTAGAAGCTCCCACACATGGTTGTATTAATGTCCATGCCTCTCTTCTTCCGGAACTTCGGGGTGGAGCACCCATTCATTATGCCCTAATCCAAGGCAAAAACAAAACAGGGATTACCATTATGTATATGGTAGAAAAGCTTGACGCAGGTGATATATTAACACAAGTCGAGGTAGAGATTACCGAAGAAGACAATGTTGGCACTCTTCATACAAAGCTAAGCAAGGCTGGTGCAGACTTGTTATCCGAAACCCTGCCAAAGCTGCTAGATGGAAATTTAACGCCTATTCCACAGGATAATGACAAAGCAACATTTGCTTATAATATTAAACGAGAGCAAGAAAAAATAGATTGGTCCAAAACAGGTGAAGAAATCTATAATCATATTCGTGGATTAAATCCATGGCCGGTTGCTTTTACAACCCTTGATGGTCAAACTGTAAAGATCTGGCGCTCAGAAAAGGTTACAGGTAACAAAAGTGAGGTGCCTGGGACTGTCATAAAAAACGAACCTGATGGTATTACTGTATCATCGGGTGATGAAACGGCTATTAAGATAATAGAGCTGCAACCCTCTGGTAAAACGAAAATGACGTGTGAAGAGTTTTACAGAGGTGCAGGATCGAAAATCTTAGTTGGCAGCAGACTAGGAGAATAAAATGACAAATAAGAAGAAAAATGTGCGGGAAGCAGCTATGGATTTACTCGAATCAATTGAAAAGAACCAATCGTATAGTAACTTACTGCTAAATAGTACGATTGAAAAAAACAAAATTTCCCCGATTGATATAGGGTTATTGACAGAATTAACCTATGGAACATTACAAAGAAGGATGGGACTAGATTATTTTATAAAGCCTTTTATTAAAAATAGTAAAAAATTGGATAATTGGGTACACCAGCTATTACGGATTACCCTTTATCAAATGGTCTACCTAGATAAAATCCCAGATAGAGCTGCTATTTATGAAGCAGTGGAGATTGCGAAAAAACGTGGTCACAAGGGAATAGCTGGTATGGTTAATGGTGTGCTGAGAAGTATTCAGCGTGAGGGGCTGCCATCGATGGAAGAGGTTAGTGATCCAATTGAAAGACTATCCATTGAGACGAGCCACCCAGAATGGCTGGTTAAAAGATGGGTAAACCAATTTGGTTATGAAAGAACAAAAGAAATGTGTGAGGTCAACTTAACAGCACCTTTGCAAACAGCTAGAGTCAATCTTACCAAAACAACTGTTCGTGAATGTATTGAGGATCTTGATGAGGAAGGCTTTCTAATCGAAAAAAGTCCTATAATTCCAGAAGCTATTAGAGCAATGAAAGGAAATTTAGCCTTTTCAAGGGCATTTAAAAAAGGCATGATTACCATTCAAGACGAAAGTTCAATGCTAGTAGCCTATGCATTAGCTCCCCATGAGAATGAATTGATTCTGGATGCATGTGCTGCTCCTGGTGGAAAAACTACTCATATTGCAGAAACAATGAAATTAACTGGGGGAGTAATCTCGCTTGATTTACATGAACATAAAGTTAAATTAATTAATGAAAATGCCAAACGTTTAGGTTTGGGTAATATAAAGACAATCGCAATGGATTCTAGAAATGCGGCAGAACATTTTGAAAAGGAATACTTTAATAGAATACTTCTCGATGCCCCGTGTTCTGGATTGGGAGTTATGAGAAGAAAACCAGATATGAAATATACAAAAAAAGAACAAGATCTTTATCAATTAAGTACAATACAGCTAAATTTATTAGACTCTGTATCACCTTTAGTGAAAAAAGGTGGAATTCTTGTCTACAGTACGTGTACAGTAGATAAGGAAGAAAATGAAAATACCGTCTTCAAGTTTTTACAGGAGCATCCTGAATTTGAGGTGGATGATACGTTAAAAGAAAGAATGCCCGAGGCAATCCAACCATTGGTAACAGAAGGTCTTTTACAAATACTTCCCCAAGATTTTGGCTCTGACGGTTTCTTTATCGCATGCTTAAGAAAGAAGGTGTAACAGTTGGAACAACTAAATACAACTGAGACGAAAACAACATTGGACACAAAAAAAACATCTATTTATTCCCTAGAGCTTCACGAAATCAAGGATTGGCTGTCTAATAATGGTGAAAAACCTTATCGGGCAGAGCAAATCTATGACTGGCTATACAAAAAAAGAATATCTACTTTTGAAGATATGAATAATTTATCAAAAAGTTTACGTGATAAACTGTCGGAGAACTTTCAAATCACCACATTAAAAACAGTTATTAAGCAATCTTCTTCCGACGGGACAATTAAATTTCTATTCGAACTGCATGATGGATACTCTATTGAAACAGTTTTAATGCGCCATGATTATGGTAATTCAGTTTGTGTAACAACGCAGGTTGGCTGCAGGATTGGCTGTACCTTCTGTGCTTCAACACTTGGAGGGCTTAAACGTCATTTAGAAGCAGGTGAAATTGTTGCTCAGGTCGTAACGGTGCAGCAAGCTCTTGACGAAACTGATGAGCGTGTCAGCTCAGTTGTCATTATGGGAATTGGTGAACCATTTGACAATTACGATAATATGATGTCGTTTCTTAAAATCATCAATCATGATAAAGGATTGATGATCGGTGCACGCCACATAACAGTATCCACTAGCGGTATTGTTCCTAAGATTTATCAATTTGCTGATGAAAATATGCAGATTAATTTTGCGATATCACTACATGCGCCAAACACTGAATTAAGGTCTCGGTTAATGCCAATCAACAGGGCATATAAACTTGATGACTTAATGAAGTCTGTAAGGTATTATATCGATAAAACGGGGCGCAGAATTAGCTTTGAATACGGACTTTTTGGCGGGGTAAATGATTCTGTTGAACATGCGGAAGAGTTAGCCATCCTGTTGAAGGGGTTAAAATGCCATGTTAATCTAATTCCTGTTAATTATGTTCCTGAAAGGGACTATGTGCGTACCCCGAAGGATAAAATTTTTGCATTTGAAAAAACACTCAAAAATCGAGGTATTAATGTTACGATTCGCCGAGAGCAAGGTCACGACATTGACGCAGCATGTGGACAACTTCGTGCAAAGGAGCGGAAAGAGGAGACGAGGTGAAAGGTTTGAAAGCAGTATTTATGACTGACCAAGGCAAGGTCAGACAACATAACGAAGATGCTGGGGGCATATTTGTAAATAAGGACGGGCACCGCTTAGCTATTGTAGCAGATGGCATGGGCGGTCACCGTGCTGGTGACGTTGCCAGCGCTATGACCATCACTCAATTGAAAAATGACTGGGAAGCATCAAATGGGATTTCGACTGCTGGAGAAGCAGAAAATTGGCTAAGAGAGAAGATATCAAATGTAAACAGCTTGCTTTTTAATCATGCCATGAATCATTTAGAGTGTGACGGTATGGGGACAACCGTTGTAGCAGCCATAAGTAACGAAAGATTTGTGAGCATTGCAAACATTGGTGACAGCCGATGTTATTTACTAAATGAGACTGGTTTTAAACAGGTTACGGAAGACCATTCACTGGTAAATGAACTTGTTCGATCTGGACAAATATCGAAAGAAGATGCTGAGCATCATCCTCGTAAAAATGTGCTGCTGCGTGCTCTTGGTACAGAAAAATCAGTCGAAATGGACATAAAAACCATTATTTTTGAAGAAGGGGATATCCTATTATTATGCTCGGATGGTCTCTCCAATAAAGTAAATGAAAATGAAATGAGCGCTATTCTTACAAATGAAGATCCTTTGGAACAAAAAGCAAGTACGCTAATTTCTCTTGCAAATGAAAATGGTGGAGAGGATAACATTACACTGGCGATTGTGGTGTTTTCTGATTTCAGCGAGGGTGATTTGCAATGTTGATTGGAAAACGATTAAGCGGTCGATATAAAGTGTTAGAAATGATTGGCGGCGGCGGTATGGCGAATGTCTATTTAGCCCACGACATGATTCTTGACCGTGATGTAGCCGTTAAAATGCTGCGCCTTGATTTTGCCAATGATGAAGAATTTATTCGCAGGTTTCGCAGGGAAGCCCAATCCGCGACAAGTTTAGCTCACCCTAGCATCGTAAGTATTTATGATGTTGGCGAAGAAAATGATCTTTATTTTATTGTAATGGAATATGTTGAAGGTCAAACACTGAAACAATACATACAACAAAATTCACCATTACAAGTTCAAGATACAATTGAAATTATGAAACAACTAACATCTGCTATTTCTCATGCCCACCAAAACCATATTATCCACAGGGATATCAAGCCTCAGAATATTCTTGTTGACCGTTTTGGCAATGTGAAAATAACTGATTTTGGAATTGCTATGGCGTTAAGCGCAACAAGTATTACCCAAACAAATTCTGTCCTGGGATCAGTTCACTATTTATCACCTGAACAAGCACGTGGAGGCATGGCAAATAGGAAATCTGATATTTATTCCCTTGGAATAGTCATGTTTGAATTATTAACAGGGAGACTGCCCTTTTCAGGTGAATCTGCTGTTTCAATTGCGTTAAAGCATTTGCAATCGGAAACTCCTTCAGTAAGAAGGTGGAATCCAAATATTCCGCAAAGTGTCGAAAATATCGTATTAAAGGCGACTGCCAAAGATTCTTTTCATCGTTATAACAGTGTAGATGAAATGGAGGAAGATTTAAGAACGGCACTTGATTCAGAAAGACTAAACGAGGCGAAATTTGTTATTCCGATTGATGATGAAGCAACAAAAGCGATTCCCGTCATAACGGATGACCGTCCGTTGCAAAATCTTGATGAAACGTTAGTGCATAGTCATGATAAAATTTCAGACAATGTCAAGAAAGATGCAGTGAAAAAAGTGAAAGACAAGAAAAAACGTAAAAAGTGGCCTATTATATTATTTTCAACCTTTTTATTGTTATTATTGCTGGGAATATTCACTATTACAGTCTTACCAGACTTATTATCCCCTAAAGATGTAAGCATACCTGATATCAGCGGGATGGAACTAGAAGAAGCAATTGACAAATTGGAAGCATCAGGTCTTAAGGCTGGCGAGGAAGAAAAGATACCTGATGATGAAATTGAAGAGGGGAAAGTCATCAAAACAAGACCTGAAGCGGAAAGTATGGTAAAAGAAAATACATCTGTCACAATATTTGTAAGTACTGGTAAGGAAAAGATAATACTAGAAGATTATGTTGAAAAAAACTATGATGATGTAAGTCGTATATTGGAGAATCTAAACTTTAAAGATATTAATACTACTGAAGTTTTTGATGATAGTGAGGCTGGTACAATTCTTAGCCAAGAGCCTGAAGGCGGTCAAGAAATAATACCTGATGAAACTATATTAAGATTTGAAGTAAGTAAGGGGCCTGAACCGATCGTCTTAAGAGACTTAACACAATATAGCACAAAGGGTGCACAGGAATATTTAGATTCTGTTGGACTTAAATTTGAAATTTCAGAAGAAAAGTATGATGATTTGATTCCTAAGGGCAGCATTATTTCGCAGTCACCTCTGCCTAATACGGAATTGAAAAAGGGTGACAAGGTATCTGTTGTAATTTCAAAAGGCAAGGAAGAAAAACCGCCTAAAGATGTAACAAGAGATATCACAATTGAGTACAATCCTCTAGTACCAGGACAAAAACAGAAAGTTCTTATTTATATTGAGGATATGACTCATAGTATGACCGAGCCTGCGGAAGACTTTGAAATTACTTCTACAACAAGAGTACCAATCACATTGAAAATTCCATTCAATGGAAAAGGCGGTTACAGAGTCCAACTTGATGATAGGGTTATTGCGCAAGAAACGTTGAATTATCAAGAATTAGAATAAACTTCAAGGAGTGTGGCTATGCCTGAAGGGAAAATTGTAAAAGCGTTAAGTGGTTTTTATTATGTACTGCATGATGGAGCAATGATTCAATGCCGAGGAAGAGGTGTTTTTCGTAAAAACAAGATTACACCACTTGTCGGTGATGAAGTCATTTTTCAGGCCGAAAATGATCGTGAAGGTTATATTATGGAAGTAAAGGAAAGGAAGAATGAACTGGTTCGTCCGCCTATTGCAAATGTCGATCAAGCCATTCTTGTCTTTTCTGCAGTTGAACCTGATTTTAGTACCGTCCTTTTAGATCGGTTTCTTGTCCTTGTCGAATATAATCATATTAAACCACTTATATGCATTACAAAGATGGATTTAACAAATGACAATGAAAAGCAGGCCATTACAGAATATGCTGATCAATACAGAAATATAGGTTATGAAGTTTTACTTACTTCATCAGAAACAGAAGCTGGTATAGAAGGTTTAACCCCGCATGTCGAAGATAAAATATCGGTTTTTGCTGGTCAATCAGGTGTCGGGAAATCCTCACTTTTAAATGTGTTACGACCTGAACTTGAACTAAAAACGAACGATATTTCCTCACATTTAGGCAGAGGAAAGCACACAACCCGGCATGTTGAATTAATTACGATTGGTAATGGTCTCATTGCTGATACACCGGGCTTTAGTTCATTGGAGTTTATTGATATCGAAGCTGAGGAGTTAACTTATTGCTTCCCGGAAATGGTACGAGAAAGCGAAAATTGTAAATTTCGAGCCTGTTTACATATCAGTGAGCCGAAATGTGCAGTGAAAGCAGCGGTTGAATCACAGACAATTACTCAATATCGCTATCAACATTATGTTGATTTCCTACAAGAAATAAAAGATAGAAAGCCGAGGTATTAATGATGGTGAAAATTGCACCTTCCATCCTTTCTGCTGATTTCGCCAGATTAGGTGAAGAAATAGCTGCAGTTGAAAAGGCTGGGGCTGACTATATCCATATAGATGTTATGGATGGTCATTTTGTTCCAAATATTACGATAGGACCATTAATTGTGGAGGCAATTCGTCCGGTAACTAAGCTTCCCCTGGATGTCCATCTAATGATTGAAAACCCTGACCAATATATTGAAGCCTTTGCTAAAGCAGGAGCAGATTACATTACAGTACACGTTGAAGCTTGCCGACACCTACATCGGACTCTTCATCATATTAAATCATTTGGAATTAAAGCAGGAGTTGTGTTAAACCCAGCTACGCCTGTTGATACCATTCAGCATATATTAGCAGATATTGATATGGTGCTGTTAATGTCCGTGAATCCGGGGTTCGGTGGACAAAAGTTCATACCTGAAGTCCTTCCTAAAATTAAAAAAGTAAAGGAAATAGCGAACGCAATAGGAAAAGAAATTGAGATTGAAATAGATGGCGGGGTAAATCCTGAAACTGCAAAATTATGTGTTGATGCAGGGGCCAATGTTCTGGTTGCTGGATCAGCTATTTATAATCAAGAGGACTACGCAGCAGCAATCTCGTTAATAAGAGGATAAAAAGTAAAAAGCCGGCTTAATTGCTGGCTTTTTGTGTAGCAAAAAGGGGGACATAGAATGAATATAAATATTTTAGCAGGAGGTCCAGAAGAACTTCTTCCTAATTTAAATGAACATTCAAGTGAAAATGACATTTGGGTTGGAGTTGACCGTGGGGTATATACCCTTATTAACAAGAATATTACACCAGAGATTGCTTTTGGTGACTTCGATTCTGTTTCCAAAGAAGAATTGCTTGTAATCGAAGGCAAGGTAAAGGAAATGAAGAGGTTTAAGCCCGAAAAAAATGAAACAGATATGGAGCTCGCTTTAAATTGGGCCATTAAACAAGAGCCTGATCTAATTCGAATTTTTGGAGCTACTGGCGGGAGATTAGATCATCTCCTAGCGAATGTACACTTGATGGTCAACCCGTTAATGAAAGGAAATAAATTAAACATTGTTCTTATTGATAATCAAAATATTTTAGCATTAAAAGGTCCAGGAAGTTATAAAATTGAAAAGAGGGTAGATAAAAAGTATATTTCATTTGTTCCTCTAACCCTTAACGTAGAAGGTCTCACTCTTGAGGGCTTTAAATATCCGTTAATAAAACGTCATATTTCCATCGGCTCTACATTATGTATTAGTAATGAACTTATTAGTGATAATGGTACTTTTTCATTTTCGGAAGGCATATTATTAGTGATAAGAAGTAATGATTAATAGCTTAATAAGAGGTACTGATTTCGTCCGTTTGAATAAAATAGTAAGGGCGTACGAGAGAAGTTAGATGTGTGAGATGGTGAGGAGGGACATAAATGAAGTTTTATACAATTAAACTGCCAAAGTTTTTAGGTGGACTTGTCCGAGCGATGATTGGTGCATTTAAAAAGAATGAATAGAAGATCTGTCTAAGCACCTATTAAATGGGTGCTTTTTTATTTTGAGGAAATATGGGAAAGATATTAAGAAAGGGCACCCTGATATAGGATGCCCAAACATATTAAACGCGTTCTACTTTACCAGCTCTTAACGCTCTTGTAGAAACCCAAACACGCTTAGGCTTTCCATCAACAAGAATACGTACTTTTTGTAGGTTAGCACCCCATGTACGCTTGTTAGCGTTCATAGCGTGAGAACGTGCGTTACCAGTTGTAGTTTTCTTTCCAGTTACAACACATTTACGTGGCATAATGATTCCCTCCTTAATACCCAAAGCTTTATACAGCATTTACGTTATTGTCTAAAGATACCTTAATAATTTATCATACAACCAGTTTGAATGCAATAGTGATTAATAAACGTTTCAAGAAAAATACCTTGACATGCATGATTATTGTCTGTGGATACTAGTAAGAAGAAAGTATCGCTTTCAAATTTTTCATCACTATAGTAAAATGACTTTAGTCAAGGAGCAATTTCCAAAAGGGGGAACGATTCATGTCCATTGAATTAAAAACTAAGTTCGGACAAATTGATATTTCAAATGAAGTAATCGCCACCATCGCTGGAGGTGCCGCTATCGACTGTTATGGAATTGTCGGTATGGCATCAAAGAGTCAAATAAAAGACGGTCTTACAGAAATTTTAAGAAAAGAAAATTTTACTCGTGGAGTTATTGTTCGCCAAGAGAATGAAGAAGTACATATTGATATGTATATAATTGTCAGCTATGGAACAAAGATTTCCGAGGTTGCTCATAACGTGCAATCAAAGGTGAAATACACACTTGATAAGACCGTTGGACTTGCCGTTGACTCGGTAAATATTTACGTTCAGGGAGTTCGTGTGACGAACCCTTAAGTGGTGTAACGAACCGCAAGTAGAGGAGGAAAGTTTGTGTCTATTACAGCTTTAGATGGAAAACGTTTTGCAGAAATGGTGATTCAGGGTGCGAATCATTTAGGGGCCAACGCAAAAATGGTCGATGCGTTAAACGTTTTTCCTGTGCCCGATGGTGATACTGGAACGAATATGAATTTATCAATGACCTCAGGGGCAAAGGAAGTAAAAAATAATGTTCAGGAACATATTGGTAAAGTGGGAGTAGCTTTATCAAAGGGTTTACTTATGGGTGCTAGAGGCAACTCCGGGGTAATCCTTTCCCAATTATTTCGTGGATTTTCAAAAGCAATCGAAACACAAGCTGCTATCTCTGGAAAAGAATTTGCTGCGGCATTAGAATCCGGTGTCGAAACCGCCTATAAAGCAGTAATGAAGCCGGTGGAGGGAACGATTTTAACAGTAGCAAAAGATTCGGCAAAAAGAGGTGTGCAGGCTTCCCAAAAATCGAACGATATCATCGAGATTATGGAAGAAGTCTTAAAAGAGGCAAAGGCATCGCTTAAGCGTACACCTGACCTTCTTCCTGTTCTAAAGGAAGTTGGAGTAGTGGATAGCGGGGGCCAAGGGCTTGTCTTTGTCTATGAAGGATTTCTTGCTGAATTAAAAGGTGAGCAGCTTCCGGATTCACCGGAAAGCTATCCTTCTATGGACGAAATGGTTAATGCTGAACACCACAAGAGTGTCCAAAGTCATATGAATACAGAAGATATTGTATTTGGCTATTGTACAGAATTTATGGTGAAGTTTGAAGATGCCAAGTTGGCCAAGCATCCTTTCGATGAACAGGTTTACCGTAACGATCTTAGTAAGCTTGGAGATTCCTTACTAGTAATTGCCGATGACGAGGTTGTAAAGGTACATATTCACTCCGAACAGCCTGGTGATTGCCTAAGCTATGGACAGAGATACGGAAGCTTAATTAATATTAAAATTGAAAACATGAGGCAGCAGCATTCCAACATTGTTGGAGAAATGCACACACCTTTAGTTTCAGATAAACCTCAAGTTTCTAAAGAACAGCAGGAGTATGGAATTGTTACTGTTTCAATGGGATCTGGTATTGCCGAATTATTCAAAAGTATAGGAGCACATGCAGTAATCGAAGGCGGACAAACGATGAATCCAAGTACAGAGGATATTGTTAAAGCCGTTAAAGAAGTGAATGCGAAAAAAGTATTTATTCTCCCGAATAATAAAAATATTATTATGGCTGCCCAACAAGCTGCTGATGTATCGGATGAAGAAATCTATGTAATCCCGTCTAAGACAGTTCCTCAAGGTCTTTCTGCACTTTTAGCATTTAATCCAGCTGGAGATGTTAAAACAAATGAAGCAACCATGACGGAAGCAATGCAGCATGTAAAAACGGGGCAAATTACCTTTGCCGTTCGCGATACCCAAATCGATGGGTTAGAAATTGAGAAAGATGATTTCATGGGAATTGCTGAAGGTAAAATTGTCGTAAAAAACAAAGATAAAGGGAAAGTCGCGGAAGACTTGCTCTCTAAGATGGTAGATGATGATTCGGAAATTTTAACCATCATTTATGGTGAAGACATTACAGAGGATGACGTAAATGCACTTACAGCGTTTGTTGAAGAGCGTTTCGAGGATATAGAAGTTGAACTTCATAATGGAAAACAACCATTATATTCATTTATCTTTGCAATTGAATAAGTGATAAAATAGAAGGGGAAAAACCCTTCTTTTTTCTTTTTTCTGTGTTATAAATATAGATAGTAACCAAATAGATTTTTTTGTCCTAGGGGGAGAAGACGGATGAAATATAGAAGCGTGTTTGACATAATTGGACCTGTAATGATTGGACCATCTAGTTCACATACGGCTGGTGCTGCCAGAATTGGCAGAGTAGCTAGGAGCTTATTTGGCAGGGAACCAAAATGGGCGAATATTTCTTTATACGGCTCATTTGCTAAGACGTATAAAGGACATGGTACAGATGTTGCGATTGTTGGTGGTTTGTTAGATTTTGATACCGATGACGTAAGAATTATAAATGCAATTGATATATCGAATGAACGGGGTATTAAACTCCGATTTATAGAAGAAGAAGCCGTTACTGATCATCCTAACACCGCTAGAGTAATTATTGGCGATGATAAAGGTGAATTAGAGCTTGTTGGAATTTCAATTGGCGGCGGAAAAATCGAAGTGACTGAGTTAAATGGTTTTGAACTTAAATTATCAGGAAACCATCCAGCAATATTAGTTGTTCATAATGATCGTTTTGGTGCAATTGCGAGCGTTTCAAATATATTAGCGAAATACGAAATCAATATTGGTCATATGGAAGTTTCAAGAAAAGAAATAGGAAAGCTAGCTCTTATGACCATTGAAGTGGACCAAAACATCGAAGAAAAAATCCTTAATGAACTTGAACAACTACCAAATATACTGAAGGTAACTAAGATTGTAGACTAGCTAGACATTATAATAACAACAAGGGGGAAGGCAATTGTTTCGAAATGTTGCAGAGTTAGTAGAGCTTGCGATTAGTAAAAATAAAAAAATCTCAGAAATTATGATCGAGCAAGAAATGGATGTCACCGGACGTACCAGGGAAGAAGTCCTGAACTTTATGGACAGAAATTTAAGGGTTATGGAGGAAGCGGTTGAACGTGGAATTAAAGGAGTAAAATCTCACTCAGGTTTAACCGGTGGTGATGCAGTTCTAATGCAAAAATATATTGAAAAAGGTAACTTCTTATCAGGTAAAACCGTCCTTGACGCAGTGAGCAAAGCCGTAGCGACGAATGAAGTGAATGCTGCGATGGGAACCATTTGTGCTACACCGACAGCAGGTTCAGCTGGAGTTGTGCCTGGCACGCTTTTTGCAGTGAAAAATAAGCTCAATCCGACTAGGGAGGAAATGATAGCCTTTCTATTTACCGCAGGAGCTTTTGGTTTTGTAGTTGCAAACAATGCTTCGATTTCAGGTGCTGCTGGTGGATGCCAAGCGGAGGTAGGCTCTGCTTCAGGAATGGCTGCTGCAGCTATCGTTGAAATGGCAGGCGGCACTCCTGAGCAATGCGCGGAAGCGATGGCAATAACATTGAAAAACATGCTCGGTCTTGTTTGTGATCCAGTTGCCGGTCTTGTAGAGGTACCATGTGTAAAAAGAAATGCAATGGGTGCAGCCAATGCGATGGTGGCTGCGGATATGGCTTTAGCTGGTATTACAAGCAGGATTCCATGTGATGAAGTCATTGATGCTATGTATAAAATTGGACAATCTATGCCGACAGCATTAAAAGAAACAGCACAGGGAGGGTTGGCGGCAACTCCGACAGGTCGTGAACTCGAGGCTAAGATCTTCGGTATTCCGCGCGTCTAAAGTGAATCAATATCTTAAACAATCAGTGACAGTATTAAAGGGAATTGGGGAAGAGACGGCTGAGAGTTTAGCAGAAATGAAAATATTTACGGTTCAAGATTTATTAGAGTATTTTCCTTATCGTTATGAAGATTATCGGTTGCGTGAACTCACTGAGGTTAAGCATGACGAGAAAATTACAGTAGAAGGGAAGGTTCATAGTGAGCCTTCTCTTACATATTTTGGTCGGAAGAAATCCAAGCTGATGATTAGAATGTTCGTCGGGCAATATTTAATTAAGGTTATATTTTTTAATCAGCCTTATTTAAAGAGTAAAATCGTCATGAATGAAACCATTACTGTTACAGGTAAATGGGACGCCCATCGACAAACGATCACCGCTAATGAAATGCAGGCAGGACAAAATTCAAAAGCAAAAGATTTTGAGCCTATATACTCACTAAAAGGCAAAATAACGACTAAAGGAATGCGTAAATTTATTTCAATTGCGTTTCAACAATTCGGTCAATATATTGAGGAAAGTTTACCCTTATCTCTTGTTAAAAAGTATCGTTTATTAGACCGCAGTGATGCGCTGAGAGCCATGCATTTTCCGGTTAACCAGGAGGACGTAAAGCAGGCTCGCCGTCGACTAGTTTATGAGGAATTCCTGTTATTTCAGTTGAAAATGCAGGCATTACGAAAATTTGAACGGGAGCATTCACCTGGAATTGAACAAAACTATCTTGTAACGAAGGTAGAAAAATTTATTCATTCTTTACCTTTTCCTTTGACCAATGCGCAAAACCGTGTTGTATCAGAAATATTAAATGACCTCAAGTCACCGCTTAGAATGAATCGTCTCTTGCAAGGAGACGTTGGCTCTGGGAAAACGGTGGTGGCAGCCATTGGATTATATGCAAGTGTTATAGCTGGCTACCAAGGGGCATTAATGGTTCCAACGGAAATTCTAGCAGAACAGCACGCTGAGTCACTTAATGGGCTGCTAGAACCTTTTAGTCTTAGATGTGAATTGTTAACTAGTTCAGTTAAAGGAAAACGTAGAAGAGAAATTCTTCAAAATTTATCTGAAGGAAAAGTAGATATTTTAATAGGGACTCATGCACTTATACAAGACGAGGTAACCTTTAAAAAATTGGGATTTGTCATTACTGATGAACAGCACCGGTTTGGTGTGGAACAACGAAGAGTGTTACGGGAAAAAGGAGAAAACCCTGATGTCCTGTTCATGACGGCTACACCGATACCAAGAACACTCGCTATTACTGTCTTTGGTGAGATGGATGTATCCATCATTGATGAAATGCCGGCGGGCAGAAAAGCGATAGAAACCTACTGGTCAAAACCGGAAATGTTGGGAAGAGTCCTTTCTTTTATAGAAAAGGAATTGGTAAAGGGTCATCAGACTTATGTGATTTGTCCGTTAATTGAAGAATCAGACAAGCTAGATGTTCAAAATGCAATAGACGTTCATACTACTCTATCCCACCATTTTCAAAATCGTTATAAGGTTGGACTAATGCATGGGCGTTTAAGCTCAGAAGAAAAAGATACGATAATGAAGGCATTTAGCTCCAATGAGGTACAGGTATTAGTATCAACTACAGTAGTGGAAGTAGGAGTCAATGTTCCGAATGCCACGATGATGGTTATTTATGATGCGGAAAGATTTGGTCTTTCACAGCTCCATCAGCTTCGTGGTAGGGTAGGAAGGGGCAGTGACCAGTCCTATTGTATTTTATTAGCAGATCCAAAGTCAGAAGTAGGTCAGGAAAGAATGCGAATTATGACCGAAACAAATGATGGATTTGTTTTAAGTGAAAAGGATCTCGAATTACGCGGACCTGGAGACTTCTTTGGGAAAAAACAAAGCGGGATACCCGAATTCAAGGTTGCAGACATGGTTCATGATTATCGTGCCCTTGAAACAGCTAGGAATGATGCTTCACTAATGATCCAGTCAAATACCTTCTGGAAAGCTAAAGAGTATGAATTCTTAAGAAATCAACTTGAAGACACAGGTGTGTTAGAAGGAGAAAAACTAGATTAATTTATAAAATCAACTTGGAGCAGATTGCAAGAATAAAAACTTATTCTTGCAATCTGCTTTTTCTAATTTTATACTACTATTAGTACCTAGTCATAATAGCTCGGACGGTGTGTGAAATGAGAAGAACAAAAAAAGATCGACAACAAATGCTAAAGGAAACCATTAAGGAAAATCCTTTTATTACGGATGAAGACCTTGCAGAAAAATTTCAAGTTAGTGTGCAAACTATTCGCCTTGATCGTTTGGAATTATCGATTCCCGAATTACGGGAAAGGATAAAGTATGTTGCCGAGAAAAAATTTGAAGATGAGGTTCGGTCTTTACCTCTTGAAGAAGTTATTGGAGAAATTATTGATATTGATTTAGATCAAAGTGCTATTTCAATACTTGATGTTAGAGAAGAGCATGTTTTTGTTCGGAACAAGATAGCTCGGGGGCACCACGTTTTCGCCCAGGCAAATTCACTAGCAGTAGCGGTAATAAATGATGAATTGGCGTTAACAGCAAAGGCGAATATCCAATTTAAGCGCTCAGTAAAACAAGGTGAACGAGTAATTGCCAAAGCAAAAGTTTTAAAGATTGATGATGGACTTGGCAGGACAATTGTTGAAGTAACAAGTTATGTCAATAACGAACTTGTTTTTATAGGCGAATTCGAAATGTACCGTTCAGAAAAATCATTAAAGGATGAGAAAAGATGAAGTTAGCTATCGATGCAATGGGGGGCGACCATGCTCCTAAAGAAATCGTTATCGGTGCAATGAAAGCGGTAGAAGCATTTACAGATATACATATAACCCTAGTCGGGGATGAAACCAAAATTAAAGAATACTTAACAAAACAGGAACGGATAAGCATTTTACATACAACCGAGGTCATTCTTGGTACAGACGAACCTGTGAGGGCTGTTCGTCGAAAAAAAACTGCCTCCATGGTACTAGCAGCACAGCAAGTAGCTGATGGAAACGCAGACGCGTGTATATCAGCAGGAAATACAGGTGCATTGATGGCTGCTGGATTGTTTGTTGTAGGCAGGATTGAGGGTATAGACCGCCCTGCGCTTTCCCCTACATTACCTACAATTGGCGGGGAAGGGTTTCTCCTTTTAGACGTAGGGGCAAATGTTGATGCCAAGCCGGAGCATTTGCTGCAATATGCAATTATGGGCTCTATTTATAGTGAAAAAGTACGAGGCACTGCTAAACCGCGTGTGGGTCTATTAAATATTGGAACAGAAGAAAAAAAGGGAAATGAGTTAACAAAACATGCATTTGACCTTTTAAAAAATGCAAATATTAATTTTGTCGGAAATGTGGAGGCGAGGGACCTTCTAGATGGAGTAGCGGATGTAGTAGTTACCGATGGATTTACTGGAAATATGGTGTTAAAAACAGTAGAGGGAACGGCGATGTCCATGTTCAAAATGCTAAAAAGGACGTTAATGAGCAGTATGAAGAGTAAGCTAGCTGCAGCTGTTTTAAAGCCAGAATTTACTGCCTTAAAAAATACATTGGACTATTCCGAATATGGCGGCGCTGGTTTATTTGGTTTAAAGGCTCCAGTTATCAAGGCTCATGGTTCTTCAAACAGTCAGTCCATCTTTAGTGCGATCCGGCAAACAAGAGAAATGGTCGACAAGGATGTTGTCGGTCTTATTAAAAAGACGATGGAAGAAGCAAATAACTCAAAAATAGAGGTTTAAGAAGGAGTGCCGATATGGGAAAGATTGCGTTCGTATTTCCTGGTCAAGGCTCACAAACTGTTGGTATGGCGAAGCAGCTTGCTGAGCAGTATCCTGAGGTAATGCAATATTTTAAAAAAGCTGACGAAACACTTTCAGATGAATTAAGTAAGCTTATATTTGAGGGACCTCAAGAAGAATTGACCAAAACCGTAAATACACAGCCAGCTTTATTAACAACTTGTATGGCTATTCTAGAAAGATTCCAAAAATCAGCAATCAAGCCTGATTATGTAGCAGGACATAGTCTGGGTGAATATACAGCCCTTGTAGCAGCTGGTGCATTAACCTTTGAGAATGGCGTCTTTGCTGTAAGAAAAAGAGGAGAATTTATGGAGGGAGCTGTTCCAAATGGTGAGGGTTCAATGGCAGCCATTTTAGGGCTAGACCGTGAACCTCTTTCTGAGGTAACAGCTGAAGTTAGTGAAGCTGGCTTCCCAGTTTCTCTAGCGAACTTGAATTGTCCGGGTCAAATTGTTATCTCGGGATCTCGAAAAGGTGTTGAGCTTGCAGGGGTAAAAGCGAAAGAAGTCGGTGCGAAAAGAGCGATTCCTTTGGAAGTCAGCGGTCCATTCCATTCTTCATTAATGAAACCTGCTGCTAGCCAATTACGTGAGGTTTTAGATGGACTTGATATGAAAGATGCGCTTATTCCTGTAATTGCAAATGTTTCAGCAAATCCAATGACAACAGCAGAAGAAATAAAGGGAAATTTAATTGAACAGCTTTATTCACCTGTCTTGTGGGAAGATTCTGTTGTGAAAATGATTGATTTAGGTGTTGATACGTTCATTGAAATTGGTCCTGGTAAGGTGCTTTCAGGTTTAATAAAAAAAATAAACCGTAGTGTTAAAACGTATTCGATTTCTGATGAGGATACCTGTCAATCAGTTATCGAGGCATTGAAGGAGGAAAACCTATGACTTTAGAAGGCAAAGTTGCCTTAGTAACCGGTGCGTCAAGAGGGATAGGCAGAGAAATTGCCCTCGAGCTTGCAAAGCAGGGAGCGAATGTCGCAGTAAATTATGCTGGCAGTGAAGGTAAAGCGAATGAAGTGGTAGATGATATAAAAGCTATTGGTAAAGAAGCCTTTGCGATAAAGTGTGATGTGTCCAATGGCGAAGAAGTAGCAGCTATGGTTAAAGAAACTGTGGATAGATTTGGTAAATTGGATATACTTGTGAATAATGCTGGTATAACAAAAGACAATTTATTAATGAGAATGAAAGAAGAAGAATGGGATGATGTTATTAACATTAATCTAAAGGGTGTTTTTCTCTGTACAAAAGCTGTAACACGCCAAATGATGAAACAGCGTGTTGGTCGTATTATTAATATCACATCAGTCGTTGGTGTAAGTGGTAATCCGGGACAAGCTAACTATGTAGCAGCAAAATCCGGTGTCATTGGCTTAACTAAGACGTCTGCAAAAGAGCTTGCTTCTCGTAATATCACAGTAAATGCTATTGCACCAGGTTTTATTACAACCGATATGACAGATAAATTATCGGATGAGGTAAAAGCTGAGATGTTAAAACAAATTCCGCTAGCTCGTTTAGGTGAACCAAAGGACATTGCAAAAATGACAGCCTTCCTAGCGTCAGACGATAGTTCCTATATTACTGGTCAAACACTTCATATCAATGGCGGAATGGTAATGTAAAATTATTTTTTAATACATTTATTATTTTACTGAAATACTCTATAATAGCTTGAGGGGAGGTGAACTAGAATGGCAGAGGTATTAGAACGCGTAACAAAAATCATCGTTGACCGCTTAGGTGTAGATGAGTCACAAGTTAAACTTGAAGCTTCTTTTAAAGATGATCTTGGTGCTGATTCCCTTGACGTGGTTGAACTAGTTATGGAATTAGAAGATGAGTTTGATATGGAAATTTCTGACGATGATGCTGAAAAAATCGGCACAGTTGGTGATGCTGTTAATTACATAAATAGCAAGAATTAATTTCGTTGGATTTCTTCAAAAGCTCCGTTTTCAAACGGAGCTTTCTTCTGTATTATAGAACTTGGCAATATAACTGCCGGGTTTCTTTGCGTTTTGAATTGAATTTACTTAAACTATTTATAGATATGTGTAAAAAATATGCAAGGTGGAGACTTTAAATGCGCAGAAAAGGTAAGGAAAAAGAAATGAACAATCGCGCAATAGAAAATCAATTTAAGGATTTTCAAACGAAGATCGGTATTCATTTTGAAAATGAAAGGCTATTAAAACAAGCTTTTACTCATTCATCCTATGTGAATGAGCATCGCAGAAAGCCTTATGAAGATAATGAGAGGCTTGAATTTTTAGGGGATGCTGTACTAGAACTCACTGTTTCAAAATTCCTGTTTCTGAAATATCCAATGATGAGTGAAGGAGAGCTAACAAAGCTCAGAGCTGCTATCGTTTGTGAGCCCTCGCTTGTAACCTTAGCCAACGAACTTTGCTTTGGCAAATTAATTTTGTTGGGAAAGGGAGAAGAAATGACTGGGGGCAGGGAGCGTCCTGCTCTATTAGCTGATGTATTCGAAGCATTCATTGGCGCGCTTTACCTGGATAAGGGGCTTGAGGTAGTAATTGAATTTCTAGATAAAGTAGTATTTCCTAAAATTAATGAAGGTGCTTTTTCTCATGTGATGGATTTTAAGAGCCAACTTCAAGAATTAATTCAGAGAGATGGGACAGGTTTGATCGAATATAAAGTATTGATTGAAAAAGGACCTGCTCATAGCAAAGAATTTGTTTCAAGAGTTTCATTAAATGGTGAAGAATTAGGTATCGGTACGGGTAAATCGAAAAAAGAAGCAGAACAGCATGCCGCCCAAATGGCATTGGAGGTTTTAAAGCAAAAACATCATAATTAAACAACAAAAGAATGCTAAGGAAAGATTCCGGCCAAGCTCTAGGGAGGAATAGGATATGTTTTTAAAACGGTTGGACATCATTGGCTTTAAATCTTTTGCAGATCGTATTGGGGTGGATTTTGTTCAAGGAGTCACTGCTGTAGTTGGTCCAAATGGAAGTGGGAAAAGTAATATAACAGATGCTATTCGCTGGGTTTTGGGTGAGCAATCTGCTAAATCACTTAGAGGCTCTAAAATGGAAGATATCATTTTTGCGGGAAGCGATACGAGAAAGCCGTTAAATTATGCGGAAGTGACCTTAACTCTTGATAATCAAGACGAAGGCTTATCTATTGATTACAATGAAGTAAGTGTAACAAGAAGGGTCACCCGTTCGGGAGATAGTGAATTTTTAATAAATAAACAACCTTGCAGACTTAAAGATATTATTGATTTGTTTATGGACTCTGGCCTTGGCAGAGAAGCGTTCTCCATTATCAGCCAAGGGAAAGTAGAAGAAATTCTTAACAGTAAGGCAGAGGATCGAAGAACGATCTTTGAAGAAGCTGCAGGTGTTTTAAAATATAAAAATCGTAAGAAAAAAGCAGAAGCTAAATTAGTAGAAACACAGGGTAATTTAAATCGTGTAAATGATATACTCCACGAACTTGAAGGGCAAGTTGAACCGTTAAAGATTCAGGCTTCAATGGCAAAAGATTACTTAGAAAAAAAAGAAGAACTTGAAAAAATTGAAGTAGCCTTAACGGTTTACGATATTGAAGATTTACATCAAGAATGGACGCGGGTTTCAGAGTTGCTTGCAGAACATCAGCAGGAAGAAATTAAACTTGCGGCACAGCTGCAGCTTAAGGAAGCCAAAATAGAAGAAACAAGGGACCACATTGCTGCACTTGATGAGTCCGTTTCTGATTTACAAAATGTTCTTCTCCATGCGAGTGAAGAATTAGAAAAGTTAGAAGGCAGAAAAGAAGTTTTAAAAGAACGGAAGAAAAATGCATCTCAAAATAGAGCTCAGCTAGAAAAAAGTATTGCTGAACTAACGGATAAGATATCACATTTAAAGAGAAATAGAGACGTACAAGCTGACCTTGTTAATAAACTTTCTGAACAAGTAAATTCTCTTCAATCTCAGTTAAAAGAAAAACAAGAAAAATTTGCGTTATTTACTGAAAATATTGATGAAAAAATCGAGTCTTTAAAGAGTGAATATATTGAACTGTTAAATGACCAGGCTGGAGCGAAAAATGAGTTAAAATATATCGACCAGCAGCTCGAGCAGCAAGAAACAAAGAGCTCGCGCCTTGACTCGGAAAATGTAAAATTTATCGATGAAAGACAAATAGCTCAAAATAAGATGTCAGAAATTCAAACAGCTTTAGAAGAAGTACAAAAGTATCTTTCGAATCAAGTTTCAACTTTCAGGGAGAAGCAGCGTAGGCTTGAAAATGCAAAAAATAATTATCAAAAGCAAGAAAAGACTTTATACCAAGCTTATCAAATTCTTCAGCAGGCAAAATCAAGAAAAGATATGCTTGAGGAAATGGAAGATGATTATTCGGGATTTTTTCAAGGAGTTAAAGAAGTATTAAAAGCCCGAGGGAAAAAGCTGCAAGGTATTGAAGGTGCAGTAGCCGAGCTCGTAACGGTGCCAAAAGAGTATGAGACAGCACTTGAGACAGCTTTAGGCGGTGCTTTGCAACATATTGTCGTAGATACGGAACAAAATGCCCGCTTGGCTATCCAATTCTTAAAACAAAATTCATTCGGTCGCGCTACCTTTTTGCCATTAAGCGTCATAAAAGGCAGATTGTTGTCGTCCTCACAACAATATTCTATTCAAAACCACCCTTCATTGGTAGGGTCTGCTGTCGACTTAGTAATCTTTGACCCAAAATACAGAGAAGTCATAAGTAATCTTTTAGGTAATGTTGTCATTACAAAAGATTTAAAGGGTGCAAACGAACTGGCCAAAATTCTTCAGTATCGTTGTCGAATGGTTACTCTAGATGGAGATATCGTAAATCCTGGCGGTTCGATGACAGGCGGGGCACAAAAACAGAAGACAAGCTCATTATTGACAAGAAAAGGTGAGCTTGAAGAGTTGAAGGAAAAACTAATCGTGATGAGTGACAAAACTTCAAGTCTAGAAAGCCAGGTTAAATCATTAAAAGAAGATGTTAGAAAGTTTGAACAAGAGCTAGAGGAAATGCGAAAGTCTGGCGAGGAATTAAGACAAAAGGAGCAAACGTTAAAAGGTGACCTCCGTGAAGCTGAATTTGAGGCAAAGAATATTAATGACCGATTGAAAATCTATGATCTTGAAAAATGTCAATTGATAGATGAACAGAAAGCCTTAACAAACCGAAAAGGTGAATTGAATAAGGCAATTACTGACTATAAAGATAAGGTAGCTTCTCTTGATGTTCAAATTGACAGACTTACAGAACAAAAAACAAATGATATCTCATCAAAAGAAACGCTAACAATAGAAATAACAGATTTAAAAGTTGAGTTTGCTGCAAAAAATGAACAATTTGTAAATACAAAAGAACGTTTTGCTTTGATTGTTGAAGAATTAAAGGAAAGTGAAGAGAGGTTTGCTCTTTATAAAGAAGATCTTATGCTGTTAACATCGGAGATGGAGGGCAGTACTTCTGGCGAAGAACAATTAGAAGCTGCCGCTAAACGCAAGCAGCAGGACAAGGAAGAAACGATTTCATTAATTTCTTCAAGAAGGCAGGAACGGCTCCAAATGCATTCTGCACTTGAAGATGCCGAAATTGAAGCTAAAGAAATAAAAAGACTTCATAAGGGAATGGTTGAAGTTTTAAAGGATGAAGAAGTAAAAATCAACCGCTTAGATGTTGAACTTGAAAACAAACTTGCACATTTAAGAGAAGAATATTTATTATCCTTTGAGGGTGCAAAAGAACAATATCCGCTTGTTTTGCCAGTGGACGAAGCAAGGAAAAAAGTGAAACTGATAAAATTAGCGATTGATGAACTTGGAAGTGTTAACATTGGAGCAATTGAAGAATATGACAGAGTCTCGGAACGTTATGAATTTTTGAATGAGCAAAAGAACGACCTCCAAGTGGCGAAAGATACTCTTTACCAGGTTATTGACGAAATGGATATTGAAATGAAAAAACGATTCGAGCATACGTTTAATGGAATTCGTGAACATTTTGAACCTGTATTCCAAGCTTTATTTGGTGGTGGTAGAGCAGATTTAAAACTTACAAACTCGGAGGATCTATTAAATACGGGAGTAGAAATCGTTGCCCAGCCACCAGGAAAGAAACTGCAAAATCTTGGATTATTATCGGGTGGAGAAAGAGCATTAACAGCGATTGCACTGCTATTTTCCATTTTAAAAGTCCGCCCTGTTCCATTTTGCATTCTAGATGAAGTGGAAGCAGCTTTAGATGAAGCAAACGTTTTTCGTTTTAGTCAATATCTAAAGAGATTTAGTGTGGAAACCCAGTTTATTGTCATCACTCACAGAAAAGGCACGATGGAAGAAGCCGATGTTTTATACGGTGTTACTATGCAGGAATCAGGTGTCTCAAAGCTTGTTTCTGTCCGGCTCGAGGATACGAAGGAGCTTGTCGAAACTTAATTTATAGGAAGTGAAGAAAAATGAGCTTTTTTAAAAAATTAAAAGAGAAAATAACAAAACAAACTGAGACAGTAACGGAAAAATTTAAAGATGGTCTTTCGAAAACGAGAAATAACTTCTCTGGAAAAGTAAATGACCTTGTTGCCAGGTACCGGAAAGTGGATGAAGATTTCTTTGAGGAATTAGAAGAAATATTAATTCAAGCAGATGTAGGCTTTGATACGGTCATGAAACTCATTGAAGAGTTGAAGATGGAGGTCAAACGACGCAATATACAGGACCCCCGGGAAGTTCAAAGTGTAATATCGGAAAAGCTAGTTGATATTTACAATGCGGGTGAGGAACAATCTTCTAAATTAAATATTCAAGAGGATGGGCTTACTGTCATCTTATTTGTCGGTGTTAATGGGGTGGGAAAAACAACGACAATCGGTAAACTTGGTCATAAGTTCAAAAGTGAAGGGAAATCAGTTTTATTAGCAGCTGGAGATACTTTCCGTGCTGGAGCAATTGAACAATTAGAAGTATGGGGAGAAAGAGTCGGAGTTGACGTTATTAAGCAGGCAGAAGGCTCTGATCCCGCAGCAGTAATGTTTGACGCGATTAAGGCAGCGAAATCTCGGAAGGTTGATATTTTGATTTGTGATACAGCGGGACGCTTGCAAAATAAAGTCAACTTGATGAAGGAGCTTGAAAAGGTAAAAAGGGTAATCGAGCGAGAAGTACCTGGTGCACCACACGAAGTTCTGCTTGTTCTAGATGCAACCACAGGTCAAAATGCACTTATTCAGGCTAAGACCTTTAAAGAGGTAACAAATGTGAGCGGGATTGTTCTTTCCAAGTTAGACGGTACGGCAAAAGGCGGGATTGTCTTGGCAATTAGAAATGAGTTGAAAATTCCTGTAAAATACGTTGGGCTTGGTGAAAAAATGGATGATCTTCAGGAATTTAATGCAGAGCAATATGTTTATGGACTATTTGCAGACCAGGTGGATAATGCTGTAAATTGATGTAAAGATATTTTCTTGACAGACTGCAAGGGACTGTGTAAACTACATTTGTAAAGGCTTTTCACTTAACAAAGGGAGGTATACGCATGCTTGAAAAAACAACGCGAATGAATTATCTTTATGATTTCTATTATTCGTTGTTAACACCAAAGCAGCAAAGCTATATGTCTCTCTATTATTTAGATGATTACTCACTTGGAGAAATCGCTGAAGAGTACGCTGTAAGCCGTCAGGCTGTATATGATAATATCAAACGTACGGAAGCTATGCTTGAGGAGTATGAAGAAAAGCTATTATTATTTCAGAAATTTCAAGAGCGCAGCAAACTATTAAGGCATGTAAAAGAATTGCTAAATGAAGAACAGCCATCAAAGCAGGCAATGATGGAAGTGGTTGCCGAGCTTGAGAAATTAGATTAGGAGGCGGCATTAATGGCATTTGAAGGATTAGCCGACCGACTGCAGAATACGATTCAAAAAATCCGTGGAAAAGGAAAGGTAAATGAAGCGGATGTAAAAGAAATGATGCGTGAAGTCCGCCTCGCTTTATTAGAGGCAGACGTTAATTTTAAGGTCGTCAAAGATTTTGTGAAAAAAGTCAGCGACCGTGCAGTAGGACAAGAAGTGCTAAAAAGCTTAACCCCAGGTCAGCAAATCATAAAAATTGTTAATGAAGAACTGACCGAATTAATGGGCGGTGAGCAAAGTAAGATTGCGGCATCAAATCGTCCTCCTACTGTGATTATGATGGTTGGATTACAGGGTGCTGGTAAAACGACCACGACAGGAAAGCTTGCTAACCTGCTTCGTAAAAAGTATAATCGTAAGCCAATGCTAGTAGCAGCCGATATTTATCGTCCTGCTGCGATTAAGCAGCTTCAAACCCTTGGTAAACAATTGGATATGCCTGTATTTTCCCTTGGTGATCAAGTAAGCCCAGTAGAAATTGCTAAGCAAGCCATTGCAAAAGCAAAAGAAGAACATCATGATTATGTCCTAATCGATACAGCTGGACGTTTGCATGTGGACGAAAACCTAATGGGCGAGCTAAAGGATATTAAAGAGCTTACGAAACCAGATGAAATCTTTCTCGTTGTTGATGCAATGACTGGTCAAGACGCTGTTAATGTTTCCCAAAGCTTTAATGAACAGCTTGGTTTGACTGGGGTTGTCTTAACAAAGCTTGACGGTGACACACGAGGCGGAGCTGCGCTGTCCATTCGTGCTGTTACGCAGACACCTATTAAGTTTGTCGGTCTAGGGGAAAAAATGGACGCCATTGAACCTTTTCATCCTGAACGGATGGCCTCTAGAATTCTTGGTATGGGTGACGTCCTTACCCTTATTGAGAAAGCGCAGGCAAATGTTGATGAAGAAAAGGCAAAAGAGCTTGAACAGAAAATGCGGACAGCGTCATTTACGCTTGATGACTTTTTGGATCAACTCGGACAAGTTCGTAATTTAGGACCACTTGATGAATTATTGAAAATGATGCCAGGTGCAAACAAAATTAAAGGTTTGAACAATATTCAAATCGAAGAGAAGCAAATTGCACACGTTGAAGCAATCATACGGTCCATGACCAAAGAAGAAAAGAGTCATCCAGAAATTTTGAATTCAAACCGTAAAAGAAGGATTGCAAAAGGAAGCGGCAGAACCGTACCCGAAGTAAACCGCTTATTAAAACAGTTTGAAGACATGAAAAAGATGATGAAGCAAATGACAGGAATGCAGCAAAAAGGAAAGAAAAAAGGCGGATTTAAATTTCCGTTCAAGCCTTTCTAACATGTTTTAACTTGTATGAAATTGGCAATACTACTGTAAAGAAAAAACACTTTACAAATGAATTAATAATTGATAATATACTATCTTGTGTGAAACTATTCGGAGGTGCTTATTTAAAATGGCAGTAAAAATTCGTTTAAAGCGTATGGGAGCAAAGAAAACTCCTTTTTATCGTATCGTAGTAGCAGATTCTCGTTCACCACGTGATGGACGTTATATCGAAGTTGTTGGAACTTACAATCCGGTTGCTCAACCAGCTCAAGTTCAAATCAACGAAGATCTAGTTCTTAAATGGTTACAAGATGGTGCTAAGCCATCTGATACAGTTCGTAACCTTTTCTCAAACCAAGGCATCATGGAAAAATTCCATAATGCTAAGCTTAGCAAGTAATTGCTATGAAGCAATTAATTGAAACGATTGTAAAGCCCCTTGTTGATTTTCCCGAAGATGTTCTTGTTAATGTCAACGAAGAGGATCAACGAATCACTTATCACCTTACTGTTAATAAGACAGACATGGGAAAGGTGATTGGAAAGCAAGGGCGTGTTGCAAAGGCCATAAGGACTGTTGTATATGCAGCAGGATCTTCACAACAAAAGAAAATTTTTCTAGAAATTGGTGAATAGCTTTTTGCATCTAGATGAAAGGGAGGAATGAAATTCCTCCCTTTTTTGCTATCAGAAAACAGATGCTTTAAGGAGGCCGGAATTTTATGCAATTGATTCAAACTGTTATCGTGAAGCAAATCTTAACAGAAAAGAGCAAACAAAAACTGCTTGATAAATATTTTGCAGGTAAGCTGCAGATGCAAAAAGAATTTGAGCAGCTTCAATTTGAATTAAAAAAGTTAGAAAAAGCAAAAAAGTATCAATCAAGCGTACTTAAAAATCACTTTGAAAAAGAATTGCAAAAACGACATGATAAAGAAAAGCTTTATGAGTTTCAAATTGAACAATTACATATGCTACCATTAGGCAGTGAATTAAAGGAAAAAGAAGTACAAGCCCTAGTTGAAATAAAAGTTGGCGATAATTGGGATGAAGTAATGGGGCAGTCTACAATCATCATTAAAGATGGCATAATAGAGGAAATTAGATAGAGGTGACGAACAGGATGGATAAGTGGTTTAATGTTGGCAAGATCGTTAATACCCATGGAATTAGAGGCGAAGTTAGGGTAATTTCAAAAACTGATTTCCCTGAGCAACGTTACAAAGTGGGGAATATCTTGTATTTGTTTATGCCAGGTTCTAACAAGCCTATCGAATTAAAGGTAAAAACCCACCGTACTCACAAGAATTTTAATCTTCTAACCTTTGAAGGGTTAGAAAATATCAATGAGGTTGAAAAGTTTAGGGATGGAATCCTTAAGGTCCCAGAATCGCAGCTTGGTAATCTGGATGAAGATGAGTATTATTACCATGAGATTATCGGATGTCTAGTGGCTACGACTAGTGGTGCGGAAATTGGTAAGGTTACGGAGATTCTATCCCCCGGCGCTAATGATGTATGGGTAATTAAATCACCTGCTGGCAAGGAAATATTGATTCCTTATATTCAAGATGTTGTGAAAAAAGTCGATGTTAAGGAAAAGGTCATTTTAATTGAACCAATGGAAGGGTTGCTTCCATGATGAAAATAGATGTACTTACGTTATTTCCTGAAATGTTTGCAGGTGTTTTTGGACATTCCATTTTAAACAAGGCAGCTGAGAAATCTGCTGTTCAATATAATGTTGTCAATTTCCGAGAATATGCGGATAATAAACATCAGACAGTTGATGACTATCCCTATGGTGGAGGAGCAGGTATGGTTTTAAAGGCGCAACCGCTATTCGATGCAGTTGCTGCTTTAAAGGAACAAGCAGAAAGTAACCGGACAAGAGTGATTCTACTTTGCCCTCAAGGAAAACGTTATGACCAAAAGACTGCAGAGGAATTAGCGGGTGCCTCGCATCTTATTTTCGTATGCGGTCATTATGAGGGCTATGATGAAAGAATACGAGAACATGTAGTAACGGATGAAATTTCGATCGGTGATTATGTCTTAACTGGCGGAGAGCTTGGAGCAATGGTGGTGATTGATAGTGTCGTCCGTCTTTTGCCAGAAGTTTTAGGAAACGAAGAATCACATATGAAAGATTCATTTAGTACAGGACTATTGGAGCACCCTCATTACACAAGGCCTTCTGATTTTCGAGGAATGAAGGTTCCGGAGGTCCTCCTTCAAGGTAATCATAAATTAATCGAAGAGTGGCGAAACAAAGAAGCTTTACGAAGAACATTCCTAAGGCGTCCTGACTTATTAGAAAAAATCGAATTGAGCAATGAACAGGAAAAATGGCTTAATGAAATAAAAAAAGAATACGAGTAGTTATTGCATGGAGATGGCTTTTATGGTATGATACTTCTTGTGACTTGAGCTGATTAACAAATTCAGTATGGTCTTATAACGATGTTCCGCTGCAATGGAAAAGGATAGTAGATATGCAAGAGCGTCTGTTGGAAGGAGTTGAAAACGATGCAAAAATTGATTGAAGAAATCACAAAAGAACAACTTCGTTCTGATCTGCCTGCGTTCCGTCCTGGTGATACTGTACGTGTACACGTTAAAGTTGTCGAGGGTACTCGCGAGCGTATTCAGTTATTCGAAGGTGTAGTGATTAAGCGTCGTGGTGGTGGAATTAGCGAAACTTTCACAGTTCGTAAGGTTTCTTACGGAGTAGGCGTTGAGCGTACTTTCCCTGTACACACACCTAAAATTGCGAAGCTTGAAGTATTGCGCCGCGGTAAAGTTCGCCGTGCTAAGCTATACTACTTACGTAAGCTACGTGGTAAAAAAGCTCGTATTAAAGAAATTCGATAATAAAAGAAAGAGCTTGCTCTGCAAGCTCTTTTTTCGTACATATCTTATTATCTCGCAGTAAGAATAGTAATATTAAAGTTTGGTTAAAAAGTTCAGCCCCCACGTGTTTAATATACAATTTTTATGTAAAATAAGATGATAGCACACATTTTTTTCTGATTGGCGGGGACAAGACATGATAAAAAAGAAAAATGAACTTTGGGAATGGACGAAGGCACTTTTAATTGCTGTTGCACTCGCAGCTGTCATTCGTTACTTTCTTTTTGCACCAATTGTTGTAGACGGGCTATCCATGATGCCAACGTTACAACACCAAGACCGTATGATAGTTAACAAGCTAAGCTATAATATAGGTGAACCAAAACGGTTTGATATTATCGTCTTTCATGCTCCTGAACAGAAGGATTACATTAAAAGAGTAATTGGGCTTCCGGGTGACCGTATCGAATATAAAGATGATATTCTATATGTAAATGGTAAGCCATATGAGGAACCATATTTGGATGAATATAAGCAGAAAGTGGAAGGACCTCTAACCGATCCTTTTACTCTTGAAGAAACACCTGTAGGTACAAAAACTGTCCCAGAGGGTGAATTGTTCGTAATGGGCGATAACCGCCGTTTCAGCAAGGATAGCAGGCACATCGGAACCATTGCAATGGACAAAATAATCGGTAATACAAGTATTGTATACTGGCCATTAAAAGATGCACACATCGTGAAATAGATTTAGGAGGTGACTGCTTTGACAATCCAATGGTTTCCAGGCCATATGGCAAAAGCTCGAAGAGAGGTCACGGAAAAATTAAAACTAGTAGATATTATCTATGAATTAGTGGATGCAAGAATTCCCTATTCTTCAC
Organism: Neobacillus niacini; assembly: GCF_000759675.1. GTDB lineage: Bacteria > Bacillota > Bacilli > Bacillales > Cytobacillaceae > Neobacillus > Neobacillus niacini_A. The sequence continues at coordinate 86,467 of NZ_BAWM01000004.1, read as the reverse complement.
GCAATCCGATGATTGATGAAATTATTCAGCATAAACCAAGGCTGGTCCTCTTAAATAAAGCGGATATGGCAGATAAAGCCATTACAAAAGAGTGGATTGCCCATTTTGCAGATAGAGGGATTAAAGCACTAGCCATCAACTCTCAAGCTGGAGAGGGAATGAAGGAAATTGTTCAGGCATCTCATGAAATCCTAAAGGAAAAATTTGATCGTTTAAGAGCAAAGGGTGTTGTCAACCCAAGGGCAATTCGTGCGATGATTGTAGGAATCCCTAATGCAGGAAAATCAACATTAATTAATCGACTCGCAAAGAAAAATATTGCAAAGACAGGAAATACACCAGGAGTAACAAAAGCCCAACAGTGGATTAAAGTGGGTAAAGAGTTAGAATTGTTAGATACTCCCGGGATACTTTGGCCAAAGTTTGAAGACCAAGAGGTTGGAAAAAAGCTGGCTGTGACGGGTGCAATTAAAGACACTCTCCTAAATTTACAAGACCTAGTTATCTTTTCACTTAAGTTCTTAGAAGAGCATTATCCTGAGAGACTTAAGGAACGGTATAAGCTTGAATATGTTCCTGAAAACGTGGTCGAAATGTTTGACCAAATAGGAGAGCTTAGAGGCTGTCTCGGATCTGGGGGGATAGTTGATTATGATAAAGTGTCAGAGCTAGTCATACGGGAAATTAGATCGGAGAAATTTGGTCGACTGACCTTTGAACGACCTAGGGATTTTATAGATGACTCTGAAAATAAATAAACAAAACAAACTCTCCATACGGTGAGTTTTTTTGTTTGCTATGGTAAAGACAATTGTTAATTTTGCCATTATGTTGATTGGAGAGGAAGGAGCGAGACTCCTCGAAAATGATATCGCATTTTCTTCGTGCGTGGGCGGATTCAAGGATGTAAATCAATGTCGTGCAAGGGAGTACGGGGTTTGGGTCCCCACACGCGCTTAAGCGCCGAGGAGGCTCCCCAGTACGGTCTGGAACGGAAATCAGCAGCCAAGTTTAACAGAGACTTTTGTTTATTATTGGTCATTGTAATTAAACGCTGGAGAAGGTATCATTTACAACGGGTGAAGAAAATGAAAGTACAAACAATAGCAGAAATAGAAAAACAGCTTAATGACATAAAGGCAGAAAGTGACCCTATTTTCAAAAGAATTCAACAGGATGAACGCAAAGGGGTTCAGAATTTAATACATAAATGGCATAGAAGAATGCAGCAAGAAAGACAACTGCAGGAAAAGTTTAATGAAATGAATGGTTACGAAAACAAATGGCGTGCACAAGGTTATAAATATATAGCTGGTGTTGATGAAGTAGGCAGAGGTCCGCTGGCAGGGCCGGTTGTGGCAGCAGCAGTTATTTTACCAAAGGACTTTTTTCTGCCAGGTATAGATGATTCAAAAAAGCTTTCAGAAAAAAAACGCAATGAATATAATGAAATCATTAGAAGAGAAGCAATAGCTATAAGTGTGGCAAAGATTGATGCAGGGGAAATTGATACGATCAATATTTATGAGGCCACCAAAAAGGCTATGTTAGCTGCAATTGCTTTTTTAGCTCCAAACCCAGACATTTTGCTGGTTGATGCTATGAGGCTAGAAACCCCTTTTGTAGTTGAGCCTATAATAAAAGGCGATGCAAAGAGTGTATCTATAGCTGCAGCTTCCATCGTAGCAAAAGTAGCAAGAGATAGTTTAATGGTTGAATTATCAGCTGAATTTCCGGAATATGGTTTTCAAAACAACATGGGGTACGGCACAAAGGAACATATTCAGGGTATTCAAAAGCATGGCATTACACCTTACCATCGGAAGAGCTTTGCACCAATAAAGGACATGCTGCTTCATGAATAACAAAACAAGCTTGTTTTTTGCTTGTTTTGTTATTGTTAAAAAATAATTAGTTGTTAATATTTGGTTTTATAATCTATGAAAGCGTTTCATTTACAGGGTGTGAGTATTCATAATATTATGAGCAATATAATTTTTTTGTACATAACTGTGGACAAGGTTTCAGTCATTATATAAAATGAAAACGGAGTCAATTTTTTTGAAGAGTTTGATAGGAGGATGGGAAATGAATATCCATGAGTATCAGGGGAAAGAAATCCTCAGAAAATACGGGGTAAGTGTTCCTAATGGCAAAGTGGCATTTACTGTTGAAGAAGCAGTTGAAGCAGCAAAGGAATTAGGCACACAAGTATGTGTAGTAAAGGCGCAAATCCATGCTGGCGGCAGGGGTAAAGCTGGCGGGGTAAAAGTCGCTAAAAACCTTGAAGAAGTGCGTACATACGCTAGTGAAATCCTAGGGAAAACGTTGATTACACACCAAACGGGTCCTGAAGGTAAAGAAGTTAAGCGTCTATTAATTGAAGAAGGCTGCGACATCAAAAAAGAATACTACGTTGGTCTCGTATTAGATCGTGCTACTTCAAAAGTTGTGCTTATGGCTTCTGAAGAAGGCGGAACAGAAATTGAAGAAGTAGCTGAAAAAACTCCGGAAAAAATCTTCAAAGAAGAAATTGATCCGGTGGTCGGCTTAATGCCTTATCAGGCTCGCCGAATCGCATTCAATATCAACATTCCAAAAGAGCTAGTCAATCAAGCTGTTAAATTCATGATGGGCTTATACAGTGCCTACATTGAGAAGGATTGCTCAATTGCCGAAATCAACCCACTGGTTGTTACTGGTGATGGAAAAGTAATGGCACTGGATGCAAAATTAAACTTTGATTCAAATGCTTTATACCGTCAAAAAGACGTGCTTGCTTACCGTGATCTTGAAGAAGAAGATCCAAAGGAAATCGAAGCATCAAAATATGATTTAAGCTATATTTCATTAGATGGAAATATCGGCTGTATGGTAAATGGTGCTGGACTAGCTATGGCAACAATGGATATTGTTAAGCACTATGGCGGCGACCCGGCTAACTTCCTTGATGTTGGGGGCGGTGCGACTGCGGAGAAAGTTACAGAAGCATTCAAAATTATCCTTTCTGATCCAAACGTAAAAGGTATTTTTGTCAATATCTTTGGCGGAATCATGAAATGTGATGTCATTGCTGAGGGTGTAGTAGAAGCAGCTAAGCAGGTGCAGCTAAGTGTACCTCTTGTTGTTCGACTTGAGGGAACAAATGTTGATTTAGGCAAGAAAATCCTTGCTGAGTCTGGTTTAGCTATCACTCCTGCAGAATCAATGGCTGACGGTGCACAAAAAATCGTTTCATTAGTGAAATAGGATCGAAAGAAAGGGGAATTAACGTGAGCGTTTTTATTAATAAAGATACAAAAGTAATAGTTCAAGGGATTACAGGATCAACTGCCCTTTTTCATACAAAACAAATGCTTGAATATGGTACACAAATTGTTGCTGGTACCACACCTGGAAAAGGCGGCATGGAAGTTGAAGGAGTACCTGTTTTTAACACAGTGAAAGAAGCTGTTGCTGCTACTGGCGCTACTGCTTCCGTTATCTATGTTCCAGCACCATTTGCAGCTGACGCAATTATTGAAGCTGTCGATGCTGAATTAGATTTAGCTATCTGTATTACTGAGCACATCCCTGTATTAGATATGGTTAAGGTTAAACGTTATATGGAAGGCAAAAAGACTCGCTTAGTAGGTCCTAACTGCCCAGGTGTTATCACTGCGGATGAATGTAAAATTGGTATCATGCCTGGTTACATTCATACAAAAGGCCATGTTGGCGTTGTTTCCCGTTCAGGAACATTAACATATGAAGCTGTACATCAATTAACTCAAGCTGGAATTGGTCAAACTACAGCTGTTGGTATTGGTGGCGACCCAGTTAACGGTACAAACTTCATCGACGTGTTAAAAGCATTTAATGAAGACCCTGAAACGTATGCTGTTATCATGATTGGTGAAATCGGCGGTACAGCTGAGGAAGAAGCGGCTGAGTGGGTAAAAGCAAATATGACTAAACCTGTTGTCGGCTTCATCGGTGGACGTACTGCGCCTCCAGGGAAGCGTATGGGTCATGCTGGTGCGATTATTTCAGGTGGTAAAGGTACAGCAGATGAAAAAATCCGTGTCATGAATGAATGCGGTATTAAAGTTGCTGATACTCCATCTGTTATGGGTGAAACATTAATTGAGGTATTAAAAGAGCAAGGTATATACGATAAGTGTAAAACACACTAAGAATAGAAGAAATAGTCCCTATATTTGAAGGGACTATTTCTCTTTATTTTTGCAAATAATGGAGGTAAATTAATGGATGATTTTAAAGAAAAACTCATAACCCTAATGTACTACCCGGGTATTTCATGGAATTCAGTTTTTCAATTGTTAAAAAAAGACCCATCGCTCCAAACATTAAAGGACTATAAACCTCAATCCTTCCAGCAAAATTTATTCCTTCTTAAAGCCACCACCAACTCGACTACTGAGAATCCTTCCATTCCTGCCCTTCAAACCGAAATCATTCATGAAAATATCCGCCAATTTAATAATAATGGTATAGAAGCCATTTCAATTTTAGATAAGAATTATCCTGAACTGTTAAAAGAAATATACCAGCCTCCCTGGGTGTTATTTGTAAAGGGAAATCTTAACTTGCTAGATAAACAACCAAAGCTAGCAGTGGTAGGTTCACGTCAAGCAACACAATATGGTAAGAATGCAATAGGTCTAATGTTTCCTCGATTAGTGGAAAAAGGACTGGTTATTGTCAGTGGTTTGGCAACTGGTATTGATACACTCGCACATGAATATGCAATGAAAAACGGAGGGAATACCATTGCCGTAATAGCCGGAGGATTGTATCATGTTTATCCAAAGGAGAATTCTGAATTGGCAAGAGAAATGATGAAAACACAGTTAGTCGTCTCTGAATATCCTCCAGATACGAAACCGATGCGTTGGCATTTTCCTGCTCGCAATCGAATCATAAGTGGGATGTCAAATGGTACATTTATAATAGAAGCAAAACGAAAAAGTGGTTCTCTTATTACGGCTAACTATGCTGTAAATGAAGGCCGTGAGGTTTTTTCGCTTCCAGGAAGTATATTTAATCCGAGTTCATTGGGTACGAATGACCTCATCAAGCAGGGTGCAAAGCTTGTAATGAGCAGTGAGGATATTTTAGAGGAACTTCGGTTATAATCATGTATTGATTATTAACATTATCAATGAAAATCTTAGTATTTTTGAAGGTTTTTTCGGATAATAGGAGAATTATGTTAAAAAAAGCTTGAAATTATTTCTAATATGTTATACATTTTCCAACAGATATTCGAAAAAAAGAATGTGTAAATAGGAATAATTTGGCGTATGATTATCATTAACTAGTTGTAAACGGTTTCGTCATCATTGACATCAATGGCTATTTGTTTAAAAATAAGAGGTATTAATGATGAATACACTTTCCACTTGTTTAGGAATGATTATATAATAGGAAAAATTTAGGGATAAGTCATTTTTGTAAAGTATTTTCTCCGATCCGAATTGACAAATTTGGAATTTAGGAAAACTTCTCAAATTGTAAGCAGGTCTAAATCTGACACTTTTCATTTTTAGGGTGCTTTCATATTTCTTATATCCCCTTGAGGAGGATTATTTGAATGTCAGAGTTTCTTGTAATTGTAGAATCACCGGCAAAAGCGAAAACAATTGAACGCTATTTAGGAAATAAATATAAAGTAAAAGCATCCATGGGGCACGTACGTGATTTGCCTAGAAGTCAAATGGGGGTCAACGTTGAAAACAGTTACGAACCCAAATACATTACGATTCGCGGCAAAGGTCCGGTATTAAAGGAATTAAAGACAGCTGCAAAAAAAGCAAAAAAAGTATTTCTCGCGGCTGACCCGGATCGTGAAGGAGAGGCTATCGCATGGCACCTTGCACATAGTTTAAATGTAGATATACATTCAGACTGTCGTGTTGTATTTAATGAGATTACCAAGGAAGCAATTAAAGAATCTTTCAAGCACCCACGACCAATCAATATGGATTTAGTTGATGCTCAGCAAGCAAGAAGGATTCTAGATCGTCTTGTAGGTTATAACATTAGCCCGCTTCTTTGGAAAAAAGTAAAAAAAGGATTAAGTGCAGGACGGGTTCAATCTACTGCAGTCCGTTTAATCATCGAACGTGAGAATGAAATAAAAGCATTTATTCCTGAAGAGTATTGGACAATTGAAGGCGAGTTGGTTAAGGGGAAAGATCATTTTAGTGCTTCCTATTTCTCTCTAGCTGACAAGGAAAAAACAGAACTTAAATCGGAACAGGATGTTGAAGCAATATTAAAACTAATGGAAGGCGATAAATTCAAGGTGGTTTCGGTAACCAAAAAAGAGCGTAAACGAAATCCTTCTCCACCATTTATCACCTCTTCCCTCCAGCAGGAAGCGGCAAGGAAACTCAATTTCCGTGCTAAGAAAACAATGATGCTGGCACAGCAATTATACGAGGGAATTGAGCTTGGTTCATCTGGAACAGTTGGTCTTATCACCTATATGAGAACAGACTCAACGCGTATATCTGAAGTTGCCCAAAAAGAAGCTGCAGAATATATCCTTAGTGAATACGGCGAGGAATACTTAAAAGAAGAACAAAGAAAGGAGAAAAAACAATCAAATGCACAGGATGCTCACGAAGCTATCCGCCCGACAAGTGCCTTACGTGACCCAAATAGTTTGAAGCAATTTTTATCAAGAGACCAATTGCGTTTATATAAATTAATTTGGGAGAGATTTCTAGCAAGTCAAATGGCTCAGGCTGTTATGGATACGATGAGTGTTGACTTACAAAATGGTAATGTCCTATTCCGTGCAACTGGTTCAAAAATAAAGTTTCCAGGATTTATGAAGCTGTACGTGGAAGGTTCAGACGATCAAGTTGAAGAACGTGACAAAATGCTGCCAAATCTACAAGAAGGCGATGTTGTTTTCAAAAAGGATATTGAACCTAAACAACATTTTACTCAGCCGCCACCAAGATATACAGAGGCAAGATTGGTTAAAACGCTTGAAGAATTAGGAATTGGACGTCCATCCACCTATGCGCCGACCTTGGATACAATCCAAAAGCGTGGATATGTCGCTCTGGATAATAAAAGATTTATTCCTACTGAGTTAGGTGAAATTGTTAATGAATTAATTCTTGAATTCTTTCCAGATATTATCAATGTTGATTTCACCGCTAAAATGGAGCAGGATTTAGATAATGTTGAGGATGGTAAAGTTCGCTGGGTTGAAATCATTGATGGTTTTTATCAGGAATTTGAGAAACATCTTGTTATAGCAGAAAAAGAAATGCAGTCTGTTGAAATTAAAGATGAGCCAGCTGGCGAGGATTGTGAATTATGCTCAAGCCCAATGGTGTTTAAAATGGGCAGATATGGTAAATTTATGGCCTGCAGTAATTTCCCTGATTGCCGCAATACAAAAGCCATTGTTAAGGAAATCGGTGTTACCTGTCCAAAATGTAAAGAGGGAAATATCATTGAACGTAAAAGTAAGAAGAAGAGACTCTTTTACGGCTGCGACAAGTTTCCAGAATGTGATTTTATCTCTTGGGATAAACCTTTACCAAGACCCTGTCCTAAATGTTCAGGCCCACTCGTTGAAAAGAAATTAAAAAAAGGTGTTCAAGTACAATGTACGGAATGTGATTACAAGGAAGAACCACAAAGTTAAAGTTAAGGGTGAGCAAAGCTCACTCTTTTATTTTTTTTTTAAATCATAAAACTTTTTTGTTTTTGATTCGTATAGTACAATGCAAGATGGGCTAAAAAGAGGGAAAAGTAATCATAGTAAAAAGTAGAGCTAGATTCATGGAACATCAGCTTTGTAAAAATCAGGAGGGATAACATGAGTGATGTAACAATAAATGTAATCGGGGCTGGTTTGGCAGGAAGTGAGGCTGCTTGGCAGATTGCTAATCGTGGTGTAAAAGTCCGTCTTTATGAAATGAGACCAGTTAAACAAACACCAGCTCATCATACTGATAAATTCGCGGAATTGGTATGTAGTAATTCCTTACGAGCAAATACCTTAACAAATGCTGTCGGCGTATTAAAGGAAGAAATGAGAATACTTGATTCTGTTATTATCACTGCAGCAGACGCATGCTCAGTCCCAGCAGGCGGTGCCTTGGCAGTTGACCGTCATGAGTTTGCGGCTAAAGTGACAGAAATGGTAAGAAATCATGAAAATGTAACGGTCATTAATGAGGAAGTGACAGATATTCCTGAGGGAATATCGGTAATTGCAACGGGTCCATTAACGAGTCCGGAATTATCCGCCAATCTAAAATCATTAACGGGCGAGGATTACCTTTATTTTTATGATGCGGCAGCACCTATTCTTGAAAAAGATAGCATTAATATGGAAAAGGTTTATTTGAAATCGCGATACGATAAAGGTGAAGCTGCTTATTTAAATTGTCCAATGACTGAGGAAGAGTTCAACACCTTTTATGAAGCACTAGTTGCAGCAGAAACAGTTCCTTTAAAGGAATTTGAAAAGGAAATCTTTTTCGAAGGCTGTATGCCGATCGAAGTTATGGCCGAGCGTGGCAAGAAAACGATGTTATTTGGACCATTAAAGCCAGTTGGTCTTGAGGATCCGAAAACAGGAAAAAGACCTTATGCTGTCGTTCAACTTCGCCAAGATGATGCTGCGGGAACTCTTTATAATATTGTTGGTTTCCAAACTCATTTAAAATGGGGTCCCCAAAAAGAAGTCATTCAATTAATACCTGGACTTGAAAATGTCGAGATTGTACGCTATGGAGTTATGCACCGAAACACCTTTATCAATTCACCGAAGGTCCTTAAAGCTTCTTATCAATTTAGGGAACGGGAAAATTTATTTTTTGCTGGACAGATGACAGGTGTTGAAGGATATGTAGAATCGGCAGCAAGTGGACTAGCTGCTGGAATAAATGCTGCTAGGTTAGCTTTGGGAAGTGATCCGCTAGAATTCCCTGTAGAAACGGCAATCGGAAGTATGGCGCGTTATATTACCACGGCTAATGCAAAGAATTTCCAACCTATGAATGCGAATTTTGGACTTTTCCCGGATTTGCCAGAAAAAATTAAGGGAAAACAGGAACGTAATACGCAGCATGCAAACAGAGCATTAGAAACAATTCAGAACTTTGTGAAAGTTTTGTAAAATTTATTGCAAGTGGTTAAGAAGTGTGTTACGCTTTAGTAGCCTTTGTGAGGTGGACATATTAATAAATGTGACTGTTTTATTAACGTTAGTTAACAACCATTTACAAATGGATAAAATTTAATCACAATATACAATTGGACAATCCCAATATGCTCAGCGTAAATTCTTTTTGTTCATGTGTGAACAAGTGAGGATTGAATGGAATCAATTGAAACGTATATGCCCAAACATAAAAGGGAATAAATGAATAAAGTTTTCATACTATTCTAGTGTAATGCACTTGTCTACTTATGACAATCTCTTGTTACATAGGTTTGCTAGTAAAAATGCTAGAGGAGGAAGAATGATGAACGAATTTCATGCCACGACGATATTTGCAATCCATCATAATGGTGAATGTTCTATGTCTGGTGATGGCCAAGTCACATTTGGAAATGCAGTAGTGATGAAGCACACAGCAAAAAAGGTTAGAAAGATATTTAATGGAAGGGTATTAGCTGGTTTTGCCGGTTCTGTTGCCGATGCATTCACTCTTTTTGAAATGTTTGAAGCCAAATTAGAAGAATATAACGGAAACCTCCAACGAGCTGCTGTTGAGCTTGCTAAACAGTGGAGAAGTGATAAGGTCTTAAGAAAGCTAGAAGCCATGTTAATTGTCATGAATCAAGAAGATATACTCCTCGTATCAGGAACAGGAGAAGTGATTGAGCCTGACGATGGAATTCTAGCAATTGGATCAGGTGGGAATTATGCGCTCGCAGCTGGACGGTCTCTAAAGAAATATGCAGGTGACCATCTTTCTGCAAAAGAAATTGCAAAGGCTTCTTTAGAAATAGCTGCTGAAATTTGTGTATATACAAACCACAACATTATCGTGGAAGAGCTCTAACGGGAGGGAACCTACAATGGCTAAAACAGACAACCTAACACCGCGCCAAATTGTTGAAAGACTAGATCAATATATTATAGGTCAAAAGGATGCAAAAAAAGCAGTTGCAGTAGCACTTAGAAATCGGTACAGACGAGGTTTGTTAAACGAAAAACTCCGTGAAGAAATTATTCCTAAAAATATTTTAATGATAGGTCCAACAGGTGTAGGTAAAACGGAAATCGCCCGAAGAATTGCCAAGTTAGTTGGTGCACCATTTGTTAAAGTAGAGGCTACCAAATTTACGGAAGTTGGTTATGTTGGTCGTGATGTTGAATCTATGGTTCGTGACCTCGTTGAAACAGCTGTCAGATTAGTAAAAGAAGATAGAATGTTATCTGTAAAAGAACGTGCTGAGGAAAACGCAAATGTAAGACTGGTTGATTTACTCGTTCCATCTGCGAAGAAAGCGCAAAATTATAAAAACCCACTTGAAATGTTATTCGGTGGCGGAAATGCAACAGCTGAACAAGAAAATCATCAAGAAGATTATTCCTTAACGGAAAAAAGAAAAATTGTTAAGGAAAAACTTGCTCTAGGACAATTAGAAGAAGAAATCGTTTCGGTTGAAGTCGAAGAGCAAACTCCTTCCATGTTTGATATGCTTCAAGGTTCAGGGATGGAACAAATGGGTATGAACATGCAAGATGCCCTGAGCAGCTTTATGCCGAAGAAACGGAAGAAAAGAAAATTAACAGTCCGTGAGGCAAGGAAAGTATTAACAAATGAAGAAGCCGCAAGATTGATTGATATGGATGAGGTTACGACTGAAGCTGTTTACCGTGCTGAACAGACTGGTATCATTTTTATTGATGAAATTGATAAAATTGCCAGCAAAAATTCAAGTGGTTCTTCTGCAGATGTGTCTCGTGAAGGCGTCCAACGAGATATTTTACCAATTGTAGAAGGTTCAACAGTTGTTACGAAATATGGTTCGATTAAAACGGATTATATCTTATTTATTGCTGCTGGTGCTTTTCATATGTCAAAACCATCCGATTTAATACCAGAACTACAAGGTCGGTTACCAATTCGTGTTGAATTAACGAAGTTAACTGTTGAGGATTTCTTCAGGATTTTGATTGAACCTGATAATGCATTAATTAAACAATATCAAGCATTATTAGAAACAGAAGGTATACAAATTGAATTTTCTGACGATGCTATTCGTAGAATAGCAGAGGTTGCTTTTGAAGTGAATCAAAATACAGATAATATCGGTGCTAGAAGACTTCACACAATTTTAGAAAAATTACTAGAAGACTTGTCGTTTGAAGCACCTGATATTTTAATGGAGAAGATTACCATTACTCCACAATATGTTGATGATAAGCTTGGAGCAATATCCAAAAATAAGGATTTAAGCCAATTTATCTTGTAATTATATAACAATAAAACTTAATAATCGTTTCAGTTAATTAGGAGGAAGAAACAGATGGATTTACTTACAAAAACTAGAAAAATTAATGTGTTACTACAAAAAGCAGCAGGAAAACCAGTGAACTTTAAAGAAATGTCTGAAACACTAAGTGAAGTTATCGAATCGAACATTTTCATCGTAAGTCGTCGTGGAAAGCTTTTAGGCTATGCGATTAACCAGCAAATCGAAAATGATCGTATGAAAAAAATGCTAGAAGATCGTCAATTTCCTGAAGAATATACAAATGGTCTATTTAATATTCAAGAAACATCTTCAAATCTTGATGTCGAAAGCCAATATACTGCATTTCCAGTAGAAAATAGAGATTTATTCCGTGAAGGATTAACAACAATCGTTCCAATCATCGGAGGCGGTGAACGCCTTGGTACATTAATCCTTGCAAGATTGCAAGAAAAGTTCCATGATGATGACCTTATTCTTGCTGAATATGGTGCAACTGTTGTCGGCATGGAAATCCTACGTGAAAAGTCAGAAGAAATCGAGGAAGAAGCAAGAAGTAAAGCTGTTGTTCAAATGGCAATCAGTTCATTATCATATAGTGAGCTTGAAGCAATTGAACATATTTTTGAAGAGTTAAATGGACACGAGGGCTTATTAGTTGCTTCAAAAATTGCTGACCGTGTTGGTATTACTCGTTCTGTAATTGTTAATGCTTTAAGAAAGCTTGAGAGCGCTGGAGTAATCGAATCTCGTTCTTTAGGTATGAAAGGAACGTATATCAAAGTTCTAAACGATAAATTCCTAGTTGAACTTGATAAACTAAGATCCAACTAATAAAAAAATCCCTAGTCCAACTAGGGATTTTTTTTGAAGGCTGTGTTAAAGCTAATTGTTGATTATGCACCCTGTTGATTGGAGCGGAAATCAACAGGCAAATTTATCACAGCCTTTTTGAAAGTTAAACTTGATTGTTATCTGGACATATGCTATATTATTTAACGGTGTTATTACACACGCTTGTTGATTTAGGCAGCCGGTGCTGTAAATACAGTTGCTGTTTAAAAATGAGACTTAGCGGAGGAAAACGAAACCATAGGAGGAAAAAAACATGTCAGTAATTTCAATGAAGCAATTGCTTGAAGCAGGTGTACACTTTGGACACCAAACTCGCCGTTGGAACCCAAAAATGAAGAAATATATCTTCACAGAGCGTAACGGTATCTATATCATCGACCTACAAAAAACAGTTAAGAAAGTTGAAGAAGCTTATAACTGGGTGAAAGATCTTGCTGCTAACGGCGGAACGATCCTTTTTGTTGGTACTAAAAAACAAGCTCAAGATTCTGTTAAAGAAGAAGCAGCTCGTTCAGGTATGTACTTTGTTAACCAACGTTGGTTGGGTGGTACTTTAACTAACTTTGAAACAATCCAAAAGCGTATTGGCCGCTTAAAAGATATCGAAAGAATGTCAGAAGACGGTACTTTCGAAGTATTACCTAAAAAAGAAGTTGTTCAACTTAAGAAAGAACAAGAACGTCTTGAAAAATTCCTAGGCGGAATCAAAGACATGAAACAACTTCCTGATGCACTTTTCATCATCGACCCTCGTAAAGAGCGTATCGCAGTAGCAGAAGCTAAAAAGTTAAACATTCCTATCGTAGGTATTGTTGATACTAACTGTGATCCAGATGAAATTGATGTTGTAATTCCAGCTAACGATGATGCAATCCGCGCTGTTAAACTATTAACTGGTAAAATGGCAGATGCGATTCTTGAAGCTAAACAAGGTGAAGAAGTAGCACAAGAAGCGTAAGATAGTGACTTATTCAAAAGGTGATAAGAGGGAGACCCTTTATCACCTTTTTTTAAGAAATGTTTATCTTATTTTGGAATGGCTAAGATATAGTATAGTACATAGTTTAAGGAGGAATTTTCAATGGCAGTTACTGCTCAAATGGTTAAAGAATTACGTGAAAAAACAGGCGCAGGAATGATGGATTGTAAAAAAGCATTAACAGAAACAAATGGTGATATGGATAAAGCAATCGACTTCTTACGTGAAAAAGGAATTGCTTCGGCTGCGAAAAAGGGTGACCGTATTGCTGCAGAAGGTTTAACATATGTTGTTGCTGAAGGAAACGATGCAGTTATTTTAGAAGTAAACTCTGAAACTGATTTCGTTGCAAAGAATGAAGCGTTCCAAAATCTTGTAAAAGAATTAGCTGCTCACTTGCTTGCTAACAAGCCAGCAACAGTTGAAGAAGTTTCTGCACAAACTATTAATGGAGTGACTGTTGCAGACTATATCAATGCAGCTATTGCTAAAATTGGTGAAAAACTTTCTCTTCGCCGCTTTACTGTAGTATCAAAAACGGATAATGATGCTTTTGGTGCGTACCTGCACATGGGTGGACGTATTAGTGTATTAACAGTTCTTGAAGGTACTACTGATGCGGATTCTGCGAAAGATGTTTCCATGCACATTGCTGCTCTAAGGCCTTTATATGTTTCTCGTGACCAAGTTTCTCAAGAAGAAGTTGAGCGCGAGCGTCAAGTACTTACTACACAAGCACTTAACGAAGGAAAGCCTGAAAATATCGTAGCAAAAATGGTTGAAGGTCGTCTTGGAAAGTATTTCGAAGATGTATGTCTTCTTGACCAAACTTTTGTTAAAAACCCTGATCAAAAAGTTCGCCAGTTTGTTGAATCAAAAGGAGCAACTGTTCGTGAATTCATTCGCTACGAAGTAGGCGAAGGTATTGAAAAGCGTGAAGACAACTTCGCTGAAGAAGTTATGAACCAAGTTAATAAAAAGTAATTGGTTTTAAGGCACGATACGCAAAATATGTTTTGAATAGGGAACACGATGTGTTCCCTATTTTTAAAGATTTTTTATAATAATATACATAATAAGGAGGTTCATATGAGCGGTCCTAAGTACAAACGCGTAGTACTGAAATTAAGCGGGGAAGCACTTGCGGGAGAATCAAGCTTCGGCATTAAACCATCCGTTATTAAATCAATCGCTGGACAAGTAAAGGAAATCGCAGAACTTGGTGTTGAGGTAGCAGTCGTTGTTGGTGGCGGCAACATCTGGCGAGGTAAAATTGGTAGTGAGATGGGTATGGATAGAGCAACTGCTGATTACATGGGAATGCTTGCTACGGTTATGAACTCATTAGCACTTCAAGACAGTTTAGAACACTTAGGGATTGAATCTCGAGTTCAAACTTCAATTGAAATGCGTCAAGTTGCAGAACCATATATTAGACGTCGTGCAATGAGACACTTAGAAAAAAAGCGAGTGGTTATTTTTGCTGCGGGTACAGGAAATCCTTATTTCTCAACCGATACTACTGCTGCGTTGCGAGCTGCTGAAATTGATGCTGAAGTGATATTAATGGCAAAAAATAATGTTGATGGTGTCTATTCTGCTGACCCTCGTGTTGATCCTAATGCAACAAAATATGAAGATTTGACTTTCCTTGACGTGCTTAAAGAAGGATTGGCTGTTATGGATTCAACAGCGTCTTCATTATGTATGGATAATGATATTCCACTTATTGTTTTCTCTATCATGGAACAAGGTAATATTAAACGCGCGGTTATGGGTGAAAAAATTGGAACAATTGTTAGGGGGAAAAATTAATGCCAAAACAAGTGGTCTCAGCTACGAAGGATAGAATGCTTAAAGCAATTCAAGCATATACTCGTGAGCTAGCTAGTATTCGTGCCGGGAGAGCAAGTGCTTCTTTATTAGATAGAATTACAATTGATTATTATGGAGCACCTACACCAGTGAATCAAATGGCTGGTATCTCTACACCTGAAGCGCGACTCCTTGTCATCCAGCCTTATGACAAATCAATTCTTGGTGATATTGAAAAGGCAATTCTTAAATCTGATTTAGGGCTAAATCCGTCAAATGATGGCATGGTTATTAGACTTGCCATCCCCCAATTGACAGAAGAACGCCGAAAAGAGCTAGTGAAGTTAGTAAAGAAAGAATCTGAAGAGGCGAAAGTTGCTATCCGTAATATCCGTCGTGACGGTAACGATGATTTGAAAAAGCTGGAGAAAAACGGTGAAATAACAGAAGATCAGCTTCGCGGTTATTCTGATGATATTCAAAAACTAACTGACGAACATATCAGCAAGATTGATCAAATAACGAAAGACAAAGAAAAAGAAATCCTGGAAGTATAATTATTTTGGAGAACCCTCTTTTTTTAGGGGGTTTTTTCACTATTTTCCCTTGAAGATTATTAAAAGATAAGATAAAACAACATTCTTATTTCTTGTACGAGTTCATAAGTTAATTAGTAGAAGATATATTTTTACTTTTTTGGTATGATATAAGCATGCAAAAATCAGCATTCTTCATATATATCAACACAGGCTCTGTGGGCATGATCTATTATCGGAGGAAATGATTATCTTAATTTGGAGGAGCAATGTCATGTTTAATAAAATAAGGCTTTGGAAGAATCAAAATAATAACTCTTCCACACTCCGAGAAAATATAGAAAAGGTTAGACAATTGCCGGTACCGGAACATGTTGCGATTATTATGGATGGCAATGGTCGTTGGGCAAAGAAGAGAGCTTTGCCACGAATTGCTGGACATCATGAAGGTATGAAGGTTGTGCGTAAAATAACGAAGTTAGCAAACAGCCTAGGAATAAAAACGCTAACGTTATATGCTTTTTCAACTGAAAATTGGAAACGTCCAAAAAATGAAGTGGACTATTTAATGAAGCTTCCAGAGGAATTTTTAGGAACCTTTCTGCCTGAATTAATTGAAGAAAATGTTCAAGTAGCTATGATGGGGTATAAAGACCAACTTCCAGTACATACATTAAATGCAATAGAAAAAGCGATTGAGGATACAAAGAACAATGATGGTCTTGTATTAAACTTTGCACTTAACTATGGGAGCAGATCCGAAATTATTGATGCGACCAAAAAAGTCTTAAATGATTATAAAAGTGGAATACTGAAAGAGAGCGAGTTAAACGAAGAGGTATTTTCCTCGTATCTAATGACTTCCAACCAAAAAGACCCGGATTTATTGATCCGGACTAGTGGTGAAATTCGGCTTAGTAATTTTATGCTTTGGCAATTAGCATATACTGAGTTTTGGTTTACTGATGTATTATGGCCAGATTTTAGAGAAAAACATCTTATTGAAGCCATTGAAGCATTTCAGAATCGTCAGCGTCGATTTGGCGGTATTTAAGTAAATAATCTCTCGCTCAAGTACTTTAAAGGTGTTGAAATCTTAGATGAAGCAAAGAATCATTACAGGAGTCGTAGCAGCTGCTTTATTTTTACCAATAGTTTTTTATGGTGGACTACCATTTGTCCTATTAACGTACTTTCTTGCAACTGTCGGTTTGTATGAATTATTAAAAATGAAAAAACTTAGTATTTTTTCCGTTCATGGAATGCTATCTGTTTTATTTCTCTGGGTTATTCTATATCCAGAGCAGTATAATGATATGTTAAATACTTTTTATTATACAAAAACTGAACTGGGTATTGCTTTTATCCTATTGTTATTAGCTTATACCGTTATAACGAAAAATCGTTTTACCTTTGAAGACGCAGGTTTTTCAATATTGTCAGCCATATATGTTGGAATTGGCTTTTATTTCTTTAATGAGACTCGTGATGCAGGTCTTGTTTATGTTTTTTATTCAATATTTATGGTTTGGGCAACTGATTCAGGGGCATATTTTATCGGAAAAGCAATAGGAAAGAAAAAGCTTTGGCCGGAAATTAGTCCAAACAAAACCGTTGAGGGGTTCTTTGGTGGTGTGGTTTGTGCATTAATTGTTTCAGTATTGTTTGCTTTATTTACTGAAATCAATGCAACTATACTTTCTTTAATGGCAATAACCGTTGTTCTTTCTATTTTTGGACAAATTGGTGATCTTGTCCAATCCGCTTTTAAACGCCACTTTGGTGTAAAAGATTCGGGGAATATATTACCAGGTCATGGTGGAATTCTTGACCGTTTCGATAGTTTATTATTCGTTTTGCCATTATTACACTTTTTCCACTTATGGTAGATTACTGTCTAGCGGCACAAAGGAAAGCTACAGAGCTTTTCTACACACGAAGGAACAGCGTTAGCTTTTACGAGGAGTCCCTAGGGGCACGAGGTCATAAGCCAATCGCTTTGGAAGGCAAAAACCACGCCTTCTGTCAGCGCTTGTCTTATGCTTGTCGCCCCTGAACAAAAAGGAAAGCTCCTTTGAATACTCTTCGCAGGAACAAGCCGTGCTTGTTCCGATGGCGTTTCTGCTTTTCTTGTTAAGGAGTTGAAAAGTTGTTGAAAAACATTAGTATTTTGGGGGCAACAGGCTCGATTGGCACCCAAACCTTAGATATTATTCGAGAACATCCTACAGAATATAAATTATTAGCAATCTCGATAGGAAAGAATTTGGAATTAGCAAGAAAAATGATTAATGAATTTCAACCAGAGCTAGTTTCTGTACAAGAGTACAATGATTGTAATACATTAAAATCAGAATTCCCTAATACTAAATTTACCTTTGGAGATGAGGGACTTGTAGAAGTTGCTGTCTTTCCTTCAGCTGATATTCTTGTAAATGCTGTAATTGGAAGTGTTGGATTAAATCCAACCTTACAAGCAATTGAAAGTGGAAAAACGATTGCGATAGCTAATAAAGAGACATTGGTGACAGCTGGACATCTTGTAATGGAAGCTGCAGAAAGGAATGGGGTAGCATTACTTCCAGTAGATAGTGAACATTCGGCTATTTTTCAATGCTTGCAGGGTGAACAAGAAAAAAATATAGAAAGATTGATTTTGACTGCTTCCGGTGGAAGCTTCCGTGATCGTACACGACAAGAACTAGAAGGCGTTACGGTTAGAGAAGCATTAAATCATCCCAATTGGTCAATGGGTGCAAAAATAACAATAGATTCTGCAACAATGATGAATAAAGGTCTTGAGGTGATCGAGGCACATTGGCTTTACAATATGCCGTATGAAAAAATTGATGTCCTTCTTCATAAAGAAAGCATTATTCATTCAATGGTAGAATTTCATGACAGCTCAGTGATTGCACAGCTAGGGTCACCTGATATGAGAGTACCCATTCAATATGCACTCTCCTATCCTGACCGGTTACCACTTCCTACCTCACAACGATTAAATTTAGCACAAGTTGGTAAATTGCATTTTCAAGAAATGGATGTAAACCGTTTTCGTTGTATGGAGTTTGCCTATGAGGCTGGAAAAAAAGGCGGAACCATGCCTACGGTTCTAAATGCGGCAAATGAAGTTGCAGTAGCTGCCTTTTTAGATGGAAAAATTCGTTTCTTACAGATTGAGGATATGATTGAGAAGGCATTAAGCAAGCTTGATTTAATTAAAAATCCTGACTTATCCATTATTCAAGAAGTGGACAAAGAAACAAGACAATATGTACAAACACTTCTATAAAAAAGGTGGTTTTTTAGTTTGACTACAGTTATTGCCTTTATTGTTATCTTTGGTGCTCTAGTCTTCTTCCATGAATTAGGCCATTTGGTTTTTGCGAAACGGGCAGGAATTTTATGTCGTGAGTTTGCAATCGGATTTGGCCCAAAGGTTTTCTCACATAAAAAAGGAGAAACTACCTATACAATTAGGTTACTGCCAATAGGTGGTTTTGTCCGCATGGCTGGTGAAGACCCAGAAGTTGTTGAAATAAAACCCGGTTATAGGATCGGGCTTTTATTCGATAAAGATAATACAGTTAATAAAATCATTTTGAACAATAAAGAAAAATATCCTGATTGTCGCATTGTTGAAGTGGAACATGCAGATATTGAACACAAGCTGTTTATTAAAGGTTATCCAGAGGACGAGGAAGAACGCTTGCAAACTTTTTCAGTAAGTCCGACAGCTGTTACGGTTGAAAATGGGATAGAAACACAATTAGCTCCATATGATCGACAATTTGCTTCCAAAACCTTACCACAAAGAACAATGGCAATTTTTGCAGGACCGATGATGAATTTTGTCTTGGCATTCTTTTTGTTCATTATCATTGCATTTTTACAAGGTGTTCCTACGAACGAGCCAAAATTAGGTGAAATTACACCTGATGGTGCTGCAAATGCTGCTGGATTGTTAGAAGGAGATATTGTCCAAAGTATTAATGGCGCTGAAATTTCAAGTTGGTCTGATGTCGTT
The DNA here is from genome assembly GCF_000759675.1 of Neobacillus niacini. Classification (GTDB taxonomy): domain Bacteria; phylum Bacillota; class Bacilli; order Bacillales; family Cytobacillaceae; genus Neobacillus; species Neobacillus niacini_A. Next base: position 66,783 of record NZ_BAWM01000004.1, on the reverse strand, counting down.
GAAATAATCAGGGAAAATCCTAATGAAAAACTTGATTTCTTCATAAGCCGCGAGGGTAAAGACCAGGAAATCTCAGTGACTCCTAAAGAGCAAACCGTTGAAGGTGAAAAAATTGGTCTAATTGGTGTATACAGCCCAATTGAGAAATCTCCAGTGAAAGCCATAACTGCTGGTTTTACTGAGACATACTTTTGGACAAAGCAAATTTTTGTTATGCTAGGACAGCTAGTTACTGGCCAGTTCTCAATCGATATGCTTTCAGGACCGGTTGGAATATATGCTTCAACTGATACAGTGGTTCAATCAGGAATTTACTATGTCATGAAATGGGCAGCTATTTTAAGTATTAACCTAGGGATTATGAACCTCCTGCCTATACCTGCACTTGATGGCGGAAGGCTAATGTTTTTTGCTGTAGAGGCAGTAAGAGGAAAGCCAATTGATCGTCATAAGGAAGGGATGGTCCACTTTATTGGATTTGCACTCCTTATGCTGCTAATGTTGGTTGTTACTTGGAATGACATCCAAAGATTTTTCTTGTAAGATCGAAATAATATTGGAAATAAAATATACGTAAAGTACCCCTGTTAATCATAACAGGGGTCTTATTATGCTAATGGTCATATGATATAATTATTTTTTGACATAAGAATTAAATAGAGATTTTATATAGATGGGAGAGGGAATGATGAGCGAACATGCCAGTGGCAAAAAAGAGCGATTCTTACTCTTGCTCCAGCAACTAGAATTAAAAGAGGACGCTGTTGTAGCACAATTTCAAAATGCTCAAATTGAAAGATTCATTGTAGAAAAAAAGGCACGTAAATGGCATTTTCAATTTTTACTAGAAAAAATTCTTCCTTTTAGTATGTATCTTCGTTTTACTACTCAACTAGAAAAAAAGTTCTCAAATATCGCAAAGATTTCCTATGATATAAAAGTAGAAGATCCAAGCTTTCATCCAGAATTATTTCTAGAGTATTGGAATTATAGTATTCAGCAAATCGATGGTATCTCACCGCCAATGTTGAAATTATTAAATGAACAGGTGCCGGCTGTTAGTGGAAATAAGCTAACGGTTTCAGTTCGTAATGAGACGGAAGGAATGGCCCTTAAGAAAAAATATGGAACGTGGATTACCAGTCTTTATCAATCATTTGGATTTCCGAGTTTAACGGTTGAAACTGATATCAAGAGCGGAGAAAAAAATGACGAATATCAACAATTTTTATTAGCGAAACAAAAAGAAGATCAAGAACGTGGACTGATGGCCTTAGCTGATTTACAAAAGAAAGAAGCTGAGAAAGATGCAGGAGGAGCTGTTCCTGAGGGACCACTTTCAATCGGGCTTACGATTAAGGATGATCAAGACCTGCGAAACATGATTGATATTGTTGATGAAGAAAGACGAGTAACAGTAGAAGGATTTATATTTGATGCCGAGACAAGAGAATTAAGAAGTGGCCGTACGCTATTAACCTTTAAGATTACTGATTATACAAGCTCGCTTATGGTTAAAATGTTTTCTCGTGATAAAGAAGACGCGGCCCTTTATCAGCTCGTCAAAAAAGGTATGTGGGTAAAAGTTAGAGGTAGTATTCAAAATGATACCTTTGTACGTGATTTAGTGATGATTGGAAATGATATAAACGAAATTAAACCAGCTGGCCGTAAGGATACCGCTCCAGAAGATCAAAAGCGTGTGGAGCTCCATCTTCATACCCCAATGAGCTCAATGGACGCTGTCACTCCTGTAGGAGCGCTTATTTCTCAAGCTAAGAAGTGGGGCCATAAGGCGATTGCGGTTACAGATCATGCAGTTGCCCAATCCTTTCCGGAGGCTTACGGTGCAGGAAAGAAAAACGATATTAAAATCCTTTATGGTGTAGAAGTAAATCTTGTGGATGATGGTGTTCCCATCACCTATAATGATACCCATCGTTTATTGGCAGAAGATACATTTGTAGTCTTTGACGTCGAAACAACTGGGTTATCAGCCGTATATGATACGATTATTGAACTTGCGGCAGTTAAAATTAGAGATGGGGAAATTATTGACCGGTTTGAATCATTTGCAAACCCTCATCATCGACTATCTGCAACAACCATCAACTTAACAGGAATTACAGATGATATGGTACAGAATGCCCCGGAAGTCGGAGATGTTATCCAAAGGTTTCATGATTGGGTAGTAGACAGTGTACTTGTTGCGCACAATGCCTCTTTCGATATGGGGTTTCTTAATGTTGGATATAAAAACATTGGCCTTGAAAAAGCGAAAAATCCAGTAATTGATACGCTTGAATTAGGTAGATTTCTTTATCCGGAAATGAAAAATCATCGCTTAAATACATTGGCAAAGAAATTTGATATCGAATTAACCCAGCACCATAGAGCTATTTATGATGCCGAAGCAACAGGATATTTACTGTTGAAAATGCTAAAGGATGCGTCAGAAAAAGGAATTGAGTACCATGATCAATTTAACGATCACATGGGAAAAGGAAATGCCTATCAGCGGGCACGTCCTTATCATTGTACTCTGCTTGCGCAAACAGAAGTTGGGTTAAAGAATTTATTTAAACTTGTGTCTATATCACATTTAGAATATTTTTATAGAGTTCCGAGATTACCACGGTCTGTACTTCAAAAATACAGAGAAGGAATTCTGGTTGGTTCCGGTTGTAATAAAGGAGAGGTTTTTGAGGGGATGATGCAAAAATCCCCTGATGAAGTGGAAGCTGCGGCACAATTCTATGATTACCTCGAGGTTATGCCGAAGGAAGTAAATGCTCCATTGTTAGAGATGGAACTAGTTCGGGATGAAAAGGCATTAGAAGATATTATTGGTAATATCGTAAAGCTTGGAGATAAATTGGGGCTTCCGGTTGTGGCGACCGGTAATGTTCATTATCTAAATGAAAACGACAAAATTTACCGTAAAATATTGGTGAATTCACAAGGTGGGGCAAATCCACTAAATAGACACAAACTGCCTGATGTCCATTTCAGGACAACAAATGAAATGCTTGCTGCGTTTTCTTTCCTTGGAGGAGAAAAGGCTAAAGAAATTGTTATAACCAATACCAACAAAATAGCTGATATGATTGACGTCATTAAGCCGATTAAAGACGACTTATACACTCCAAGAATTGAAGGCGCCGACGAAGAAATGCGAGAAATGAGTTATTCAATGGCTAAGAAGATTTATGGAGAACCGCTTCCAGAAATCGTTGAGGCACGCCTTGAAAAAGAATTGAAGAGTATCATCGGCCATGGTTTCGCAGTAATTTACTTGATTTCACATAAGCTAGTAAAAAAATCTTTGGATGATGGATATCTTGTTGGATCACGTGGATCGGTAGGTTCTTCTTTTGTAGCAACGATGACAGAAATTACCGAAGTTAATCCATTGCCTCCTCATTATGTCTGTCCAACCTGTAAGCATTCAGAATTCTTCAATGATGGATCCGTTGGTTCAGGATTTGATTTGCCGGATAAGGACTGTCCGCAATGTGGCGGTAAATACCGAAAAGACGGACATGACATTCCCTTTGAAACCTTCCTTGGCTTTAAAGGGGACAAGGTTCCCGATATCGATTTGAATTTCTCTGGAGAGTATCAGCCTCGTGCTCATAACTACACGAAGGTTCTTTTTGGAGAAGACAATGTTTTCCGAGCGGGTACGATTGGAACGGTAGCAGATAAAACAGCCTTCGGGTATGTAAAGGCATATCAACAGGACAATAATTTACAATTACGCGGGGCAGAAATAGAAAGACTTGCCTCCGGCTGTACAGGTGTAAAAAGAACTACTGGTCAGCATCCGGGTGGTATTATTGTTATCCCTGATTATATGGATGTATATGATTTTACACCGATTCAGTTCCCTGCTGATGATAGAAACTCAGAATGGAAAACCACCCATTTTGATTTCCATTCTATTCATGATAACGTCTTAAAGCTTGATATACTTGGGCACGACGATCCAACGGTAATAAGAATGCTGCAAGATCTTAGTGGAATGGATCCTAAAACGATTCCAACCGATGACCCGGAAGTAATGAAAATTTTTAGTGGAACAGAATCATTAGGTGTGACGGAACAGCAAATAATGTGTAAAACAGGTACTCTTGGGATCCCTGAATTTGGTACACGTTTTGTCCGCCAAATGCTTGAAGATACAAAACCAACTACTTTTTCTGAACTAGTTCAAATTTCTGGTTTATCACATGGAACAGATGTATGGCTGGGAAATGCACAAGAATTAATTCATAACCGAACCTGTAACCTAAGTGAAGTTATTGGATGTCGTGACGATATTATGGTCTATCTTATTTACCAAGGACTAGAGCCATCTTTTGCCTTTAAAATAATGGAATCTGTCCGAAAAGGGAAAGGCCTTTCAGAAGAAATGGAAGCGGAAATGCGTAAAAACGAAGTTCCTGAATGGTATATTGATTCTTGTAAAAAGATTAAATATATGTTTCCAAAGGCCCACGCAGCTGCCTACGTTTTGATGGCTGTTAGAATTGCCTATTTCAAGGTTCATCTTCCGCTTTTATACTATGCAGCCTATTTTACCGTTCGTGCAGAAGACTTCGATATTGAAGCAATGTCACGAGGTTCTGAATCTATCCGTGCAAAAATCGAGGAAATTAATGCAAAGGGACTTGAGGCGTCAAACAAGGAAAAAAACTTGCTAACCGTACTCGAACTTGCACTTGAAATGACGGAAAGGGGCTTTACTTTCCAAAATTACGATTTATATAAATCCGACGCGTCGGAATTCATCATTGAAGGAAATTCATTAATTCCTCCCTTTAACTCAATACCAGGGCTTGGAACGAATGCAGCTTATAATATTGTAAAGTCAAGACAAGATGGAGAGTTTCTTTCTAAAGAGGATTTACAGCAACGTGGTAAAGTGTCAAAAACTATACTAGAATATTTAGACAAGCAAGGCTGCCTCGGCTCATTACCAGACCAAAATCAGCTATCACTATTCTAAATAGGTTGTCTAGCGCAAGCAGCCTAGGGGCTCGGGGTCATAAGCATATCTAGTTGCGGCTCCTTGGGACTCGAGACATAAGCCGCCCCCTGAAGAAGGCAAAAAGCGCCTTCTTGCAGGGTTCGTCTTATGCCTTCGTCCCAGAACAGTCGCCTCTACTTTTCGGTCAATCGCTTCGAAAAGGCAAGAAGAGCGTATTCTGTCAGTGCTCATCTTATGCCTGTCGCCCCCTGGACAAGGCGCTTCCGCTTTTCTTAAAACCCTGATATAATGCGTTTCGGTTTGCATATAAAATTTGGTTATGGTATAGTTTTATTGGAAATACTAAGAAATACTCTCGTGTTCAAGAGTGGGGAAACCCGCTCTTTCGTTTTTGTATACAGATTTTTTGAAGAGTTATTTATAAAACTTTCCGTGAAATACGTATAATATGGGTGAAATGTCGGTAAAGGAGGTTGAACATGAGCAAAGTAACGGAAGTAGTAGAAGAGCTAGCGCAACCAATTATAGAAGAGTTAGGATTAGAATTGGTGGAAATTGAGTTTGTAAAAGAAGGGAAAAACTGGTTTCTGCGCGTATATATTGATAAAGAAAACGGTGTTGATATAGAGGACTGTGGCATTGTCAGTGAACGGCTTAGTGAAAAACTCGACGAGCTTGACCCGATTACCCATAATTATTTTCTTGAGGTATCATCTCCTGGTGCAGAACGTCCGCTTAAAAAAGCGAAAGATTTTGAAAAGGCAATTGGCAAAAATGTATTTATTAAAACATATGAACCAATTGACGGCGAAAAAGGATTTGAAGGAACATTGATGGAATATGACGGGGAAACAGTGAAAATTGAAATGAAAATTAAAACCCGTAAAAAAGTCATTGAGATTCCTTTTGAAAAAGTGGCTAGTGCAAGGCTGGCAGTTATTTTTTCATAATAAAAGATAATTATATGAAAGATAGGGGGATATGATCAAATGAGCAGCGAATTATTAGATGCTCTTACAATACTAGAAAGAGAAAAGGGCATTTCTAGAGACGTATTAATCGATGCGATTGAAGCGGCGCTTGTATCGGCATATCGACGCAATTTCAATCAAGCCCAAAATGTTCGAATTGATTTAAATCTGCAATCTGGCTCAATGAGAGTTTTTGCAAGAAAAGAAGTAGTGGATGAAGTGTTTGACCCTCGTCTTGAAATATCATTAGCAGATGCCAGAAGCATTAACCCTAACTATGTTGTTGAAGATGTAGTTGAAATGGAAGTAACACCGAAGGACTTTGGTAGAATTGCCGCTCAAACAGCAAAACAAGTTGTTACTCAGCGAGTTAGAGAAGCTGAAAGAGGGATTATTTATTCCGAGTTCATCGATCGAGAAGAAGATATCATGACTGGAATTGTTCAAAGACTAGACTCGAAATTTATTTATGTCAGCCTTGGAAAAATTGAAGCGCTGCTTCCTGTTAATGAACAAATGCCAAATGAGCGGTATAAGCCACATGACCGTATAAAGGTTTTCATTACTAAGGTAGAGAAGACAACAAAAGGTCCACAGATTTTCGTATCTCGTACCCATCCTGGATTGCTTAAAAGATTGTTCGAGATTGAGGTTCCAGAAATTTATGATGGTACAGTTGAGATAAAATCAGTTGCTCGTGAAGCAGGTGACCGTTCGAAAATTTCTGTTCATTCCGATAAAAATGAAGTGGACCCAGTTGGATCTTGCGTAGGTCCAAAAGGTACAAGGGTTCAAGCAGTGGTTAATGAATTAAAGGGAGAAAAAATCGATATTGTTAAATGGTCCGATAATCCTGTCATCTTTGTTGCCAATTCTTTAAGTCCATCTAAGGTATTAGATGTCATGGTGAATGAATCGGAAAAAGCAACCACCGTAGTTGTACCAGATTATCAACTATCACTAGCAATTGGAAAGCGCGGACAAAATGCCCGCCTAGCAGCAAAGTTAACTGGCTGGAAAATAGATATTAAATCTGAAACAGATGCACGTGAACTAGGAATCTATCCACGTGAAGAAATGATACGACTTTTTGATGATCAAGTATATGTTGACTTTAATGATGAAGAAGAAAAGGATTAATAAGTGAGGTGAATGATCGTGAACAATCGTAAAAAAGTTCCTATGCGTAAGTGTGTCGCTACCGGTGAAATGAAGCCGAAAAAAGAACTCGTTCGCATCGTTCGCTCAAAAGAAGGAGATGTATCTATCGACTTAACCGGGAAAAAGTCGGGCAGAGGTGCATATCTTTCTAAGGACAAAGAAGCTGTCCTATTAGCCAAGAAAAAAAACATCCTATCTAATCATTTAGAAGTTTCCATAAGTGAAACATTATATGAGGAACTTTTGGAATTGATAGAGAAGGAAAACAGGCCATCCATATGAAAACAAATCAATGGATGTCGTTACTTGGCTTAGCCAATCGAGCACGGAAAATCATATCGGGTGAGGAGCTTTCTGTTAAGGAGATACGAAACGGAAAAGCAAAACTCGTTCTTTTATCGGCAGATGCATCTGCAAATACGACAAAAAAAATTACAGATAAATGTAAGTCATACGAAGTTCCATATAAACTTGTGGAAGATCGCCACCTTCTTGGCCAAGCGATTGGCAAAGAAGCCCGCGTTGTTGTAGCTGTACTGGATGATGGATTTGCAAAAAAACTGATGACGTTGCTCGATTAATTCTAGCGGGGGTGAAAATATGAGTAAAATACGTGTTTATGAATACGCAAAGAAACACAATATCTCAAGTAAAGATGTAATTACCAAATTGAAAGAAATGAATATAGAGGTTTCAAATCATATGGCTACAATTGAGGACGCTGCAGTTGTAAAGCTTGACGCAACCTATAATAAAAACCAAAGCAATCCTGGGCAAAAGCAAGGAAGACCGCAACAACAAAATCGCCAGACTCAAAAACCACAGCAGCAGGGAGTTAAACCACAAGTGCAAAGTAAAACAAGTCCAAAAGCTTTCGAGGATGACGACGCAAAAACTAATACACCTAGCAAGGTGAAAGTGGCCACTCCGCCAAAAACGGTCGACAGTAAAAAGCAAAATCAACAATTCCAATCTAAGGAAAATAAAGTTTTCACCGCTGGAAAAGGAAATAAAAAACCTTTTAATAATAATAATCAAAATCGCAATAATAATAACAACCGGAAAAAGAACCATACACCGGTTCAACAAGCACAGCCACAAGTAAGGAAAGTGAAAGAGCTTCCGGCTAAAATTACTTTTAGTGATTCTTTGACTGTTGGAGAATTTGCGAAAAAAATCTACCGTGAACCTTCTGAAATTATCAAAAAGCTATTTTTACTTGGCGTTATGGCGACAATTAATCAGGTTTTAGATAAAGATGCGATTGAATTAATTGCCAGCGAATACGGGGTTGAGGTTGAAGAGGAAATTAAAATCGATACAACTGACCTTGAAGTTTATTTTACAGAAGATGAATCTGTTGACCTCGTAGAAAGACCATCAGTGGTTACGATTATGGGTCACGTTGACCATGGTAAAACTACTTTGCTTGATTCCATTCGTCACACCAAAGTTACTGAAGGTGAAGCGGGGGGGATTACCCAGCATATTGGTGCCTACCAAGTAGTTGAAAATGGTAAAAAGATAACATTCCTTGATACTCCGGGACATGCTGCTTTTACAACTATGCGTGCACGTGGTGCGAAAATTACTGATATCACAATCCTTGTAGTAGCTGCCGATGACGGTGTAATGCCGCAAACAGTTGAAGCAATTAACCATGCAAAGGCTGCAGAGGTTCCAATTATCGTTGCGGTTAATAAAATGGATAAAGAAGCTGCAAATGCTGATCGTGTAATGCAAGAGCTTACAGAGCATGGTTTAGTTTCCGAAGCATGGGGCGGCGACACCATCTTCGTTCCACTATCTGCGAAAACTGGTGAAGGAATCGACAACTTGCTGGAAATGATTCTACTTGTTAGTGAAGTGGAAGAATATAAAGCAAATCCAAATCGTAAAGCAGTTGGAACGGTTATTGAAGCACAATTAGATAAAGGTCGTGGGTCTGTTGCTACGTTGCTAGTTCAGAACGGTACACTGAAAATAGGTGATCCTATTGTTGTAGGAAACACATTTGGTCGTGTTCGTGCAATGGTGAATGACTTGGGACGTCGTGTGAAAGAAGCTGGACCGTCTACCCCTGTTGAAATTACAGGTTTAAGTGATGTTCCACAAGCTGGTGACCGTTTCGTCGTATTTGACGATGAGAAAACAGCACGTCAAGTTGGTGAAGCACGTGCACAGCTAGCGTTGGCAGCACAGCGTGGTGAGAAATCTATCGTCAGCCTGGAAACGTTATTTGATCAGCTGAAACAAGGAGAAATGAAAGATTTAAACATCATCCTAAAAGCAGATGTTCAAGGTTCAGCAGAAGCGGTAGCAGCCTCCCTGCAAAAAATTGACGTTCAGGGTGTCAATATAAAAATTATTCATAGTGGTGCAGGTGCCATTAATGAGTCGGATATTACACTTGCCTCAGCATCTAATGCAATTGTTATTGGCTTTAACGTACGTCCGGATGTAAATGCAAAACGTGCAGCTGAACAAGAAAAAGTTGATGTTCGACTTCACAGTATTATTTACAAAGTTATTGAAGAAATTGAAGCCGCTATGAAAGGTATGCTTGACCCTGAATTTAAAGAAAAAGTAATTGGCCAAGCGGAAATTCGTCAAACCTTTAAAGTTTCTAAGGTTGGAACCATTGCTGGTTCTTATGTAACGGATGGGAAAATTACCCGTGACAGCGGAATTCGTCTAATTCGTAACGGTGTTGTCGTATTTGAAGGACAAATCGATGCACTAAAACGTTTTAAAGACGATGCAAAAGAGGTTTCTCAAGGTTATGAATGTGGTATTACAATCAAAAACTTCAATGATGTTAAAGAAGGAGATATTATTGAAGCTTACGTAATGGAAGAAATAGAGCGTAAATGATTGTAGGTAGTGCAGTTTGTGAATGTATCATCTACGATGCTCATTCTTTAAAAGAGAAACGTGCGGTTTTGCAGCGAATTCTCACCAGGTTAAAACAAAAATTTAATGTGTCTGTATCAGAAGTCGACTATCAGGATGTGTGGCAGAGAACGAAAATAGCGATCGTTGCTGTCACATCCAACCGGGTAATGACTGAACTGGAATTGCAAAATGCACTTAAATTAATTGATTCTTTTCCTGAAATAGAAAGAACGATCACTGATATAGAATGGCTTTAAGTTAAGAGGTGAAGTGATGAGCCACAGAGCAAATCGTGTTGGAGAACAAATGAAGAAAGAACTAAGTGACATCATAGGTCGAAAGATTAAAGATCCCCGGATCGGCTTTGTGACTGTTACTGATGTTCAAGTAACAGGAGATCTACAACAAGCAAAAGTATATATTTCTGTTTTGGGCGATGAAGAGCAAAAGGAAAACACGCTTAAAGGTCTTGCAAAGGCGAAGGGATTTATCCGAACAGAAATCGGACATCGTATTCGCTTGCGCAAAACACCTGAGATCCTTTTTGAATGGGATGAATCAATGGATTACGGTAATCGAATCAATTCTCTCATTCATCAATTGCACCATGATGAAAAAAGCATGGAAAAAAGTGAAGAAGAATAAGTGGATAGACAAATGTCTATCCTTTTTTTCATACATAATAGATTGGGGTGACCTAAAGATGGAGGGAATCTTACCATTATATAAACCGGCTGGGCTAACTTCTCATGATTGTGTGTTTAGATTGAGGAAAATATTAAAAACGAAAAAAGTGGGCCATACTGGTACACTAGACCCTGATGTAACAGGAGTTCTTCCTATATGTATAGGGAAAGCAACAAAAGTAGCAGAATACATAACCGACGCAGGAAAAAGTTATGAAGGCGAAGTAACGATTGGCTACTCCACTACAACCGAGGATGCCTCTGGAGAAAAAGTGGAGGAAAAAAAAGTGAAGGATACCATCAGCAGGAAAGAAATCCTTCAGGTCCTTGATTCCTTTACAGGTGAAATAGAACAAACTCCTCCGATGTTTTCAGCAGTAAAAGTGAATGGAACTCGTTTATACGAATATGCCCGCAAAGGAATTGAAGTGGAACGTCCAACAAGAAAGGTAACCATTTATTCTATAGAGCTGCTTGACGATAGAGAAGTGTTTTCAGGAGAAACCATTTCTTTTCGATTTAGAGTGAGCTGCAGTAAAGGAACCTATATCAGAACACTTGCCGTAATGATTGGAGAAGAACTTGGCTATCCTGCTCATATGTCAAATTTAATCCGAGTTCAATCAGCAGCATTTTCGATTGATGATTGCCTGACATTTGAACAAATTGAAAAGTTGATGGAAATGGGTACGATTTCTACATGTTTAAGACCTTTAGAAATGGCGCTTTCTCATTTGCCGAAATACATAATAAATGATAAAGTAGCAGAGAAAGTGAAAAATGGTGCACTTTTACCAATCCCAGATTATTTAAAAAACAGTAACGGACCTATTAGCGCTGAAACGGAAGAAGGACAAGCTCTTGCAATTTATTCGGTACATCCGAACAAACCAGGGCTCCTAAAACCAGTTAAAGTTTTGCGTAATGATCAAGTTTAAAAGGTTACGGTCTAGAAAAGGTGAGTTTCATTGGAAGTAATAAAGCTAAAGTTCCCATTAAATATAGATAAAACGCAAATACCTCCATTATCAATGGCACTGGGTTATTTTGACGGTGTTCATCTTGGTCATCAAAAGGTAATTCTTGAAGCAAAAAAACAAGCAGTTCAAAAAGGACTTCGTTCCGCAGTGATGACTTTTGATCCTCATCCATCGGTAGTTTTAAGGAAATATGAAAAGGATATTCAATATATAACACCCTTAGCCGAGAAAATAAAAATAATTGAGGAATTAGGCATCGATTATCTTTTTATTGTTCATTTTACTGCAGATTTTGCTAACCTGCTTCCACAAGAATTTATCGACCAATATGTAATTGACCTAAATGTAAAACACGTGGTTGCTGGATTTGATTACTCTTATGGTCGTATGGGAAAAGGTACCATGGAGATTTTGCCATTCCATTCAAGAGAAAAATTCACTTTCACCATTGTAGAAAAACTCACCAGTGGAGATGAGAAAGTAAGTTCAACGCGAATCCGTCAATATATAAAAAACGGAAGAACCTCTGAGCTGCCTGAGTTACTCGGAAGATTCTATATGACAGCTGGATTTGTTGTCCATGGAGATAAAAGAGGCAGAGCAATTGGATTTCCAACTGCAAATGTCGATACAAAGGATGAATACATTTTACCCCCGCTTGGTGTTTACGCTGTAAAAATCAAGATTGGTCAAGACTGGTACGAAGGTGTATGCAATGTCGGCTACAAGCCAACCTTTAATAAGGAAGCTTTAAGGGTTTCAGTAGAAGTTCATATATTTAATTTTGAAAAAGATATTTATGGTACTGAGGTAATCATTGAATGGCATCAATACCTAAGAAAAGAACAAAAATTCTCAGGAATTGACGAACTCGTAGCACAAATTGAAAAAGATAAACAGAATACTATTCAATACTTTAATAAAATTGACAACACTTTACCGAATAATTGTGAAAAATAGCCTTTTATTCCTTTAGAACTTGCTTTTTGACGTAAAACGGTGTATTCTTATTAACGTACTAAAAATAACCTTTGCTTGGCAAGTCGAGTCACCGACGCTTGCTCAGTAACAGGGGATAGTAAATTTAGGAGGTGAATAGGATGGCAATCACACAAGAACGTAAAAATGAACTTATCGCTGAGTATAAAACTCATGATAACGACACTGGATCTGCAGAGGTTCAAATCGCTGTCCTTACTGAATCAATCAACAATTTGAATGAGCACTTACGTACTCATAAAAAGGACCACCACTCACGTCGCGGTCTGTTGAAAATGGTTGGTAAGCGTCGTAATCTTTTAACGTACCTACGTAATAAAGATGTTCAACGTTACCGTGTATTAATCAATAAGCTTGGACTTCGTCGATAATCAAAAGAAGCGGGATTTTTCCCGCTTTTTTGTTAGGTTTAAAAAGATAGTCACTAGTGCAAGACAAAATATTATATACATATTTTAAGTCGCGAAAATTTGTGCATACTATTAGTATATTTGTATTGATAACATAAGCTATAAACGCTTTTTTTATATTAGATGATTAAAGCGATATTATTTCGCATTATCCTCTAAAGTGATTTAGATAGAGAGGGGTAACAATATGGAACAAACGAAACATGATTATTCCATGGAATGGGCTGGACGTAAATTAACGGTTGAAATTGGACAACTAGCCAAACAAGCAAATGGGGCCGTATTGATCCGTTATGGAGATACAGCAGTTTTAAGTACAGCAACAGCTTCAAAAGAACCAAAAAACTTAGACTTTTTCCCATTAACATGTAACTATGAAGAGCGATTATATGCTGTGGGGAAAATTCCTGGCGGATTTATTAAACGTGAAGGTCGTCCTAGTGAAAAAGCAATTTTGGCCAGTCGATTAATTGATCGACCTATTCGCCCACTTTTTGCAGAAGGTTTCCGTAATGACGTGCAAGTTATTAGCATCGTTATGAGCGTGGATCAAGATTGTTCATCTGAAATGGCAGCGATGTTTGGATCATCTTTAGCTCTTTGTACTTCTGACATTCCATTTGAGGGACCTATTGCAGGTGTTATCGTTGGTAGAGTCGGCGGAGAGTTTGTGATTAACCCAACAGTAGAACAAGCTGAAAAAAGCGACATCCATTTAACTGTTGCTGGTACCAAAGACGCGATCAACATGGTTGAAGCTGGTGCAGATGAAGTTTCTGAGGAAGTAATGCTTGAGGCTATCATGTATGGACATGAAGAGATTAAACGCCTTATTGAATTCCAAGAAAAAATTATGGCTGAAGCTGGCAAGGCAAAAAGAGAAGTAATTCTTTATGAAATTGATAAAGACCTAGAAGCTGAAGTAAGAGAAATGTGCGAAGCTGATATGGTAACTGCCATTCAGGTTCAAGAAAAGCATGCTCGTGAAGATGCGATTAAAGAAGTGAAAAATCGTGTAATTGCTAAGTTCGAAGAGAACGAGGCAACGGACGATGATTTGAAGCAAGTAAAACAAATATTGGATAAAATTGTTAAAGGTGAAGTTCGACGTTTAATAACCGTTGAAAAGATTCGTCCTGATGGTCGGAAGATCGATGAAATACGTCCATTATCTTCTCAGGTAGGTATTTTACCCCGTACGCATGGATCCGGATTATTTACTCGTGGACAAACTCAGGCATTAAGTATTTGTACATTAGGAGCAATGGGTGATGTTCAAATTCTAGATGGTTTAGGTATCGAAGAAGAGAAGCGTTTTATGCACCATTACAACTTCCCTTTATTTAGTGTTGGTGAAACTGGACCAATCCGTGGACCAGGTCGTCGTGAGATTGGACATGGTGCTCTAGGTGAACGTGCACTAGAACCAATCGTACCATCTGAAAAAGACTTCCCATATACAATTCGCCTTGTTTCTGAAGTTCTTGAATCAAATGGTTCTACTTCCCAAGCAAGTATTTGTGCAAGTACACTTGCGATGATGGATGCTGGTGTTCCAATTAAAGCACCAGTTGCAGGTATTGCGATGGGACTTGTGAAATCAGGTGAATATTATACTGTTTTATCTGATATTCAAGGAATGGAAGATCACCTAGGTGATATGGATTTCAAAGTGGCAGGAACGGCTAAAGGAGTAACAGCTCTTCAAATGGATATTAAGATTAAAGGTCTTTCTCGTGAAATCCTTGAAGAAGCACTTCAACAGGCTAAAAAAGGAAGAATGCATATCCTTGATTCGATGCTTGCAACGATTTCAGTGCCTAGAAATGAGCTTTCTAAATTTGCACCTAAAATCTTAACGATGAAAATTAACCCAGATAAAATTCGTGACGTTATTGGACCAAGTGGTAAGCAAATCAATAAAATTATTGAAGAAACTGGTGTTAAGATTGATATTGAACAGGACGGCACTGTATTTATTGCCTCTACTGATCAAGAAATGAATCAAAAAGCAAAGAAAATTATTGAAGATATCGTACGTGAAGTTGAAGTTGGTCAAATGTACCTTGGTAAAGTTAAACGAATTGAAAAGTTCGGTGCTTTTGTTGAAATTTTCGCTGGGAAAGATGGACTTGTCCATATTTCTGAATTAGCTGAGGAACGAGTTGGCAAGGTCGAAGATGTCGTTGCAATCGGTGATGAACTTTTAGTCAAAGTTACTGAAATTGATAAACAAGGACGTGTAAACTTATCGCGTAAAGCAATATTAAAGGAACAACGCGAAAAGGCTGAGGAAAAACAATAAGGCTGTCTTGTTAGCATGAATAGAAAGGTCAGGGGGAACCCTGACTTTTTCCATGTAAGATGTATCTGTCTCTAGTGCATAGGGGCAGTTCCGCTTTTAGTTCTATCTAGCTCCAGCGCCTAGGGGCTCGGGGTCATAAGTCAATCCGTCAAGAAGGTTAAAGAGCAACCTTCTCGCCGGCTCGCCTTATGCCTGTCGCCCCTGTTCAAGGCGCTTGCGCTTTTAGTTCTACCTTGTCCCTATTATTCATATATTTTGTATGAAGGGGGAAGGTAAATGAAGAAGTTAAGTTTGATCGCTTGCTTATTAATAGCTGCATGGTTTTCTGTTAATAATCCTCTTGTAGATACATATGTTGCTTCACTTAAAGGCAACGTGCTAACCGTGGTAAAGCAAGAAGACCCTCTGTATCTAAGCATTATAAAAAATGCTCCTACATATGAAATTCCGCCTTCCGATGCAAAAATCGATAGAGTGTGGAAAGCCATCCCAGGCTATAATGGGTTAACTGTCGATATTGAAGCTTCATATAAGAATATGAAGAAAATTGGCATATTTGATGAAAAGAAATTAATATATAAACAAACAGAACCATCTGTCCATCTTAAGGATTTGTCTCCATCTCCCATTTACCGTGGTCATCCTGATAAACCAATGGTCAGTTTCATTATTAATGTAGCTTGGGGAAATGAATATTTACCTGAAATGCTTGCTGCCTTAAAAAGACATCGAGTAAAAGCAAGTTTTTTCCTTGAAGGAAAATGGGTTAAAAATAATCCGGACTTGGCGAAAATGATTGTTAGTGCAGGTCATGAAGTTGGGAATCACTCCTATACACATCCAGACATGCAAAGAATTACTGCTGCACAGACTAGGGAACAATTGCGAAAAACAAATGAAGTAATTGAAGCAGCAACTGGTAAGAAAAGCATTTGGTTTGCGCCTCCTAGCGGCAGTTACCGGGACGAAACAGTTAAAATAGCCGCCGAATTTAAGATGAAGACAGTCATGTGGACAGTAGATACGATAGATTGGCAAAAACCTGCACCTGACCAACTAATCAATCGCGTAATCTCAAAAATTGATAATGGTTTCATGGTCCTTATGCATCCAACAAACTCTACTGCAAAATCCTTAGATCGTCTGATCACACTTATTGAAGAAAAAGGATTAAAAATAAGCACTGTGAGCGATTTAATGAGTGAAGAAAGAATGATGAAATAAATTAACCAAAGAATCCAGATAATAAAAGAAAATAGTGTAGTTTCCGCTTTTCTATAGATAGGAGGATTTTGATGATCAACAAATATTCTTGCAAAAATGGAGTAAGAATTGTATTAGAAAATATTCCAACAGTGAGATCTGTGGCAATTGGAGTATGGATTGGCACTGGTTCAAGAAATGAAAATCCCCAAACGAATGGTATTTCGCACTTTTTAGAGCATATGTTTTTCAAAGGAACCACTACAAGGTCTGCGAAGGAGATAGCTGAATCCTTTGATAGTATTGGTGGACAAGTGAATGCGTTTACCTCTAAGGAGTACACATGCTACTATGCAAAAGTACTGGATACACATGCTCAATTCGCTTTAGATGTTTTAGCAGATATGTTCTTTAATTCAACCTTTGTTGAAGAAGAATTAAATAAGGAAAGAAATGTTGTTCTAGAAGAAATAAAAATGTATGATGATACTCCAGATGATATTGTCCATGATTTACTCAGCCGTGCTATTTATGGAGACCATCCACTTGGATATCCCATATTAGGAACAGAGGAAACCTTAAAGACATTTACAGGGTCAACGCTCAAGGAATATATTCATAATCGATACACACCTGAAAATGTAGTCATCTCGATTGCAGGAAATGTTTCAGATAAATTTATTCTTGAGGTTGAAAAATATTTTGGCTCCTATGAAGGCGGTAATAGTGCAACTACTGAAAACATCCCAGTTTTCCATTCCAATCGATTATCACGAAAGAAAGAAACAGAACAAGCTCATCTTTGTATTGGTTTCCAAGGATTAAAGATTGGGCATGAAGATGTTTACAGCTTAATTATGTTAAATAATATTTTAGGCGGCAGTATGAGCAGCAGATTATTCCAAGAAGTTCGTGAACAGCGAGGCTTAGCCTATTCTGTTTTCTCCTATCATTCCGCTTATCAGGATAACGGAGTTGTGACCGTCTATGGCGGGACAGGAGCAAAGCAGCTTGATGTGTTATTTGAGACGATTCAAGAAACACTTGATAAACTAAAACAAGATGGAATTACTGATAAAGAATTAATGAATAGTAAAGAACAGCTAAAAGGAAGTTTAATGTTAAGTTTAGAAAGTACAAATAGCAGGATGAGTCGAAACGGAAAAAACGAGCTATTATTGAAGCGCCATCGATCACTTGATGAGATTATTGAGCAAATAGACCAAGTGACAAAGCAGAGTGTAGATGGGATGGCAACATCTGTATTTACAAACAATTACTCTGTTTCCTTAATCAGTCCTGATGGTGAATTACCGAAAAATTTAAGCTAAAAGAAAAAACAGTTCATCTCAGAACTGTTTTTTCTTTTAGTGTCTGGCGCAAGCGGCCTAGGGGCTCGGGGTCATAAGCCAATCCGTCAAGAAGGTTAAAGAACAACCTTCTAGCCGGCTCGTCTTATGCCTGTCGCCCCTGGACAAGGCGCTTCCGCTTTTCTTAGTCTAAAATTGGACTTCCATCGATAAATATATAGTAAAGAGTGTTTAGAGAGGAGTTCAATAACATGAGGTTAAGTGAATTAAGTGGAAAAGAAATAGTTGATGTCAAAAAGGCAGAGCGGTTGGGAGTTCTTGGGCAAACAGACCTTGAAATCAATGAAAGTACTGGACAAATTCAAGCATTGCTGATTCCATCCTCCTTAAAATGGTTTGGATTTAGAAAGCAGGGTGGAGAAATTAGAGTGCCATGGCAGCATATAAAAAAGATAGGATCTGATATGATTATTATCGATGTACAAGAAGAAGAGTCAGTCGAAAAATGATGAAATGGCCCAATAACCCAAGCAAAGTAAATTTTGCTTGGGCTTTTTTATTTATCTGTTAATGGAAAACTCACAGATTCATTCTCTCTTACATAAGATGTTGAAGTGATAAGAAGAAATAGACTTTCTGCTTGGATTTTTTGAAAAGAAGGTGAATGATTTCATGCTGACAGGGATGCAGATAGCCGTGATCGGTGGAGATGCAAGACAGCTGGAAATTATCCGGAAGTTAACCGAGTTAGATGCCAGATTATCCTTAATTGGCTTCGAGCAGCTTGACCACGCGTTCACAGGCGCTGTTAAGGAAAAGTTGGATGAAGTCGATTTTTCAAATATGGATGCCTTTGTCTTACCGGTTCCCGGTACAAATTTAGAAGGGCATGTTGAAACAATCTTTTCTAATGAAAAGGTAATTTTGACAGCCGAAATGCTTATGAAAACACCTGAACATTGTACCATTTACTCCGGGATTAGTAATGCTTATTTAACCGGTATTACGAAGGAAGCAAATCGTCAACTACTGCAGCTTTTTGAGAGGGACGATGTAGCGATATACAATTCGATTCCGACGGTAGAAGGAACGATCATGATGGCAATCCAGCATACTGATTTCACGATTCATGGCTCAAATATTACGGTATTAGGACTAGGAAGAGTTGGGATGAGTGTGGCAAGAACCTTTCATGCACTTGGAGCTAAAGTAAAAGTTGGTGCAAGGAAAAGTGAACATCTTGCTAGGATTACAGAAATGGGTTTAACTCCTTTTCATTTAAATGATATAGGAAAAGAAGTTAAAGATACAGATATTTTAATCAATACAATACCGCTATTAATTGTAAGTGCTTCGGTTATTTCCAAAATGCCTGCTCATACTCTGATAATTGATTTAGCCTCAAAGCCAGGTGGAACTGATTTTAGATATGCAGAAAAAAGAGGCATAAAAGCACTGCTTGCACCAGGATTACCTGGAATTGTCGCGCCAAAAACAGCTGGTCAAATACTTGCTAACGTGCTGGCCCAATTGCTTCAAGATGATTTTAGCAAGCGAAAGGGGATAATAAAATGAGCTTAAAAGGGAAAAAAATAGGCTTTGGGTTAACGGGGTCCCATTGTACGTATGACGCTGTATTCCCAGAAATTGAAAAGTTAGTTCAAGCTGGTGCTGAGGTTTTGCCAGTTGTCACATTTACAGTGAAAAATACAGAAACTCGTTTTGGCAAAGGGGAAGACTGGATTCAAAGGATTGAGGATTTAACAGGTAATAGAGCGATAGATTCAATCGTTAAAGCAGAGCCATTAGGTCCAAAAATTCCTTTAGACTGTATGGTTATTGCCCCATTAACTGGTGTATCAATGAGTAAATTTGCAAATGCAATGAATGATAGTCCAGTATTAATGGCTGCAAAGGCGACACTTAGAAATTTAAAGCCAGTTGTACTAGGAATTTCAACAAATGATGCTTTGGGACTAAACGGAGTTAACCTTATGAGATTAATGGCAACGAAAAATATATATTTTATCCCATATGGGCAAGACGATCCAATCAAGAAGCCAAATTCAATGGTTGCGAGAATGCCTATGTTAATGGAAACTGTTGAAGCAGCCATTGAAGGCCGACAAATTCAACCGGTGTTGGTAGAAAGATATATGGACACAGACTAATTCTTACTCCTTTCATCAAATATGGTTTTTTCTTTCAAGGAATATGTTAATATATTTATAATTCAATCATCAGTGGGATTAATTCTCTCACTGATGAGAATTTAAATTAACCTTTTCTGATTCATTTTCCATGAAACAGAAATAACCAATAATTGTAGATGAAAGATTGAAAGGAGTACTAGAAAATGTATCAAACAAATGGTTATCATGTTGCTGTAGTAGGGGCAACTGGAGCGGTGGGGCAACAAATGATCCAAACGTTAGTGAATGAAAAATTCCCAATTAAACAATTAACCCTATTATCTTCTGCACGTTCTGCAGGTAAGAAAGTAACGATTGATGGTGTAGAGCATACTATTCAGGAAGCTAAGCCTGAAAGCTTTGCAGGAGTCGATATTGCTTTATTCTCGGCTGGCGGCAATATATCAAAAGAGCTTGCTCCAGAAGCTGTAAAACACGGGGCAATTGTAGTAGACAACACAAGTGCTTTTAGAATGGATCAAGATATTCCTTTAGTTGTGCCTGAGGTAAACGAACATGACTTGCACGAACATAATGGTATTATTGCTAACCCTAATTGTTCTACAATCCAAATGGTAGTAGCCTTAGAACCAATTAGGCAAAAATATGGACTTAAAAAAGTTATCGTTTCTACCTACCAAGCAGTTTCTGGTGCTGGAGCTGTTGCAATTGAAGAATTACAAAACCAGACAAAAGCCCTTCTTAATGGTGAAACTGTTGAACCAAGGATTTTACCTGTAAAAGGTGATAAGAACCACTATCAGATTGCCTTTAATGCTATACCACAAATAGATAAGTTCCAAGAAAACGGCTATACATTTGAAGAAATGAAAATGATAAATGAAACAAAGAAAATTATGCATTTGCCAGAACTGCCTGTTGCCGCGACATGTGTGCGTTTACCTGTAGCTGTTGGTCACTCCGAATCTGTTTATTTTGAAATCGAAGCAGATGGCGTAAGTGCAAATGAGATAAAAGAATTATTAAAAACCGCACCAGGAGTTGTTTTACAAGATGACCCAGAAAATCAAGTATATCCAATGCCGGCGCATTGTGTAGGAAGTAATGATGTGTTTGTAGGTAGAATTCGTAACGACCTTAATGAGAGTCGTGGTTTCCATATGTGGGTTGTTTCTGACAATTTACTCAAAGGCGCTGCCTGGAATTCAGTTCAAATTGCTGAGAGCTTAATAAAGCTGGGATTAATCAAAGAAAAAAATAAAGGTTGAATATAAAGGCAGGTTTAAATGTCATATGAAAATGATAGTTCAAAAATTTGGCGGGACATCTGTCAAGGATGAAGAAAGCAGGCAACATGCTAAGAAACATATAGAAAAAGCATTAGCTGATGGTTATAAGGTTGTAGTTGTAGTATCTGCGATGGGAAGAAATGGTGATCCCTATGCAACAGATACACTCCTTTCTTTAATTGGTGGTAATCAAAGTAAGGTTAGTAAAAGAGAACATGATCTACTTTTATCCTGTGGGGAAATCATTTCAAGTATTGTTTTTGCAAATATGCTGAAAGATAATGGTCTGAATGCTATTGCTTTGACTGGTGCTCAAGCAGGATTCCGAACGAATAACGATCATTCACAAGCAAAGATTGTAGAGATGAAATGTGACCGATTACTGCGAGAATTGGAACAAAATGATGTTGTTGTGGTTGCAGGATTTCAAGGTGCTGCAAAGAACGGTGACATTACAACAATTGGACGAGGTGGCAGTGATACTTCGGCAGCAGCTTTAGGAGCGGCTCTAAATGCAGAATGGATTGATATTTTTACTGACGTCGAAGGTATCATGACAGCTGACCCAAGAATAGCAGATAATGCTAGGCGTCTTTCTGTTGTAACCTATACAGAGTTATGTAACATGGCCTATCAGGGTGCGAAAGTTATTCACCCAAGAGCAGTAGAAATAGCGATGCAGGCAAAAGTCCCAATTCGAATCCGCTCAACCTATTCCGATAATTTAGGAACTTTGGTCACATCCATCTCGAAAGAATCTCGAGGTAGTGATATTAAAGAAAGAACGGTTACTGGAATTGCACATGTTTCGAATGTGACTCAAATTAAAGTTTTTGCTAAAAAAGACCAATACTATTTACAAGCAGAAGTTTTTAAAGCAATGGCAAATGAAAAAATTAGTGTAGATTTCATAAACATTTCACCAAATGGCGTTGTGTATACTGTTACGGATGAAATGACTGAAAGAGCAATTAAGGTACTAAAGGAAATTGGGCATGAACCTGTAGTAGAACGTTATTGTGCAAAGGTATCTGTAGTTGGAGCCGGCATTGCAGGAGTTCCGGGTGTTACTTCTAGAATTGTTACTGCTCTATCTGAGCAAGGCATTCGCATCTTACAATCCGCTGACAGCCATACAACCATTTGGGTACTTGTGAAGCAAGACGACTTGGTAAAATCAGTGAATGCATTGCATGATGCCTTTCATCTAGAAGAGGAAACACTTGAAACAATGCTTACGGATATCTAATATAATAATGAAACGATCAATGGCAGTTTGAACCCCAAAATGCCATTTTCGTTACTGGATTTTCGTAATTGAAAGGAGAAGTAAAATGGTTCATTTTGGTCGGGTTTCAACTGCCATGGTTACACCTTTTGATAAAAAAGGACATATTGATTTTTCCAAGACCACTCAATTAGTAAATTATCTAATAGAAAATGGAACAGATTCTCTTGTGGTTGCGGGGACAACCGGTGAATCGCCAACCTTGTCAAAGGAAGAAAAATTGGCATTATTTGATCATGTTGTAAAGGTAGTTGGAAAAAGAATACCTGTAATTGCTGGCACAGGCAGTAATAATTCCTATGCTTCGGTGGAATTGACTAAAAAAGCAGAACAGCTTGGTGTGGACGCTATTATGGTTGTGGCTCCATATTATAATAAACCAAATCAAGAAGGGTTGTTTCAGCACTTTAAAGCCGTTGCCGAAGCCACTTCTCTTCCTGTTTTGGTTTATAATATCCCAGGAAGGTCGTCAGTAAATATTCATCCAGATACCATCATAAGGCTATCTAAAATTTCGAATATTGTTGCTGTAAAAGAAGCTAGCGGAGATTTAAGTGCCATGACTCAAATCATTGCAAATACCGATAGTGACTTCG
The DNA here is from genome assembly GCF_000759675.1 of Neobacillus niacini. Lineage (GTDB taxonomy): Bacteria > Bacillota > Bacilli > Bacillales > Cytobacillaceae > Neobacillus > Neobacillus niacini_A. The sequence continues at coordinate 43,544 of NZ_BAWM01000004.1, read as the reverse complement.
AGCTTTACAGTGGCGATGATAGTATGACTATTCCGGTTCTTTCTATCGGAGGGGTAGGGGTAGTTTCTGTTGCCTCCCATGTGATTGGGAAGGAAATGCAAGAAATGGTAAAGACCTTTTTAGAAGGTGATAATGGAAAAGCAGCAAAGCTCCACCAACAGCTTCTCCCGATTATGCAGGGACTTTTTGCTGCTCCAAGTCCTGCACCTGTTAAGACGGCACTTCAAGTGAAAGGGCTCGATGTAGGCTCAGTTAGATTGCCACTTGTACCATTAACCGAACAAGAACGTTCTATATTAAGTGAATTACTATTATAATTTTACAAATGCCAATCGAATAATTTCGGTTGGCATTTTGTCATTATGATTACCTTCATTTCCTCCGTTGGGAAAAACAACTAAATTTGGTTGTAAAGGTTTTCAACTATCAAGTATAATAAGCATAACTGATTTCGATCGGGCAATTTTGAAATGTCGAAGACCTCTAGTGAAAGAGCGCTTGAGCTAGACAATCAACATAGGAGGAAACGGAAATTGATAAATAGAAAAAATAGTTCCATTAAAATTATCACGCTTGGAGGTATTGGAGAAATCGGGAAAAACATGTATCTTGTCGAAGTGGACAAGGACATTTTTATCATTGATGCCGGGTTAATGTTCCCCGAGGATGAAATGCTTGGCATTGATATCGTTATTCCAGACATCAGTTATTTAACAGAAAACAAGGAAAGAGTGAAGGCAGTATTCCTAACACACGGTCATGAAGATCATATCGGTGCCCTTTCCTATCTTCTTCGCCAAATGGACGTACCTGTATATGGAACAAAACTTACCTTAGCTCTTGCAAACGCAAAGCTAAAAGAGCAGGAATATAGTGGGAAGACTAATTTTATCGAAGTAACATCTGATTCTGTAATAAATATGGATTCCGTTGAAGTAAGCTTCTTTCGAACAAATCACAGTATTCCAGATTCGGTGGGTGTTTGTGTACATACATCCGAAGGCAGCATCGTTTATACAGGGGATTTTAAGTTTGACCAGGCAGCAACGATGCTTTATAAGCCTGAAATAGGCAAAATGGCTGCTATTGGAGAAAAAGGTGTACTATGTTTACTCTCAGACAGTACAGAGGCAGAAAAACCTGGATACACAACATCCGAGGCAATTGTTAAGCGAGAATTATCTACAGCATTCTATAATACACCAGGCAGAATGATTGCTGCTTGCTTCGCCTCCGACATAAATAGAATTCAGCATATTTTTGATGCTGCTAGGGATAATGGTCGTAAAGTTGCTGTAGTGGGTAAAAGTCTTGAAAGAATTTATCATATCGCATTAGACTTAGGCTACTTAGAGGTGGAAGAAGACCTAATTGTCCCAGTCAGCGAAATAAATAATTATGAAGCCAGGGAAATCGTGGTTTTGATGACGGGAAGTCAAGGGGAACCAATTGAGGCTCTTCAAAAAATGGCCAAGCAATCAGCAAAGCATGTAAATATTCAACCAGGAGATACGGTTTTAATCGCTGCCTCACCACTTAGAGGAAGTGAATTATTAATCTCCAGGACAGTGGATATGCTTTTTAGAGCCGGAGCAAATGTTATTTCAGGAAAAAGAACCGTACATGTATCGAGTCACGGCAGCCAAGAAGAACTAAAATTTATGATTAACTTAATGAAACCAAAGTTTTTTATCCCTGTGCATGGGGAATATCGAATGTTAAAGGCACACAGGAAACTGGCACTTGAGTGTGGAATAATGGATGAAAATATTATTATTCCAGACCGTGGCGATATAGTTGAATTTAAGGATGGAAAGTTAAATATTGGTGGTAAAGTTCCATCCGGAAATGTTTTAATTGATGGTATTGGTGTTGGTGATGTTGGAAATATCGTATTACGAGATCGGAGACTACTATCCCAAGATGGTATTTTAATTGTAGTAGTTACATTAACACGCCAGGATAAGAGAATCGCTGCTGGACCTGAAATTATCTCGCGTGGTTTTGTCTATGTTCGCGAATCGGAAAAGTTAATGGATGAATCAACGAAATTAGTTAAAGATATCGTCCAAAAGAACATTTCAAAGGATTCTTTTGAATGGTCAAGTCTAAAGCAGGACATAAGAGATGGATTAAACCGATACTTGTTTGAAAAAACAAAAAGAAGACCTATGATACTTCCTATTATTATGGAAGTATAAATAGGAAGAGAGGCATTGGGTAAACCAATGTCTTTCTTTATTGGTTCATTGTTGATTGGAGCGGAATTCATCAGACAAGTTGAAATGATTATTCCTATATAAGAATGAAATTGTTTCATAGGTCAATACTAACGTTATCATGCGTGAAGGGAGACTTATGATGAGTATGGATTTACAAAAAAGCGAATCGGGAAATCAAGAAGGGCAAGAACCTCAAAAAGAGGATAAGCCTTCTCCTTTAATGGAAAAAATTCAGCAGCTCGGGCAAACAAATGTACCACAGCTTTCCTCTGATTCAAAAATCCATTGTTTAACGATAATTGGACAAATTGAGGGACATTTAGCTCTGCCGCCACAAAATAAAACTACTAAATATGAACACTTGATTCCTCAATTAGTGGCGATAGAACAAAATCCAAAAATAGAAGGAGTTCTAATTATTTTAAATACAGTTGGTGGAGATGTGGAAGCAGGACTAGCGATTTCTGAAATGCTAGCGACACTTTCAAAACCAACTGTTTCGATTGTCTTAGGTGGAGGACACTCTATTGGAGTCCCAATTGCTGTTTCTTGTAATTACTCCTTTATTGCTGAAACGGCTACGATGACTATCCATCCTATTCGTTTAACTGGTCTAGTAATCGGAGTACCAGCAACCTTTGAATATTTAGATAAGATGCAGGATAGAGTGGTCAATTTTGTAACAAAACACTCAAAGATTACTGAAGAGAAATTTAAGGATTTAATGTTTGCTAAGGGAAATCTTACTCGTGATATAGGAACAAATGTAATTGGTCCAGATGCTGTTGAATATGGATTGATTGATGAAGTCGGCGGGCTTGGACAAGCGATGAAGAAGCTAAACGAATTGATAGACCAATCTAAAGTGGCTAACGAGGGGCTGATTCAATGATCCTATATACGATGATGCCCCAAGAATTAATTTTTCCAAATGATTTAGAATCCTTTAGTAGACAACAAACTGTAACCTATCAAGGGGTATCACTAATAGTAGAACAAACTGATTCCCAAAATGTACAGGTAGTACGTATATTAAGCAGCGATCCACAGCATTATCTTGACGAGCGCATATGTCCTGGTGCTAAAATTTCTTGTGCCAGCATTGAAGGTTTGTCCGCAAACTATTAGGATATTATGGTATAATCAGGATACGAAGCTAGAAGCAGCCATTCAGGCTGCTTTCTTCCTTTTGTGGGTAATTATTTCCTATAGCATTATATCTATGTTTGATAATGCAAAAGGATGATAATGATAGTATTACACTTATATAGACAGGTGATTAGATGGCTAAGAAAAAAAGAAGAACAAAAAAGAGAAATAATCATTTAAAACAAACTGTTCAATTTGAACTTTCCGCGCTTGCCTTATTAGCACTTGCTATTATATCTATTGCAAAATTGGGAGCAGTAGGAGAAGCAGCAGTATTATTTTTCCGCTTTTGGATGGGTGAATGGTATATGCTAAGCTTGATTGGTCTAGTTATCCTGAGTGTATATCTTATGTGGAAACGGACCATACCCTTTATCTTTCATATCAAATTAGTCGGGACTTATTTTATTGTTTCTTCCATACTCCTCTTGAGCCATGTTACACTTTTTCATTTACTGACAAATGACGGGAACTTTAAAAACCCTAGTGTCATAAGTAACACATGGGAAATTTTTATGATGGAAGTGAAAGGTGAAACGAGCACAATTGACCTTGGCGGAGGAATGATTGGTGCCGTTCTTTTTGCTATGTTTCATTATCTTTTTGCTGAAACTGGTACGAAGATTATTGCATTTATCTTTATCCTAATTGGTTTTATTTTACTAACTGGAAAATCGTTCGGTGAATTTATCGCAAAAATAGGTATTACAGTTATTGAATTTTCAAAGGGTCAATGGAGTGCCTTTCAGATGGATATGGAAGAATGGAAGCATAAAAAACAGGAACGACGAGAAGAAAAACGGATACAACAGCAGCGTGAACGTGAAAACCGTGCAGCTTCACCTCAACCAGAAATCATTCCTCCATTACAAAATACGCCGGACGAAGTAGTGACACCGGAGCCACTAATCTCAAGCTTTGCAGATCGTGCTTATCAAGACGAGGAATCTCAAAAACCTAAGCGAAGAAAAGAGGATTCAAAAAACAAAGGTACTGAACAGAAAGTAGAAGAGGAAGATTCTACGCCGCCAATTACCTTTACCGAAGTGGAGAATGTGGCATATGAATTGCCTCCGCTAAGACTCCTCAAGCTTCCAAAGAAAACTGACCAGAGTGGGGAATACGAATTAATCCATGCCAATGCTGCTAAACTTGAAAGGACTTTTCAAAGCTTTGGGGTAAAGGCGCGTGTAACCCAAGTGCATCTTGGACCAGCTGTTACGAAGTACGAAGTGCACCCTGATGTTGGAGTTAAGGTTAGTAAGATCGTCAGTCTAAGTGATGATCTAGCATTAGCACTTGCAGCTAAAGATATACGAATTGAAGCTCCTATTCCTGGAAAGTCAGCAATTGGAATCGAAGTCCCTAATTCAGAGGTTGCAGTTGTGTCCTTAAGGGAGGTACTAGAAGCAACCCAAAATAATAAACCAGAATCGAAACTATTGATAGGTCTTGGTAGAGATATTACCGGGGAAGCTGTACTTGCCGAATTAAATAAAATGCCCCATTTGCTTGTAGCCGGTTCAACGGGAAGCGGAAAGAGTGTATGTATTAATGGGATTATCACCAGCATTTTAATGAGAGCTAAGCCTCATGAGGTAAAATTAATGATGATTGACCCTAAGATGGTTGAGTTAAATGTCTATAATGGTGTACCTCACTTATTAGCACCTGTAGTAACAGACGCTAAAAAAGCATCGCAAGCTTTGAAGAAGGTTGTCAGTGAAATGGAGAGACGTTATGAACTTTTCTCTCATACAGGAACACGTAATATTGAAGGATATAATGACCACGTTAAAAGACATAATATTGAGGAAAATGATAAACAGCCACTATTGCCTTATATTGTTGTAATTGTAGATGAGCTAGCAGATTTAATGATGGTAGCCTCTTCGGATGTAGAGGATTCGATTACTAGACTTGCGCAAATGGCTCGAGCTGCGGGAATCCATTTAATTATAGCAACCCAGCGTCCATCTGTTGATGTCATTACGGGAGTCATAAAAGCAAATATCCCTTCCAGAATTGCCTTTGCCGTATCAAGTGCTACGGATTCAAGAACAATATTGGATATGGGCGGTGCGGAAAAACTGCTAGGCAGAGGAGATATGTTATTTCTGCCTGTTGGCGCTTCAAAACCGGTTCGTGTCCAAGGTGCATTTTTATCAGACATTGAAGTTGAGGATACGGTTAATTTTGTCATTGGGCAGCAAAAAGCACAATACCAAGAAGAGATGATCCCAGATGATACTCCTGAAGCAGTTGGCGAGGTTGACGATGATTTATATGGAGACGCAGTGGATTTAGTAATAGAAATGCAAACAGCTTCCGTCTCAATGTTACAGCGTCGTTTTCGCATCGGATACACAAGAGCAGCACGTTTAATTGATGAAATGGAAGCGCGTGGAATCGTTGGCTCATACGAAGGCAGTAAACCAAGAGCAGTTTTACATTCCAAACCGAACGAAGAAGTAAATTGAAAAAAGGGCCATTTGGCTCTTTTTTTTTGCCTAATATACCGAACAGTTATAGACAATAATAAATTATAGCAGAATATAAGGAAAAAAGACTTATCACATTAGACATTTTTCGACAATGTGGCTTTTTTCGACAAATTCATGAAATTCTATTTCCATATGCCTAAAAAAATGTTATATTATTTTCGATTAGTAGGAATGATTATACATCAGATGTCTGATGTCTTAGGAAAGAGCTGGAGGTACCTGCATGTCTATTAAGCTAGATAACCGACATTTATATCTACAAGTTATCGATCGGTTAAAACAAGATATTGAAGAAGGGGTTTACAAAGAAAAAGAAAAATTACCCTCTGAATTCGATCTTGCCAAACAACTTGGTGTAAGTAGAGCCACACTTCGAGAAGCACTGCGTATACTCGAAGAAGAAAACGTTATCATTCGCCGCCATGGTGTTGGAACGTTTGTTAATTCGAAACCTCTGTTTACCTCAGGGATTGAACAACTTAATAGTGTTACTGACATGATATTTCAAGCAGGGATGAAACCAGGAACAATTTTCTTAAGTTCATCAACTGTTGGCGCCACTGAAGAGGATATTCGTCGTTTCTCTTGTTCTACAAATGAGGAAATTGTGGTCATAGAGCGGGTTAGAACTGCAAACGGGGAACCTGTTGTGTACTGTATCGACAAGGTACCTGAAAAAATCTTGCCTGAAACCTTTTCCCATGGAGAGGAATCAATTTTTTCCATTTTGGAAGAGGAGGCAAACCGAAAAATTACATACGCGGTTGCTCAGATTGAACCAATTGGTTATCATGAAAAAATTTCCCCCATTTTAGAATGTGAACCAGAAACTGCACTGCTTGTTCTAAAGCAAATGCATTTCGATGAAATGGATGAACCAGTCCTTTTTTCGGTAAACTACTTTAAAGCAGATAAATTTAGTTTTCAGGTATTAAGAAAAAGGTTTTAATTTTCTTTAGGTACGAAAAGCATAATCTTGTCTGCAAATTAGTACATTTCTACTAAATCAAACAACATATATAGGGGGTAAATTGCCTTGAAAAAGCGTAAATTTGGCTTGGCGATGTCATTGATTTTAGCTGCAGGAACGTTGTTAGGAGCTTGTGGCGGCGGTGACAAAGATACAGGTAAGGATAATGGAAAAGATGCTGTTAAAATAGGTATGGTAACTGACGCAGGTACAATTGATGATAAATCCTTTAACCAAGGTACTTGGGAAGGTATTCTTCTAGCAAAAGAAGAACTTGGAATCCAAGAAAAATACCTTAAGCCAGCAGGTACTACTGAGGCAGAATACCTTAAGGAAATGGGCAATTTATACGATGCCGGTTATAAGTTTATCGTAACACCTGGATTTAAGTTTGAAACTGCCGTATTCAAAGCACAAGATAAATATAAAGATGCAAAATTTGTAATTCTTGATGGAAATCCACATTCTGGTGACTTTAAACCAGTTGTTAAGGATAACACAGTTGCAATTTTCTTCGCAGAACAAGAATCAGGATTCTTAGCAGGTGTAGCAACTGCAGTTGAATTAAAAGAAGGCGAAGCTGGTTTTATCGGTGGTATGGAAATTCCTGCTCCTCAAAAGTTTAACTGGGGATTCCAACAAGGTATTAAATACGCAAATGAAAACTTTGGTACAAATGTTACCATTAAAGCAGAAAACGTAATTTATCAAGGAACATTCTCTGATTCAGCTGCTGGAGGCCAAATTGCGGCTCAAATGTATGACCGTGGCGTTGATGTAATCTTTACAGCTGCAGGCGGTGTTGGTGTTGGAGCTATCAATGAGGCAAAAACACGTGCAAAAGCTGGAGATAAAATCTGGATCGTTGGTGTTGACGTTGACCAATACGAAGACGGAAAATATGATGGTGACAAATCAGTTATCTTAACATCCGCAATGAAGAAATTAGACGTAGTAACATTAGATATGATTAAGCGTGAGTTAGATGGTAAATTCCCAGGTGGGGAAACTTTAACTTTTGATGCTAAAAACGATGGAATTGGACTACCAGAAGAAAATCCTAACTTGAGCGATGAAACAACTGCTAAAGTTAAAGAAGCATTAGACAAAATTAAGTCTGGTGATATCAAAGTGGCAGCTGAACAAGGAAGCTTATTCAAGTAAAAAGATCATAAAAGAGACGGCTTTTCCCCGTCTCTTTTATCTTCTTTATGTATGCTTATTCTATCGAATAAGCATTTTACTAAAAAAAACATAAGTTTTTTTAGTAGATAGCTTCTTAAAAAATTGCTTTTCCAATATCCTTCAGTTTTTGGGTTTGATAGGGGACTCCCTATTTTCAAAGAAATTGAGTCTAAATAAAAAGGTGAGTGCTACTATGAGTTATGTAGTTGAAATGCTGAATATTAGGAAAGAGTTCCCTGGTATTGTAGCAAATGATAATATTACCCTTACATTAAAAAAAGGGGAAATACATGCATTATTAGGTGAAAACGGCGCTGGAAAATCAACTCTCATGGGTGTATTGTTCGGTATGTATCAACCTGAAAAAGGGATCATTAAAATCCGTGAGAAAGAAGTCCGTATAACTAATCCTAATGTCGCCAATCAACTTGGTATTGGTATGGTCCATCAGCATTTTAAATTAGTAGAAAATTTTACAGTAACAGAAAATATCATTCTAGGCAGTGAGCCGTTAAAAGGAATGGTCCTTGATATCGATAAAGCTGCAAAACGAATTGCAGAATTGTCAAAGCATTATGGTTTAAATGTTGATCCACATGCAAAGATTGAAGATATTTCTGTAGGTATGCAGCAAAGAGTAGAAATTATGAAAATGCTTTATCGTGAAGCAGAGGTTCTTATTTTTGATGAACCGACAGCAGTATTAACTCCACAAGAAATCGATGAGTTAATGAAAATTATGCGTAACCTTATTAAAGAAAATAAATCGATTATCATCATTACACATAAGTTAAAAGAAATTAAAGCGGTTGCAGACCGTTGTACTGTTATTCGACGAGGAAAAGGAATTGGAACGGTTAATGTGAAAGAAACAAGTGAGGCAGCTTTGGCCGAAATGATGGTTGGCCGTCATGTTAACTTTAAAGTGGATAAGAAAGCTAGTACACCAGGAGATGTTGTACTTCAAATAGATTCTATTTCTGTAAAAAATAATAGAAAAGTAATGGGACTTAAAAACTTTTCTATTGAAGTTAGAAGAGGAGAAATCGTCGGTATCGCTGGAGTGGAAGGTAATGGTCAATCTGAACTTGTGGAAGCGATAACTGGGCTGCGGAAGGTTGAATCAGGGGAAATTTCATTAAACGGAAAAGAAATTACGAATATTCCAATTCGTCAAAGAATTGATAGCGGAATAGGTCATATTCCTGAGGACAGACATAAGCGCGGCCTTGTTCTAGATTATACGTTAGAAAATAACATGGTTTTAGAGATTTATAATAAAAAACCATTTGCAAAGTTTGGATTGTTAAATGGCTCAGCGATTAAGAGTTATGCTAAAAAAATTCTAGAAAACTTCGATGTTCGTTCAGGAGAGGGCGGAGTCTCAATTGCTAGGACCTTATCGGGAGGAAATCAGCAGAAGGCAATCATCGGAAGAGAAATGGAATTAGATCCTGATTTACTTATTGCAGTTCAGCCAACACGTGGATTGGATGTCGGTTCCATTGAATATATCCACAAAAGATTAATCGAGCATCGTGATAGAGGTAAGGCTGTTCTACTGATATCTTTAGAACTTGATGAAGTACTTCAGCTTTCAGATCGAATTGCCATCGTTAACAATGGAGATCTCATTGGAACAGTTAATGCTTCTGAAACAAATGAAAATGAAGTAGGACTGATGATGGCAGGAGTGAATAAGGAGAGAAGTGTATGAGAAACACCATTGTATCATTAATATCAATTATTTTAGGACTTATAGCTGGGGGCCTATTAATGCTCTTTATAGGGGCGAGCCCTGTTGAAGGATACACTTATTTATTCCAAGGCGCATTAAAAAATATTTCACGTATAGGTGATACATTAGCAACTGCAACACCGTTAATTTTTACTGGTTTAGCTGTGGCTTTTGCTTTTCGTACAGGTTTATTTAATATTGGTGCCGCAGGACAAATGCTGATTGGCGGACTTGCTGCTACTGCTGTTGCTTTAACTATGGATTTATCAAGACCGATTTTGATTCTTGTAATGGTACTTGCTGGTATTATTGGCGGAAGTTTATGGGCATTTATTCCAGGTTTATTAAAAGCAAGATTCAATGTGCATGAAGTTGTATCAACCATTATGATGAATTGGATCGCTTATTGGGTAGTGTATTATATCGTTCCTGCGAATTTTAAAGGTGGAACCGAAACTGAATCAAAACTTATCTCAGAGACTGCATCGTTAAAAATGCCTTTGTTGACTGAAATGTTTCAAGGTTCGTATATTAACATGGGAATTTTCTTTGCGGTACTTGCTGTAATTGTAATTGCATTTATTATAAATAAAACAACATTAGGATATGAATTAAAAGCTGTAGGTTTTAACCGTCACGCTGCTGAATATGCGGGAATGCGTGTAAATCGCAATATTATCTTATCTATGCTAATTTCAGGTGCACTCGCTGGTCTTGGCGGTGTTGCATTATATACCGGAAATGCTTCCAGCATGCAAATCGGAATCTTACCATCACAAGGTTATGATGGTATTGCTGTTGCATTACTTGGAGCTAACTCACCAATTGGAGTATTCTTTGCAGCGGTTCTATTTGGAATTCTTTATTCAGGTACAGGCTTCATGAATGCGATGATTGAAATCCCACCTGAGCTTGCGAATACAATCATTGCTATTATTATTTATTTTGCAGCTACAAGTGTACTAATTCAACGTGTATTTAATAAATTCCGCAATACAAAAACAAATTCTAATGATGTAGCTGGGCCTGTTGGTAAGAAGGGGGAATCATAAAATGTGGACCATAATCGAACAAATATTCCCTTACGCAATAGTTTTTACAATTCCACTTTTAATAACAGCTTTAGGCGGTCTTTTTAGTGAAAGAAGTGGTGTCGTTAATATTGGGTTAGAAGGTTTAATGATTGCTGGAGCATTTGCCAGCGCACTATCTGTTAACATTTTACAGGATAAAATGCCTAACGGATCAATGGTTCTATGGATTGGTTTATTAATAGCGGTGGTAGTAGGAATTTTATTTTCTCTCTTGCATGCATTTGCTAGTATTAATTTAAGTGCCAACCAGGTTATCAGTGGTACAGCAATTAATATGATTGCAATGTCTTTAACAGTTTTCTTAGCGAGAAATCTTACTGGTAGCGGTAATATCCGTATTACAAGTGGTTTTACTCCATTTGATGTACCAGTATTATCACAAATCCCAATTATCGGTGATTTACTCTTTACTAAAACATATGCAACAACATGGTTTATCTTATTAGTACTATTGGTAAGCACGTTTATCCTTAATAAAACGAAATTTGGATTACGTTTAAAATCTTGTGGTGAGTATCCACAGGCTGCTCAAGCAGCAGGGATTAATGTAATAAAAATCCGCTATATGGGTGTTATGATTTCTGGTGCTTTCTCAGGATTAGGCGGCGCAATCATTATTTTAACTTATGCAGGAGAATTTACCGGTTCTGTTTCTGGTCTAGGATTCTTAGCACTTGCTTCCTTAATTTTTGGTCAATGGAAACCGTTGGGTATCTTAGGAGCAACGTTGTTCTTCGGATTTGCTAGTACGATAGCTAACGTATCTCAAGTTATCCCTGAATTGGCTGTTATACCGCCAATCATTCTGAAAATATTCCCATATGTAGTAACGTTACTTGCTCTAGTTGTCTTTTCTAAATCTTCGCAAGCACCTAAAGCAGCTGGAGAACCTTTCGATCCAGGTAAACGATAATAAAAATAAGTTAAACAGGCTGGCTAATTAGTCAGCCTGTTTAACTTTGTATAGTGGTCAGTGGTTTTAGCTTGTAAAAACCAAGCCTGGCAAATTATAGTAAGAATAAGGGAATATAACAATGGAAATGATGTAAAATAACCGGAGGAATGTTTACATATATAATAAGTAGGATTTTGAAAACTAAAGGAGGTCATTAGATGGATTCAACTGCCGAAAAAATCACAAATATGCAGGGATACAAACTCCATGTCATTGAAACCGATAAATACAAAACGAATACATTTGTTTGGAAAATGAAAGCACCGTTGACAAAGGAAGATGTTACGAAAAGGGCACTGCTTCCTCAGGTTTTACAAAGCAGCTCTGCCAATTATCCGACAACTACTGCATTACGTTCATACTTAGATGAATTATATGGAGCTACACTGTTTATTGATTTAGCCAAAAAAAGTGAATATCATATTATCAGTTTCACGCTTGAACTAGCAAATGAGAAATTCTTAAGTGACCCTGCACCATTATTAAAAAGAGGGTTCGAACTTCTTTCAGAGGTATTATCAAAACCTAATGTCTCAGGCAGTGCATTTGAACAAGAAACAGTGAACAAAGAAAAGAGAACCTTAAAACAACGAATTCAATCCGTATATGACGATAAAATGCGCTATTCTAATGTCCGTCTGCTGCAAGAAATGTGTAAAGGGGAACCTTACGCTCTTCAAGTGAATGGTGAAGCAGAGGATGTAGAAGCCATTACTCCTGAAAATTTATACGAGTATTATATCAAGGCGTTTGCGGAAGATGAAATGGATCTTTATGTGATTGGAGATGTAAAAGAAGAAGAGGTGAAATGCCTCGCAAATGATCTGCTAAGATTTGAAGATCGTACTCCGAAAAAACTAGAGTCTACAGAGTTACAGAAAAAAGAAAAAGTACAAGAAATAAAAGAAGAGCAGGATGTAAAGCAAGGAAAATTAAATATTGGATACCGTACGAATATAATCTATGGGGACTCCGATTATTTTGCACTTCAATTGTTTAACGGAATTTTTGGAGGCTTTTCACACTCAAAGTTGTTTATCAATGTCCGTGAAAAGGCAAGCTTAGCCTATTATGTTTCAAGTAGGCTTGAAAGCCATAAAGGGCTAATGATGGTCATGTCAGGGATAGACCTAAAGAACTATGACCAGGCAGTGGGGATAATTCGCGACCAATTGGAAGCGATGAAAAAAGGCGACTTCACTGATCAAGAATTAGTTCAAACGAAAGCAGTTATTCGAAATCAGATTCTTGAAACCATTGACACTTCACGAGGATTAACAGAAATTCTTTATCATAATGTTGTTGCAGGCAAGGATATTAAACTTGAGCAGTGGATCAATGATATCGAAAAAACGACAAAAGAAGAAATTGTGGCTGTTGCTAATAAAATTGAACTTGATACCATCTATTTCTTAACAGGATCGGAGGCGGTATAATAATGGAAAAAATTAATTTTGACCAGCTTCAAGAAGAACTTTACCATGAAAAGATGTCAAATGGATTAAATGTCTATATTTTACCAAAAAAGGGCTTCAACAAGACGTTTGCCACTTTTACGACAAAGTATGGATCCATTGATAATACATTTGTACCATTGGAAAAAGAAGAATATGTAAAGGTTCCGGATGGGATTGCTCACTTTCTTGAGCATAAGCTTTTTGAAAAAGAAGACGGTGACGTGTTTCAACAATTCAGCAGGCAGGGTGCTTCGGCCAATGCCTTTACTTCTTTTACTCGTACGGCATACTTGTTTTCCAGTACTTCAGATGTAGAGAAAAACCTTGAAACGTTAGTTGATTTCGTTCAAGATCCATATTTTTCGGAAAAAACAGTTGAAAAGGAAAAAGGAATCATTGGTCAAGAAATCACAATGTACGACGATAATCCGGATTGGCGACTTTATTTTGGTTTGATTCAGAATCTATATCAAAACCATCCTGTTAAGATAGATATCGCGGGTACAATCGAATCGATTTCACATATAACGAAAGACTTGCTTTATGAGTGCTACAATACCTTCTATCATCCGAGCAACATGTTGTTGTTTATTGTTGGTCCAGTTGATCCAAGTAAATTTATGGATCAACTTAGAGAAAATCAAGCGAAAAAAGAATACAAAGAAATGCCAGAGATTAAGCGTAAATTTGAAGATGAACCAACACAGGCTGCTGAACAGAAACAAGTGCTAGAAATGAATGTGCAAACCTCTAAATGCTTAATCGGGATGAAAGCCCTTCATGTTGATCAATCGGGAGACGATTTATTAAAGAATGAGTTAACAATGAATGTACTCCTTGATTTGTTGTTTGGTAAAAGCTCAGAAAATTATAATCAACTTTATAATGAAGGTCTAATAGATGAAACTTTCTCTTATGACTATACACAAGAACAAGGATTTGGCTTTGCGATGATTGGTGGAGATACAGAAAATCCTGATAAACTTGCCGACCAGATCAAAAACATGTTATTTCAAGCCAAAAACGGAACCACATTTACAGAAGAGCAATTAGATAGGGCCAAAAAGAAGAAAATTGGGGGATTTTTACGTGCTGTGAATTCACCCGAGTATATTGCTAATCAATTCACCAGATATGCCTTTAATGACATGAATTTATTTGATGTCGTACCTACATTAGAGAAAATAACCTTAAATGATGTCAAAACGATGGCGTCAGAAGTTATTTCAGAAGAACGTTTCTCAGTTTGCCAAGTGATCCCAAAAAAATAACAAGTAAGCGTCGGTAACCGGCGCTTTTCTTTTCTTTTAAAATTTAGGATTGTTAAAAAGAAAGAATACTGGTGATTTTGTAACTAAGTTGATTTGTGCGGAAGGCGCAAGACTCCTGCGGGAGGACGGAGCAGGGGAGACCCCACAGGCGCTTAAGCGCCGAGGAGGCTCCCCGGACCGCCCGCGGAAAGCGAAGCGCCTGGAGCGCAAATCAACAGACAAGATTAACACAGCCAAAAAGAAAGAGTGAAGCAAGTGGGAAAATATGCTTTAATTACGGGAGCAAGCGGCGGGATTGGACAAGCGGTGGCGCTTAAATTAGCTTCTTTAGGATATAATTTATATTTACACTTTAATAAAAATGAAAAATCAATTAGGGAATTATTAGAACAACTTGAACCCTCTGGTGGTGAATACATACCTATTCAGGCAAATTTAGAAGAGTCAGAAGGATATAAAATAATTTGTTCGCAAATCTTCTCCCTCGATGAAATTATCCATTGTAGTGGTAGTACTCAGTATGGTCTCCTCGTCGATATAAATCAGGAGGAGGTAGAATCACTAATGAGGGTTCATGTTACGAATCCTTTAATGATAACGAAAGAACTGCTGCCAAAACTAATTAAGAAACGGTCTGGTAATGTAATCCTTCTCTCTTCCATCTGGGGTCAAACCGGTGCAGCATGTGAAGTGGTCTATTCGACTGCAAAAGGGGCACAAATTTCATTTGTTAAAGCATTAAGCAAGGAAGTGGCATTAAGTGGGGTACGTGTTAATGCTATTGCCCCTGGAGCAATTGAAACACCAATGATGAATCAGTTTTCAGAGGAGGATAAACAACTTCTTCAATATGAAATCCCAATGGGGAGGTTAGGTGTTCCAGAGGAAATAGCAAATGGTGTGAAATTTTTACTATCAAATGAGTCCTCATATATTACCGGACAAGTCCTTTCAATTAATGGCGGCTGGTATACATAAATTATACATAAATTTTCATGAATAAATTCCCCCTTATCATTGCAAAATAACACTGTACAATTATAAAGGAGGGTTTAATATGTCTGTTTTAGATAACTGGAAGCAATGGGAAGATTTTCTCGCTGACCGCCTTCACCAAGCACAAAATGAAGGGATGAGCGAGGGTGCTGTAAGTGCGCTTGCATTACAGATAGGTGATTATTTATCAGAGCAGGTAGAACCGAAAAACGAGCAAGAGAGAATCCTTGCAGATCTATGGTCTGTTGCGGATAAAGAAGAACAGCAAGCCATTGCAAATATTATGGTGAAATTAATTCAAAATAATGGTAGTCGCTAAGAGAGAGGGTTTACCTCTCTTTTTTTCTTTTCACGTGCAAAATATACTTAAATAAGTATTGAACGTGTTTTTGCTTTCATCTTCAATCAAAATCATATATTATATTGGTTAGATGAGGAATTGAAAATTTTGTCGTTTACGACTTAGGAGGTTTTTTATGGAGAAAAAAGAGTGGTATTTAGAATATGAGATTCAAAAAAACCGTCCTGGTTTGTTGGGCGACATTTCATCTTTACTCGGAATGCTGTCAATCAATATTGTCACTATAAACGGAGTAGATGAAGGGCGACGCGGTTTATTGATGTTAGTAAAAGATGATAATCAAATTAAACGGTTAGAGTCAATTTTAAATACAATGGACACAATAAAAGTAATTAAGATAAGAGAGCCAAAACTTCGTGACCGGCTTGCCGTTCGACACGGACGGTACATACAACGTGATGCGGATGATAAAAAAACATTCCGATTTGTTAGAAGTGAACTTGGTGTATTAGTTGACTTTATGGCAGAATTGTTTAAGCAGGAAGGACACAAATTAATAGGCATTCGTGGGATGCCAAGAGTTGGTAAAACAGAGTCTGTAGTAGCAGCGAGTGTTTGTGCGAATAAACGTTGGCTATTCGTATCTTCCACTCTTTTAAAACAAACCATACGTAACCAACTGATTCAAGACGAATACAACGAAAATAACTTGTTCATACTTGATGGAATTGTTTCAACTAAACGTGCAAGTGAACGACATTGGCAGCTGGTACGTGAAATCATGCGTTTACCAGCTGTAAAAGTGGTCGAACATCCTGATATCTTTGTACAAAATTCCGAGTATACACTTAATGATTTTGATTATATTATCGAGTTAAGGAACGATGCGGATGAAGAAATTACATATGATATTGTCGACCAAAATAACTTATTTTCTGGCTCTGATTTTGGAGATTTTGGATTTTAATTAATTGGAAGGTGTTAATAGGTGACTGAATTAGGTAATCGACTAAAAGAAGCGCGATTAGCCAAAGGATTAAGTTTAGAGGATTTACAGTCCATCACAAAAATTCAAAAGCGGTATTTGATTGGCATTGAAGAAGGCAATTATTCTAGTATGCCAGGAAATTTTTATGTTCGTGCTTTTGTAAAACAATATGCTGAAGCGCTGCAGCTTAATCCGGATGAAATTTTTGAAACATATAAGAATGAAATTCCTGCAACTCACAATGAGGATTTACCTGAACAATTATCAAGAGTAAAAACGCGTAAGACGGTAACAGAGGGATCCTCAAAAATTTTTGATATTATCCCGATAGTCTTAATTGGGATCTTTATTATTGGCGCTGCAGGGCTACTGTATTATTTCTTTGTTAATAACGCCGGAGATAAAGCAAATGACCAGATTAATAATGGAAAAGAACCTGTAAAATTTGTACGCTCTGAAAATCTAGAAAAAGCTGATGTGACAGAAAAAGAAAACACAAAAGAAAATGAAGAAAAAGAAAAGAATGATGAACAAAAGACTGTAGAGGAAACTCCGGTCGACGAAACTCCGAAACAAGAATTAACAGCTGTTCAAAACAGTGGAAAAAACTCTACCTATGATTTGAAAAATGCAGATAAATTTGTTGTGAAACTTGTTTCAACAGGGCAAACATGGGTAAATGTTAAAAATGGCAGTGGTCAATCCAAGTTCCAGGGGTTATTATCAACCACTGGTACACAAAGTACAGAAGTAGATTTAACGGGCGAAACCAAAACAGTCATTGTTGTTGGGAGAACGATCGATACAGAGATTTACGTAAATGACCAAAAGCTTGAGTATGCAATCGCACCTGCTGATGTGGTTCAACAGAACATTACGATACAATATGTTCCGAAGAACGAATAGTCATCTAGTGATGACTATTTTTCAATATTTATTAATTTTAGATTCACTTTTGGCTGGATAACTTGAATAGTTATCTGAATCCAGCTCCAGCGCATAGCCCCTCGGGTCATAGGCCGGCAAAGATGTGATTTCATGGAGGTGATGTGCTCCACGGCTTACGCCATTACGCAAGGCTGCAAAGAAGTCTTTCATGGTAGCTGCCTCGCTGCAGTGGCTGGTGAACTGCCTCTTCGCGGTTCGTCTTATGCCTTTCGAGGCTGTTCACTAAGAAAAGCTCCTTAGATTAGTCTTCGCAGGAACAAGCTGTGCTTGTTCCTAAGGCGCTTGCGCTTTTTGTTTTTTCTAATAATACCTGGAGGAAATAATATGAATGTACCAAATCAAATAACCATATCAAGGATTCTTTTAATTCCGATTTTCTTGATAATTATGCTTGCCCCCTTTGATTGGGGAAATATGCATCTCCTGGGAGCTGACCTTCCGGTAACCCATTTTGTTGGAGCATTAATCTTTATTTTTGCTTCTTCGACAGATTGGGTAGATGGTTATTACGCCAGAAAATATGATCTTGTAACAAATATGGGGAAATTCCTCGACCCGCTTGCTGATAAATTACTCGTCTCTGCTGCTCTAGTTGTCCTTGTGGACCTTGGATATGCAGCATCTTGGATTGTTATTGCAATCATTAGCAGGGAATTTGCTGTCACGGGTCTTCGTCTCTTGCTAGTAGAGGGTGGAGAAGTAGTTGCTGCTAATAACCTCGGGAAAATCAAAACCTGGGCACAAATAATCGCAATTTCAGCACTTTTATTACATAATATTATTTTTGAAATGATTGGATTTCCATTTGATGATGTAGCATTATGGGTTGCACTAATTTTTACTATCTGGTCTGGGTGGGATTATTTTTCGAAGAATCTTCATGTTTTCAAAAATTCTAAATAGAACTTGGGGTAACTGATGATGAATGCAGAAATTATTGCTGTTGGTTCTGAATTACTGCTGGGTCAAATCGTAAATAGTAATGCACGATTTATATCGCAACAACTTGCTGGACTAGGAGTAAATGTTTTTTTTCATACAGTGGTTGGTGATAATCCTGATCGTTTAAGGTCTGCAATTGAAATTGCAGAAAAACGCTCAAACTTGATCATTTTTACTGGCGGACTTGGACCGACAAAAGATGATTTAACCAAAGAAACAATTGCTCGGCATCTAGGGAAAAAACTTGTTATGGACCAAGAAGCATTGGAATCTATTGAACTCTTTTTTAAACAGGCTCAAAGGATAATGACAGAGAATAATCGGAAGCAGGCACTTGTATTAGAAGGTTCTACGATCCTGCCAAACCACCATGGGATGGCACCGGGAATGATGGTCGAGAACGATAATTGTATTTATATGCTTTTGCCTGGTCCACCGAAAGAAATGGAACCTATGTTTTTACAATTCGGTACTGCAGCTTTGTCAAAACAAGTAAAAACTGATGAGAAAATAGTTTCAAGAGTTTTAAGGTTCTTTGGAATTGGTGAGGCGGCGTTAGAAACAGAGATTGATGAATTAATTGAACACCAATCGAATCCAACCATTGCACCGCTTGCTGCAGACGGAGAATGTACATTACGGCTGACTGCAAAGCACCAAGATATGCAAATAGCACAGGTAATGCTTGATGAAGTAGAGGCTAAAATTAATTCTCGTGTAGGGCAGTTTTTATATGGGTATGACAATACTTCGTTAGTAGCTGAATTAATGAAAGTCTTAAAAGAGAAAAAATTAACGATAACTGCTGCAGAGAGTTTAACAGGGGGACTGTTTCAACAGGAACTAACTAGTTTTCCAGGTGCCAGTTCAGTCTTTAAGGGCGGAGTTGTTTGCTACACTAATGAGGTAAAGCAGAAAGTCCTAGCAGTTAAAAAGGAAACAATTGAAAAGTATGGTGTTGTAAGTCCTGAGTGTGCAAGAGAGCTTGCAGAAAATGTATCTGCACTTGTATCTGCTGATATTGGGATAAGTTTCACTGGTGTTGCTGGACCAGATGAACTTGAAGGTAAGCCTGTAGGAACCGTCTGTATTGGTATTTCGATTAGAGGGAAACAAATAGTGGTTGAAAAGCTGGCACTTGGCGGTTCACGAGAAGCAATCCGGAGCCGTTCGGTAAAATATGGCTGCTATTATTTAATAAAGCATTTGCAAGATTCACAGAAAGCTAATTAAGCTCTCTGTGATTTTTTTATTTATAGGAAATTATAGATTCAACTAAAATGTGGACAACTAGAATTTCATAGAAGTAGTCACGGAAGAATGGCTTTTGACCAAAAGGCAGCTTGAATTACATGGAAGTGGTCACAAGAGGGTTGCTTGTGAAGAAAAATCAGTTCAGATTCATTGAATTGGTCATAAAAGTGGTTGCATTGAGCACATAGTAGCGGATCTTTCCTGAGGAACGTCTAGAAACTATGTCGCTCTCTTCTATGCGAAAAATCAACATCGGAATAGTTGTCCCACATTTGTATTTTCATTGTTCTCAGAAAGAGAACTTCAGTACTTGTCGTGCGCTAACCGTGCGCTTGCGCCATTTGTTCTCCTAAATAAATAAAGTCTGAAAATAGAGGAAAAAGTTAAAAACAATGAAAAAGTTAATTAAAAAAGATAAAAATAGCTAGGGGAATTGCCTATTTTTACATGACTATTAGTTGTAAAAAAGTCGAATGAATGTTCGTTTTTTGCTGTACAAATGTTTAAAAAGAGGTTATATTATTAATAGGAATAAAAAACATAGATTTTTGGCTATTAACTTTATTGGTTTATATATAAGGGAGGAACTAGTAGTGAGTGATCGTAAAGCGGCCTTAGAAATGGCGTTAAAACAGATTGAAAAGCAATTCGGTAAAGGTTCAATCATGAAAATGGGAGAGAAAACGGACACAAGGATTTTAACAAGTCCTAGTGGATCATTAGCTCTAGATTCAGCACTTGGAGTGGGTGGATATCCAAGAGGTCGAATTATCGAAATTTACGGACCTGAAAGCTCAGGTAAAACAACTGTTGCATTACATGCAATTGCAGAGGTACAAGCTGCAGGCGGACAAGCAGCATTTATCGACGCTGAGCATGCCCTTGACCCAGCATATGCGCAAAAACTAGGAGTAAACATCGATGAGTTATTGCTATCCCAGCCAGATACTGGGGAACAAGCGCTAGAAATCGCAGAGGCACTTGTACGAAGCGGTGCAATTGATATTCTAGTAGTCGATTCCGTTGCAGCATTAGTTCCAAAAGCAGAAATTGAAGGAGAAATGGGAGATTCTCATATGGGTCTTCAAGCACGCTTGATGTCTCAAGCACTTCGCAAACTTTCTGGTGTCATTAACAAATCGAAGACAATCGCTATCTTTATTAACCAGGTTCGTGAAAAAATTGGAGTTATGTTTGGGAACCCAGAAACAACTCCTGGTGGTCGTGCGTTAAAATTCTACGCTACGGTACGTATTGAGGTGCGTCGTGGAGAAGCACTAAAGCAAGGTACTGATATTGTTGGAAACAAAACGAAGATTAAGGTTGTTAAGAATAAAGTTGCACCTCCATTCCGTACGGCAGAAGTGGATATTATGTATGGTGAGGGAATTTCTAAAGAGGGCGAGATCATTGATATTGGCTCTGAATTAGATATCGTTCAAAAGAGTGGTTCTTGGTATTCATATAATGAGGAAAGAATAGGTCAAGGCCGCGAAAATGCAAAGACTTTCTTAAGAGAAAATCCAAGTGTTCGTCTTGAGATTCAGCATAAGATCCGTGAGCACTACGGATTAGACGGTGAAAAGATTGTGACTGAAGCCGATGATGATGAGCAGTTTGAATTAATAGACTAAAATGAAGAGCAAAACCTGATTAGGTTTTGCTCTTTTTAGTAAAATGAATAAATATTTATTATGATGTATTTTTATTCATAAATTACCATTTTTCTTATTGTTAGAATATGAACAAAGTCTAAATATTTCAAAAAGCTTGCAGGAGTTACCCTTGACAATGAATATACACACATTTACAATTAACATGTATATTTTACATTTTTGTTAATATTACAATGAAAAGCCTGGTGCTTGCTGTATGTTGAACCATACCAATGTACATGCCGACACTTAAAAAAGTGTAACAAAAAGTTCATAGCAAGAGGAGGTGTAACGATGGAACCTATTACTATCATCTCCATTTTGCTTGGCATTATCGTCGGTGCCGTTGTTGGCTATTTTGTTCGTAAATCCATTGCTGAGGCAAAAATAGCAGGTGCAAAGAATGCTGCAGAGCAGATTCTTGAAGATGCAAAGCGTGATGCTGATTCATTGAAAAAAGAAGCTTTGCTTGAGGCAAAGGATGAAATTCACAAGCTTCGTACAGAAGCCGAACGTGAGGTTCGTGAACGAAGAAATGAACTGCAAAAACAAGAAAACCGTTTACTGCAAAGAGAAGAGAATTTAGATCGAAAGGATGAATCGTTAAATAAACGAGAAATTCTATTAGAAAAGAAGGATGATTCTCTAAACCAAAGACAACAGCATATTGAACAGATGGAAAGCAAAGTGGACGAGCTGGTACGATCACAACAAACAGAACTCGAACGAATTTCGAGCTTAACGCGTGAGGAAGCTAAAGCGATTATTATTGACAAGTTGGAGCAGGAACTGACCTATGAGACAGCAATAATGATCAAGGATAGTGAAAACCGCGTGAAAGAGGAAGCTGACAAGAAAGCGAAGGAAATTCTTTCGCTAGCAATCCAGCGTTGCGCTGCTGACCATGTTGCGGAAACGACTGTATCTGTAGTCAACCTTCCAAATGATGAAATGAAAGGCCGTATTATTGGCCGTGAAGGAAGAAATATCCGTACTTTAGAGACACTTACGGGAATTGATTTGATTATCGATGATACTCCAGAGGCTGTTATTCTATCAGGCTTTGATCCTATTCGTCGCGAAACTGCTCGCTTAGCGCTTGAAAAGTTAGTCCAAGATGGACGGATTCATCCTGCACGCATTGAGGAAATGGTAGAAAAATCTCGTCGAGAAGTGGATGAGTACATCCGTGAAGTGGGTGAACAAACGACTTTTGAAGTCGGAGTTCATGGATTGCATCCGGACCTTATTAAAATCCTAGGACGCTTAAAGTTCCGTACAAGTTACGGTCAAAATGTATTAAAGCATTCTATGGAGGTTGCACAGCTTTCGGGCTTGCTTGCAGCTGAACTTGGTGAAGATGAAACGCTAGCACGTCGTGCAGGTCTACTACACGATATTGGAAAAGCCATTGACCATGAAGTGGAAGGCAGCCATGTTGAAATTGGGGTCGAGCTTGCAACGAAATATAAAGAACACCCAGTTGTTATCAACAGTATAGCGTCACACCATGGTGATACGGAACCAACATCAATCATTTCCGTTCTAGTGGCTGCTGCTGACGCATTGTCAGCTGCGAGACCTGGTGCGCGAAGTGAGACTTTAGAAAACTATATCCGCCGTTTAGAAAAGCTGGAGGAAATTTCTGAGTCCTATGATGGTGTTGAGAAATCCTTTGCCATTCAGGCTGGCCGTGAGGTACGGATCATTGTAAGACCTGATGCGGTTGATGATTTAGCTGCACATCGTTTGGCACGAGATATTCGGAAACGAATAGAAGAAGAGCTGGATTATCCAGGACATATTAAAGTGACAGTCATCCGTGAAACACGGGCTGTGGAATACGCAAAATAAAGTGGTGCATTTAGCACTGCTTTATTTTTTTGCTGTGATAAAGATAATTGTTAATTTTGGCACTCTGTTGATTGGAGTGGAAGGCACGAAGATCCTCGAAAATGCTATCGCATTTCCTTCGTGCGGTGCTTATTCTCTGAAGCTTATTCAATGTCCTGCGGGGTCTCCCCGGACCGCCCGCGGAAAGCGAAGTGCCTGGAGCAGAAATCAACAGACAAGTTCGTAAAAGCCAGTGCGGTTAAATAAAATAAAAGTATGATACAATTTATAGTAAATAAATGCTTCACGAAAGGATTAGAAATGAACTTATTATTTATTGGAGATGTTGTAGGATCACCAGGTCGAGATATGGTTAAAGAGTATGTGCCAAAAATTAAAGAAAAATATCGACCTAATTTTACGATAATTAATGGTGAAAATGCTGCTGGAGGCAGAGGTATAACAGAAAAAATCTACCGAGAATTTTTGGGTTCCGGTGCTCAGGCTGTAACCCTTGGGAACCACTCATGGGATAACAAGGAGATTTTTGAATTTATCGAATCGGCAAAGAATATGGTGCGTCCGGCAAACTTCCCAGATGGAACTCCCGGTAAAGGGTTAGCATTTTTTAAGGTAAACGACATAGAAGTAGCGGTTATCAATTTACAGGGGCGAACCTTTATGCCTCCTTTAGATTGTCCTTTTAAAAAAGCAGATGAATTAGTGGAAATAGCTCAAGAGCGAACACCATTTATTTTTGTGGATTTTCATGCAGAAGCAACAAGTGAAAAACAAGCAATGGGCTGGTATTTGGATGGAAGGGTATCTGCAGTCGTTGGGACGCATACACATGTACAAACGGCAGATAGCCGCATTCTGCCAAGCGGCACGGGCTATTTAACAGATGTAGGGATGACAGGTCCATATGATGGAATTCTTGGTATGGAGAGGGAGGCTGTCATCACTAAATTTCTTACAAGCCTTCCAGTAAGATTTGAAGTCCCTAAAACCGGTAGAACACAGCTTAGTGGAGTCTACATGGAACTAGACAGGAAAAACGGCAAGTGTAAAAAAGTGGAAAGAATATTAATAAATGAAGATAATCCTTGGTATTCTTAACCTTCCAATCATGGAAGGTTATTCTTTTTATTGATTATATGCACTTTTTTTGTCCAAGCCGGAATATGTCTTTTGCAGAATGAATATAGTAGCAGTGGAATCTTATATACCTGATTTGCTCATGAAACTGCTCATGCCAGGATCGGGATTATACAAGGGGGAGCTAGGAATGGAAATATTAAAAGTTTCAGCAAAATCTAATCCTAATTCTGTAGCTGGTGCACTTGCTGGAGTTCTGCGTGAAAGAGGTGCAGCAGAAATACAGGCTATTGGTGCAGGTGCATTGAATCAAGCTGTTAAGGCAGTAGCGATTGCAAGAGGATTTGTAGCACCTAGCGGAGTTGATTTGATTTGCATCCCTGCGTTCACTGATATTCAGATTGATGGTGAAGAACGCACGGCTATAAAGCTTATTGTTGAACCAAGATGAAAGAGATAGAATCTAATATGTGAAAAGTTGGAAACAGCTAACTTTTACCTGCTTACATGTAAGCAGGTATTTTTATGTTTTAATTTCTCGGAAATAATTATTCTAGAATAAATGAGAACGTTTTCTGTAATAAATAAAATGCAAATATATATTATGAGATTAGTTAAAAAAGAGCGTAGCAATGGCGTTTTCGATAAAGTTTGAAAAATCCATTAAATGTAAAAAAATAAATTATAAAAAAATATTCATATTTTAGACAATATTTTTTCCCAAAGGGTTGCAATTTTTTGTTTAGAGGTCTAGAATTGTAAGCGTTTAGTACATCTTCTAGATTCAAATGATTTCGTCTTTAAAGCTTTAAAAGGCTAAATTCTAGTGAATTACTCGGAATTGTGCTACACTATTAGTGAGTTATAAAATATATTTTTTACATATCCAAAGGGGTGTAAGTCATGATCAATCAACTTTCGTGGAAAGTTGGCGGACAACAAGGGGAAGGTATTGAAAGTACAGGGGAAATATTTGCTATTGCATTGAATCGTCTCGGTTATTACTTGTATGGTTATCGTCACTTTTCATCTCGTATTAAAGGCGGTCATACAAATAATAAGATCAGAGTAAGTACAACAGAAGTTCGTTCAATCTCCGATGATCTTGATATTCTTGTCGCTTTTGACCAAGAAACTATCGATTTAAACTACAAAGAACTGCATAGTAAAGGTGTAATTCTTGCAGATGCAAAGTTCACACCAAAGAAGCCGGACGACACTGAAGCTTCAATGTATGCGGTTCCATTTACCGAAATTGCTACTGAATTAGGGACATCCCTAATGAAAAATATGGTAGCCATTGGTGCTACTTCTGCTGTCTTGAATCTTGATATTCATGTTTTTGAAGAAGTAGTTCAAGAGATTTTTGGTAAAAAAGGTGCTCAAGTAGTTGCAAAAAACATGGATGCCATTAAAGCTGGATATGATTATATGAAAAATCAGCTAGTAGATGGCGTTGAAATAATGGAACTTGAAAAAGCTGACGGCAAGAAGCGTATGTTTATGATTGGAAATGATGCTATTGCATTAGGTGCCGTTGCAGCTGGCTGCCGTTTTATGGCTGCTTACCCAATTACACCAGCTTCTGAAATAATGGAATATTTAATTAAAAAGCTTCCAGCTCTTGGTGGGACAGTTATTCAAACAGAAGATGAAATTGCTGCTTGTACAATGGCGATTGGTGCTAACTATGCTGGTGTTCGAACAATTACGGCATCTGCTGGTCCAGGACTATCGTTAAAAATGGAAGCAATTGGTCTTTCGGGTATAACTGAAACTCCACTTGTTGTTGTTGATACTCAGCGTGGTGGTCCATCTACAGGATTGCCAACAAAGCAAGAACAGTCAGATTTAATGGCGATGATTTATGGAACACATGGAGAAATCCCTAAAATCGTTATGGCACCTAGTACTGTAGAAGAGGCTTTCTATGATACAACTGAGGCATTTAACCTTGCTGAAGAATATCAATGTCCTGTAATTGTTCTTACAGACCTTCAACTATCTTTGGGTAAGCAGACAGTTGAACCTTTAAGTATGGATAAAGTAGAAATCAGACGTGGAAAGCTTGTTACTGATGAAATTCCTAAAAGTGAAAATAAAGCGTATTTCAAACGTTATGAAGTTACCAAAGATGGAGTTTCACCACGTGTTATTCCTGGTATGAAAAATGGTATTCACCATGTAACAGGTGTTGAACATGATGAAACAGGAAAACCTTCTGAATCGGCTGTAAATAGGAACGCTCAAATGGACAAGCGATTCCGTAAAATTGAAAATATTCGTTTCAATACACCAGTGTATAAAAACACTAAGCATGAAGATGCTGACATTTTACTAGTTGGTTTTAATTCAACTAGAGGTGTAATTGAGGAAGCTATGGTTCGTTTAGAAAATGAAGGATTGAAAGTAAATCACGCTCATATTCGTTTGATTCACCCATTCCCAACGGACGAAGTATTACCACTTGTTCGTTCAGCAAAGAAAGTAGTGGTTGTTGAAAACAATGCTACTGGTCAATTGGCAAACATTATGAAAATGAATGTTGGGCATGCAGAAAAGATTATTAAACATTTAAAATATGACGGTAATCCGTTCCTACCACACGAAGTATATACAAAATGTAAGGAGTTGTTCTAAACATGGCCACTTTTAAAGAATTTAGAAATAATGTTAAACCGAACTGGTGCCCTGGCTGTGGCGACTTCTCTGTACAAGCGGCAATGCAACGTGCAGCAGCAAATGTAGGTTTAGAGCCTGAAAACTTAGCTGTTATTTCTGGTATCGGATGTTCTGGTCGTATCTCTGGTTACATTAATTCATATGGCTTCCATGGAATTCATGGCCGTTCATTACCAATCGCACAAGGTGTAAAAATGGCAAATCGTGATTTAACAGTTATCGCTTCTGGTGGTGACGGAGACGGTTTTGCAATTGGTATGGGTCATACTATTCATGCTATCCGTCGTAATGTGGATATCACTTACATTGTTATGGATAACCAAATCTATGGCTTAACAAAAGGACAAACGTCTCCACGTTCTGCTACCGGCTTTAAAACTAAATCATCGCCGCTAGGTTCGATTGAACAACCGATTTCACCAATGGAGATGGCTTTAACTGCAGGGGCAACATTTGTTGCACAAAGCTTCTCTACAGATCTTAAAGACCTAACTGCATTAATTGAAGCTGGTATCAAGCATAAAGGATTCTCTTTAATTAACGTTTATAGTCCTTGTGTAACTTATAATAAGGTCAACACATATGACTGGTTTAAAGAAAACCTAACGAAGTTAAGTGATATTGAAGGATATGATCCATCAAACCGTGAAAACGCTATGCAGACATTGATGAAGCATAATGGTTTAGTTACTGGTTTGATTTATCAAAACACAGAACGTAAATCATACCAGGAATTAATTAATAATTTCTCTGAAACTCCATTAGCACATGTAGATCTAAACCTTGATCAAGAATACTTTGATAAATTAGTTAACGAATTTATGTAAGTTCTTAAGAAATCCCGTAGTAGATTACTACGGGATTTTCTATTGTTTTCAAGCCTATTAACCTTTATACTATAATAATGTGCAGAAGTGTGTTAGGGGCGCTCTATCACCATGTACAGGTAAAAATTTACTTTATTAATATTAATAGACACATTAACTAAAACAACTGAAAGGAGATTTTTATACTCATGAATGAAAAACAACGTTTAGAATCTAAACAAATTGAAGCGGCTAATTCTTCGGACAAAAAATCCGCCAAGGATTACAGCAAATACTTTGAGCAGGTAATTACAGCACCTTCCTTAAAAGATGCTAAAAAACGTGGTAAAGAAGAAGTGAAATACCATAATGATTTCTCCATTCCTGAAGAGTTTCGAGGCATGGGAGAAGGGCGTAAGTTTTATATCCGTACCTATGGCTGCCAAATGAATGAACATGATACAGAAGTGATGGCGGGGATCTTTTTGGCATTAGGCTACGAGCCAACTGATAAAACAGAGGATGCCAATGTTATCCTGTTAAATACGTGTGCAATTCGTGAAAATGCGGAAAACAAAGTTTTCGGTGAACTTGGGCATTTAAAGCATTTGAAATTAGAAAAGCCAGACTTACTTATTGGTGTTTGTGGATGTATGTCCCAGGAAGAATCCGTTGTTAATAAGATTCTAAAAACCTATAATCAAGTTGATATGATTTTCGGTACCCATAATATCCACCGTTTACCAAACATTTTGCATGAAGCTTATATGTCAAAAGAAATGGTAGTTGAAGTTTGGTCTAAAGAAGGCGATGTAATCGAAAACCTGCCAAAGGTTCGCCGCGGTAATATTAAGGCATGGGTTAATATTATGTATGGCTGTGATAAGTTTTGTACGTACTGTATTGTTCCTTTCACTCGCGGGAAAGAGCGTAGCCGTCGACCTGAGGAAATCATCCAGGAAGTACGTCATTTAGCTGCACAAGGTTATCAAGAAGTTACTCTTTTAGGGCAAAACGTAAATGCTTATGGAAAAGATCTCGAGGATATCAACTATGGTCTTGGCAATTTAATGGATGAACTACGTAAAATTGATATTCCTCGAATTCGATTTACAACTAGCCATCCACGTGATTTTGATGACCATCTAATTGAAGTCCTTGCAAAGGGCGGTAATTTAATGGATCATATCCACTTACCAGTTCAATCCGGTTCTACTGATGTGCTGAAAATCATGGCTCGTAAATATACAAGGGAGCAATATTTAGAGCTTGTAAGAAAAATTAAAGCTGCTATTCCGAATGTTGCATTAACCACTGATATTATCGTGGGTTATCCAAATGAAACGGATGAACAATTTGAAGAAACATTATCTTTATATCGTGAAGTGGGCTATGAACTAGCTTATACGTTTATTTATTCCCCTCGTGAGGGTACACCTGCTGCAAAAATGCAGGATAATGTTCCGATGGAAGTAAAAAAGGAACGTTTACAGCGTTTAAATGCTTTAGTTAACGAACAATCTGCTGAGGCAATGAAAAAATATAAAGGTCAAATTGTTGAAGTTCTTGTAGAAGGGGAAAGCAAGAACAATCCTGATGTTCTAGCAGGATACACTTCTAGAAGTAAGCTTGTAAATTTTGCTGCTCCTAAATCAGCAATTGGAAAAATTGTTAAGGTGAGAATTACCGATGCAAAAACATGGTCATTAAACGGTGAAATGGTGGAAGAATTAGAACCAGTAGAGGTGAAATAAGTTGGCAAAGTACACAAAAGACGATATTATCGCTCGCGCACAAGAATTAGCACGCATGATAGCAGATACAGAAGAAGTCGATTTCTTTAAACGTGCAGAAGCTCAAATTCACGTTAATCCAAAGGTTAGCACCTTAATTTCAGATATTAAAGGTTTGCAAAAGCAAGCCGTTAATTTACAGCATTACGGTAAACCGGAAGCATTGAAAAAAGTGGAAGATAAAATTGCTGCCATTGAACAGGAACTAGACGAAATCCCGGTAGTTCAAGAATTTAAGCACTCTCAAATAGAAGTAAATGAATTGCTGCAATTAATTGCAACTACAATCTCGAATAAGGTTACAGACGTTATTATTGAATCAACTGGCGGAGATGTATTAAAGGGTGAAACCGGTGCAAGTATAAATAATGGTGGGTCTTGCGGAAATCACGACGACCATGATCACGAGCATTAAGTAAACCAAACCAGGCTTTTTTAAAGCCTGGTTTTTTTGTATGTTTACCCCTTGTAGAAAAATCCTCTTTACTTAAAGTACATGCCTAAAAGGAACCTACATAAAACTTCCGCATAAAATGAACTATGACTAAACTTTTATCCAGTATTCGCAGAAATATATCGCACACTAGTCTATAAATTAGCATAGGATGAAATGAAAATGAATGAGGAGGGTTCGCGCGAAATGGGAGAATACAGAGAGATAATTACGAAGGCCGTAGTAGCGAAAGGGCGTAAATTCACCCAGTCCAATCATACGATTAGCCCGGCACATAGTCCAACAAGCATTCTTGGATGTTGGATTATCAACCATAAATACAACGCGAAAAAAGTCGGCAAAACTGTAGAGATACACGGCTCGTATGACATCAACGTTTGGTACTCATATAATGACAATACCAGAACAGAAGTTGTTACTGAATGTGTTAAATATACAGATGTCATTAAGTTAAAGTACCGTGATCATGATTGCTTGGATGACAATGAAATTTGTGCTCGCGTACTGCAGCAGCCTAATTGTTGTGAAGCAGTTATCTCGCCCAATGGTAATCGCATCATTGTCCATGTTGAAAGGGAATTCCTAGTGGAAGTAATTGGTGAAACAAAAGTTTGTGTTGCCGTTAATCCAAAGGGCTGCCATGATGATGACGATGATTGGGGAATGGATGTTGATGACGAAGAATTTGAGGAATTAAATCCTGATTTCTTACTTGGAGTCGAAGAAGAATAAACATACTAGGAAGTCTCTACTTCCTAGTTTTTCTTTTTTATCATTTAATAATAAAACTATAGATAGAATGTATGATAAAAAAGAAAAATCAGCAACATATTTTTAGGAGGTGTCACTGATATGGAGCCGAGACAACCTGGAAATAACAAACTGCCTGATTTCGACCAATTAAACGACAGGATCATTGCTGAGCAGCCATCGGAACCACGTTTGATTATTAAGACAAATCTTGATCCGCAGGATTCTACTGAAAATAACCCATATTATCAGGGGAAGGAAACCAATAATCCCCAAGCGTTTAGAGACTACTTTGAAGAATAAAAGCCAGGAATATATCCTGGCTTTTTTAATTTGCTTTAGCTCCAAAGGAATTAAGGGCGGTTGTCTTCCATTCATGTATTAATAGGGACAGCATATGGGTTGTATGAAATTGGTCGTTTTGATACAAATAATCACGTAGCACCCCTTCTTTACTAAATCCTAATTTTTCAAGAAGATTGATAGATGCTTGGTTTTCTAGGTAAACAACAGCTCCAATCCGGTTTAATTCCAACTCTAGAAAGCTATAACGCAAAACTTCTTTTATTGCTTCTGAAGTATAGCCCGTCCTCCAATAAAAGGGATGTATTTCATAGCCAATTTCAGCTTTTTTGTTTTTTAACTGTAACCCATTAAGCCCTAATGTCCCAATAAATTTGTTACTTTCTTTGAGAATGATTCCCCAGCGAATGGCGCGTTTTTCATAAAAGTTCTTTTGAAACATGTCAATTAATTTTTTTGCCTCTTCAATGGAAGTGAAACTGTCAGTCCCATAATGCCTGGTCACTTCATCTAATGATAAAATTTCAAACAGACTTTCTTCATGATTTTGTGTAATTTCAATAAGTTTTAATCGTTCGGTTTCTAAAGTGGGAAATAGCACTCTAACACCTCTTCATTAAATTTTAAATAAGGATACAATTTTTTTACAGAAATAAGAATTTTTTATCTAGTCTAAGTGTATATGAGATGTATACTAAAAATAAAGAATTATTTATTAATCCGTTTTGTCCTGAGGTGTGCAAATGAAAATTGAAAAATATACAAAATTAATTGGAAATGAATTACTACCCAATATCCAACTTTCAACGGAAGGTCCATTTGATCCAATCATTGTAAGGAATTTCTCGAATACTTGGAAAACAATAGGAAGTGGAAATTACGCGGGTGTCTTTTTACATCACTCAAATCCTAAATGGGTTGTAAAGGTATATGGAAGAAAACCTGAGGATTTAAAAAAGGAAGTAGAAGTATATAAAAAATTGGGCAATCATGATTCTTTTTCCTCATTAATTGACTATGGAGATAACTACTTGATTTTAAAAAGGATAGATGGAATGAATCTGTTCGACGCAGTTGTAAAAGGGGTCCCTATATCAGAGTCTGTTATACGAGATGTGGATAAGGGGATAGAATATGCTCGTTCTGTGGGCTTAAACCCGTTTGATGTACATGGGAAAAATGTCGTTATGAGTGATGGAAGAGGGTATATCGTCGATGTTTCTGATTTTTATAAGCAGGGAAAATGCCGGAAGTGGGATGATTTAAAGAAAGCCTATTATAAAATCTACCTTCCGTTTATTTACAAATATCAACTCCGAGTTCCGTTTTCTATTGTAAATTGTGTCAGAAAAGGGTATCGTTTATACCGAAAAATAAAAAAGGGAAATAAATAATAATATTTCCCTTTTAAATCTATTTGTTTATTGATTTACATTTTGAAATTGAACCATGAATTCACTAAAAGCCTTACATGTTTCATATGGGACAGCGTTGTAAGTAGACGCTCGGCATCCTCCCACAGAGCGGTGACCATTTACACCGATAAAACCTTCACTCTTTGCTTCAGCTAAGAATTTTTTCTCCAATTCTTCATCCTTCACGCGGAAAGTAATATTCATTAGCGATCGGCTTTCGGCTTCGGCATGACCAACATAAAATCCATTGCTTTGATCGATTGCGTCATAAATGAGTTTTGCTTTTTCCTCGTTCCTTTTGGTTAGTTCATTAATTCCGCCTGTTTCCTTAATCCAGTTCAAAACTTCGCCAAGCATATAAATTCCGAATGTAGGTGGTGTGTTATATAACGAGTTGTTTTTTGAATAGGTGCCATACTTTAACATGGTCGGAATGTTAGGATTAGCTTTTTCAATCAAATCCTTGCGAATGATTGCCACTGTAACACCAGAAGGACCAAGATTTTTTTGGGCACCAGCGTAAATTAAAGAAAATTTGCTGATATCAAAGGGCTTAGATAAGATATCACTGGACATATCTGCAATCAATGGTACATCACCTGTATCGGGGAAGTCCTTCCATTGTGTGCCGTAAATAGTATTATTCGATGTCAAATGTATATAGGCATCAGTGGGATTGTATTGCAATTCATCAAATTGAGGAATTCGCCGATATTGACTTTCCTTAGTGCTGACAACATGATACGGATCCCCGAATAATTTTGCCTCAGAAAATGCTTTTTCAGACCAAGAACCTGTCATAATATAACCTGCTTTTTCTCCAGGTTTCATAAAGTTCATCGGAACCATTGAAAACTGAAGACTTCCTCCTCCTTGTAGAAAAAGGACCTCATAATTTTCTGGAATAGATAACAATTCTTTTAGAAGGGCAATGGCATTATTATGTACTTCTTCATAGGCTGCACTACGGTGGCTAAGCTCCATGACTGACATACCAGTACCACGAAAATCAATAAGTTCCTGTTTTGCTTTTTCCAGAACAGCTAGCGGAAGGGCGGATGGACCTGCGTTAAAATTATATGCACGTTGTACTAGTGAATTCATTTTCTCACTCCCATTTTTTATTTATTTGAATATAACATATTTTCTTACATTTTAAATGTAAATATCTCAAAATAATTAAGTGAAGACGTTTACATTTTGTGAAACGGGAAAATAGTACTCTTAAGCGGGTTGATGATAGTAACATTACAGATTACAAGTACCTGTAGAACCAAAAAAGAGTTGCTATATAAATAATATTTAAGTAAGAAATTAGCTAAAAAACGTTGAAAATTCAGCGTTTTTTATTTGTTAAGAGGAATTGTGCGAGTGGTTGTTTGGAAAATGAAAAATATTGTGAATATATTAACGAGTGTATATGCCGATTGGTAAACCGGCAAAAAATGTTTCAGTTGAATCGGCATTAGATTATATTTTTGGATATGCCGTTGGCAATGATCTTTCCGTTCGTGAGCTTCAATTCCGTAGTCATCAATGGTTATATGGAAAAGCTATTGACGGATTTGCTCCGTTAGGACCTTATATCGTAACTGTAGATGAGGTACCTAATCCACAAAACTTGAACTTAAAGTGCTGGGTGAATGGTGAATTGCGCCAAAATTCAAACACTGAGGATATGATTTTCACTACTGCTAAGCTAATTAGTGATTTGTCCCAAATTATGACGCTTCTGCCCGGTGACGTTATTTATACTGGTACACCAGAGGGAGTTATTTTTGGGATGGAGGAAAAAAACTGGTTAAAACCAGGTGATGAGGTTGTTTGTGAGATTGATGGTCTTGGCTGTCTTTTGAATAAATTGCGAAAAGCAGACTAACTTAGAAATAGAACAAAGTGTACTCTTATAAAGGGTACATTTTTTTGGCTGAAAGTAATTTCTCTTTGATATAAGTGGCGATATTACAGCAGTAAAAATATTGAACAATATGGAACATCATATTTCCGATTTAGGCGCCTAGGTCCTACTGAAAGCACAACTTGGAGCAATTGCTACCTTCAAATATATCCTGATTATTCAATATAATAATCCCTCCTCAACTTGGCTCTAGCTTTAAAGTGGAATGAAGATGGGACTCCGAATTTTGGATAACCAATTTGTTTTCCCTAATATATATGTTGTACTTTTGAAAAATAAAAAACCTTTTGGTATTAATTTACTAATTGTTTTTTTTTTGTAGAATTATACGTTTTTTTCCATCAATATTTTTTGAAAAACAACCAAAAATAAGAAGGCAAAAAAATATTTTTGCAAGGGGGTAATTAATTTGATAAAAAAGCCATTAGGTTTACTACTATCAGGGGTCTTAACAATTGGTCTAGCTGCGTGTAATAACAATGGAAATGATGCAGCCGACGAAGTCCGTACTGGTATGGTCAATAGAGACAACAATACCACTTTAAACGTTGGTAATGGAAGAGATGATGGTATTGACCATAACGGGATGTTAACGGAAGATTATACAAATAACGATAATAATGATAGCGATATTGATCGAGGAAGGCTTGAAACAAATAACGTTCGTTACAATAATACAAACCGGTTGAATAATGGACGAAATACAACTCTTAACCGGTTAAATGTAAATTATAATCGTGATTATGATATGAACAGGGATGTTAATAGATATAACAACGTTGACATCTCTGCTGATCGAACGTCATTGAATAGTGATCAATATCCGCATACAAAAGCGATCTTGATTCAACATGCTCAGTATAGGTATATCCCATTTGGTTCTGTCCAATTTGGTGGTCAACAAGGAAAGACTCCAAATCAGCAACTAGTGCCAATAACGCCGGCACCACCAGGAGCACCGGCACCAACAGCACCAACACCAGGAGCACCGGCACCAACAGCACCAACACCAGTAGCGCCGGTACCAGCACCTAAACCAGTAACACCAGCACCAGCGCCTGCTGCGCCAGCACCAAAACCAGCAGCGCCAGCGCCAAAACCAGCAGCACCAGCACCAGCAACTGGAGACGTTAGTGCATATGTTCAACAGGTTATCGATTTAACGAATGCACAACGTAGTAAAAATGGCCTTCCAGCATTAAAAGCAGATTCACAATTAAATGGAGTGGCACAAAAGAAATCAGTGGACATGCAGCAAAACAATTATTTTTCACATACAAGTCCAACATATGGCTCACCATTTGACATGATGAGGGACTTTGGAGTGACTTATAAATCTGCAGGCGAAAATATTGCCCAAGGACAACGGACTCCACAAGAAGTCGTAAATGCATGGATGAACAGTGAAGGGCATAGGAAAAACATCTTAAGCAGCAGCTTTACTCATATCGGAGTAGGATACGAAAAGACTGGAAACCACTGGACACAAATGTTTATTGGTAAATAATAAAGAACAAAAGAAAGGAATCTGTAATGGATTCCTTTCTCCTTTGTATTATTAGAGTTGTTATTCTTATTATTATTTGGAATTTAGCTAGGAGAATGAGAAAGCTGTGAAAGGCGGAATATAGTAAAGAAAAGAACGCATGACAGTTCAAACCATTCAGCAAAGCCTCCAAGGACATGAATTAGCAATGCTGAGATGTTAGGAAGTCATAGCACAGTGTAATCAACTGGAGCAAGAACTTTCAGGTCAAATAGGGTTCAGTTGGTTTCCAACCACAAACGTATGTGAATCCTAACTTCTAGTCTCAGCATTATCAGAATTACCATAATCAGACATTTCGTAAATAGCTAAAAAAGTAAAAAGCATGCTCAAGCGTGCTTTTTACTTTAAGAGATCGTTCCAAAGAGGATTTATGCGGTCTTTTTTTTATTAATAAAGTGTCATAACTCAAAAATAAGGGAAACTTGGTAAAGTGTTTTAGGCTTGGGAAGCAGGTAAGGACAAGAAGAACCTTACCTCTTGTCCGCAAGTTTGTCCGCATTGTTTTTAGATACTATTTAAAAGGATTTATTAAATTTATTTGGAAACCCATGTTTTATTGACTTTTTTCTCAATATTTATTTCTATTTATATCAAAGTAGAATGGGCGGCATGATGTAAACATCTGCAATAACATCTGTATCTCTTAGGGTTCATTTCCATTGACTGTATTGCTCTCTTATAGTAAATTTAAAGGTCATTGAGGTCATTATGACCTATGTGACCTCAAAAATAAATAAAACACATGTGTCCTATTATTAAATAAGTCTCCTTACTGGCAGTATGACTGTGCAAATAAAATACGCCTGTCCACTTAATATTTTTTCCTTGAAACTTCCCCCAAAACCTCCCCCAACAAATTGGGGGATAATACATTATTCTACATAGCAGACAAAAATAAAAAACCCTAGAACATGCGTTATTTCAACGTTTCTAGGGTTTTTATGAGTGCTCTTTACAGAGCAGAACCACTAACGAGAGTAATGCTCAATGTTTGTAAAAACGAGTTCACTTCGACATTTGTTCAATATCCCAAGTCATAAGGCTTCTTTTAAGGATTTCTCAAGTTTTGATTGATATACTTCCTAATTTCTTCCTTATTCACGTAAACACTTATTGTGAAATTGGCACATTCCTCACCTGTTATTTCTTTTGACCGCTGATTATCACGTTATCTTTTAGTTGTATTTCAGGTCATATAGGTCCTTGTTGACTTACATGACCTAAAAGATATCAATAATAGAGCAGATTTTTTTCTTCATGACTCTAGATTACTTTTAATTTTTGCCGAAAGAGGTCCAAAAGATATTGCGGACATGATTTTCTGATCTTTCTATGTCAATCATCTGCAGCTCAGTAATTGGCTGCAAATGCAAGCTCGATATTTTTAACGCGAAAATAATAACACTATAGAGTGAGAAGTGTCCTGCCGGGGACGGTGATAAACTTCAAAACTGCTTGAGACTTGCATGCCTGGTCTGGTGGGTTCGATTCCCACGCAGTCCCGCCAACGTAAACAAAAAGCTAGTAACCGCAAGGGTTCACGTTGTGTTAACGTTGTTTTAATTCGTTAATTTTAACGGTAACACCCCGATATATTTTGCTTAATTTTAGCGAATACGTGGGTAGCAGTTACGGGGAAACCGTAAAGGGGAAATTGTGTCTGAATTTTACGGGCAATTATGTATCAGCTAACGGCGTCATTCTCATAACGTTTATAAGCATCAACGGAATGGAGTATTTTCTTCTATTGAGACCACGGGTTTACCAGGCAAGTACAAAGTGAAGGTTATCTATAAGTCCGACAGATTCCAGTTAAAATTCACAAGTAACTAACACCGAAATGCATCTCAGAAAGATCTCCTTCCTTTAACAGGGAGAAGTTAATCCGCAACAATCCTTTCATTAATGGTTGTGTTTTGAGACATTAATATTATTACAAGCTGGTACAATCTGCTGCCAGCTTGTTTTCATTTCGGCAGAAGCCTACGTACTTCCAAAGGAAGTATCCAATTTTTACAAGGTCGATTTTTAATAAAAATTTTACAAGCGTTAAACAATCATTTAACAATCTATATTTAAACTATTTGAGTAGCCTGTTATCTAAGCTGTAAACATAGTACCGTAAATCGAAGCAGTAGTAATCGAAAAAAAGTAACGAAAGGGAACAACTGAGGAAAAAATACTATTTCTGCAGTTAAAATTATAAAAAAATAATAGTTGCTACTAGTATCTGAATATCAACTAAAAAAGGAGAAACAATATGAGGTCATCCGTAACAACCTGGTTTGCTGCAATCTTTTTCATCATATTTAGCATAAGCCAGATTCCAAGTTCCGTTCATGCCCATACAGATAACAGTGAGGGTAGGTCAAACATAACGGCAGAGGCCGGAGTCCTTCACTATGAACTAACAGTAGACATTTTTGAATTGGGGAGGGTAGTAGAACTGGGTAATCTTCCGGAAATGAAGGAGGATGAGCTGTCGGATGCCCTAAGCAGGAACAAAATGTTAATCGAAGACTATTTGTCTCAGAATCTTGAGGTTTTTGCAGACGGAGTCAAAACATACGGGAAAATTTCTGATATTGGCCTTAAACAAGAAGGAGAGTTGAGCTACGCAAGGATTGGAATCGACTTTCCTGTCCAGGATGTGTCCAAGAAAACAGTTGAAATTCATTACAATATATTCTTCGATGACAATGACCGCTTGCACCGAAACATTGCTCATTATGAGCTCGGAACTGAAACGGGCGAATTTATTTTAACAGCTAAGGAAAGAACATTCGAATTGGGTAACGGGACTCTTTGGGGACAAGTAATAAGCTTTGTACAGCTGGGCTTCCACCATATCCTTATCGGCTTAGACCATATCTTGTTTGTGATTGCTTTGCTGTTATGTTCCAAAACGTTAAAAGATGTAATGAAAGTGGTTACCGTCTTTACCTTGTCGCACAGTGTTAGTCTTGGACTTAGTGCCTTGAATTTGGTTTCGGTCTCGCCTGACGTCGTGGAGCCTTTGATTGCTCTCAGTATTGTGTTCGTAGCCTTTGAATATCTATTTTTCCCTTCCGGTCGTTACAGGCTGTGGATCGTATTTGGCTTCGGACTCATTCATGGTTTGGGATTTTCGGGAGCACTGGAAATAACGGGAGATCTATCACTTCGAACTCTGTTATCGATCCTCTTTTTTAACTTGGGAGTAGAGGGTGGACAAGCAATGATTCTTCTAATCATATTCCCTATCATTCTGCTGGTTCGCAGAAACAGGCGGGGTAGCATGATACAGGGTACGGCGTCGGTCGCAATCAGTTTAATTGGCTTTGTTTGGTACGTACAGCGTTTCTTTGGATGAGAACTCCGTGGACGAATTACTGAAAGGGGGAATGCCTAAAGGACAAACAGATTATTAGAGAGACCACCATACATAGATGTAACTTAGGAGAGAAAACAGGTAAAGGAGAAATGAAAAATGGAACAGAAGCTTTCGAAATTAAGAAAGAAAATGCAGCCTTTCGTCGCTGTTGGCATGGCTGGATTGGCTTTATCCGTATTCATGAAGCCAGTTCTCGCAGATAATGGATTTGCCAACGTTACAGGAACGGTGTATGTGGACAAAAACGGCAATGGAGTTCAGGATCCAGGGGAAAAAGGGCTTCCAAATGTTAGTGTTTCTGACGGGTCTCAAATAACCAGGACAGATGAAAACGGAGATTATTCTTTGGACATCAATCCTGAAAGAAGGTTGTCCGATATCGTTTTCATCACCGTCCCAAGCGGGTACAAGGTTCCAACGGACGCAAACATGACCCCGATGTTTTACAGGCACATGAAAGACCTGAAAGCCGATGAAAAAAAGGTTCAGGATTTCAACTTGATCGCTTCCTCGGAAACGAGCAAAGAGAAATTTACCTTTGCAAACTTAGCGGATGTCCATGTTAAAGACAGCAGTGTCAACAATCGCGAAAAATTTATGAATGAAGTTACGCAACTGAACAAACTGAAAGGTTCCGCTGATTTCGTGCTGGTTAACGGTGACTTGACTTACTATGCAACCGATGAAGAATTTAAGGACTACACCGCTGCTACGGCCACTTCAAAATTGCCGTTTTATCCAGCGCCAGGGAACCATGACATCACGTCAGGCCCGGACTACAAATCACGCGTTGAACGGTATCGTCAATACTTAGGACCTGAGTGGTATTCCTTTGATTATGGTAACAAGCATTTTATCATTCTGGAAAACCATCTGGGCTTCACCCAGCCCGAACAGCTGGAATGGCTAAAGCAGGATCTGGAGATGAATGCCAAAAATAAACAAGTGGTAGCGGTAGCGCATATCCAACTAAATGCGCCTGATACTCCGATTAATGGAACGAAGGATTTCCTGGATGTTCTGGCCAAGTACAACACGAAGCTGTTATTGAGCGGACATACTCATATCAACGACGTGTCCGGGGAAGTAATCCCTGGTGCCAAACATATCGTCACCAGCTCCACCAATTCCAACACAAACGATTTTACACCATCGGGTTATCGTCTTATCCATATGAAGGAAGACAAAATCGATACGCAATTTAAAATGTTCGGGATTGAAGACAACCTGACAATTATTCATCCAGCTCCAGGAAGCGAGATTCCGATGAGTAAGACAAAAGTACAGTTCAATATTTTCAATTCAACAAGTACGGTCGAAAAAGCGGAATTCCGAATTGATAACGGTCCATGGAAAAAGGCGAAGCAAAGCAGCGAATTCACTTGGTCCTCCAATTGGGATGCCGCCAAAGAACAACCGGGTCAGCATCAAATGGAAGTTCGTGCCACAGACTCAAATGGTCATATATGGGAACAGAAGTCAACATTCCAGATTTCCGGGCAATACACGCCTGTGATCCCAAAGGGCGGTACTGATTGGTCCACGTTTAAAGGGAACGCAAAACATACTGGTGAGTCACCAGATGAACTTTCGCCAAATTTAAATCTGGCATGGAGCTTTCAAACGCAAGGTTCGATTGTTACCTCATCTCCGTCTATCGTGGGTGATTCCGTATATATAGGAACAAGGGATGAGAACGATGTGGAAGAGAACAGCATTTTGGCCATTGATCTGGCTACC
The DNA here is from genome assembly GCF_000759675.1 of Neobacillus niacini. GTDB lineage: Bacteria > Bacillota > Bacilli > Bacillales > Cytobacillaceae > Neobacillus > Neobacillus niacini_A. Next base: position 2,201 of record NZ_BAWM01000004.1, on the reverse strand, counting down.
GGTTCTAAACGTTGGCAGTTCAAGACAAATGCACAGGTTCAGGCTTCCCCTGCTGTCTCAAATGGGGTTGTCTATGCTTCATCCGTAAGGGGAAACATCTATGCTGTAAATGATAATACCGGAACACTATTATGGGAGAAAAAGATCGGAATAGAACAGGACGGCATTCAGCGCGGCCGCATGTACTCTTCCCCAACGTTTGCTGAAGGTATCGTATACCAAGGATATAGCACCCGGAAAGGCAGTTTCATGATTGCCCTGAATGGGGAAACAGGGGAAACGTTATGGGAAAAGCCGCTGGAAAACGACCATTTCATTGCCGCTACGCCGGTTGTGGATAACGGGATCCTCTATACGATTGCAGGCAGCAGTTATCTTTATGCCATGGATGCGAAAACAGGAAACCTCGTCTGGAAAAAGCGTCCGAGCTTGTCCAGTTGGTCTCACTCGGTGGCAGCATTGGACAACGGTAATATATATGTAGGGTTCAGAACAGGGATCTTGGCTTCCGTAAAGGCAATCGATGGTACTACAAATTGGACATACCAGAGCCCTGATTCACTTGAAGGCGTCGGAAAATATATGCCGCGCCAGGTGACCCCTTCTTCACCAGCCGTTTCAAAAGGGGTTGTGTATATGGGATTCCCTGATGGCCAAGTCGCTGCATTCGATGCCAATACGGGCGAAAAGAAGTGGAAATTTGAAACTCAAGGTGGAATCGTTTCTTCTGCTGCAGTAAGCGGGAATTCGGTCTATATTGGTTCCAATGACGGTTTCCTTTATGGTTTGAATCGGCATACCGGAGAAGCAACATGGAAATTTAAGATCGGCGCACCCGTGGCTTCCTCTCCGGCCATTTCCGGTAATACGCTCGTAGTGGGAGCTTTTGATGGAAATTTATATGCTTTTACTTCAAAATAAAAAAGATAATGAAATACATTAATCCCAGTAATAAGTGATAACTGGACTAAACATCACATGGAATGGTGAAGATGAAATTTCTCATGGAAAACTCTTATTAACAAGAGTTTTCTTTTTTTGCAAAAAAATGATCTTGTTGGTGTCGGTTCTGCTCCATATACAATTCCAAATGGAACGATTATCCCTGCTTAATGATACTTTGTCTGGGAAACAAGTAACTACTATAAAAACACAGGAGTTGGCGTAACCTTAAAAGCTCCAAATGGAACCATCTTCGATCAGTATCATTACACCTCATCCAGTGCTGATAAATCCTGGGCACGCACGCCAACGGAGGGAGCTGGTCTCCTAAAAATTGATGGGACTTCAATTGTGCACTTTTTGAGCAGTAATCTATATAGAAAAAGGTACCCACCCCATCCTAATGAAATATTATTCTTGGGTGTACTTGTCCTTGGCCGGCTTTGTATTATGATTTACAAATAAAAATATTTATTGTGAATCAAATGTAAATAGATGGGGTTTATAGGGTAATGATCAAGTTCTTACTGAGTTAGAAGCTCTTTTCGTACCTTATCCTGCTTGAGTTTACCTAAATAATGCAATCACCTAGGTAGGTTTTAGAGGCACTTCCGCGCTATCGACAGTGTCGTATAATCTACAAGGTTGGCTCTGGATTTGTTTTGATTACCTCATTCCTTGGCCGGTCTTGATTATTAAGATTGGATTCCTGACTTGACGCATATTAGAAGGTTTTGGTAAATGTTTTCGAGGGTAAAGTTATCAATTATTTAATACGAAAAGAAATCTTTTCGAGCCTACCCGGGGTCCTGGCTAGTGGTAAAAACCACTTCAATAAATTCTACATAATATAGTTTTCGATTAAATGTGGAGGTGCTTTGGTGCCATGCTTGATGCCCAAATTTTTAAAATTACAAATCACAAGAAAACATTATGAAGCAAGAAACCTTGATTTATCAGTATTTCAGGATACATAAAGGTACTAGAAAAACAGATGCCAGCAAACTTCAAAACTGCTTGTTATTAAATATAAGTACGGTGAACAAGGCTACATCATTAATAATAAAAATTAATGTCTACAATCAGCAGTCCAGACATGTGGAATGTTGTTCACTAAAGGTATTAAAGTAAAGAAACTAAATGTGGCAGTGTGTAAAAAAGTCTTTCAGATTTTCTGGAGGGCACTGAAAAACTTACGTTTTTAGAAATGTAAGCATGGTCTAGACAAAAAAACGGCAATTTCTTGTTCGATTTTGAAC
>NZ_BAWM01000005.1 GCF_000759675.1 Neobacillus niacini | reverse complement strand
GTTAAGCTTCTCAGCGCCGATGGTAGTTGGGACTTTGTCCCTGTGAGAGTAGGACGTTGCCAGGCAAACGAAGCACAACCTGATAAGGGTTGTGTTTTTTTATATGTTCTAAAAATGAAAAGGGAAGTAGTGGTGGAATCGTGCCCGTGCGTGGTTACTTTTGGAGGAAACGGTATCGATTAGAAGGTAATCGTGCCAGCGCGGTGATACTTTTAGAGAAAACGGTAACGATTAGCAGCTAATCATGCCCGCGTGGCAACACTTTTAAGGAAAACGGTAACGATTAACCCTTATCATGCAAGTTTGATTCCCAAAGCCTCATTTTTAATGAGTTAAGGTAACTAAAACCGTTTTTTGATTACTACAAACTTAACTTTTCTATATTAAAGGTAATCAAAAATCCAGACCATCCCCGTCAATCAACCTTAATAGCCAACCATCCTAATCTTTATATATAAAAAAGTACGAAGTGTTTTAGAATAAATCGTTACTAGACATACACCCAAAAGCAATTACCTACATAGGATATAACGAGGGATGCCCTGAGGAGGATAATTCGAAATTTTGTATACAATTATAGAATATCGGGAAGAATAGGTATATGGAGGTGGTGTGGTTGAGTTCATTAGCACATAGTCATTATCACGAAACGTGCGTTATATGTGAGGGTCTAAAACCAAAAGGGATACATCTATATACTTCGTTTATTTGTACAGATTGCGAAGAAGACCTAATTCAAACAGAAACAAATGACCCAAAATATAAATATTATCTAAAACAACTAAAAAAAATAACAACACCGGAAATTTTTTCATAGAAAGTCCATTTGGGCTTTATTTTTTTGTGAAGAAGGGGGTAGGTTTTGTCGTATTTTGTTAAAATAAATAAGACTCTTTGAAGGGGTATAACAATGAACAAACAAAATCGAATTCCATTATATGAAGCACTAGTCAATCACACAAAAATGAATCCTATGTCCTTTCATGTTCCAGGTCATAAATCTGGAACTATTTTTCACCAACAGGCAAAGGATATTTTTCAAAAGATTCTTAGAATCGATGTCACCGAATTATCAGGATTAGATGATTTGCACTCTCCTGTAGGCGTAATAAAAGAGGCCCAAGAGCTCTTAGCTGATCTTTATCAGGCTAAAGAAAGCTTTTTCTTAATCAATGGATCTACCGTGGGTAATTTGGCCATGATCTTGTCAGTTTGTGAGAAAGATGATGTTATCCTCGTACAAAGAAATTGCCATAAGTCAGTCTTAAATGCTTTAAAACTAGCAAAAGCACGACCTGTTTTTATTGAACCAGATTATCATCAGGAATGGAAGACAGCGACAGGTGTTTCGAAGGATATAGTTGAAAGAGCCATTTCCCTCTACCCAGAAGCAAAAGCGATTGTCTTAACCTATCCTAACTACTATGGAATGGTGTATGATTTAAAAAGCGTCATTGATCTTGCCCATCATCATAACATTCCTGTATTAGTAGATGAGGCACATGGTCCTCATTTTATTATTGGTGAGCCATTTCCGACGTCCGCTATCAAATTAGGGGCTGATATGGTCGTTCATTCAGCACATAAAACCCTTCCTGCCATGACAATGGGTTCTTATTTACATATAAATAGCAATCGGATTAGCAGCGACAAAGTTAAGGAGTACCTACAAATGCTTCAGTCCAGCAGCCCATCATACGTCATCATGGCTTCATTGGATCTAGCGAGAAATTATTTAGCAACATACCAACGAAACGATATAGAATACTTACTAAAAGAAATATCACGCTTTAAAAAAGAGCTATCAACCATCCAAAGTATAAAAGTACTAGAGTATCCTGACTCACATGGGGATAAATTAAAAATAACCATACAGTCAAGGAGTAAGTTAACTGGCTTTGAGCTTCAAAAAAGATTCGAAGAGATAGGTATATATACAGAGTTGGCAGATCCTTATAATGTTTTGTTGATTCTTCCCTTATTGAAGGAAAACCAAGACAGTATGCTAGTTGAAACAAGCAGGAAAATAAAAGAGGTATTAGCAGAGGTACCACAACATTCAATAGAGGAGGAATATAAAATTAGCTCTGGCAAAATCTCAGAGTTAGCCATCCCTTATGAAAAGTTGTTGAGCTATGAAAAAAAAGCAGTACCTATTTTACAAGCTATAGGAAATGTATGTGCGGAGACAATCATACCATATCCTCCTGGTATTCCCATTTTGCTAATCGGGGAGCTGATTACAGAGGAAAAGATAAATCATCTTGACCAACTAATGAATGCAGGAGCAAGATTTCAAGGAGGATCCTATTTAGATAAAAACCTAATTAACATATTTAGGACAAGTTAAGATTTTGGAGGTTTACTATTGATGAAGAGCGGTTTTTTTATTACATTTGAAGGCCCTGATGGTGCAGGGAAGACAACAATCATTAGTATGGTAGCTAAGGAACTAAACGAAGCACTACTAACCCGGGAACCAGGCGGTATAGATATTGCGGAACAAATCAGAAGAGTTATTTTGGATAAGGAAAATACATCAATGGACCCTAGGACGGAGGCATTGCTCTATGCTGCAGCTAGAAGACAGCATTTAGTAGAGAAAGTAATGCCAGCTATTGAGGATGGTAAGGTGGTATTGTGTGACCGCTTTGTCGATAGTTCACTAGCTTATCAAGGTCATGCCCGCGGTTTAGGAATTGATGAGGTATTTACCATTAATCAATTTGCTATTGAGCAAATGATGCCTGATCTCACTATTTATTTTGATATTGAACCTGAGTTAGGTTTGCAGCGAATTAACAAAAATAAAGGGCGAGAAGTGAATCGCTTAGATTTAGAAAACCTAGAATTCCATCATAAGGTCAGAGAAGGGTATCACCTACTAATGAAAAGGTTTCCTGATAGGATTGTAAGAATTGACGCCTCTGGTGAAGTAAATGACGTTTTTTCAAAAACGATGGAGGTTCTAAAAGCTAAATTATTCTAAAAAGAGCCTTCTGAGGCTCTTTTAATTTTTTTAGACAAATTTCAAAAGCACTCACTGTCGAATATCAATGTGCCAAGGACAAATAACTGTTATAATATAGGAAAGATAAATGACATATTGACGAAGGGGTTGGTCGAGATGAAACTTATCATCGCTGTTGTTCAGGACCAGGATAGCAACCGGTTATCAAAAGCACTGGTTGATAATAATTTTAGAGCGACGAAGTTGGCAACTACAGGCGGCTTTTTGAAATCTGGCAACACCACCTTTATGATTGGAACAGAAGATATTCGTGTGGACCGTGCATTGCAAATTATTAAGGATAACTGCAAATCACGGGATCAATTAGTAGCACCCGTTTCCCCAATGGGAGGGAATGCTGACTCCTTTGTACCCTATCCTGTTGAAGTTGAGGTTGGCGGTGCAACAGTTTTCGTTCTTCCAATTGAACAATATATGCATTTTTAAATCAATAATAATTGTAAGAGAGTGATGAACTTGGTAAAAACATGGGATCAACTAGAAGAGCTGCAGCCTACCGTACTAAAAATGTTAAAGAACAGTTTGTTGAAGAATCGTGTGGCCCATGCCTATTTACTTGAGGGAATCAGAGGGACTGGGAAAAAGGAAATCGCTTTATTAATCACAAAAGCTTTATTTTGTGAATCTTTAATAGAGGGCTTTAAACCATGTGGAGCCTGTCATAATTGCCGTCGTATTAATAGTGGTAATCATCCAGATGTCCATAAAGTTGAGCCCGATGGGTTATCGATAAAAAAACAACAAATTCAAGACCTTCAGGAGGAGTTCTCAAAAAAAGGTGTTGAATCGTCAAGAAAGGTTTATATGATTAGTGACGCTGATAAAATGAGTGTGAGTGCGGCAAATAGTTTGCTAAAGTTTCTAGAGGAACCAAACTCACAAACTACAGCTTTTCTATTAACAGAGCAGCCTCAGCAACTGTTACCAACTATTCTTTCGCGTTGCCAAATATTATCATTTAAACCATTATCTCCATTAGCAATGATTAATCAATTGACTGAAAACGGCGTAAATCCAATGAAGGCACCCTTATTAGCGCAGTTAACGAATAGCCTTGATGAGGCTTATGAATTAAATCTCGATGATTGGTTTGCACAAGCTCAAAAAATAGTGTTAAAATTGTATGAGGTGTTGAAAAAAAATTCTTTAGAAGCAATGGTAACGCTTCAAGGGGATTGGTTTTCACACTTTAAAGAGAAAGAACAGATTAATCGTGGTTTAGATCTTTTACTTCTTATTTTTAAGGATTTATTATATATACAATTAGATAAACAGGAGCAAATAGTCTTTAAAGCTGAAAGTGACCGGTTGAGACAGTATGCTCTTGAAACATCCGGACGGCGGTTATCGGATCAAATGTCGGCTATTCTCGAAGCAAAAAGGAAGCTTGCGGCTAATATGAATCCGCAGCTAATGATGGAAGAGCTTGTGTTAAATTTGCAGGAGGGATCTTCATTTGTATGATGTTGTAGGAGTACGCTTTAAAAAAGCGGGTAAAATCTATTATTTTGATCCAGGAGACCTCTCAATTCAAAAGGATGACTTTGTGATTGTCGAAACAGTACGTGGAGTAGAATACGGGAAGGCCGTTGTCCCACGAAAACAGGTTGAAGAGCACGATGTTGTTTTACCTTTAAAAAGGGTAGTGAGAATTGCGGATCACAAGGATCGAATGATCGTTGAAGAAAATAAACAAGCTGCCCAGGAAGCATATGATGTTTGTAATGAAAAAGTAAATGGACATCAATTAGATATGAAACTAGTGGATGTTGAATATACATTTGACCGAAATAAAGTGATCTTTTATTTTACTGCTGACGGAAGAGTAGATTTTCGTGAGTTAGTAAAAGATTTAGCATCCATTTTTCGGACAAGAATTGAATTACGCCAAATCGGTGTCAGGGATGAAGCAAAAATGCTTGGAGGAATTGGTCCATGTGGAAGAATGCTTTGCTGTTCCACATTTCTAGGTGATTTTGATCCTGTGTCCATTAAGATGGCTAAGGACCAAAATCTCTCATTGAATCCTACTAAGATATCCGGTTTATGCGGTAGACTAATGTGTTGTTTAAAATATGAAAATGATGAATATGAAGCTGCAAAAGAACAACTGCCTGATTTAGGAGAAGTGATTGAAACTCCTCAAGGTCGAGGAAAAGTGGTAGGATTAAATATATTAGAGCGGGTACTTCAGGTGGAACTAAAAGAACAGGATCGAGTTCTGGAGTATACATTGGATGAAATCAATAAAGAAGGTGCCTTTTCTATACAATCCACAGATTAAGAGGTGTGAGACGTGGATAAAAAAGAGATATTTGAATCAGTAAGTAATATGGAAACGCAAATTGGCCATCTTTACCAACAGCTCGGGGAATTAAAGCAGCATTTAGCCGAAATACTAGAAGAGAATCATTATTTAAAGCTTGAAAACGAACATCTAAGACGCCGTTTAGATGTAACCACGGAAAAAGAAAAGAAAGATGAGAAGGTTAAAAAAGGGACAACTTCTCGCGTATCTACTGGAGATCGATCTTTAGATATCGGAGAAGGCTATGATAATCTCGCTCGTCTATACCAAGAAGGATTTCACATTTGTAATCTTCATTTTGGAAGCTTACGTAAGGAAGGCGATTGCTTATTTTGTCTCTCCTTTCTTAATAAGAAATAACATGAAGAGGTTGACTCAGGTCAGCCTCCATTTTTTTATATATTATTTGAGGTGGATGGTTGTGGTTATTTTAAAGGATGATGAACGACTTGATTATTTGCTTGCTGAAAATCTAAGGATTATCCAAAGCCCGTCGGTTTTTGCTTTTTCGCTAGATGCAGTTTTACTTGCTCGGTTTGTATATGTCCCGATACAAAAAGGGAATATCATCGATTTATGTAGTGGGAATGGGGTTATTCCATTATTTTTAAGCGCCAGGACTAATGGCAATATTATAGGTGTAGAGATACAAGAACGTCTTTATGATATGGCAGTAAGAAGTATTGAATATAACAGCCTTCAGGAACGCCTTCAGATGATCCATGGAGATATAAAAGAAATGCCTAAGCAATTAGGATATGGGAAATATGATGTAGTTACCTGCAATCCTCCCTATTTTACAACTCCTTCAACAGAAGAAATAAATCCGAATGAACATCTGGCCATTGCCCGTCACGAGATACTATGTACACTTGAGGACTCTGTAAAGGCTTCAAGCCAATTAGTAAGGCAGGGTGGGAAGGTTGCATTTGTCCATCGTCCGGGAAGGTTAATGGATATCATAACTATCATGCGTCAGTACCGCCTTGAACCTAAGCGCATTCAGTTTGTCTACCCAAAGCAAGGAAAAGAGGCAAATACATTATTAATTGAAGCGATTAAAGACGGCAGTCCGGATTTAAAAATACTTCCTCCCTTATTTGTTTATAATGAAGAGGGAGAATACACAGCGGATATCAAAAAAATACTATACGGCGAATAAATGAAACGGGTGGTTACAGTGTGGCAGCAAAAGAGTTTTGAAAATGAGGCGCAAAAAGGAATACTTTATCTTGTTCCAACGCCAATTGGCAATCTTGAGGACATGAGTTTTCGTGCTATAAGGATTTTAAAGGAAGCAGATTTGATCGCTGCAGAGGATACACGAAATACAAAAAAGTTATGCAATTACTTTGAAATTCAAACGCCTGTTGTCAGCTATCATGAGCATAATAAAGAATCGAGCGGAGAGAAGCTCATTCATAAGATAAAGGAAGGCTTAAAAATTGCTTTGGTGAGTGACGCGGGCATGCCAGCCATATCAGATCCAGGATATGAGCTGGTTTATGCTGCAATAAATGAGAAGGTAACAGTGGTTCCGTTACCCGGTGCAAATGCAGCTCTCCCTGCTTTAACAGCTTCAGGGCTTATTTGTCAGCCCTTCTATTTTTATGGTTTCTTAAACCGAAGTAAAAAAGAAAAAAAGTCTGAGTTGGAGGGTCTAAAGAAACAAACAGGAACGCTTGTTTTTTACGAATCGCCCCATCGTCTTAAAGAAACCTTAACCAGTATGTATGAAATTTTGGGGAATCGCAAAGTAGCTATTTGTCGAGAATTAACGAAAAAGTTTGAGGAATTTATTAGAGGTAGTTTAGAGGAAATAGTGGAGTGGGCTAATCAGGATGAAATTCGCGGTGAATTTTGTTTGATTATTGAAGGTGCCGATGAAAGTAAATTAAAGGAAGAAGAAATATCCTGGTGGGAGACCTTATCGATTGAAGAACATGTTAATCACTACATAAGTGTAAAAGATATCCCTTCAAAAGAGGCAATTAAACAAACAGCTAAAGATCGAGGAATAAACAAACGTGAGGTGTATCAAGCCTACCATATCGATCAATAAATCATAAAAAAGCTTCTCCTGGTTTAGGAGAAGCTTCATTTATATTATTTTACTAATTCAAATTGGCTTTTGATTTCATTTACTAATTGTTCTGCACCTTCACGGCTAAGGATTAACTTTCCGCCAGCAAGTGCTAAGTTATCATCAGAAACTTCACCAGTTACTTGGCAAGTCATATTAGGTTTGTATTTCTTTAAGATAATACGCTCATCATCAACATAAATTTCAAGTGCATCTTTTTCAGCAATACCAAGTGTTCTTCTTAATTCGATTGGAATTACCACACGACCTAATTCATCAACTTTACGGACAATACCTGTAGATTTCATTTTAATAGCTCCTCTCATATTAAACCTATTAATTTATATTTCTATCTATTCGTCATTTTTCGACATTATTTTTATAAACTTATAATACCAGCCATTCCAATTTCCGTCAATTAATTTATAGTAAAAAATAATGGTAAATATTATCATTTTGTCGGATTGTTGATATATCAATGAATTATGAATGATCGTTCAGGTGAAATAGAAATTTAACACTATTGTTATGATAAAAAATACATTTTTAATCTATTTATAAAATTCGACAAAAAACTACAATAATCAACTATTTCATTAGTATAATTTTCGACAGGGATATAAGCTTTTTGGGGGGTGATGAGAAAAAATAAAATAAATCTAGTGTTTATAAATGGGGTTTATTGCACAATTATTGATTTTTGGGTATATTTTGATGATATAGAAGGATGAAAAAAGGTAATAATGTTTTAATAGAAATGTCGATTGTCTATATTAGGAGGGTATCAAATGCAAGAAAAATTAAAAACCTTTTATCTCACCACTCCGATTTATTATCCGAGCGGAAATTTACATATTGGCCATGCTTATACCACGGTAGCTGGAGATGCAATGGCACGCTATAAAAGGATGCGCGGCTTTGATGTTATGTATTTAACCGGTACAGACGAGCACGGGCAAAAAATCCAGCGCAAAGCAGAGGAAAAGGGAATATCCCCACAACAGTATGTGGATGAAATCGTCGATGGGATTAAGGACCTATGGAAAAAGCTTGATATCTCTTATGACGACTTTATTCGAACAACGGAAGAGCGACATAAACAAATTGTCGAAAGGATTTTTGCTAGACTACTTGAACAAGGGGATATTTACCTCGATAAATATGAAGGCTGGTATTGTACACCATGTGAATCCTTTTATACTGACCGCCAGTTAGTCGATGGGAATTGCCCAGATTGCGGCAGACCAGTAGAAATTGTTAAAGAAGAATCTTACTTTTTCAAGATGAGTAATTATGTAGATCGACTGTTGCAATATTATGAAGAAAATCCAGAGTTTATCCAGCCAGAGTCACGAAAAAATGAAATGATTAATAATTTTATTAAGCCAGGCTTAGAGGATTTAGCTGTTTCTAGAACGACCTTTGATTGGGGTGTAAAAGTACCGGGAGATCCAAAGCACGTCATTTATGTTTGGATTGACGCGTTATCCAATTATATTACAGCCCTTGGCTATGGCACAGATAATGATAGTAAATATTTGAATTATTGGCCTGCAGATGTTCATCTAGTTGGAAAAGAAATTGTTCGTTTCCATACGATTTATTGGCCAATCATGTTAATGGCCCTTGATCTTCCACTTCCTAAAAAGGTCTTTGCTCATGGCTGGCTTTTAATGAAAGACGGGAAAATGTCTAAATCAAAAGGAAATGTAGTCGACCCTGTCACATTAATTGATCGCTATGGCCTCGACGCCCTTCGATATTATTTATTAAGAGAAGTGCCATTTGGCGCAGACGGTGTCTTTACGCCAGAAGGATTTGTGGAAAGAATTAATTTCGATTTAGCCAATGACCTTGGCAACCTGTTAAACCGTACAGTGGCAATGATTGAGAAATATTTCGATGGCGTTATTCCTATTTATTCTGGCTCTACGGGTGAGTTTGATGAAGCATTGCTTCAAGTCAACCGTGAAACCGTCTCAAAATATGAGGAAGCAATGGAGAAAATGGAATTTTCAGTTGCATTGACATCCATTTGGCAATTAGTGAGTCGTACCAATAAATATATTGATGAAACACAGCCATGGACATTGGCAAAATCAGAAGAACGAAAAGCTGAGCTAGCTAGTGTAATGGTTCATTTAGCAGAATCATTAAGAAGAACAGCCATTCTTCTCAAGCCTTTCTTAACGGTAACACCGAATGGTATCTTTGAACAACTGGGTGTTAATAAAGAGGAACTTAAAACCTGGGAGAGTTTGTCTGACTTCGGTGCTATTCCAAGCGGAACGAAAGTTTCAAAAGGAAATCCTTTGTTCCCACGCCTTGATATTGCAGATGAAGTTGAATTTATCCGTGCAAAAATGGGAGGTTTTGCTCCAGTCGTTGAGGAGAAGCAAGAAGAAAAACAAGAAGAAAAGCCGGAAGAAATCGTTGAAATCGCTATAGATGATTTCATGAAAATTGATTTGAGAGTGGCAGAAGTCATTCAGGCTGAACCAATTAAAAAGGCAGATAAGCTTCTAAAGCTTCAGTTGGATTTGGGCTATGAAAAACGTCAAGTAGTCTCAGGTATTGCCGAGTACTATAAACCTGAAGAATTAGTTGGAAGAAAAGTCATTTGTATTACCAACCTTAAGCCGGTGAAACTACGCGGTGAATTATCACAAGGTATGATATTAGCAGGATCAAAGGATGGTGCATTATCGCTCGCCACAGTTGACCAAACATTACCTAACGGTTCTAAGGTAAAGTAAATAACCATTTAGAAGAGCCTTTATAGGCTCTTTTAATTTGAGAAATGTCTAGCTGCATAAGAGTAAGCTACGGAAGCGGAACCTCGCACGAAAGAAAGGCGTTAGCTTTTCTGAGGAGCGCCTAGGGGCTCGGGGTCATAAGCTTGTCTAGTTGCGGCTCCTTGGGACTCGAGGAAAAAATGAACTGCTTTTTTCCCTGGTCAAGGCGCTTCCGCTTTGAAATGTTCCACGTGAAACAAAATTCGTGGCATTTCCATTTTTTCTTTATACATTCGACAAGAAATAGTGATGAAAATCAACAAAGGAGATTTGATCATGTTATTTGATACACATGTCCATTTAAATGCGGAACAATTTGAGGAAGATTTAGAAGAAGTCATTTCAAGGGCTCAAGAGGCGGGAGTATCAAGTATGGTTTGTGTTGGCTTTGACAGACCCACCATTAAAAGAGCAATAGAGCTTGCTGAAAGCTACGATTTTATCTATGCATGTGTTGGCTGGCATCCAGTGGACGCAATTGATATGACAGATGAAGATCTGCTTTGGATAGAAGAGTTAGCCTCCCATCCAAAAGTGGTGGCAATAGGAGAAATGGGATTAGATTATCATTGGGACAAATCCCCAAAAGATATTCAAAAAGAGGTATTTCGTAAGCAAATTCAGTTAGCTAAAAAGGTAAAGCTTCCAATTGTCATTCATAATCGGGAAGCAACAGCTGATATCGTAGAAATTTTACAGGAGGAGGGAGCAGCTGAAGTTGGAGGAATCATGCATTGCTTTAGCGGAAGTCCTGAGGTTGCCGTAGAATGTCTAAAAATGAATTTTTACATATCACTTGGCGGTCCTGTTACTTTTAAAAATGCAAAAAAACCTAAAGAAGTGGCTGAGGTGGTCCCTTTAGAAAAGCTGCTGATTGAAACAGACTGTCCTTATTTAGCTCCACATCCTTATCGTGGAAAACGTAATGAACCGGGATATGTAAAGCTTGTTGCAGAGCAAATTGCCGAAATTAAAGGCCTATCCTTTGATGAAGTTGCAAACGTCACGACTGCTAATGCGAAAAAAATATTCGACATAAACTGATAGACAAGCTTGTCGAAGTTACTAGAAGCTTGTCCGAATTTATTAATATAACTTAAAGTTCTACACGTCTCCTTTTCCTCATAGGATAACCGTGTCGAGAAGTTTTCCTTTGCAAATTTCCCAACTATATGCATAATAGGAAATACGTTCACAACAAATGCAAGGGTTGACAGCCGACAGCATGTTTCTCAATAATCTCTCCGAGAGAAGGAGGCGTTTTTCATCGTATTCAAAAACATGAAAAACCTGTTTTCCAAGTCTTTGAGTAAGAAAAGGTTGGCGATCACTTTTGCTAGTTTTGTAGTTTTAGCAGCACTTCTTGGTTTTTCATACTATGAAGGATCTAAGTATAACGTTGCATTGACTCTTAACGGACAGCAAAAAGTAATAAAAACGCATGCCGATACGGTTAGGGATTTATTCGCTCAACTGGAAATACCACTCAACTCAAAAGACTACTTGTCACCTTCAGCTGATGCGAAGGTGAAAGACAATCAAAAAATTGTCTGGAAGCAAGCAAAGCAGGTTCATATTGTCCAAGACAACGAGAAAAAAACGATATGGACAACAGCAGGTACAGTCGCTGAGCTACTAAAAGAGCAACAAATTGTATTGAACGAACAGGATGAAATTTCACCAAAACCGCATGAAACGATCAAAAGCAAGATGGATATTCGCATTAAAGTAGCTCTTCATCTTACACTAGTTGACGGCGGGAATGAGCAACAGGTATGGTCCACTTCGGCTACGGTCGCTGACTTTTTAACACAACAGGGTATTAAACTTAATGAATATGACCGAGTTGAACCGTCATTATCAGAGACATTGCAAAAGGATGGCGTTATTAACGTCATACGCGTAGAAAAAGTCACCGATGTAGTGGAAGAACCAATTCAATTTGCCGTTATCACCAAGAAGGATGAGAGCTTAGAAAAAGGAAAACAAATAACTGTTAATGAAGGTAAAAATGGACTTGTTTCAAGAGAATATGAAGTCATCTTGGAAAATGGTAACGAAGTTTCTAGAAAATTAATCGGTGAGCAGAAACTAAGAGAGAAACTCGATAAAGTTGTGGCTGTCGGAACGAAGGAATTAGAATTTCAAGTTTCCCGTGGAGCAGAAACTGGAACTGAGTTTTATGTTAATACTACTGCCTATACTGCATATTGTAACGGCTGTTCAGGTAGAACAGCAACGGGATTTGATCTGCGTGCTAACCCAGGTGCAAAAGTAATTGCCGTTGACCCACGAGTTATTCCGCTCGGAACGAAGGTTTATGTGGAAGGCTATGGCTATGCTGTAGCGGCTGATACTGGTGGAGCCATTAAGGGACACAAAATTGATGTCTTTTTCCCAACAAAGGCGGAAGCTTTCCGCTGGGGAGTCAGAAAAGTTAAAATTAAGATATTACAATAAGCTTAACGGTGCAGAGGTTTATCCAGCCTCTGCATTTTGCTTTTTCATTAATATTCTTTATACTTACATCGAATACATTAAGCTATTTACTTAATGATATGAATGCATTTGTTAATATAGACGGCGGACATTACAAAAATGTTTCATTTTTTTTTCAAATTTTTTTATTTTTTAATAATGGCTGTGTAAAAGTTAAATTTTTGTTTATTGGATCGGAAATCAATAGACTAATTAACACAGCCTCTATAAAATTGTGCGGAGGAAATAATGAAGATTCAGGAATTCATTGTGGTGGAAGGAAAAGACGATACCACCACGATTAAACGAGCAGTTGATGCAGATACGATTGAAACCAATGGTTCTGCAATTAATGAAGAAACCATCGAAAAAATTAAAAGAGCACAAGAAACTAGAGGGGTTATTATCTTTACAGACCCCGACTATCCAGGTGAAAAAATCAGGAAAACGATTGCAGAAAAAGTACCTGGCTGTAAACACGCTTTTTTACCGAAAGAAGTCGCTATTGCTAAAAATGGAAAAGGTCTTGGTGTTGAACATGCTCCTCTAGAGGCGATAAGGAATGCTTTAAGAGACGCACAAATCATGTCAGAGACAATTAAAGAAGAAATCACGCAAGAGGATTTAATTATAGCGGGACTTATTGGCGGACCAGGTTCAAAAGAGCGAAGGATCTTGTTGGGAAAATTTTTGAAAATTGGTTATACCAATGGGAAACAATTATATAAAAGATTAATGATGTTCCAAATCAGCAGGCAGGAATTTGCAGAGGCACTTGCCGTTGTTATACAGGAGGAAGAAAATGAATAAAGACATTGCAACCCCGATTCGTACACGAGCGATACTTGAAAAATACGGCTTTTCTTTTAAGAAAAGTCTGGGTCAAAACTTTTTAATTGATACAAACATCTTACATAGAATTGTTGATTTTGCAGATATGGGCGAAAATTCAGGGGCAATTGAAATTGGCCCTGGAATTGGTGCTCTTACAGAACAGCTTGCTCGCAGGAGTAAAAAAGTTGTTGCATTTGAAATTGACCAAAGATTATTACCGATATTGTCGGACACGCTTTCACCATATGAAAATGTAAAAGTGATACATAAAGATATACTGGAGGCAGATGTTCAGGAAGTCATAGATACAGAATTTACGAATATCGATGACCTTATGGTTGTCGCCAATCTTCCTTATTACGTGACTACTCCGATTATTATGAAACTGCTAGAGGAACAAATCCCAATTCGAGGTATCGTGTGTATGCTTCAAAAAGAGGTCGCAGATCGTATTTCAGCGAAGCCGGGGACAAAGGAATACGGATCACTTTCAATCGCTGTACAGTACTACACAAAGGCTGAGACGGTGATGATTGTCCCGAAAACAGTTTTCGTCCCCCAGCCGAATGTAGATTCAGCAGTAATCCGGTTAACAAGAAGAGAACAGCCGGCAGTAATAGTAAAAGATGAAAAGTTCTTTTTCCAAGTTACACGAGCTAGTTTTGCCCAAAGGAGAAAAACATTACTTAATAATTTAACCAGTCAACTCCCAGATGGAAAACAAAAGAAGGAAGAAATCATTAAAGCCTTAAACGCAGCTGGAATCGAACCGACAAGAAGAGGGGAAACTCTTTCCGTTGAGGAATTTGGCCTTCTTAGTGACGAATTACTAAACTACTTTCAATAGACCTTTAAGGTCTATTTTTTATTGAAAAGAAATAATAAACTTCGACTTTGAGAATTGTCTAGCTACAGCGCCCTAGCGGCTAGTGTCCTTCGCTCTCCGCCCTACGATAAGTCAAGCACGAATGCGCCTCCGGCTCTTCGTGTTTCCTTTATCTCAGTTGGAGCGCTCCACAGGGAACGCTTCGGCAGCATAGGCTTCGCACGAAGGAAAAGCGTTAGCTTTCACGAGGAGGCCATACGCCGCTGACCAGGGCGCTTTCGCTTTTCTTATGGTCTAGACCTTGTATTAAACAACTAGTTGAATCACAAAACGATGTGTAGGTGCATAGCCTATCAAAGAGAAACTTTATTTGGAAGGCCTATATGCTGGTCTAATTGGAGTGACAGCAGTGAATATAAAGATGATGGATATTGTCGGCAGACGGTCCTATAACTGTGATATTCTATTCCGAGTTATTGATATTCAAACACTAAATGGCCAGAAATTTGCAGTCCTATATGGTGAAGACGTTCGCTTAGTGGCAGATGCTCCTTACGAGGATTTAGTAGTGATTAACAAAAATGTAAGGTCAAAAATGGTACAGGAATACAAAACCCTTGAAGAGCAATCCTTCCGTCTATTTGCACAGGACGTTGATTTACTAAAGCAAAGGCAGGATTATGAAGCGACGGGCGGCTATGTGCAACCAGCCAATTATTTTCAAATTCCAGGAAAGGTTCTTCACTTAGATGGAGATCCAGATTACTTACAAAAGTGCATGGCTTTATACGAGAAAATTGGTATTCCTGTCTACGGCATTCATTGTAAAGAAAAAGAAATGCCAAATAAAATTGGCGGTTTAATCGATCAATACCGTCCTGATATTTTAGTCATTACTGGCCATGATGCCTATTCAAAGGCGAAGGGAAAGATAACAGATATAAATGCATACCGCCACTCGAAGCACTTCGTCCAAACCGTCAAGGAGGCACGAAGGAAGATACCCCATTTGGACCAACTCGTCATTTTTGCAGGTGCCTGCCAATCACACTTTGAATCTTTGATACATGCAGGTGCAAACTTTGCTAGTTCCCCATCACGAATTAATATACATGCCCTAGACCCCGTTTATATTGTTGTGAAAATCGGCTTTACACCATTTATGGAGAGTATCAATGTTTGGGATGTACTAAGAAACACATTAACAGGAGAAAAAGGGCTGGGAGGCATTGAAACTAAAGGAGTCTTACGAACAGGAATGCCTTATAATCCTGTCCAGGAAGAAGAATCATAAGTCCTTATAGAAAAGAGGAAGGTGCCTGCCTATCGGCGACAGGCATAAGACAAACCGGCATGAAGGTTGCTCTTTATACTTCTTGACGGATTGGCTCATGACCCCGAGCCGAGGGCACCTGGAGCTAGACAGTTCTCAAAGTCATCTAGCCGAAACTTTTCTAGGGCTTATTTTTTTTATTACACATAATCCTTCCTTAATAAGGTAATCATAATGATTGTTGAAAATTTGGAGAAAAAGTAGAAGAAAAGATATTGACAATCTTTTTGTCGGACTGATATAATTTATGTTTTTATTTGACAGGACTATGTCAGTGTGATATACTTTACACAGTGAGGTGGACCGAATGCCAAAAACCTTAGCCGATATCAAAAAGGCTCTTGATTCAAATTTAGGGAAAAGATTGTTGCTCAAGGCAAACGGAGGACGTAGAAAAACAATCGAACGATCAGGTGTTTTAGCTGAAACGTACCCTTCGGTTTTTGTAATCGAGTTAGATCAAGAAGAAAACGCATTTGAACGAGTTTCATACAGCTATGCAGATGTACTTACTGAAACAGTTCAAATAACCTTCTATGAAGATGCAGCAGGAAACATAGCTTTAAGTTAGAATATAGGCAATTTTTTAGGCAGGAAATCATCTGATTTTCTGCCTTTTGCTATTTATGCAATGGGTATTTACAGCACATTATTGATTTTGCCACGAAGTTGATTGGAGCGGAAGGCACGAGGACTCCTCGAAAATGCTAACGCATTTTCTTCGTGCGGTGCTTATTCAGTGAAGATTATTCAATGTCCTGCAGGAGGCTCCCCCGGACCGCCCCCGGAAAGCGAAGTGCCTGGCGTAGAAATCAACAGACAAGGTTAACACAGCCATTATCAAATAAAATTAATGAAAAAACTCCTATATACCATACTAATAGTGCCGTGAGTGTAATAAAAGGGGTTGTTTAGATGGCAAGAAGAAGAGGTGTAATGTCTACTCAATTTAAAGAAGAGCTTGCAAAAGAGCTTGGGTTTTATGATGTCGTTCAAAAAGAGGGTTGGGGCGGCATCAGAGCTAAGGACGCAGGAAATATGGTAAAAAGAGCGATTGAACTAGCCTCAGAGCAGCTGATGAATAACAACAGGAAGTCTTAACTTAGGTAGTTCACAGCCACAAGTTGAAAAGCAGCACTTGCTTCTCAATGTTTAAACAAAACAGACACCACGGTATAGCCAGGGGGCAGAATCCCCCTGGCTTTTAAATATTATTGATAGACTTTTTTCCTATTAGAAGTTTTGTGGTAAAATAGGAAAAAAATATATGAACGATAGAAGTGTAGGTGTGCATAGTGAAGCTTTTAGTAAAAGCACCAGCCAAGATTAATTTATCCTTGGATGTTTTATATAAACGTCCTGATGGTTTTCATGAAGTTGAGATGATCATGACGACGATTGATTTGGCTGACCGTGTTGAACTGACATTATTAGAACAGGACAAAATACATATTCTTTCCCATAATCGCTATGTTCCTGATGACCAAAGGAACCTTGCCTTTCAAGCGGCGCAATTGTTAAAGGACCGATACCAAGTAAAAAAAGGGGTCCAAATAACAATTGAAAAAACAATCCCTGTTGCGGCCGGACTTGCGGGGGGAAGTAGTGATGCTGCTGCAACTCTTAGGGGTCTTAATAAACTCTGGGAACTCGGATTAACATTGGACGAATTAGCTAGTCTCGGTTCAGAAATAGGCTCGGATGTATCATTTTGTGTGTATGGCGGTACAGCTTTAGCAAAAGGTAGAGGTGAAATGATTACGGACCTTCCTGCTCCGCCAACATGCTGGGTCATTTTAGCGAAACCTTTTATTGGTGTCTCGACAGCGGAGGTTTATCGGCGTTTAGATTTAAATGGCATGAAGCACCCAAAAATTGATGAGATGGTCAAAGCGATTCAAAACAATGATTATCAAAGGGTATGTGAAAATGTCGGAAATGTCCTTGAAGATGTTACATTAAAACTTCATCCAGAGGTAGCGCAAATAAAGGAACAAATGAAACGTTTTGGTGCAGATGCTGTTCTGATGAGTGGAAGCGGACCAACTGTATTTGGCATTGTCCAGCACGATTCGAGAATGCATCGGATTTATAATGGGCTAAGAGGTTTTTGCGATCAGGTATTTGCTGTAAGGATGCTCGGTGAACGACACACTCTTGATTAAAAGCGTACATTAGTGATATCCTGTTAGTAGAATATTCGTCTTTTTGGAGGATTGCTATGAAGTTTCGCCGCAGTGAACGATTGATAGATATGACGAGCTATTTACTTGACCATCCGCGCCAGCTTGTACCGCTTACCTTCTTTGCTGAACGTTACTCTTCCGCAAAATCTTCTATCAGTGAAGACTTAACAATAGTTAAGGAGACTTTCGAACAAAGAGGAATCGGAACGTTGCAGACTGTACCTGGAGCATCGGGTGGGGTTAAATTTTTTGTAAATGTAAGTGATGATGAGGCAAGACCGTTTGTGAATGAGTTATGTTCGTTAATTGCACACCCTGACCGGCTATTGCCAGGGGGATACTTGTATTTAACTGATATTTTGGGCGATCCATCCATTGTCCAAAAAGCTGGTCGGATTATTGCTTCCGCCTATGTAAATACTAAAATTGATGTGGTCATGACAGTGGCAACAAAGGGGATTCCCCTTGCTTATGCTGTAGCGAGTCAATTAAATACACCAGTTGTTATCGTAAGACGAGACAGTAAGGTTACAGAAGGTCCAACCGTCAGTATTAACTATGTTTCTGGGTCGGCAAAAAGAATTCAAACGATGGTTCTTTCGAAAAGGAGTTTGGCACAAGGCTCCAGGGTCTTAATTGTCGATGACTTTATGAAAGCAGGTGGAACCGTTATGGGAATGATCAGCTTACTAGAGGAATTTAATGCTCAAGTAGCTGGTATAGCCGTTTTGGTTGAAGCCGAAAAAATTGAAGAACGACTCGTAGATGAATACAAATCACTTGTTAAGTTAACTGATGTGGATGTAAAGGAAAAAAGGATTCAGGTTAAAGAGGGTAACTACTTTAAACGCAGAACGGAGGAATAGTATGAAAGTTGTTCAAACTAACCAAGCGCCTGCCGCGATTGGACCATATTCTCAAGGAATCATCGTAAACAATCTTTTTTATAGCTCTGGCCAAATCCCATTAACAGCTGAGGGAGTCATGATCGAAGGCGGTATAAAAGAACAGACTCATCAGGTTTTTAAAAATTTGGATGCCGTGCTTACAGCTGCAGGGGCTTCATTTGAAACAGTCGTAAAGGCTACTGTTTTTATTAAGAGTATGGATGATTTTGCAGATATAAATGAAATATATGGTGAATATTTCTCAACTAATAAACCGGCGCGTTCCTGTGTAGAGGTAGCACGGTTACCAAAAGATGCTTTGGTTGAAATTGAAGTAATTGCGCTCGTGAAATAATCGAGCGTTTTTTTATTTTTCTCTATAACCACAATACTTAATATTAATAAGTCTGACTTTTAAAAATGTTCATTATTTTGCCTAAAATATTTTTAAAATATTTGATAGAAAAGAAGGATTTACTAGATTCCATGTTGAATTAATAACACTAGCTTTTTAACATATGAAAAGGGTGTGAGCACATGGAAGTAACAGACGTAAGATTACGCCGCGTTAACACGGATGGTCGTATGAGAGCAATCGCATCAATTACATTAGACAATGAGTTTGTAGTACATGACATCCGCGTCATTGATGGAAACAATGGTTTGTTTGTCGCAATGCCAAGTAAACGTACTCCAGATGGAGAATTTCGTGATATTGCGCATCCAATCAATTCTGGAACGCGCGGTAAAATTCAAGAAGCTGTATTGGCTGAGTATCATCGTTTAGGTGAATTAGAAGTAGAATTTGAAGAAGCCGGTGCTTCCTAGAAAGTAGTATTCAACTAGAGCCTACTACATAAGTAGTGCTCTTTTTTTGTTTCTCCCTCATTCCTCCTCTATATTACATCCTCTAATTTTCTCAAAATAACAAATTCGGACACTTTTCTAACATTCCTTGAAATGACTGACTAATTACGTTAATATTTTTAATGGATAAAAAGGTAAATTGGAGGACTGCTCATGTCTAATCGTTATGCTGTGATTTTGGCCGCAGGGCAAGGAACCCGGATGAAGTCAAAGCTTTATAAAGTGTTACATCCTGTATGCGGTAAGCCGATGGTTCAACATGTTGTTGATCAAGTGAGGAAGCTAAATATTCAAGAACTGGTTACCGTGATTGGTCATGGAGCTGAAATGGTAAAGGCTCAATTAGGGGAAGAAAGTCATTATGCCCTTCAAGAAGAGCAGCTTGGGACTGCGCATGCTGTAATGCAGGCACAAAAAATGCTTGAGGGTAAAGAAGGAGTTACCATTGTAGTGTGTGGTGACACTCCTCTAATTAAAGCAGAAACGATGGAGTCCTTATTTAAACATCATGAAGAATTATCTGCAAAAGCAACAATTCTTACTGCAAGGATTGATGACCCGACAGGATATGGTCGAATTATTCGAAATGAAAATGGTCTTGTTGAAAAGATTGTTGAACATAAAGATGCAACTGAGGCTGAGCGTGCAATAAATGAAATTAATACAGGTACTTATTGCTTTGACAATGCTGCCTTGTTTGAAGTATTAAAAAAGGTTTCAAATGATAATGTTCAAGGTGAATATTACCTGCCAGACGTCGTTGAAATTCTAAAAAATCAGGGAGAAGTGGTTACTGCCTTCCAAACGAAGGATTTGGGAGAAACACTTGGTGTAAACGACAGAGTTGCCTTGGCAGAAGCTGAAAGAATTATGCGCAGCCGTATAAATGAAGGTCATATGCGGAATGGAGTCACCATTGTTGATCCGGCGAATGCATACATTGAATCAGATGTTGTTATTGGTCAGGATACGATTGTTCTACCAGGTACAATCCTAAAAGGCAGGACCGTGATCGGTGCAGATTGCCAAATCGGTCCAAACTCAGAAATTGATTCATGTGAGGTAGGGAATGAAACGGTAATCCGTCAATCTGCCGCCTATAATAGTTCTATTGGGTCCCTGGTTAATATTGGTCCATTTGCTCATATAAGACCTGAATCTGCTATTCTAGATGAAGTGAAAATTGGAAACTTTGTTGAAATTAAGAAGGCTGTTTTCGGTAAGGGAAGCAAGGCTTCACATTTAAGCTATATTGGTGATGCTGAGGTTGGCAAAGATGTAAATATCGGATGTGGTTCGATAACCGTTAATTATGATGGAAAAAATAAATTTTTAACGAAGATTGAGGATGAAGTCTTTATAGGCTGTAATTCTAATCTGGTAGCTCCTGTTACCGTTGGAAAAGGAGCTTATGTTGCTGCAGGTTCAACAATAACAAAGGATGTTCCTGGCAATGCATTATCCATTGCACGTTCGCAGCAGGTTAACAAAGAAAACTATGTCGATAAACTTAATAAGAAAAAATAAGCATTAATATTGGAGGGCATTATGTCGAATCAATACTTAGATCCAAATTTAAAGGTATTCAGTCTAAATTCAAATCTTCCTTTAGCGAGAGAGATTGCCAAGGTTATTGGTGTGGAATTAGGAAAAAGCTCTGTAACAAGATTTAGTGATGGAGAAATTCAAATTAATATCGAAGAGAGTATCCGTGGCTGTGATGTATATGTCATTCAATCGACTAGCTCACCTGTTAATGAACACCTCATGGAATTGTTAATCATGATAGACGCCTTGAAAAGAGCCTCTGCCAAGACAATCAATATTGTTATGCCATACTATGGATATGCTCGACAAGACCGTAAAGCACGGGCACGTGAGCCAATTACAGCTAAATTAGTCGCAAACCTTCTTGAAACTGCAGGTGCAACCCGTGTAATCTGCTTAGATTTACATGCACCACAGATTCAAGGTTTCTTTGAAATTCCAACAGATCATTTAATGGGTGTACCGATTTTAGCGGAATACTTTAAAAAGAGGGAATTTAATGGTGATATTGTTATCGTTTCTCCTGACCATGGAGGTGTAACGAGAGCTAGAAAATTAGCAGAGCGATTAAAAGCACCTATTGCGATTATTGACAAACGTCGTCCACGCCCAAATGTGGCTGAAGTAATGAATATTGTCGGTAATATAGAAGGTAAAATTGCTATCCTAATTGATGATATTATAGACACTGCAGGGACTATAACACTTGCAGCAAATGCACTAGTTGAGAACGGTGCAAAAGAAGTATATGCTTGCTGTACACACCCTGTTCTGTCTGGACCTGCGATTGACAGAATTCAAAATTCAAAAATTAAAGAATTAGTGATTACGAATTCTATTGCCCTCCCAGAAGAGAAAAAGACAGATAAAATTATTAACCTTTCAGTAGCACCATTACTTGGAGAAGCGATTATTCGTGTCCATGAAGAACAATCTGTAAGCACATTATTTGATTGATCTCCTTGAATCCTTTTTTGAATCTAGCTCCAGCGCCTAGCCCCTCGGGGTCATAAGCCAATCCGGCAAGAAGGTTAAAGAGCAACCTTCATGCCGGCTCGTCTTATGCCTGTCGGGGCTGAGCAAGGCGCTTCCGCTTTTTAATAAATAAATGTTTAGACCTTCCTGTTTTGGGGAATTTTTATAGAGACAGTTAAGAACAAAACTAGGAAGGTGACTAAACTCATGAGTACGGTTTTACAAGCAAAGGAACGTAAGGAATTGCGTAGTTCAGAGTTAAGGAAGATTAGAGAGACTGGTAATATTCCTGCTGTAATCTATGGGCGGAAGATTGAAAGTAAACCTGTTTTTGTCAGCTCAGCAGATTTAACAAAAACAATCCGAAACGTAGGCAGAAATGGAGTTATTTCTCTTGATATAGACGGCAGTAAGCATGATGTCGTTTTAACTGAATATCAAGAGGATTTTATTAAAAAGGAAATTATCCATGTCGATTTTCTTGCAGTTGATAAATCCTCCAAAATTAACGTAACGGTAAGACTCGTCCTAACTGGCGAAGCAGCTGGTGTTAAGGATGGCGGTGTACTTCAGCAGCCTGTACATGAACTTTCGATTACTTCCACTCCAAGTGAAATTCCACAGCAGATAGAAGTGGATGTGACAAACCTGCAGGTTGGTGAAACCTTAAAGGTTTCCGATATCCTTTATCAAGGATCGTTTACAATCAACCATGAGGAAGAGGAAGTTATCGCGAGTATCCTGCCTCCTAAGCAAGAAGAAGAAATCAATGCAGGTGAGCAGCAAGAAGGCGGCCATCCTGATAACGAAGAAGGTAGAGAAACCGAACCAATTGGAGAATAGAAAAGCGGAAGCGCCTTCGGTTGGGGCGACAGGCATAAAGACCAGCGCTGACAGAAGGAGCGATTTTTGCCTTCCGAGGTGATTGGCTTAGACCTTAGAGCCCCTAGGCACTGGAGCTAGACATAATGATGTGGACGTAACCTCGACAGGGTTACGTCTTTTGTCGCATTTGTCACAAAAAAGACGTATTATTAAGTGGGAGAGATTATGATGCTCCGAAAATTAATGAACAGGTGGACTGGACCGAAAGAGAGGATAAGAATGAAATTAATAGTTGGTTTAGGAAACCCTGGGAAGCAATATGACAAAACGAGGCATAATATTGGATTTGAAGTAATTGATGAGCTTGCAGAGCAATTAGCCATTCCTTTAAATCAATCAAAATTCAAAGGACTATTTGGAATCGGTTTTCATAAAGGTGAAAAAGTAGTTTTATTAAAACCACTAACTTATATGAACCTCTCCGGAGAATCAATTAGAGCAATAATGGACTATTATCAGATTGAGATCGAAGATTTTGTAGTAATCTATGATGATCTTGATTTGCCGGTCGGAAAAATCAGGCTTCGTCAAAAAGGAAGTGCTGGTGGTCATAATGGGATAAAGTCTACGGTTGCCCATCTCGGAACCCAAGAATTTAACAGAATACGGATTGGGATTGACCGGCCAAAAAACGGTATGAAGGTTCCAGATTATGTGCTAGGACGTTTTCATGAAAATGAATTTGGATTAACAAAAGAAGCTGTACAAAAGAGTGCGGAAGCGTGTAAAACCTGGTTGGAAAAACCATTTTTACAGGTAATGAATGAATTTAATCAATAATTGTTCATGAGATAACCTTTTCTTTCATAAAATAAACCAATTCTCTTTTTTATGAAAGAAAACAAATGAATAACTTCCCTCTTCACCGTAAATACTATTATCAATAGTAGAATAGGGAGGGTACCTGAGTGGCCATTCATTACCATTGCCGTCATTGTGGCACAAACCTAGGTTCCATTGAACAGTCATCGATACACAGCGAAGCACTCGGTCTTCATAAATTAACGGAGCAGGAAAGACAAGAGATGGTCGCGTATGATATGTCTGGTAATATACACATTACTGCCATTTGTGAGGATTGTCAGGAGGCATTAGAAAGAAATCCAGATTATCACCAATATGATTTCCTCATTCATTAAACAGCTTTGGAAAGCACTCCAAAGCATTTTTCTATTTTTTTAAACACTACCATTAAAGTTAAAATAGTTAAAATACGAAAAAAGATTCAAAGAGAGGAGGAACGAGCTTTTGAAAGGTTTAAAATCACTATTCCTAGATCAGGAAGATATTCACTCTATCATTTCTGGAGTCCAAGAAGGCTTGAAGGAACAGCTTATTGCTGGATTATCGGGTTCATCAAGAACAGTCCTAACTGCTGCAATTTATGAGCAGATGAACAGACCGATTCTCTTTATTACCCATAATCTCTTGCAAGCACAAAAACTCTATGACGATATTGTAAATCTATTAAGTGAGGATGAAGTTTTTCTTTTCCCAGCAAATGAACTAATAGCGGCTGAGATGAGTATTGCCAGTCCTGAGTTAAAGGCACAAAGGATTGAAGCCTTAAACCATTTAAGTAAGAGAAATAAAGGTGTCATTATTGTTCCTATTGCTGGGCTAAGAAAAGTCATTCCGCCAAAAAACGTCTGGAAGAAGTACCAGTTGACATTCAAAATAGGCGATGATCTCGATGTAACAGAGGTACTAACAACATTTGTTAAGATGGGATATATTCGGGTAGAAATGGTTTCCACCCCTGGAGAGTTTAGTATAAGGGGCGGGATTATAGATATTTATCCACTTACGGTGAGCAATCCTATACGAATTGAATTATTTGATACTGAGATCGATTCAATCCGCTATTTTTCCTTAGAAGACCAGCGTTCCATCGAAAAAACAGGTGAAGTTTTAATTGGGCCTGCTACTGAGGTTCTTTTTGAAGCAGAGAATTATAGCCGCTTAATTGGTAAGCTAGAGGATGGCTTGGCTAAAAGTCTGCGAAAATTAAAGGACGATAAAGCAAAGATTCAGCTCTCGCAAAATATTAGTTATGAGCTCGAACAATTAAAAAATAGTCATAAACCAGATCAAGTATTTAAATATCTTTCACTAGCATATGAAGGCGGTACTAGTTTACTAGACTATCTTCCTCATAATGGAATGGTATTTATTGATGAAATTAGCCGGGTCCAAGAAATGAATGACTCATTAATTAAAGAAGAGGCTGAATGGTATACCGCCCTGCTTGGTGAAGGTCAAATTATTCATGATTTGAATATTTCCCATGATTTACATGGCTTGCTTCATAAAAAAGAGGTTCCGATTCTTTATATGAGTTTGTTTCTTCGCCATGTTGTGAATACAAGTCCGCAAAATATTATCAATGTTTCCTGTAAACAGATGCAAAATTTCCATGGACAAATGCACTTACTTAAAGCTGAAGTGGACAGGTGGAAAAAAGGAAATTACTCGATTCTTTTTTTAGGACCAGATGATGACAGAGTAAAAAAATTAGAACGAGTTTTAGAGGATTATGAAATAGAAGCTTCTATTTCACGAAGCAATCAGCAGCTTTTACCTGGAAAAGTGCAGATTATGAAGGGGAACCTGCAAACTGGATTTGAGCTTTCCATTCAGAAGATAGCTGTCATTACGGAAGAGGAGCTTTTTACTAAACGTGTCAAAAAGTCTGCCAACAGACAAAAGCTCTCAAATGCCGAAAGGATTAAGAGTTATTCCGAACTTAAAATTGGCGATTATGTTGTCCATGTTAATCACGGAATAGGAAAATACTTAGGAATTGAAACGCTCGTTATTAACGGAGTTCATAAGGATTATCTCCACCTCCGCTATCATGGAACAGATAAGCTTTATGTTCCAGTTGAACAAATTGACCTTGTTCAGAAGTATGTGGCTTCAGAAGGAAAAGAGCCCAAAATTTATAAACTTGGCGGCAGTGATTGGAAAAAGGTAAAGAAGAAGGTTCAATCATCGGTTCAAGACATTGCGGATGATTTAATCAAGCTTTATGCAGAACGTGAAGCAGCTGTAGGTTATGGATTTTCTCCGGATGGGGACATGCAAAGGGAGTTTGAAACTGCGTTTGCCTACCAGGAAACAGAGGACCAGCTCCGCTCTATCCATGAGATTAAAAAGGATATGGAAAGACCTAGACCCATGGACCGTTTGCTTTGTGGTGATGTTGGCTATGGAAAAACGGAGGTCGCCATTCGAGCTGCATTCAAAGCGATTGCAGATGGTAAACAAGTGGCGCTGCTTGTACCAACAACGATTTTAGCCCAGCAGCATTTTGAAACGATGAGAGAAAGATTTCAAGACTATCCGATCAATATTGGCCTGCTAAGTCGCTTCCGGTCGAAAAAACAACAAACAGAAACAATCAAAGGATTAAAAGCAGGTACAGTTGATGTGGTAGTTGGAACGCACCGTATTCTATCCAAAGATATCGTTTATCGTGAGTTAGGCTTATTAATCATCGATGAAGAGCAAAGATTTGGGGTAACCCATAAAGAGAAGATAAAAAGGTTAAAAACAAATATTGATGTATTAACATTGACAGCAACACCTATACCTAGAACGCTGCATATGTCCATGCTTGGTGTCCGCGACTTATCTGTTATCGAGACACCGCCTGAAAACCGTTTTCCTGTTCAAACCTACGTAATGGAATACAACGGATCGCTTGTCAGAGAGGCAATTGAGAGAGAACTGGCACGTGACGGACAAGTATACTTTTTATATAACAGAG
Source organism: Neobacillus niacini (assembly GCF_000759675.1). Taxonomy (GTDB): domain Bacteria; phylum Bacillota; class Bacilli; order Bacillales; family Cytobacillaceae; genus Neobacillus; species Neobacillus niacini_A. Next base: position 25,113 of record NZ_BAWM01000005.1, on the reverse strand, counting down.
TAGAAGATATTGAACGGAAGGCTGAAGAAATATCGATGCTTGTTCCAGATGCTCGCGTTACTTTCGCACATGGACAAATGTCAGAAAATGAATTGGAATCTGTCATGCTCAGCTTTCTATCAGGTGAGTTTGATGTTCTGGTCAGCACAACCATCATTGAAACCGGGGTCGATATTCCGAATGTTAACACATTGATTGTCTATGATGCGGATAAAATGGGACTTTCACAGCTGTATCAGCTTCGCGGGCGTGTAGGAAGGTCAAATCGTGTTGCCTATGCTTATTTCACGCATCGGAAGGATAAGGTATTGACTGAGGTTGCTGAAAAGCGCTTACAAGCTATAAAGGAATTTACTGAACTTGGTTCCGGTTTTAAAATTGCTATGCGTGACTTATCGATTAGGGGCGCAGGTAATTTACTAGGAGCCCAGCAGCATGGATTTATCGACTCAGTAGGATTCGATCTGTATTCTCAAATGCTGAAAGAAGCGATTGAGGAAAGAAAAGGTGATTTGAAAGCAGAGGAAAAAGCCACTGTGGAAATTGATTTAGAAATAGATGCCTATATTCCTGATACCTACATTAAAGATGGCCATCAAAAGATTGAAATGTATAAGCGTTTTAGAGGTGTGCAAACGCTAGAGGATATTGAAGAACTTCAAGCAGAAATGCTCGATCGTTTTGGTGAATATCCTGAAGAAGTCGATTTTCTATTCCAGGTGGCAGAAATGAAGGTTTATGCGCTTTTAGCGGGAGTTGAAATCATTAAACAAGCTAAACAGGAAGTAACTATTTTAGTAAATGAACGTGCGAGCAGCGCGATAGATGGGCAAAAGGTTTTTGCTATCAGCAGTAAATATCCACGAATGATTGGACTGGGAATGGAAGGACAGAAGCTTAAAATGACCCTTCAGACAAAAGGTCATCAGACAGCCCACTGGCTAAATGTAGCGTTTGAGATGATTAAAGGGCTTCAAGCCGCGAAAAAGGGTCAGGAGAACCCTGTCTAAAACCAGTTGTCTCACATTACGCGAGAATTGGAATATTTTTCACTTTGTGAAAAAATATTATGATTGTGTATAGAACTTTCCAGATGAAAGATACTAAGTTCAAAGTTGGTGATGATTCCTACAAAAGGAAAGAATATCATTACCAAGTTAGTAAAATCATCAGATGAAAGTGAGGCAACATTGGATGAAAGCAACTGGAATAGTTCGTCGAATCGATGATTTGGGTCGTGTTGTCATTCCCAAAGAAATACGCAGAACTCTGCGTATCCGTGAGGGGGATCCGTTAGAGATCTTTGTAGATCGAGATGGAGAAGTTATTTTAAAGAAATATTCACCAATCAGCGAGTTAAGCGATTTTGCCAAAGAATATGCAGAAGCCCTTTTTGACAGCCTCGGAAACCCGGTATTAATTTGCGATAGAGATAGTTATATTGCATTAGCAGGTAGTTCTAAAAAAGATTATTTAAATAAAAATATAAGCGATTTAGTGGAAAAAACCATGGAAGACCGTAATTCTGTTCTTGTTACACAGCAAGGTGATATTGCACTGGCAGATGGAAATGACGAAAGCATCTCATCTTATACAATTGGACCAATTATTGCAAATGGTGACCCAATTGGAGCAGTTATCATTTATGCAAAAGAAGGCACACTTGGTGAAGTAGAGAAAAAGGCTGTTGAAACTGCAGCTGGATTTTTAGCAAGACAAATGGAGTCCTAGTACTAATATTATTCTCACAAATAAAAAAGGCAGCCTTTGCTGTCTTTTTTATTTGTTTCGAAATCCAGCTCCACAAGAGTAAGCTTCGGAAGCGATACATCGCACGAAAGAAAAGCGTTAGCTTTTCTGAGGAGCGCCTGGATAAGGCGCTGAAGCTTTATATTATGCTATAATACAGTCGAGTTTGGTTAGTTAGGAGATAAGAAATGAAGCACGTAAATCAATCAAAAGCTCTTTTTAGAGGAGCTTTTATTTTGGCCATTGCAGCATTTATAACAAAAATCCTAAGTGCTGTTTATCGGATCCCGTTTCAAAACATTGTTGGTGATGTTGGCTTTTACATATATCAGCAGGTATACCCGTTTTATGGTCTTGCCATGGTCTTGGCAACAACAGGTTTTCCTGTCGTCATTTCTAAGTTATTAGCTGAACAAAGGGAAAAAGGCAATCATGAGAAAATAAGACGACTTTTATTTGTATCATTTATCATTTTACAGTTATTTGGATTTATCTGTTTTCTGATCCTTTATTTTGGTGCCGATTCTATTGCTTTATGGATGAATGATGAAAAGTTAGCCATTTTATTAAGGGTTGTCTCCATTGTCTTTTTATTATTTCCGATTGCTTCCATTCTGAGAGGTTACTATCAGGGAAAGGGAGACATGGTGCCAACTGCACTATCACAAGTGGGTGAACAATTAATAAGAGCTTTCACCATTCTCTTTTTGGCGTATGCTCTCACGAAGCTGGGTTATTCACTGTATATGGTTGGTGGCGGTGCAATGTTTGGGTCGATTACGGGAAGTATGGTATCAGCCATTATTTTGTTTACATTCCTTTGGATTCGTAAAGAATGGAGAATAATTGCTCCAAGAAAAGGAATACTGGTTGGTTATTATCGAGAGGTTGGCGCTATTTTAAAAACGCTTACCTACCAAGGTCTAACGATCTGTATTAGTGGAATGCTGATGGTTTTGATACAATTAGCTGATGCCTTGAACCTTTATTCCTTACTTACAGCGAATGGATATGGGACAGAAATGGCCAAAGGTATTAAAGGAATATTTGACCGTGGGCAGCCATTAATCCAGTTAGGGACCATTGTGGCTGCATCGATGTCCTTATCTCTTGTTCCATTAATAACGAGTGCAAGGATAAAAAAGGACACTTCTTTCATACAGGATAAAATTCAGTTGGCCATTAGGATCAGTATCGTCATTGGTGTCGGGGCATCTGTAGGCCTTTGGGCAATTATTGAACCAGCCAATATTATGTTATTTGAAGATAGCTCAGGTTCATCGGTGTTAGGAATGCTTAGTTTTGTCATTCTCCTCAGTTCAGTCATTACAACAATTATTGCCATTATGCAAGGTCTAGGGTCATTACTTTTTCCTGCAGTTACTGTACTTGCAACATTTCCTTTAAAGTACGGTCTAAATACTTTATTCGTCCCGACATTTGGCACAATGGGGGCAGCTTATGCTACATTAATTACTTTAGTATTTGTTTGCTTTCTTCTATATGTAAAATTTAAAAAAATGAAGTCCATTTCGCTGCTATCGTTTCACTTCCTACGAACACTTTTGACAGCAGCTTTATTGATGGTGCTACTATTAAAAGGCTATCTAGCCTTAACAAATATGATAACAATACCGGTTGGAACCGAGAGGATAATGGCAGCTATCCAGGCGCTAGGCGGAGCCTTTTCCGGAGGCTTCCTATTCTTATTTATTATTGTTAGAGGTGGAGTCTTTTTAGAAAAGGAACTATCATTATTTCCTTTCGGCAGCAAATTAAGCCTTTTATTACCTAAAAAGAATAGGAGTTAAAAATATATGGATAAAACAATTGAAGTTCTCGGTTTAGGAGCGGGAGACTTTGAACAGCTCCCCTTTGGTGTTTATAAAAAGTTAATGAAGGCAAATCATGTTTACTTAAGAACAAAGGAACATCCCGTTATTGATGAACTAGTTCAAGAAGGACTGGGCTTTACATCATTTGATTCCATTTATGAAAAGCATGACCAGTTTGAAGAGGTATATCAAGAAATTGTCCAGAACTTACTGCAAAAAGCAAAAGTGGAGCAGGTAATTTACGCGGTACCTGGTCATCCGCTGGTTGCCGAAAGGACTGTTCAATTGCTGTTAGAATATGGTCCAAAAGAGGATATAGACATCATCATTGGCGGAGGTCAAAGCTTTGTCGATGCCATTTTTCAATCTTTAAAAATTGATCCTGTAGATGGCTTCCAGCTTTTAGATGGAACCTCACTCCGGTCCAATCAGCTGCAAATCGACCAGCATATTTTTATCAGTCAAGTCTATGACCAGTTTGTAGCCTCTAATATTAAACTAACCCTTATGGAGAGGCTTCCTGATGATTATGAGGTTGTCATTGTTTCAGCAGCTGGGAGTAAGAATGAACGAATAGAGCGCGTCCCTTTGTATGAGCTGGATCGAAAGGTAACCCTTGATAATCTCACATCTGTTTATGTACCTCCCGTAAAAGATGAACAAATTTTGCTGAAAAATTTCTCTAAGTTAAGAGAGATTATTGCTGTATTAAGAGGTCCGAATGGCTGTCCATGGGATAAGGAACAAACACATGAATCCTTAAAGAAATACTTAATTGAAGAAACCTATGAAGTAATTGAGGCAATAGATAATGGTGATATTGACCATATAATAGAAGAGCTTGGTGATGTTTTGCTGCAGGTCATGCTTCATGCCCAAATTGGTGAGGATGATGGCTATTTTGCGATTGAAGATGTCATTGAGGTACTATCAGCTAAAATGATTCGCAGGCACCCGCATGTATTTGGAAATAGAAAAGCGGAAGACTCAACAGAAGTCCTTCGTAACTGGCAGGAAATAAAGAAACAGGAAAAAGGTGAAACAGAGGCCTCCCTTCTTGATGGTATTTCCAAATCCATCCCGAATTTATTAAGAGCTTACAAAATTCAGAAGAAAGCAGCGAAAGTTGGTTTTGATTGGCAGGAAATAACACCAGCTTTGGAGAAAGTGAAAGAAGAGCTTGAGGAATTTGAGAATGAAATAAAGAAAGAGAGCCTTCTTCATGCAAAAAAGGAATTTGGAGATATCCTGTTTGCTTTTGTTAATGTTGCTAGGTTTTTAGATATCCATCCTGAAGAGGCATTATTTGAAACCAATGAAAAGTTTATTAGAAGGTTTCGTTTTATAGAAGAAAAAGTTAAGGAAAGCAATAAGTCTATTGAGGAGCATTCATTAGAGGAACTTGATCAATTTTGGGATGAAGCAAAATCAAAAGGACTTTAGAATTGGGGGATATATTAATGAGATTAGATAAGTATTTAAAGGTATCAAGATTAATAAAAAGAAGGACGCTGGCTAAAGAGGTATCCGATCAAGGGAGAATTCTCATAAACGGAAAAGAAGCAAAAGCAAGTTCAACGGTAAAAGTTGGTGACGAGCTTACGATCCGTCTTGGACAAAGACTGGTTACAGCAAGAGTTGACCAGATTCAAGATACCACTCGAAAAGAAGCAGCCGCTGAGATGTATACGATTATCAAAGACGAAAGAATCGGTGAATCACAGTTCTAATGGTAACAACGAAATGGCTTGTTCTAATTCAATTATCCCTTACATAAAATTGTAATAAATGGTTGTACAAATGATTGTGAGGGATGAATGATGAGCCAATATTATGAAACAAATCCTGTCAAAAGTACTGTTCCAGATCATGATGTCATCATGAGGGGAAGAAAACTCCTCGATATAACAGGGGTTAAACAAGTAGAGAGCTTTGATAATGAGGAGTTCTTATTGGAGACTTCCATGGGCTTTTTAGCGATTAAAGGGCAAAATCTACAAATGAAGAACCTCGATGTTGAAAAGGGAATTGTCTCCATTAAGGGAAAGATATTTGACTTAGTGTACCTAGATGAACAGCATGGGGAGAAAGCTAAAGGGTTCTTTAGTAAGTTGTTCCGATGACACTTTCTACTCAATTCCTTACCATGCTTTCGATGATTGGGATGGGTTCGCTGTTTGGGGTTATGTTTGATACCTATCAGCGTTTCTTAAATCGACCTAACCGAAAGTCTTGGATTGTTTTTTTTAATGACTTGTTATTTTGGGTCATTCAAGCATTGATCATTTTTTATATCTTATTCCTTGTTAACAATGGAGAATTACGTTTCTACATTTTTGTTGCCCTTCTTTGTGGTTTTGCTGCATATCAAAGTTTATTTAAAGGTATTTATTTAAAGTTACTTGAATTCATGATCAATACTGTAATAGCAATTTATCGATTTATGACAAGAGCTTTCCAACTACTTATCTATAAACCTGTCCTTGGTCTCATCCAGTTGGTAATTTCTATTATTATCTTACTTGGCAGGGGGCTTTTTTCCCTTGTCAAGTTTATTTTAAAGGTTTTATTATTTATTCTTAAGGTAATATGGGTACCATTTGTAAAAGTAATATTAATCCTATGGAAACTTTTGCCGAAAAGTATTAAAAAATACGTCGAGAAGTTATATAATAAAACGGCAGGAATTTTTATGGAAATCAAGAATTATTTACTAAAGATAATTAAAAAGTGGAAAAAACCAAAAAAGTAAGGGGGGATGGGAAATGAGTTCAGTAAAAGATAAAAATATAGCAAAAATCCAGTCAACTTATGTCCACCAACAAGAAATAGCAGAAATTGCATCGGCGAGAAAAAGGAAATTACTTTTCAGAAGACTTTTCATTTTTTTAGTTTTTGCGACTGTCATGTCCTATTTAATGATTACTAGCTTTGTTTCCCAGAACTACACTTTAGATAAAAAAGTGGCACAAAAGAGACAGCTAGAACAAGAGCTGTCTGATTTAAAAAAACAACAGGAAATCCTGAAAGAAGATATCGTAAAGTTAAATGATGATGATTACCTTGCTAAGCTTGCTAGAAAAGAATATTTCTTCTCGGAAAACGGTGAAATTATCTTCAATATACCTGAAGAAAAAGAAGGTAAAAACACCCAATAACTAGTCTTATTGACACTTATTTTTCCCATTTTGTATAATATAAAGTAAGTATGATTTTTTTAATTCTTAAGGAGGAAAATTCTTTTTATGTCAATCGAAGTAGGCAGCAAGTTACAGGGAAAGGTAACAGGGATTACAAATTTCGGAGCTTTTGTGGAGCTGCCTGATGGCTCAACTGGACTCGTACACATCAGTGAGGTTGCTGACAATTATGTGAAAGATATCAATGATCATCTTAAAGTTGGTGACCAAGTAGAGGTTAAAGTCATCAATGTCGGGAAAGATGGGAAAATTGGGCTATCCATAAAAAAGGCAAAAGATAGACCAGAGGCGCCGCAAAGATCCCATTCACAATCGAACTCACATTCACAACGTCCTCGTCAGAACAGGTCGAACGATCGGAATGCTCCTAGAGCAGAGACGTTTGAGTCAAAAATGGCGAAGTTTTTAAAAGATAGTGAGGATCGTTTAACTTCTTTAAAACGTCATACGGAATCTAAGCGTGGCGGAAGAGGAGCTAAAAGGGGTTAACTTGCTGCTTATTTTTTAATAGAAGCAGAGTTTTCTACATTGCCTATATAAGACAGGTCTAGCGGCTTGTCTTTTTTGTTTTAAAAAAACTTATTGACATTAATTTTCACTCTATGTAATATATAGTTTGTGTCTTAAATACTTGGCGGTGTAGCTCAGCTGGCTAGAGCGTACGGTTCATACCCGTAAGGTCGGGGGTTCGATCCCCTCCGCCGCTATACAAAAAAAGCGGAAGCGCCAGTCACAGCCCCGACAGGCATAAGACGAGCCGGCGGGAAGGTTGCTCTTTAACCTTTCTGACGGATTGGCTTATGACCCCGAGGGGCTTGGCGCTGCAGCTCGACAAAATTAAAGAAGAAGTACCGATTATAATAATCGGTGCTTTTTTTTTGTAAAAAACTCTGTATTCCGACATCAATTAAATTTGTCAACATTATTTGAATGAATATAGTGAAAACCGTCGAACGAAACTTTGCATACGTTCACTAATTTGACAAAATTTTGAATCTATTAATTTTATAATAGTTTTAACGAGAATTAATAGAGGAGTGTGATTTATGGAAAAGCTAGAACGGAGTTTACTAGAACCGGTCGGAGAGGTTAACTTTCAATCCTCTAAAAGGACTTGGGATAGCGTCTTGAAAAAAATCCAGTTAAAAGTTGAATCCTTCTTCCTTGTTAAGGGTTACCTTTTACTTTTGGTAGGTTTCTTACTAGGAAGGGCTTTGATATTGTCCACGCTTGCTCCCTTTAGTCTGCCATTTTTCGCTGCAGTGTTTTTAATAAAAAGAGATCGATCCCCACTTGCCTTAGTTGGATTGGTTGCGGGTGCTGCCACTGTCTCCTTAAAGAATGCAGCTTTTACGTTTTTGGTATCCATCTTTTTTCTAGTCATATATCGGATTAGTGAAAGGTGGATAAAAAATGAGATGAGAATGATTCCATTTTTTGTGGCCATCATTCTAGGGACGGGGAAGCTAGCCGAAGCTTTTATTATTTCTAAGCAACTAACACTATACGATGCAATGATGGTAGGTGTTCAGACAAGTCTATCCTTTATCCTAACGCTTATCTTTTTACAGAGCATCCCCTTATTAATCTTGAACAAGCGCAGACAATTGTTAAAAACAGAGGAAATTGTTTGCTTAATCATTATGCTTGCCTCGATTATGACGGGGACCATCGGTTGGAAAATTTACGATTTATCAGTTGAACATATTATGTCTCGCTATCTTGTTTTAGTATTTTCATTTATAGCTGGTGCCACTGTTGGTTCGACCGTAGGTGTCGTAACTGGTTTAATTTTTAGCCTTGCTAGTGTATCAAGCTTCTTTCATATGAGTTTACTTGCTTTTTCGGGGGTATTAGGCGGTTTATTAAAAGAAGGAAAAAAAATAGGCGTTGCGGTTGGTTTGTTTATTGCAACACTGTTAATTGGAATGTATGGTCAGGAGGGTGGTTCCGGTTCGTTAACGATTACACTATTGGAGTCCGCCGCAGCTATTTTACTTTTCCTATTGACACCCCAAATATTCACCTCTAAATTGGCTAAATATATTCCTGGTACACCGGAATACACATCTGAACAACAAAAATACATGAGAAAAATGCGTGATGTGACGGCACAGAGAGTAGCTCAATTTTCTAATGTATTCCATGCACTTTCAAATAGTTTTTCGCAAATGGAAACAAAGCCTAGCGATAAAGAAGATGAACGTGAAATGGATTATTTTATGAGCCATGTAACGGAAAAAACCTGTAACACATGCTTTAAGAAGGAACAGTGTTGGGCGAAGAATTTTAATACAACCTATGGATATCTAGAAGAGATTATTCATGAGATGGACCAAAATGAAGGAGTAGTTTCACCTAAATTATCTCGTGAGTGGGACAAGCACTGTACCCGGTCTAAAAGAGTATATGAAGCGGTCGGACAAGAGTTGACCTTTTATCAAGCAAACCAAAAATTAAAGAAACAGGTTCAGGAAAGTAGGAAACTAGTAGCGGATCAACTTCTTGGTGTTTCAGAGGTAATGGATAACTTTGCAAAAGAGATTCAGCGTGAAAGAGAAAATCATCATAAGCAGGAAGAACAAATTATGGAGTCGATTCAAGCGTTCGGTGTTCATGTTGAGCATGTAGAGATTTATAGTCTTGAGTCAGGAAATGTGGATATCGAAATGTCCGTTCCGTTCTGCAATGGACATGGAGAGTGTGAAAAGTTAATAGCGCCAATGCTTTCAGATATCCTCGGTGAACAAATTATCGTTACCTCCGAAGAATGTGCTGCATATCCTAACGGTTTCTGCCATGTAGTCTTTCGATCGTCAAAAGCCTATACCGTTGAAACAGGGATGGCTCACGCTGCAATGGATGGTGGTTTTGTATCGGGTGACAGCTATTCTACCATGGAACTAGGGTTGGGGAAATTTGCCATTGCTATCAGTGATGGCATGGGGAATGGAGAAAGAGCTCATTATGAGAGTAAAGAAACACTGCAGCTTTTACAAAAAATACTACAATCAGGTATAGAGGAAAGGGTCGCAATTAAATCAGTTAATTCCATTCTTTCGCTTCGAACGACAGATGAGATTTTTTCGACCTTAGACTTAGCCATGATTGATCTTCAAAACGCTTCGGCTAAATTCTTAAAGATTGGTTCAACTCCTAGTTTCATAAAAAGGGGAAATAAAGTAATTAAAATCCAGGCAAGTAATCTGCCAATAGGCATGTTAGAAGAATTTGAAGTGGATGTGGTTAGTGAGCAATTGAAAGCCGGAGATCTTCTTATTATGATGAGCGATGGAATATTTGAGGGTCCCAAGCATGTAGAAAATTACGACTTGTGGATGAAACGGAAAATACAAGAATTACAAACGGATGATCCTCAAGAAATATCAGATTTAATATTAGAAGAGGTGATACGTTCACGGGATAACTTGATTGGAGATGATATGACCATTGCTGTGGCAAAAATAAAGCACAATACACCTAAATGGGCAAGTATACCAGTTACAAAGATAAAGAAAAGAGCGTAAAAAACTATTTTATGCGGTTTATCCTTTAAATATGTATAAATCCCATCCACAGTGTCGAAAATGGAAATAACTCGAAAAGTGGAGGGAGAATGAGTATGTATACAGGGAAAATTCGTCAGATACTATTAATAACGGACGGCTGTTCAAATCAAGGGGAAGATCCCATTGCCATGGCTGCACTTGCAAAAGAACAAGGTATATCTGTAAATGTTATCGGTGTAATGGAGCAGGATGTAATTGATGAAAAGGGAATGACGGAAATAGAAGGAATAGCGATGTCCGGTGGCGGAGTCAGTCAAATTGTTTATGCTCAGCAACTCTCACAAACCGTTCAAATGGTTACAAGGAAAGCAATGACACAGACCATCCAAGGTGTAGTAAACCGGGAATTGCAGCAAATTCTTGGTCGCTCACAGACAATAGAAGATCTTCCTCCTGAGAAAAGAGGGGAAGTAATGGAAGTGGTCGATGAACTTGGAGAGACTGTCGAATTAGAGGTGTTGATTCTTGTCGATACAAGCGCAAGTATGAAACATAAGCTTCCTACAGTTAAAGAAGCACTGCTTGACCTTTCACTTAGCTTGAATGCACGTACAGGGGATAATCAGTTTGCTGTTTTTGTATTTCCCGGGAAAAAGAATGATGTCGAAAAAATTCTAGATTGGACGCCAAAGCTACAATCTTTGACAAGTATCTTTTCCCAGCTTACAACAGGCGGAATTACTCCAACTGGACCTGCAATCCGTACAGCACTATCTTCTTTTAATTCAAAAAGTTCATTAAGGAGTCTCATGACCGGTGATGATGAATCATTCCTTGAAGAGTCTATGTAAAGTAGCTCCTGGCACAGTAATAACGGGGAAATGGCATTCTAACAAATATACAGTTTTAAAGGAACTAGGATATGGAGCAAACGGCATTGTCTACCTTGCGAAGTTTAAAAATACGCAAGTAGCGTTAAAGATGAGCGATAACGGGATGTCCATTACCTCGGAGGTAAATGTATTAAGATCGTTTGCAAAGGTCCAAGGGTCAACCCTCGGACCTTCTTTGCTTGATGTCGATGATTGGAAAAGTAATCGAGGCCAGATTTCCTTTTACACAATGGAATATATTCAAGGACCTGATTTGCTGACCTTTATTCAAAAAAAAGGAAAATCATGGACCACAGTCCTCTTTCTTCAATTATTAAATGATTTAAATAAGCTCCATGAAAATGGCTGGGTATTTGGGGATTTAAAGCCAGAAAACTTAATCGTAACCGGACCAACACCAAAAATAAGGTGCATTGATGTCGGTGGAACAACCATACAAGGAAGAGCCATTAAAGAATTCACCGAGTTCTATGACCGGGGATATTGGGGATTAGGAACGAGAAAGGCAGACCCTGGTTATGATTTATTTGCTGTTGCCATGATCATGATTAATACAGCCTATCCAAAACGTTTTAACAAGACAACAGGTGGTATTTCACAGCTTAGGGAAGCAATTAGAAAACAAAAGGATTTACTAAAAGTAGAAAAGGTGATTGTAAAAGCACTCCAAGGACATTATACGAATGCCATTCAAATGAGAACAGAATTATTGTCGTTAGTAATGGATAGAAAAAATCCCGTCCCAGTCAATAAATCATCTGTTACCACTACCAGTAGTACCATTCAAAAACAAAAGATAAATCAAACAGTAAGTCAGCCAACGACCCGGCAGAATTACCGAAGGAAAAAGAAAAAGAGTCGCTGGGCAGAAACTTTTATCATTACGATCTCCATTGCACTTTTATACTTTTTGTATATTTTTCAAAAACTTCTTTGATTTTTGAAACTATTGGTTAAACATATCGTATAAAAGGGAAGGAAACAAAGACCTAATCAATTAGGTCTTTGTTTTTGATACTTTTGTCATAAAAGTGGTAAGCTAGGGATATTAAAAAATTATTAAAGAAACTTTTTAAGGAAGAATGCAAAATGTTAGAAGCAAAGGTAGCAGCACTACTTGATCGCCTCTCATTTCAAATGGAAAATAAAAAAATGGTGGTTGGTGTTTCGGGTGGCCCAGATTCACTGGCATTGCTTCACTATTTGTGGGTACAAAAGGAAAAGAAGAATCTCTCCATTGTTGTAGCGCACGTTGATCATATGTTCCGTGGTCAAGAGTCATATGAAGATGCCTTATTCGTGAAGGATTATTGTGAACAATGGGGTATTCCTTTTGAAATGGCACGAATAAATGTCCCTGGGATCATTCAGGAAACAAAGAAAAACTCACAGGTTGCATCGAGACAAGCGAGATATGAGTTTTTTGAAAAAGTAATGGATAAATACAATTATAATTATTTAGCCCTTGGTCATCATGGAGATGACCAAGTTGAGACCATTTTAATGCGGTTGACACGAGGAAGTTCAGGTGCTGCAAGAGCAGGTATTCCGTTCACAAGACCTTTTGGTAATGGATTTGTTTTTCGTCCCTTCTTATCTTTAACTAAGGCAGAGCTTGCTGAATATTGTCAGAGGCAAAATTTGGTACCAAGAATAGATCCAAGTAATAAAAAAAGTATTTATAGCAGGAACCGCTTTCGTAATGAAGTCCTTCCCTTTTTAAAAGCAGAAAATCAACATGTTCATGAACATTTTCAACGTTTTAGTGAAGAAATTCAGAATGATGAAATACTTCTGCAGGAATTAACTGTCCAAAGAATGAATAAAGTAATGAAAATAAGAGAAAAAAATGCAATTACCATTGACATTATCCCGTTTTTAGAAATGCCAATTTCTTTACAAAGAAGAGGTATTCAACTAATATTAAACTATCTTTACAAAGTAATACCAGTGTCACTTTCTGCTTTACATATAGATCATGTTCAATCTTTAATTCGAAATCATCATCCTTCTGGAACACTAGATCTTCCCAATGGTTTAAACGTTATTCGATCTTATACCCTTCTTTCCTTTCAATTTGAAAGAAAAGAAACTCTCCCGTATTCCTTTGAATTGCCGGGACCAGGTGTGATTGAATTACCAAATGGAGAAAGTATAAGAATGGATATAATTGATGATAAGGATACCATTGAACCAAAAGGAAATTATGCACTATTTCCTGCAGACAGAATTAAGTTGCCCATTGAGATTCGAACAAGAAAAATGGGGGACCGCATGAACCTGAAGGGAATGTCGGGAACAAAAAAGCTAAAGGATATTTTTATCGATAGTAAAGTTCCCGTTCAGGATCGCGATGTTTGGCCTGTAATTACTGACAAAAATGGGTGTATTCTTTGGCTTCCTGGAATAAAAAAATCAGCATTTGAAGGCATTAATCATTCAACAAGTCAGTATATTCTACTCACATATTATAAGTAATGATCTTCTAGGAGGCACAATTATTATGAAACAGGATATTAAAGAGATCTTATTTTCTGAAGAAGAGATTCAGGAGAAAATCAAGGATTTAGGGGCTCAATTATCAGAAGAGTATCACGACCGCTTCCCTCTCGCAATTGGTGTATTAAAGGGTGCAATGCCATTTATGGCTGATTTACTTAAACGAGTGGATTGCTATTTGGAAATGGATTTTATGGATGTATCAAGCTATGGTACTGCCATGGTATCTTCAGGAGAAGTAAAAATCCTAAAGGATTTAGATACTTCAGTTGAAGGAAGAGATATCTTGATTATCGAGGATATCATCGACAGCGGCTTAACACTAAGCTATCTCGTTGATTTATTCCGTTACCGAAAAGCAAAATCAATCAAAATTGTTACCTTGCTTGATAAACCAACAGGAAGGAAGAGCGCAATAAAAGCAGATTACGTAGGTTTTATTGTCCCAGACGAGTTTGTGGTCGGTTACGGTTTAGATTATCTTGAAAAATACCGAAACCTTCCATATATTGGTGTTTTAAAACCAGAAGTATATAGCGATAATCTTTAAGGAAACTAAAACAAGAGAAATTTAAGAATTGGAATGATTTTCTATGATACTATCTAAAAAAGTTTTTATCGCGGGAGGAGGTAAGAGATGAATCGGATTTTCCGTAATACCATCTTTTATTTATTGATATTTTTAGTCATAATTGGCGTGGTAAGCTTCTTTAATGGCAGCAATGAACCTACGGATAACATTTCCTACAATGAGTTTGTAGCACATTTAGAAAAAAATGAAGTGGATTCATTTTCTATGCAGCCTGAACGTGGGGTATTTGAAGTTCGGGGGCAGTTTGAAAAAGAGGTAAAAGGCGGTAAGAACTTTTTAACGTACGTTCCAAACAGTGAGAAAATTCTAGAACGTATTGATGCAGCAGGCTCGACGGTAGAAGTAATGCCTGCCAAGGAAACCAGCGGCTGGGTAACATTCTTCACCTCCATTATTCCATTTGTGATTATCTTTATCTTATTCTTCTTCTTATTAAACCAAGCTCAAGGCGGCGGCAGCCGTGTCATGAATTTTGGTAAGAGTAAAGCAAAGCTTTATAACGATGATAAGAAGAAAGCACGTTTTAAGGATGTTGCTGGTGCAGATGAAGAGAAACAAGAATTAGTCGAAGTGGTAGAATTCCTAAAGGATCCGAGAAAGTTTGCTGAACTTGGTGCACGTATTCCAAAAGGAGTCCTTCTTGTTGGACCTCCAGGAACAGGTAAAACATTACTTGCACGTGCAGTAGCAGGTGAAGCTGGTGTACCTTTCTTCTCCATTAGTGGTTCTGACTTCGTTGAAATGTTTGTCGGGGTCGGTGCATCCCGTGTACGTGATTTGTTTGAAAATGCTAAGAAAAATGCTCCTTGTATCATTTTTATCGATGAAATTGACGCTGTTGGTCGTCAACGTGGTGCTGGTTTAGGCGGCGGTCACGATGAACGAGAGCAAACATTGAATCAATTATTAGTTGAAATGGATGGATTTGGTGCTAATGAAGGAATCATCATTATTGCCGCAACCAATCGTCCGGACATTCTTGACCCTGCATTATTACGCCCAGGACGTTTTGACCGTCAAATCACAGTTGACCGTCCAGATGTAAATGGTCGTGAAGCAGTCCTAAAAGTACATGCAAAGAACAAACCGTTAGATGAATCAGTTAACTTAAAAAATATTGCTATGCGAACACCTGGTTTTTCTGGTGCAGACTTAGAAAACTTATTAAATGAGGCGGCCTTAGTTGCTGCACGTCAGAATAAGAAAAAGGTCGACATGGAAGATATTGATGAAGCAACTGACAGGGTAATTGCCGGTCCTGCTAAAAAGACTCGTGTTATCTCAAAGAAAGAACGCAATATTGTTGCTTTCCATGAAGGTGGACATACGGTAATTGGTTTGGTACTAAATGAAGCAGACATGGTTCACAAGGTTACGATTGTCCCTCGTGGTCAAGCAGGCGGATACGCAGTTATGCTTCCAAGGGAAGATCGCTACTTTATGACTAAACCTGAATTACTTGATAAAATCGTTGGTTTATTAGGCGGACGTGTTGCGGAAGAGATTGTTTTTGGTGAAGTAAGTACTGGTGCTCACAACGATTTCCAACGTGCAACAGGGATTGCTCGCAGAATGGTCACTGAATTTGGTATGAGTGACAAGCTTGGAGTTGGACAGTTCGGTCAAGCTTCTGGCGGGCAAGTATTCTTAGGACGTGACATTCATAATGAGCAAAACTATTCTGATGCCATTGCCTTTGAAATTGACCTTGAAATTCAACGCATTCTTAAAGAATGTTATGAAAGAGCTAAAACTATTCTTACTGAGAATCGAGATAAACTCGATCTGATTGCTAAGACTCTTCTTGAAGTCGAAACGCTTAATGCAGAACAAATTGAGTATTTAATTGAAAATGGACGTATGCCTGAGTCTGCATCGGAGTTAGAAGGTATTAAAGTTGATACTAAAAAGTCAGATGACGTAAAAGTAACGATTAATACTAAAAAGGATGAAGATTCTGCCAGCCAGACTTCTGAAAAGGATGAAAAGTAGTTTTCTTAAAGAGTGCTTACAAAAAAGCACTCTTTTTTTCACGATAAAAAGTAATTATGATATGATGTTTGCAGTATGATCAAAGAAATATCAGAAAAGTGAGTGATTCTTTTGATTTTCGTATTTGACGTAGGTAATACAAATACTGTTTTAGGTGTATATAAAGGGGAAGAACTTAAATATCACTGGCGTGTAGAAACGAACCGAAACCGAACAGAAGATGAATTCGGGATGATTATTAAATCCCTTTTTGATGCTTCAGGCCTTTCGTTTTCTCAAATTGATGGAATTATCATTTCATCTGTCGTTCCACCTATCATGTTTGCCCTAGAAAGAATGTGCAAAAAATATTTTCAGCTTACCCCATTAGTAGTTGGACCTGGGATGAAAACGGGGCTAAATATTAAATATGAAAACCCTAAAGAAGTAGGGGCTGACCGAATTGTTAATGCGGTTGCTGCTATTCATGAATATGGCAGTCCATTGATTATAGTCGATTTTGGTACAGCTACGACTTATTGCTACATCAATGAACAGCGTCAGTATATGGGAGGGGCTATTGCTCCTGGGATTGGTATTTCGACAGAGGCACTATATTCGAAGGCTGCAAAACTGCCGAGGATAGATATTGCACATCCTGAAGGCGTTATTGGTAAAAATACAGTTGCGGCCATGCAGGCGGGAATTGTCTACGGGTATGTAGGTCAGGTCGAGGGGATTGTTAAAAGAATGATGGATCAGAGTGATCAAAAACCAACAGTCATTGCGACTGGAGGATTATCTTCCTTAATAGCCCAAGAATCAAAGATTATTGATATCGTCGATCCATTTTTAACTTTAAAAGGATTGCAGTTAATCTATAAGAGGAATATGGATACTATAAGAAGTAGCAACTAGAAAGGAGTTACATAATGACTGATTATTTAGTAAAGGCTTTGGCTTATGAAGGTCAAATAAGAGCATATGCTGTCCGTACGACTGAAGTAGTTTCTGAAGCCCAGCGTAGACACGAAACATGGCGCACAGCCTCAGCAGCCTTAGGACGTTCTCTAACTGCTGGTGTAATGATGGGAGCAATGTTGAAGGGCGAAGACAAACTAACGATTAAAATTGATGGGGGCGGCCCGATTGGCGTCATCTTAGTGGATAGTAATGCAAAAGGTGATGTTCGTGGCTATGTATCAAATCCCCAAGTAGACTTTGAAGCAAATGAGCATGGCAAGTTAGATGTTCGCCGCGCGGTTGGCACTGATGGTACATTATCTGTCGTTAAAGATACTGGTCTTCGTGACTTTTTCTCGGGTCTTGTACCAATCGTCTCTGGAGAATTAGGGGAAGACTTCACCTACTACTTTGCTACTTCGGAACAGGTACCTTCCTCGGTTGGAGTAGGTGTCCTGGTAAATCCTGATGATACCATTCTTGCGGCAGGTGGATTTATTTTTCAACTAATGCCGGGAATAAAGGATGAAACCATTACCAAGGTAGAGGAGCGTTTAAAAACGATTCCTCCGATTTCAACATTAGTAAAGCAAGGTCTTACCCCTGAAGAAATTTTGGAGGAGCTGTTTGGGAAGGAACAGGTAAATGTTCTAGAAGCAATGCCTGTTCAATTTAAATGTGTCTGTTCTAAGAATCGTTTCGCTGATGCGATTGTTGGTCTAGGTCAAGGTGAAATTGAGGATATGATAATTGAAGATGGACAGGCAGAAGCTCACTGTCACTTTTGTAATGAAAAATATCTTTTCACAAGGGAAGAATTAGAGGAATTAAAAAGTCAGGCAAAATAAAAAGTGCGGGGGGAGGAGTAGTTGAGGCGGAAGCAGCTATGGATGGTTATTGCAGCACTTATTCTGTTGAACTGTCTAACGATTGTCTTTTTCCTTTCGAAAGTAAAAGAGTTAAGCGGGACTGCTTTAAGTGAAGAAGTAGTCGCAACAGTGGGGGAAAGTAAAATATCAAGACAAGAATGGCTCAACGAATTAGAGTCAAGATACGGAAAAGATGTACTAAAAGATATGATTGACCAAAAAGTGATTAAAGAGATGGCTGACAAATATAACATTCAGGTATCTGAAAAAGACGTGGACCGCGAATATAGAATCCTTCAAACTACATACAGCTCGCCAAGTGAAAATAAAAAGACGACTGAAAATAAATGGAAAGAGCATATTCGTAACAGTCTGCTGCAGGAAGAAATCCTGACAAGAGATGTAAAGGTCTCTGAAAAAGAGATGAAAGCTTATTTCGAAGCGAATAAAGAACTCTTTACCATCCCTGACGCCTATCATTTATCACATATTATTGTGAAATCAAGTGATGAAGCAGAAAAGGCGCTAAAGGAATTATCGCAAGGTTCTAGTTTCTCAGCACTGGCTATGGAACGATCAGTTGAAGAATTTTCTGCTAATGAGGGTGGAGATATTGGATATTTGATGGACGGGGAAGAACGGTATCCTTCAGAGTACTTACAAGCAGCAAAGAAGTTAAAAAAAGATGCTTGGAGTGACCCTATCAAAGTGGAACAGGGATATGCGATTGTTAAACTTGAAGGAAAAATAAAGGGTAAAAAGTATTCTTATGACGATGTTAAACAACAAATTCGCCGAGAAATTGCACTAGAACAAATGAAAACTTCAGCGTCTGCCACAACCTTTTGGGAAGAAGCAAAGGTAGACTGGTTTTACGGTAATAAAGATACAAACTAAGAGAAGCACAGAGACATTTTCTGTGCTTTTATTAATAATTAATTCTAAAAGTGTATTGATAAATTTGGAATTTTTGCTGCGTAAAATGGTTGACAAAACAAGTAGAAAACTGATAAATTCATAATAATACCAATAAAAATACTCGGAATAAAGAAAGAGGTGCTCTAATGGTACGTGTAGCGAATTCAGTTGCAGAATTAGTTGGTCAAACTCCTATTGTTAAATTAAACAGATTAGTAGATGAAAACAGCGCAGAGGTTTATTTAAAGCTTGAGTATTTCAACCCTGGCAGTAGTGTAAAAGACCGTATTGCTTTGGCAATGATTGAAGCTGCGGAAGAGAAGGGTCTAATTAAACCTGGAGTCGATACAATTATTGAACCTACAAGTGGAAATACAGGTATCGGTTTAGCTATGATTGCAGCAGCTAAAGGTTACAAAGCAATTTTTGTTATGCCTGAAACAATGAGCTTAGAAAGAAGAAACTTACTTCGTGCTTACGGTGCAGAGCTAGTTCTTACTCCTGGACCTGAAGGAATGAAAGGTGCTATTGCAAAAGCGAATGCACTTGCTGCTGAAAACGGATACTTCGTACCGCAACAATTCGAAAATGAAGCAAATCCTGAAGTACACCGTAAAACTACTGGTAAGGAAATTGTAGAACAAATGGATCAACTTGACGCATTTATTTCAGGTATCGGTACTGGCGGAACCATTACAGGTGCAGGAGAAGTGCTTCGTGAGAAGTTCCCAAATGTAAAAATTTATGCTGTAGAGCCTACTGATTCACCGGTACTATCAGGTGGTAAGCCAGGTCCACACAAGATTCAAGGAATTGGCGCAGGATTTGTTCCAGCAGTTTTAAATACAGAAGTATATGATGAAGTCATCCAAGTTCAAGCGGAAGATGCTTTCACTGCTTCGCGCCGAGCAGCAAAAGAAGAAGGAATCCTAGGTGGAATTTCCTCAGGAGCAGCTATCCATGCCGCTTTAGAAGTTGCTAAGAAACTTGGAAAAGGTAAAAAGGTACTTGCCATTATTCCTGATAATGGAGAACGTTATTTAAGTACACCTCTTTACCAATATGAAGGATAATTAGTAACTCGGAAGAGGTTCTAGCTTAAAGCTAATGCCTCTTTTTTTTGCTTTAAAAAACAATCTTCTTGTATGATGTAAGAAGTAAACAATTTAAGTGGAGGTTTTTAAGGGTGCATACATCTGGAGATTACAGTATTAAATGCGGACCATATCATTTGGATTTCAGTAAAAAAACCTATATTATGGGGATTTTAAATGCAACCCCTGATTCTTTCTCAGATGGGGGAAAATATAACAATATTGATCAGGCCGTTGAGCATGCCAAAGAAATGGTTAAAAATGGAGCTGATATCATTGATATTGGCGGTGAATCAACACGTCCAGGATATACAGTTATTTCTGAAGAGGATGAAATTGCGCGTATTGTTCCAGTCATAGAGGCAATTTCTAAGCATGTAAATGTTCCTATCTCCATCGATACATATAAAGCAAAGGTTGCTCAAAGAGCGATTGAGGCTGGTGCCCATATTATTAATGATATATGGGGAGCTAAGGCTGATGATAAAATCGCAGCTGTTGCTGCAGAGTATAATGTTCCGATTATCCTAATGCATAATCGACATGATCGAAACTACTCCTTTTTTATTAGAGACGTATTAAATGACCTGTACGAGAGTATTAACATCGTAAAACAGGCAGGTGTACGAGATGATCAGATTATTTTAGACCCAGGAATTGGTTTTGCTAAAGACTTGAATGAGAACATTTTGATGATGCAAAACTTAGATACGCTAACCGCACTAGGATATCCTGTTCTTTTAGGGACATCAAAAAAATCCATGATTGGACAAGCGCTAGATCTTCCGGTAAGTGAAAGGATGGAAGGTACAGGGGCAACGGTATGCTTTGGTATTCAAAAGGGATGTCAAATCATTCGTATTCATGATGTTAAGGAAATGAGCAGAATGGCAAAAATGATGGATGTTCTAATCGGGAAGGGTGTCAGCCGTGGATAAAATATTGGTAAATCAAATGGAATTCTACGGTTATCATGGTGTTTTTCCTGAAGAAAACAAACTTGGACAGCGATTTATCGTCGATTTAATGGTTCTAGTAGATTTAAAAAAAGCCGGTGTAACAGATGAACTAGAACATTCGGTAAACTATGGTGAGTTATTTCAGGTGTGTAAAGAGGTTGTAGAGGGAAAGTCGTATAAGCTTGTTGAAGCTGTTGCAGAAAAAATTGCAGAAAACGTTTTGAAGCAATTTACTCTTGTTTCTGAAGTATCAATAAAGGTAATCAAACCAGATCCACCAATCCCTGGTCACTATCGGTCCGTTGCAGTAGAAATTACGAGGAGAAGATAAATATGGGAAATAAAGCATTTGTTGCCCTTGGATCTAATATCGAAAATAGGTATGATTATTTATCGAAAGCCATTGAATGCCTAGCAAAACATCCAAAAATTCAGTTGGTAAATACCTCCTCTGTTTATGAAACAGATCCTGTTGGATATGAGGAACAAGATTTATTTTTAAATATGGTGATCGAGATCCAGACTGACTGGAGCGCCTTAGAATTATTAGATTTTTGTTTAAAAGTTGAATTAGAACTTGGGAGAAAAAGGGAAATTGTGTGGGGACCAAGAACAATTGACCTTGACATTCTCCTCTATAACCAAGAAAATATTAAATCAGAGAAACTTATTATTCCGCATCCACGGATGCTAGAGCGGAATTTTGTCATGATTCCTTTGGCAGAGATTAAACCTGACATAATCATTCCAAATATAGAAAAACCACTTGAAGCATGGATCAACGAATTACCTAACAAAGAAGGAGTCCGAATATGGAAGCGGAAAAATGGGGAAGACGTATTCGAGCCTATCGGAAGCTAAAGGGTTACACGCAGGAAAGCTTTTCGAAGGAACTTGGTGTATCAGTATCAATTATTGGGGAGATTGAAAGAGGAAACCGCCTGCCTACAGGTGAGTTGCTAAAGAAAATTGGTCAAACCTTAAATATTTCTATCGAAGAATTATCACCAAATGAATAGAATGGGAGGTATTATCATATGTTGAAAATCGGCAATATTGAAATGAAAAATCAAGTCGTTTTAGCGCCGATGGCTGGTGTATGTAACTCTGCCTTCCGTTTAACGGTTAAAGAGTTCGGGGCTGGCTTAGTTTGTGCGGAAATGGTCAGTGATAAAGGAATCGTCTTAAAAAACGAAAAAACGATGAATATGCTTTACATCGACGAACGTGAAAAACCATTAAGCCTGCAAATCTTTGGCGGAGAAAAGAAAACACTTGTGGAAGCAGCACAATTCGTAGATAAAAATACGAATGCAGATATTATTGATATCAATATGGGCTGTCCGGTTCCAAAAATCACAAAATGTGACGCTGGTGCTAAATGGCTGTTAGACCCAGATAAAATTTACGAGATGGTATCAGCTGTTGTAGAGGCGGTTGAAAAACCAGTAACCGTAAAAATGCGTATGGGCTGGGACGAGGACCATATTTTTGCTGTAAAAAATGCACAGGCAGTAGAAAGAGCCGGCGGTCAAGCAGTTGCGCTTCATGGACGTACACGCGTTCAGATGTATGAAGGAAATGCGAACTGGGATATTATTAGAGAAGTAAAGCAATCAATAAACATCCCATTAATTGGGAATGGTGATGTGCAAACTCCACAAGACGCGAAAAGAATGCTTGAAGAAACTGGCTGTGATGGAGTTATGATAGGAAGAGCTGCTCTAGGAAACCCATGGATGATTTACCGCACGGTTCAATTCCTTGAAACAGGTAAACTTATGGGCGAGCCTTCCGTTCGTGAAAAAATGGATGTGTGTATTTTACACTTAGACCGTTTAATTGCTTTGAAAAATGAGGATGTAGCGGTTAGAGAAATGCGCAAGCATGCAGCTTGGTATTTAAAAGGTGTAAGAGGCAATGCAAAAGTAAGAAATGCGATTAATGAGTGTGATACTCGTGATCAATTGGTTACGTTGTTAAATGATATGGTTGCGGATGTAGAAGAAAAGGAAAGTCAAGTAACTGTAGGCTAAATTTGACATACCTCTACTCTTTTTCTATAATAACTTTGTTTAATCACAAGGCTGCCAGTGAAAACTGGCAGTTTTTATTTATAAAGGACTTTTTTGATGTCTGAATTCTCTAGTTTGTGTAAAATAATAAAGTATGTAGAAAAAAGTGAATGTCGCAGGCATGGACCCAAGGTTTACATAAAAAGATAGTAATTGGAGTTGATTGAGTATGAGTCAGGAAGAATTAAATGACCAGCTGCAGGTCAGACGTGACAAAATGAATGCGATGCGTGAAAGAGGGCTAGATCCTTTTGGTAAACGCTATGATCGATCTCATAATATTAAAGAATTAGTAGGGCAATACGCGGAATTAGAAAAAGAAGACTTAGAAGCTAAAAATGTATCTGTTACTCTTGCAGGCCGGATCATGACAAAACGTGGTAAGGGTAAAGCAGGATTTGCTAATATTCAAGATCTCACTGGGCAAATTCAAGTATATGTTAGAGTAGATGCGATTGGTGCGGAAGCTTATGAAGTATTTGATTCATCTGATTTAGGAGATATCATCGGTGTAAAGGGTACTCTATTTAAAACAAAGGTCGGTGAACTTTCTGTAAAGGTTCAAGAGTTTGAGTTTTTGACCAAGGCTCTCCGTCCATTACCAGATAAATTCCACGGGTTAAAGGATGTGGAACAACGCTACCGTCAGCGTTACCTTGATTTAATTATGAGTCAAGAAAGCAGGTCTACTTTTATTACACGCAGCAAGATTATTCAATCAATGCGTCGTTACTTAGATAATCATGGTTATTTAGAAGTGGAAACACCGATGATGCACTCTATTGCCGGTGGTGCGTCAGCAAGACCGTTTATTACCCACCATAATGCACTTGATATGGAGCTATACATGCGGATCGCTATTGAACTCCACTTAAAGCGTCTAATCGTTGGAGGACTTGAAAAAGTTTATGAAATTGGCCGTGTATTCCGTAACGAAGGTGTTTCTACCCGTCACAATCCAGAGTTTACGATGATTGAGCTTTACGAGGCTTATGCGGATTATCAGGACATTATGAGTCTGACTGAAAATCTAATAGCGCACATTGCTAAAGAAGTATTAGGAACAACTACAGTTCAATACGGAGAGTATGAAGTCAATCTCGAGCCACAGTGGAAAAGACTGCACATGGTTGACGCGATAAAAGAATTTACTGGAGTAGACTTCTGGAAAGAAATGAGTGTGGAAGAAGCCCGCGCGATTGCGAAAGAACATGGAGTAGAAATTACTGAACATATGCTTTATGGTCATATAGTTAACGAATTCTTCGAGCAAAAGGTTGAAGAAAAGTTAATACAGCCAACTTTCATTTATGGTCATCCGGTTGAAATCTCTCCACTTGCTAAGAAAAACGAAGAGGATCCAAGATTTACAGACCGGTTCGAGTTATTTATAGTTGCTCGTGAACATGCTAATGCATTTACTGAGTTAAATGACCCAATTGACCAAAGGGAACGTTTTGAAGCGCAATTAAAAGAGCGTGAGCAGGGTAATGATGAGGCACATGAAATGGACGAAGACTTTGTTGAAGCACTAGAATATGGTATGCCGCCTACAGGTGGATTAGGAATCGGAATCGATCGTATCGTAATGCTATTAACCAACTCTCCATCTATTCGTGACGTACTATTATTCCCATTAATGCGTCATCGTTAATATTATTTTAGAAAGCACTGGGCAACTAGTGCTTTTTTGTTTTATTGATAAAAGATATTTGAAAATTATTATTTTAATATATTGGACAAATAAGTTTAAAAAGGTATTGCACTGAGGAATCAATGGTGGTATATTAATATCTGTTGTTGCGAAACAAACAACCTTCTTTAAAAAAAGAAGTTAAAAAGTTGTTGACATTAAGTTAATAACTTGGTAAGATGATAAAGTCGCTTTTGAGCGATACGAATTAATTGTTCTTTGAAAACTAAACAAACAAGAACGTCAACAAACAATTTTTTAGCTTTTTATAAAAGCTAAGCCAACGTAACTTTT
>NZ_BAWM01000006.1 GCF_000759675.1 Neobacillus niacini | reverse complement strand
AACGGACTAAGTTTGAGGGTTTCTTGATTTGAAATCATTTCGATACCACCTACACACATTGATATCTTTAGTATAAAGCAAAAGTGGGTCAATCGCTCGACTAATATCGAGCAATTGACCCCCTGATTGTTAAAAGCGGACTTTTTCAGTGCCCTCCTTTATAAGAGGCTGTTTTTTAATTGATTGAATCTCATTGGAGCTAATTTAAAATAACAATTGATTGGTATTCATGATATTTCTGTTTATGTATGGTAAAATAATACTAATATCTTCCATTAGATAAAGGGGCATATTCCTCTTTATTGTACAGAAATGCAGATAACGCCAATATTACCGTTGGTTATCTGATTTCTTGTACGGAAGGTATTATTTTTATATTTAGGAGGAGTAAAAATGAAAAAATTAATGAAGTTTTGCAAAAAGTTTAATCCAAGCTTGGGGGTTATCTACTATGAACCATAGTTTACATCATAACAAGGACTTCTTCCTTCAACAGTTAAATTTTATTGATGAAAACATCAAGGAGTTAACGAATCTCTATATCTCATCAACCCCTATTCAAGAACGATTAAAACACTTCTTTAATTTATACGTACTAGAGGTTGAGGACTTATTAAAAATAAATCAAAGAAATGATTATATTTCATTCTTTCCGAAAGTGTTTATCGGGACAAAGGTCACGGTTTTGTACGATGAGGAAAACGAAACTGAAGATTATGTAATTTGTTACCCGGAACAGTCTGATCCGGATTTGGGCTATATTTCCTTCTTATCTCCGGTAGGCAGGCAGCTTCTTTTTAAGAATATCGGTGAAAAGATACCATTAAACATTCCAACCGGGGAACTATTGATTACGATCAAAGAAATTTCGTATGTTGGGCACCTTTTAAATCATGAAATAAGGACAAAAGAAGCTTGAGACAGCGCGTTTGAAGGCGTTACCACAAAAGAACAAGTAAGAATAAAACAGCTGAAGAAATGAAAACAAACCTTCCACTATTGTTAAGTGGAAGGTTTGTTTTTATAGTTTATTTTATGTTAGACTAGCTTCAAAAAAATCGATGATTTCTAGGAATCTCTCCGCTTCCCTAAATGTATGGTCAGCTAAGAGCGGGTGAATGTTGCTCTTGATACGGCATGCTTCAATTAAGTCTCGTGCTGTTTTCTTGAAGTCTCTTAAAGAAGCAACGGATACTTTATTTTGGTTTAAAAAATGACTTAATAATGGTTTTGTTTCAGATTGTGGCCGCATATAATCCAAATCAACGGCTTGAAACAATAATTGGTCAAAATCATGACTAAACTCTCTCGCTTGGTCAACTAATTTTCTTTCTGATGGATCTAAAAGGTGTCCGATAAACTTTGCATGGTCGGCCATAATTTTTAAGAAAAATACATTTTCTTGTATAACTTCATCGGGCGCTGGTACTAATTTTCCTTCGTTTAATTCTTTTAACCGATTTGCAAAATAAGCTGCTTCTCTACTAATATGGTCAACTAATAAAGGAAAATTGTTGTGCCTGATTTGACAGCGTAGCGTTAAATCTAATATCTTCCTTTTATACCCATAAATGGCTGCTGCTGCTTGATAAACTTCAGTATTAAAAGCTTGAACTTGACGTGGATCAGAATTCACTGTAAATCTAGATAACTTCTCCTCGATTCTCTCAAATAAAGCATAAAACTGCTGCGCTTCCTCAATTAATTGTTTCTGTTCATATGTGAAGCCAAGACTTAAAAATAAAGAATGTTCTTTCATAATCCTAGACCAAAATTTTATTTCGTCTAATGATCTAGCAACAATCGGATTTGCTGCCATGTTGTCCCTCCTTAACTATACACTTCCTTGCCATGTATATGAAATGGATGTTATTCCTATTACCTATTTTCCTATAGTAACTTGTACTATTTTAAACCATATAATCTCAGCTGTTTAGGAAATGAAAAAAAGCTAAGGCAATTCACCTTAGCTTTTTTAGATCATTTTATTAATATGTTAGTCCATGACCAAGTTTATAGACATTACCATCATTATCTTTATAAGCATATTGCATTCCTTCAGGCATATATTTGTCCTTGTCATAGCCTGGGACATCATTTCTCGACACACAATCACCATTTTCATCAACTGCAATAACCGCTTCACTTGCTGGTAATGTCAGAGATAACACGCCTACTGGTTGAAAATCACCTGCAATCACCTCAAATTGTGGCTTAAAGAAGGTATCGTATCCAGCAATCAACACATCTGCTAAGGGTTCAACATTTCCAAGTATCCACGGCAGGGTGATATTCACACTGATAATGACTTTTCCACCGCGATTATGGATACTGTCACATACTTCCTTTAGATGATCTAAACCACTCAATGTCGTTTCTTGATACTCAGAACCATCTAAAGCTTTTAAAGTTTTATTCTCACATAATTCAAGCTCTAACAGTCCTGGTGTCGCATTGAAATAAGATCCAGATTTTGGTTGTAAAAATAATATCGCAAGGTCTGTTTCTTCATAATTCTCAGTTAACGTAAATTGGCCAAGCTCTTCGCATTCTTTTCTTGCTTGTTCCGTGTAAGAAGTGGCGATTTCCGAATCCTTGTGGAAAACTTCTACATAAACCTTCTTACCATCCAGCTTTTCTGCTGTTAGGGGCAAGGTCTGTTGTGAATTTTTAAGGATCGTTACCGATTTCTTGTGAGCTTCATATGCAGCTTCCCAGTGAGCAGGAGTATTAACTACCGTAGTTGCATTTTCTGGTGAAACGTAAGTACGATCATCAAAAAGTCCTAAGGCGAACATTTCGGTAAGCAGCCTTTCATTGGCTTCATCTATGCGCTTTTTGCTAATCCAGCCATTTTCAATCGCTTTTTTCAGATTTTCAATATCATTCGTATCCGCAACAAGATCTGTACCAGCGATGATCGCTTTCGCAAAACGTTCAGCCTCGGTCAACTCTTCAACGCCCCATGCCATTTTATTAGTGATGCCGCTGTCGC
The DNA here is from genome assembly GCF_000759675.1 of Neobacillus niacini. Lineage (GTDB taxonomy): Bacteria > Bacillota > Bacilli > Bacillales > Cytobacillaceae > Neobacillus > Neobacillus niacini_A. The sequence continues at coordinate 209,453 of NZ_BAWM01000006.1, read as the reverse complement.
TATTGACATAGCCCTTGAACCCTAGCTTATCTCTCAGAATATTTTTTAAGAAATAGTGATTAAAGGTAAAACCCACTTCTTCAAACGGGATGTCTTCCCCTTCGAATTCTTGAACGACACTTTTCTTGATACTAGGAATGGAGTAATACGGCATGATTGAAGATGTCCCATGTTCAACCGCTGCCTGGAACGGTGGCAAGTGATACTTTTCTAAGCTTCCAGCTGTTGGGTAAAGATTCCATTTCCCCTCTTTATAATGCGGGTCAAATCCATTTTCCCTTGCTCCGCCGCCAGGGAAGTGCTTCGTTGTCATCGCGATACTATGTTTACCAACCGTCTTTCCTTGGAACCCGTCAATGATGCGTCCGATAGCATCAGAAATAAATTCCGGATCTTCCCCAAACGTACCATATGTGCGCTGCCATCGAGGATCTGTGGCGGTATCCGCCATATACATATATCCTTTTCTAATTCCAGTCGCATCCCATTCATCATGTGCGATTTCGGCAAATTGGCTGATTAGCGATGCGTCACCGCCATTTTTAATATCGCCTTTAGCCGCGGCAGCAAGACCTAATGTACCTGGCCATGTAGAAAATATCCCAACTGCATCGTTCATACCGAAAATGGATTCACCATTTTCATTTCTTGAATTGGATGTGATTAAACAAGGAATCCCAAGACGTGTACCCTCACAAACCTCATTCATCGTATTGATCCACTCTGCCATTTCGGCCGGACTATGATTGTCTCTATGAATGAAGTGTCGTAAATGCATATTTTCAATAGTATGTGAGGTTCCATAGATTTTTAAAACTGCAAAAATGTTTTCACCTTTTTCCACAATCGCTTCATCTAGCACGCCATTATGACTGGTCTTACTCTTATCTTCTTGAGAAAGACCCATTTTACGGGTATTGATCAGCATCATGCCGACTTTTTCATCGATATTCATCAATGAGACTAAGTTATCCGCACGTTCTTTCGGACTTAAACGCCAATCTTTATAAGGTTCTAGTTTCCCACTATTATTCAAATCTTTAAATTTTAACCCATCCACTTCAATGATTTTCTTAACTCTGACTTCTAATTCAGGTTGTTTATGGTTCAATTCAAATGCCTCCTAAAATTGTTCGCCACATCAATTAATGATTGATATATTTTGAATCATTTGGAAATAGATCTATCTTTATTAATCCCCTAGAATTAATATTAGCAATTTGATTACGTTTTCACACCCATTATTGTAGTCTTTTATATAAAATTGCACGCTAATTTAAAATATTTTTTAATAATTGAGGAAATAATAGACGAAAAAAAAGGAGGCCACGCGTTTATGCATTTGCCCCATTTCCTAATTGATTGCTTCCTTTATACTCCGAAGCAGTCATTCCTTTTATATCTTTAAATACTTTACAAAAATAATTATAGCTGCTAAAACCTACTTGCATACCAATCTCTGTAATAGATGACCTTCCTAGTTCAATGAGAAAGATTGCTTCATCAATTCGCTTTCTTTGTATATAATCAATCACTGTTAGATTCATTTCATTTTTAAATTTCTTTGCTAGATAGGTTCGATTAAACCCTATTTCATCTGCTATTGATTGCAAATTAATCGATTCATTAAAGTGGAGATTTATATACATTAAAGCTTTCTTTACAACCGGACTATGCCCTTTTATAGCAAAATTATTAACCGCAGCACAATATTCATCTACCATGCTGAAGTTCAAGGCTTCTAATTCGGACATAGACACTGATCCCTCGATCTTGAGTGCATATTTTTCCGAAATCGCATGTAAATATTGTGGTTCTACCCCTCCTTTCGAAGCAGCAATCCTAAACATAGTATTACCTGAAAAGGTAAGATTTTTTCTCGCTCGCAAAGGATTTCCCGGAACCCTATATGAAAAATCACCAGCATGTTCAAATATTGCTTTCCTGGCATTTTCTTTATCCCCTATTTCAATAAAATGCAACAATTTCTTTTCTGCCTCATACCTTAGTTTAATCTCCATACCATCCTGATCATATTCCAGTGGTTGGATATCCGCCCAATTTTGTTCATCCTCGTTTTTAGTTGTTATGATTTGGGATTTAATGTGTGGGTTTACTAGTATATTTACGATTAAATCGCCGATTGCTAAGTATGATGGTGCTAAATTGACTAATGATTTATAAAACAGCTCTAATGGCTTCAACCAATTATTTTCAAGTCGATTGTCCTTCATTACTTTCCAGATAAAATTGTCCGTCACCCTGTCATTTAGAAAAGGTCCAACCACCACCATTCCTTTATGAAGCTCATCCTCCTGAATGGCCACTGCCATATACGATAGTTGAAAAGAATCCGTATAATAACAAAAACTATTTCTATCTGCCTTTACTAATGCATGTTGAAGATTCAAATACATTTTTTTTCGAGTTTCAATAATAACCAAGGGTTCGTGATCATCAGAAATATGTAAAATCGTTTTAAATTGATTGTCGAGTACTTGTATCCCTATATTAAAAGCATTTTTAATTTGCCAGCATTTACTTATCAGTTCATCCACTTTCAACACCTCCATTAGATTATAATCTTCTTCAAGCAAAATTACCTGTCCTTCGTTTAGCCTGAATTTGTCCTATAAAACAAAAAAGTTGGTCCCTACCAATTGTAGAGTACCAACATAAATTCATGTTAATAAGGAACCTGTCCTAAAAAACCATTACATTATTTCTGATTCTAGTCGGAATCCTTCCACGACTACATCATCATCGATTTCCAACATTAGGCAACGTTTGCCTTGGAACATAATATATTTTACATGTTTCAAGTCTTTTGGGCTGAGGGTTAAATTTGCAACCTTTGTTTCAATTTTTATCGATTTAGGAATTAAATTGCTCGCTTTTAGCTCATGTTTTTCGTCATCAACGATCGCTTTGAAAGCATGTTCCACTTTAGCAGTATCTACATTTTCGACTCCGCTTACTGTTAAAATCCGTTCGATGTCCCGAGAATCTAACTTAGGGGCTTCACTTTCTTCATTTTCTTTATTCTCCTGGACCACCCTATCAATTTCCTCATAGACATTAGAAATGACCTGGGAATCTACTGTGTCTCCGATTACCTTATTCAGGATTAATTCAAAGCTATCCTTTTCTTCCAATGCGGTAATGATTTCTTCGCAATTGAGTACCTGGTCGATAAATGTCTCATTTGGTTGATTCGCTTTTCCTGCACAATAAAGAATATGGTTCACATCTGCAGCGTTGTCATTGAAAGCAGGGAACAAAAAGCCTGACAACGGTTGTGCTAAATTAATAATGGGATCAAAGGCGTTATTCGATCTGAATTCTCTTTCGATATAATCAAACACCAAAGCTTTTTTCGGCTGATCGGTTTTATTGAGACTGCAGAGAATAAACTCGTTGGAATAAACTTCATCATTTCCGCCTTCTTCGGATTCTGGATCACGTTTCTTCGTCGCTTTTCGATATTCTCCACGTATAAACGTTACAACAGTATCAAATTCATAAACAGTATGAGCAAACATTTTCCCAACGATTTGGTGCATATATTCAATCCAATCATCGGTGGTATCAGTTTGCAATCCATCAAAGAGGATCATTTGGGTGTTATCTTCCACATCCCGTTGAAATTTCAACTCAAATAATTTGGCATCGAGAGTTCCTGTCAAAACCTTTTTGAAATTCATTAAAAATAATTCTTGCGACTCCTGTTCTAACATTTCAAATGGTGAAATGACTGAGTGATAAATCTCACCTGACTCTTTCTGAACATAAACATTTAAGATTTCTCGAATTTTCATAAGATCATTGTTTAATTTAAACTGCTTTCGGATATTAGCTATGTCTTTTGCATTCATTTATCTCAACTCCCATCCCTGATTATACTGTTCAAAGTATAAATTAGGAATACTTGATAACTCTACTTTTGAAAAATTGCTTTGTTATAAAAGTAAAAATTGACAAATTTATCATTAAAAGGAGTGTTACATTTAATGTTAAAATATTAATATAATTAGAATGTATGCGATTGCAACATGAAGAGAGGGATTTGTTATGAGGGTAAGAGACTTCATGATTACAAAAGTTTTTACTGTAAAACCTTCGAATACTGTGAAGGAATTGTTAAATATCCTCAATTCTAACCGAATTGGCGGTGTACCAGTTGTGGATGATAAAGATCAATTGGTAGGTATGATATCTGATGGAGACGTATTACGGTACCTAGCTCCAAAACCTCTTGGTATTGCTGGTCTTGTTTATATTATTGAGGACGGAGAACTCGAGGATGTAATACAAGAAAAATTGGATACACCCGTAAAAGATATTATGACCAAAAGAAATATCCTCTACGTATCACCTGATGAAGAGTTTGATAAGACAATCCGTTTATTATCCCGTCATCATTTCAAAAAACTCCCTGTAGTCAATGGAGCTGGTCGTGTCATTGGTGTACTTAGCAGAGGAGACATTATCAAAAATATTTCGAAAAAGATTATTTCATCATGAAAAAGATCTTCTAATAAAAAAGGAAACCATTCGTAAAAATACACTTTTACGAATGGTTTCTTGATATTTTCCTAGTTTTTTTATAAAGGTTAATGATTTTCCATATGACTTTCATCTACTTCTACCATGTTTGAATCCGTTCTATCTATTTAAAAGATACTTATTTGTTTTACTACCTGCTTATAGGTTCTGTTGTTTTCACCGTAGCTGGAGATTTTTCCTTTATTTCGCTTGGTTTTTTTACAAAGAAAGAACCTAATAATCCAATTACCGAAATTCCTGTAATAAAGTAGAAGGCATATTTTATACCAGCAGCTAATATTTCTGGCTGAGTGGCATTAGGAAAATCAACTACATAACTGTTTTGACCACTCGTAAATACCGTAATTGCGATTGCTGTACCAGCTGCTCCAGCTACTTGATTCAATGTATTCATAGCTGCTGAGCCATCACCATATAACTCACGTGGTAATTGATTCATTGCATTGGTTTGTGCAGGCATCATAACCATTGTTAACCCAAAGAATAAAATCATAAACGCAACTACAACTTGCCATGCAGGTGTTTCGCTTGAAATAGTGGAAAGAAAAACGATATTCCCAATCACGACAAAGATAAAGCCAATAATGGTGAAACGACGTGCTCCAACTTTATCGAATAGAGCTCCTACAATCGGTGACAAAATAAAGTTGACGGCATTTCCAGGTAGTAATAATAAACCAGCCATCGCAGCACTAAATAATAAAGCGCCTTTTAAATACATTGGTAATAAAATCCCTGTAGATAAAATGATTAAAATACCAAGAAACATCGTCAATGTTCCTAATGTGAACATTGGATACTTAAAGACACGTAAATTAACCATTGGCTGACCCATTTTATTTTGACGAATACCAAATAAAATGAGAGCGATAATCCCTACAAGTAAAGGTGCCCATACTCTAGGTGATGAAAAAGCTTCTTCAGCCATCGTACTCAAAGCAAAAATTAAACCACCAAAACCAATTGTTGATAAAAGAATCGACGGAACATCGATTTTAGGTTTCGTAATTTCCGAAACATTGGCAATTTTCGCCACAGCAACCATGATCAATAACACATAGGCAATTGCGCTGAACCAGAAAATATATGGCCAGCTTAACGTACTAATAATGACCCCTGAAAGTGTTGGTCCTAAGGCTGGAGCTAAAGTAATAACAAGACCCATAAGCCCCATTACCACTCCACGTTTCTGAATTGGGAAAATAAGCAGCATAACACTCAGCATGACCGGTAATAAAAGACCTGTTCCGATTGCTTGTACTACACGACCGAGTAATAAAATACTAAAACTGAAATTTAACGCTGCTAAAATTGCTCCTAACAACGAAATAATCAGCCCCCCGATCACTAATTGTCTTGTCGTAAACCATTTCATTAATAGTGCTGAGACTGGCACTAAAATCGCTAATACTAATAAATATCCTGTTGTCAGCCACTGTGCAGTTGCAGCTGGTACAGAAAATTGTTCCATAATGTTTGATAATGCCATATTTAATGCTGTTTCCCCAAATAATCCAATAAATGCACCCAACATTAAGATAAATGCCATTGTTTTAGGACTCTTAACCTGAATTTGTGTACTCATATTACTCTCCTTTTTCATGAATTTGACCGCGATAAAAATGAACCTGTTAAATATATCAAAAATTTTTTCCTATTGTCAACTTGGTTGACAAAATATTTTTTTCGCGTTATCATCAACTTAGTTGACGATTTAAATGGGAGTGATCAAATGTTTAATATTGGAGATTTGGTTATCTATTCCGCACATGGCATTTGTAAAATTAATGATATTTGTGAAAAAACCTTTTCAGGGATTACAAAAAAATATTATGTATTACATCCAATGGATAATAAGCATCATTTAACCATCAGTATCCCTGTAAATAATGATAAGGTAGCCATGCTTGATCTAATCCATAAAGATGAAGCCCATGAAATATTGGAATCATTTAAATATCCAGGGGTAGAATGGTATGATAAACCGAACATACGTCTCCATTTGTACTCCGATATTCTAAACACGGGTGAGAGAAAAGTGATTGCTAAAGTAATAAATACACTAATGCGAAAACAAATTGATGCTGAACTTCATGATAAAAAACTGAATGAACAAGACCGTAAACTAATGATCAATTCACAAAATATATTGTTTAAAGAATTAGCAATATCTCTAAATACCTCTTATGAAGAAATAAATGAAATGGTAATAAGGTTAATTAAGGGAATAAATTAGAAAAACCCCTGCTTTTTTGACGAAAGCGGGGGTTTTGGTCTCCTATTGAATATCCCAATCTAACTTTAATAGATCTTTAAGAATTTTTACTTGCTCAGTACCTATTTTTTCGGCAATTTTCTTCTCAAGTTGGGCTTTTAGAGCCTCATTTTTCTCGTAGCATTCTTCTCCTAAAGCTGTTAAGCGTATACATTTTTCTTTCTTGTTATTTTCAACATTATTGACTTCTACTAATCCTTTTTCAGAAAGCTTATGGATAAACTTATGTATGGCCTGACGAGAAATTTCTACGTTTTTTGTAATATACGAAATGCTGGGCTGTTTTTTATAAATTCTAGCCATGATATACCATTCCGAATTAGAAATATGAATCTCACTTTGATTGTTCCATGCTTTCTCTGAGATTCTACGGACCAAATTATGGCGTTCGCTTAAAAGGTCAATCAAATCTAAACTTTGTAATTCAGAGGTTGGGATCAACTGATTCACTCCAATCATAATTTACACCCCCCTACTATACAAAAACGAATATTAGATGTCAATTTGGTTGACATCCAATATCCTTGAATAGAAATTCCATATGGTCCTATCCTTCTACTAATCATGTTATTCTTCAGCAGCCATTGCCTCTGCTTTCGTCCGATGAACAGTACCAAAAGGATGATTAGGTGGTGCATAAATGGAATACAGTTTAAGTGGTTTATCGCCCGTATTGGTTACATTGTGCCATGTACCGGCCGGTACCATAATGGCATAATTATCATACACTCTTTCTCGAAAAGTTAAATTGTCTTTTGAATCGCCCATTTGGACGATCCCTTGCCCCTCTTCAATTCGTAGGAATTGATCAACATCAGGATGAACTTCTAAACCGATGTCTCCCCCAACGTCGATACTCATAAGCGTAACTTGCAGATGGCTTCCTGTCCATAAAGCAGTTCGATAGGTATTGTTTTGTTTCGTTGCTTCCTCGATATTTACTACAAATGGTTTTTTTCCATAGTCTTTTAACTCAATTCTTCTTGCCTCATTTAATGATTGCCAATAACGATATGGCTCAGCATACTCTACCTCAGGAGGATATCCCCAATACATATGCTGCATTCCTCTCCCATCAAAATACATCGGATCATTGCTGTAGTAAGGGTATGGGTATGGATACGTATAAGGAACATAGTACATTTTTCTCAATCCCTTCACCTTTTATCCATTCATCCTATTCGTTTTGAAAAGGGAAGGTACTTCGTATCATAGGTTAATTTTTGTATATACTCTGAAAAAAGAAAAAAGCGACTGCTTTTTTCGCAACCACTTCCTATAAAAATTTACAATTAAACTGTTGATTCCATTTCAATTGAGTTCCTAGTATTGTACAAATTCCACCAGTCTTTTGGTTCTGGCAAGCTGTCCGTAAGAAATACGGTCTCCCCTATTTTGGGAGCAATTATTTTTACTCCTTTTTCTTCGGCTGCACGTATTCCTCTTTCTACTGGATCTGTCCAGCTATGATAAGCCAACGTAAATGCCCCCCAGTGAATCAGCATCATGTATTTACCTCTTACATCTAGATGAGCCTGGACGGACTCTTCTGGCTGCATATGGATCGCTGACCACCGCTCATCATATTGCCCGCCTTCCATTAAGGTAAGATCAAATGGTCCATATTTTTCACCAATCTGTTTAAAGTGTGGTCCATATCCGCCATCACCACTGGTATAGATTCTGTTGTTTTTTCCAAGAATCACCCAGCCATTCCATAACGTTGTATCTCGATTAAGCACTCCCCTGCCGGAAAAATGCTGCGATGGAACGGAAGCGATCGATAATCCTTGCCATTCAAGTTCATCCCACCAGTTACATTCACTGATTCTTTCTTTATCTACACCCCACTTGATTAAGTGAGCAGCTACACCAAGTGGCACAAAGAACTGTCCCACTATTTCTTTTAATTTTATGATCGAGGCATAGTCCAAATGATCGTAATGATCATGGGTTATCAAGACTGCGTCGATTGGAGGCAGCTCATCAATAACATCTAACAAATCCTTACTGTAACGCTTGCTGCCTATAAAAGGTACCGGTGATGGGGATGGTCCAAACATCGGGTCAATTAGTATTTTTTTATCATCTACATTTAAAAGGAAAGTGGAATGACCAAACCAAGTCAAGCTATCCTCGTTACTTTTTATTTTTTTCCAATCGAGAGAAATTGGAATGAGGTTTGTTGGTTTGCGATCCTTTCTTCCTGACATTGAATCTTTCATTAACGAAAGAATCGTAGAAACACCCATCTTCATTTCCGTGGGGCTTTGATTAACAAATTTACCATTCTTATAATGATCGAAATAACGATACCGCTCACGATCACTGTTACTAATGCTTCCTCCAAACAAGGGGTGCATGTTTACAAAAAGAATGATACTAATTGTTAACACAACCAAAATAACAAGTAGATAGATCATTATGATTGTTGTTCTCCCTTCCATATGCTCATTTCTTTAGCTAGTTGAATTACCCCTTGCTTCCTTCTTCTATCATATCTGACTAGGGGGTATCTATCAAATTACTAACAGGTAGCAGCAAGGTTGGAGTGTCTAATGTTTTAATGTTGGTCATGTTTTATGCACTCTTTATTAAAAAGTATTTTTAACTTTATAAATACTTCTCCATGCGGATATCAAACCACATTTTATCAGCCCAATAAGTGAAATTTTCGATTCGGCCGATTTCCTTGTAGCCTAGCTTTTCATACAGCTTTTGTGCCTGTGTGTTAAATTCAAACACTCCCAATTCAACACGATTGAATCCATCCTTCTTAATCTCTTCTTCTAAGAATTGAATCGCATGAAAACCGATCCCTTTTCCACGGGCTTCAGGCTCTCCAATGGTAATGCCAATCCATGCGGTTCCTGCCTCTTTCTTGTATAGATGGTTCGGATCAACCATATAGTTCATTTCACCGACCAATTGGTCATCGAGATAAATCAGGTATGTATGATGGTGAACTAGTCTTTGTTTTACGTCATCCAGGGTCATGGTCTCACGGTGTTCCAATGCAGCCTTGTTTTGGTTTGGGCGTGTCAACGGGATTAATACGGGATCGTTATCCCAACGATTAAAAACCTCAACAAACGTTTGGGTAGGCTCTGTTAATTTGATGAAGTTAGTCTTCATAATGTTCTCCTCTTCTAAAATTCCAAAGATTTTTATAACTGAAATTTCTCTTTAATGACTTTCGCTACTTCTTCGGCACTCATGTTCGTATTATTAATTCTGATATATTTTTCTTTTGAAATTTCACCCTCTAAGGAATTCAATCTGTATTTTTCCAACGACTTCTTTAAATTATTTTCAGACCATTCAATGTTTCTTTTCGTCGGTTTATGCTCCAGTCGATGAGGACTTTTATTTCGTTCCAATCTTTCATCCAGATCTGCCTCAAGTTCGACGAAGTAAACAATGCCACCTCTTGACTCAAAAATCTCACAGACTTCATTGACATAGTCCCAATCAGATGGATGGTTGAAGGCCCAGACATAGGTGAAAATCAAACCTTCCAGATCGCTTTTTGCTACTGCTTCAAATATCTCTCGCCGAAATAAGCTTACTAATCTTTGACCTTCTTTTGTACTGAAATCAAAAATAGGAGTAACCATTTCAATCGTCATGTGATTATGAAAAAGCTTTAAACCGGTTATTTTAGCTAATTCCTGCCCTACCGTCATTTTGCCAACAGCCTGTGGACCAAATACTAAAACAAATTTCATAATATCCTCCTAAAATATCCATAAACTACGAAGTTAATAAATTCTATCTCTATTACAATATTCCTTCTTTTACATGTAAACATTAATTGGTATTGGACTTTTTTAATTACATGGGTTGTGTCTTTATTTGCTTAGTTCTTTTTTATCGTTGTGTTCAGTTATCGTATAAACATAGAAGAAAAAGCCTTGATAGGATTGTTTCCAGGTGAGTATCCAAGTTATATTCAAAAGACTTCGAGATTAATCCCGTTTGTTTGGTAAAAAGGCATCTTATAAAAACCATACGTTATTAACAACGCTGTTGTTGTCGGAATCAACAGCGTATCCTTATGTTATTATATAAAACGAACTAAAAATCAATTTGCTCTATTAATGGGTTTTATCTATTTTCCACGTTACGGTAAATCTGCCTCGTATATCATCTCCTTTTACAACCACTCGATATACACCCGTATCTTCAGCATTAACCTTCATAGTCCCTTCCTGCACTTCTGTCATTCCGACCAACTTATCTTTCTCGTTTAGAACATGATACCCATGACCTCCCCCATTTTGATTGATAAATTCAATCGAAATGATGGCAGTTTGATTGGCCTGAACTTTAATGGGGATTTCATGTTTTCCATTAAAATATTCAAAACTTGCTGTATAGGATGAATCATCTCTCACTTCATTCCACTTAACCTTTTCTGTAAAATCAACATTCAGTAGAATTATAAAAAATAAGGGTACAAGAATGGCAAATGCAAATTTAGTACCTTTTGAACGGTCAGACAGATACGTTCCAAAATAAAATAGTAGTGAACACAATGCTCCAATGGTTCCTGCAATAAATGCAAATACATTGATACCCATTATGAGAAAAAACGAATATCCTGCAACAATATAAAGGAGAACTTTTATCCTGTTATTGATTCTAGGTATCTTCCATTGTAAGAAATCAATCATCATGGAGCAAATAACACCGTAACCAAAAATAATGATCCATATGTTCCAACTCGAAATGGATTCAACAAATTTATACTTATCAAATCCAGATGCAAGAAATAAATATGTAAAAAACAAGAAAAGTGTAAATCCTGCACCAGCTAGCTTTGTAAACAAATACGATATGATTTTTAATAGGTTTTGTTTCTGAATAAGTATCATTGCATCCTCCATGGGACTAAGTTAAAGAGTTAATAGCATTAAATAATAAAACTTTGCATCATAAAATGAAGTTTTTTGGTCGATCGATTGGTAAAACACATAATAATAACAAACATTGCTCCCAATATCTAGTGTACACATGTTGCTTTTAGAAGAATACTAATTTGTTAAAATCTCCCTTTAAATATAAAAATAAGTTTGAATTTTCATCATAATAAGCTACATCAGCCGAAGGTGTTCTGATACTTCTCCAATACTGTTTTTATAACTTACTTTTGCAGTAATAGAATTTCTTTTCACTTTTTGTAAACAATAAATTCAGTGTTATTTTTAACACAAAATCAATTGAAAGAAGTGACTGTTATGAAAAAAGATACATATTCCAAAGGAGAACCAACTCTTGCTGAAGGCATTAATACAGAGGATATATTAAATCAAGATGCCACTCAGGAGGAAATTGAGAACGGGGAATCCACGAATGTAACTGCTTTGACTTTAGATGAAAACGACCCTAGCTAAAGGTTTAAAAATATTAGTCAATATATGCAAAAGCGATGCCCCTTTTAGCATCGCATTTTTATTACCTTAATTGAACATTTTGCGCTCTTAAGACTTTTACAACGACTTCTCCGATTTGTCTGCCTAAATCTAATCCTTCATCGTTATCTACTTTAAAATGGACGCCCGCATATAAACGAGATTGTGCACTTACTTCCATTTTCCCCTTTATTTCAGATACCTCTTCTGGAAAAAAGTAACGTAATACAACCTCTGCACAACCTGCCACGGTAGCGTGTGCAGAAGGATAGGATGGAAAACGAGGGGTCGACAAAACAGGAGATAATTTAATGCCATATTGGTTTGGACGTGCTACGTCCCAAAGGTATTTAAAATACCACGTAATAACAAATGCATCATTTAATGAAGCATGGAGAAATCCTAATACCCTGGCTAGATCCGGTGATCCTAGCCTATGCTTGTCAGCTAAATCACAGGTCATAGTAGAAATTCTCTCCGTTATCTGCACCGTTCCCCAATATTTTGCAATCTGTATTTGGCTTGGCGTTAATGATTTTAATGTTGCCACTACTATGGGCATTTCTTTTTCCCAATTAATATTATTAGGATTTTTAATTTTCCAATTAATACGCTGACGAAAAGGGTCTAAGAAAATATTGTCCCTTTGTCTAATTATAAAAAACATCGGCCAATCTCTCGGTTCTGGGGATCCTAGAGGAGGATTTTCTTCCCCTTGGTAAGGATATTCTGACCACCTTCTGTAATTTGCTCGCATACATCATCCCTCCTTTTTCAAACGTTTTCTTTGTTATTTATGATAAATGAAAATGAAAAATGACCCATATTTCCACATACCAAATGGACAAAACCTTAAACCAGTTTAGAAAAAGTCACCTGCGGTGAAAGAAAAAGTCCGTATTTCCAAACCAGTTAAGTCGTATATGACTATTTTGAAAAATAAACATTATAGAGCATTATTAGTTAATGGGTTCCAACTTTCGCCATCTCGATTATGTTTGGTGTAATAAGATTGGTTTGTATTATGATCTTTATTAGGCTAACGAGAACAGACAAGATTGACAGCTATATAGAAGCTCCTGTTGTATCCGCTGAATGGTCATGAAGACCGTTAGCTTTGGAATTTCTACATTTGGGTCACTATAGACCTCTCATAGTGACTTTCCGCTATGACTTTTCAATATTTAGTTCACTTTTAATCTTTTATGAAAAAAACCATCAATTTACAAATGTTAAGTTAAACTATGCCCGCAATCAAAATGTAAAAATACTGTCACTGTAATAGAGTTGATGTTAGGAGTTTGAGAGTATAAACTTTACCTACTATTTAAGGAGTGATTAAGTTGAACACAGTTACCGTAGATAAGCTAACATTCAAGAAAACATTATCGATGATTGAGCAATTTTCAATCAAAGACTTCCTGTTTAAATGGGTTGGTCGACCACCAGAAGGAATAGATGATTTTCTACCACTTGAGTACACTGAATATGTCTTTGCGAAGATGGAGGCAATACCGGAAATAGCTTTTGTCATAAATGGGAATGAACATTTCAGATATGCGACCATAACAGAAGCTAATCAAATGGTTATAGGTTTTTTAGATTCGAATAATGAGTTAAAACATAGAGTCCTTTCTCTAGATGAAGTATTAATTGGTAAGCACTTTTAGGTGCTTACCTTTATTAAACCTTCGCTTTCCCCCTACACCCCCCTAGTATCCCTTCCATCGTACTTAAATTGATTTCTCCAAATGAATTATTAAATAGAAAAGTATACAATAGTAAGTAAGAGACTTAAATTAAAGGATGTATCAAATGGATTGGAAACCAGATAGAGAGTCAAAAATACCTATTTATAAACAACTTGCTTTATTTATTGAGAGCGGAATTTCGGATGGTACTTTTCCGCATGATAAACCTTTGCCTTCTGAAAGAGGTTTGGCTAAAGAGCTTAGAATAAACAGAAGCACGGTGATCGCAGCTTATGACGAATTGGAATCAAATGGGCTAATCGATCGAAATAGAGGCAGCGGAACAACAGTCAGTAAAGATATTTGGGGCATTTCCAAAAAACGGATTCCTAGTTGGAACAGGTACATTGAGGCTGGTTCGTTTCTGCCTAATTTGCCTGTAACCCAAAGAATACACAAAGAAATGGCAGAGCATAACCTAATTAATTTAGCCAGTGGGGAATTATCTCAGGATCTTTTTCCGATGAGCTCATTTAGAGAGATTACTTCGAACAGATCCTTTATTGGATCATTAGGATATGATCATCCACAAGGTAATGCGGTCCTCCGCCAAACCCTTACGAACCATGTAAAACAGTTTCGCAGTATAGAAACGAATCCATCATCCATTTTAGTTACATCAGGTGCACAGCAGGCTTTGCATTTGGTTGTTCAATGCTTGTTAAAACCAGGAGATGCAGTAGCTATCGAAAATCCTTCCTATCATTACAATCTGCCAGTATTTAAATCAGCAGGAATAAAAACCTATTATTTAAAAGGAGATCAGGATGGAATAAACCCAAATGATATCACTGCATTGTATAAAAAACACAGAATCAGGATGATTTTTTTAAATCCTATTTTTCAAAATCCCACAGGTACTTTAATGGCTGAAAATAGGCGAAAAAAAATCCTGGAAATATCTTCTGAGTATGGAATTCCGGTCGTGGAAGATGATCCGTATAGTTTAACATCTTTTACAGGAGAAAAAATTCAAACCCTTAAATCATTAGATCACTTTGGGAATGTTTTGTATATTAGCTCACTAACAAAAATCGTTGCTTCAGGCTTGAGGATAGGCTGGATTATAGGACCAAAAGCGGTAATCGAAAGGTTATCGGATGCCAAGCAACAAGTTGATTTTGGACATGCCAGTTACACACAATGGATTGCAAATGATTTTTTAGGTTCCAAGTATTTTGAATCTCATATAAAAAATTTAGTAAATCAGTTAGAAAGTAGAAGAAATCAAATTGTCAGCAGCCTACAAACCTATTTATTTGAACAGGTCGATTTTTATATTCCTAAAGGCGGAATTCATATCTGGTGCAGGATAAAAAATGAATTTAATGAAATTCAATTGCTAGAAGAGTCCATTAAACGAGGAGTCATCTATGTCCCTGGATCAACAATGGGATCTGAGAAAGGATTTGTTCGTTTTACCTTTTCACGGGAAAAAGAAGAAGATATTAATGAAGGAATAAGAAGGTTTGCAGATGCTCTTGATGCCGTTTTAAAGAAATGATAAGGATCAGGATTTATTCTGATCCTTTTAACCATTGATTAAGTCAACCAAATGTAGATCCCTAGGGAAACTAATGCTATAAAAATAATCACCACATATATTAATGTCAAATTGGTTGTATTCCTTTTTGTGGAACCGCTGTAGTTTTCATCAGGCTTCCCCGTTAATACTAGGGTTGAAACCACAGCAACAATTAAGATTAAAATGACTAATACTGAAACTATCTCCATGCTGCACCTCGTATTTTTTAGTAGTGCTATTTACTAATTAATAATAGCGCAACTGGAACTATTCTTAACCATCCACTTCATCTAAAATTAGACCATCCACTTTCGATTCTACGATAATTTTATCGCTTACTTATTCTCTCTGTTCAAACTGTTCTTGAATTATGAATGAAATCAATATCTTTATTCTTGATGACAAATAGAAAAATATAGCATAAAAATAGTGAAGGAATCAGTCCCTTCACTATTTTTACCAATTTAACTCTATCCCCAGCTATTACGACTGATTAAACCTCCCCATTAAAACGGTATTATAGTAATTTCCGTCGGATAGAAGTTTATCTTTTTTTAGAATACCTTCCACTTCAAAGCCATATCTTTGATACAGCTTTATAGCTTTATCATTGGTCTCGAGCACATTCAAGTTAATTTTTCTATATTCCATAGGCGTCTGCCCAATGACACATTCTTCTAAGAACTTTTTTCCTATCCCATAACCCCAATAAGTTTTTAATATGATGATATTGCTGGTTTCTTTTTCAGTCCATACTGAGTAACTAGCCCATCCAAAACCGCTTTTGCTGCTTTTTTCTGATACTTCGCTGTCCTCATTTTCATGGCTTCGTTTTGGTTGGTCATAAAGGCGAACTCTATTAATATTGCAGTCATTTTCGTTTCTCTTATCATTTGGAAATTAGCGGCTTTAACTCCGCGATTACTAAACCCTAATTCTCTGACTAGATTAGTTTGCACTTTTTCGGCAAGTGCTCCAGCCTCTTTTGGTCTCGTCATATACGTATACGTTTCAGTTCCACCCGCGCTGTTCCAACCTGATCCGTAAGCATTCAGATGGTAGTCAATATGGACATTGGCTCCCCAATTATTTATTAATTCGCAGCGTTTGGTAAGCGGTATATCGATTTTACCTGTAGGGTCATCAATCCGTTTTTGAGAGACACCTTCATAATTACCAAGTTCCATTATCACTAGCCCCACAATTTCATTCGTAACCTGCCATTCTTTGTATCCATCGGGAGACTGCTTCCCTGGTGTGACAAGCGCATGTCCTGCTGCATGAGATATTTTAAACATAAAATTATCCTCCTTTTTTTGAAAAAGGAACCTTAAATAGCTCTCCGGACAATCACAGCCATTCGATGGTTCCCTGTTCCTTTCACCCTATATATATAGATAAGTAACAAAAAAGGACAGGGTCAAAAAAAGATGCAGTAAAATTAATTTTGTAGTTTCTTATAACCCTGTTATTTATATCACTTCTTCCACTTTCTACCGAATGTAAAATCATATTGAATCATTAAAAAAATAAAGGAGGAAGTTGTTTTGTTAAAATTATTTATTTTCGTTTTAATCCTTATTACTTTGGTCTTGTTGAGTCTTTTTATTGATGGTGTGCTCGAGTTACATAAGCAAGAAAAGGAAGACAAAAAAGATATTATCAGAGACGGAATGGAAGGATATTTGGACAAAACGTTTGGATTTGGTAATGTAACCATCTTTAAATCTATTTTTGATGCCGATGGAAATACTAGATACATCGTGTATTTGCCAAGGTATGAATGGTTTAAATCTCCGAAATATGAATGGTTTGAAGTCTATGCTACCCAGAGCGGATTTAAGCACTATGCAATAAAAGGATGATATCCACGCAAAAGAACACCTCTTATGTTGAGGTGTTCTTTGTTTTAAACGGTTTTTCTCTCTATTAATTTTACAACTATCTCTTCGTGCGAAGGGTTTGTATCGTTAATGGCTTGGAGAAATAATTTTTTTCCGATTTCGACTAAGGGAATTTCTAGGGTAGTGATGTTCATATATTTTGCAATTGGTTGGTTATCAAATCTCAAAATGGCTAGCTCACGGGGTATTGAAATATGATGTGCTCTGAAATGCGTTTCATACTTTAAGCTTTGTTTATAAATAAAAGGAGGTATGTTACATGGACGTATTAATAGGGATCATCTATTTGCTTTTCTTGTGTGGTTCTATCCTGCTATTATCAGCATTTCCTATAACTCACAATCAAAAAAAGCACCTAATACAAAGGAAAACGTCAAATGATTTTTATCGTCTATTATTTGATGTATATTATGATAACATTCCTTTCAAAAAATAGATAAGGAATATCTAGGATATACTCATCTGTCTACAACAAAAGGGTGAAGCGGCCACAGTAACAGCTTCACCCTTTTCATCTTAAACTCAAATATCTAAGAATTTTGGAGCATCTTGACACCAACTCAATAGACCATTTATGTAATGGAAAGAGTAGTTTCCTTCTTGTTTCAATAGAACCGGTAAGTATTGAGGAACTAATTTTGCAATTCCTTGGTTTTCAGGGTGGAGAATCCAATCAATCGATTTCCATTCTAAAATACCTTCACGTGTTTTTTTAGGTGTTTCATAGATGAAAGCAGGGTCTACTTCGTATAAATACACATATAACCCATTGGCTGTTTCCCAGGTTACAGTCCCTTTAGAAAAATAGTCATCAACTCTTATATCTGTTTCCTCCCAAACTTCTCGCCGGGCACCATCATCAGGGGATTCACCTTTCTCGATTTTTCCCCCTACTCCATTCCAAACTCCCATTAAAGGATCTTTCTCTCGATTTAACATAAGTATTTCATTTCCTTTTTTCACAAAACAAACCGTATACTTAAACATTTAACACCTCTATTAGTAATCTTACATTCATTATAAATTTTCATAGTGGTACAATCAAAATATTAGTAAATTCTCATGTAATTTTTCAAAAGAATATTCTTTTAAAGGCAAATACCAGCAATCAATTTACTGATGATTGAATTCAAATTGCACGTAAAAGACCTTATTAGATCCATTAGTGTGTAAATCTCTTTCCTTGTCATCTAGATTAAAATCCTCCTCGGAGCAATTTCTTATAGCCACTTGCTGATTGAGATAAAATTCAAACTATGTTCCGAACAGTGTCTCTGGTCGTAAAAACTTGTTCCAATTAGGGTCACCCTGCCATTCTGCTGCTTTTAAATCTATCACTTTTATAAAATCATCAAGCACAAATCCTTCACTATACCTAGCTTGATAGAAAAAAGGTAGAAAAGGACATGATCAGAAAAAATATTTTTTTGATATGAGGTAAAATTTTGGATTGGCACGTAATATTGAAATTTGGCACGAGTATTTTTTAAATCGGCATGATACTGAAATTTTTACATCTAAAAAGGACACGGGGTATGACCGAGTCCTCTACTAGTTTTTCTATAACCATCCATCATCTATCGTACTATTGTCGGCGAGAGAGAATGCTGCATTCGTGATCGCTTGTGCTAACGTATCACCATTTTCGCAAACGTCATTAAACCAAACCTCATGTTCCTCTGTTGCTGTATATGTATAGCCAAAACTTTTTAACCTCTCAACAATTAAAAGCGCATGGTCAAGACTTTCCTCAGGTTGAAAATCATATATGAAAACACCTTGTTCTGGATCATACCATCTATCCCATCGATTTAATTTCCAGCCTAGTATTCTACGTGCGATTACCTCTGTTTTGTTCATATCCACCAACCTCTTTTATTCTCTATATATTACTATTTTACCATTCTTCCGTATAACCAAGTATTTCAATATTGTGGACATTTTTTCTTTTTAAGAGCATAGAAAAAAGGACCTGATGAGGTCCTTCGTTTAACTATTATTTTAGTAACTTCTCAATATCATTTTCCAATTCTTCAGGTAAAGTTCCTGGAAAATAACGATTATCAACATTGCTACCATTCTACAAGATACAATCGTAAACCTTCATGATTCTATTTCATCAAAAAATACAAAACTTTTTTGATCATAAACCGTATGATTATGTGTAGGAGGAATGCTAATGAGTTTATTACAAGTAGATATCCAGTCAGCTGGTTATGAAAAAGACAATGACATCATACAAGATATTCATTTCTCGCTTGAAAAAGGTGAGCTCGTTGGCTTAATTGGACCCAATGGCGCAGGAAAAAGTACAACCATCAAAACAATTTTAGGTCTGCTAGGAAATATAGTTGGAACCGTATATTTTAGTAATGACACAACATACTCTTATATTCCGGAACGTCCCATTTTTTATGATGAGCTAACTTTATGGGAGCACCTTGATTTTGTGTCTTCGGTTGAAGGGCTGCCAGACCAGCCATTTAAAGAAAAAGCGAACGAATTACTTGAATTATATAATCTAGCGGACCATGCTCATGAATTTCCAATCAAGTATTCAAAAGGAATGCAGCAAAAAGCGATGCTGATTTTGGCGATGATCACGAATCCCTCTTTTTATATTATTGATGAGCCTTTTATTGGTTTAGATCCAAATGCGATGAAGCTTTTTCTAGCTTCTATCCAGAAAGAACGTACTCGTGGCGCTGGAATTCTTATGTCCACCCATGTACTAGATACAGCTGAAAAAGTATGTGATCGATTCATCATTATCGACAAGGGAAAGTTGATGGCGATAGGAACCTTAGATGAAATTAGGACTCAGTGTCAGCTTCCAAACGGTTCACTTTATGACTGTTTCCATCAGATTTCAGAAGGAAATCAAAATGAGTAGTAGTAAGCTTTTTTTAAATCGATTACTTAAAGGATGGCGCTATCAGTATAGCCTGATAAAAACGATCGCTGATTGGACCGTGATGCTGTATATTGTTTTGCCAGCGATAACGATTTTTCTATTTATTTACCGTTCATGGTGGACTGATATTCCAAGCTGGATTGAAAACGTTCCATTTTTTCTTCTATTCTTTCTCCTCTATCTTCTTTCGTGGAATGGAAACATTCGTACATATCTTGAAGCAGCGGACAAAGTCTTTTTGATCAAGAAGTTTAATCTTTTCTGGGGGATGAAAAAATGGGGGTATGGCTATACACTTGTATATCAAGCAGTAATCACAATTGGAGCGATAGTCGTTCTTCTCCCCTTTCTCCTTAACCATTATCATTTTGAGTGGAAGCAAATTGGAATTCTCATGTTTTACTTTATTTCCTTAAAAACAGTTTTGATGTTGGTTAAGTATCATTTGGTAAAAATCGAAACTAGATTTAAAAAAATTGCATGTAGTGTTATAGCTTTTATCTTAGCAAGCTGGTTGAGTCAACTGATTTATTACTTGTGGGAAATAGGAATATGGCTCCCGATATATATTGGTGGATCGCTAATAATGTTGATTGCAATCTATCTAAGTTTGCGGACAATAATAAAACTGAGTTCAATCGATCATGAAGTGGATATGGAACAAACGAATAAAACTCGGAACATTCAACTTATTTTTACAATGGCACCAGAAATCGAAAAGCCGGTGGTAACAAAAAGAACGAAGCCTCTTTTCTTTCGCAATTCTAAACGTATTTTCAAAGAACGTTCACAAAGTAATGGCTTTATCGAATTGTTCATAAAAGTCTTTTTAAGAAATTACTCGTATGTAAGTGGCTATCTTGTCATGATTAATGTCACAACTTTTGCCATCGTCTTGTTACCGCCTATTTGGATTAAAGTCACAATCTTTTTAGGTTATTTATTCATGATGTACTTCTGGATTTCTCTTATTTGGGATAAAATCATGGGAACAAACCCGATAATGAAAAAATATCTCGAACACCCTTCCTACTTTACAGCTAAAAGAAAAGTCATTTTGGTTTTATTCATAATCGCGATTTTGCTACTGCTACTATATTTCTTGGTTGCCGTAACAGTTACGTCAAAGTTAGGATTGATGTCTGAATTCGCAGTACTATCATCAATAAGTAAATGACAATTAAAATAGACAGGCGTTTTTGGAATGATAAATGAATGGCTCAGTCAACCGAACTGAGTCATTTTCATTATGATAATCCTTTAGCTTTCCTTCATACACTAATTGAAATTTAGAAATACTTTGTAAATCATATGGTGCTACTAGTGACAGTGGCTTCTCAAAATCAATGATGTTAGACTCCTTTAGTACATAAGCAACAAATTGAGAACAGAAGAAAGCATTTTTTCTTTTTATTGGCTTATTAAACATAACACCGAATAATCCTAAAAAATTATACCGATAATGTTTCTTTTGTGTTTCAATTTCTTGTAAATAGTGATTCATCTTTTGAAAATGAACCTCTGTTACTGTGATAGAATAAATGGCACAGTCAGCTTGTTTAAATAAACCTGCCATGACATCTTCCTTTACAAAACCTCCAATAAATGGGTTACGGGCTGTTTTTCTCCCAAAGCTATATACCTCTGATAAATTACTATCAAAGGCTATTGATGCATGATTATATGGTTTTTTCGTATATAGCTTTATCAATTTGGTTAAGAAGGAACCAGTATTCGTTAAAAGAATATACACCTGTTTTTCTATCATAATTAGCCTCCTTAAAAGTCGATCAAGAAAACCTCTCTGTATTTACTATACATAAAAAAACTTAAGAAAAGTTTTATAGAATCCTTAAGATATTCTTAAACTTTTAGGAGTAATTATTTTAAATAGTGGGGAGCTTCCTTCCTAAGAAAAGAATTACTCCATTTTATTAATCTTTGCCTAACTATCCAGACCCATTAGGTGCATAAAATTCGTTGAACAATACAAGACGTAGATTCCCTTCCAATCTATCATTGCCTTTATTATAACCAGCAAATCTTAACGCTTAGTGAGGAACTTTATTAAGATTTTGATAAGATTCCGGAGCGAACCGATTGAATTACTTTTAAAATTAGCTATATAAGAAAAAGCCGCCTAAGAATGGCAGCTGGTCTTAAAAACTTAAGGATTAGTCAGTTTAATAGATTTAGAATAATCATCAACAGAACAGTTTTAAAGAAACCAATCATAATTCCTGTAGTTGATCCACGGTCACAAATTTATACCCATCGTTCGTTAGTTTTTGTAAAATATCTTCGATTGCTTGGATTTCCCCACCTGTTTGATCGTACATTGGATGCAGCAAGATGATCGATCCTGGTATAATGTTTTCAATTACATAATTTACTTTTTCATCTGCACTTGTGTAATACGTATCCGGTTCTAAAGACCACATAATCGTTTCTCTGTTGTGCTTATTTAAATAATAAGGTAATCCCACAAGTTTTTTTCCATAGGGAGGTCGAAAGTCGATTTCGCCCTTATACCCAGCTTTTCGAATCAACTCATCTGTTTTTTCAATTTCCTCTTTAATAAAAGTAGGAGATTTTAAAACCATTCTTTCGTGTGAATAAGTGTGATTTCCAATTTGATGCCCTGCTTCTACCAATTTTTTAGCTTCTTCAGGGTGTTTTACAATATCTTTTCCGATAAGGAAAAAAGTAGCTTTTGCCTTGTATTTATCCAATAAAGGCAGAATCTGATCCACGTTCTTTGTCGGACCGTCATCAAATGTTAAAGCAATGACCTTGTTTTCCGTTTCAACTTTATATGTTAAACCTCCAAATAATTGAAAGGTTCTTAATTTCGTTACTTTAAACATTCCTGCGAATAAAAGAGCTATTAATAAAAACCCAATTCCAATAAGTATTAACGTCTTTTTCATCTGTGTTACCTTTCTTTTAAAAGCTGTTTAATAATATTAGAATTATAGCATAATGCAAATTGTATGCCATTTCATTTGTAAATTTAATTTGAATTTTTGATATATTAACAAAAAAGAGGAAACAAACCATAGCGATTTGTACCTCCAATTGCAACTACCACTATTTATTATCATAGTGAGCTTTCCTATGAATGAAAGAGGATTTTATATAAATTGAACCTCTTTCCATTTTCGGACACTATTGATAAACCAAACTCTTGTTGCCTTATTTAAATCAGATTTGGTGAGTGTTTTTTCATAAATTCCCGCTATTTGTATTAATCTGTCACGAAAAGTTCCTGCCAGTAACCCGCTCGATACTGGTGGTGTCCATAAGGTCCCGTCTATTTCCAAAACAACGTTGCCATTTGTAAACTCCGTTAGCTCATCCGCTTTATTCCATAGCAGTACATCAAAAGCTTCTAGTGGTTTTTGTTTTTGAAAAGTAGAGTAAATCTCGCGATTGGTCGTTTTATGATACAAGAATAGATTGGTCTTATCCACCGGTTCATCGGCTAGTATTACCTTTAACACAGCATCTTGTTGCGAGATAGGCTGACCTTCAATCGTCAGTTCTCCATTTTTTTCTAAAAGTAAACGAACCTTTAACAACCCGTTACGATTTTTATCTCCAAACACATTTAAGGATCTATTTATTTTTTCAACTTCGTATTGATAACCAAAATACCGAGCTGAATTCTCTAACCGTTTCAGATGCTCCTCAAGCAAAAAATAATCTCCATTGTCTAGTAATATACTTTCTAACAATTGAAATTCCACCGGTTTTTCTTCTAACAGCTTTGCTTTCGCAAGAATCTCATGGTATTCCCCTTCCGATGTCGAATCCCAAGTAACTCCTCCGCCCACACCATAGACTGCGTTCCCAGATAAATGGTCAATCAGCACCGTTCTGATTGGTACATTAAAAATGGCCTCCTTGTTTGGAGTAATGTAGCCGATTGCCCCGCAGTAAACCTCACGTGGTTCATTTTCTAAGTCTGCAATGATGTCCATAGTGCTAATCTTTGGTGCTCCTGTAATTGACCCGCATGGAAAAAGAGCTTTAAAGATATCAACGAGGCTCGTATTTTCTGAAACCTGTGCTGAAATCGTAGAGGTCATTTGGTGAACGGTTGGATACTGTTCAATTTCAAAAAGCTTCTCAACGTTAACGGTGCCAGATTCCGCAATCATTCCGAGGTCATTCCGTAGCAAATCAACAATCATAAGATTTTCGGCACGGTTTTTCTCCGAATGAAAAAGCCAATCTGCGTTAGCGGCATCCTCCGAATACGTTGCCCCTCTTTTTATCGTCCCTTTCATCGGTCGTGTCGTAATTTTTCCATTATCTAGCTGAAAAAACAACTCTGGAGAAGCAGACAAAATACTATGTTCACCCGTATTTATGTAAGCACAATAATTAGAGTTTTGTGCTTTTTTTAACCTATTATAAAAAGCTAGATCATCCCCTTTAAATTGTGAATAGAGACGGATCGTATAATTGGTTTGGTATGTATCTCCGCACTGTATTGAATTTTTAATAGAAGTAATTGCTTGATTATACTCCTCCATTGTAATAGATGGTTTCCATTCGGTTACGGTAAATTCTCCAATGCTTCTAGGTCGGGGTTGTTCGGGTTCTGAAAAAATACCAAACCAGAACAAAGGAAATGTACTCCCGCTCTTTACCTTGAAGGCCGAATCAAATGCAGGTGCACTTTCATATGATAAAAATCCAGCAGCGTAATAACCTTTTTCTACAGCATCTTGAACTAGCTGAAAACTAGATAAAACATCTTCCACCTTGTAAGCGCTAATTACTCTGACCGGACTTTGGAACGTTAATGGTTTTATATTTCCTTTAGAATCTGCAAATTCAAATGTTAAAAGAGGTTCTTTTTGTTCCATACTTTTTGCTTTCACCCTTAAGTTTCATGATTTTTTTAAAAGAAAGGCTGTGTTATATTAGTCTGTTGATTTGCGCTCCAGGCACTTCGCTTTCCGCGGGCGGTACGGGGAGCCTCCTCGGCGCTAAGCGCCTGTGGGGTCTCCCCTGCCCCGTCCTCCCGCAGGAGTCTTCGTGCCTTCCGCTCCAATCAACAGTGTTGCAAAATCAACAATTGTCTTTAACATAGCCAAAAGAAAAGAAACCTCTTTCAGTTTATTAATCCTTGTTATTCTCGTCAACTTTTTCTACTAACTCCTCAGAGTACTCGTTGTTCAATACCAATGCTGTTAGGATAAAAAAGATGAACGGGAAAATTTTTACCGCTAATACTTTTGAATTCACTTGGATTACGGTAACTATAAATGCTCTATTGTTACCAATCTTTGATTTTCACTTGTATTATGGTCATTATTACTGCTCTATAGTTACCGTGCTTTAGACTTCACTCGGATTTCGGTCACTATAAATTCTGTATTTTGCTTTAATTGACATAAAATTTACAATTCATCAACTCTGTCTTAATAAACCTCTTCTATACTGAACTTAACAAGGACTCAGGAAGGAGTGGGTTGTATGCGCGAGTTCATGGTTAGAATTGTGATATTGATTCCTATTTGTATTTTTATGTAATACCAATGAATCATTCCTATCACTATCATCACGAATAATCCTCTTTGTTCATTCCAACATACTACGTAACACTCCAATTTAAACTGGTAGCTGTTTATATGCTAACTTCATGATGATTTCTTGATGTTGAGGATATTTATCTAACAGTTCTTTCTGTGTAAATAATTCAAAATCTCGGAATTCAAATCCTGGTGAAACCATACAGCCAACCAGTGAACATATATCCTTTTCACTAACAGATGATCCAAATATTGAATTTTTCTTCACTAAGACTTGGGGTACTTCGCCGTCATCAAGATTCATTCCTAACTTTATTTCCTGATATTCGCCACTTTCATCAATAACATGAATGCTCAAAGAACTCCCACCATGGTAGTACCAGAGTTCGTCTGACTTGAGCCGATGAAAATGAGACACATCTTCAGACGTTAAAAGAAAATAAATACTTGTATAAAGTTTACGTACCCCCTCGAAATTGACGGATAATTCGTTATCATTAATTTGTTCGTCTGACTCAAAAGTTCTTTTATAATAACCACCTTCAGGATGTGGAGTAAGTCCGAGCTTTGACACCCATATATGTAAATCATTAATACGCATGGTACAAATCCCTTCTTTTAGTAAGTTGTTTACCTCCAAGTATGAATGAACATCGTTATTTTTTCAAATTGATATCATTATCTTTTTTTACATGAAAAACAGCGGATTTCCAAATGTGAAATCCGCCTTTTTCTTCATTATGGGATACTGTCCTGTTGTTATTAGACCAACACTCTATTATTTCTGTATTATCTTACAGTTTTTAATGCTTTACTCCATTGCTCCACTTCACCAAGCATGGCATTGACATTATTAAGATGTAATTCTTGCGGTTTAAATTCAGAACCATTTACAAAATCCGTAAATAAGCTCAAAGTTGGATGTGTACGAACATCGGCAATTTTTAATTCACCGCAGATTCCACGTAAATGCTCAGCAGCACGGGCTCCGCCTGTTGAGCCATAACTTACGATTCCGGCAGCTTTGTTGTTCCAAGCTTCGCGTGCGAAATCCATTGCATTTTTCAATGCACCCGTAATGCTGTGATTGTATTCTTGAACAATGAAAACAAATCCATCTAAGTTAGCAAGTTTTTCATTCCAAGCACCAATTCCTGGTTCTGAACCATCCGTTGTGCCTAAAAATGGTAAATTGTAATCAGCAATATCGACAATTTCATAATTTGCGTCACTACGTTTATCAGCAATTCCTTTTACCCATTCACCTACTTGTGGACTAACGCGCCCTTGACGTGTGCTACCTAAAATAATTCCAATGTTTACTTTTTCATTTGTCATTGTTTCTTCCTCCTTTGTTTGTGTCCCAAATAATTTATCTAAAAAACCCATTATTCACACCTCCCATAGTATTATGATGATACTTTTTTACCTGAAAAATTCTTACCAAGTCCATTATAAAAATATTCTCTGTATTTTAACAAATCAAATAGTTTTTCTTCAGAAAAAAAGGATACTTTTAGGCTGGACTATCTCCTTTTGCATCCTTTTTTTATTAATCCATGTTATAAGAACTTTTTCAGATCCTCAATAAGACTCGTTACCTCTTCCTCTTTGGTTGCCCACGATGTTACGAAGCGAATAGCGGAAGAATCAGAATCTACCTTCTCCCAAATATGAAATGCATATTTGTTTTGCAGCTCAGTGATAACTGCATTCGGCAGAATCGGAAAAATTTGGTTGGAAGGTGAGTGTGTAAGAAACTTGACATTCGCATTTAAAAGTTGCTCTCTAATCCTACCTGCCATTTTATTGGCATGGATGGCCAAATCAAAGAACAAATTATCTCGAAAAAGTTCAAGAAACTGTATGCCCATCAATCTTCCTTTTGCAAGGAGCGCTCCTTTTTGCTTAATATGATAACGAAAATCTTCCTTTAAAGATTCACGGCTAATAACTAATGCCTCACCAATTAGAGCTCCATTCTTGGTTCCACCAATATAGAAAGCATCCACCAGCTTAGGGAGATCGCACAACTGAAGGTCATTCACTTCCGAACACAATGCAGAACCAAGTCTCGCACCATCCATGTACAAAATAAGTTGGTTATGTTGGCAGAAATCATGTAATTCCTGAAGTTCGCGCTTTGTATAAATGGAACCTATTTCTGTAGAGTTTGATATGTATACTAGCTTAGGCTTCACCATGTGCTCATCCGGATGGGCATCAAGGACTACCTGTAAGTCTGCAGGGGTTAGTTTTCCATTTTTGCCCTCAACAGATAGAATTTTATGACCTGTTGCCTCAATGGCACCTGTTTCATGTCCGAGAATATGTCCGCTACTTACTGCGATTGCTGCTTCATGAGGTCTCAAAAAAGCTGAAATCGCGATAAGATTGGTTTGTGTTCCCCCTGATATAAAGTGAATATCAATGTCATTTCGTCCAATTTTTTCTTTAATGAGTTCGATAGCTTTTCGCGAATAGCGATCTTCCCCGTACCCTTCGTCCTGCTCCATGTTTGTTTCAAGTAATGCATTCAGTATTCTAGGATGTGCCCCTTCGCTGTAATCGTTCTTAAAGCTGTACATTTTCTTGCCCCCGTTTATCACTATTTATATCTACCGTACTATATCATACCAAGATTTGGTTCAACCTATCAAAATAAAAACACTTGTTTCAAGTTAATTTGAGCACAATAATCACTACCACCTACGCTCGTCTTTTTGATATTATTACCAATATCAGTATTTCATTATGGATTTTTAAGGGAGACAAAAAAGTGAAATTATATAAAAGAAAAGGTAATTTAATTAAAATGCACCCTGCGCAAATACTGGTTTTGGGCTTCGGTGGTCTAATATTATTGGGGACTTTTCTTTTCATGCTCCCGATTGCCACTTATGAAGAGGGCCGTGGACTAAGCTTTATTGATGCTTTATTTGAGGCCACCTCAGCCGTTTGTGTAACCGGTTTGGCTGTTGTGGATACGGGAACAACCTTTACCTTGTTTGGAGAGATTGTTCTCCTCTGCTTGATTCAGATTGGCGGCTGGGGTTTTATGACCACAGGGATATTTATGTTCATTATCTTAGGGAAAAAGATTGGATTAAAGGAGCGATTACTGCTTCAAGATTCATTGAACGTATTTTCTCTTGCAGGTGTTGTAACCTTAGTAAAGCGGATCATTCTAATTACATTTATTGTTGAATTGCTTGGAGCTACTGCTTTAGCGATTCGTTGGTCATTTGAAATGCCACTTGGGAAAGCCATTTATTATGGAGTATTCCATTCGATATCGGCATTTAATAATGCGGGTTTTGGGCTTGAACCTGATAATTTAAGTAAATGGGTTGGTGACCCTACGGTAAACATCGCCATCACTACTCTTTTCATTACAGGGGGCATTGGTTTTACCGTAATTCTTGATTTATGGGCTAAAAAATCTTTTCGTAAACTTTCCCTGCACTCTAAAGTGGCACTACTCATGTCACTCTTTTTAAATATTGTTGGATTTCTAATTATCTTGATTTCCGAATATAGTAATTCGGCTACTATTGGAAACCTTGCTTTTGAAGATAAGCTTTGGGCTTCCTATTTTCAAGGCGTCGTAACCAGGACCGCTGGTTTTAATACTATTGATATTGGAGCCATGAATCTTTCATCTCTTGTTTTTATGATGGCACTCATGTTTATAGGTGCATCTTCTGGATCTACTGGTGGTGGAATTAAAGTAACAACCTTTGCCATTATTGTTCTTGCTTTTTGGGCAGTCGTGACCAATCGGGACAATGTGAACCTGTTTAAACGAAGAATTGCATGGGAATTGGTAAATAAATCTTTGTCCATCGTCGTAGCAGCTATATTTTTTATCTTTCTCATCTTTTTTTTACTAACTTTTACTGAAAAAGCGGATATGAGCAAACTGCTATTTGAAACCATTTCAGCCTTTGGAACAGTGGGATTGTCGGCAAATTTCACACCAGAACTGTCCCCATTTGGAAGGATATTAATTACCATCATGATGTTCATAGGAAGACTTGGGCCCTTAACTATGGCATTTGCTCTATTGAATCCTCGAAAAGAAGCCAAAGTAAGATATGCAGAAGAGAAAATATTAATCGGATAGTAAATAAAAATAAATGACAAAACACCTCATGGTTGGAGCGTGTTTTGTCATTTTTAGATTATTTTTCAAGGATGCCCTTAATTTTCTTCAAATCTTTCATGTTCGCTTTCTTCATCATTGGAGACATAAACGGTGAGAATATTTTTGAAAAACCAGTGGGATTTCCTGTATTTCTTAAAGTCATTTTCGTTCGATTTGCATCAATCTCCTGCCAAGTATAGATAGTCTTCATTGGAAAGGGTCCTTGAGCGGTTTTCATCACTAGTTTCTTTCCTGGAATGAGTTCAACAATTTCATACACATAGGCAAGTTCTCTACCGAGAAACTTTGCTTTAAAAGTAATTTGAGAACCTATCACGAGTGGTTTTGGAGATCTCCACTCTGCTGATTGAATATTTACATACCATTCTGGGGCATGATCCGGGTTCGCAGCATACTCTGATATTTGTTTAATAGGGCAGTTAATAATGATGTCTGTTACTACATCTACCATCTACAATTTACTCTACTTTCTTTAAGGATTACAAAACATGCGCCTAGAAAGTCACGTGTTTTTCATGTGACCTTATGGTAACATGTTGTATAACTTTGGGCAAGGACATAGATTTAACCCTTTATGATCGCTATAATGAAAAAAGGAAATAAGCGAAAAAATCAAAACACCGTCCATTGAAGACAGTGTTTTGTTTTTAATCGACTAATTTTTTGAAACTTGTTTTAGATTTATACCAATTATGCAGTAAATCCTTTACTGTTTAAATTAATGTGAGCTTTTTGTCTTAGTAATCTTATCTTCTGTTTTTTTGTTAATCTTCTCCAGAACCTTACTTTGAAATACATAAAAAGCCCTCCTATAAATAACTACGATTGGAGCCCCTCCAAATATACTTCTACACATTTCTACTCATTTTTATCTATTGAATTCTTATCTTCTATATTTTTTGTAATTGTATTTTTATTTTACCAAACATATTATTTATTGAAAAATCAAAAAAACTGACCATTTTTAACTTTTTGTTACAAATTTCACTGTAAAATTCATAATAAACATCTCATTAAAAAAATCTTTACTAGAAAACATCCAATTAATGTCGAAACATATTTAGAAAATTACGATAATATATGTCTATATTGTGAACTATAAAGTAACCCATCGTGCAGGTTTATGTCTAATTTTACCTAATCAAACTTATAGTAGTTGGACAGAGCCGTAATAAACAAAGAATCTATTTTCGTAAAGAAAATAGATTCAGGTATTTGTTAATTTTTTTGGGAAACTGGGACCCAAATTTCACTTCTAAATGTTGGTGAGGAAACGTCTTTATGCTGATTCCACAATATTTCTGGTCCGACTGCTAGTTCATAATTCGATGTAGGAAACCATTCTGAATAGATTCGGCCCCATACATTCTGCAGCGTATCCGGAAATGGTCCTATTGCTTCAAAAACTGCCCAAGTTAAGGCTGGGACTTCAAGTTTCGTTAGATCCTCGGGGCACTCTTTATTGGTTGCCACTCCGATATAATGATCTAACTCCCCTTTTTCCTCCATTCGCCCTTCTGAAAAATTCGTCGACGCGCTAAGCAATCCTACAGGCTCAACATTAGATAATTGTTTTAGCGTGTTAATTTTCTCCATATCTAAGCTTTTCCACATTGCGGCAATCTCTGGATTTACTCCGTTGAAAATTATCGGAACTCTCTTCTTAATTCCGACTAGATGAAATGCTTCTTTTTCGACAATTCGATAGTTCATTTCATTTCCCCCTTGAATAGATAAATGAAAGGTCATTCTTGGAAAAGCTTTCAATGACTGCCCATTATTCCTGGCTTCCGATGGGGTGATTCCATGCAAACTTTGAAAAGCTCTTGTAAAGGAATCTGGTGAGCAGTACCCATATTTAATGGCTATATCCAATATCCTCACATTACTATTTATCAATTCAAAGGCGGCACGGGAAAGACGCCTGCGACGAATATATTCCGACAGCGAAACACCCGCAAGATAAGAAAACATTCTCTGAAAATGATATTCCGAGCAAAAAGCGACCCTAGCCACTTCTTTAAAATCAATATCACTCGTCAAATTTTCTTCTATATATCCTAATGCTTCATTCAATCTTTTTATCGATTCCATCAAATGACCTCCTTTCTTCAATTAGAATAGCAGAAATAAAATGAACCAATCCGACTTTTTCTGCACAGATTTGCATGTATAAATGGTGCCTGTCACCATTATTGGGACTCTGGCTGTTTTTCTTTTGTTTCTGCGTTGTGGGATTGCTGCTGATTGGTTTTGAATATATCTTTTGATACAGCGTTAAGTTTGTTTACGAAGCGGTTGAAACCGAACCCCACAAAGAAGGCAAGGCTTATTTGCGCATATGGAGTATCGTCAAAGTCGACGAATTCAATTAATAAGATTCCGCTTTGGATTAAGGTGACTGCCACTATCGCTGTTCCAGTTGCGAATATCGGGTAAAAAATGTACATAATCCACTTCCGGTGATCGTTTAAATCATCCTCCATATAGTGCGAGCAAAACATGTAAAGGTGTCGGAGTGAACCTCCGATCGATCCAGCGAAAAAATAATACAAAAAGACCTTTATGTCATCAATAAAGGGCAGTGATTCATCAAGTTCTCCTGTCCATACTACACCTATAGCGATGAAACTCCCAAAAAACAGCAGTGAAAGATATAGTAGAATACCGGCTTTTAACCAATTACTCATCAAAATCACCCCGCTTAAGATAATGTATCGTATGAGATAAAGGATGTTGGCGTGACTGATTCATTTTGATAGTCGGGTTAATACTATACCAGCACAAAAAAATGACGTCTGCTAAACGTCATTTTTCTTTTATTACTTGATTGTGCTCGAAAAGGTTGATGAGCCAAGTTTTCGGTCACAATCAATGCTGAATTGTGACCGATAATGTTGACTAGCGATGATTTCGGTAACAATCATGGCTCGATTCTGCCCGAAAAAGTGACGAACCATGATTTCGGTAACAATTAATCATGTGGAGGGTTAAATGACTTCCCTTCCACCACTTCTTTAAATATTTCATATGAACGTTTTTGTTTCTCAGGATCATAGATGTAAGACACTGCCATTATTTCATCTACAGCATAGAACTCTTGGAAGCTTGTTAGCTGCTGACGGATCGTTTCTTTGCTACCCAATAAGGTCACACTAGACATGGACTTAGCCATTTCTTCCTCCATCGGATTCCAAATTCCGTCCATGCTTTCAACTGGAGGCCGTAATGGATTCCGTGACCCACGTACAACATTTAGGAAAAACTGCTGCATGGTTGTTTGTTGATATTTAGCCTCTTCATCGGTTTCAGCCGCAATGACATTTAAACATACTATCATATACGGTTTGTCTAGGTACTCAGACGGCTGGAACCGTTCACGATAAATGGAAATCGCTTCCCCCATGAATTTTGGTGCAAAGTGTGATGCAAACACATATGGCAGACCTAAGCTTGCCGCTAAATAAGCCGAATCTGTAGATGAACCAAGGATATATATTGGAACATTTGTTTCGACACCAGGATAGGCTTTTACATATCCTTGATGCTCTTCCGGACCAAAATAAGTAAGCAGTGCCTTAACGTCCTCAGGAAAGGTATAAACAGAATCATTTTTTGAACGTCTTAACGCATTTGCCGTCATCATATCTGTTCCAGGTGCACGCCCAAGCCCAAGTTCTACTCGATTGGGATAAATGGTTGCCAGCGTTCCGAATTGTTCAGCTACAACAAGCGGTGAATGGTTTGGCAGCATAATACCGCCAGAACCTACCTTGATTGTTTGGGTATGCTCCAAGGTATGTTTAATTAAAATTGGCGTGGCCGAACTTACAAGTGTCGGAGTATTGTGATGCTCGGCAATCCAGTAACGGTGATAACCCATTCCCTCCGTTGCTTGCGCTAGATCCACCATTTCTTCAATGGCTTGTTTTGAAGTCTTTCCCTCGCGGATTGGGGCTAGATTTAAGACTGATACAGGTATATTAAAAGTTCCCATTTTGTATTATTAATCCTTTCTTTTTAAAGGTATATTTCTATAGTAACAATAGAAATACAGGAAACAAACATATATGCTTTGCTTAACTAAATTATCCTTTGTTACTTTTAATTTTAAGATTCAGGACCTAATTTCAAATGATATCATGTGTCCTGGTTTTCATAGTGCTTATATAGTTTGGTCTTCATAAGCGCTCCATGAAGACCATTTCCCAAGTTCTATCACTATTATTGGCTTCATGAACCCTCCCTATTTTTACGACTAGCGACCATTCTGTCAATTTGGAATATACTTCTACCCCTTCATAGATTTCTAATTGTCTTTTCTATGTAACTTAACTGTAATACTAATCTATTTTTTCGATTCATAGTAATAGATTTAAATACAATAAACCAACTTGGAGGACTAGAATAATGAAAAAACTGATTACGTTATTAACTTTGGCTGCTTCACTTTTATTAGCTTCCCCCGCTTTTGCCTATGAGGTTAAACCAGGAGATACGATGTCAAAAATTGCAAGAGATCATAAATTAACTCTGCAAGAATTAGCGGATGTGAATCCACAAATCTCAAACCTTAATCTTATTTACATAGGACAAAACATTAATACTACTAAATCGATAAGGGCAAATGAACCAAAAATAGAAGAACCTGTGAACCTAAGTCTATCAGACGATGAAATAGATTTGCTCGCACGTTTAGTTAGAGCAGAGGCACGAACGGAACCTTTGGAGGGCAAGATCGCGGTTGCTTGTGTAGTACTGAACAGAGTCGAAAGTCCGCAATTCCCTGACACCATTAAGGAAGTTATTTATGCTCCTGGGCAATTTCAACCTGTAAAAAATGGCGAAATCAATAGGCCGGCCGATGAGGAATCGATTCAAGCTGTAAAAGAAGCTCTTACTGACCAAAGGCAACTAGCTCCAGGAGCATTATTTTTCTATAATCCTGCGATAGCTACCAGCAGTTGGCTTGATTCAAGAGCAACCACTCTTGTAATTGCACAACATGTCTTTAAAAAATAGAAAAAAGGACCAGCTTTGGTCCTTTTTCATAACACTTATTTCTTGTTAATTTTTTTCTCATCCTTACCGTAAATCGTCAGCTCATACGGATCATTTCTTACTTCTGCTGTCATTTCATGTGTTTGAATAAATTCAGTAATTTCATTTTCAATATTTTCTGCTATTTCCTTTGCCTCAGGATCCTTAGACTTAAGCGATATTCTTACTTCGATTTTCAATGGTAGTGGATGGAAGGAATAAGAAAGTCCTGTTATTTTAAAAGCTTTATTCTCACTTAATCCATCAAAAATTATATCAATAATACCATTTTGCACCCATCTTAATTCTTGTTCTCGTGCAGCCATGTCAATGCTGGTAATTTTGTATCTAAATTCACCGTATTCCTTTGTGATCAATTTTAATTGTTCTTTTAGTTCAGCCACTCTTTTTTCTGTTTTTGGCAAGGCAATATATATAAAATTCTCTTTACTATTAATGCGTACTTCAACTGGGAAAGCTGGTTGGTAATTATTTTTCTCAAGCAGGTCGAGCACCTTTTTTTCTAAATCAAATTTTTTTTTCATATATTCATTTACTTCTGGAGTAGTTTCCATAGGTTTTGGTAATTTTCCTCTTTTAACTTCGATATCATACTTTCCAAAATTCTGTGCTACTAATTCACTATTAATTTTTTGGATAACTTCAGTTTTCATTGATCGTACTTCTTCTTTGGAACCAAGCAACCAAATCTTAATCTCTCGGTCTGGGACTGAAACATTTAAATCACTAAAATCATACTTATTTTCATTTATAACATCGAATATTACTCCATTTAAGGCAATAGTGTATTTCTCTTGCTCAATAAATAAGCTAAAGTAAGGTATTTTTGATGTAACCTTTGCCATCCCTAAAGAAACATGGGTAGAACCGATAAGTAGAAGAAACAACACTGCAGCCGCAAAAGTAGAATAGCCCCATCTTTTAATTACAATCTTACTTCCCTTACTATGATTCTTGTCAGGGAGATTTTTTATAGCCTCCAAAACTTTTTGCTTATGCTTTTCTTCAAAACGCAAATGAGAATTCTTCGGATATTTTAATTTATCCTCCATAACTATGCCTCTCCTTCAAAGAACTTTGTAATAATTTCTTGGCCCTATGAAGCCTTGTTTTTACGGTATTTGATTTAAGACCTAGTAGTTCAGATATTTCATTAACCGATAATTCTTCATAATAATGAAGGATAATAACCTCTCTTAACTTTATAGGCAGTGCTAAGACATGTTCAAAAATGATTTCTTTTTCTTCTCCCTCAAGAATCTTCGCCTCGACAGATAGACCGCTGCTTGGAAAAATCGATCGAAACAAATCCTGGTAACTGATGTTTCTATAGGACCAGCTTCTAAAATAATCCTTGCACTTATTAACTGTGATCCGATATAGCCATGTTTTATAGGAGGATTTATTTTGAAATGTTTCTAAATTTTTGAAACAGCTTATAAACACTTCCTGCGAAATATCTTCTGCCAATTGTTTTTGTTTAACGTAAGTAAAAGCAAGCCTTACCACCATATCCCCATACTGATCCATCAGCCAACTAAGTTGTTCTTCTTGTGTTATCTGATTGATTTCAATAGGTGATGAAGTTGTTTCTATCTTTTTCACAAGCATTCATAACCCCTCTCTTTCCAAACATTAGACGAAGCTATCCAATTATTGGTTCCGTAAAAAAACTATTTTTTTTATTTTGAATCAGCTGAAAGTAAATCTCGAATAAAACAACCTACGGAGGTATCAAAATGGAATGAAAGAAAGTGGTACTATGTCCAATGCGACCATAATAGAGGAATTAAATACATTATAAAGAGGTACATATATGGGGATTCGTTCTTTTGAGCACTATATCCAAAAGGTAGACGATGATGAGTTAAAAAGAAGGTTTCAATCTATGCAACAGGAGGTTAAGCTCCATGCGCACAAACTGGCAGAGCGGATTCAAAATCTAAAATACACCACTTCCCAATCCACATTAAATCAAAGAAAAAGAGGTTGCTTTAACAACCTCTATTTAACATTCCTTATTTGCGTAAAAGGTAAAAAAACAAATTCAGGTTTGCCTACAATGGTTTCTTCTTGAATATATCCTAACCCATTGCGACTATCCATACTGTGTAATCGATTATCACCCATAACAAAATAATTGTTTTCAGGGACAATTTCCGGTCCAAAGTCACCAGTTAGTAAGCTTCCCATTTGTTCCGCTTCTTTACGATTCTGAGAAAGATAGGATTCTTCAAATAGAACACCATTTATATACAATTGATCCTTCTTCATTTCAATCGTATCTCCAGGCAACCCAATAATTCTTTTGACATAGTTTACTTCTTTTCCTTTAATAATGACAATTTCTCCTCGTTTAAAATTGTCCGCTACATTTAATTTATTAACGAAGATTTTTTCTTGATTATGTAATGTGGGCTCCATTGAAGCACCCTCAACGATGTAAGGAGCAAATAAAAATGTTCGAACGACAAATGCCACGCCTAAAGCAATACAGATAGATTTTGTCCAACTTTTTATTTCATTTTTTGTATGTTCATTCATTTATCTCTCTACCTCTCCTTTTTTAAAAATTATCCTTGTTATTATTATAAGTTAAACAATTTCTTATTAGTAATGATTTCGTATCGTTCTGCTAATATTCTTTTATTCTATTAAAAGAAATCATGTTTAAACATTAGACACCCTCCTCATTTTTTCTTTTTTACTAAATAACCTAACAACAGGTAAACCATTCCTACAGATAATAGTAAAATTTCATTCTTAGATCCTATTGAACCAAAAGAGATTAAGAAGGTGGCTATAAAGCCAAGACCAAGAATGAAACAAAAGTACATATAAAAAATTCTCCAACCTGTTTTCTTAAGTTTGAAGGCTCCAATACTGGTGATGAAACCACAAAGGAGAAGACTAATAAAAATAAGCAGTATATAATGGCTGCTTGAGGAATAATCCGTTCCGGAATTTAGCGCATTGGATAAACCTATTCCTATAAAAGATAATATACCAAATCCTATGGCTACGAAGATTGTCAAGGTACCCACAATCACGCCAAGCAACTTTGTAAATACAAATTCGTTCATTCACTCACCTCTATAAAGTGTAAATTACTCGTCCTCTTTTCAAAATTTTACCACAAAATAACTACCGATTAATAAAAAGACTCCTTTTAGGACAAAAAGAAAAGCCGTCATAAGACAGCTCTTACTTTTCTCTTATACTATTTTAATTTACTTTATTAACTAGATTACGTTCTTTCCTAAAACCAAATCCTTTTATAATAGTCATACTCATATAAGTCCATATTCTCATCACTATCTTTATTTGGGGCACACTCTTCACAAGGTTCTTCCGATTTGTTATGTTCACATTGTTCTAATAAAAGTTCCATGGTTTGTTTCCCCTCTCCTAGTTCTTACTATTATTATAATGTAAACGGTTACAATTGTCTTCTGTTTTTTAATGGAAAGAATAGGAAAGGGTTCGAGACATTAGAAGGGGATTAGAGTAACCCCCTCTAATTTATTGTGTTACTTTATAGTATTCCTGGGAATGATAGCTTCTAAATCCACATGATTCATAGAGCCTCAGGGCATGCGCATTTTTAGACTCTACCTCTAGAAAAATAGAAAATCCTTTTTCGTCTTGCATTTTTACTACATTCGATAGTGCTTTTCTACCTATCCCTTTTCCCTGGAGCTCGGGAAATACGGAAAATCCATAAATCCATGATTCTCCATTCATTTCGGAGAGACGCATTTTTCCAGCAGTTTTTCCTTCTGCTTCAATAATTAACCTTAGGTCCGTATTAAGGTCTTTGGTTTCTTGCTTATACTGGCGTGCTTCTTTTTCATTTAACCCAAAGCACTGGACATCGAGTTGTATTTCCGCTTCTAAATCTTCATCAGAAAAAGAAGGTCTTACCGTAACTGAATCATCTTCAGCTAATTCTGTTTTCTGCCATTTCATTTGATATTCTACCATTGACAAAGTACAAGGGATGTCCTTTAAAAACTCCTTTGCTGATTGAGATTCTGTTGGTGCATTTAACAAAATGGTCCTAGCTTCGCGTTTCTTTGCCTCCTCAAGTCCACCTTCTAACAGCTTTGAAAATATTCCTCTTCTACGGTAATCCGGGTGCACCATCCCGCAAAATTCTACCTTATTACCAAAATAATAGCTTCCAAGAAACCCAACAAGTTTGCCGTCTACATAATGGAAAAAGTCTTCCTTCCGATTTTCAGACCTGCTTTCAAGCATATCAAAATTTAGCTTCAACTGAAGATTGCCCTCTTTCTCGCAAATCTCCAGAAGTGTTTTTATCTCATTTATTTTTTCTTTCGTTAACATTCATTAACACCTCTGTTTATTGTGACTTTACATCAATCTAATATTCTACTTGCAAGCAACGTTCACCTTTTTTTACAAAAAGTTGTATTCATTGAATTTGGTTCCCGTGAAATACTTTAAGTATGAATTCACGTCCAGGTACATCTAACCTATGATACGATTCTAGGAACTCAGAGTTATTATACAATGCTTCTTCAAGATTAATTTCTAACTGGTTAGTAGAAAGCGTAATAATCGCATAGCGAGCAGCTGGTTTATCATTACATCCAAGTGAACCTGGATTTAGGTATATTGCTTTTTTTCCTTTAAAATACTGTGTTGGATGATGATGTCCGAAACAGATCAAATCTTCCCGATTATCTTTAAATAAGGTTTCTAAATTTTCGACACTTGGCTCTACAATCGAACTAAATGGATCCTTGCTAATATGCTCATTCCATTTACTCTTTTCAAGTTTGTAATGATTAAATAGGATGGAATGACCTTCAATCTCATGGATAATGGTTCGAGGTAATTGATCTAACTTCGGGATAAATGATTGATCCATTCTATCTAAAATCCATTGATGGTGTTCTCTTACAAGAGAATGACTTTGTGGGTACTCTTGCCCTTTTGCTAAAGCTAATACGGCCTCATCATGGTTACCTGTAATTATAGACGTATCATTTCTAGAAAAAAGAATTTGTAAAACTTCGTTTGAGTCAGGACCTATTCCAATCATATCTCCTAAACAATAAATATGGTCAACATCTCTTCTCTTATCAAGTTCTGTGAGTACGGCTTTTAATGCTGGTGCATTCCCGTGAATATCCGTAATAATTGCCATTCGCTTCATTTTATTCGCTCCATTTTCTAAAACCTTCCTACTTTATTCAAAATCACGAAACACCTAGGTTTAAAGATTGATAGCTCCCTCTACCAACCTTAATCATAAAACACCATGTGTTTTTTCTCCTGTTTATAATAATTTAATCTGTCTTGTAATGTACCTGTATGGAATTCAAATTTGTGACCGTCAGGGTCCGTAAAGTAAATAGACTTTTTATCTTTTATATCTCTAGGGCGACTAGGTAGTATGTTTACACCTAATTCCACTAGCCTTTCGTGCATTGGATCAAAATCTACTTCTTCTATTGAAAAAGCGATATGCGTATAGGATTGGTTTATTTCATTACGAGGAATATCTTTTTCTACATTAAGAGCAAGCCACATACCATTTAAATCAAAATAGGCCGTGGTTCTACCTTTAACTAACAACTTTGCACCAAACACACTTTGGTAAAATTCAATAGATTCCTCTAAATTCGATACTGAGAATAAGAAATGATTTAACCCTTGTATTGTCACCAAACCACCTCAAGCATTATGTCTTTATCCGAAGTCTCAAGTATATCTTTAATTGAAACCTAAATGGAACGTATTTAAGTATCATTTACGTTGAGCTCTAATTAATTCTAGATATTGTACATCGCCTAACCCATACTCAGTGAATTTTTCGATAAGTGAAGACACAAGTTCTTTTTCGGGGACATATTTGTGCTCTTGAATATACAACATTAGATTACTATTACTATTAAGATAAGTTAAATATAGTTCAACACCCTTCATTAAAGGAGCAGGACTGATTGATTTTGGCATCGTTTTATGTATCAACACTTGTTTATAAAATTGGTCATATCCATTGACCTCTAGTGTGAAACTTTCAACAGGTTTAAACTTATCACCCACTAAATGAAGGTCAATCGTATTGTTATGACCGGTTCTATCCAACCATGCAAGAATAGTGAGGATGTTAATTTGACAAAACATATCAGCATCAAACCATAAAGCTATTCGGGTAAAGTTTTTACGAAAGAGAGGCTGTAATGGTTTTAGAGTAATTTCAATATATTGTTCCGGTGTTACTTGATGAACCTTCGCGCGTATTTCTACGAAATCCTGTGTGAATAGCTCAATAGATGTATCTCCAAAACACATTGCTTCGTTAAAGGGTATCATCAATTCTTTTTCGAGAAAATTCGTCTTTTTAAAAAAATCATACATGCTTTGTCCATTTAATATATGTAATGTTGATTCTCGAATCATCGTTTTGCACTCCACTCTAGTTTCTTTTTCAAAAAAATCAATCGGTGTGCAATGACAATATCCTCTTCATTTACTAATTTGATCATTTACATTTTCCCCCATACTAAGAAAGAAACTTATCTTTATAAATTGGACTTAATTCACTCCAAACATCAAATTTATTACCATCCAGATCATAGAATACAAAGTTTCTACCGCTGTGTCCTCTGTTTTCAATTTCTCCAACTCTAATTTTCTTCTCCTTAAATTCTCGATGAACCGCTTCAAGAGCATTGAATCCATTCACTTCAAATGTGATTGAAAAGCACTCTTCACCGTATGAATTAAAGAAATTGGCGCTTTGATATTCCTTTGCCTTTACTAAAAAGACACTTTGATTGGCAAAATTAAGTATGGCTTTGTCTTCATCTTTATAGTTTAAAATTGCTCCTAATTTGTTTACATACCATTCAGAAGAAAGATCTACATCACTAACAGGTAAATAAGTTGTACCAATCCTAATTAATCTTTCGACCATCCTAATTCCCCCTATTCCTAATGTTTACATCTTAAATATTAATGAAGACTACCCAAAAAATACATAAACGAGAAAATAAAAAAGAAGGTTAGTACTGAACCCAATACGGTCTGATTATGAGTACTTTTAGTTTCCTTTATGTTTTTTATAAAAAAAACAAGATTAATAAACCACAACATACCAAGCAGCGGTGTAACAAACAAAAAGAGAAATAAAACCACAACCTTTCCCACCACCTTTTTATACCCAATATATATCCTATTCGCTTTTAGACAGGAATTTTCCTTTTTCAACCAATCAAATAATAGACAAAAGGTATTTAAACTTGGTAAGATGTCTAATAACATATTTACATTTTTTATTGAAAAAGGAGCTACAAATAATGTTTTTGACAGAGCTTCAACAAGAGGAGAAAGAAGCCTTTCTTGAGTTAGCCTACTTAATCGCAACCATTGATGGAAATTATTCGGTATTTGAAAATCCTGTTATTGTAAAATATCAAAAAGAAATGGATCTTGAGGATTATTCATCCAAAGGTGCAACGTTAGAAGATATCCTAAAGGTATTTAAAGAAGAACGCTCCAAACATATTGTCTTAACAGAAATCCTTCGCTTGGTCTATTCAGACGGTATTGTTCACGAAAATGAACAAAAGTCGATCCGTATAATTAGGGAGCACTTTGGTTTCGACTCCAATAAATACGCTAATTTCAAGGATTGGATAGTAGGAATAAAAGAATTAGCCAATTATCCTGAGCAT
Organism: Neobacillus niacini; assembly: GCF_000759675.1. Classification (GTDB taxonomy): domain Bacteria; phylum Bacillota; class Bacilli; order Bacillales; family Cytobacillaceae; genus Neobacillus; species Neobacillus niacini_A. The sequence continues at coordinate 166,617 of NZ_BAWM01000006.1, read as the reverse complement.
GAATAGATAGGAATGAAAAGAGCAACGTTCAATGACGTTGCTCTTTCTCACTTTCGACCTTTTCTTAAAAGATAAAGGTTTTTCTTTATTTCACTTTCTAGACTAATGAAAAATTTCTTTATTCCCTTGTTTGCCCCTCCATTTAAGACGCGCTCTGCAGCCCCTGACAGGACGCCAGTGACATTCGCCTCAGCCTGGATGTTGAGCTTGGTGTTTCCTTGTTGGTCATTCAAGAATAAATCCGCTTTGCCACTGATTTCCCCTAAATTACCTTTTCCTTTCAGAATCAAATGATAATAAGAAGGCATTTTTTCTTTTACCAGCTTGACCTCGAGTGCAAAAACATCCTTAAGTGGTCCAATGGTAACCTCCATCTCAGCATGATATAATCCGCTTGAGCTTTGGACAAATGACCTGCAGCTCGGAATCGCATTTCCAAGAACCTTTTCATCTTTGATGTACTTCCAGACAATTTTTCTTGGCAAACCAAAGGTATGCTGGTATTCAATTTTCAAAGGATCCCCTCCATTTTTGAAGGTCTTCAAGATAAAATACCTATTATAACTAATATTCAATTCACATATGAATATTCAAAATTAATTTTTGTGTTCTTTGGTTAGTTATTTTGGACTAACCGGAATCAAAGACCATTTTTGATTCCCTCGCTGATTCTTTTTCTGAGAAAAAGGGAATTAAAAGCCTTTTTTTGAATTGACCGTAACTGTGATTTCATATCTTTTCGGTCACTCCATCTCCTCTGCATTGACCTATTCATGATTCCAAATCGTTTTCGGGCACTCCAAGCTCATATGTATGGACTGATATAAAATTCCCGAGATTATTCTCTGTCTATGCTACATACTTCTATAACCTAAAAAGGCGATGACCTCCTGTCACCGCCTTTTAACGATATTCGATTTCTTCGTCTGATCGATACATGATATAAAATGGATAGGTTCCATTACAGTAGTAGCCTGTTTCATTATCATATCTTTTCGTTTGAATCATTGGTGGAAATCCTTGTTCAGTTAATTTCCGACGTAATCTGCTGACATTTGTGGTATACGTGTTAGGAATGATGGTATCCACGACTGAGAAATCATGTCTTGTGGCTGGCACTGCTTCTGAACTATTTAAAAGAAAATAACTCAGCATATATCCTTGGTCCTGGGTTAGCAAAGCTTCCTCCCCGTTAAAAACAGCAATGATTGTACGATCACTAAAATAAAGAAGAAAGGTATCACGCGGTGGATTTGAAATTAACTTCTCACACTCCGCTTTAGAACAAGTAGTGGTTCCCGCTTTATTGACCTTGTAAAACGCATGACGCAGTAAATATTGTTCATTTTCTATTAAACTGCTAAACAATGGAGATAACTCTTGTTTCGGAATTTCTTGCGTCTTAGCGAGAGGTAATTGATTAATTTTTTCATACGTTTCTTTTGCAATATGCAAAGCACAATTGGATAAATAAAGATGGGCATTCAACTGCTGCTGTTCATTTAATTGATAGAGATGCTGTTTATGGTATTGTTCATTGTCTAATGCATTTTGGAAATACTGAATCGCTTTTGTATATTCATTAAATTTATAAGACAAGAAACCTAGTCGATAGGACGCCAACGGATTTCTTTTATCATATTTTAACGATTCCTCTAGGCAGCTCCTTGCCAAATAATCATCCTTTTGGTATTCCGTTTTCAAATACGTTCCATAGTGGATAAGACAGTAAATTAATTTCCTTTTTACATAATCAAGCGAACTTTGATAATCCTCATTGTTTTGCCGGACAAGCTGGGAGAGTTTTCGGTACATTTCCTTGTACAATTCAATTTTCATTGAATAATTAGAATACCCATGTTCCTCTTCCTGCTCATTCAGTTCTTCTTCTATCTCTTCTAATTCTTCAATTGTTTTTTCTCTTAGACTCATTATCCTCACTTCCCCCTCTTCGAAAGATTAGATCCACTCTAATAATTCAATACGGTTACCAAAGGGATCAGTTGTATAGAAACGATTGGCTCCCGGAAGGTTATTGTCTTCAATTACTTCTACCCCGTTTGCTAGTAAATGTTTTTTCAACGCATCAATATTTTCTATTTCAAAGGCAGGATGTGCTTTTTTCGCTGGCGTAAAAGGTTCCTCAACGCCAATATGTACTTGCGTCCTGCCACTTCGAAACCAAACACCGCCGCGCTTTTTCAATTCCTCTGGTTTTTCTATTTCCTCAAATCCTAGAATATCTATAAAAAACTTCCTTGCAGTATCTTCACAACCTTTTGGAGCAGCTAGTTGAATGTGATCAATCGCTTTAAAACGATACATAAAAAAACTACCTCCAGTTAAAAATGTTTTATTATATACAAATTTCGCCACAACTTGATAAATTCCTTCTATCACAACATTCAATACCTAATTATCATAATTAAACGAATAATGGCCGAACTTAAAACAAGTTCAGCCATTCTACTATTAATATGGATCTGCTTCATGTCCCATTCGATTTGCCTTATCTGTCGCCTCATCTGCTTCCGCCGTGCTTGTATGTGTTTTATCCTTCCTCATTTCCATTGCTATCGCTACTCCATCTTGGACTCGTTTTCCATAATCATCGTCAGCATTCGTAAAATACTCAATCATTTTATTCTGGATTTCGGCTCTGCACATCGTGATCCGTATTCGGCAAGTGAGGGGTGTTTTGCCCGGTATTTTCATCCGGACGGCTCTGTATAAATACGGCGAAGGCCGCCCGACAAATGATCGGACGGCCATACGGCGTGTTACCGGCTAAACGGTTGCTTTGCGAATCATGAAAAATGACAGCAGGACAAAGATGACCGCGCCAACAAACAACAACGAAGCTAATTGAGCGGCGGAATGTCCGCTTAGCCAATTGAAAATGTCCGTCCACCAGCCGAAATACGTGCACAAGAACGAAAGCACGGACCCCGCAACCAAAATAATCGGAAACAAGACGAACATACCCATCCTCCCAAAACGCCGGTATACGGCGACAATGGCGAAGCCAAGGAAGGTCATATGGAACGCTGTCGCGAACAAGGTCCACCACCGTTCCGCCAGGGACCCATCACTCAAATAAGGCAGGTTGAAAAAATGCAGCCCGACTCCCCAGCCCCAATCGCCCTCCACGACTGAAAGCGCCAAAAGCACGACGGAAATACCCAAGCAAACAACGGTGACCATCATGAGAGTCCCAAGAAAAAAGTCCGTTCTCCGGATGCTCAGGCCAAGCGCAAAAGGAAAACTTTTCGTCAGCGTAGCGATGCCGACAATCATCATCAAAATGAAGATGGAAGCCAAACCGCCGGTAAATAACCCGTTTTCCGGCTGGACGATCCATCCAATCAAGAAGTTGACTAAAAAAGCAGGAAGCAATGCAAAACACCATGGAGCAATCAACCACATCATTCTATCCTTGGCATGAATTTTCATTACGGTTGCAATTCGATTCATCGGAAATCCACCGCCCTGCGATCAGATTTTTGTTTGGTCAAATGAACAATCAACTGTTGAAGTGATACCGGGGTAAGCTCAAGCCCTAGTAATTCGGCCTTCTTCCTTCTTTCTGGATCCAGCCTGCCAAGCACCGTAGCCGACAATAGGCCACCGAATGGTTTACGGTCGATTGTCTCCTGCCCGGAAATAAAGGCCTCCACTTTCTCCGCCTGACCTACGGCGCAATAGGCCTGCCCGCGAATGGCATCCCCATCCTCATTAAGAATAAGCTTCCCGCTATCGATGACGATCACATGCTCCAAAATCCTGCTTACCTCGTCGATTAAATGTGTGGACAAAACGATCGTCCGCGGGTGCTCCGCGTAATCCTCGATCAGCCGATCATAGAACAACTCCCTCGCTACAGCGTCCAGCCCCAGGTAAGGCTCGTCAAACATCGTCAGCGGCGCGCGGCTCGCCAAACCGATAATGACGCCGACGGACGAGAGCATACCCCGCGACAGCTTCTTTATCGCCCGTTTCAACGGCAGATGGAAATCATTCAGCAATTGATCGGCAAATCGCTGGTCCCAATTCGGAAAAATTACCGGACACAACTCCAGCACGTCGATCACTCGAAAATGGTCGGGATACTTCTGGCTTTCTTTAATAAAACAAACCTAGCTCAATACGCGATTGTTCTCATAAGGAGCCTCTCCGAACACGCTCACCTTCCCACTTGTCGGAAACATCTGCGCCGTCAGCATGTGCATGATTGTTGTTTTGCCTGCGCCGTTTCGGCCCAGCAATCCGTAAATTTTGCCTGATTCCATCCTAAAGCTGACATCGTCTACCGCATTGACACCACCATATGTTTTGGTCAGCCCTTGGACTTCAACAATGTTCATCATTTCGTTCCTTCCCCTCTCCGGATCATATCCGTCAATTGTCCTTTCGAAATGCCAAGCTTTTCCGCCTCGCGAATCATCGCTACGACATACTGTTCATAGAAACTCTCCTTTCGCTTCTCCATCAGCCTTGCTTTTGCACCTGTTGCCACAAACATGCCGATCCCCCGCTTTTTATACAAAATGTTCTCGTCCACCAGCAAATTAACGCCCTTGGCCGCCGTTGCCGGATTTATTTGAAAAAACGATGCAAATTGAGTCGTTGACGGCACTTGCGATTCCTCCGGCAACCGGCCTTCGATAATATCGTCTTCGATATTCTCAGCAATTTGCACAAAAATCGGGCGACTGTCGTCCATCGTGAAAGCCATAATACACACCACCACATCGGTTAGTTACTTATGTAGTTAACCATATAACAAAGCAACTGTCACGTCAACGGCTATTCGCCCAAATAAAATCGTTCTGATAAAAATTCGAGCCATTATTTGTACCTATATGTGTTTACTAGAATTTGATAGGATTTCTTTTGTAAGGGAAGGAACCGGAGGATAGAACGTAGTGGATTATCCGTTTCATGATAGATTAAACACAGTAAGGTAAGGACTATGGCAAGATGGCTCTGACTCAAGCCATCTACTTTTTAGCAACTCTCCCTAATTGCAGCCAAACCATCAACTCGGGAGTAAAGGAATCAAATACAAATGCCTTGCGGTTTTATCAAACATTCGGTTTTAAAGATACCGGCCGGAGAGAACTTGGAGAACAATTGATAGAATACCGTATTCACTAGTTTTACTACGGAGATAAACAAAGGGGATTGTCTTAAAAGTGTCAACACCTTTATTTTTAAGACATCCTCATATTTAAGACTAATAAATCATTTCACTACATTTTTTTACTCATGTTACACCAAGTGACCCCTACATGCTCAGAATTTGATACACCGTTGTTGTAGTATTCTTGGCTTTCATAGAAGCGAATTAGGTCCTCTTTACATGTAAGAGTAATCGTTTCACGTTTATTCGTTCTTACTTCTTTTTCTAGATACAAAAAAATCGTTTATTTTAAATCTACAGTTGCCAAACAAAATAAATCAGTAAGTTAAATGAAGAGCTAATAGGCTTTTCCTTTTTTTCTTTTTAATTATAGATACAATATTTGTTAATGGCATATTTTTTGGGAGAGATAATAATGAGCTTTAATCAATTAAAGGTAGAGGATATTGAAAAAATTTTTAGTAAGATTTATGAGAATGCTTGTGAGCTTTTAGAGGAATCAGAGATATTATATAACAATGGCAAGCATGCAAGAGCCTATTTATGTGCACATATAGCCTTTGAGGAATTTGGAAAATTACCCATGTTAAACTCTGTAGCTATAGATGTTTTCTTTGGTAAGAATATTGATTGAAATAAATTAAATAAAGATATAAGAAGTCATCACACAAAACTTTCTCAAAGTTATGCAACAAGACTAATGACTCTTTTTTAATTTATGAAGATAAGTGGATAAACAATTTAGCTTTTCTTTAATAATTAATTGCTATGATGAGATACTTAAATTTATGGATGAACATAATTGGTTAATGGCTGAAAGTGTAGAAGAACTTTTTATGGATATTGGAAATCAAGTACAACTTGATACTATCCCTAATGTAGCAGATATCTTAAATGGGTATAAGAATAGCAGCTTGTATGCAGATTTTAATAATGATATTTTTTATAAACCCAATGAAAAGATTGATAAAAAGTCTTGTATTTTTATGATTGTACTAGCTCAAATACAAAGAAAATATTTTGATTATCCGTAAGGATGACCTTGGCGATTCGTTAATGAATCTGCACTTTCACCAGTTCCCATACTATTTTTCCCTTCCACTTTATCCCTCCATTGCCTGAAATCATACTATTTATTTATTTCCAATCCGATTTTATTGTATGTATTTTTTCATTTTCTACCAAAAAAACTGGTTAAGAAAGGAAATCCTAACCGGTTTGAATATCTTATTTTATTTGAAATTGATTTACTTTAATGGAAAAATTAATTCTAAGTTCCATTAAGCATTCTCTTAAATCGAAGTCTGCCATGACAGGAAATGATTATGACGTCGTTTTGCACAGCCAAATGCTTTGACCCGGTGATAGGGGAGCTGGATTATGTTTTCTAAATGTCATATATATTCATTATTATTTATTTTTCAGTATCCGTTTCATCCATGTTAAAACATACATAGACTAATGATGACTTTACAAATTATTTATATAGGGAGATGACTATAGTTGTATAACCCTTACCAATACAACCCTTATCACTTTAATCAAAATCAACATTATAACCCATACCATTATAAACACACAGTATTAAAAAAAGTTGAGCCTCTTGTTCATTATGGATTACATGAAGCAAAACACACTTCTTTTACCCATGCCCTACGAGAGGTAGCAGCTATTGCGTACCTTATGGGTATGGGATATGAACCTAACATTGCTCACAAGATAGTGGAGTCTTGGGAAATAAACGAGGCATTTTATCCAGGGCAAAGATAAATTTCCTAACCTTCAAAAGGTATTGAAGCACCGTTGACGCGGTGCTTTCTTGTCCTATACGGAAAATTAATATTTATAGATATTACTTGAAACTATAACAGACCAAATCGTATGTGATTTGGTCTGCCAATTAGTATATAGAGATGAAGTAACACCACAAAAACGGATCCTGCACAGCATTTTAAAACACAAATTATCTTTTATTCATCATCATCTTCGGCGTCATCTTCATCCTTATCCTTATCCTTATCTTTATCCTTATCCTTATCCTTTTTCCCCTTATTTTTTCCCTTTTCTTCCTTTTTTTCCTTACCCTTTCCTTTATTGTTCTTCTGTTTTTCTTTTTCTTTCCTAGCTTTTTCCTCTTGCTCTTTTATCTTCTTGATTTCATTCTTGTATTTTTTTTCAACGCTTGTTAATGCAAATTTATCATCAGGCAGCTCTGATCCTACCTTCGATAGAATTTCTCTAAAAATTACAGGAGTGGTTCCACTGCTTGATGTGGCTAGGTAATGATTTTCATCGGTTTGATCATAGCCTAACCAAACCGCTCCGACAATGTTAGGGGTATAGCCGACAAACCAATGATCCTTTGTTCCGCCTTCGTTCGCGAATGGAAGCTGTGTTGAACCAGTTTTACCTGCAATGTCAAACCGATCTAATTGAGCCTTCTTCCCAGTACCTTCCTCAACAACACCCTTTAGCATGTAGGTGATTTTTTGAGCTACTTCCGGTTTAGTCACTGTAGTTGATTTGCTCTTCCATTTAGCAATAACTTTTCCTTCTGCATCTTCTATTTTTTCGATGGAATGCGCCTCTACCATTGTTCCATTATTTGCGAATACGGTGTAAGCTTGTGCCATGGCTAACGGTGAGGTTCCTTCGTTCATTCCCCCGAGTGCAATTCCAAGAGAATGGTCTTCTTCTTGTAAAGGAATACCGAAAGTTTCCACTGACTTCGTACCCTTTTCCAATCCGATTTGATTTAATAACCAAACAGGAGGAACATTGTACGAATTCACGACCGCGTCATACATTGTTACCTCGCCACGATATTGCTTATCATAATTCTTAGGCTGGTAGCCGCCAATATTTAGCGGTTTATCTTCTAACAGATCAAATATTTCAAAGCCTTGTTCTAATGCAGGTGTATAAACAGCTAATGGTTTCATCGTCGAACCTGGCTGCCTAATTAATTGTGTAGCCCGGTTAAATCCTAATAGGGTGTGTTCTCCTCTTCCACCAACAAGAGCCTGAATACCGCCATTCTTAGGATCAATGAAAATAGCCCCGCTTTGAAGCAGCTGATCGTCTGGACTGATTGGAAAAAGATTATCATTGTGATAGACTTCTTCTGTCGCCTTTTGAACAGTTGGATTTAATTCTGTAAAAATATGAAGTCCGCCAGAAAGAATTTCGTTTTTGGTCAGCTGATATTCCTTCATTGCTTCTTCTATAATGTGGTCTACATAATAAGGATATTTGCCATCATACTCATCTTCCACTTTTTCTTCATTTAACACCACTGGCTGTCCCTTTGCTTTGTCAACATCGTTTTGACTAATGTATCCTTCTTTTTCCATCAAGGCTAATACAAGATCTCGACGCTCGACTGATTTTTCCATATTCTTAAATGGTGAGAGATTCGAAGGAGCTTTGATTAGCCCAGCTAGCATCGCAGACTCACTTAAGGTTAGTTCACTTGCTTCTTTTCCAAAGTAGGTTTTAGCTGCTCGCTGGATCCCCCATGCTCCCTCTCCAAAATAAATCTGATTTAGATATCTCTCCATGATTTCATCTTTTGAGTAGGTACGTTCAATTTTCTTTGTAATAATCAGTTCCTTGATTTTGCGTGTATACGTTCGTTCATGTGTCAGAAATGCATTTTTGGCAAGCTGCTGGGTAACGGTACTCCCGCCTGCAACGATGTCGCCGCTCAACATATTCTTGAAAAAAGCCTTCATAATAGCAAAATAGTTTATTCCATTATGCTTATAAAAACGTTGGTCTTCCGTTGCAATCACAGCATGGATGACTTCTTTTGGAATTTGCTTGATCCCTACTCCTTCAATACTGGAATTGGAAATCTTACTAGCAATCTCGCCTTTCTGATCATAAATAATCGTTGGCTGTGGCGCCGGCTTGTTTAATTTGCTGACATCGCTGGCCCATATAAAGATATTAACGATAAGGAGGCCACATATTGCTGTTATGATCCCTGCTATAATCAACTTCTTAACTAAATCCTTTTTTAAAAACTGACTCCAATCTCGTTGTTTAGACGCCTTTCTTTGCTGTCTTTGTTCCATTCGTCCCACGTCTTTACCACCTTCAACTCTACTAATTTCCAGTATCATTTTACATATTGCTTAATTTTAAAACGAAAATCATTAAAGTTAATGAGAAATAAGTCTTACATTTTCTAGTTCAAAACGCCCAATGTACGAATAAAGAACACAAAACAAAAGAGCCCATCCATTGATCGGCTCAAAAAAAATCACAGCTTTCTTAGTGTAGAAACGATTTGGGATGCTTTTTCTACATCACTCTTTTTAACGTATATTTCGTATTGTCTGTACCGATCACCACCGAACATTGGGGTAACTGTTTGATTAAAGAAATTTTTAACTCGATACTTAATTCCGGCTTGTTTTAGTTTTTCAGTAAGTGCAAAATAACTTTCATCACGAAGAGCAATGTATAATAAAGACCATTTCCGATAAGCAAAATAATCAATTAAACTATATATCAACAATATTGGACCAAAAAAAACAATAAACATGATGAGAATGTCCAGTATGCACACATCCTTTTACCTTGATGTAAACATACATACGATTAATTTGTCATTTTGTTATCAATTTCCAGTAAAAATATTTATTTGGATTTAGCCAGGTCGCGTAGGACAATGAACTTTAAATTAAGGCTGTGTTAAACTAGCATGTTGATTTGCGCTCAAGGCGCTTCGCTTTCCGCAGGCGGTCCGTGGAGCCTCCTCGGCGCTTAAGCGCCTGTGGGGTCTCCCCTGCCCCGTCCTCCCGCAGGAGTCTCGCACCTTCCGCCAACATAGGAAAAAATCAACAATAACCTTTAACACAGCCTAAATTAAAAGCCGGTCTATTGACCGGCTTTTCTTGTATTCATCTAAGTATTTACCTCATTATTGTTGTAGTTGGTTATCTTTGTCCATCTTCCCCTTAGGTAGATTAACACTGTTTTTTTCCATATATTTATATTCTTTCTCTAGGTCACTTAAGGTCCATTCATACAGATGTCGGTCTTCTTTTTTGAATACACCATCTTTAAGCAATTTATCTATTAGATATTGCCTTCTTTGCTGGACTGCGGTTCGAAGAATGTTCTTCATACCATGTCACCTCCAGATTTTTTTAATGCTCCTTAGCTACCTATTCGATTTTAAACTCTTGCTTATTGTGTGTGTGTCGATTTTTAGCATCTTTACCTACTCTTAAAGCAAATTTCATCTTAACTTAATAAAAGAAAATAAACTGTATTTTAATTAATGGTCTATGGTATTAGCCAAGTTTTGGTATGATATATAAAAAGAAGTTAGCGGGGATGTTTTTGATAAATCTTGAAAAAAAAATAAATCGCTTTTACATAACACTGTTAATTGCTACTATAGGTGGTTTCCTATTCTCAGTATTAGGAATCCCTATTCCATGGCTTCTTGGACCAATGACTGCAGTGTTGTTGGGTTCGAGATTTGGAGGAATTCCGGTTTATTGGCCGATCCAGATTCGGGATGCAGGATTAATTATTTTGGGGTATTCAATTGGCTTATCGTTCACGAAAGAGGCTATGACCCAAATTTTTGGGCAGCTTCCTCTCATGCTGCTTTTGACGGTTGTTCTCGTTTCCTTTTGTGCAGGGATTGCCTACTTTGTTTCCAAGCTTTCTGGTGTTGATTATCCAACAATCCTAACTGGGAGCATTCCAGGTGGACTTTCGCAAATCATAACCTTTGCTCAAGAAGTAAAAGGAATCGACCTTACCACGGTTTCGTTTCTGCAGGTAACAAGAGTCATCTTGATTATTTTTTCGGTGCCTTTTCTTATCTATAGCCCTTTATTTGCGCATTCACCATCTGCACTTATTTCTACTATCGAAAATAATTCCATTCAAACCTCAGCCCCACTTTTTCCGTCTATTATTTTCTTTGCTGTTGTTTGTGTGATAAGTGCTTTTTTAGGAAAAAAGCTAAAGTTTCCAACTCCTTATATGTTAGGTCCTATCTTAGCAACAGCTGTTATGACAGTCACCGGTCTCCACGGACCCGAGCTGCCAAACTCGGTATTAGATTTTTCACAATTTATGATTGGGGGCTATATTGGCTTATTACTAAAGCCGGATAAACTGCAAAATAAAGCAAAAATAATCATACTTGCAATCATAAGTGGATTGGTCATGATTTTAGGATCATTGGGCTTAAGCATGCTCCTCGTCCATTTTTATGAGATTTCTCCCACAACAAGTTTTTTAAGCCTAACTCCAGGTGGTGCTGATCAAATGGCCATTCTCGCGCATGAAGTCAAAGCTGATTTATCCATGGTCGCTGGATTCCAATTATTTCGACTCCTATTTATCTTTTTTGCTGTACCTCCATTCCTAAGATGGGTTTTTAAAAAGAATCTATTAAAAGATGCAGAAAAGCCCAGCTAAATTAATAGGTGGGCCTTTCCATTTAAACACCGCGTTTATTACCCCAAAGCAAGGCATGGAGTTGAGGCAGTACTTTGACATTGTTTAACTGACTGTCTTCGATAACCCGATTGACCAGCCACTCATATTTATTCAGCAGCTTTTGGATCAATTCTTGGTTATTAACATTCGTGATGTCGTCATTCCCTACCTGTAGATAAAAAGGAATGCCTTCGTATCTCTTATGAACCATTCTCGCATAATCCAAATCAGCTTCATCGAAAATAACGACTTTTAAACTTACATTATTTTCATACTGGTTTTCATCTAGATTGATAAAAATCGAATCTAATATTTCAAAATTTGTTTCCATCGTCGAGCTCGGCGGCTTTGGTGATATGGTCAGTTCATCCACTTTTACGAACCAGTCCTGCCATCTGCTTCCCTGCGTTTCAAGTCCAATATTAATCTGCTTTTCTTTTAATAAACCAATCAGTGTATCTAGGTTTTTCAATAGCGCGGGATTTCCCCCTGAAATGGTTACAAAGGAGAAATTATCACCGCCAAGGGAATATAATTCTTCCCAAATTTCTTCTGCAGTCATTTGCTTGATATCGTCTTTGGCGCTGCCGTCCCACGTGAAGGCTGAATCACACCAGCTGCAGGAATAATCGCAGCCAGCGGTTCGGACAAACATCGTTTTCTGTCCAACGACCATCCCCTCGCCTTGGATAGTGGGACCAAAAATCTCTAGTACCGGAATTTTGCTCATTCCTCCATCCACTCCCTTCTTGCCTCAGCATAGCTGGTAGGCGTTTCAAAAAGGCGGACAAATTCTACTCTTGCACCGAGGAATTGATCCTTATTCTCTTCTTTCGCTAATGCTGCTTGCATTTTTTCATAAATCCAAACCACAATATTTTCAGCAGTTGTATTCATCGGAGGCAGAGTTTCATTTAGGTATCGATGATCCAGGTGAATCTCAATTTCATTTTTCCAAATTTCCTTGATATCACCAAAATCCATCATTAATCCTCTGTCATCCACATAGCCGCTAATGCCAAAGATGACTTTATAGGTATGACCATGAAGGTTCTTGCATTTTCCTTCATAGCAGTGTAAATGGTGTGCCGCATCAAAGGTAAATTCTTTACTCACCAATACACGCTTAGTATGGTATTTTAACTGTTTACGCTGAATGTCTTCATCTATTTTCTGAAGTTTATCGACTATTCTAAATCCGTACATATCTTATACCCTCCCACTTAGAAAGTCATCGAGTCCACGTTTTCTTAATAAACATGCTGGACATTCGCCGCAGCCGTCAGAAATAACACCATTGTAGCAGGTTAATGTTTTTTCACGTACAAATTCAAATGCATTTAATTCATCTGCTAATGCCCACGTTTCCGCTTTATTTAGCCACATTAATGGTGTGTGAATAACAAAGTTATCATCCATGGAAAGATTTAAGGTTACATTTAGTGATTTGACAAAAATATCACGGCAATCTGGGTAGCCGCTGAAATCTGTTTCACAAACACCAGTCACTAAATGCTTGGCACCAACCTGACGTGCTAATACTCCCGCAAAGGTGAGGAATAACAGGTTTCGTCCCGGAACAAAGGTTGAAGGAAGTTCACCTTCTCCGCCATCCTTCACTTCAATATCTGAGCGTGTTAACGCATTGGGTGCGAGTTGATTTAATAAAGACATATCTAAAATATGATGTTTTACACCTAGTTCATTGGCTATATTTTTGGCACATTCAATTTCTAAACTATGCCTTTGATTGTAGTCGAATGTGACTGCTTCCACCTCTTTAAATTGTTGTAACGCCCAAAATAAACAAGTAGTGCTGTCCTGCCCGCCGCTAAATACGACAATGGCCTTTTCTTCTTTTAACATGTTTATGGAAACTCCTTCCAAAATAGAAAAAGCCGTACCCCAAGATAGAAGTACCGCTTCATCTTAGTTTTTTTAACGAGGGGTGCTAGAACCTCTATTATTTTCTGTTTGTATGATACCATAAAAAAACGTAAAGAGTAATCTTTTAAATTTTGGGATTATTTTCTGTCCATTATTTTTCAATTGACGTTTCGCAACGTGTCCTTTATCATATGGAGAAGATAATACCCGTACTTACACGGGAGAGGTTCATAGCTGATACCCTCTATAAAAAACTATGGATACATGACTCTATGCCATGTCCATACCGGACGTGGCTTTTTGTTTTTTTATCCTTGTGGTTTTGCATAGAATGTTGGCTAGATGCTCTCCTTCGCAAAAGTGTTGGGATACATTTTACAGGGGGTTTTTTATATGTCAGGCCGCAGCCACGAAGAAGGACTAAAGGATTTAACATTATTAGGGAATCAAAATACACAATACTCTTTTGAATATGCACCAGATGTTTTGGAGGCAGTCGATAATCTTCATCCAGAGCGTGATTATTTCGTAAAATTTAATTGCCCTGAATTCACAAGCTTATGTCCGCTTACCCATCAACCTGATTTTGCAACGATGTATATTTCATACATCCCAAATAAAAAAATTGTCGAGAGTAAATCTCTTAAACTTTATCTATTCAGCTTCAGAAATCATGGCGATTTCCACGAGGATTGCGTTAATATCATTATGAACGATTTAATCAAGCTTCTGGATCCCCGATATATTGAGGTTTGGGGAAAATTCACTCCACGCGGTGGAATCTCGATTGATCCATGGTGTAACTACGGTAAACCAGGTACCAAGTTCGAAGAAATGGCAACTTTCCGTTTGATGAACCATGACCTCTATCCGGAAAAAGTAGATAATCGTTAAGTTTTAGTTTGAAAACTATTTTTAATAAAAATTAAATAGTCTTGTAAACCTGGAACGTTTTCCATATGATACATTGGGTTTAGTAATTACTAGACGAATGAAGAATGAGTTGATCATATGCTAAATGTTAAAGAGGTTACAGAACAGCTTAGAGCTGAAGGTATTACAGACAGTGAACAGGTTGTCATCCGTTGGATACTCGATGGGAAAATCAAGGCTAGAAGGACGAAGCACCTAAATCTAGAATACTCGATAAATCCAGTCGATTTAGCGTCCTTTATTTTAGAAAAAAAAATTGAGAACAATACGAAGAAGTTCGGAGTAGATTTTCACCATTGGGAAAAAACGTTTCGTGAAAATCAAAAATTCAAAGAAGAAATTGAACAGTTAAAAACCTCGATTCGGATTGAACAAGCAAAAAATAGATCCCTAAAAAGAATGCTAAAAGCTGAGTATGCTCTATCCGATACACCACCTCTGACCTTAACCTCGTTATTAGGCTTAGATCCTGGGGCAGATATAGACGTTATCAGGAAAGAATACAAGAAAATATTAAAAGCCCTCCATCCCGATAGAGGCGGAGATGAAAGACTTTTTAAAGTGTTCTATGATCACTATGAAAAGGTAAAGGATTCAGCAAAAAGCTGAATCCTTTCTTTTTTTGTTGGCTGTGTTAAAATTGTCAGTTGCTTTCCGCGGGAACAACACAGCTATTCTTATAAATCTTGATTTCCCTTTTTTCCGTTAATAGAATAGCTTGCTACTATATTTGCACTTAGTGAATGGGATACGGAGCAGTATTTGTCTTTTGATAATTGGATCGCACGGACTACTTTTTCTTCTGGGAGATCCCCTTCTACTAAATAATGAATATAAAAATCAGTAAATTTCTTTGGTTCTGTGTCTGCCCGTGTCCCCTCTACTTCCATGGCAAACCCCGTCAGATCTAAGCGCATTTTTTTCAAAATCATCACGATATCAATTCCTGTACATCCTGCAAGCGAATAAAGGAGTAACTCTGTCGGTCTGGGACCGCTATTTTGCCCACCAATTTCTTGTGCTGCGTCCATACTTAATTCATGCCCTGACGGTGTCATACCCGTAAAAGCCATATCCCCCGTCCATGTAATCGTTGATTTCATTCCTACCATTCCTTCCTCTAGGTATGTATTACTTACCTTATTTTACCTTAAAAAAAGGTTTTGAACTCATAATAAGTTCAAAACCTTTCCGTTTACTTCAATAAAGATATATCAATTAAACCTTTAATATCACTGCTTGGAATATATCCAGCTTCTTTACTGATATCAGCCATTTCCTGAATTACTTTTTCATTTACATCTGTTGTCACAGCTAAACGTGAGAATGCTGCGTCTACTTCTTCTTTGTTTAACTCTTTACCTGTAAGATCTTTTAAGTGCTTGATGACAATTTCTTTACTTTCTTCAGGATTATCTTGGATGAATTTTACCGCTTTTTTGTGAGCATCTAAATACTGCTTTGATAAGTCTTTGTTTTTCAAAAAGTCTGCTCTAGCAGCAACCACTGTATTTGTAGATTCTTTCCCCCAAGCGAATTCATCCCAGTCAAGAAGTAGCTTCCCGTTTGCTTGATTTTCAAGTACATATCCCCAAGGCTCCTGAGTCGCAGCTGCGTCCACTTGCTTTTGGATGAAAAGTGAAGCTGTATCAGCTGGAGCAGCAGCAAATAAATCTACTGTGCCTCCACTCGTTTTCGCCTTTAAGTCCGCATCTTTTAATGCTTTTCTTAGCATAACATCCTGCGTGCTTCCAATAACCGGAATCGCCACTTTTTTACCATCTAAATCAGCTAACTTTTCAACACCGCTTCCTTCAGCTGCAACAAGTACCGCTCCTCCATTCACGGCTCCTGAAATCAGGTGGTATTCCTTGTTCTTCACATAAAAGTTAAGTAATGGACCAGGTCCAACTGTACCAACGTCAATTGCCTTTGTTGCCATTGCTTCCATAAATAGTCCGCCATTTGCAACAGTTTTCGTTTCAATCTTCACATCTTTACC
Organism: Neobacillus niacini; assembly: GCF_000759675.1. Taxonomy (GTDB): domain Bacteria; phylum Bacillota; class Bacilli; order Bacillales; family Cytobacillaceae; genus Neobacillus; species Neobacillus niacini_A. The sequence continues at coordinate 150,178 of NZ_BAWM01000006.1, read as the reverse complement.
GAAAGCTTCTTCAAAATAGCCTTTTTCAAGCGCAACAATGGTTGCAATATGAGTTAAGTTTGGAAAATAACCGATTTTAACTGTTTTCGCCTCTTCTCCACCTTCATTCGAAGATTGAGCACATGCACTAAGCAATCCAATAAACAAAACGGTGATAAATAGATAAAGCATAGATTTTTTCAACATCTTATTCTCTCCTGGCTATATAATATTTTTTTATTAAGCTCTTCCTCGAATACCCCATTTTACTTCTACATTGCGTTCTAGCCTTGAAAAAACAACATTATCCACAATGGTCCCAATAATCGCAATGATAATCATGACAGAAATAACTAAATCCATTTGCCCGAGTGAACGACCCATTTCTAACAGCTGACCAAGTCCTCCGCCGCCTCCAAGAAGCTCTCCCGCCATCAGTGCACGCCATGAGAATGCCCAAGCAATCCGTAACCCTGAAATAATCTGCGGAACAGAGGCAGGCAGGATAACGGTACGTAGAAAATGAAAGCCGCTTGAACCATATACCTTGGCAACACGTTGATAAAGCTGTGGAACGTTTTTAAAGCCGCTTGTTGCATTGACGGTCATCGTCCACGTGGCCCCAATGGTAACAATAAACAAGATGGAAAAATCGTTTAATCCAAACCAAATGATGGCTAATGGAAACCAGACGATACTTGGAATTGATTGTAGAGCGGTAACGACAAAACCAAGCGTATCCTCGACAAGTTTATACCGCCAAATAAAATACCCTAGTATCAATCCGACAACAATCGCGATTGTGAAGCCCAGTAAAATACGACCCATACTTTTACCTATTGCCAGTGTTATTTGCCCACTGATTAACCCATTAAAGAGTGTGTCTAATACTTGAGTAAGGCTTGGAAACATAAAATCCGGAAGGCTGGAAAATCTAGATGTGACTTCCCATATCACCGCTATCGCCGCGATGAAGATGATCCGTCTTAAAGCTGTAGTCATCACCCATTTCCTCCTTCAATACTTTTTCGATTTCATCCTGTAAAATTGACAAAATTCGTTGTTCCGTATTTAATGTAACGCTGTCAGGTGTTACCCCGTCCTTCATGGTTGGAACTGGAATAATTTCCTTAATCCTTCCTGGACGTGTTGCAAAAACGACCACTTCTTCTGAAAGAAGTACAGCTTCTCTAATATTGTGGGTGATAAAGAAGATCGTTACTTTTGTCTTCCTCCAGATTTCGAGCAGCTCTTTATGCAGCACCATTCTTGTTTGTTCATCAAGTGCTGAAAAAGGCTCATCCATTAATAGGATGTCAGGCTCCATTACTAACGCTCTTGCGATTGAAACCCTTTGCTTCATTCCACCGGATAATTCGTGAGGATATGAATTCACATACCGACTGAGGTGAACCATTTTTAAAACATCCAAGGCCTTTGTTTTTGCTACTTCTTTTGGCATTTTTTTAAGAATCAGCCCGTAGGTTACATTTTCTAAAACAGTTAGCCATGGAAACAAACCTGCCTCTTGGAAAACCACTACTCTTTCTGGTCCAGGTTTTGTTACCAAGTTTCCATCAACGCGGATTTCTCCACGATCTGATTTGTCGAGTCCAGCAACAAGGTATAGCAATGTGGACTTACCACATCCTGATGGTCCAACAATTGAAACAAAGCTCCCTTTTTTAACGTTCAAATTTATTCCCTCAAGAACTTTCACGTTTTCTTTTCTATCATCAATAAAACTTTTCTCTATTCCATCTATCCTTAAATACATTTATTTTCACCTCTTTTTTAATCCCTAGTAAATCTATTGGTTTTATTATATTACAAACATTAGGTAAGTCAACTATATTTCTATTAATCTGCAAATTTTCTGCCCACTTCTTATTTAATTTTTAAATTCCATTCCTCTTTGTTAAGATAAAGGTATATTGAATAGTATTTTGGAGGTTAACACTTTATGAAGGTTGTTAATAATATCACCGATTTAATTGGCGATACACCGGTCGTTCGTCTGAACAAACTTGTTCCTGAAGGTGCAGCGGAGGTATATGTAAAGCTCGAAATGTTTAATCCATCAGGAAGTGTTAAAGACCGTGCGGCTTATAATATGATAAAGACTGCTGAGGAAAAAGAGTTAATTAAACCTGGGGATACGATCATTGAACCCACCAGTGGGAATACCGGAATCGGTTTGGCGATGACCGCCGCTGCTAAGGGTTATCGGGCGATTCTAATTATGCCCGATAATATGACAAAAGAAAGAATTAATATCTTAAAGGCATACGGTGCCGAAGTCGTTCTAACTCCAAGTGAAAAGAAAATGCCGGGAGCAATTGAAAAAGCGCTGGAATTACAAAAAACGATTCCAGGAAGTTTTATCCCACAACAGTTCGAAAACGTTGCCAATCCAGATATCCATCGAACCACGACTGCGATTGAAATCTACAATCAAATGGAAGGACGGCTCGACGCTTTTGTTGCGACCGCTGGTACAGGAGGTACGATTACTGGCACAGGTGAGAAATTAAAAGAATTGCTTCCAGATCTTTTTGTAGGAGTTGTCGAACCAAAAGGATCTCCGGTATTATCTGGCGGGCAGCCTGGTCCACATAAGTTAGTTGGAACTAGTCCTGGATTCGTACCAGTTATATTAAACACAGATGTTTATGATGAAATTTTTCAAATCTCCGATGAAATTGCCGTTGATACGTTCAAACGTTTAGCGAGAGAGGAAGGAATCTTTGTCGGACCATCTGCTGCGGCTGCTGTTTATACCGCCATTGAGGTTGCCAAACGATTAGGTACAGGGAAACGAGTGGTTTGTATTGCCCCTGATACCGGCGAACGATACTTAAGCATGGATCTATAATTTTCAGGGCGGATACTCACTGCAGTATCCGCCTCTTTTTAAAATTAACTGAATTTTCTTTAAATATTTTTCTACAAATTACTATTAAGTCTGATGGATTCCCGTCGTTATTTGCAAGAACTTTACAATTTCTAATAGAATCTGGTGATTCATGTAGATAAGTTTTTTACAGTCATAGCAGGAGAAACCCGTCTTTTTCTAAAACTATTAAAGTAGACGAAATGCTAGTCTAACGAATAAGTTGAAAGGTGGTCATTGCTATGAGCCAGGATATTACCCTACAACAAATCGCTGAAGGAGTACCGAAGACACTATTAAATGCATCTGATAGAGACATTGAAGGATTTCAAAAAATCATCGAAGAAACGATTAAACTTAGAGAAGCACATAGAAACCTGCAGAAAATGGTAAAAAGCTTCTCTACCTCTACGATTCAACGTACGTAAGAATTTTGAAGAAAAAAAAGACCCATCTTGGACTAATAGATGGGTCTAATAATAAATTATAGGAATACATATTAAATTAAGAGAATCTATTACTTTTGTAAGGAAGCAATAGTTTGTATGGTCTCTCTATTAATTTTAGCGAGTTCTGAATAAGGGTTAAAAAATCTTCTTGAAATAAGGTTAATTTAGACCGTCCCTGGTTTGCTGTTAACCGTCTATAGTCATTCAGCAGTCTATCTAGTTCCTGACTGCAAACTACTGTTTCTTCACAAGAAAGTCCTTTTGCCATTCCTAATTCTATCATCTCAGCTCTTTTTTCATTTATTGCCTCTTCTAAATCTACTTTCCTCATAACAAAAATACACCTCTAAACAATATTAATTATCTAGCTGCTTTAATCTGTTAGTCATGAAAAGAATTATAGCATGTATTTAAATCTATTTAACCGTTTCGATAAAACAAGTTAAAAAATGACAAAACTAGACGTTGTTTAAAATTTCTGACTATTTTTCATAAAAAAAAGAGACAGGATTTCTGTCTCTTTTTCCATATTATTCATGAAAATTTGTGCCATCTGTTGTAGCTTGAACGATACCAGCACGAATGACGAAATCACCGAAGTGCTCGTCTTGCTCTCGTTCTTTCGCGTAACGGGAAAGAACGACACGTAGTTCTCTCAAGATCTCTTCTTCGCCGATGTTTTCTCGGTACATTTTGCTTAAGCGGCTGCCATCATGCGCAGCTCCTAAATACATATTGTATTTGCCAGGTGCTTTACCGATAAAGCCAATCTCTCCAAGTGCATGTCGTGCACAACCGTTCGGACATCCTGTCATTCGAATCGTAATCTCTTTATTTCGGAGACCGTTCTCGTCAACAATCGTTTCAATTTTGTCGATTAGACGAGGCAAATAACGTTCTGCTTCTGCCATTGCCAAACCACATGTTGGCAGCGCAACACATGAGATCGAGCTGCGACGGAGTGCTGAAATATGCTCACCATCTGTTAAACCGTATTGTTCAACCAATTCACTAATTTTCTTCTTTTTCTGTGCTGATACATCGGCAATGATTATATTCTGATTAGACGTCAGACGGATATCACCTGTATGTATTTTGGCAATTTCCCGTAAGCCTGTCTTCAGCTTATAATCATCAAAATCTGTCACGCGTCCACCTTCAACAAACAGTGTTAAGTGCCATTTTCCACGAATACCCTTCACCCAGCCATAGCGATCACCATTGTTATCAAAATGATAAGGCTTTGCTTCACCAAGGCTCCAACCTAGGCGCTCTTCTAGTTCTGCCTTTACTGTTTCAAGTCCTAAGCGGTCAACGGTGTACTTGAAACGAGCATTTTTACGCTCAGAGCGGTTTCCGTAGTCGCGTTGGATGGTAATTACTTTTTCAGCCACATCATAGATTTGCTCTGGCTTAACGAAGCCGATTACTTTGGCAAGCTGCGGATAAGTCTCTTTGTCTCCATGAGTCATCCCCATGCCTCCGCCAATTGCTACGTTAAAGCCGACGAGTTTCCCCTCTTCCACAATCGCAATAAGACCAAGGTCTTGCGAAAAGACATCGATGTCATTCGATGGCGGCACAGCGATACCAATCTTAAATTTACGTGGTAAATAAAGCGGACCGTACATTGGTTCGACTTCTTCAACCTCTGGTGTTCCAGCCACTTTTTCTTCATCAAGCCAAATTTCATGATACGCTCTTGTTCGTGGCAATAGGTCGTTGCTCAATTTTTTTGACCATTCGTACACTTCAGCGTGGACCTCAGACTGGTATGGGTTCGAGGCACACATTACATTTCGGTTTACATCTCCACAAGCTGCAATCGTGTCTAAAAGAGCTGCATGGATTTCCTGAATCGTGCTTTTCATATTCCATTTCAAAATTCCGTGCATTTGGAAGGTTTCTCGAGTAGTCAATTTTAATGTTCCATTGCCATATTTTTCTGCTAATTCATCCATAACAAGCCATTGTTCTGGAGTAGCCACACCACCTGGCATACGAACACGGAGCATAAACTGGTAGGCAGGCTCTAACTTTTGCTTTTGACGCTCATTGCGGAGATCACGGTCGTCCTGCAAGTAGCTGCCATGGTGCTTCATTAAGCGGTTATCATCGTCTGGAATTCCTGCACTGATTCGGTCAAGCATTACTTCTTTCAGTGTTCCGCGTAAATAGTTACTTTCTCTTTTTATACGCTCTACATCGCTAGGCGCGCCATCAGGTGCCATTAATTTTTGCTTCACCATTTATGAAAATCTCCTTCCACTACTGTATCAATATACATCGCGCTGGTACCGTTTTTGCTGCTGCATATCTGCTAAATAGGCTTCTGCCTCTTCTCGGCTCAAGCTTCCTTCTTTTTCGATAATTCCAATAAGCGTTTGATGGACGTCATGTGCCATATGTTTCTCATCACCACAAATGTATACCACAGCTCCTTCTTGAAGCCATTCGAACAATTCCTTACTGTGTTCTAGCATGCGGTGTTGAACATAGACTTTTTCAGCAGTGTCACGGGAAAAAGCAACATCCATTCTTGTTAATACACCGTCTTTCAGCCATTTTTGCCATTCCGTTTGATAAAGGAAATCTGTCACAAAATGCTGGTCTCCAAAGAGCATCCAAGACTTACCTTCTGCTCCAGTCTCCTCACGCTCTTGCATAAATGAGCGGAAAGGTGCTACCCCTGTTCCTGGACCTACCATGATAATTGGAGTTTCAGGATTAGCTGGGAGCTTAAAGTTTTCGTTGTGTTGAATGTAGATTGGTACGCTGTCCCCAGGCTGCAAGCGGTCTGCGGTAAAAATAGAGCAGACACCTTTTCGGTCACGACCGTGCGCATTATAACGGACAGCACCTATCGTTAAATGAACTTCATCAGGATTCGCAGTTAAGCTGCTTGCAATTGAGTATAATCGTGCAGGCATTTTTCTAAGAATCGAAACAAATTCTTGTGGTGAGCTATTCCACGGTCCAAAATCACGAATCACATCGAGTAAATCGCGTCCCTCAAGATAGGATTTTAATTTTTCACTGTCTGTTAAAAGCTCCTGTAATTCGCTATTTGCAGTAAGGTTCACTGCTTTTTCAAGAAGCGGTTTTGTTAATGTCGTAATTTCATAGTAAGTAATAAAGGCGGCTCTTAGTGAAAGAACCTCGCCTTGTTTATTAATCGTAACGCCCTCTTCCGGGTTCCACTGCAATTCTTCAATAAGCAGATCGACAAGTTCTGGTTCATTTTCTGGATAGATTCCAAGACTGTCACCAGGTTCGAAGCTAAGTCCAGACCCTTCAAGCGATAACTCAAGATGGCGTGTTTCTTTATTGGATCCTCGACCGTTTAAGTTGAGTTTGTCTAGCACTTCTGCTTTAAACGGATTGGTTCTTGAGTAGGTTGATTCTACTGTTTGAGTAGCAGCACCCTGAGTTAATACTGAAATTCCACCTTTTGCTTCACCTAAGCTGCTAATCACTCCTACGAGCCATTCCGCTGCAGGTTCATCATAATCTAGGTCACAGTCAAAACGTGGGTAAAGTCGTGTGCCTCCGAGTTCTTCCAAACGAGCATCAAATTGTTTTCCTGTTTCACAGAAAAACTCATACGAGCTATCTCCAAGAGATAAGACTGAAAAGTTTAATTCCTCAAGCTTTGGAGCCCGCTTACCATGTAAAAACTCATGGAATGAAAGGGCATTATCCGGTGGATCGCCTTCTCCATGCGTACTTACTATAATAAGTAGATTTTTTACTTTCTTAATATTGTTCGGCTTAAAATCGCTCATGGCGGAAACCGTTACTTGGAACCCTTTCCCTTCAAGCGTCGTGCTAGCCTTTTTTGCTAAACCTCGCGCATTACCTGTTTGTGAACCGTAAAGAATGGTCACTTCCTTTGAAGCTGTCCCATCGGCTGTTTGCTGGCTTGGTACTCCTAGGACAGAAGCAATTGGCGCCGAAGCTGCACCGGCGAGGTACCCACTCAACCAAACTTTTTGTGATTCAGTAAATGTCGGTAAAAGACGATTTAGGAGTTCCGCCTGCTCCTGATTAAACGGACTGTTCATTACCTGAAGTTGCAACGTTATCCACCTCACTATGGAATATAAACTTATCATACAGTATTTTTTAGAGGCTGCTAGATATAAATTGGTCTTTTTCTTGACCCAGTTCTCTATTAAAATCTTTAAGTAACTTTTTTCTCTTTAAATATTTTAGTTAATCCCGCGCGACGAATTTTTAATCTACTCGCCTATGGCGCGTTCAATTACGATATCTTCAATCACCGTGTGGTTGCTTAATGGAAGGGTACAGAGGATCCTCTGACCTTCTTTTTGCCGCGATCGAACGGTTTTATTTAATTCTGCAAGAAGGAGACCGGAAAATAACATATAAGGAATGACGGTTACTCGACCTGCCGCTCCTTCCGATATTAGCTCCAATCCCTCACTCAGCTTCGGCTCAGTTGCAGCTAAATAGCAAACAGAAACCCTTTCAGCACCAAGCCGCTCCCCGATGCCTGCCGCAATCTTTCCAAAGTTTACGTGAACATCCGGGTCACTGCTACCCACACCGACGATTAATAACCTGTCTGCGGGGATGACTTCACCGGCAGAATCCCTAATTAACTCAGCAACCGCATCCAAGATGACCTCCTGTACTCCGAATGGATTCTTTATTTTTACCGGAATAGTAGGATATTTGGCAATCAAGGGTAACAAGGCTTCAGGAATATCCCGTTTTATGTGTCCCGCTGCCAATAGAAACAGTGGAACAACGTCTATTTCCGTTGCGCCTTGTTTTACACATGTTTCAAAGCCTTCTTCAATCAGCGGCTCTGTCAACTCAAGGAAACTGAGTTCCTGAATCGGTACATCAATTCGCGCCTTAACACGTTCGATAAAGGCTCTAATCTCGACCGCCCCTTTTTTTGAGCGAGTACCGTGGCCGATATAAAGAATTGCTTTCATACAATGTGCTCCCTTCTGCTGTTACCTGCTGGCTACTGGTATATTTGGTACAATCTCTTCTTGAAACCAATTCAATTTTTTGTTTAGTTTAACTACCTCCCCAATCACGATCATGCTTGGGTTGGTAATCTGCTCTCTTTCCACCACTTCTTCAATATTCTCAATCGTTCCAACCACTGTCCTCTGGTCGATTAATGTACCCCAATGGATCAGAGCAATCGGAGTCTGCGGCGATTTACCATTTACTATTAAGTGTTTGGTTATCGTCGAAAGATGAGATACTCCCATATAAACACAAATAGTATCTACACCCTTTGCCAAATGTGCCCACTGATGTTCCGCCTCGACATCACCAGCCTGATGTCCGGTAATAAATGCGAAGCTTTTACTCATGGTCCGATGGGTAACAGGTATTCCTGCATACGCAGAAGCGGCGATTCCAGCGGTAATGCCTGGAACAATTTCAAACGGCACGTTATGTTTAGCGCATTCCTCCGCTTCCTCACCACCGCGCCCGAAAACAAAAGGGTCTCCCCCTTTTAAGCGAACCACCTGATACCCTTTTTTGGCGTACTTCACCAAGAAATGATTAATGGTTTCCTGCTTCATTGTATGATAATGTGGAAGCTTGCCGCAATAGACAAGTTGCGCTCCCTTTTTCGCATTCTCCAAAAGTTCAGGATTTACCAGCCGATCATAGAGGATGACATCAGCTTGCTGCAGGCAGCGCAATCCTTTTACTGTAATTAATTCTGGATCTCCAGGACCCGCACCTACTAAATAAACCTTGCCAACCATCGATCAACCATCCTTTCTTATCGACTCATATTAAAGTATGTTCTTTTCTTGGAGGTAACTAAAAATTTGATTAACTGCTTCTTCCACGGTTAAAAGGTCTGAACGGACCGTAATTTCTGGAAATTCCGGTGCTTCATACGGGGAATCAATCCCAGTGAAATCCTTTATTTCCCCGCGGCGAGCCTTTGCATAAAGCTGCTTTGGATCACGCTTTTCACACTCATCAAGAGGACAGTCAACAAAAACTTCAATAAACTCTCCTTCTTCAAAAATTGCTCGGACCTGATCGCGATCGGAACGGAATGGAGAGATGAATGCTGTCGTTACAACTGCACCGCTATCTACAAACAATTTGGCAACCTCACCTATTCTTCTGATATTCTCTGTCCGGTCATGGTCTGAAAAACCGAGATCCTTGTTTAATCCGTGGCGGATATTATCACCATCTAGAACATATTCATTGATTCCCTGACGGTACAAAGCGCTTGAAACGGCATTTGCAATCGTCGATTTACCAGAACCAGAAAGACCTGTAAACCAAAGTACACAGCTTCCATGACCATTTTGAGCATGACGGTCGGATTTTGTAACAGTACTAGCATGCCATGTGATGTTCGTTGCTTTTGTCAAAAGTTTCTCCTCCTTAAACCGTCGTTTCTTCTTTCATTCCCTCAATCAGCACTTCGACAACCTCTTTACGGCTGAATGTGGATGGAGGAAGCTGTCCTGCACGTAGTAATTCTCTTACTTTTGTTCCAGATAGAATCACTCTGTCTTCGTTGCTATGTGGGCAAGTTTTATCAGAAGCCATTCCCTCACACTTATTGCAATAGAAGCTATGTTCAAAAAATAATGGTTTAATGCCAAGCTCCCCTTCAGGGAATTCACTGAAAATTAATTGAGCATCGTAAGTACCATAATAATTACCTACACCTGCGTGGTCGCGGCCAACAATGAAATGCGTGCAGCCGAAGTTTTTACGGGCAATCGCATGGAAAATCGCTTCTCTTGGTCCTGCATAACGCATTGCAGCTGGGTATACACCAAGCTGTACACGTTCTGCTGGGTAGTAATTTTCAAGGAGGACACGATAGCTTTTTAGGCGAACATCAGCTGGAATGTCATCAGACTTTGTTTCCCCAACAAGCGGGTTTACAAATAGTCCATCAACTGTTTCCAATGCTGCTTTTTGAATGTACTCATGGGCACGGTGAATTGGATTTCTTGTTTGGAAGCCTACAACTGTCTTCCAGCCTTTTTCTTCAAAAAGGGCACGTGTTTCTTTTGGTTCAAACCAAACATCGCTGAAAACACCTTTTTCTGGCTTTTTAACAAGTGTTACATCCCCAGCCACATAAACAGGTCCTCTTTCATAAAGACGTTTTACTCCTGGATGAGCTGTTTCAAGTGTTTTATACACCTCAACAGCTTCTTTGTCTAAATTCGGTTCATACCATTCTGAAACTGTAATAACCCCATAAACCTCTTTGTTAAAAACAAGCTTGATTTTCTCCCCTACTTCAAGAGTTGCTGCTGTTTCATAGGAAACAGGGAGCGTAACAGGAATAGACCAAATCGTATTGTCTGCAAGGCGCATGTTCTCTACTACATTTTCATAATCTGCTTTTCCAAGGAAACCAGTTAGCGGACTAAATAACCCAACACCGATTAACTCTAGGTCACTTAAGGCAATGGCGTCGATTTCAAGTTCTTTTACGATGGATGTTACATCATAGTTTGGATCAAATGCTTGGATTAGTTTACCTCCATGAGGTGTTGGTAAAAATGACAACAGAATCAAACCTTTCTTCATGAAATTTACGTTTTTTTATTAAAAAACTTCTTAATAGAGATTTATATCAGCGATAAACACTATTTAACTGCTAAACTAAATAGTTATTAGTCGGAAATACTATTTACCGGTGAAACTAAAATATTGTATCAGCGAAATTCAGCCCTTTTTTAGCGAAAAACCAATGTTATCGGCTAACCTCAACCGTTTATCAGCGAAACTAACAATCTACTTTTCCGCAGCTTCTGCAACTGCTTGATTCGACCTTTTCATCAAGGACATCACACCGAATACGGAAATCAAGACTCCTGCCATCGCGACGATTGGGTAGAAGTTATGTTCAATCAGCAATTGGATGAGTGTGTAGGAAAGCACCATCGATAAAACAGGTGACACGATCCACACGGTAAGCAGCCGAACAACGATATCCTTTTTTAAGACAGATTTGCCATGCTTGGTAAATCCAATTCCTATAATCGAAGAGGTCGTGATTTGTGTCAATGGTACAGGGATGCCGAATATCGAAGCTGCGGTAACAATGGCTGCTCCTGTTCCAGAGATGACACATCCTTCTTCCAAACGCAGAGTGGTAATTTTTTTCCCGTTTGTTTCAAGTACACGATGTCCTAACAAAATCGCCCCTAATGCTACAAATAACCCACCCCAAAAGATACCATCACCTGTTGAAAGGATATCTGCACCTACTAGTGGACCAACTGCATTGGCAACATTGTTCATCCCTGCTGAAAAGGCTTCAAACAGCCCCATTAATACGACAAGTACGGAAAGAAAAGGGACAGCTTTTGGCGCTTCCATCCAGCGTTTAAGTGTTTTATTTTTTAACAGATTAGCAGCAAGAATAGCAATTAAGAACGCCACAAAAGGTGTAAGCAGCCAGAAGATCATAATCCATGCTAGATTACTAACAAATACGGATTGGTACACGATTCCGGCCCCCACGACCGATCCAACGGCAACTTCACTAGTGGAGAGAGGAATCCCAAAAATATTGGCTAAGAATAACGATAGTGCAGCCGAAGCTAAAACAATAAGAGCGATGGATACGGTAAAGGTGCTATTAGGGACAATCCCGCTTCCAATTGTTTTGACCACTTCCCCGCCTCCAAGCCAGGCACCAAAGAATACTGCAATACCGCACAGGAACAAAGCCAGCCTTTTTTTAACAACTCCTGCTCCATAAGAAATCCCCATCGAAGCAGCCGCACCACTGGCACCAATATTGATTGCAAAAAATAATCCTATCGTAACTGCAAAAACTGTGAGCATTCAAAAAGCCCTCCTTTAGGATGTGTGAAGCCCACACTCCGTCTTGCCACTTCCCGCCCAGCGGCCTGCACGGGAATCACCATCCGCCGCAACAGGCTGTGTACAAGGAAAACAGCCGATACTTGGGTAATTTTGATCGTGTAAGGTATTATATGGGAGGTCTTTTTCCTTGATATAGGCCCAAACTTCGTCCCATGTCCAATGAATAAGCGGACAGATTTTAATATTCTCAAATTTATCATCCTTATTAAGGAATTGAGTGTTTGCTCTGGTTGGTGATTGTTCTCGGCGAAGACCTGAGATCCACGCTTGTTTAGCCGTCAGCGTTTCCCTTAATGGAATTACTTTGCGGATATTACAGCATTGGTTAGGCTCCCTCTTCCACAGCGCTGATCCATATTGTTCGCGCTGTTCATCTAAGGTTAGCTTTGGCAGTTTTCGCTCAATTTTCAGTGAGGGAAAACGATTTTCGATTTTGTTAATAACCTCATATGTTTCTGGAAAGTGCAAGCCTGTATCTAAGAAAACGATATGCGCGTCTGGCTTAACCTGCTGGATGAGGTCGATTAATACAATCGCTTCTGCACCAAAACTGGATGCATACACAATTTGATCTTCTGGATAAGAACTGTAAGCCCACTCCAATACCGATAGTGCACCCTTCGTTTTATCCTCGATCGAGAAAGTATCGGATATTTGACTCCAATTTTCATACGTAACCGGTGTAGTCATTACTTCAATCCTCCTTTGTTCATCAAAAAAGCCCTCCCAAAAAGGAAAGGCATCTCACGATTGTTTAACGCCTTATCTCCCAAAATGGAGATCATTATGCTGGAATTAGCACCTTGCACAGCAGGTTGCCGGGCTTCATTGGACCAGTCCCTCAGCCTCTCATGATAAGATATATGGTAATTGTTGAAATTAATCCTACCATACCTATAGGTTTTAAGTAAATAAGAAAAACAAAAATTTAGAAAAATAAAATTTGTCACCATTTAAGCCCCCAAAAACAGAAAGCGTCCTAGACGCATGTACCGTCCAGAACGCTTTTGTTAGGAAATAATATTCTCAGGCTGACTTGCTTTCCATTTTTCTAATTGGAGCATACCCCTTTGTTCCCTAAGTTGTTCTTTAGCAATTTCTATTCCTTCACCAATATCATTCACACTACCGAACAAGTGATAACGTATTCCGGTATTAAATAATACTTGATTGTAATAAGGCTGAAGTGATTTAGAATTCTCACCACTCAGAATCGCCTTCGTGATGTCTGACTGTTCTTTTGCTGATAGTTTGATATCTTTATCCAACTCTGGTATCAACAAACCATATTCCTCTGGTTTTACAATAAAAGATTCCATCTCATGGTCTGTTATTTTAAAAATAAAGCTATTGCGGTGAACAGGCAAATCCTCCGATCCTTCCATTCCTTGAACTACAAAAACATTTTTATAGGAAAGCCCTTTAAAAATAGGAGCGATTTTATTAATCGCGGTTCGATGATAAGCACCCAACATCAGTGATTCTGCATTTGCTAGGTTTAACAATTTCTCGACTGTATTAAAAAGAGTTCTTACACCAAGCTCCTTACGAATTTCACGCAGCTTCCCTAAGCTATTGCAAAATTCCTCGGTCGATGCGAAAGCAATTCCTGCTTCACCCATTGTTTTTGCCAGACCGTGAGCTGATTGAGAGACACTCACACCTAATTGTAAAAGAATCTCCTTTATCGCTGTTCCATATTTCGGTGGCAGCGAATCACTTCCATGTAAAAATACAGGCAACCCGTAATCAGCCATTAAAATTGCTGTTGGAATACTACCTGCAAAAGTCTTTCTTCCATTATAAGGACTGGCTAAATCAATAATAGGCTGATTGGACGATTCTAATTTTTTGCTCTCATCCTGAAAGGCATGCACAAACGCAAGCAGCTCCTCCGGTGATTCCGTTTTCATACGGAGTGCGATCAGATAGGCAGCTATTTGGGCATCTGTTGCCGTCCCACTAATAATAGATCGAGCGACCTCTTTTGTTTGTTCATAATCTAAGTCTTTTGACCCTCTTTTTCCTCTTGCTACTTCTTTAAGCCATTGTTGCATAACTTTCCACCTTCCCTCCTGCTTCTAGTAAACTAATTCTATCACGGAAGGTGACTACTTCTCCAACAATGATGATAGCAGGATTTTGAATTCCTTCTTTTTCAACCAGATCGACAATGGAGCTTAGTGTTCCTGTTACTGTTCGCTGTGCCATTGTTGTCCCATGCTGAATGATGGCAATAGGGGTATCTTCCTTTTTTTCAAATGGACCTCAAAATGAAGTCCCTCCTAACTTTTAATTTTTACTATTTTAGTAAATTTATTCCTTACCTAAGATTAGCTTAGATTTTCTTTTTACTAAGACCAAAGTCGTAGTCAAAGTTACATCCCGGGTTCATTATGTAGAGACTTTTTGATTGCTATACTTGTTAATATAGAAAACACACTACGAGCATGGGTAATAGCATTTAAACACATGCTGCCGGAAGGAATGGTTGGGGAATGAGAACAATACTAATGTTTATTACTGGTTTTGTACTTGGATTGCTTCTTACTGAAATGATTAACATATATGGCTTCCTGTTGTATGACCAGACCATTAGGCTAAAGTTTTTCCCGATATTATTGGGTATAGTGTTGTCTGTAATTGATCTGTTGCTAGGTCGTAAATCAAAACTTCCAAATTATAAAAGCAGCCTCCATTAAGGACGCTGCTCTCTTTGTATTATTTTTTCTCAAGGAAATAATTAATTTCTTTTGGTTTTTTTCTGATATAAAAGCCATTCTTTGGTTCTACATAGAAATTTAAGGGACAATTTAGATTATTGATAATGGTTTCTTGAAGTTGAATTGCTTTTTGACGCCTGTTGTTAAAGGCTCTTTCACTCATATCGATTAAGATGGTATGACCAAAGCTTGTTAAAACTTCTATCTGGTTAACCCCAACAGGGTTTGTTGATTTTACATGAATAAGCGAAAACCAAATACAGCAATGGCACTTCATTTTCATTGTTGGAAACAATAAAATGCCCATCTGTGGATTAACACTTATAGGGTGCATCCTCATTGGCGAAAGTAGGTATTTTGAACTAGGTCGAGCTCCAAGGAAATTAGAACCCAAATGTAATAAGGTTTCCTCGATTACTGTAGTTGGACTCTTTTTTACAAGGAAGGTTTCTTCCCCTTCGATCACTCTTGACCATAATTCTCCTGTAGCATTGTACTCACCTGTTACTAGGACTGTCTTTTCGTTAATAAGATGTCTATCTCTTAGATCCATAAATTTGTTAGCCTCTTTTCTAGTATTAGTGGTTGATTATTTTAAGAATAAGAGTATACTAACCATAAAGTTGATATACTCAACTTGCTTTTCCCTTGGGTTCAGTTCCTCAAAGATCATAACCCGAGGGTGATACTTTTTTCCCATACTTACACCTTTTATTTCCACAATATTCCTCCTCAAAAATAGTATATTTTACTAGATGATATAAAGTAAATCTGTTACCCAATAAATAATTTTTCGTTCTCTTCTTCATACTTTTCAATGATTGTTAACCATATTGACGGACGTTTATTTTGAACGTATAATGAATACTTTTTTATTTTCGACTAATCAATTTCTTTGAAAGACACTGTTCGACATTTATTTTTACCCCATAAATTCATCTATTCCCCTATTTATAGCCGATTTCGAGCTCATTTCAAAATAGTGTTTTACAGTGTTAACTGAAAATTCATATCTACACAAAAAATACATATTTACCTATTACTCTAATAAATTGAAAAATCTTACCCTATTCATAGAGTAAGATTTTTTATTTTTGTTTACATAATATATTTATGTGTTTTTTTCGCGGTGCCTGTCACCGCTCGTGGACACTGTCCACCTCAGGCGGACAGTGGATTGTCTTTTGTAAGATTATACTGCTTCTAATTTTTGTGTGTCTATGAATTTTCGTTTTTGGATGTAGATTAATCTCCATGATAAGGCGATTCCAGCCGCTAACAGTCCAGCAGTTAGTCCTAGCCAATAGCCTGTTGCTCCTAGTTTCGTGTAGTTTGCCAGCCCATATCCGACTGGAAGGCAGATGAACCAGTAAGCGATTAAGGTCATGATAAAGGCAAGATTCACATCTTTATAACCTCTTAATGCTGCCTGTGCGGTGACTTGAATGGCGTCACTAATTTGGAAGAACAGTGCAAAGATTAAGAAGTGAGCCGTTAAGTTGATGACCTCCGCTTCATTCGAGTAAAATCCTGCCACCTGATATCGGAGAAGAACCACAAACACTCCAGTAATGAGTGCAATCAGGATAGCTAGATAGATTCCCAGCCAGCTGTAGGTTTTCGCGTCCTTGTATCTTCGTGCTCCTACTTCATACCCAACTAGAACCGTTTGCGCCATCGAAATGCTAATCGGAATCATATAGAGGAAAGAAACAATATTCAACGCGGCTTGATAGGCCGCGATCGTTGTCACGTTAAATTTACTTAATAGAATGGTCACGACAGCAAACATACTCGTTTCAAAAAACGTTGATAATCCCATTGGTACACCAATTTTCAATATTTCCTTACACTCTGCCAATGAAAATTTTTTCAGATTCTCGAAAACGGAAAAGCTTGAAAAAGGATCCTGCGTTTTCACTATGAACAATGTCATTCCAGTTATCACCCATTCAGTGATGGAGGTGGCATATCCTGCACCTCCACCGCCTAGTTCCGGGAATCCCCAATGTCCAAAGATTAATACATAGTTCAAAAATAAATTGATGGGTAAAGACAAGAGCAGGATATACATCACTATCCTTGTTTTTCCTAATGCATAGATAAAAGACCTAAGCACGTTAAAAATAAATAGTGGAAGAATTCCATAGCTAAGACCAACCAAGTAGTCAAAAGCTGTTTCCTGTACATCACTCGGAAGATTCATTTTATCTAAAAGTGGATTTAAAAAGAAAATTCCAAGTATAATCACCACTAGCGTAATCATTAAGGAAAGATAAAGTCCATGGCGTACAACGGAAGCTACTTCCTTGCTCCTCTTTTCCCCAAAGCGCTGAGCTGCTATAGGTGAAACGGCAAGCAGTATTCCACTTATACCTGTAAATATCGGGTTCCAGATTGATGAACCAATGGCAACAGCTGCAAGGTCAGAAGAGCTATATTTTCCTGACATTATCGTGTTAAAAAACACCATCGAAAACATTCCGAGCTGCGTGATTAAAATAGGTATTAACATGACAAAAATTTGTTTTGTCTTTTCCTTCAACGTAAAAGTCTGATTCATATAAATTACTCCTAAAAAAATTGAAATGTAAAAGCCAAAGATTCATTATACTTGATTTTGGCTATATTTTCATGAAAAATTTTTAAATGTCAAAACTGATATTTTTTTCAGTAAATTTTTATAAGTTTTATATAGAAATTTCGGATACCGTTGTATAATAATATCGTTATTGATTAATAGGGAAACTGGTGAAGAATCGTGCGCACATATAATGAAAAGATAAGTATCTATCATGGAATGGTTTCTACCATTGCTATCAACCTTGCAGGGAACTTTTATCCCATCTTTGCTATCTCAATTCTTGGAGCGACCAATTATCAAGTTGGATTGATTAGTTCACTTCCCCCTTTAATTGCACTCCTCATGACAATTCCAGCTGCTATTCTATTAAATCGTTTGGAGACGCAGAAAAAAACAGTTGCCATGGCAGTTTTATGGACTCGACTATTATATTTGCTCCTAATAGGAGTTGTTTATTTCTCCTCTCCTTACCAAGCATGGGCATTCTTAATCATTATCGCTTTCATGAATGTACCCGCTACTATCGCTAACATAGGCTGGCAAACATTAATTAGCGGTTTAATTAAAGAGGAACAAAGGGGTGCTTTTTTTAGTGATCGTAACCGGCTATTAACCATTGCAGGAATGATTTCCACACTTATTATCGGGATTATCATGAAAAACCAAACAAGTAACGCAACCGCCTATCAGTGGCTATTTTTCGCAGCCTTACTTTTCGGCTTACTCGAAGTGTTTTTCTTAATGAAACATAAAGAAACAGTCCAACCCGTCACCAGTACAAAAAAATCGTCGATGGACTGGTCTATTTTTAAAGATCATGGTTACAAATGGTTCCTGATTGCGGCACTCTGTTTTAATTTCACCTGGCAGATGTCATGGGGAATATTCAATATTTATCATGTCAGAATCGCAGAAGCGACCATCCTTTGGATAAGTATCTTTTCAGTTGCATGTCAAATGGTTCAAATCTTTACTTTCCCTTTGTGGAAGAAATGGGCAGAGGAAAAATCTAATACCCTCATGCTGGTATGGGCTGCACTAGGGATGGCACTTGTTCCCTTTCTAACCATTCTGTCTACCAATCTATACTATTTAACTGGTGTCCAGGCGCTATCCGGATTTTTTATTTCCGGGGTTGTGCTATTATTGTTTAACCTTTTGTTGGAGCAATCACCCTCCAAAACGAGAACGTATTGCATCACAACCTATAATGTACTCCTATCATTTGTCGCCTTTATAGCCCCTCAGATTGGTATTTTGCTGTTAGAAGGTTTAGGCATACAAAAATCAATGGAGTTAAATTCCATTTTGAGGATAGGCAGTGCGTTTGTTTTTCTTCTCATGTATTCCCGTACTCGGAAATTCACGAAAACAATGTTATTAAAAAACTAGTAATTTTTTCTAGTAAATTGGCATTTCCTGTATGACTCACTTGATATACTAGTCATATGGAGGTGGTTTTATTGCCAAAAGAAAACTAGGAAACAGAGACTTTTCCAAGTACCAACAACAATAAAAACACAGTACGAGTAAAAAACAATATCAACTTAACCATAAACCTAGGAGATTCACTGAATTTACTAATACTTATCGGTGGTATCTACCTAATCAGAACATTATCCAAAAAACATAAACAAAAACGCAAACAAGAAAAAATGTAATGGAGTCTTCCCCATTACATTTTTTTGTGGCGACATTTTTGTGGTGCCTGTCACCATTTATACATTGACTGTATATCTCTTTCGCGCTTTAAAGTAAACCCATTCTTTGAATCCTATTTCTTTTAGGCGGGATTGGACGATTTCAAAATCGTCTCCTACTCGGTGTGGGTCATGGGCATCTGAGCCGAAGGTGACTTTTACTCCGTGATGGAGTGCCATCTCTAATATTTCATCAGCTGGATACCATCCACCCACGTATTTGGTTTTTCCAGAGGTGTTAATTTCGATGGCGATATCGCATTTTGCGATAACCTTTAAGGTGTGCTCGACTGCAGCGGTTTCAATCCTTGAAAAATCGGGATAGTATCCCTTCATCGCATCAATATGACCAAGAATTTGATACAATCCGCTGCGAGCGGATTGTTCAACCAATGAATAATAGTTTTCTTTCGTTCGTATCTTTTCTTTTGAACTAAGCCCTTCCCAGCGGTTCTTATTAAAAATACTTACTCCATCGACATGATGAACAGATCCTATAATATAATCGAATGGATATCGGTCAAAATACGGTCGATAGTTTTCTACCTGTTCAGGAAAGAAATCTGCCTCAATTCCTAGTAGGACATCAATTTTTCCAAAATACTCCTGTTTTAACTTCATGA
This sequence comes from Neobacillus niacini, assembly GCF_000759675.1. Lineage (GTDB taxonomy): Bacteria > Bacillota > Bacilli > Bacillales > Cytobacillaceae > Neobacillus > Neobacillus niacini_A. Next base: position 130,341 of record NZ_BAWM01000006.1, on the reverse strand, counting down.
CTTCCTCTACATATCCAGGAAATTGGCTTGTCGCCATGGTTATATGAGGAAAGGGATGATCTTCTTTACTTGAGAAATAAGGGGTATGGTCAGATATGCCGATGATATTCAAACCTTTTCCTATCGCAGCTTCAATATAATCCCGAATACCACCCCTTGCATGCCCACATCGTTCATGATGTGTATGTAAATCAAATTTCACTTTTAAATTACTCATTAATTCATCACCTCTAGCCTCTATTTTACCATATTCAGGAACTCTCATTCTTTTCACTTTCTGTAATAAGTCTTTTTTAGTATCTAAATTGGATTTTCATGTTCATCAATTGAGGTATTGATTTTTTTCAAACCGTTCTTTTCCACGTTTTCCAAGCACTATTTGGTTAAATTCTGGGCCAGAATTCATGATAGCAAGTTGAATGTTTACATTCCATTCCGATAATGGTTCGGGTATAGATTCTAAATATAACATGGCAAGTCATCTCCTATTATATAAAAATTCAACTCCCTATTATCATTCAACTTTAATAACGAAAATTCCTTTTTACTTCCTCCTTGTCCAATCCAAAATACACACTATCTCATATATATAATTAATCATTATAGTGAGAGGTGTTTTATGGAAAGTTGTGATTGTCGTGCAAAAGTTTCCGCGACTGCCGTACCAGTTGAAACCTTAATAGATCGTTTTCCGTCTAACGGAATGATTACTGTAACTGCACGAATTTGTGATGTTAATTGTTCAGCCAAAAACAGTTTTATTTCCATTCTTTATGGTGACCATAAAAATCAAAACAATAGTTTTGTTTTTAAATCTTTGGTATCCAATTTACCGACCTTTGAACCTGTATCCGGAGGCGGTATTGGGATGATACTAACTGCGGTAGGAGAAGCCTCCGGAGTACACTTTCATGACAACGCCATTCTATCAAACATACACTTTCTCCATGGAACCATAATCGGGAATGCCATCTGCTCCATCTCATTAACCGCAAATGGTCGGACCTTTGAAGTACCCGGATGTATCATCAGTGATTCTGAAAATCAAAATTGAACAGGGTGACAGGCACCATTAAAGTACAAATGTCCGTCTCCAATGGACAGTAAAAAAGCTCATTTTGCACATGTGGCAAGATGAGCTTTTTTGTTATTTTTTTAGATGGTATGGCACTGTTGTGATTATTACGTTTCTCCGATAGAGCAAGTATGTTTTGATTAGTAAGCTTGATTGGTTGTGCAGGATATTGTGCCAGCCTTTTTTTGGTATGAATTGTGGAATGATGACTGTGACACGGTAGTTGGCTTCACTGGCTTTATGCTGTACCGTATCAACAAATTTAGTCAATGGCTGAATGATACTCCTGTAATGGGAGTGCAGGGTTACGAGCCTTATATCCGGCTGCCAATTATTCCATTTTTCTTCAAATTTCTTCTCATCATCTCGTTCAAAGGAAACATAGACGGCGAGTACTTGATCTGCTCCAAGGGATTTGGCATAATTAAGTGAATTTTCTACCACTTGTGTAATCCCTGCAACAGGAACAATAATAACGTTCCCTTCGATTGGTACCGCTGGCTCATTGGCAATGATTCTAAGTTGTTCCCCCACAGCCTCGTAATGCTTTCTAATTCGGTAAAAGACTAAAACAATAGCAGGTAAAAATACTAATACAGACCAAACCTGGGCGAACTTGGTTAAAAAGAACATGATTGTTACGATAAAGCAGATCACAGCACCAAGGGTATTAATGACGAGCTTAGGTTTCCAGCCCTGAGGCTTTTCACGAATCCATTTTAACATCATCCCTGTTTGGGACAAGGTAAACGGAATAAATACTCCAACTGCATACAGAGGAATTAAGTGCTCCGTTTGCCCTTTGAAAAATATGATCAAGAGAATTGAAGCTAAGCCTAGAACGATAATTCCATTCGAATACCCTAATCGATCACCTCTTATTTTGAACATTCTCGGGATAAACTTATCATTAGCAAGATTTACTGCCAGCAAAGGAAAAGCTGTATATCCCGTGTTAGCAGCAAGAATTAATATTAAAGCAGTAGTGCCTTGAATAAAGAAATACATAAAGTTTCGTCCGAATGTTTGCTCCGCAATTTGTGAAACGACTGTAACCTTTTCATTTGGTGTAATTCCATAATAATAGGCTAAAAATACAATTCCAGTAAACAACACCGCAAGTAATCCTCCCATTGCTACTAAGGTTTTTGCAGCATTATTTGGGGCTGGATCTTTAAAGTTCGGAATCGCATTCGAAATCGCCTCAACTCCGGTAAGTGCTGAACTACCTGAAGCGAACGCCCTTAAAAGAAGAAATAATGAAATCCCAGCAATAGGTGTACCAACCGGCGTATGCAATTCTGCTGGTACCTGGCCTGTTATAATATTAAACATCCCTACGCCAATCATAATGAATAAAGTAAGGACGAATAAATATACAGGATATGCTAAAATAGAAGCAGACTCCGTTACTCCTCTTAAGTTTAAAGTTGTAATAAATAAGACAAAAATAATCGCAATACCCACATTATAGTCATGTAGGGCTGGAAAGGCTGAGGTTATAGCGTCTGTTCCGGCTGAAACACTAACCGCTACCGTTAAAATATAATCAACCAGTAAAGAACCACCCGATATAAGCCCATAATTCACACCCAAATTTTCCTTTGATACTACATACGCTCCTCCACCATGCGGGTAAGCATAAATAATTTGTCGATAGGATAATATTAAGGCTAATAATAAAATTAATACACCGATTGCAATCGGTATGGAATACCAAAATGCCGTAGCACTAATTGTCACCAGCACAATTAGGATTTGTTCCGGTCCATATGCGACCGAAGATAACGCGTCAGACGAAAGGATTGCTAACGCTTTTGTTTTATTGAGCTTTTGCTCCCCTAATTCCGTTGATTTTAAAGGTCTACCGATTAAAAATCTTTTGACTGAAGAAACCATATCTGCACCACCGAGTTTTCTATAAAAGTAATTTTTCTTAATTTGCCTAAAAAAGCACAAAAAAATGTCTGCAAGTCAAAGTAAATAGACCTGCAGACATTAATAACCTGTCTCACAAGCTCCACCTTCCTTCTCATTAACGCTTACGAGGTTAGCTGTCGGATTCGGGCCATTGAGTAGCCCTACCTTTTAAAGGATTCACCCCTTGGATATACTATCCATATGAATGGGTCCCCCGCACCAATTTGGTCTCAGCGATTTAGAAATATGAAACTGTGATTATCATACTCCTGTGTTTATCAAAAGTAAATTAAAATTTTTCAAAAAAAATAAGATTGGAGAACCATATGTCAAAAAAGAAAAAGCCTCTGTTAACAGATGAATTTCTAGATGAACTAGCTAACGAAATCAATCAATTATACGGTACCCCTGATGAACAAAATGATGAAAAAAAGAATGAAGAAAAAGAAAATTGAACCTTACCTTACCTTCCCTATTTCACTATAACAATAGTACACTTGTCCAATTTATAAGAATCTCCCCCATTTTTAAGACAATCTGATTATTGGTACATATAATAACGTATCCAGTATTAATGGTTGGGGGAATATAAATGGAAAATGTTATTCTGCTATCAAGAAACACCTCTAACAGAGGGATATTGACGCTTCATCCCAAATTAGCAGAATCAATGGGAATTACTCAAATTACTGCTAGAAAAATCAGGTTTGGAGCAAAAACCTATCAATCAATTGTAGACATTTCTGATGAGCTGCCAATGAATGGGGCAAGCCTATCTGAAGATATTTTGGACATGCTGAATATACCTCAGCATTGCAGCCTTGAAATCAAGCAGAATGGCAACGAATTACAAATCGGACCCTTTATTGGTTTATTAGCAGGATATTATCAAAGTTCGATTAAGAAATATCTCGATCATCTACTCGATTATATCTTTCTTTATCGTGAAATTAATGGTGCCATCCTTGTCTTTTCTCTTGACCATGTTGATAAAATCAACTATACAGTAAAAGGATATCTTTATAATCCGCGAACAAAACAATGGGAAGAAGGAACCTACCCATATCCAGCCTCTATTTTTGTGATGACATCTTCCGTAAGCACTGCATGGATTAAACATTTCAAATCGATTATTGGGGATGTCGTTTTTAATGATTTCTTTCTCAATAGATCGAGCATTCACAAGAAATTAGCAAGTTCCATCGGGGTAAAATGTTATCTGCCCGATACAAATCTTTATGGTTCTCCTCAAGATCTATACTACTTTTTAAAGAAATTCCCTAATTTAACGGTTAAACCACTAAACAGCGCCAATCGGCAAGCATATAGGGTATTACTAAAAGACGCTAACTCTCTCGGAATGACAAATCTAAGAAATATGGAAACCAAGAATTTTAATATTAATAATCGGGATCAAGCCTATTCTATCTTTAGTAAATATTTTAAAGAGGGAGAATACATCATCCAGGAATCTATTGATGTAACCGGTTATCGTACCATCACCATAAGGATTATTACGGTCAAAGACCATTCAGGTCAATGGAAGGTAATGGGCTCTTTTACCAGAGGCGATCAATCTGAAAAGAATGATGGCAAATTACTGCCATTGGTCAAATTTGAAAAAGAAATGGTAAAAAATTTCTTGCAGCAAAGTGATTTGCATGCCTCCTTGACCTATGAGGAATTGCACCATATTGCTATTGATACGGTTAAGGAAATAGAAAGTATGGGTGTACATTTTGCAAATACTGCTGTAGATATTACTATTGGAGAATTAGGTGATATCTGGATTTCAGAAATCGACCATTGCAATCCATCACACGAAATTGCTTTAGTAGCTGGATATCCGGAGATTTACTATGAGATTCTAAAAACTAATATGCTTTATGCGAAAAAGCTAGCAGGTTTTTAAAAATAACAAAAGAGCTGACTAAAAAAAATCAGCTCTTTTTTGCTATTTCCATTATTTCCATTAGTTCATTTGTAAAACCTTTTACTACTTTATTTCCTAACACGGTAACCGGAACACCTAGAAAGCCGTACTTCTCCACTTCTTGTTGATAGTCAGCGTTTGTTGAAATATCCCTCACCTCAAAAGAAATACCTTCCTCAGTAAGGACTTTTTTTACCATTGTGCACTCTATACAGTCATTTGTGGTATAGACGATTACTTCTTTTGCCATTGTTTTCTCACCTTCCAATCTTTTCTACTCTTCATTAAAAAATATATGTTCTGCTATTATTTTATCACTTAAGGTGATCACCCCAAAAGAAAACAACTTCTGTCTTCTTTTGTCTGTTGGCGAACCTGTGTTGAAAATTAATATGTCCCCTTCAAACCTCTTTACAGGTATATGAGAATGTCCAAAGATAATGCAGTCTACTTTCTCCCCTTCAAATGCTGCGATGGCACGTTTTTCAGTTGTTTTTCCCTTTCCATGTCCATGGGTAATACCAATCGTAAAACCACCCACTTCTACAATTTTCTTTGAAGGTAATAATCCGATTATTTCCTCATCATCCACATTTCCATAGACACCTTCCACTCTTGCATACGTCTGCAACTCATGATAGACATCAATGGTTAGCCAATCACCTGCATGGAAAATGATTTCGACATTTTTCAATTCTTCTAATAATCTAGTCGGCAAGCCCTTTTTTCTTTTTGTAAGATGTGTATCTTAAAGTACGACAATTTTCATACTTATTCCTCTCTATTTTCGAAAAAACACTCTATTCTGCCTGATTAACAATGTTCCCATCTTTATTACGACAACAATATTTGACATCATAACTCAGGAAATGTCTGTTCTTGCGCTTTCCCAAGAAATACAAAATAATTTCCCGAATTTTCAAAAAGAAACCGCTTACATATTTAATTGTATTATGGAAAAAATATTGTCAGCACAATTTAAGGAGGCATTATCATGGACGACAAAATATTTAGAGCATTAAATCAATTCACTGGAAAGTATCGTTCTGTTGATATTTTTATGATCATGGTTTCTAAAAAACTCCGATATGTATTTGTGTTTTTGTTGGTAATTATGTGGCTTCAAGATAATTTTTATAAAAGAATCACATCACTTGCTGGAATTTCTGCCATTATAACATTACTGATCACAAGTTTGATTAAATTGATTTACTTCAAACCTCGTCCATTTTCAAAGAAAAGGGTAAATCTATTAGCACCAGTGCCTTCAAAAAAAGATTCTACCTTTCCTAGTAAACACACGACTATAGCTTTTTCAGTTGCCATTTCAGTCCTTCTTTACAAGCGCATATTAGGTTACATCTTGTCCGTATTAGCGTTCTTATCAGGTATATCTCGTATTTGGATGGGACAGCATTATCCCTCTGATATTTTAGGCAGCGCATTGATAGGCAGTATAGTTGCTATATGTGTTAACTTTACTTCCCGCATTTGGGAACCCTTTATTACACGCGTAATCCATACCTACAATCGTTTCATTTCCTTAAGATAAATTTAGTTTCTTAGCTTTTTTTCTCGTTAGGTAGTTGAACAAAATCGATAATCAATTGGTTTAATTCTCCCGCTGCCTTTGTAGGTATCTGATGTTTTTCTTTAGAAAGGAACTTTAATTCATTACATGGCAATTTTTCTCTTAATAAATTGGCATAGCGATGAAATGATTTATCTTTCTTACCATAGACCAATAATATTGGAAGTACAATATTTTCTAGCTGACTCGTACAATTAAATTTCAAACAATATTGGTAATATTGTTTAATATTTTGGGCATTACCTTTAACTGCTTCATTGTACAATCTTCTAAACGTCTCTTTTGTATCGGAATTTCCCCTTGTAATAGCATGTGCCAGAAAAGAAAGTGTCCTAGGATTTGCAAGTTTAATGGCTAAAGAAATCCTTTTCTTCATATAAAAATCACTCACTTCCGACATTCCACTAACTAAAATGCTACCAAAGGCTCTGTCGGAATAAGTCAGTATAAATTCTAAGGCAATAGAAGCTCCTGTCGAATATCCGCATAAGTAAGCTCTTTCTATCCCTAAATGATCTAATAAATGTTTAATATCTTCAACAATTAATGGATACGTAATCGGTTTAGTTGAATACTGGCTTCTTCCATGCCCTCTTATATCAAAAGAAATCACTTTAAAATCATGAGATAGTTCATCCATTTGATATCTAAAATTTTCACTCGTCAATAGCGGTGGATGGATAAAAACAATCGGTGTGCCATCACCCTTAACGGAAAAATATAAGCTTCCACCATCATGCTCCAACATCGACACTAGAATCACTCCAAGACAAAAAATTTCCTTAAAATAGTAGTATACTCATAGCACCCCAAAATCCATTCTTCGACAATAAAAAACATCCTCCTGAGGTGGACATTTGTATTTTAGTGGAGCCTGTCACCAAATAATAAGTGCATTTTTATTAAACTTTCAAAAAAAACTGTTCCCCCGATATAAAGGAACAGTTTTTCTATTATAGAATTAAGAAAGCAATAGGTGCTGTAAGGAGAATGGTGAATACTACCCTTTCGAACCAAATGACGACGAGTTTTCCAATAGTAAGGGGAATTTCTGTCGATAAAATACACGGTACTACAGCTGAGAAAAAGATAATCGATGATACTGAAACAACAGCGATAACAAACTTGGTAACAATAGCAGCCTTGGTAACTAACAGAGCTGGCAAGAACATTTCTGCAATTGAGACCGCGCTTGCTTTTGCTGCCAGCATTGGTTCAGGAAGTTGCACGAGAGCTGTGAATGGATAGAAAATATACCCCAACCAATCAAATACTGGGGTAAACTCTGCTAATATTAGCCCAAGTAAACCAACTGACATGATAGATGGCAATATACCCATTGTCATAATAAAGCCATCTTTAAGGTTGTCCCAGATATTTTTACCTAAGCTTGAAGATTGATCAGCCGTGATCATCGCTTCTTTCCATGCTGTTTTAACACGGTCTTTTTTGATAATATTCTCTTCGTCACCCTTCATGCCCTGATAATAAGAATCACTCATTTTATTTAGCGGCCAGATTCTAACTGTAATAGCGGTAACGATGAAAGTTACAACAAAGGTAACCCAAAAATAAGCGTTCCATACTTCCATTAGATTCAATGTCTTCGCGACAACGATCATAAAGGTTGCCGAAACAGTTGAAAAACCCGTTGCAATAATTGCTGCTTCTTTTATTGTATATTTACCTTCTTTAAAAACACGGTTGGTAATTAAAAGACCAATGGAGTAGCTGCCTACAAAGGAGGCTACAGCATCAATTGCTGATCTTCCCGGTGTTTTCCAAATCGGCCTCATCACCGGTTGCATGAATATTCCGATAAATTCAAGCAAACCATATCCTACTAATAGAGCGAGAAAAACAGAGCCAATTGGGACTAACAGTCCAACAGAAATCACAAGTTTGTTAAAAAGGAATGGAGCCATATTAGGATCAAAAAACCATTTCGGACCAAAATTAAACACAAGCATAATTGCAGCAACAAGTCCAAAAATTTTCAGAATTGAAAACACTGTGGTCACAACATCTTTATTCCAGGACTTCGTCACAAAAGGGTATACCGCCCCTAATAGAATGACCAGTAATGCATAATAGGGTAAAACACCTGGTACCGCAAGTTGAATATATGATACAAAATGATCCAGCATAATTGAAGACTTGCCATTTAAATTAACAGGAACAAAAAATACAAAAATACCAATCGCACTAAAAATAAAGAATTTCATTACATTCAACATATGACTATTCTGCAATTCTGGATGCTGTACCTGTTGTAATGATTGATTTTCCATACCCAATCCCCCTTGTTCAAATTAATTCCCTTAATTCATTTTCTCTTACAACCATTTGTCCACCCAGGGTGGACAAATGTCTTTTAGTGGTGCCTGTCACCGTAGCTATCTATTCGATATCAACCGCTATCTATATGCTAGCATTCTGCTGAAGCATGACACCAGTAAGGAAGGTTAAGAAAACGTGTGTTCCAATTTTTATTGTTGGTTGGACTAAAGTGTCTTTCAGTGGATCAAGGCAGACGATGTCCATTGCTTTGACTTTTGGGTGCCTCCCTGCTGCAAGTACCCCTTCAAGCAGCTCGGCGGTTGTCATGCCCCCCGGCGTTGAGGCCGGTACCCCTGGAGCATAGGCAATATCGAGAACATCCATATCTACGGTTAAGTAGATGGTGTCAACCTTTGAAGATAATTCCTTTAAGCACTGCAACACAGTTGCCTCGACGCCCTTCTTTCTTGTTTCACGAAGAGTGAAATAGTTGACGCCTTTTTCATCAGCATACTGTTTTAAATCCTTCGTATTAAAAAATCCATGCAGACCTATGTTATACATATTGCTGCCTTCTACCACACCGCTCTCAATTAAATTGCGCATGGGAGTTCCATTAGAAGGACCATTATCTGACATATCTCTTAAATCAAAATGGGTATCAAATTGTAAGATCCCAATCTTTTCAGTAGGCTTTGCCTCGTGCAATCCCTTCACCATCATCGCTGTAATCGAATGGTCACCACCAATACCACACACCTTCGAACTATGAAAATGGCTATGCACCAATGCAGATGCCTGTATGATGTTATCATGACATTTACCAATATCCGTCACATGCATCTGAACATCTCCGGCGTCAAGTACAGTCATTTCTGACAAATCGACATCATCGTCAAGATTATAAGTAGCAAAGCTCCGCCATGAGCGTCTGAAGGCTTCAGGAAATTCAGATGCTCCTGAAGCACTAATGGAAGAACGGGACAACGGAACACCGAGGATCACCACCTCTGCGTTCTTGCTCTCTTCAGGATCAGTAATAGCAGTAATCGGCTGAATCCATTCATGAACCTTAGAAACTTCCCCGCTCTCAGGTCTCACCCACGTAAAGCTTGGTGGATTAATGGTTGGATAGAGAAAGCTCTTCAATTAATTGACCTCCCCTAACAACTACCTTTCCATTTTTCACCACAGTATGCGTGTGATTCACTCCGTAGGAGTATTGAAGCTTCATAAAATTATCCACATTAAAAATCGTAATGTCTGCCTTTTTCCCAACCTCTAAACTGCCAATTTCCTGACCTCGATTGATTGCATGTGCAGCATTGATCGTTGCAGCGGTAATAACCTCAGCTGGTGTCATTCCCATTTTCAAGCAGCCCAGATTCATAATGAATGGCAGCGAAACGGTTGGTGAAGAACCCGGATTACAATCGGTCGATAACGCAACCGGTACACCTAAATCAATCATTTTTCGTCCATTTGCGGATTCTGCCATTAAAAAGTAAGCTGTCCCCGGTAGTAACACACCGACTACACCTTTTTCAGCCATTGCTTTCATGCCTTTCTCAGAGGCTTTCAATAAATGGTCTGCAGATATCGCCCCAACCTCGGCTGCTAGTTCTGCCCCTTCATAAGGTTCAATTTCATCAGCATGGATTTTCGGAATCAGTCCGTGTCGCTTACCAGCTTCAAGAATCCGCTTTGATTGCTCGGGGGTAAAAACGCCATGCTCACAAAAAACATCATTGAATACCGCCAAACCCAGCTCCGCCACCTTTGGTATCATTTCATTAATGAGCAACTCCACAAATTCATCAGGATTCTCTTTATACTCTTTTGGCACGGCGTGAGCGCCCATAAAGGTAGGAATAACATCAATGACATGCTTTTCATTTAGCCTTTTCGCAACTTCTAGCTGTTTAAGCTCCGTTTCCCACTCCATCCCATAGCCGCTTTTTGCTTCGACCGTTGTAACCCCGTGGCGTAAGAATTGATTTAGTCGTTCAAAGCTTTCTTGGAAAAGCTCTTCATGACTTGCAGTCTTTGTCCTTCTAGTCGTGGCATGAATTCCACCGCCACTATTCATGATTTCCATGTAGGTGGCACCTTGAAGCCTCATATTAAACTCATTTTCCCTGCTTCCTGCAAAAACAAGATGGGTGTGAGGGTCCACAAGACCCGGTGTTACAAGCTTTCCACTGGCGTCCACAACCTCTGCTTCACCAAGGCGACCTTCAAATTTTTCAAAAAGCTCTTCATCTTTTCCTACAGCCTGTATAACTCCGTTCTCAATCCAAACGCTTCCATTTTCAATAATGGCAAGCTCAGACATCGCTTCCTTTACAAGGGGAGTATCGGAACTCCCCTGTAATGTCACGAGCTGAGAAGCATTTCTTATAAAAATTGGCTTACTCATCCGTATCACCTCTTTAGTCTTGTTTCAGCATTGGCATTTTGATGCCTTTTTCCTTTGCTGTCTTAATTGCAAGCTCATAACCTGCATCGGCATGACGGACTACACCCATCCCAGGATCTGTGGTTAAAACTCGTTGTAAACGAACTTCCGCATCCTTCGTACCATCCGCTACAATTACCATCCCAGAATGCTGGGAATAGCCCATTCCTACTCCACCGCCATGGTGTAATGAAACCCAGCTGGCACCACCGACTGCATTAATCATAGCATTGAGGATTGGCCAGTCGGACACTGCATCACTTCCATCCCTCATGCCTTCCGTTTCTCGGTTTGGAGAAGCTACCGAGCCTGCATCTAAGTGATCACGTCCGATAACAATCGGTGCCGACACTTCCCCTGAAGCTACTAGGTCATTAATGAGTTTTCCTAAACGAGCACGATCTCCGTATCCCAACCAGCAAATACGTGCCGGAAGTCCTTGGAAGCTGATTCTTTCCTGAGCCATTCTTACCCATTTACAAAGGTGCTCATCATCCTTAAACTCACGAAGTAGTACTTCATCAATTTTTCGAATATCCTCAGGATCCCCAGATAATGCCGCCCAGCGGAAAGGTCCTTTTCCCTCACAGAATAACGGACGGATGTAAGCTGGTACGAAGCCTGGGAAATCAAACGCATTTTCTACTCCCTCGTCCTTTGCCACCTGACGAATGTTATTGCCATAATCAAAGGTTATTGCGCCTTTTTCCTGCATCGCCAGCATAGCCTTTACATGAATTGCCATGCTTTGCTTTGATAGTTTTACATATTTAGAAGGATCTTCATTTCTAAGTTCAGCTGCTTCAACTAAGCTGTAGCCCACTGGAACATAACCATTTAAAGGATCATGAGCAGACGTTTGGTCAGTTAAGACATCGGGATTAAAACCTTTTTCAATCATATTCGGTAATATCTCTGCAGCGTTTCCTATTAAGCCAATCGAAAGTGCCTTTCCAGCTTTTTTTGCCTCCATAGCAAGATTAATAGCCTCTTCTAAATCGCTTGTTTTTACATCAAGGTAAGCGGTTTCAATCCGGCGGTCAATTCTTGTTTCATCGACATCAATCGCTAGACACACACCATCATTCATCGTTACCGCTAATGGCTGAGCGCCACCCATGCCCCCAAGCCCGGCAGTTAATGTAATCGTATGCTTTAATGAACCGCTGAATTCTTGACGGGCAAGTTCTGCAAACGTTTCATAGGTACCTTGGACAATTCCTTGTGTACCAATATAAATCCAGCTTCCTGCTGTCATTTGTCCGTACATCATTAAACCCTTTTTATCTAGCTCGTGGAAATGCTCCCAATTCGCCCATGCTGGGACTAAATTGGAGTTCGCCAGCAACACACGTGGTGCGTCCTTATGTGATTTGAAGACAGCCACCGGTTTACCAGACTGGATTAACAGCGTTTCATCACTTTCTAATTCAAGCAATGATTTTACAATCGCGTCATAAGCTTCCCAGTTACGTGCAGCTTTGCCTATTCCTCCGTAAACCACTAGATCCTCTGGTCGTTCTGCAACCTCTTGGTCAAGATTATTCATCAGCATACGAAGTGCAGCCTCTTGAATCCACCCTTTTGCATGTAATTCTGTACCTTTATAATTTTTGATTACTCTTGATTTTGCAGTATTTGTTTCCATTATTTTCACTCCCTTAAATACTTTTTTCTTCCCCTTCATTATAAAAATAAAATCTTCTGAAAAATACAAATCTATCATTTGAAAATCAACACTTTTTATAGATATAACTTGTTTATTTTTAGCCTAAAACTATACTATTTTTAGAAATAGGTAAATTTTTTAGAAAAAAATAAGACCCAGTTGATTCTGAGTCTTTTCATTTTATCTCTTATCCCTTCGATATTCTCTCGGTGACACTCCGACTACTTCTTTAAAGATTCTGCTAAAATAATTCGGATGATAAAAACCAACCAAACGAGCAATCTCTTTTACAGGTTTACTGGTTTCAGTTAGTATCCGTTTTGCTTCTTTCAATCTTATATCTGTCAGTATATCCGTAAAGCTCCTGCTTGTTTTGGAAATCAGTAAATGACTGAAATAAGATGGATTTCGATCGACATGTTTCGCCACATCTTCAAGTCTTAGCTCACAGTTTGAAAAATTTGACTCTATATAGGAAATTCCGCGCTCAATGGGATCCTGTGTGAACATCAACTGGCTGGAATCCGCACCCAAAAATATTTTTTGAATAAACAAGATTAAATTTTGTACGGACCGATAAAGGACACTATCATACAAAATCGAATGAAAGATATAACGATATTCTCTTTCGTAGATTTGCTGTTCATCTAAATTGTGAGTTTTCATAAATCTTCTTATTTGTGCGAGAATGCTTGTCAGTCTTATTCTTACCAAGCCTGGGTCTGGATATGGATTCACTAATTGGAGAAATTCATCGTATAACCATTTTTTTATTTTTTCAATATCATGATTTGCCAGCATGTCCACCCAAACTCTTTGTTCCGGAGGAGCCAAGAAGGGATCGATATGTACCCAGTCGGGAGTGTACTCAAACTCAACAATTTGCTGGTATCCGTAATAATAGGTAAACTCCAGCATCTTCCGTGCTTCTATAAATTTTTCATTGAGACTAATATGTGGTGACTTATCGTTACGAATCACAATTGCCAGTGGTTCAAAAAATTCCTCCTCCCACTTTCTCATCGCCTTTTGACACTGTTCTTTGGTATTTTTGCAGGTTTCCTTAAACAAAAGGACTACCATATCGCTCAGTGGAAAAATAGCATGTGATTCTTTAAATGGGTAGTCTGATAAAAAGGAATATAAGATACTGACCTTCTCTATACTTTCTGTTTTAAAAATTGCCATTTTGTAATCATCCGATACATCTGGCTGAGAAATAAATAGTGCCTCATAAGATAAGTCCTTAATGGTATTTGAATGAGGAGCAGCATACAAATATTGTTTTTTTTCAAGTACTTTCGTTGCCTTTTGATAAGCTGACTTTACTTTGGTAGCAGAAAAAGGTTTAATCATCAGTTCTAAGGCTTGAAGTTCAATCGCTAAACGAGCTTTTTCAAAGGTGGCCTCTGCGCTAGTTACTATCACGATAGGTGCATAAATTTGCATCAATTCTCTAAAGCTAGACCAATTCTCCCTATTAACCATATCGAGTTCTAAAAGGATGATATCCGGGGACTCTTTTTCAAAATGACCAATAAAATCCTGAAAATTAGATGCTAATAGAATCGTTGTTACAGGAATGGAGGATGATTTTAACAGCCATTTTAATCCCTCACGTTCATTTAAATCACGATCGGCAATCAGCCATTTCCCTTCCAATATGCTCCCTCCCATCTAAAAAAAATACTAGTAATATAATAAAAGTATACCTTCTATCTTAATTTCTACAAGTTATTTTAAATTCATTTTCTTATTCATTAAATGAAATAATTTAATTCGAATTCACTTGTTCATAATGAGCATAATAATTTTTGTGACTATTGAAGAGAGGGGAAAATAATAGGGATGAGATGGCACAAAAATCTTCTAAAAATCGTACAAGACCGGCAAGGCAAAAAACTTGCAGTAGTGGTCGATACATCCACAAATGAAACAAAAATTGACCTAATTGCAAATGTCGTAACGTTTTTCAAAGAATTAGCACCTGAAACCATGCTTGTTCAAGCAGATTTTAAAATACGCACTGCAGAGCCTATTACAGAAGGCACTGAAATCAAGTATCACACACACGGCAAAGCCTCCTATACCTTGGCATTGGAATGGGCGCAAGAGGAGAAAATCGAAACTGTCTTCTATATCGCCGATTTAACTGGCTTTTTACCTGAAGACATGCAGGTACCTTATGAGGTGTATTGGCTTGTACCAACCGAATTTGTACCAAAGGCACCTTTTGGAAAGGTAATGAAAATTGTGTAGTCCTAAAAAAGGAAAACTCCTCAACAAACTTGTTGAGGAGAAAACCTTACGATTAACTTTTTACAATTTTTGATGGATTGTTGACTTTATATAAGACCGCTGCATCGACTAAGAACTCTACTTCAACATCTTTACCTTTTGCCAGTTTCTTCTTTGCCACTTTCCCGTCAAATTCAAGCATATCACCTGGTGCCAATTCGAATTTTTTTAATGTTTTACTGTGGCTGCACCAGGCAAGTCCAAGCTCAATCGGTGGTTCTTGTATGATTTGGACATTTTCTAGAACGACGACTTCATCATTTTCTTCATTAAAAGGATTGTATGTAAGGGCAAACTGTTTAACACTTGCAGTAAAGTGAACTTTATCTGCTGGAAGTTCGATTTTTGGTTCTTTCTCTTTTTTCGGTTTCGTTGCCTTTGGTTTTTTGGATTCAGGTTTTGGTTCAGGTTTGTCTTCCTTACCCTGAGTCACTGCACTCTGTTCTGGTGTACTGAAATCCTTTTCCTCTACCTGCAGCATACTCTCCTTGCCAAAACTGGAAGCCTGCATTTCCTTCAGAAAGGCAGGGTGGATGCAGCTCAAATTCCCATCCTGAAACTCAATCACAAGCGTGTTAAACTCCACTGACTTCCCGTACGTTTCAAACCCTTTAATCTTTACGACACGCTGGTAATTCCGCTCCTTAAACAAAAACTCCCGCTTCGCCTCCTTCGCAGACGAAAGCCCCCACTCCTTCAACTTCTCACGGTAATGATCTTCATCACGAAACCCCTCAAAATCCCCCTTAGGAGGAACATAACGAGTCAAACCACTCCGCTCCAACTGCTCATGCTCAATAGCCATCATTTCACACCTTCCTATGGTGACAGGCACCACTAATGTACAAATGTCTGTATCCAGTGGACACTTTACATTTTTCAATGAGATTCATTATTTATTTTCAGTTGCTACCTTTATTATTGTATCAAAGTTTGCTGCTATTGAAAAAAGCTTAGGCATGATTTTTGCAGTCAAATATCTCTACAAGGATCATGCCTGGTTATTATATAATGATTGGTGGTTTTCCTACTGGATAGTATTCTACTGAAATACATACACGGATTTTCTCTTCCGAAAGACAGTTTCTGCCGTCGAAGATGATCGGTTCTTTCATGTTCCATATCATCTCAGCTACATCTATACTTTTAACCTCGTTCCACTCGGTGACAATAAATACGGCGTTCGCTTCTGCAATGGCTTCATGAATGGAATCAGCATATTTAATGGTATCTCCGATAATTTTTCTCGCATTATCAGTGGCAACGGGGTCATACGCAACGACTTCTGCTCCTAATTTTGTCAATTCCACCGCAATCGGAATAGACGGTCCTTCTCTCATATCATCTGTTTCTGGTTTAAAGGCTAGACCTAGCATCGCAATTTTTTTGCCTTTTAATCCTCCAAATCGCTTTAATGCCTTTGTTACCAACAATTCTCGCTGATATTCATTAATGGCAATGGTCTCTTTTAATAACGGAAATTCAATTCCATTTAACCCAGCGGTATGCAGCAATGCTTTGACATCCTTTGGAAAACAGGAGCCTCCATAGCCGATCCCAGCGTTCAAGAACGATTCACCTATCCTTTTATCCTTGCCCATTCCTCTAGCAACATCTTGTACATCTGCACCGACTGCTTCGCATAAATTGGCAATTTCATTAATATAACTGATCTTCGTTGCTAAGAAAGCATTCGAAGCATATTTTATCATTTCAGCACTTCTTGTACTTGTTAAAAGCATTGGCACATTTAATGGTCGATACATCTCTTGAATTTTCCCTGCAGCCTCTGCACTTTCCGAACCAATAATGATTCGATCAGCTTTCAAGGTATCCTCAATGGCAGAACCCTGGCGGAGAAATTCAGGATTCGACACCATTTTCACCTTAAAACCACACCGGTCTTCCATCATTTTTTTGACAAAATCATTCGTTCCAACTGGCACCGTACTCTTAATAACAATGATGTTCTCAGGAGTTATATGGGAGCAAATATCTTTTGCAGCTTGTACTAGAAAGGAAAGGTCTGCTGCTCCATTATCACCTTGAGGCGTTCCAACCGCAACAACAATGGTTTCTGCGTCAGCTAACGCCTCATTAAGAGAGGTTGTAAAATGTAATCTGCCTGCGACCATATTAGAAGTTAGTAAATCTTCAAGACCAGGTTCATAAATGGGGGAAATCCCTTTACGTAATTGATTAATCTTTTGTTCATTAATATCCATGCATGTGACATGGTGACCGATTTGTGATAAACAAACACCTGTTGACAGCCCTACATAGCCTGTACCTAAAACAGCAATCTTCATATCAATCATCAATCTCTTTCTTATTATTTTGACCGGTTTCGTTCTCTGTTACTTCTTGCAAATAGGCTAATACAGATTCTCGGATATCCTCCCGGCTTAATGCGAAATCAATGGTGGCCTTAATAAAACCAAGTTTATCGCCGATATCATATCGGCTACCCTGAAAGTTATAGGCAAATACAGCTTGGTGTTTATTCAGTTCATTGATGGCATCTGTCAGCTGTAATTCATCCCCTCGACCCATTGGAATTCGCTCTAAGATTTCAAATATCTTTGGACTTAATACGTAGCGTCCCATAATTGCAAATCTCGAAGGAGCCTCTTCAACGCTGGGTTTCTCAATAAGAGAGTCAATATGAAATAAATCCGATTCAAACATTGTTCCCTTTGGCTTAATAATTCCGTATTTGCTGACATCTTTTTCTGATACCGTTTGAACGGCAACAACCGAACTATTATAATATTCGAAAACATCGATGACCTGCTTTAGACAGGGAATTTCCGACATGACGATATCATCACCAAGTAAAACCGCAAATGGTTCGTCGCCAATGACGCTTTTTGCACAAAGAATGGCATGTCCCAGTCCCTTCGGCTCTTTTTGGCGGACATAAACGATATTTACTAAGTTTGATATCTTTTGAACATCTGCTAACATATCAAGTTTGTTTTTTCTAAAAAGTGTGTCCTCAAGCTCATATGATTTATCGAAATGATCCTCAATGGATCTTTTTCCTCTGCCGATAATGATGATAATCTCCTCAATCCCAGAAGCGACGGCTTCTTCAACGATATATTGAATGGTTGGCTTATCAACAATCGGCAGCATTTCTTTTGGTTGTGCTTTCGTTGCTGGCAAAAATCGAGTTCCGAGGCCAGCTGCTGGAATAATGGCCTTACGGATTTTCATATGTTGCCTCCTTTCTTTTTCTTCTTACTCTTATATATGCAGGTGGACAACTTCCGGTCACGTTAGTAACCTATTAAATCCGTATATTTAAAAGGACATTTTCTGTAAAATAAAACTCCCTTTACAAAAATAGGCAAGGGAGTCATTCATCTTTTACATGTATTGGCAGATAAACTCTTTTAATAAACCTTTCCATTAACTTTTTGAGTATTCTTTTACGACGTGTGTGCAATGTACTAACTATTGCTTTTCTCTCTTCACTTGTAACCTGCCAATCTTCTGGAATGACAGCAACAATTTCTTCTATTAAATGAATGGGAATCGTTTGAATAATTTCTAGCTGTTCATAAAAATCCTTCTCATTCTCGATGAAGCATGCCATTATTTGGTGTGTTGCACTTTTTAATATTGTTATAGGCAGTGATTCTAAATCCTCAATTCCCCAGTTGTAAGAAGCGAACACTTCAGCATGATCGATAATCCATAAGCGATATGAGTTCGGTGTGTCATCGCATAGAATGATATTTTTCCTTGTTCGATCACGATTGCACATCCAGTAATCAAATAAAATAATACCTGCTAGGTTTTCTTTGTTAGTAATAGCAGGAACATTGGTCACTTGATGTCCATCAAAACAGTCTGGCATGTAAAGACTTGCATATTGAAATTGTGTTTGAGTCATTCGAGAGAGTTCAGGGTATTGTGAGGAAAACTCTTGAGGGATTTCAACTAATTGTGCAAAGGGTATTGGTAGTCCAAGGTAACGTGCTAGGCAATAAGCGACCCATTCATTCGCCAACGATTTTTCAAATCCAGGTTGGAAATATTTCACGACATAGTCCCGTCCATCATTAAATGTTATCAAGTGAGCATTTGATTTTCCTTCTAATGTTTTCTTATAGGCAACTGGTTTAATCATTCACTATTCACCCCACTCAAGGCAACAGAGTCGATTCCACCAATTTTTTTCAAAAATTCGACATATTGCTCTGCCACTACCTCTATCGCGAACTTTTCATGGACACGTGCAATCGCCGCCTCTGACATTTGTTGATGGAGGCTTGGGTGATCCAAAATACTAGCAAGCTGTTTGACTGCATCCTCTACATTTTGACCACGAAATAGCAGCCCATGTTCACCGTGTACAACCAATTCTGTGACGGGCATCATTTTTGAGGCAACAACTGGTACACCGCAAACCATTGATTCAATGAACGTATTTCCAAAAGATTCGGTTTTAGTCGTTGCCAGTGTACAGCCGCCTGATTGGCGAATTTTTGCATAAACTTGTGGCATTTGCTGATAGGGAATCACTGGAAACCATTTTACAATATCCGCGAGTTGCTCCTCCTGCCATTTTGCTGCAAATTCCTCCCGCTGCACACTTTGAGCACCGCCAATGACCCAAAATTCAATATCATCACGCTGACTTTTCATGAGTTTTGCCACTTCTAATAGCATCTGCCAGTTTTTACGATTGTCCAATCTGCCAATCCAACCAACGATTTTTTTTCCGTTTGGAAGATGCGGTTCACTCTCATAATTTATCTCTTCGGTAGTCAATGCTCGGTAAAATGATGTATCGATGCCGTTGTAGATGACATGAATCGGAATTTCATCAGTTAATATGGATACTAATCGTTTTTGATAATGTGATGGAACAATGATGGCTTCCGGCTGTATCCTTCTGAATGATTTTAAATGAGGCTTAAGCTTAATCAGTTCTGGGGTGCGTGCCTCGACCAATACTGGACCTTGATAGTTTGCTTTTCGAATCCATTTAAAAGCAGCACCCGTGTCAACAACAATTATGGCATCATAGTTATTGTTTTTAATGATCTTGATAATCGCCTGTTCATCCTTTGTCAAATAAACGGGAGCAACATCTTCCATAATGTGAAGCCCGCCGTGATCAGTGGTGTACAAAAACTCTGTATCAATTCCATGTTTTTTAAAATAAATCGAGCGATTGCGCCAGCCGGCATTCACCCCGCCAACTGTCAGCAGACGCCAGATTACTAATACTTTCATAATGGTTTCTCCTCGTTTTCATTAGGCTCCTCCTCAATCCTGTTAGGTCTCTATGTTCAACCCTTAATGTCGATTAATGACGTTTTTTACCCTTACCTTTGTTCTTGTCTCGCTTATCATCACGGCGATAACGATCATCGTACCTATTTCCCGAGTAGTATTTACCACCTTTACCACCCTTAGCGCCTTTGCTTCGCCGACCTCGATCTCCTTCGAAGTGTTTTCCACGACGGTAATCACGATCACCACTAGAGCGACGATCGCCTTCAAAACGTCTTTTCTCATTATAGTTTCTCTTGTCTTCAGGGTGCCTTGCTTCGAAATTTTGTTCGAGTTTGTCCCAATGCTTATCGATTTTTTCCATGACTTTTTCTGGATCTGTTCCTCGTGCTAGCATCGTTTTTATCCATTCTTCCTTGAAAACCTTATGGACGAGACCCTGGAGCAGCACCACATAGTTTTTCTCATCCGCTGTTGTCAATAAACTAGTACTCATATTTTTTATTTTATTCTTATCCTGTTCCTGAGGAAGAAGTAACTCCGTAATTTGTCTGGAGATTTCCTCCATACGGATATAATGGAGCCACTCCATATATAATTCCGGTGCCATTTCTTGTACATGGGCCATAAAGATGGCTTTATTTTCTTCACCTAAAGATGTCAATAATTTGCGTGGGTAAGGATAGACACGATCACGCCAAATGGTTCTCGCGACATCAATTACCTTTAGACTGCCGTCAGGCTGGAGATAAATTTGACGCTTATGATGGTCAATTCTCTCATACCCAATTTTTTTAAAGGTGACTAGCATTTCAATTAATTTTGCAGAAAGTGCCTGTGTTAATGGCTGTGATTGTAAATACTCGCGTAAATCAACACCCCTGATAATTTCCATTACTATATAGAGAGGACCTTTACCATAGAGCTTTGGAAATAGAGAGGTCTCCTGCCCAAGGGATAAAGCATAATATTCGCGATCGCAATCCTCGATATTCCCGAACACCTTTACACAGATGTCGTTCGATAGTTGAAAAACTGCACCTTGGCGTCCTTTTCCCATCATCACTAATGGTGTATTATTAACCACTTCCACATCGGCATTAACCAAATTTGTTACTTTAATGTTATTCATCCATTGTTTTAAATTTTGAATATCCATAAATTCCCTCCTTTCATTTCAAGTTGGCAGCTTGATATTATGACCTACACGGCAGGT
This sequence comes from Neobacillus niacini, assembly GCF_000759675.1. Taxonomy (GTDB): domain Bacteria; phylum Bacillota; class Bacilli; order Bacillales; family Cytobacillaceae; genus Neobacillus; species Neobacillus niacini_A. The sequence goes on along the minus strand of NZ_BAWM01000006.1, from coordinate 108,651 downwards.
GCAACCGGCTTGTCTTTTTTTTTATGACCTTGGTTTTTAACACCTACTACAGTAAATTCAATTAAGAAAAAAATGTAAAGGCAACTAACTAAAAAATGAAAATAAAAGCATCAAAAAACCGGTTCTATCAAGAAACCGGCTTTTGAAAATCTATATGACCTTTACTGTCCACCTGGGGTGGACAGTGTCTTTCTGTGGTGCCTGTCACCACTTATTTTTGTGTCCATTTCTTTTTTCTTTTTAAAGCCACAATATAAAGAAATAATGGTAAGAAAATTCCGTACATAATGGAATAGGGAATCCAAGTTTTTGTATCCCACTCTACTGCATATGTGACATTTGGATAGATAATCATCGAGTATGCGATTAACGTCATTCCAAAAGGAAACGTGAGAATATTATAATCCTTAAGAGCGAAAAGTTGTGCAAGCCCTTTACCATAGGCCTCCTAAAAGAATCCTTATACGTACATTATTTACCAAGGGAGTAAAAATTATCGAAAAAAGGAACGAGTAATCCTATGATTTGTTGTACAATGAAGGAATCAGGAAGAGTTTTACAGGAGGTTTTGTTTTGCATGAGTCTACTATGTTAAATATTTGGATGGCCCATTGTAAAAGATGTGATGGCTTCGCATATATTTAATTAAAAGACAAAAATGATTAAAAAACACAGATGGGTAAATCATCGAGGAGCTTTTTACTGTAAATGACAATTAAATAGGAGGAAAACTCTATGAGTCGATTGACGAAGCAAGAAAAGAGCTGGGTTTTTTATGATTGGGCAAATTCTGCTTACTCGATATTAATAACAACAGCAATCTTTCCCTTATATTTTAAAGCTGCAGCTAATGGTGCAGGTCTTGCTGGGTCTACTTCAACTGCGTACTTGGGTTACGCTAATTCCTTTGGGACTCTGCTTGTTTCTATTTGTGCACCCATTTTAGGAACCATTGGTGATTTTAGAGGATTAAAAAAGAGATTATTCACCTTTTTTGTGATTCTAGGTATTGCCTTTACGGCACTGCTGGCAGTTGTTCCAAGTAACCAATGGCTTATCCTCTTAATCTGTTATATTATTACCGTCATTGGTTTTGGAGGAGCCAATATTTTTTATGATGCCTTCTTAGTAGATGTTACAAGTGAAGAACGAATGAATAAAATATCTGCACGCGGATTTGCGATGGGCTATATCGGAAGTACGATTCCCTTCATCATCGGCATTGCACTTATTCTATTATCACAGCAAGGAATTCTGCCCTTGTCTGTAACCGTTTCTACGCAAATAGCCTTTGCGATCACAGCGATTTGGTGGGGAACCTTTACGATTCCAATGTTAAAAAATGTTCAACAGGTCTATTACATCGATCGGGTTGCAAATCCGATTTCTACAAGCTTTAAAAAGGTATTTCAAACGCTTAAACGGATTAAAGCTTACCGTCCTTTATTTCTTTTCCTTTTTGCTTATTTCTTTTATATTGATGGGGTCCACACGATTATTACCATGTCGACTGCATATGGAACGGATCTTGGTATTTCATCCACAAACCTGTTAATCATTCTATTTGCCACTCAAGTAATCGCCGCTCCTTTCGCGCTTGCTTATGGAAGGCTGGCAGATAAATTCTCAGGAAAAAGAATGTTATTAGTTGGCATTTTTATCTATATTATTATCTGTATCTATGCATATTTCATGAAAACAACCCTAGATTTCTGGATTTTAGCCATGCTTGTCGGTTCTTCCCAAGGCGGGATTCAGGCACTTAGCCGTTCTTATTTTGCAAAGCTGGTTCCGAAGGAAAATGCAAACGAGTTCTTTGGATTCTATAATATTTTTTATAAGTTCGCCTCTATCCTTGGACCAGCTTTAGTCGGTTTCACCGCTCAAATTACAGGTAATACAAACGCTGGTGTGTTTAGCTTAGTAATTTTATTTATCCTTGGCGGCGCCATTTTACTACGTGTCCCAGAAACCAATGAGAAAATCCAAGTAAATAATAAATAACGACATACAAAACAACGCCTTGTGAACTCACCCAAGGCGTTGTTTGATGTTACGCAAAATGATCTTTATCGAGAATCATTTCTTTCTCGAGATGACTAGCTCGAATTCCAAATCTAGGTTTCAATTGTCCGATTTCTTCACCTAGCAAAATTTTAATCGCCAGGTATGGAAGGTTAAGACCTGTTAAGCAGCTAAAATGCATTCCTCCACTCATTCGAGGATTAATTTCCAGCAGCTTAGGGACGCCCTGATTATATTTAACCTGGATATTAAAGATATACGGTATTTGATAGTGGTGATGAAACCGATGGGCATGTTGAATAAGCTCATGGTGATCTAAGATTTCTCTTATTCTACCTTCTCCTTTCATCCTCGGTATCGCAGCGTACAACTTTTCATTCGAAGCAACACAATCTATACTGAATTCCGGACCCTCTAAATACTCTAGTACCATTATATCGGGGAAAACTTCTTGCTGGCTTAAGATTTCACACGCATTATGGTAAGAGAGACGGCGGCTGCTAGCCCTTCTAAAAAGCTGGTCAATACTTTCAATCCTATCTTCAATGACGCGAAAACCAGTGGCTCCTTCACCAACAACTGGTTTAAAACAGACTGTATGTCCTTTATCCCGTAAACATTGATAAGCTGTTTTGAAATCATTAATATTATTGACAACATAAAAATCTGGTATGGCAACAAGTTCTGCCCCACCCTCTTCTTTTTGCATGATGGAATGGTACGCCGCTGCTTTATTATCCAGTGTCTCCATTAATTCAGAATCGGGACACACCAGTACCTTTACACCTATAGCTTCAAAATCAGCCAGCTTTTTTGAAATCAGGACATTTTCTTTTCTTGGAATGAAAATATCTATCTTATGCTTCCGACAAAACTCAAGACAAAACTCAATATATTCCTCACCGTTAATGGAGGGTTCTGTAAACGCATAATCACAATACTGTAAATAGAGAGCATCCTTATTTGTGTGAGTTCCATAGAACACGAACCGCCGTCCCTCATCATTCGAACGAATCAATTCAATAAAATGCGTAACCGTTGTAAACCATCTATTAAACCAAATCTTCATAAGCAACCTCTTTCTCGTTGAAATCTCAAACTAAAAACCTTAAACATTATTCGCCTATAAATTCCATTTTATACATTACCTATATAAATCGATGTATAAATGGTGATACAATGTATAAATGGTGACAGGCACCACAAAATAGAACGGGGTGTTGGTATGTGCGGACGTTTTACGTTAACTGCTACGGTTGATCAGTTGATTGATCGGTTTGATGTGGAGTTTTTTCTTCAGGAGGAGGAGTATGTTCCGAATTATAATGTGGCTCCTTCTCAATCGGTGTTAGCGGTGATTAATGATGGAACTCAAAATAAGATGGGATTTTTACGGTGGGGGTTAATTCCGCCTTGGGCAAAGGATATGTCAATTGGTTATAAAATGATTAATGCCCGTGCTGAGACCTTAACAGAACGGCCAAGCTTTCGAAATGCCTATAAGAAAAAACGTTGTTTGATTGTTGCCGATAGTTTTTACGAATGGAAACGTATTGATAGTAAAAATAAGATTCCAATGAGGATCAAACTAAAGTCGAATGAATTGTTTGCTATGGCTGGTCTTTGGGAGAACTGGAAATCACCTGAAGGAAAATCGGTTTATTCTTGCTCCGTGATTACGACCAGTCCTAATGAGCTAGTTCAAGACATTCATGACCGAATGCCTGTAATCTTAAAACCCGAACATGAAAAATATTGGCTTGATCCTACCATAACAGACGCTACTAAGCTCCATCCTTTACTAAAGCCACTTGATCATTATTTAATGGAAGCCTACGAAGTGAGCCCACTGGTTAATTCACCAAAAAACAATTCCATTGAACTGATTCAAAAAATCTGTTAACCTCACAAAAAACGCCTGATCCCCCAAGGGTCAGGCAATCGTTTTTTATACATGTGCAAATGTATCATTAATTTTCATTACAAATGACATGATAGCGGTCGTATCTAAATTCGATGTATCCTCGGTAACACCACTCACTTTTTTAACAATCTGCCTTTCAATGAAATTCATTTTACTAACGAGGAATTCTCCACCAAAAATACCATTAGCGATTGACACGTTTCTTAATTCCTCTGGGAAAGCCGTATTAAATTGCTCATGTGCTGTTTCTCCATCGTGCCAGCAGCAGAGGAAAAGACCAAGTTTTTTTGTTAACAGCACATCATAATGTTTTGCGATAAAATGCTTTATTTTCCCTTGAATACTTCCGGCATGGATGGAGCCACCGATGAATACGGATTCATAATCGCGTACATCAAAAGTAATTTTATCCCGTTTCAGATCAACTGCTAAGACTTCTCCTTCCATCCACTCACTCACCAATTGGACAGCTTTTTCTGTTGTACCATGAGATGAGCAATAAACAATCAATGTCTTCATAAAACATCCTACCCTCCATGGGAAAATTTTCACCCTCATAACGAACCTATCCTGTTCGACCTTTTGTTGTCTTATTATTATTATAAAGTAGCAGTAAACAAAATTCAGAAAAAATATTGGCAATATTTCTACAATTCAATCCCAAACTCACCAATTGCCTATTCCACAACAATAGAAACCCTAGAAAAAAATAGTGCTCCACCATGAGTGGGAGCACTATTTTTCTATGATATCCCCTTTTTCAGTGATAAAAAAGACCTTAGCCTGTTCAGACATCTCGTTTTCATAATATCTTACCTCAATCAGTACAGGGAAACCTGCCTCCTGTAAAAATTGACTAAGCTTCCTCATTTTCTGTATTTCGTTTTTTTGATTTAATTGTGTCCAATTTGTTTTTATATCTATAGGAATGGAAGTGGAGAGGATCGATACGTTTATTTCATCATAAGTAGGAATATTCGGACCAAAAATTTCCCCTTTGTCCTTAATTTGTAGGGCTTTAAACATTCCCTCATCCAAATCTGGAAAAAGTTCTTTTATTTGTGCTTTAATGTTCGTTGCTAACTCACTATCCCACATCACTTTCGGATAGTTATCTGAATAGCCATGGGGAGAATCCATATCTTGCTCAATGATAAATAAGAGGTTCGAATGCTCTATAGGATAGGCATATCCCTGGTACGTTTCGCTTAAAAAATTGTAGCTAATTTTAGTTAGGACAAATTCAGTATGATATTTCTCGGTAATGTAGCTTTGTATATTTTTTTCATGTTTTTGTTTTCCCCAGGGTGTCCCGTAAAACACTGTATAAGCGTAAACACTAAATGATAGTATGAGTCCAGCAAATACCATAAGGATTATTTTCGTTGCTCTTATATTCCTCACCTCTTAGTTTTCAGAATATTGTAACTATATTATTCTTCAAATAAATTTGTTATTCCTTCTAGCAAAGAACAATAATAGGAATAAAAAAAGACGTACAAAAAGTACGACTTGAAAACGGACATTATTTCTTCATTAATTTTTGAATGGTTACCAGGACCTCGTCTAAAACTTCATGGTCTCCTTCTTGAATTCTTTCAATTACACACGTTTTTAGATGACCTTCTAACAAAAGTTTTGCAACACTATTAAGTGCCGATTGCGTTGCAGAAATTTGCGTGATTACATCATCACAATAAGTATCCTTTTCGATCATGCCTTTAATTCCGCGAATTTGCCCTTCAATTCGATTGAGTCTTGTAACAAGATTACTCTTGACCTTATCGGAATGATGGCTTTTTCGGTGACTGCCCGAAGTCACGCAGCAGGATTCATCATTCATTTCTTCCTCATAAACATCGTCAAAAGACATTCCATCACCTCATTTTCTGTCATTATATCATACCCCCGTATCGTAAAGCGATAGGATATCTATTGTTGGTAAGACAAGAAAAAAACTGGCAAGGCTACATGTTAAGGTAAATTAGGTAACAAAGCCTATTACATACAAAATGTAATAGGCTTCTTCTATTTGATTCCCAGTTGTTCTTCTATAAAAGTTTCCAATAATTTAAGTTTATTGTTTCCTATTCCCATTGACTGTAAGATTTGATCTTCAGCCTCCTCCGTTTTCTTCATTTTTGCCATTTCTTTATGAAGTCCTTCCATTTTATTGTCCAAATGGGCTGCCATCTCAGCAGTTGTTTTTAATTCTTCAAGCATTTTTTGTGGAATTTCTTTGTTGTACTTATAATAAATTTTATGTTCTAAGCTTGCCCAGAAATCCATGGCAATGGTACGGATTTGAATCTCAACCAAGATTAATTCCTCACGGTCAGACATAAAGATCGGTATTTCCACTATCATGTGCAAACTTTGGTAACCATTTGGTTTTGGATTTTTTATATAATCCTTATATTCTATAATTCGAATATCTTTTTGATTGGCAATCATCCTGCTTATTTCATATATATCGGAAATAAAAGAACAGGTTATTCTCATACCCGCAATATCTTTAATATTTTCCTTAATACTTTCCAACGTGTAATCCAAGCCTTTACGCTGAACTTTACTAAAAATACTCCCTGGTGATTTTAACCGTGATTTTACGTGTTCTATTGGGTTATATTCATGAATATAATTAAATTCATCTTTAAGAATATTAATTTTTGTCGTCATTTCATCGAGGGCAAATTTATAAGCCATCATAAAACGTGTTAGTTCAATTTTGATTGCTTTTAAATTCTTCAAATCAAAGGTCTTTTCCATTCTCAGCGTTTACATCCTTTCAAATATCAATACTCTTCTTCTGTTACAGTTTCATCCGTTTGTAATTTTTCGATCACTTCTGGTGGAAAAATCAATCGGCAAATCACCTTAGCTACTTGATGATAATCTGTCTGATTCCCACATTGTTTCATTTTTTCCGGTGCATGCTCAGCCAAGGTCATCATCGACCATGTAACTGTATTTAAATCTAAATCTTTCCAGGTCAGATCATTATCATAGGCCATTTTTAATCCTGAAAGAATTCTAGTAAATATCTTTCGTTTACCAGCTGCTAACACCTCAGCAAACCCTGAATCCTTAGCCAGTAATTCAGGTACCAGACGCTGCATTCCCATCGCCTTAAGACGTTTATCATGTGATTCTAATAGGGAAGCTAAAGTGCTTTCTGGATCTGAAACACCCCAAATTGGTTCAGGCGGCATTAACATTTCTATTTGATTCTCTAAAAGAGACATTAATAGCTGTCGTTTATCCGAAAAGTACCGGTAAAAAGTACCGGTTGCTACCCCTGCATGAGCGGCGATTTCCTTTGCCGTTGTATGCTCATATCCGTTCGTGACAAATAATTCATGACCACTTTTTAATAACAAATCTCTTTTTAGTTGAGCACGTTCCTGCTTAGGAATTAATGGGAACTCACCAACCAGATGTTCTTCTCGGTCTGACATTTTTCTCACCTCATCGTTATTATACCACAAAACATAAATATTGAACCCTAGTTCATGTTACCATTGACAGAATCTCTTTTTCGTGTAATACTTGAACTATAGTTCATGTTATTTCAATTTATGTTAACACCCCTTGGCATTCGTTGTAAATAACATGAACAAATTATTTATTTTTTGATTTTTTGAGACTTTTTACTCGCTTTTTTTGTTTTTATTCATATATAATATTTTATAATTAACTTTGGAAGGTGTTGATTAATATGGCAAACCAATCTGATAAAAAAGATATCTCAATCAACTCAAGCGTTTCACTAAAGGGAATTGTAAAAGCCATTTTCAACGATACCGTACATGTGCAAATTGGCGGCAAGATTATTACACTGCCAAAAGCTGATTTCATGTTAGATAAATCTATGAATTAAAAAAGATGTTTATTTGTTTTCCATAATATGAAAGCCCATTGCAGCAACTGCGATGGGCTTTCTTTTGTTTGGATATAGACATTACAAGCTCTTATTGGAAGGATATGGCTACAATTTTAAGAACGTAAGAGTTATATTCACGAGTATCCATGTCAGCATTGCTGACAGCCAGAAATGCCGTTTTTTCGACTTTGTATGGAAATATTTGCAGTGCTATCATTGGTACTGTAGTAACCAAATAGCCGTTAAAACGGTAAAAACCGGAGGGATTCATTATCCATTATTTGAAACTGAGGTACACAAATGAGATGGAGAAAGCGATGCTTATTGCTCATGGAGTATGTTATGAAGACTACAAACGGAAACTTAACGTGAGAATGGAAGTTGAAAAACGTCGTGAGCTGGATTATATGAAATGTAAACGGCTGATCGCAGATTTTGACGGAAGAATACACTGTTGATATATATAGAAATGAAAGAGGAGCATTCATTTTGGATGCTCCTCCTTTCTTTAACGTAATAAAAATATCGTATTATAATTAGGTCTTGTTATCATCCGCATAAGATAGGCGGATTCATCAGGGTTCTCCTTTCTCTTTTCATTTAAAAAGTTAATAATGGTCTTAGAATCTCTTATTCCAACTCCATGACCATAGAATTGATCATTGCCAAAAAAGATCACATTTTCTGCTCTCCACCATGGCTGTTTTGGATCAAAATCTGGATTTTTGAAATGTAAGACATCACCAATGATGAAATCCTCTCCATCTTTTGAATAAATAGGCAGATCCTCGTCAAATTGCCAATCCATTAAATAAAGGCGACTGAAGTACGTATTAAATGCTCTTGGACCAATTGTATAGAGTGTGGCAAGGTATAGAACGATTGCAATACCAGTAGCGCATTCAAAAGCATACAACTTACCATTTTTCACTATATCTTCAATTGCTTCCGAAGGATTGACCCCCTCACGCAAAAGAAAACCTCCGTTTGGCAATCGATACCAATATTTTCTGTTGGGAAAGGAATAGGTAAAAGTAGTGAACTTAGCACCGCTTTTATCTAAAGCCGTTGCTGCTTTTATAGTATTCACTCTGAATAATAATTCAAATTTCAATTGTTGTAGAGATGGGTAATAATAAACCACTGGGTGACCGGCCATTTGTTTCAAAATCGTTCTTTGCTCACTATTTGTTATCTCTTTTTGGAGTTCCTCAGTCTTAACAATCCGTCCATTTAAATTAATCATTTGATACCTCCTTTCTACACCATATGACCCTATTCCTAGTTACATGCAGGTGGATAACAAGAAAAGAGCCAGAATCCATACTAAAGGACCTGACTCTGTATTGAAGTTTATTTATTTCTTAATAAATGTACAATAATTCCACCAACAATCGAGCCAATTGCAGTCATTCCAAAAATAATAAAGTAAAGTCGTTCCGCCAAATCAGCCATTCCTTCACCCGGAAAAAACTCTGCCTTCCCATACATAGCGATAGCAGCTAAAAATAAGATTATCGACGGAGCCCAAACAATCCAGCTGGGATTAACCTTTATCATTATAAACGGAATGATCAACCCAATAAGAAATAACACAAAGAAAAACATAGCTTCAACCCTTCCAGAACCCTTTATTCATTAGACGAATGAATAAAGGAATCGTTCCGAGTCAGAGGTTTATAGAATGCCCATTTTTCATTACTATTATTGAGGTGGTCATTATTCATTGGTTACCGCTTTCTCTCTTCCATTAATATTTCGGGCACTTATAGCACTCATTGGGTTACCTGTTTTTATCGAAATATAGTAACAAAGCCATTCAAATAAAAAACTGGAAAGAAACTAAAAGAGTTTCTTTCCAGCTAACTTGGTTACCTGTTTAGTATTGTGACAGCTACATTATTCAGTTTCCCACCTGAACTAGATACAATTGTTAAGGTTTCACCTGCCACAAATGATAGTCCCCTTTTCGAGAATATCCATTTACCATCTGGTCCCACTACAGCTGTCCCAAGCGGAGTCGTTTGATTACTTTTTGAGATTGTAATTGTTACTCCTGGTCCAAAAACATCACTCGTTCCAGATACGTTTAATGTTCCAGTGCTTGGTATAAAGCTTACAGGCTGCACTGCCAGTTTATCTGGAGCTGGCATGATCGTCACAATTGATTCATTTGTCGAGGTTTGACCATTAGCGCCTGTAACTGTTAATTTAAAGCTTACTGGTACGAATTGTTTAGGGAAAGTAAACGTTGGTTTAACAGGGTCCGCCAAATTAAGTTGAACGGTTGGACCACTTACCTGCTCCCATTTAAAGGTCGCTGCATTAGTTGAAGCACTTCCATCAAGGGTTACCTCCGAGCCCTGTTTTACGGTTTGAGTGGCACCTGCATTTGCCATAGCCGGGTCCGCTGTAACATTTACTGGCAGAGTTTCTCTGCCCTCTTTAGTAGAGGTTATGGTAATAGTTGGCGGAATTTTTACCGGTTTTTTAATTACAAGTGTTCCGGATGCTGGAATATCGCCAAATCCTTCTGCTGTTAGTGTTAGTGCATTCAATTTATCGCTGGATGCAGCCGTAATATAAAGAGTATCTGAATTTGTATCATATTTGGCAGTACCTGTAATGTGATCCACAGGTTTTAGCTTTTTGATACTAAGAGGATTATCAGATTTATTCGTTACTGTTACTTCGGTCGGTATATCCCCGGTAAATGGTAAACGTCCAAAGTATTGTCCAGCTGTTCCCCTCATGGTTGTTGCACTCATTCCATCTCCTTTAACATCAATTGTATATTGTTTATCTTCTTCTGTAGAAGCAAATACATCGATGGTACCACTACCCGCTGTATCCTGGCTGTATGTAGCTCTTATGACATCAACACCAGCAGTTGTTGCTTCTTTCCCCATTAGACTGAATAAATCAGTTTGGATACAATTCTGGATTGTAGTCGTACCCGAAACGCAAGTACTATTGATACCAGGTCCTTGAATCCTAAAATAGTTTTGTTCCTCTGTTCCGTTATGATAACCATTCTTGATTTTATGCTCTACGTCCGGGTTTCCTACATACCCGACAGGTCTATCAGCTGTTGTATTCCATTCTAAGAAAGTCCCAATTCGACTTTTCCTTGCCCCTTCAAATCCGCCAGCTACCCCGATATCTTCAACAAATCTAATTTCCCCAATATTTGGCTCATCTTCATCCTCTACTGTAGCAACAATTTCATCTACACCATATGGATGTGTGATGATGTATGATTGATTCGGCATTAAGTCGTCTATTCGAAAACGAACCCGTCCGAATACAATTTGGTCTCCATCTTGGACAATTTCATTTGCCCATGCAGCTTCAAGAGCGAAAGTTGCTACTGCCCTGCCACCAGAAGGCATATCAATTTCAGCGCCTGCCAACTGATAAAAAGCTTCTTCATGGAAATTACCATTCTCTACTGAGAGGGGACCTTCTGCAAATTCCCCAGCAACAAAACCACATAGGGGATCATTACCATCCAAACATAGCTCAAGCCTATTGCCGTTCGAATCCTTATACCATACAGGATAACCATAATCCCCGATAGGACCCACTTTGGTAAGCTTTGGAATTTTATCAAGAGGGACAATGTATTTTGCTTTTACCCCATTATCTCTCCAAATTCCACTACTAATGACTAAAACTACTGTAATAGCCAAAAGAAAAACGTTTCTTAAAGTTGACGCTTTCTTTCGCTTCCTTTTACTACCTCTTGGTAACATTCGCAACCCACCTTTTTCAATTATTGAACCATATAAAAACTAGTAATCTTCATTACTTCATTCCTACTACCCCTTCCCTTTTTTTCAATTTTATTCCATATAATAAATAGATAGACCTATTTATTAACAGGCTCATAGTGTTATTTTACTATTAAAAACAATGCAAAAAGTGGAGGGGTAGTGGCAATTCTTCCCCCTCCTTCTTCTTATAAAATCTATTAATATTTGGGTGCAAAGGCCGATCTTTTTAGCCCCATATCTACTAATATAGGTTTTGCATACAACGATTCATTTCCAAATTTATCTACTGCGGTAACAGTGTAATAATAATTTGGGCTGGTTGGACTTACCGGCACAGTATAGGATAAAGAGCGAATTAAACTACCATTTATCCGTTGGTAGCCCTTTGCTATGGATGTTGTCCTATAAAGGTTAAAGCCCACTATATTAGTGTTAACATTGGATTTCCATTGGAAGTTAATAAATTTCTTATCCAATGATAGTACTCCAGTTACATTAAATGGCTCTTCAGGACGGCGGTCAGGCAGTGTTTGCAGTTGATACTTTGGTTGATTATGGATACGAAGCATCCCCCATAAACCACCTTCTAAATATCTCCTTAGTTTCATTTCCCGATAAACATAATCTCCTACTTGATTAAATAAGCCTTCATTTTGAACGGGGATTATATCCAAGGTCTCCCCTGGAGTAAGCGAGCCTTGACTAGATACAAGCTTGGAATTAGGATCTGTCCATTGATAGCGCCAGCGATGGCTATGAAGTGTAAATACACTTCCTCTTGATCGGTCAGCAGTTTGCATCACTCGTAAACGGATGGGATCACCTACATAGGCTTCCGGTACTGGGGTTGAAGGATCTCCATGGATGATAGAGCTAAAAATGAGCGATTTATCAGGGTTAGCAGCTAATCGATGTTTGAACGGTTCAGAGCTATAATTTATGCCTTTTTCGCCACGATCCTCCATATCAAGATCAGCGACACCCGGTGTAGGAATACTTCCATCCTTGCCAATCGTATAAAGACCATCTGAGAACATTAGTACCTGTTCTCTAAAATCTGGCATATTCGGAACAATAATATCAGCCCTTGCACCTGACATGATTTCATCACCGGTTTTCGGGTCACGATATTTTGAGCCTTTAGGTTCAATAATAAGCGAACCATAAGCACCATGGAGTCGATGACTGCGGATATCCCCATAGTCATAAAGAATGGTTCCGCCATATTCTTTATCGGCATACCAGTGATAGGTGATTTTTTCGCCAGGACCAATGGTTTGGTCATAATTATAGCCAATTGTAGCACCGTCAGATCCCTGCATATCGTATTGCACCATTTGTGGGTGCAATGATACTCGGTTAGAATTCTTCCAGTTTACTTGGTTAGCCATTAACAAAGCAGGATCTGCCTGGTTTTCAGGTGGGTCGAGCGGAAGTTGATTTGAAAGAGTTACCTGAATACATTCTCCTTCATTTGCCCTAATAACTAGCGGTTCAGCCGCTTTCTTGCCGTTTTTAATGTCTAAATAATCTTTTGTAAGGGAAAACATCATGCCAAAAGGATCATGATCACCATATTTGTTATAAACAATGTCCTTCATAAAGGCTGTAATATCAAATTTTCTTACCAAAGCACCAGGTGGACAAGGATTTCCAGGTGTCAGTGCCTTCGGAGGTTCTTTTCCGTTTCTCTTCATCTGGTTTACCTTCCAAGGTACAACAGATGATTTTAGCTGCGGGCGATCAGGCAGTTTTTGCAGAGTGGGTGTTTTTTCTCCCCAAACTCTGACAAAGCCCCATAATCCGCTCCATAAGTCTTCAATTGGCTGTGAAGACCATAAATAATCCCGTTGTTGAACGCCAACTGGGTTTGGTTGTATTTCCATTGTAAATTGTTCAGACATACCGATGGTTTGGGTGGACGTTAATTCTGAATCCTCCACACCAGATTCACGCTTCCAGTTTAATCCATGCACATTAAAGTTATGTTGGGTTTCATGTGCACCTTGGATTAAACGGATTTTTATTGGATCCCCTGGATAACTTTGAATTATCGGTGTCTGGGGATCTCCATGTACCCATGAACTAAAGACATAAGCAGGATCCGAATTATTTCTTCGGAAAAATGGTGCATTTGAATAATTGACAGCTGCATAGCCATGGGCGTGCATGAAATTTGAAGGATCTGTCTCTAACTGAAGCATGTTTCCATCCTTATCCCAAAGTCTTGCGAAATCATGATAAATGAGAACTTGTTCACGGAAATCTTCTCTTTCAGGGTGAACAATCATGGCTTCCGTTCCTGACCTTATTTCTTTACCTGTCTTTGGATCCAGCCATCTAGAGCCTTTTGGTTCGACAATTAAGGTGCCAAAGGTTCCGTGGAATCCCTTTTCACTCGCAGAGGTATGATCATGGAAAAAGATAGATCCTTCTTCATCTGCATACCAGCGATAGCGTATTTTTTCTCCTGGTTCCGTACCTTGATTGTAATTCCAACCTACCGCTGTTCCGTCAGAACCTAACGGGTCATAGGCAACAAAATGAATGTGTATTGATAGTGCATTCGGTTCTTTGGCATTGAATAAGTGGTTTTCTAATGTTACCTCGACACAATCTCCCTGATTTGCACGTATTGCAAGTGGACGTGGTCTTAACTCTCCGCTCAACACTTTTTGTTCATCTTCTGCTAGGACGTACATTCGTCCTTCCTTATCACGATCGCCTTGATTATTGTAAACAATTTCTTTTTGAATCCCGACGATGTCATATTTACGAATAGGAGCATCCTTTGGACAGCGGTCAAAATTAGGTGCTCCAGGTACAAGTGCACCTAAAGCTGCTTTTTCTGAATCTGTTGCTGGACGCAATTCTGGATCCGGCGGCTTTGGAGCACGTTTGCCTATTTCGCCAGGTATATAAGCAGGAAAACCTGGATTTTGTTCGGTTGGACTAGAAGGTGCTTCCCTATCTGGTAATGGCAGCAAGTCTCCCTGCGCTTTATCATAGACCCTCATCAATCCCCACATGCCTTCTAAATAATGTGGGAACAAATGACAATGCCATAAATAATCTCCTGGTGCTCCGGTATTATCCTTGTCATAGCCAGCACCAAATGCTAATTCAGCCGTTTGGGTATCTCCTATATTCAACGTATCAGAGTCGACTGTGTTTGTTTTCTTTGTATCACTTTTCCACCGGTGTCCATGAAGATGAAAAACATGATTTTCATCACTGTTTGCCCCTATTACTCGGTATCTAACAGGGTCACCCACATAGGATCTAGTGATAGGTGTTGCCGGGTCGCCAAAAACCCAAGACGAATAGAACATTGTCGGATCTTTACCATCTTCCCCCATTGCATTTTTCAAGCGTTCATCCATCGGTTCAGCACGATAGTTGACAGCATAAAGTTCTTTTTCATTTGGATCTTCTACATGAGGTTCCTCTCCATGTGGTTCCTCTCCATTTTCTTCAGGTTCTTCCTCTTCCGGGGTTCCAGGAGGAGGAGGGGTGCCAAATTGAGCGCTAATTCCATCATGGAAAAATAACGTAAACTCTCGGAAATCAGGTTGATCTGGCAAATGGATATCTGCATATAATCCGCTCGTTAACTCTTCCCCTGTTACAGGGTCGGTCCACGTCGCACCTTTAGATTCAACAATTAATGCTCCAAATAAACCATCACCCATTGTGCCCCTTTCCCCAGTTGGATCGGTAAAGTAAGTGAGATCCGCACCATTGTAAAAAAAGAAGGTTCCTTCATCCCCAGCATTCCAGGTATATTTAATTTCTGTGTTTGGTGCAGCAGTCGAATCAGGATTATAACCTGCTTGAGTGCCATCCGATCCCCTAACGTCGTATCCAACACCCTCAATATGAATGGAAGCCTTCTCCGTTAATTGATTACTAAAAGTAACTTGAATGCAATCACCTTTATTTGCACGGAGGGCAAGCGGTTGAATTTCCTTCACCGGCTTTCCAGGATTTTCGGCAATAGACACTCGAATCTTTTCTACATCTTCTTTTAAGGCATATATTTTTGCTTTGGGATCATGGTCACCAAATTTGTTGTAAACCATATCAACCTGGATAGCCGTAATATTAAATTTACGAACCGGTGCACCCTTGATGCATTTTTCGTTAGGCATATCTAAACTAGCTAATGACACAGGAGCAGTTTTAGTTTCCGCGGCTCTGGTCTGGATGATGGCTTCGTTAGATTCGCTGTTAGTGGAAGGTGCTTTATTTGTTTGGGATTTAATGGTTTGGGCTCTACTAGCAGAATTGACTATTTGTTGACTACTCGAGGATTGTTTTACGTTATTTTTTAATACTGTGACAGGCCTTACTTTATCGAGTGCCAGCGCATGTTTTAATTCTGATGAATGAACGATAAAAATGACCGAAAGAGATACAATAGAAAATAAAATTAGGAAACTAATTAATAGTAAAAAAGACTTCTTTTGCTTCAACCTTTGTACCCCTTTCATCTTCCAATTAGTATGTAAGTAATAGTTCCCTGCTGCTATAAATTGATATGACCAGGTCAAATTTATTATTACTTCTTTCATGCTCACTCTCTTTTTACACTATGTGAAAAGAACAAACAGAGCAATGACCTTCCATTGCTCATATGATTGGATAAAGCACACAAGAAAACATCAAGCCTAAGTACAGGGTGAGAATAAAACATCCACCAAACACTGTTGCAAATACAGGACTCATCCTTTTATAACTAATAATAATTAGGAACAAAAATAGTAATGCCACAGTAATCAACAATACAGATAATAATGTTGGCGCAAATTCAATTTCTATCGGAACAAGGATGTTTTTTGCTAACAGCCAATCGACCCAAGTTGGTGCTTTAGCTGTTTGCGCATCATAAGCCATTTCATAAGGTGGTGATAACGTGCCTAGTACAGCTGTAAAATAGAAAACTAGTAAAAGGATTACACTTTCAGCTTTTAACCATGTTCGAGGATCAAATTGAGAGAATGTGGAAGCTCTTCTTGATAAAATGCCATTAATTATTGCAAAAACAATAACAGGAACTATACTTATGTGTTTGAACAATAACATTCGACCGTAAGGTGTTACCCAGCCATTTAAATATTCTGTAGGCTTTTCGATAGTGAACATTATGACAAACCCTGTCGCAAAAATATTTATCATACACACTATCGCTAGAGGCGTAAACCATTTTAAAAACTCAGTCCAATGTTCCTTGTCTTTGGAAAACCACGAAGCATGAAGCAGGACACCAACCCAAATCGTTACCATAAGGAAGTGTGTGGTATGCGAGAATAATCCCACCACAAACGATTGAGATGAAACATGACTCGCATAACCTATGGCAATCATCATTAAAACAATCCAGAATGCCTGTATATATTTTGAGCGCTCTAAATAAAAGGTTAACCATAAGAAAATGGCAGACAATGTTATAAACAGCCATCCTTGCCCAATTTGGGTAGTCATCATAACAGAGGTGCCTGCTCGTGCAAACCCGACTGTACCATCAAAAAACAAAATTAACGCCAAAACTGGAACAAAAGAAAATATAATAATTCCGAGAGTACAGATAAGTAATAATGATTTTGGAAGTTGAATAGTTGGTTTTTTCGATTCAGGTACAAATTGTAAGACAACATAACCAACTAACAGTGAAAAAAATAGATAATTACCAAAATCTGCAATAGGGGTTAATAGGTTCATGGATATTTTTTCTTCCTTAAAAGCAGTAACCCAATTCCTAAAATAATCACAAAGCCAATAATGGTTATGATTGAATTGGTGTTGGAATTGCTTTTTTCCTCGGTGCCATTTTGTTTATCTATTCCTTCACTCCCATCATTACCATAAGCAGTTATCTGGACCTCTACACTGTCTTCTTCACCACTCCCTGATGAATCTTGCCCTTGGTCTGGAATGGTTGCACTTTGTCCCTCGCCCTTTTCCTCTTTTTGTACAGTGAAGTTAATTTCACCCGTTATCGGATGACCATCATCTCCAGCAATATTCCATTGAATGACATAGGCTCCATTTTCTAATGGTTCCGGCAAGATTCCAAACATTTTCTCGGCTTCAATCTGTACTTGTAGTGCAGTCATTTCCGCTCCGTCCTTAATTACTTTCATTGAACTTAACTTTTCAATGTTCCCATCGAAGGTTAGAGTGATTTCTTTTAACTCATTCACAACTACCTGTCCCTCAATAGGGTTTGATACTGCAAGATGGGTATGGGCAGAAACCATAGAAGGTAACAAGACGAATAGAAACAAAATCAGCAGGCTGAATTTTTTCAAGATGATTCTCCTTCCGTTTTTACTAAATAATATTCAATGGAAAATATTAATAGCACATTTGATACTCAAGAATAGTACTTTGGTTGCAAATCTATTACACTATAAATTTAGGGAAAACTTCCAAAACACCTCTATTAATTGTTCGACAAATACCAACTAGAATCACTATTTCGGATGTAATTTGTAGAACATTATGAATTTACACAACATTTTTCGTCAAAAAAATAGACCACAGAAAAAACTGCGGTCTTGGTAACTACGGTTATCCAATTAAAATCTTACACTCACTTCTCCAATTTGAGCAAATCTAGCTTTAAATGTATCTCCATCTCGAGCTACCTCTGCTGCAGATAATGCACCTGATAAAATCACTTCACCAGCTCTAAGTGGAATATCAAACTCAGACAATTTATTAGCCAGCCATGCTACACAAGTAGCAGGATTTCCTAATGCTGCTGCTCCAACTCCCGTGTTTACTAGCTCTCCATTTTTGGTAAAAACCATTCCAATCAATTCAAGTTCAACGTCCACGATTTTGGTCGGCTTTCCTCCAAGTACATAAAATCCCGATGAAGCGTTATCAGCAACCGTATCTGCAAGCTTGATTTTCCAGTCCTTGATTCGGCTGTCAACGATTTCGAGTGCGGGAACAATATAGTCTGTTGCCTGAAGAACATCAAGAGTGGTTACATTCGGTCCTCTTAATTCCTTTTTTAGGATAAATGCAATTTCTGCTTCTACTTTGGGCTGAAGGACCTGATCAATAGAAATTCTTCCTCCGTTTTCTACAACCATACTATCTAGTAAATGACCATAATCTGGTTCACCAACACCAAGGAGATTTTGCATGGCTTCAGAAGTTAATCCAATTTTCTTGCCTACAATTCTCTGTCCTTGTTCTACTTTTCTATTAATATTTTCAAGTTGAATATAGTATGCATCTTTAGCTGTCAAATCAGAATCGATTGATGTAAGCGGTTCAATTCCATTTTTTGAAACCTCCGCTTCGAATAATTGGTCTGCAAATTGTTGTACTTTTGTAGTCATTGTATTGCCCCTTTCCCTTATTATCTGTGATTTTGTTATCTTTTTATAGAATCGCTCCTATATCTATTTTTCTACCTCCATATCCGTAATCCCTTTAAAACGGCCTCATATTTTAAAAAAATAAAACCCTCTTGCAAGTTATACAAGAGGGTTAGGTTTAAGCTATAGATTCGTGTTTCATTAATTTCACAATTTCTAGTAATTTAATATGGTAACCATCAATTTCTAGAACCTTAAATTCATAATCACCATATTTAATCTTATCACCTTCGACAACATCCATTTTCTCAGATAAGATCCATCCACCAATGGTATCCATTTCTTCTTCCTGGATGTCTAAACCGAATAAATCATTCACTTCATCTATTAAAACTTTCCCATCCACTACAGTTTTATGTTCACTGATTTTGTTGATTTCTGGTACTTCGTCTTCGTCAAATTCATCACGAATTTCCCCAACAATTTCTTCTAGAATATCTTCAACCGTCACTAAACCTGCCGTACCGCCATATTCATCCATTAGGATGGCCATGTGAACACGATCTTTTTGCATTTTAACTAATAAATCATGGATGGCAATTGATTCAATTACCTGAATTACAGGACGAGTATATTCATCAATTGGAGTATCGAGGTTTTTACCACTAATATAATCTGTCAATACTTCCTTCATGTTCAACATACCAACAATGTTATCTTTTTCACCATCAATGACTGGATATCTTGTATAGTTTTCTACTTTTACAATTTCCAAACATTCTTCTAATGTTTGTGATTTATCAAAAGCGACGATTTCCGTACGAGGAACCATAATTTCTTTTGCAATGCGATCGTCAAATTCAAAAATATTGTTCACATATTTGTATTCAGACTGATTTATTTCTCCACTTTTATAGCTTTCCGAGATGATAAATTGAAGTTCTTCCTCTGAATGTGCTTCTTCATGTTCAGAAGCTGGTTTTAAGCCAAACATTCCAACTATAATACGTGCAGAACCATTTAATACTTTTATAAAGGGATACATTAGTTTATAAAAGATAATCATTGGTTTTGCAAAAATTAACGTAACTGCCTCCGCTTTATTTATTGCTACCGTTTTAGGAGCCAACTCCCCGACTACAACGTGAATAAAAGTTACAGATGCAAAAGCAATGACAAAGGATAATATACCAGATGCTGATTCAGGTATGTTTAATTGAGTAAACAATGGATGAAGTAAGTGTTCCACTGTTGGTTCACCCAACCAACCTAATCCTAAAGCAGTAACAGTAATCCCTAATTGACATGCTGATAAATATTCATCTAAATTTGAAACAATTTTCTTAGCTGCAATTGCTTTTTTATTGCCTTCTGCTACAAGCTGATCAATTCGTGTACTGCGGATTTTTACAATGGCAAATTCGAAAGACACGAAGAATGCCGTAAAAGCAATTAAAATGGCAATCACAATCAAGTTTATAATGGTCAATGGTCTCCTTACCTTAAAGAAAAAGTAAGGAATACACCTCCTGGTTTTTGTAAATATTAGTTTATCTTAGTAATAATAGTAATGTTTGGGCTAATGGAACACCCTGTGAAGAAAGTTTATTCACAACCATTTCTTTTTGATTTTGATTTAATCTTTGAAGAATAGGTTCGATTGCTTCAATTTCTTCTTTAAGATGACGCATTAATATCCCAATCTGTTCAAAATGCTTTTCTACTTTTTGTTTATCAATACAGTTTTCCGTCTTAATTAACTCAATCGAAGACTTAATCTCCTCAAGTGGCATATTAAGATTTTTATAGTGTTCAATTAAATGCATAATTTGAATGCAGTCTTCTCCATACAATCGATAATTAGAATCCGTCCGAATAGGGTTTAGTAAGCCTATTTGGGTGTAATAATCGATTGTTCTTTTAGAGAGGTTCATTAACTTAGCTATTTCACCGATACGATACAACTTCCCAACTTACTCACCCCTTCCTATGATTCTATAAATATACCATACAGAAAAGTGTACAGTCAACGTAATAGTTTTGACTTTGTATGCGGCCTATTCTATAACATCATAAAATTAATAATGTTAAAAAACCGTTCCTGTTAACAAGAACGGTTTTCTTTATTAAAGACCTTGATTAAAAATATCAGTCAATACTGGAACGATTTGTTTTTTACGAGAAACGACGCCCTTTAATACAGCCGTGTTGTTTGTTAATGTAACATCATATGCTTTTTCAACAGCGCTGGTTTTACTTCCCAGTGCTAAACCGACAGAGTCATTTGTTAAGATATCGGTAACCACAAATAAGAATAAATCAAGGTTCTTTTCTTCAATATTTTTAGAAATCGCAGCTTCTAATTCCTCTTGGCGAGCAAGAACTTCAGCTGTGTCGACAGCATTTACTTGTGCGATTTCTACCTTACTAGAACCCATTTCAAACTCTTTTGCGTCCAGTGAGATTAATTCCTCAATCGTCTTGTCACTTAAATCCGCACCCGCTTTTAGCATTTCTAAACCATAGCTTTGGGCATCGACACCAGCAATTGCAGCTAATTCTTTTGCAGCCGCTACATCTTCTGCTGTGCAGGTTGGGGATTTAAATAGCAATGAATCAGAGATAATCGCAGACAGCATAAGACCAGCAATTTCTTTTTTGATTTCCTTGCCATTTTCTTTATACATTTTATTCAAGATCGTTGCTGTACAGCCAACTGGCTCACAACGATAGTACAAAGGATCACTTGTTTCGAAGTTAGCGATACGGTGATGGTCGATTACTTCTATGACACGAACATCGTTAATATCATTGGCACTTTGCTGGCGCTCATTATGGTCTACTAAAATAACTGAATTTACTTCAGATGCCACATTTTCGACTAAGCGAGGTACCTCTGCTTTAAATGTGTCCAAAGCATATTGTGTTTCACCATTTACGCTTCCTAGACGTACAGGTTCTACATCCATCCCAAGTTGTTTCTTCAAATCTGCATAGGCAATTGCAGAACAAATCGTATCTGTGTCAGGGTTTTTATGACCGAAAATAAGTACTTTTTCCATTGTTTTGACTCCTAATCGTATTAAAATATGTAGACAAGCTCCATTACTGAGATTGACCCTAACGAAAATTATATATGATTCTTTACTAGGATTCAAAAAAATTTAATGTCTAATAAAACTAAGAACATGGCACCATATCCATGATAGTACCCTGTTCTGTATCATGGAAAACTTCATTTACTCGCGAGATTTCTCCTTTTTCTCGCAAGTTTGTGCCATTTACTCGCTGAATTATGTATTTTACACTCCAAATTTTCCCTTTTACTCGCGAAGCTCATTTACAACCAACCTAATTGACCTTTTTTCATAAAAACAAACCCAGCCAGCAGCTCATACGCCACTGACTGGTTCAATCTATTATACTTTATTTTACTCCTAGAGGAACAACCCTTTGACCAATTGCTGCAATCAATTCTTTTGGCATTGGGAAGTTTAGTGCAGCAGGGTCTTTCATAACCGCAGGTATGGACTGTGCTAGATTTTCTTCGGTAATGTTGTACTGTTTGAAATCGGCAGGAAGACCAACCTTATGCTGCAGTAAACGGATTTTTTCTACTACCTTCGCTAATGCCGCTTCAGCTGTATCCCCCTTCACTTCCACATCCAAGGCAGAAGCAAGCTCATTTACCTTTGGAAGGTATAAAGCAGGTACCATTTCCATGACCACTGGCAAAAATACGGCATTTGCCAATCCATGTGGAATGCGGAACAATGCCCCGTAGGCGTGCGCCATATTGTGCACCGGAATCGCATTCAAAGCAAAGCTAAAGGCCGTGATTCCCATTAAGCTCGCTTGCAGTAAATCCATTCGTGCCGCTAAATTCGTACCCTCCGCAACTGCTACTGGAAGATTTTTTTCAATTAAACGAATCGCATGCAGTGCATAAGCATCAGTCAGTGCTGTGGCTGTTGGTGATGCCAGAGCTTCAATCGCGTGTGTTAAGGCGTCAAACCCAGTAAAGGCCGTGATGAAAGGCGGAAGTCCAACGGTTAAATCAGGATCAAGAATCGCCATATCCGCATTAATAAACGGGTTAATAATATTTGTTTTCATTTGTATATCTTCATTAAATATTACTGCGACTGGAGACACTTCCGAGCCTGTTCCCGCTGTTGTCGGAATCGCGATATGTGGAATCGGGATAAAGTTTGCCTTTGGAAACTGTTCATATAATAGGCCGCCTGAAATCGCTTCTTTAATATCCGATAATCCTTTATGAAGCGCATATTTTACACCTTTAACGGTATCGATAACACTGCCGCCTCCGACCGCCAGCAGGGCATCTCCACTCACTTCCTTTACATAACGGACTGCATCATTAATGCAGCGGCTTTCCGCATCCTGGGTAATATCAAGATATTGACCGACCAGCTGTGGACCGCTTCCATGACCTGTTAAATTAAATATTTCTGCAACCTTTTTAACGACACCGGCTTTTTCTAACCCTCTGTCACTTAAAAGAACTACTCTTTTCGCACCAAGGCCTGCAAATAAGCTAGGGACCATTGCCCGTGAGTTCGAACCGCTGTAAATACCAGTACGAAGCATAAACTGTGATAAGGAAGTTCCCATTATCTTCTTCACCTCTTCATTAGTTTTGGCCAAACAGAATTCCATACCAGTTGCGTCTTTCAAGTTCCGGAGACATGGACGTGTGAACATGCTTTGATTGTGTATATGCGTCTAGTGATTGCTGCCCCATTTCTCTGCCAATTCCACTTTGCTTATAACCGCCAAATGGTGCATCGCTTCTAAGCATATGCCAGTCATTAATCCAAACGACACCAGCTTGTAGTTTTCTGGCAACCTCATACGCTTTATTAACATCACGTGTCCAAACACCAGCTGCCAATCCATAGATCGTATCATTAGCCATTTTAATGGCTTCGTCTAACTCAGAATAGCGAATCACACATAACACAGGTCCAAAAATTTCTTCCTGTGCAATTTTCATATCGTTGGTCACATTGGTGAAAATGGTTGGCTCTACAAAATATCCATCTTCACACCCTGCCACCTTGACATCTTTTCCACCACAAACAAGGGTAGCTCCTTCTTGTTTACCTGCCTCAATATATGAAAGAATAGTTTCTTTTTGTTTTTTAGAAATGACAGGACCGACATCTGTCATCGGATCTAGTGGATTTCCAAGCTTCAAGTTGCTAGTTAGGGATACAAGTCCTGCAACGACTTGATCGTATAAGGAATCTGGTACAAACAAGCGTGTGCCGCTCTCACATAGCTGCCCAGAATGTAAGAAAACTCCAAACAGACTGCCTGGCAGGGCGATGCTAAGATCCGCGTCCTCTAAAAGAATGTTAGGTGACTTCCCGCCAAGCTCTAAGGTTGTATTTTTAATTGTTTCTGAAGCCAATCCCATGATTCTTCTGCCTACCTCGGTTGATCCAGTGAAGGCTACCTTGTCAACCTTTGGATGGCGAACTAACGCTTCTCCAATTTCAGCCCCATGACCTGTTACGACGTTAATGACTCCAGGTGGAACGACATTTGAAATCAATTCGGCCAGTTTTAAGGTTGATAACGGTGTATAGCTAGCAGGTTTGATCACCACTGTATTTCCCATTGCTAACGCAGGGGCTATTTTCCATGTCGCAATGACCATCGGTAAATTCCAAGGTGTTATTGCAGCACATACCCCAAATGGTTCCCGCCAGATAAAATTATGTGCAGGTCCTGGAAATGGTGGTACTGGCAAGGTTTCGGAAAAAGGGTATTCTAGCGTAAAATTTGCTAGATTTTGAAATAAATCAACCATTTGCAAAATATCACTGTTGCCAATTCTCCGTACTGTACCGCCAGAGCTAATCGCTTCTAAGTACGCTAACTCCTCAGCATGCTCAGCAATTTGATAGGAAATTGCATAGAGGACTTTGGCGCGGTCTTTCGGATTCATATTTTTCCAATCGGTGTTATCAAACGCGTCCCTTGCTGCCTGTACGGCACGATCAACATCTTCGGCAGTACCTTTTGCCACTTTCGCAACAAGTTCGCCTGTTGCTGGGTTATATACATCAAAGGTTTCTTGATTGCTTGCAGGTTCCCACTTTCCATTAATAAACAGCGGGAAACTTTGAACTTCAACTTTTACTGCCATTTTAGTTCCTCCTTTTTATAAAACACCAAGTTCACTTTCTGAGAATCTATAAATCTCTTCGATTTTTTTGCCTCTTGCTCGCGCTAAGATTTCCATCCGTACTGACAGCTGTTTTACCGTGAAATTCATCACCAATGCTGGATCACCGCCGAATGCACTTACCTCCCTTCCTGCAATACCCTCCTCATTTAACCTTAAGGATAATGGGGTTAATTCTGTCATTTTCGCAGCTACAAAATCAAAGAGATGAGGATACTCACAAATCAATCTTTGAAGCAGAAAGGTGCCATAGCCAATATGCCTAGACTCATCCTTTTTCAGATTCCCTATGCCTTCTAATAGTCCTGGCATTATATTTGCTGTTTCTAGTGCTTGATAAAATGAAAAATACCCGGTTTCTGCTAAGACTCCTTCAACAAACATGTTATAAACAACGGATGCTTCTGC
The DNA here is from genome assembly GCF_000759675.1 of Neobacillus niacini. Lineage (GTDB taxonomy): Bacteria > Bacillota > Bacilli > Bacillales > Cytobacillaceae > Neobacillus > Neobacillus niacini_A. The sequence goes on along the minus strand of NZ_BAWM01000006.1, from coordinate 83,081 downwards.
AATTGCTTCTGGAGATTGGTCCGTCACAAGACGTGCCATCGTAGTTGGGAGAATTTCATAGAAGATTTTTTTGTAGGTTTCTGTATGGAAATGGGATAAGTCCCCTCTTTCACCAATCGCATTTAATGCAAGCCGGAAAAATTCCGTATGCTTTGCTTCCTCATATAAAAAGGTGGTTAAGAACATCTCTTCTTCAAGACGTCCTTCTTTTGCAATTGCCATGATCAGGGGGAGCAAATCTAGTGTCACGGCTTCCTCTCCTGCTTGAAACTGAGAAATCAACCGAAGAATATCTTCCTGCTGATCTGTATTTAGCATTCTCCAGTCTCTTGCATCCTGACTAAAATCGATGTCAGCTGGATTCCAGGTACCAAGACGTTTTGCCTTTTGGTATAAACGATACGGGAAGGAATCCTCCAATAATCCTCTTTTACTCGTCGTTAACATTTTTCTCTCTGTCATATTTAACCTCCTAATTACTTAATCTCTATTTCAGCCATTGTTTTGCGCAGGTGTGTCTTTAAAATTTTTCCGACACCGTTCCTTGGAAGAGTTTCAAGAAAAACAATTCTCATTGGGGTTTTGTTTTTGGCTAAATGCTCCTGACAATAACGAATTAATTCATGTTCACTTACAACTGCTTCCGGTTTCAGAACGACACATGCTACCATTTCTTCTCCCATCTTTTCATCAGGGACACCTACCACCGCCGCTTCCGAAACATTATCATGAGCATTTAGAATCTCTTCTACATCTCGTGGATAGACATTAAATCCACCACGAATGATCAGGTCCTTTTTCCTATCGACGACATAGAGATAACCTTCATCATCCATTCGTGCCATATCACCTGTATGTAACCAGGAATCGATCAGAACCCGCCTTGATTCTTCAACATTTTGATAATAGCCTGGTGTCACATTTTCACCGCGGACACAAAGTTCACCAACTTCTCCACAATCCACTTCGACTCCATTGTCGTTGACGATTTTCACCTCCACTCCTGGAATTGGAATCCCAACTGAGCCTGGTTTAATTTCAATCCCATTCTTATGTGCTGTTACAATAGGAGCTGCCTCTGATAAACCGTAGCCTTCAAACACCTTAGCACCAAACTTTTTTTCAAAAGCATGATGCAAGGCGACAGGAAGTGGTGCCGAACCTGAACCAACAGATTCGAGGCTTGAGGTGTTATATTGATCCGCATAAGGGTACGAAACTAATGCATGAATCATTGCTGGGACTGCCGAAAAAGTCTTCACTTCATATTTCTCAATTGCTTTAAATATCGCTTTAGTGTCAAAGCTAGAAAAAATAACAATCGAGCTGCCCATTAAAAAGCAAATATTTGAGATGGTCAGCCCATAGACATGCGCAAGAGGAAGAACTCCAAGTGTGGTCCCTCGTTCTAGTTCATTATGTTTGGCCGAATTTTCAGCGTTACTCGTTAAATTTTTATGGGTCAACAGAACACCTTTTGGATTTCCAGTTGTACCAGATGTGTAGAGAATAACAGCTGTATCATCCTCCTTTCCGATGATTGTTTGAACTGGAGTATAATGATTAGCCTTTACATCATAAAAATTAAGACTATGCTCACTTGAGGGCTCATCAACTACCACGACTAATGGTTTAAAAGTTACTCCCTCAAGGGCTTTCTCTACATTTCCTAGAATAAGTGAGGATGTTATCACTGCTTTTGCCCCAGAATTCAAAGCAATATAATGCAGTTCTTTGGGATGGAGCGTGAACATAACAGGAACGATAATAGCGCCTAATCTGGTTATGCCTTGATAAGCAAAAATAACTTCTGGACAGTTTGGCAGACAAACGATGACTTTATCACCCTCATTAATACCATGCATACGGAGCCCGCTTGCGAATTGGTCCGCAAACAGCTTACATTCAATGTTTGTATATTGCTTTTCTTTAAAATATAAAAAAGGATACTCGCCAAACTGTCTGATGTTTATTTCAAGCAAATTACTTAGCCTCACAACACCCTCTCCTTTCAAAGGAAGCTTTTCAAAAAAATGGAAATACATTCACACAAGAATCCCCCCTTGGGTTCTACTAACCACAAGAGGGTCCTTTAATAGATATGGTGTTCATAGTGAAGAGTAAGCAATATTCTTCACTCCTTTATTCATAACTGCAGTTATTGTAAACGCTGTCAACATTTTTATAAAAAAATCCCGGAGAATTTAGCCTATTGTATATTTACTCTTATTTATTCCGTTTAATATCAAATCCACATAAATCTCTGCCAGTTTTTTCGCTGAAACTTCTCCGTTCGGATTAAACCAGTAATAACCCCAATTGGTCATTCCTAGTATTCCAAAGGTTAAAATATCGGCACGGCAACCAGCTTTCAATTCGCCATTTTTTATGCCAGTCTCTAGCAGAAGTTGAATATTTTCTCGGAATCTATTTCGTTTATCCCGGATCTCTTCACCGTTTACCTCAGATAAATGTCTTATTTCCCTAATAAATATTCGAGCACTTCGTCTATTCGTTCTAATATTTTTAATAAGCATATAGACAATTTCAAACAGTTTATTTGTACAGTTGATACTTGAATCTACTAGGATTTCTTCCTGTTTGTTTATTAAATCCTCGATATAATCTAAATGAATATCCTTTAACAATTCCTCCTTACTGGTAAAGTAATAGTAAAAGGTACCCTTCGTTACTCCAATATAATCAACGATATCTTTAATAGAAGTGGATTTAAAACCATTCTCGTCAAAAAGATGGATACTAGCATCCATTATTTTCTGCTTCATAGCTGGAATACTCTCGTTCAATAATGGTCGCAATACCCTGTCCGCCGCAAATACAAGCCGTAATGAGCGCATATCTTGCATTTGTCCGTTTAAGATCATAAACAGCTTTGGTTGCCAAGATGGCACCTTTCGCTCCAAGTGGATGACCATGTGCAATCGCACCGCCATTCACATTTACTTTCCTTTTCATTTATCTTCACCACTTTTATCAAGTTATCACTCTACATTACGTGTGCGCCGCCATCCACGACAACAATGTCCCCTGTGATAAAATCAGAGGCAGGTGCCGCTAGGAAAAGAGCAACTCCTTTTAAGTCGGTATCTGTACCAAACTTACGCAATGGCGTACCTTCTAGAATTCCTTCGCTGCCTTTCTCTAGCAATCCTTTTGTCATTTTTGTAGGAAAAAAACCTGGGGCTATCGCATTTACATAGATTCCGTGTTGACCCCATTTAACAGCTAAATCCTTTGTAAAGGTAATGACTGCTCCTTTTGAGGTATTGTAGCCAATCGTATTCATATATTTAGGATTACTGCCCTTAAGACCTGCAACAGAGGCAATGTTTATGATTTTTCCTGATTTCTGCTCGATCATAACTCTTCCTACAGTCTGTGACATAAGGAATGTTCCTGTTACATTTACGTCGATTACTTTTTTCCAAGCTTCGAGCGGCATTTCTTCCGTCAGTGCCCCCCAAGTAGCACCACTATTATTAACAAGGATGTCAATTCTTCCAAACCTTTCTAACGTAAGGTCTACAACATTCTTTACATCCTCTGGATTGGTTACATCGCATTTTATTGCAAGGCTATCCACACCTATTTTCTTTAACCCTTCACTTACTTCCTGACATGCCTCAAGTTTCCTTGAGCACACCACTACGCTGGCACCTGCTTCAGCAAAACCTTCCGCGATTTGCTGACCCAGACCTCTTCCACCGCCTGTAACAATCGCGACTTTTCCTGTTAAATCAAATAATTCCTTAACATGCATTGTCGTTTCCCCCATAATCATTAATAATCTATCTAATTGAATTATTTACATACTAACTAGCTGGTATGTTACTATCATTCACACTCATTCCCCCCTTATCTAGGTTGCTCCAAACAATTGGAGTGACCCAAATGCTTTTTATGAATGCTCTTTGTTCACTCTAGGCTACCTGCATTTACCCAAATACTTTTTATGAATGCTCTTCGGTCACTCTAGACCTCCTGGAATGACCCAAACGCTTTTTATGAATGCTCTTCGGTCACTCCAGACCTCCTGGAATGACCCAAACGCTTTTTATGAATGCTCTTTGGTCACTCCAAATTACTTATAATGACCGGTCCACTTTGTAATTTTCCTTTTGCGGCACAATGTACCTCCCATAGTTACCCAAACCCTTTTATATTCTATCCTTGAGTCACTATGAACCCCCTATAGTTCCCCAAACCCTTTCAAATTCTATCTCTAAGTCACTATGAACCGCTATATTCAATATACTATTGCGACGCGATAATGTTTTTCTGGACGTCCGAGAGATGACCATGACTTCCAGTAAATAGATAGGCATGTGCACCTGCAATTACATCAGGTCTTGCTGCATGAATTTGTGAATGAATCGCAAAGGCTGCCCTCCTATTTTTCAAAAAAGATAGTAATAAACCCAGCCTCAAGAATAAGTCTGTCTTTTGACCGGGTTGGTAATATTTAGTATTGGTTAAACAACACTTCACCTTTTAAAACTTCATTTCCATTCTGGTTAACAGCCTGAACCTGAAAGCGAAGCTTATTGTCTACTGCTTCCTTTAAGGTCGCTTTAAGGGTAATCACATCATTTAAAAAGACCATTCCTTTAAAACGAATTGAATAATTCTTTACAAATCCTTCTTCAAAATAGGGCGTAAATAGCTTTGCAAGATTGCCCATTGTCCACATACCGTGTGCAATAATCCCTGGTAATCCCGCTTTTTTCGCTTCCTCATCAATGGTATGAATCGGATTAAAATCTCCAGAGGCACCTGCATATTTAATTAAATCGATTCGTGAGACCGGCTCTAACTGAATTTCTTTAACTGAATCACCTACATTTAACTGCGCAAGAGTGCTCATTTTGTTAGCACCTTCCTCACTGCTTCAGAAATAACTACCGTCGATGTTGAACTAAAAATCGTGTTACCTGCTAAATCTTCACCAAAGCTTGCTAGAATAAGAAAACCCATTTCGCCAAAATTACCTTTTTTCTCAAAGTACTTCTTCACTTCGGAGTAACAAAGAAGTTCCTCACCAACCACTAATGGGCGCTCGTAATGAAAGGTTTGCTCCCCGTGGATTAAACCTTTATTGGGCAGATTTAATCCCTCAATTACTCCATAATCAAACGTCCTCGGGAATGTTGGCGGAGCAATATTGTTTTGATATCGTGAATTTCTTCCTGTTTCTTCTTCAAAATAAATAGGGTGAGGGTCTCCGATTGCTTCCGCGAATTTCTTTACGGCTCCTCTTTCCACAACGTTTTTCACTTTAGTGGAACGTTTACCAACTTGATCTCTGAACACTATATTTCCGCCTCACTTTTTCGATTAATTTTTTGGCCCGCCAGCTACATAAATAACCTGACCATTTACAAAAGAAGATTTTTCATCCGCAAAGAAGGCAACGGCATTGGCAATATCTGCAGGCTTTCCGCTTCTTCCAACCGGAATATTGGCTACACTTGCCTGAACTAATTGCTCAAATGGAATACCAATCCTAGCAGCTGTATCCTTTGTCATTTCGGTTTCAATAAACCCAGGTGCAACAGAGTTTGCAGTAATCCCATATCTTCCAAGCTCAATAGCAAGTGTCTTTGTAAAGCCTTGTAATCCTGCTTTTGCAGCAGCATAATTGACTTGGCCTCGGTTGCCGAGAGCTGATGTAGATGAAATGTTAATGATACGACCGTATTTGTTTTCGACCATGTATTTTTGTGCTGCACGGGCAGCATTAAAAGATCCTTTTAAGTGAACATCCATGACGGTCTGCCAATCTGAGTCTGTCATTTTAAATAATAAGTTATCGCGGATCACACCTGCATTATTAACTAGAATATCAATCGAGCCAAATGCTTCATATGCCTCTTTAAAGGCGCCTTCTACCTGCTCAGCGTCTACTACATTCGCAACCTTCGAAAAAACATCATAGCCTTTTTCTTTTAGTTCATTTGTTGTCACCGCTAATGCTTCTTCATTTAAATCAATAAAAGCTACTTTCGCGCCTTCTTCTGCAAACAGTTCGACAATCCCTTTTCCAATTCCACGGCTGCCGCCTGTAACAAATGCCACTCTTCCTGAAAATCTCCCTGTCATTCCTATTCCTCCCGAACAAATCAATTTCATATTCTTGAAAACTAGTATTCAATAGACAACGCTTACAATTGTCATTATACGTATTGACCAACTTTAACATGTCCTTTAATTAGATTACGTGCGATGATCATTCGCTGAATTTCATCTGTGCCATCATAAATTCTCCAGAGTCTTGCTTCACGGTACCAGCGCTCGATTGGCAGTTCTCTTGTATAGCCCATTCCGCCGTGAATTTGCAGAACACGGTCGACCACATTATTACCCATATTAGCGCCATAAAGTTTTGCCATTGAAGCAAGGTGGCGATTATCTTCTCCGTTATCAAGCGTAAAGGCAGCGTTTAATACCAGCCATTTAGCTGCTTCAATTTCAACTGCTGAGTCAGCAATTTGCCACTGAATTGCTTGTCTTTCGGCAATTGGTTTTCCAAAGGTTATCCGTTCCTTTGAATAATCAATTGCCATTTGCAATAATCGCTCAGCTGCTCCAACGGCTCTGGCACCCACCACCCATCTTGCAAATCCAATCCATTCCAACCCAAGATTGTAACCCTTGTGTAATTCACCCAGAATATTCGATTCTGACACTAGAACATTTTCAAATACTAGACCTGCTGGTCCCCATTCTCCCATGGTATGTATATACTCAGATTTCCAGCCCATATCCCTGTCAACAATAAAGCATGTAACACCTTCGCGCCCCTGTGTTGATTGGTGCAGGTCTTTATCTGTAATCGCTATCGCCATTACAAAATCCGCTTCATTCCCACCGGTGATAAACGTTTTTTCTCCATTTAACACCCATTCACTGCCATCCTTGACAGCCGACATTTTAATATTCCTAGTATCAGAACCTGCACCAGGCTCAGTCATCGCAAAGCAAGATTTCTTCACGCCATTAATGGTTGGTAATAAGTATTTTTTCTTTTGCTCCTCGTTACCGTAGTAAAGGATATTATCAGCAGAGCCGCCAAAGGAAAATGGCACAAACGTTTTAGAAACCTCCATTAATACAATGGCCATCATCATTTGTCCTAAATCTGCTCCACCATACTCTTCAGGCGTATTAATGCCCCAGAATCCTGCTTCCTTCGCTTTTAATTGGAGTTCCTTCAGTTTACCAGGAGAAAGACTTGGTTTCCCTTCCCTTTCATTTCTCAAAACATCATTTTCAAGAGGGATCAATTCTTTTTCTACAAATCTTCTAATTGTTTTTTGCACCATTTTTTGTTCATCAGTTAAACGTAAATGCATACCTTTCACTCCATTCTTTTCATTAGAATTTACTCATATTAGCTGCTAAATAATATAATGCAAGCAATACCGGAAACATACTTACCGGTTGGTATGTTAGTTTAATTTTATTCTGAACTTTCAGATAAAACAAGTTTTTTTATTAAAATTTATAATATTCTCTCGTTTTTTGGAAGACCGGCTTTTACATGTTCATCAGCTAAATAATACCAATAATACGCCGCGTCAGGCACCTCAGCAATTCTTCGATGATAATAAGTAATTGCTCATTGAAAATAAGATGGATAACATTTTATACCTGCCACAACCGAATCGCTTTTCCAAGTTAACAGCGTTGTTACCAATTTATAACCTTTTTATTGTAATTATGTAGATTTCCAGTTTTCAGATATTCCAAATTCCTTCAATCTTTAGTACTATAAGTTATGCAACAATATTTTTTTTGAAAATCTAGGGAACTTTCCTTCCAAGAGAGGATAGGACTAAATAAATGAAGAAGACGAAATTAGTATTCCTTTACCTGATAAGCAGCTTAATTTGGCTATACGCAAGTAATTATCTGCTGACACATTATATTCCTTCATCCCTTGTTAATTATTTTGAACGAGGGAAAGAAATTTTCTATATCCTTGTAACGGGTGGAATCTTTTATTTTTTCATCCTTAAAAAAGAAGAACTATATACTACAAAAGAACAAGAAAAACGTTTATCTACCCTTATCAATTCAATGGTGGATTTTGTAAACTTTAAAGATGGCGAAGGTCGATGGATTCAAGCCAATGACTTTGGACTGAAATTATTTCAACTTGAGAATGTCGATTATTTTGGAAAAAAAGACTCAGAATTAGCAGAATACAGTGAGTTCTATTCTGAATCGCTGAAATACTGTGAATTTTCTGATGAGGAAACTTGGGAAAAAGGTACTATCACACGGTGTGAAGAGATCGTGTCACGGTCTGATGGAACATCGAAAATTTTTGATACGATTAAAGTTCCATTGTTCCATGAGGATGGAAGCAGAGAAGGTTTAGTCATTATTGGGCGTGATATTACGACACTAAGGCAAACAGAAGAACGTTTGAACAGATCCGAAAAATTATCTGTGGTCGGCGAGTTATCTGCCAGTGTTGCCCATGAGATTAGAAATCCCTTAACCTCATTAAAAGGTTTTGTTCAATTATTACAAATGGAAGATGATAAACACCAAGATTATTATCAAATTATGCTAGATGAATTGAATCGAATCAATCACATTGTTGGAGAGCTTTTACTATTAGCCAAACCACAGCATTTAAAATATTCAAAATTAGCGATTCAAAAAATATTAAATGATGTCATTTCATTATTAGCTGTCGAAGCAACTCTTTACAATGTTCAAATTGAATCTAATTTTCCAAAAGAGGATATCATCATTGAATGTGAGCCAAACCAGTTGAAGCAATTATTTATTAATCTAATCAAAAATTCAATTGAAGCATCAAAAAATGATAGTAAAATATCGATTAGTATTGGTCTCTTGGAAGATAATCGATTAGCCATTACAGTAAAAGATCAAGGCTGTGGTATTTCAAAGGAACTTTTACAAAAGGTCGGTGAACCCTTCTATTCATCGAAGGAAAAAGGGACAGGCCTAGGTTTAACGGTCAGCTATAAAATTGTTCAATCCCACAAAGGGAATATCATGTTTGACAGTGAAATTGGAATTGGAACCACGGTTAACATTACTTTACCGGTGGAACAAATTTCTTCACCCGCCATCGGTAAATCAACAGTAACCGCATAAAAAAAAGTTCCTTTACGGATTGTAGAGGAACCTTTTTTATGCAGATTGTTTATCTGAACTTATTCTATGTGTATGCTTTTGTCTAATTTCTCTTAGGTGTAATCGAATTAAAAAGGCAATTCCCAATATGATTCTTTTCCAAAGTCTTGCTTTTCTCTCTTTCGGACCGTAAACATAACGATTCCAAAGTAAATAAACAGACTCCTCAAGGATAATAAAAAGTATGTATATACTTGCTACCATCGCAATCCAGTTCCACATATCAAGAACCCCTTTCTCAAATATTACTTTTTCTTATCTGACCATTGTTCTCATCTCCATTATACCCCCTACCGCTTCGACAATTCAGAAATTTCAATCTCTTTATTTTTACAATTTTCTACATAAAAAATAAACGCCCGAACTTACCCACTTTGGGGCAGCTAAGCGTTTATTCAATCTATATTATTAATGAGGTTCGTTATATGTTTTTGCACGTTCACTGTCACTCATACCTTTAGTGGTTGGATCCTGTATGATTCCCATCAATGAAAGTAAAATAAATACGGAATTAATAAAGTTTAAAATCGATTGCTGAATCGCATCTGAAAGTTGAAAATCGGTAATTCCTAATGCATTTAATCCTCCTAAGAGCATTTGAGCGACAATCATTAACTGAGCAACAAACGCCATTACCCAGCTTCGGTTCTTAAAGCGGACCTTCCAGTTGATCATTCTCACATCCCCTTCCTTTTGTTTAGACGTTCTTTCTACTAACATATGCTTGGACTGAAAATGGTTGTCCGCAAATATCACAGGATCAAAAATTAATCTTCTCTTCTCATTGCTCTTAGTACATTCACTCTTGTTAAAATAATTTTAATTTTTTTGATATTCTACATAAAAGGCTATTATTGGTGTTTTTTTGCTAAAAAATTTATAATGAATAAAGCAAAAAACCTTTTGAAGGAAAGGAGACACAATGGAAAAATTACGCCCATATTGGGAAATGATTGTCCGTTTCTGGAAAAAGAAGCACATAACACAGTTATTATTATTAGTCATTTTAATTGTCGTGCTCGTAACCATTGTATATTTCGGCTGGCTTGCAACAAGAGCAAATGTCCAGACATTAAAGGAAGGTCTTAGCCAACCGACCGTCATTTATGATCGTAATGGTAGTGTCGCTACAAATGTTGCCACCAATCGGACTGTGGGGGTTAAGATTGAGGAGCTCCCAAAATATGTTCCTGGTGCAGTTGTTGCCATTGAAGATGAACGCTTTTATGAACATAACGGATTTGATCTAAAGGGCATCACTAGAGCTTTTTTCAACAATTTATTTGCAGGTGAGATTACTGGCGGCGGCAGTACGCTAACACAGCAATTAGCGAAAAACGCCTTGCTTTCCCCAGAACAAACCTATAAACGGAAAGCTGAAGAGTTATTTTTAGCGGTGAAGATTGAGAAAGTTTATAAAAAAGATGAAATCTTACAAATGTACTTGAATCAAGTTTATTTTGGCAGTGGTGCATGGGGAATCAGTAATGCGTCAAAAAGATATTTTAATAAAAACATTAATGAAGTAACTATCAGTGAGGCAGCCCTACTCGCAGGGTTATTACAATCTCCCAATTACCTTGACCCAACAAAAAACTATGACGTGGCAATGAAACGAAGAGATCTCGTTTTAGGCAAGATGAACGAACTTGGTATGATTACCAAGGAACAGTACAATGTGGCAAAAAATGAAAAGATTAAGATCAATAGCGGCAGCGGAAGTTTGGTGGAGCGTAAATATCCTTATTATGTTGATGCTGTATTAAATGAAGCGATTTCTAAATATGGATTAACACAGGAAGAGATATTAACGAGAGGTTATCGAATTTATACCGAATTAGACCAAAACCTGCAAACAGGACTTGAAAAGGTAATCAATAATAAATCCCTTTTCCCGAAAGGAACTGGTGAAAGTATTGTTCAAAGCGGTTCTGTTCTAATGGATCCGGCTTCGGGAGGTGTACTTGCTCTTGTCGGCGGTCGTGGTGAGCATGTATTTAGAGGATTTAACCGCGCCACCCAATTAAGAGCTCAGCCAGGTTCAACAATTAAGCCGCTAGCGGTTTATACACCAGCCCTTGAGGAAGGCTACACATTCAACTCTGAACTCGTCGATGAGCCTACTTCTTTTGGAGAGTACAAACCTGAAAATTTCTCAAAAACCTATCAGGGTAAGGTTCAGATGTATAAAGCTTTGGAGGAATCGTTAAATATCCCAGCAGTTTGGCTCTTAAATGAGATTGGTCTTGAGAAGGGTTTAGACAAGCTCAAAACCTTTGGACTACCCATTGAAAAGGAAGATAAAAATCTGGCTATTGCCCTCGGAGGAATGAGTAAAGGAGTATCTCCGGAGCAATTAGCAAATGCATTCACTGTATTTCCGAATGGCGGTAAACGACATGACAGCCATCTCATCACAAAAATTGTTGGTCCTACTGGAAATATAATTGCTGAACGTGAACCGGAAACTACCAAAGTAACATCAAAAGAGACTGCAGATAATATGACAGCAATGCTCCTAAATGTAGTCGAATCTGGTACTGGTAAAAACGCTCATATTCCTGATGTTCAGATAGCAGGAAAAACAGGTTCAACCCAGCTGCCATTTAATGATATAAACGGAACGAAGGATCAATGGATGGTTGGTTATACTCCTAACTTGGTTGCATCTATTTGGATAGGCTATGACCAAACAGATCGACAGCATTATCTGCCAAACAACAGTTCTGGAAATGTGGTTCCGATTTTCAAGGAAATCATGAAGGCTTCAATCCCGCATTTACCAAATGAACGTTTTGATGTCGTCTCGATCAATGACCAATTAGCAGGTAAACAACAAACAAGAGAAGATATTAAAAAGCAGGCTGAGCAAATCAAAGTGGAATTAAATGAAAACGCGCAAAAGCTTGGTGAAAAAATTCAAGAGCAAGCCCCAGTTTGGAAAAAAGGCATTGACGATGCCATGATTTCAATTGGAAAAGGCATTGATTCGATCATCCAAAAACTGCAAGGATTAAAAGAGTAGCACGCCGCAATGGCGTGCTATTTTATTTAACAGTAACAGAATGGAAATGGCCAGCTGCCAATCTTTTTAAAGCCTCTTCTTGATCATGTTCAAAGGCAATAATAAAGCAGGTTGCAGGTCCTGAAGATTTTAATACGTCCAGCTTCGTCCCCAGCATTTCCTTCGTAAATTCTTTAGTAGGAAACATCTGATTAAACTCAGTCAAGATTCCTTTTGAGCCAACCGGCCAAACCATTATATCTTCAAGTTTAGAGATTTCTTGAAAAATCGATAAAGGTACAACCTGGTGTGCTAGGTCAATCACTTCGTTTCCAACTAACGGCATACCGATTACGGCAAATTTAAGGTCATTTGAATAAATCTTCTCCGTTTTTTTATCCATAACCTTTTTACCAAGAACGACTAATCCAACAGCAGATTGTTGTAAATGGAAATTACTCTCTGTGCTACCTGTGATCGGTACATCCTCTAAGTTTAATTCTGCCAATCCTTTTTGAATTCCATTTATCAGTTCACTCCAGTTACTATCTCCACAAAAATTATGAAGAACTACTGAAACCAGCACTCCACCTGCTGCGATACATTCCATTGCTGCTACTCTAAATGAATAATAAGCTACCGTTTCGTATGAAACCTGTACATGATCCTGTGCTTTCTTTCCAATACCACCGCTATTATCACTTGCGATAATAAGAGACTCTTCACTATTTAAAGGGATTGTAATGATATCCCTCATAATTTCACATCTTTTTTAATCAAATCTTGTTTGACCAAAGCTTTTAGCCTTGGGATAGCCACTAAAGCGATGACTGTATTGATAATAGAACCTATTAATAAAGATGGAACTATAGCGACATAAAAAGCCTTATTCATTAAAAAAATAAATGGCAATGGTGCAGCAAATGAATTCGCAAGGATGAAAAGAATACTAGCTGATATTTTTTTATTTCTTTTATATAAAACAGCAAAAATAAAAACGAGAGCTGCCATTTCGATTGCGATTAGAACATGCATCGGTCCTAATGGAAAACCTACGATTAAGGCAGATAACAAATGCCCTAAGGCACCGACTATTGCTCCCGCACCACTGCCTAACAAAGCAGCTGCAATTAATGCGGGAAAAACATCAAAAGCCACGCTGCCTACGATTGCAGGAATCTTAATGGCAGCGCCAACAGCTGATAATGCTGAAAACAATGCAAGTAAACTTAACATTCTACTTTTCATCTTTACGTTTACCATCCCTGAATACCTTTGCACTTCGAACATATTCTACGTCTTTTACATGGAGTCGATAATTTACCACTCTAGCCACCGCAAAGAAGTAGTCGGAAAGACGATTTAAATATTTTAATGCTAATTCAGGCGTTTTCTCGTCTGTCTTCATTAATGATACTACTAATCTCTCTGCTCTTCTTGTCACCGTTCTGGCAATATGAATCGAAGCAGATGGCTTGGTACCGCCTGGCAGAATAAACCTTTCCAACTCCGGAGTTTCTTGAATATATTCATCGATTTTCTTTTCTAAGTAATCAATCGATTCCTTCTGCAGTTTAAACTCAATCTTATCAGAAATATTGGCTAGATCCCCTCCGCAATCGAATAATTCATGCTGAATTTTTTCAAGGTCTGCTAATACATCCTTAAAGATTAACTCATCAAGTTCTGTCATAACCTGCCCGACAAAACAATTTACTTCATCCACTGTTCCATAAGCTTCAACTCGAACATCATCCTTATCGACCCTTCCGCCGATAATGCTTGTTTTTCCCTTGTCACCAGTTCTTGTATAAAGTTTCATTGCTTCCCATCCCCCGTTTGCTTGATAGTTTGATTTAATCCATACCATATGATATCTACTTTATCTGCTCTTGCAGCAAGATCTTGATAAGCCCATCCTGTGACATCCCGCCATAATCTATTTTCTTTCTCTATCGGGACAATTCCTTTTGTTATGTCCGTCCCAATCACCACTAAATTTCGCTGTGACTTTGCTTTTTCCCAAATATACCAATTGTTTATGGTGTGATTCCAGATTTCACGACATCTGTTAGAGTCAAAGTTTTTCGCTAACTCTTTCAACCAAATTTCAATTCCTTCTATTACAAGTAAATCACTATTTACATGGTTAAAGTCTTCTGTCAAAGGTGTGTCCAGATAGGAAGAAAACCAACTACCGGTTACACCATAAGTCTCCTTTACCCATGCTCTTTTGCCATTAAAGGCACCGCCTGTAATAAAGTGCAACGATCACGCCTCCTTAATGCTTCTCTTTCAAAAACAAGCTCAAATCCTTGATGATGTGGTACCTGCCACGACCAAAAATCACTAGGTTGAGGTGCAAATTGAGATAATAAATATCTAATGATCCCGCCATGAGTGATAATCGCACATCGTTGAATGTTTTGAGAGAGAATTTCTTCAATAATCATATCCCAACCCATTTCAACCCTTTTTGTGAATTCTACAAATGACTCTCCTTCTGGAGGACAATAAGAAATAGGATCCGAGAGCCAACGCAGATAAAGAGGGACATCTTTTAATTCTTCATAGGTTTTTCCTTCCCATCTACCGAAATTCATTTCTCGTAAATGCGTTAAAAGATTCAATTCTTTATTTGGAAAAAGTATATTTGTAGTCGTAACGCACCTTGGCAAATCACTAGCAAAATGAAGATCGTACCTGCTGCTTGTACTCATCTTCGTGGAGTCAGGACAAAGAGGGGAATCATTCCAGCCTAAATATGCTTTTCGTTTATTCTCCTCTGTTAGGCCATGGCGAAATAATGCAACAACCACAGTGTCATCCATAGAAATAACTCAGTCCCTTCTACTGAAGCCCCTAAAACATCTCCCGTAATACCACCGAACCATTTTACAGCACTACGACGGCAAAAAAGCAAAATAACAAAGGCTGTCACAATTAATATCGATACATATAAAATTCCACTATCAAATAAAGACACAAGAGCAAGAAATCCGATGATATACGCTGGATACGTCCATAAATCCATCGTTGTTGCGGAACTTTGGAACAGCGCCCCGAGTCCTTCCTTTTTAGAAGACTTTACTGTTAATAACAGCATACCCATAACACTTTTACTCAATAGAGGGATTGCTGAAATCATCACGTATGAAATGACATGTACATTTACTGTTATCTCATACATAAAAAGTAAACGGCAACTTAACAAAACAATAACTGAGATTACACCAAATGCGCCTGTTCTAGGGTCGTTCATAATCTCGAGTCTTTTTTGCTGATCTTTGTATGAAAAATAGCCATCACTTGCATCCATCCAGCCATCCAAGTGGATTCCGCCTGTTAAAAGAATCGTCATTAGCCAAAGCAAGAATGCTACAGCAAGATTGGAAAAAGGCGTATATTCTAGCAATACATAAAATAGCGAAGCATAAATGCCACCTTGAAGCAGTCCTAGTAAAGGGAATGCTTGGACTGCGCTTTTTAGATGTGGTTTATCCATCGGTAATTCCAAATGAACTGGAATTGCAGAAAAAAATTGCAGATCGATTAAGAAACCCTTTAGAAGTTTTCTCATTTCGAACACCAATTATTGATGATGTCATTTAGCAGCTCAAAATTTAGATGTTCTTTCATTTGGCTGGCAATCTCATCATATCTTTTATCTTTGTAATTGCTTATATAAATGGGTTCTTTACGGTTCAAGCCTTTGCTATTCCGAATCATGTTTAACCAATGATTTCTCCATTGATCATTATGAAAAAGGTGATGAAGATACGTCCCAATGATTTGACCATTCCTGCCAAAATAACCTTCTTCTTTTCCGTTCTCAAGCGATAAAAAGGAACATCCTTGCTGATGTAAAACTGTTTTTCCTAAATGAATTTCATACCCTTCTAGCTTCCCATTTGCGGTCAAACCTGTATTTTCGTGGTATACTCCTGCAGTTCTCACAGTCTCTTTTTCTTCATAAAAGATCGTTCTCCCCGGAATACATCCCAATCCTTTCACACTATTGTTCACTATCCCTGTATCTGAACCAGCTTCATCGATAATTTCTTCACCAAGAATTTGATATCCGCCACAAATACCTACAACATAACCGCCATTCTCAATATGGTTTTGGATCAAAAAGTCTAACTTTGTATCTGTTATTGCCTTCAAATCATTCATTGTACTTTTTGTACCAGGAATAATAACTGCATCAGGATTACCAAATTCAGAAGCTTGTTTCACCCATCGGATTGATACATCTTCTTCATATAAAAAAGGTTCCAAATCACTATAGTTCGAGATAAATGGGAGCTGTATTACAGCAATATCCAGATTGCCCTTTTGTCTGCTTGAAAATTGATTGTTTAATGACAATGAATCTTCTCCATCAATCATATGATTCTCTACATATGGCAGAACACCTAAAACTGGAATATCAGTTTTCTTTTCCAACCAGTGAATACCATCTTCAAATAATCTGATATCCCCGCGGAATTTATTAATGATAACCCCTGCTACTCTTTGTCTTTCTTCTGGTTCCAAAAGCTCAAGAGTTCCAATAATACTTGCAAAAACTCCGCCTCTATCAATATCCGCTACAAGAACAACTGGAACATCTGCCAGCTCGGCAACCTTCATATTCACAAGTTCTCGATCCTTTAAATTGATTTCAACCGGGCTTCCCGCCCCTTCTATTACTACTAGTTCGTATTCACTTGATAACTGTTCTAAAGACTTCTTAATTACATCAAGTCCCTTTTCATAAAAAGTGTCCCGATACCCTCTTCCAGAAAGAGTTTTCAAAGACTTTCCTAAATATACAATCTCAGAATCTTGATTCGAGCGGGGTTTTAATAAAATTGGATTCATCCATACAGTTGCCTCAATTTTTGCGGCTTCCGCCTGAATCCCTTGTGCCCTTCCAATTTCTTTTCCGTCTTTTGTAACATAAGAGTTATTGGACATATTTTGAGATTTGAAAGGTACAACTCTTATACCATCATTGGCAAACATCCGGCAAAGCGCTGTCACAATGAGGCTTTTACCAACATCGGATGCTGTTCCTTGAATCATAACTCCTTTCATATACTACCTCCCTTCATTTTGAATGGTATTCCCGCTTCAACCCAAAAGGCTTGATCAGCAGCCTTCACCAGCTGCTGATGAATCTTCCCAAGAATTCGTCCATAGGTGAAAACGAGGTCACTCTGACCCATCGACTCATGGAATACTTCATTGCTGACTACAATTAAAACTTTTGCCCTGTCTCGTATTTCCTTTATTCCTGTCATAATAGTTCCCATTACTTGTACTAAAAAAGACTGATCCCATTTTTGATTGGCTGAAAACAGTTCATTATTTAAAAGGGTCGTCACGCAATCGAGAAGAATAATATCGTCGTCGTTAAAAAAATCCTCAATCTCCCCAATAGTTTGTGACTTTTCAATCGTTCTCCATCGAAATGTTCCAGCCTCTCGGTCACTTTGGTGTTTTGCAATTCGTTCACGCATTTCTTTGTCGGAATCAACGCCGGTTGCCAAATAGTTTAATTGACCACCAGTTTCCATTGCTTTTTCTAACGCTATTTTTTCAGCAAAGCTACTTTTCCCGCTTCTTACCCCGCCAGTAATAAAGATTAATGAAGCTGTCGCCATTCCAACAACACCTCCATTAATTTACTATTTTCTTCCTTACTTTTTATAGCAAAGCGAAGCCAATTTCCTTCCAAACCAGGAAAATTAAACGTATGGCGGGGAATAATCCCCTTGAGTAAAAGAAATTCAAAAAAGCTAATCTGTTCCTGGAGATTTGGATCTCGTAACAAATAAAAATTAACTTGGGAAGAAGTAATCACAAATTTATTCTTCTTAAAGAATGTAAACAACCGTTCCCGTTCTTCCGAAATATAGACTTGCGTCTCGTTCATAAATTCTTTATTTTGTAAACAAAGTTCACCCGCCAATAACGCAATCGTATTGATACTCCAATGGGGCTGCAATGGTCTAAGTGCTGCAATTATGTCTGGGGCTGCAGCCAAATATCCTAAACGAAGACCTGGAATCGCAAACATTTTTGTCATCGAACGTATGATGATTAAATTTGAGAACTTGTTTATGTAAGGGATAAAAGATTGATAATCTTTTAAAAAATCATAGAATGCTTCATCCAAAATTACAAAGCAATTTTGTTTTTCACATTCCTGTATTATTGAAATTACTGTTGACACTGGATATTGAATACCAGTTGGATTATTCGGATTACACAAAAATAAAGCATCAGCAGATGATAAGGTTGGAAGTAACTCATCAATACTTAACTCAAAATTAGGCTCCAATAATTGATGGTACTGTATCTCACATTTGTTAGCCCGACATGCCTTTTCATATTCAGAAAAAGATGGCTCTACAACTACTACCCGTTTTCCGGAGAGGAACCTTGCAACAAGTGTAATAAGCTCAGCTCCCCCATTTCCAATTAAGATAGAATTAACAGAAGTTTGTTCGCTTTCTGCAATCCTATTCTTAAGATTTTCAGCAAATGGGTCTGGATACACGGTAATTTCCTGATAAAAATCATTCCATTTCTCTTTTAGAGCAGTAGGCGGACCTAATGGATTAATATTTGCACTAAAATCAATAAACATCTCTGGGAGCGAAAGTCCCATCGACTTAAAAAGGTGCTGAGGATTTGATCCATGTGAAGGCCAATTCAACAATCATCCCTCCTATCCATAAAAATAATAAAAATAAAAAGACAGTTTTATCTAAAATACGATTAGCCAATAAAATATGACCTGCTTGAATGGGATTTATAGGATCTCCCATCGTTGCTCGGTTTGAAGCGATTCCTTTATAATAGTTGATCCCACCAAGCTGAATCCCCAGAATGGCGGCAACAGCTGCTTCACCCCAGCCGCTGTTTGGGCTTGGATGCTTCATGGCATCTCGAAACAATATCATCCATGCCTTTCGATACTCTATTCTCACAGGCTTTGTTCCTATTATCATAATGATTCCCGTTAACCTGCTCGGAATCCAGTTCAAAACATCATCCCATTTTGCAGATGCCCAGCCGAAATCTTTATATCTTTCATTCACATAACCTACCATCGAATCACAGGTATTCGTTGCCCTATAGACCATTGCTAGCGGTGCACCCCCAATAAGTGCCCAAAACAAAGGTGCTGTCACGCCATCACTTGTATTTTCAGCAACCGTCTCAATTGCTCCTCGTGCAATTTCACCTTCAATTAGCCTATCTGTATCTCTGCCAACAATGTATGATAGTTTTTTTCTTGCACCCGCTAAATCCCCTTTTTCTAAGGGTCCGTAGACATCAAGCGAAGCTTCTTTTAAACTTTTCCGGGCAATCGTTGTCGCTATAATGATACTTTCAATGGCAATCCCAACAATAGGATGAATTTGATAACTTATCACGACTAATAAAAGTACAATTAAAAATACAATCAATAAAATAACAAGGAGCATTGCGAGCCCTTTTAATCTCTTATTTTTTCCTTTGTTCAAACGTTTTTCAAAAACTGAAATCAACGATCCTATCCATCTGACAGGATGTGGCCAATGGGGTGGATCACCTATAAGCATATCAATGAAATACGCAATCGTTATAGCTGCTAAATGATAGACGATCATATGACTTTCCTTTTTTGAGACTTTTGAATTGCTTCTGAAGTACACTCATATACCGCTTTTCCAATCAGTTTTCCTAAAGCTGTAATCGTCCCAGCATACTCCAAAATTTCTCCAGCCTGGGTAGCAGCAATTAAAATACTATCCGTTGAAGTACCCGTAGCAACGGTGCCTGTCACCGCATCGATAACTTTTAAATCATGGAGAGCTTTCGCTTTTGCTTCTGTGGCAGTCATAATACATTGAATAAATGCTTCCTCTGTTAATTCACCATTAACGAAGATCCAGGTATTGATGGTGCCAGGCACCTTATCAAACGTATGCTGTTCACTTTTGGAGGCATCTATGGCGTTTCCAACACCTGCAGTCACAACAACAAAGAGTGAAAATCCAGTTTCTGCAAAGTACTTATAGGAAACATCCTCAAGAACGACTGCGGTCATCATTCCAACTGTTTCAGAAGGTTCAAAGCCCTTTGCTTTTAAAAAGTCTGCCATTTCCTTTCGATGATCACTACAGTTATAGTCCTTGCCAACATGTCGATTAACAAAAGTTTGATGCCAGCCTGTTCCCGATCCTATAACCCCTGAAGACATTGTCCTTAATGGGGAAGGGGCTTTTAATTCGATAAACTCGTTGTTCACACGTAACAACCCTTCATAGATTTGAATTTTTTTCTTAGCCTGCTTCTCTTCGGGTAATAACACCATTTGCGGTGCAGGTACTCTAGGATGGGGATGCTTCTTAATTTCAGTATGATAAACTTCTCGTATTCTTTCTTCCCGAAGTACTTCATTCGGGATATGGTTTATATTAATCCTGCCGTTTTCAAGCAGAAGCAAGCGATCACAATATAAGCCTGCAAGATTTAAATCATGAAAGATCGATAGGACCGTTAAACCAGTTTCTGTCGTCCAGCATTTTAATAAATCCAGCAATTCTTTTTGATAGGATAAATCTAAATGATTCGTTGGTTCATCTAAAAGGAGGATTTCGGGCTCTTGGGCAAGTGCCTGCGCCAGAAATACCCTTTGTTTTTCTCCACCGGATAACTCTTGGATATTTTTATTTTGGAATGAAGCTATGCCTGTCTGCTTCATGACACGCTGTACAATCATTTCATCCTTTTCACCCCAGGTCTGAAACCAGCCTGTTTGATGGGCATAACGACCGAGAGAAACGGTTTCTTTTACGGTATAGGAAAAGGATTGCGAAGAATGCTGAGACAAAACAGCTACGATTTGAGCAAGCTGTTTTGAATGAAACTCCTGAAGCCTTTTACCTTTTATGAAAATATCACCTTTTGCAATCTGTAAAATTCCGCTGATCATTTTTAACAAGGTCGTCTTACCACTTCCATTAGGTCCCAATATACCGAATAACTCCCCTGTTTGAACTTCAAAAGATATATCCTTCAGTACAGATTCACTCGAATACCCGCCTGAAACATGTTGAACGCTAAGCATCCTTTATCCACTTCTTTCCGTCCTTTTTCTCTGTAATAGGATTAATGCAAATACCGGGGCACCAATTAAAGCAGTTATGACGCCAATCGGTAACTCTGTTGGAGAAATAATCGTTCTCGAAATTAAATCTGCTAGAATTAAAAATCCACTTCCAGTAATAATCGACAAAGGGAGCAGGTGTCTATGATCTGGCCCCCATAATAATCTTGAAAGATGTGGAATCACCAGCCCAACAAAACCAATCGTTCCTGAAACCGCAACCGCAGCTCCTGTCAAAATCGATCCTGCCGTTAAGATCATCAGTTTTCTTTTTTGAACATTCACACCTAAATGATGGGCACGTTCTTCACCGAAGGACATGGCATTTAATTCTTTTGCATTAAAAATAAGTATGACCGAACCTAGAACAAAAAAAGGTAAAATAATTTTTATGTATTCCCAGCCTCTCATCGATACACTACCCAATAGCCAGCCAATAATCTGCCTAAGCTCATCACCTGTTAAGGCAATCATTAATGATATAATGGCACCGAGAAAGGAACTAAAGATGATTCCCGTTAATATTATCGTTTCCACTCTCATCGAGCGTTCAATTTTCCGGGCGAAAGCTAGCACTAAGAAAATCGTAACCCATGAAAACAAGATGCTGAGTAATGGAAGGGTAAAGCTTCCGATGAAAGGGATGGAAAATTGAAAAAATAAAGTGAGTACTGCCCCGACAGACGCACCTGATGATACACCTAAAGTATATGGATCTGCTAATGGATTTCTTAATAGCCCTTGAAAGGCTGCTCCTGCTATTGCCAAAGATGCTCCTACTAAACCAGCTAAAATCACTCGTGGTAACCGAATATTTAAAACGATACTTGAAAACATGGGGTCGATTTGATCTAGTGATATAATTCCAAATAGCTTTGACATCATGATTTGAATAATGGTAAAGATAGGAACCGAAACGGTTCCTATCGAAATTCCCAATAAAATTGAAAGGAGAAGGAAGCTTCCCGCGATCAAATAGGCTAATATTTTATTATTTAAAAACTTCGGGATAGACAGCCTTTGCAAGATCCTCTACTCCTTCAACAATCCTTGGACCTGGACGTGTCACACGATCAGAATCTACATCTATTACTTGCTTATTCTTTATTGCATTGACATTTTCCCAGCCTTGTCTGCTTAACACTAGCTCTGTTGCATTTTCTGTATAAAATCCATATGTAGTAATGATGACATCTGGATTTCGATCAATTATCGCTTCTTGATCCATTTGAATCCAGCCTTCTTGATCATTTGCAATATTTTCAGCATTAATCATACTGATCATTTCATCCATAAATGTGTTTTTTCCCGTTGTAAACACTTCAGGAGCTGGGGACACCTCTACAAACACTTTTTTCTTATCCTTTATTTCCCCAGCCTTGGCTTTAATTTCTGCTAATTTACCCTGCATACCTTTATTTAATTCTTCTGCTTTCTTTGTTTCTCCAGTAGCTTTTCCAATCATAGCTATCGTATCAAACACCTGGTCGAAATTTTGGGCTTCGTTAATAACTAAAACGGTAATTCCAGCATCTCTTAGCTGTTGAAGTGCTTCTGTCCCATTATCAGCAGTTGATTCATGTGCCAATACTAGATTGGGTTGTAAAGAAATAATTTTTTCGATATTTAGTTCCATATCACCGATTTTCTCTTTTGATGCTACTTCCTCAGGATAATTGTCATAATTAGATACACCTACAACCTCTTCTCCAAGCCCTAGTGCAAAAGCAATTTCAGTATTACTTGGGATTAAGGAAACGATCTTTTCAGGCTTAGAGTCAATTTTCACCTCATTATCTAATGCATCTTTAATCGTTACAGGAAAAGCCGTTTCCTCTCCTTTTTGCTCTGTGCTGCTGTTTTCTTCATCCTTTACAGGTTCTTTCTGTTCTCCGCATGCTGCTAAAACACCTATTGTTAACAAAAGAATAAGTAATAATGATGATAATTTTTTCATTTTTCTACCCCCTATGTATGACTTTTAGTCAAAATACATCATAAAAAAACTACTGCCGAAAAATTTGGAACGATAAAAAACATCTCCACGAGAACGTGGAGATGTTGGTTTGATTAGATTCCATTATAAAAATGATTCTAGTCTTCCACACCTTCCTATCCTCGTAGGTTCTTTTGGGGCACAAGAATTAGGCAGGTTTCCTGGCTCATGGTCATTGCTTCCTACGTCTTCCCATCAAATTGACAGTGACATATTGTAGGTTACTCCCATTTACAGTGGCGGGACCGCGTTGGCATTTAACCAAACTTCCCTTTTAAGCTAAAAACTTAAAAAAAAGATTTTAAGCACCTATTCTTCAAATATTTTTTATGATAGACCTATTATATAAGATAGGAATTCAAAATGTATCATTTTCCTCAAATTTCTTCAAATAACATTTTATTTTTCCATACTTCGGATTAAATTAGCCATCTCTATAGCTCCAGCGGCTACATCCCATCCTTTATTTCCAGCCTTAGTCCCTGCACGCTCAATTGCCTGTTCAATCGAATCTGTTGTTAAGACACCAAAAATAACGGGGATGCCACTATCTAGATTAATTTTTGAAACACCCTTGGCTACTTCATTACAAACATAGTCAAAATGTGGAGTGGAGCCGCGAATCACAGTACCTAATGTAATAACAGCATCATATTTTTTACTATTTGCCATTTTTTGAGCGATTAATGGAATTTCGAATGCACCTGGCACCCAAGCGATATCTACATCTGATTCACTCACACCATGTCTTTTCAGGGCATCCTCCGCGCCGCTTAGTAATTTGCTTGTAATAAACTCATTAAAACGTCCTACAACAATTCCTATCTTTAAACCTGAGCCTACTAAATTACCTTCATAAATATTATTCATGTTAATACCTCCATATATTTTAGTGTAAAAGTTTTTTTATTTTACCTTTTCATCAAGTATTTCCATTTGCAATGGAACGGTTTCAACGACTTCAAGATCATATCCCTTAAGTCCTTTTATTTTTCGCGGGTTATTGGTTAACAATTTCATTTTACCTATGCCTAAATCCTTTAATATTTGAGCGCCTATGCCAAATTCTCGTAGATCTTCTCCATTACCTAGCTTTTCATTAACCTCATGCCCACCTTCTTGTGACTTGTATGAACGCAATTTATTTACTAAACCACTACCCTCCTGGCGCATATACAGGAGGACTCCGTTTCCTGCTCTTTCAATTTGACTTAATGCTGCATGCAGCTGTGGTCGGCATTCACAACGGAAAGAACTGAAAACATCTCCAGATAAACACTCAGAATGCACACGAACAAGGATAGGATTCTCAGGATTTATTTCACCTTTGATTAACGCTAAATGTTCTTTTCCATCAATAACATTTGAATACCCTGCAGCCTTAAAATCACCAAATTCCGTTGGTAAGTTTATTTCCACTTCACGTTTAACTAGCTTGTCTTTTTTATTGCGGTATTCAATCAAATCTTTAATGGTGATCATCTTCACATTTAGATCATCGGCAATTTTCCGCAATTGGGGAACACGTGCCATTGTTCCATCCTCATTCATGATTTCACAAATGACTCCAGCAGGCTTAGAACCACATAGTCTCGCTAAATCCACTGCCGCTTCGGTATGCCCTGTTCTCCTTAAAACTCCTCCATTTTTGGCCACTAAAGGGAAAATATGACCAGGTCTCTTGAAATCAGAAGGCTTTGATTCCGGATCAAGCATACTTAAGACGGTTGCGGAACGCTCAAATGCTGATATCCCAGTAGTTGAAAATTTATGGTCAATACTGACGGTAAAAGCCGTACCATGTACATCTGTATTGATTGCTACCATTGGGAACAGCTCTAATTTCTGTGCTAATTCCTCGTCAATCGGAACACAGATTAAACCTCTTCCATGTGTAGCCATTAAATTGATTACCTCTGGTGTAGCCTTTTCAGCTAAGGAGACAAAATCCCCTTCATTTTCTCGGTCCTCGTCATCACAAACAATGATGACTTTTCCATTTTGTAAATCCATCAATGCTTCTTCAATTTTATCAAACACGTCTTTTCTCCCCTTTCTAAAATCCGATGATATTTATTAAGCAAATCCATTCTCTTCTAAAAATCTCGCACTAATACCGGATGAACTCTTTTTGTTACCATTATTTTGACTACTCATTAAAAAATGCCCAACATACTTTCCAATCATATCGCATTCTAAATTGACAATATCACCTGATTCCTTAACACCGATAATACTTTCAGATAATGTATGGGGGATGAGTGATAAGGTAAATGTTTCATCTGTGACTCCAAATACAGTTAGGCTTGTACCGTCTACAGCAATCGAACCTCTTTCAATTACATATCTTAATATTTCTGGTGAGGCTTCAATTTCGTAATAAATTGCATTTTCCACCTGTTTTTTACTTTTAATTACCCCAGTTCCATCAATATGTCCAGAAACGAAATGACCCCCAAATCTACCTCCTGCTGCCATGGCTCTTTCGAGATTCACTTTGGCACCACGCTTGAGGGAGCGTAAGCTAGAGGCTTTTACGGTTTCTGGCATAACATCCACCGTAAACTGCTTACTAGAGAAGCTAGTGACGGTTAAGCACACTCCGTTAACAGAAATGCTATCTCCAAGGTGGACATCATTTAAGATTTTTTTCGCTTCGATCGTAAGTACAAATGATTCCCCACTTCGCTGGATATTTGCTACTGCTCCTAATTCTTCAATAATACCGGTAAACATAGATTTTGTTCTCCTTACCTATTTTTTGCAAAGCACTGCAAAAATTTTCTTACCTATACTCATAAAAGAATAAAAAAGGACCCTGAAGAAATGAAACACTTCAGGGTCCTTGGAAAAGGCAATAAGAAAATAGGGCTTAAAAAAGGATAGACTACTCCCTTGGCTAAACCGTTTTTTTTTCCTTCTCCCATCCAGACTTTAACTGTCGGCTCTGGATTTACACCAGATCCACCGCTTAAACATTCGTTTAACCGGGTCACGGACTTAGAAGCTATGCTTCATCACCGCCGGTTAGGAATTTCACCTGACCCCGAAGGAATTATTCAATTATATGATTTTTAGTATACCTTATACTTGCAAGAATTGCTAAAAAAAAGAAGCAGAAGAGTAATTCTTCTCCTTCCGTGCATGATTAATAATCGTTCCCATACGTTTTAACAGGTAGGTAAAGTTCAAAATGCATGCTGCCTTCCCTATCGAGATTTTTATGTTTAAGAACCTCTAAACATAAGGCATGGTCATCTAACTCATAACCATACTCTTGCATCCACACTAACATTTTGCGGTATGTATTTTCTAATTCTTCAATGCCCCGTTTATGGGATGAACAAACATAATATTTGCGGGGTATCGAAAACCCGACCATACCATCAGGGACATTTTCTACCTTTTCAACGGGTGTGGTTACATAAAAGGTAAATTCTGTTTCTCTGCTATGAAAAGGCGCAATTAAGATAGAATCATTTGTTTGATAAGGTACTTCTACTAACCGTTCTTTCATTTCATCAAAAAAATCTGGAATGATGTGCATTTGAGAATAGGTGCCGCTCCGTGAAATTCCAACTACCTTTATTTCTTCTTTTTCAAGTACTTGAATCTCCAAACATATCCCTCCTCTAATGTTGCTTATATATCTATTATTCTCACTTTATCCCCAAAATTCCTCCCTAAAACGACAACATCGTGAATACTTTAGGATTGCTGTTTCTTTATTAATACTATTTCACGAACAAATTTCTTATGATAATTTTTTCCCAAAGCCTCCATGGTAAAAAATTCTTCAAAAATATAGATGCTTTAACTCCACGACCAATGGGGTACCTAATATCCGGGTTTTCCATGACTGTAATCTCAGCTATTTTTATTGCCACTTCCAGAGGGTCTCCAAAGTTGTCTTCCCCTGCTGCAATGTATCTCTCAATACTCTGCATATAATCCTTATACGGAGAGTGAGACTGCAATGATTCTGCTGCAACCTGTTTACCTGTTGACCAGATATTTGTTTTGTAGGAACCTGGTTCAATCAAAACCACCTTCACACCAAATGGCTGCATTTCTAAGCGAAGACTCTCACTCCAGCCCTCGATGGCATGCTTTGAGGCAATGTAGGGTGAAAGACCAGGAAAAGCTACCTTGCCGCTTATACTGCTAATATTGATAATATACCCCTGCTTTTGCTTCCTCATTAAAGGTAAAAAGGCCTTCGTTACGGCGAAAACTCCAAATACATTCGTTTCAAACTGTTCACGATATTCATCCATCGATACTTCTTCCACGAACCCAGCGCCAGCATATCCAGCATTATTTATCAATACGTCTACTCTTCCAAAATTCTCAATTACCTTGGTTTGGAAGGCTAGGATTGACTTTTCATTCGTAACATCCAATTCAAGAACAAAGATTTTGGATTCAACACCATGCTTCCTAGCCTGTTGCAGGAGGTCACTATTTTTATTGATGTTTCTCATTGCCGCAATAACAGTTAAACCCTTTCGGGCTAATTCTATAGAGGTACTTAATCCAAATCCGCTTGATGTACCGGTTACAACAGCTGTTTTGTTTTTCATATGAGTTTATCTCCTTTTCCCTTTTGCAAGAATAAGTTTAATATTGGGAAGTTGAAAAAGCGAATAATTATTCATAAAAACAGCAAAAAAGACTTCCCTTTTGAACAGTCTTATTGCTTTTGGCTATTTATTTTACTTTTTGAGGAATGGCTAAACCTAAACCTTTAGCTACTTGCTCACCCTACTCAGGTTCTGCTTTATAGTAGTGTTGGATTTGACGAAGTTTTATATCATCTTTCTCAACAGGCTCCATTGCACCTACCACTGTTTCAACTAAACGAGTACGCTCTTCCTTAGACAAAGTAAATGTACATCCTGGATTAATGTTGGTCCACGAGAGCCAGCAGTCATCGAATTTTGATTATCTCCAACTGGTTTCTGTGAATTCCATCTAATATCTTTCTCTCATAAAATTGTTAATTTAGGCGTAAATAGATTATACTGTAGGAAAGATAGTACATATTTTTCAGGAGGATTTCCTAATGTCAGAAAACAATCAAACAAACCAAAACGAAGAACCAAAAAAGAAAATGAGTCTGCAGGAAGCAATGAAGCAGCAGCTAGCGAATAAGAAGAACAAAGCTGCAGCTGCGAATAACCCCCAAAGCGGTCTTCAAAATAGCAAAAAAATGAAAAGTCAGCAGACTAAAAAAGTGAGTAATACACGTAGAAAAATGGGTGTTTAATGAACGGACAAAATAGAAAAGACATCACTGCCGGTACAGAGGTTAATATTGTTCTCAAGGCTGATCAAAGAACTGGGAAACTTACAAGAGGTGTAGTGAAGGATATCTTAACGAATTCAAGCTTCCATCCTCATGGAATAAAAGTACGATTAACGGATGGTCAAGTTGGAAGAGTTCAGGAAATTATAAACCCAAAGTGACTTAACAGGGTATGAATTTTCTAAATTTAACACATACTAGTAATAACCATTTTACTTCTCACATAATGATCCTCCACATTCTCCATGGAGGATTTTTTTTTGGCAACAAAAAAACAGACTCACAAGTTGGAGTCTGTTTTTGATTTAGAAGGTTAATTATGCTTTACGAACGTTAACCGCTTGTGGACCACGTTGTCCATTCTCGATTTCAAACGTTACTTCTTGACCTTCATCTAACGTTTTGTAGCCTTCGCCTTGAATAGCTGAGAAGTGAACGAATACATCGTCTCCACCGTCACGCTCGATAAATCCAAAGCCTTTTTCACCGTTAAACCATTTTACTTTACCATGTTCCATTTTTGTAGCTCCTCCTAGCATGTAACAATTACATGAAATTGCAATATAGTCTTGCCCGATTATTATAACCAAGAGGAGTTATTTTTAAACAATTTCCTCTTGTATATAAAGTATTTCACAATTGCTACGATTTTATATTAGAAAAATAAAAAATTTCTTCAAAGTATAATGTTTAAGTGTACGTATATGATAGTACTAGAGCACCCACTTACGGATTGCTACTGCGACACCATCTTCATTATTTGATGTGGTAACCCAAGCAGCCGCTAGTTTTACGATTTCTTGGGCATTTCCCATTGCAATGCCTAAACCAGCTTCTTCAATCATTGCTAAATCATTAAGACTATCCCCTACAGCCATGACATTCTTCATATCAATTCCAAGACGCTCGCAGACTAATTTAAGTCCTTTTGCCTTATTAATCCCAGCCGGGTTTACTTCGATATTTGTTGGAGTCGAGTTACTTAATTCAAACTCTCCTCTTGCCTGCAGCTCTTTTAATATTTTGTCTCTTGTAGGTTCATCTTTAATGTTAAATCCAAATTTCAACCATTCCTCTGAATGGATATCCTCAGGCATTTCATCAAACCAGTTACGATTCGTGCTGATTGCCCAAAAACGGATCTTATGCTTTTGGGTTAGCTCTACCATCCATTGAATAGACTTCGATTTGACAAGATTTCTTTCTACTAATCCTCTTTTATCATCAAATATTTCACTACCGTTTACTGTCACTAAATAAGAGGACAATGCAAGTGAATCTGCATGTTTCTCACATTTTCTTAGGGAGCGGCCGGTGCTAAGAACTACATAAATTCCTTTTTCCTGAGCTTCCTTAATCGCTTGTCGATTTGCTTCTGATATCTCATGCTGATCATTCAAAAGAGTACCGTCCATATCCAGTGCAATTAATTTTATCTCGTTATCACTTTTGAAATTTTCCATAATAATCACTCCTGTAAAACCTCGTTTGTAGTATTTTGATAATAACCATCAAAAAATTACACCTGAATATCATTCAGGTGTTATCTTTTCAATGTATTTAATTAGTGATGGTGGTGATGTCCACCTTTTGATGGATTGGTAATCAGCCATTCTTCTTTTGGAACGTGGAACAATTGAATCCATACTCCATCCAAAAATTCATCTCGTGTATCAAGGATAAAATCAATATCTTTATCCGTTTTAACTACTTCATCATGCTCGGTTGGGGTATCTAGCATTAAATCATAATGAGCATGGTCGCCATGCATATTGGTTACATACACACGGAACAATTTCCCTTCTGCTTCATCCCCCTCTAACATTTTTTTCAATGCTTTCGCTGCATGGCGATTTATTTTGACTTTCATGTTTGTCTCTCCTATTCCATTGGTATACATATTCATTATCCCATTAATATGCAAAAATAGACAATTTTTTTATCTTTGGTTGTTCCTCCCATAGGATATCAAAACAGGAATAATAAACCTTAACAAATTTGTCACAACTTTTTCAAAAAACGTATATAAACATCACTTCTATATTGTTAATATTGTGATATTGAAATAATAACACTAATTATGTAATCATTATTAGGTTGTAATTAATTCAGATAAGTACCATTTAAGATTGCGAACGAATTCACGAACAACCACAATGATATTTAATGAGAGGAGTTAAAAACATGCACAAAAAGGGTACAAAATGGGCTATATATTCAGTAATTTTTACGATTATCACCGTATTAACTGGATGTGAGCCATTACTTGTCTTAGATCCTAAAGGTCCTCAAGCAGCAAGGCAGGCAAGCGACATCTTATTATCGATAGGAATTATGTCTGTGATTGTCATTGTCGTTTTCGCACTGCTAGTCTACATGTTAGTAAAATATCGCGCTTCTAAACAAAGAGCCGATTATGAACCACCTCATATTGAAGGGAACCTTTGGGTTGAGGTCATTATGGTTGGTATTCCTGTATTAATCGTTGCTTTTCTATCATATGTATCCGTTCAAAGTAACTATATCGTTGAGGCAACACCAAAAGGGTACGAGGATAAAGAGCCTTTAGTGGTTTACGCTTCATCCTCTAACTGGAAGTGGCATTTTAGTTATCCAGAAGAAGGAATTGAAACAGTTAACTACTTATATATTCCAACAGATAGAGCTCTTGAATTTAAGCTCTATTCATATGGTCCAATAACAAGTTTCTGGATTCCGCAGTTAGGCGGCCAAAAGTATGCTATGGCAGACATGGTGACCACCTTGCATTTAGCTGCAGATGTTCCTGGTGAATTTATGGGACGAAACGCTAACTTCTCGGGAAAAGGATTTGCTGAGAATACATTCAATGTGACAGCAATGTCTCAAGAAGAATTTGACGACTGGGTAAAAGAAGTAAAAGAAACAGCAAAGCCGATTACAGAGAAAAAATTCGAGGATTTATTAGAACCCGGTCATCTTGGGCAGCAAACATACACTGGAACTCATCTAGATTTTTCACCGCCGCCAACAGGTCATAATCATACCGAAGAATCATCAGAAACACATGAAAAAGAATCTCACACAGATTCCCATGCAGGCCATGAGAGTATGAATCATTAATTAAAAAAAGTAATCTTCCCTTGAAAGGAGATATAAATATATGGATTTCTTTGATCGATTTGCCGTTCCTCATCCAAGTTTTGCGATTTATGCCTCGATGGCTGCCATAGGACTTACAATCATCGCAGTCATTGCAGGATTAACTTATTTTAAAAAATGGGGCTATCTATGGCGTGAATGGTTAACAACTGTTGACCACAAACGTATCGGTATTATGTATTTGCTATCTGCCCTCTTGATGCTATTTCGTGGCGGCGTTGACGCAATTATGATGCGAGCACAACTTGCGGTTCCAGATAATACTCTGCTAGATGCACAGCATTATAATGAAATTTTCACCACACACGGGATCGTAATGATCCTCTTTATGGCAATGCCGTTCATTATGTTCTTTATGAACTTTGTTGTTCCTTTACAAATAGGAGCACGTGACGTAGCATTTCCACGCTTGAATGCATTAAGCTTTTGGTTATTCTTTATGGGTGCGATGTTATTCAACATTTCATTCGTTGTCGGTGGTTCACCTGACGCAGGCTGGACTTCTTATTTCCCGCTTGCAGGTACCGAATTCAGCGCATCTGTTGGTAACAACTATTATATGATTGCAATTCAGATTGCAGGTATTGGTACATTAATGACAGGAATTAACTTTATCACTACTATTCTTAAAATGAGAGCACCTGGAATGACATTAATGAAAATGCCAATGTTTACTTGGTCAGCATTAATTGCGAATGTTATCATCGTTTTTGCGTTCCCAGTATTAGCCGTGTTACTTGCAATGGGAACCTTAGATCGACAATTTGGAACAAACTTCTTTGCCATGGACAATGGCGGTATGGATATGCTGTGGGCTAACATTTTCTGGGTTTGGGGACATCCTGAAGTTTATATCTTAATACTTCCGGCATTTGGTATTTATAGTGAAGTTATCTCAACCTTTGCACGTCGTAACCTATATGGCTATACATCTATGGTTGGCTCGATGGTTATTATCTCACTTCTATCCTTCTTAGTATGGGCGCACCATTTCTTTACGATGGGGCAAGGAGCGTTTACAAACAGTATCTTCTCAATTACAACCATGGCAATTGCCGTTCCTACAGGTGTGAAGATTTTCAACTGGCTGCTTACGCTAAGGAAAGGAAAGATCGTTTTTACCACACCAATGCTTTACAGTATGCTTTTCATTCCGCTGTTTACATTAGGTGGAGTTACTGGGGTCATGCTAGCCATGTCGGCGGCAGACTATCAATATCACAATACAATGTTCTTAGTGGCTCATTTCCATAATGTTATTATTCCTGGTGTCGTCTATGCAATGCTTGCAGGACTGCATTATTATTGGCCAAAGATGTTTGGTTTCATGTTAAATGAGAGAATTGGTAAATGGACCGCATGGCTGCTTTCAATCGGCTTCGTCTTAGCCTTTATGCCCATGTATATTTCAGGATTAGATGGCCAGGCACGCCGGATGTACACATATTCTGAATCTGCTGGATTTGGTCCAATGAATATGGTTTCATTTGTTGGAGCGGCGATAATGGCTATTGGTTTTGTGTTAATCGTCTACAATATCTACTATAGTACTCGATATGAATCAAGAGATATTAGTAATGATCCATGGGATGCTCGTACGCTAGAGTGGGCTACACATACACCAGTACCAGAATACAATTTTGCGATTTTACCAGATGTACGTACGAATGAGGCTTACTGGGATGCGAAGAAAAATGGTCATGTTTTATTTAAAGGCGAATTCGAAAAAATTCACATGCCTAATAATAGCGGTATACCATTTATCATGAGCTGTATCTTCTTTGTTTGGGGATTCTCATTTATTTTCAGTTTATGGATTCCTGTAATCCTTACAACGATAGGGATATTTGCTTGTATGGCACTTCGTTCATTTGAACAGGATCATGGCAGATATATCTCAGTTAAAGAAATTGAAGAAACAGAAACAAATTTGCGAGGTGCTTAAAAAATGAAAATAGATAACTCGCTTCCATTAGAATATAGTACTGAAGAAAACAGTTTAAAAATCTTAGGATTTTGGATCTTCCTTGGGGCCGAGATTATGCTTTTCGCTACCCTGTTCGCAACCTATTTCACTTTAGAGAATAGAACTGGAAGCGGACCAACTGGAGCAGAGATTTTCCAAATCACTCCTGTTCTATTTGAAACAATCTTACTCTTAACAAGTAGTTTTACTGTTGGACTTGGGATTCATGCGATGCGTATTGGGAAACAAAAAGCGATGATTTCTTTCTTTTCCATCACACTTCTTCTCGGTCTTGCCTTTTTAGGAGTGGAGATATTTGAGTTTGTTACTTATGTACATGAAGGTGCCGGAATACAAACTAGTGCATTTACATCTGCTCTTTTAACAACCCTTGGAACACATGGAGCACACGTTACACTTGGCTTTTTCTGGGGATTGTTCATTATTCTGCAGATAAAAAAACGTGGATTAACTCCACAAACCACTAATAAAGCATTTATCTTTTCGCTTTATTGGCATTTCCTAGATGTTGTTTGGATTTTCATCTTCAGCTTCATCTATTTGAAAGGAATGATGTAATATGAGCCAATTATTTCCGATGAAACAAGTACTTGGTTTTGTATTCTCTATACTCCTGACAATCATTGCATTAGCTGTTTACTTTCTTGATATGTCTTTTGCTGTAGGCATGACAATCCTGCTTGTTACAGCATTCATCCAAGCCGGACTCCAGTTAGTTGTTTTTATGCACGCTGGGGAGACTAAGGACAAAGGTGCTATTTATACAAATGTTTTTTATGGACTAATCATTGCCCTCGTTACGGTTTTCGGAACATTACTCGCAATGGTTTGGGATATGTAATTCAATACAAAATGAAAAGGAGTACCTTCTACAAAGGTGCTCCTTTTTTTGTTTTGATTGAAACTACTTTTGTTCCTATATAAGATTTCTCCAACATTTCTTCTGTCACTACCAAAAAAACACCAATTAGAAAAATAAATACCGCACCCACAGATGTTCCAATTCCAATTGGAACCAAAATACTGAAATCGGTTACAATTACACCTAAAATAAAAGCGATAACTCCAGTTGTTAGGACTGTTAATCCAACATACGTCACTGCATTTAGTAATTTCTCTCTACTCCTCATAACAACGTATCCCCTTTCTATATATTATTAATTATTCACCTTGTTCACAAAATTGTCAAACTTTTTTTAAAAAATCACTCAACTATTCTTGACATTATTAAAACAACCAATTCCCCAGTTAGGCGGAATTGGTTGTTCACGTTTCTTTTTCTTTACTAATAAAAACCTTCTTCGCTTCTATTAATAATATATGATGACCTTGAATATCCTTGACGGTAAAGATGACCCCTTCCTCCTCGATTTCGTCTCCCTTTTTAGCATCAAAGTTCCGGGTCAAAAACCAGCCGCCTATCGTATCCATTTCATCATCTGATAAATTGGTACCTAAAAGATCATTCACTTCATTCACCAAAACTTTTGCATTGAAACAATAATGATCTGTACCTAGTTTCCTAATTTCTGCTACCTCATCTGTGTCGTATTCATCTCGAATCTCACCGACAATTTCCTCTAAAATATCCTCAACGGTCACCAATCCGGAAGTCCCGCCATATTCATCAAGCAGAATTGCCATGTGGGAACGTTCCTTTTGCATTTTTACCAACAAGTCATGAATTGGAATCGATTCAATCACTCGAATAACTGGTTTTAACATGGGTTGTAAGGTAGTATCCTTCAGGATTTCTTCTTTTTTAATCTCTTCGGTTAAAATTTCCTTAATATTAATAAGTCCTACTATATTATCCTTATCCCCATCCACCACAACAGGGTAACGTGTATATTTTTCTCTCTTTATTACATCCCTAACCGTTTCAACACTATCATTCATATTCAAGGTAACCATTTCCGTCCTGGGAACCATGATTTCTTTTGCAATTCTTTCATCAAATTCAAAAATATTATTTACAAACTCCAGTTCGCTTTTGTTTATTTCTCCACTTTCATAGCTTTCTGAAAGTAGTATTCGCAGCTCCTCCTCTGATAGTCCTAATTCATTCTCAGATACTGCTTTGAACCCAAACCATCCGACAAGCACTCTAGCAGAATTATTTAATACCCAAATAAATGGATACATGATTTTATAAAACAAAATCAATGGTTTAGATGTGGCAAGTGTAATTTGTTCAGCCTTCTGGATTGCAACTGTTTTAGGAGCCAGTTCTCCGATTACAACGTGTAAAAACGTTACAGAAGCAAATGCGAGACCAAATGATAAAATATGGGATAATGCCTCATTTAACTCCATTCTTTTAAATAATGGAAACAATAAACTTTCAACCGTTGGTTCGCCCAGCCAGCCAAGTCCTAAAGCTGTAACCGTGATTCCAAGCTGGCAGGCTGATAAATATTCATCCAAGTGGGTAGTCACATGTTTAGCCGCTTCTGCTCCTTTTTTACCCTCTGCGATTAATTGTTCAATTCTTGAACCCCTTACTTTTACGATGGCAAATTCAGTTGCAACAAAAAATCCTGTTAACGCGATAAGTATTGCGATTAATAAAAGATTTATGATTGTCAATAGCTGACCTTACATTGTGTAAGGCTTACACCTCCATAATAAATGTATGTACACGTTATTATTCATACCCATAATCAGATTTTTTACTGAAAAGAAGCTGCATTTCGATTGAATGCAGCTTCCCTTCAAATCTTACTATTCTAAGTTTTCCTTTATTGAAAGTAAATTATGAGGCTTTTGTATCTAATTTCGCCTTTTCTACAACTTGATCTTTTGAGAAGAACCAACCAGCTGCAGCAATTCCAACTAACACTGCGTAAAACGTTAATTTCCATTCTGTTGAATGGGCAAATTCTTCACTTAATACTCCAAGCGATGGATGTGAAAGTGTGTAAACCGCTAGCTTAACACCTACCCAGCCAACAATACCAAATGCCGCTATTTCAAGACCTGGTCTTCTTTCTAGGAGCTTAACAAATTGATTTGCTGCAAATCGCATAATCACAAGACCAATGATTCCCCCGGCAAAAATAACCAAGAATTTCCCGCCGTCTAGACCACCGATATTAGGAAGTGGAGTATCTGGTAGAACTACTGCAAGTGCTACAGCAGCTAAAATGGAATCAACTGCAAAGGCAATATCTGCTAATTCTACCTTAAAAACTGTCGCCCAAAATCCACTTTTCTTAACAGGTTTCTCCTTCTGGTTATTTTCCGATTTTCCTTTATTAGCCACTTTTCGGACAATATGATTAATTGCCATAAATAATAGATAAAGTGCTCCGATGGCTTGAACCTGCCATACATCGACAAGGAAAGAAATGATAAAAAGTGAAGCAAAGCGGAACACAAACGCACCAGCTAATCCATAAAACAAGGCTTTCTTTCGATCTTCTTCCGGTAAATGCTTAACCATAATGGCTAGTACTAAGGCATTGTCTGCTGCTAATAATCCTTCCAGTGCCACTAACACCAACAATACCCATCCATATTCCAGCAATAGAGAAAAGTCCATAAATAAATCCTCCTAATAAGTAAGTTTCTTTCTAAAATATCCCTTTGCTGCAATAAAAAAGCCTTTACCCTAGGTAAAAGCTGCAATTCGCTTTTACCCCGGTAAAGGCCATAAAAATACAAAAAGACCTTTACCGTTTGTGCAGTAAAGGTCTTGCTAACAACGTCACGTTGCCAATAAAGCCGGAGAAACAGGTTTCTCGGAATGACGACTTTATTGTCCAGCTACTCCCCTTTAATAAGGAAATATTTTATTACTAACAATATATGATAAAAACGCAAATGAGTCAATAACAAAATTGTCTATAGTCCATAAACCTCAGAATATTTTTTCTCAAGGTATTCCACTAGGTAATCAGCATTCAATTCTTCACCTGTTACTTTAACAATTAATTCATTTGGCGTGTACAGTTTTCCATATTGATGGATATTTTCTCGTAGCCATTCTTGTATCAGACCGAACCTTCCATTTTCAATATGGGCATAGAAATCTGGAATCTCCTTTTGAATTTTACGAAGTATTTGAGCTGCATAAAGATTACCTAATGAATAGGATGGGAAATAGCCAATTCCGCCAAATGACCAGTGTACATCTTGAAGTACGCCCTCACTGTCAGTACTTGGTGTAATGCCTAGATAGTCCTGCATTTTTTGATTCCATACTTCAGGCAACTCCTTAGCTTCAATTTCACCGCCAATTAACGCTTTTTCAATTTCATAACGAAGCATAATATGAAGATTATAGGTCAATTCATCTGCTTCAACCCGAATAAATGAAGGCTTTACAGTATTAACAGCCCGGTAAAATTCATCAACTGACACATTCTTAAGTTGTTCTGGAAAATACGTTACCAAATGCGGGTAAAAATAGTGCCAAAACTCCTTGCTTCTGCCAACCATGTTTTCCAAAAATCTTGATTGAGATTCATGAATGCCAAATGAGGCACCACTCTGCAAGACACTTTCTTCATACGCTGGATTTACATGCTGCTCATAAATGCCATGACCCGCTTCATGGATCGTTCCAAATAGCGCAGAGCGGACATTATTTTCTAAATATCGTGTTGTTAACCTTACATCGCCAATATTTACTGTTTGTGCAAATGGATGCACAGTTACATCGAGTCTGCCAGCCTCCATATCAAAACCTATGATTGGGAGGATAAACCGATTAAATTCTTTTTGCAGCTCGATGTCATAAGATTGTTCAAACACTTCATCAGATGTTAGATTTCCTGATTTTTGAATCCGCTCTAAAAGATTGACACTTGATTGTCTAAGTTTTGCAAATAAAGGATCTAACCTCTTTACTGTTAAACCAGGTTCAAACTCCTCTAATAAAGCGTCATAAGGATGCTCCTCGTAGCCATAAATTTCAGCAAATTTTCTTTTGTAATCTACGATTTTTTCGAGGTATGGAAGGAATTTAGCAAATTCATTATTCTCTCTCGCTTCTACCCATGCATCATTTGCCTGTGCTGTTAACACTGCATATTCTTGATAAAGTTCAGCCGGAATACTTTTTGATTTTTGATAAAACTCATTGTACTCTCTTACCTTTGCTTTGGTTATTTCATCTAGTATGGAGGAATTTTCTGATGATGTTAATACGGCAAGTAAGCTGCCCATTTCCTCAGAAACTTGGAGCTTAAAAACTTCCGTCTTTAATGTTCCCGTAGCCTTCGCAAACACACTTCTGCCTTTTTTCGGTGCCATTACCTTCGAGTCCCAATCAGTCAACCCAAGTATACTTGAAAAATGAGTAATTTTCTCATCTAATGCATTAAATTTTTCTAAAGCAGCTTTTACTGTTTGATCCACCACTTTATGTTGCATATGTAGACCTCCCTATTTTTTGTTTATTTAAAATCCTCTAACATAATAAATAGTAACATCAATACCTCCATAAAAAATTACATAAATGTTACAAATTGTTAGTAGTAGGAAATACTTTACATTTCTGCAAATGTAAACGTAAAATAATAAATAATTACCAATATTTCAAA
This sequence comes from Neobacillus niacini, assembly GCF_000759675.1. Classification (GTDB taxonomy): domain Bacteria; phylum Bacillota; class Bacilli; order Bacillales; family Cytobacillaceae; genus Neobacillus; species Neobacillus niacini_A. Next base: position 43,750 of record NZ_BAWM01000006.1, on the reverse strand, counting down.
GGCATACTAACGAAGGAACTGTCCCTCGCCTGTTAATTGAAAAGGATGTGTCAGCATTTGGAGAAAAAGAAAAAGAAAAAATCACATTTCCCGATTCGTTTGAACCTATTATTTTTCAGTGTTTTTTTGTTATTTTCCATCCTAATCTTGCGCTTGGGATTTGTTCAAATTGTGTATGGAGAAAATTTTAAACGTGAATTGGAGAGAAAAGAAGATATTACTATAAATAACCCTGTACCCCGTGGGAAAATGTTAGACAGTAATTACAGAGTCATCGTTGACAATGTGCCGAAACGTGCGATTACATACACAAATATGGGAGCCAGCCAGAAAGAGATGCTGGATACTGCAGAAAAATTAGCAAAATTAATTGTTGAAAATTCAGATAAGATAACAAAAAGAGAAAAAAAAGATCTTTGGATCCTCAAGAATCCAGAAAAAGCTGATGCAAAAATTTCCCAAAAAGAACTAGAGTTATTTAAAGCGAAAGAATTAAAAGATAATGATCTATATAAATTAAAGATTGATCGGACAACAGAGGAAGAAATAAGTCAGTTAACTCCAGAAGAGCTCGAAGTCTGGGCCATTTATCTTAAGTTTTCAAGCGGTTATAAATTCACCCCGCAAATTGTCAAAAATGAAGATGTTACACCTGAGGAGTTTGCGATTGTTAGTGAAAATCTACAATCCCTCCCCGGAGTTGACACAACTACAGACTGGGATCGATCTTATGCTTTTGATCAAACATTAAAATCAATCCTTGGGAACGTAACAAAAACCGAAGAAGGACTACCTGCTGACCGGTTAGATCATTTTTTATCATTAGGATACAACCGCAATGACAGAGTTGGAAAAAGTCAGCTAGAACTACAATATGAAGATGTACTTCATGGACACAAATCAAAGGTTAAAACGGTAACAGATAAGCAAGGGAATGTCATTGAAACTGAAGTGGTTTCTAATGGAGAAAGAGGTAAGGATCTTGTCCTTTCAGTTGATATGGATTTACAAATAGCTGTGGAGAAAATCATTGAAGAAGAGCTTTGGGGGTTGAAACAAACACCTAATACCTCTCTTTTGGATCGCGCCTATGTCGTTTTAATGGATCCGAATAATGGTGCCGTCTTAACAATGGCTGGTAAAAGAATCGTTAAAAATCCAGAAACTGGTCAGCTAGAAATGCAAGATGATGCTCTAGGTTCGATTACTACTTCATATAATGTCGGCTCAGCAGTAAAAGGTGCAACGATTTTGACAGGTTTCAAGACTGGGGTAATTAGTCCAGGTACTAGAATTAATGACCAAGGGATAAAAATAGCGGATACCCCGCTTAAAAAGTCTTATGCTTATTTAGGCACCTTAAATGATGTAGATGCCTTAAAATTATCTTCAAACGTTTATATGTTCCATACGGCAATTAGAATTGGTAAAGGAAATTACCAATATGATAAACCGTTAGGTCTCGCTCCAAACACGGGTGAAATTATTAGAAATTCTTTTGCCAGCTTCGGTCTTGGATCGAGAACAGGAATTGACCTTCCAAACGAATCTAGTGGTTTAAAGGGAACCAGCAAGCTGCCAGGACATATTATGGACTTAGTCATTGGACAGTATGACACCTATTCCCCTATGCAATTAGCGCAATATATTTCAACGATTGCAAATGGCGGAAAAAGGATGAAACCGCATATTGTAAAGGAAATACGTGAGCCTATCGATAATAATACAGACGAAATAGGACCAGTCTTTCAAGAGATTAAACCTACTGTACTTAATACGATTGATGCCGAACCTGCATGGATGGACCGGGTACAATTAGGCTTCAAAAAAGTTTTCCAGGAACCAGGAGGAACAGCGTATAGACGGTTTGCCGGCGCCCCCTACTCTCCTGCAGGGAAAACTGGTACGGCTGAGGCATTTTACGATGGTCCAGAACGCGCTAAGTTCGGTAAGGAGCCACCTCCTGTAATGAATCTAAGCTTAGTCACATACGCTCCAAGTACCAATCCTGAAGTGGCAATGGCAGTGATTGTCCCTTGGGCCTACCAAGGAACTACCGATAATGGAGCAAACTTCCTTATCGGCAAAAGAGTCATGGATACCTACTTTGAAATGAAGAAAAATTAATTAGAAAAGGCGTCTGGTACATTTTAACCAGACGCCTTTTTGGATTCACTATTTAATTGGCAATACATAAAGCAATACACAGAAAAAGTGAAGAACTGTTCCCGCGATGACAAATAAATGCCATATTGCATGGTGATAGTGGAACCCACGCCATACATAAAAAATTGCACCAAACGTATAAAGGAGACCGCCAATCATTAAATAGGTCATCCCTTCAGAAGGAAGCCTATCTGCTATTGGATTCCACACGAAAACCATCATCCAGCCCATCACAACATAGAGAATAGTCGAGGTAAATAGATATTTTTTTGCAAAATAGCACTTAAAAACTGTTCCGGCAATTGCCAAGCCCCAAACCACTCCGAACAATGACCAGCCTAAAGGACCTCTAATCACAACGAGGAGGAATGGTGTATAGGTTCCAGCAATAAAAAAGTAGATAGATGAATGGTCAAAGATTTCAAAAATGTCCTTGGCTTTTCCTTCTGGAAAACTATGTACCAACGTCGAGGACATATACAATATGAACATGGAGGCTCCATAGATTGTAAAGCTTACAATGTGCCAAGTATTCCCATAAATGGTAGAAAACACAATTAATATTACCAGAGCACCAATACTAAGAATTGCACCAATCCCGTGGGTAATCGAATTGGCAACCTCCTCTTTCCGTGAAAATACATGTGTATTTGCCATTTCTCAAAACTCCTTTTTTCAACTCTCCTTCAATTTCTCCATTAAATCTATTATGCTCTTTTTTGGACTCCAGCAGTTAAATTTATAATTGGTTTTGGTTTCATACCCTAAACGGCTACAGTAATAAACCATTCGATCTGATTTTCTTTCAGCTTTAAAATGTCTGCAGGTGGCACAGAAATGGAAATCCTTCATTATTTTCTCCTCCAGAGATTTACCAATCTATTAATTATTTTTTCATAGTTTGTTCATATTTTCCCTCTATTATAGTTATAGGTTCTATAACAGGAACCATCCTCCCCCCCTTTATTTTATAGATTCCATTTTAAGACCCGGCAGTTTGCCGGGTAATTTTTTTAAAACGAAAATACTAGGTACACCGCAGTTCCCCACATGATTACAGCGGATATTTTGTTTAACGTGTTAAGGAATTGACCCGTCTGATCAAGTTTTCCTACCAACCTACCAACGATGGATAATCCAAAAAACCATAACCACGATACGAGAATACAGACAATCGTAAAAACTGCCTTTTCTATTCCTGTGTATGTTAATGAACTTGTTCCGATTACACCAATTGTATCCATAATCGCATGTGGATTTAAGAGTGAAACAGATGCAGCAAAGGTAATTTGTTTCCGCGCAGAAAATAATTGAACATTATTTTCCTCTGTACTAGGTTTACTTTTCCATGTCATATACCCCATATATAATAAAAAAGCAATACCAATCAAACTCAAAGCTACTTTTAAAAAGCTGATTTCTAACACAACGGCTGAAATTCCTAAAACAGCCAACGAAATTAAGAGTGTATCACAAAGTGCAGCAGTTAAGACCACTGGTAATGCGTTTGTCCATTTTGGCTGTAAGGCTCCCTGATTAAATACAAAAACATTTTGTACACCTAAAGGTAAAATCAACCCAAAGGCTAAAATAAATCCATGTATAGCAGCAGATAACATATTTACTCTCCATTAAACGTTTATTTTATAAGGAATGGGCACAAGTGTCTGCTTTTGATTCCCATAAAGCAATAATAACCTAAACAATGGGAATCAGAGCGCACATCTGACTTTTAAACAAATAAATACTGGCTGTCTACTAATTAGCAGACAGCCTATTTGCACAATATACTATATTTTTCTTTCCATAAAAATCTCTGGGTCATCAATGGCTTGAAAACCGTATTGTTCATATAATCCGTGTGCGTCGTAGGTGCATAACATCATTTTTCGAACATCTTTTAGTTCTGATTCCTCCACCATCGTTTCCATCATCCATTTTGATAAGCCCCTTCCTCTATATTCAGGAAGGACAAATACATCCATAATCCAAGCGAATCTTACAAAGTCTGTTACCGCCCGGACAAAACCAATTTGCTTTGCTTCCCCCTTTGCAGGATTTCCCTCGTACATCCCAAAGCAAATCGAGGATTTCTCGATTGATTTCTTTACTTTTTCCATCGATATACCTTTAGCCCAGTAAGATTCAACACTCAAAAAATGGTGAATTACATTGATATCAAGATATCGCTTATCCGTACTAATAGTAAAACCAGCCTTTTCCCAACTAGACATGCTTCATCACCTTCCAAAAATTTTGATAATCAAAATATACAGAAGTATACTTCCTTCCCTCCCTGTCAATAACAATACCAAACAATAGTAGAAAGAGGTGTCATGGTATGAAGGGAATTTACTTAATAAATGATAGGATAAGATTAAATGGGCTTTCTAAGGAAGACAGCATTAAACTTCAAGAACAAACGATATTACCCTACATTCAAATGCATAAAATCGAGGTGGTAAAGTTAAATCCGTACCAAATTTATGACTACTACACCATCCCGCATGCCCTATTACATGATCTAAAAAAGCAGAGAATATATCTAGATTGTTTTATTCAGTACTCTCCCCTCGTAATGGAAGATTTTATAAATTCCTATCCAGCACGATGGTTCATTTTAAAAAGCTTCTTTAAAGAAGTCATTACGATTGAAGAAAAAGACCTTCCTGTAAAGCACATTGTTTAGTCCGCAGATTCCTTAGCCATTTTACGATACATGATGACAAAATTAATGATGAAAATAATTAGAATATACCCGCCATATAAACCAAAAGAAAATAGCTTATTGCTGCTAAAAGAAGCACCTGCATATGAAAGGATTAGAATATTTGGAATTTTTCCAATCGTGGAGGCGGTAAAAAATGTGAACCACTTCACTTTACTTAAGCCGCAAATGATATTGACTACAGGCGCTGGGATAATTGGAATCAAACGGCAGGTTAAGATAGCCATAAAGGAATTGCGATAAAGAAACTCTTCGTATTCCTGGACTTTGGAATAGTTCATTAACTTTGATTGTGCATAATCCCGAAAACCGTACCTGCATAAAAAGAAGAATCCCATTGTTCCAGCCATGGCTCCCGTCAAGGAAACGATTACTCCTTGGGTAGTTCCAGATACACCGCCGATGACACCTGCTAGGACAGGAAAAGGAATGACTGGAAAAAAGACACAAATGGCTACAAACAGCATGCTCATGCATATAGATAGGATTCCTCCAGCTTTAATTAAGGAAAGTAATTCATCTTTCTGAAAAAAGCCAATTCCTATAATGGTGATTAAAAGGGAAATGCTAAGGATTCTTTTTACCATTACTTTCTCCTAATCTAAACTTTTAGAGTAAATTACTCTTCATACTTAAGTATAAAGGGAAATGCCCCTTTCATAAACTATAAATTTTCAGATATTTTGAACAAAAAAGACCTTTATCGTTCGATAAAGGTTGTTTTTCGTTCTATTAAAATGCTGTTCTAGCACCTAGATATCTAGGTTTCCAATACGGATTATTCATATCGGTAATGGTTACACCTGTTGATGTACCCGCATGAATGAATTTGTTATCTCCAATGTAAATTCCTAAATGAGTTGGACCAGGTGCATAGGTTTCAAAGAAAACAAGATCACCAGGACTTGGGCTGCTAACAGCTTTTAAGCCAGAATACTGTGTTGCTGCTGTTCTAGGAAGAGAGATTCCTACTTTTTCAAAAACGTATTTTGAGAAGCCGCTGCAATCAAAACCCGTTGGAGTATTTCCACCCCATAAGTAAGGAGTGCCGATATATTTCTTGGCTTCTGTTATCACCATTTGCGCTTTTGAAACAGTAGAAATTGGTGCTGGAGCTGGAGTTGCAGCCGAACCTGATACTTTAAGGACTTGTCCCACATAAATCATATCCGTGGTCATGTTATTCAAGGATTTAAGCTGTGCAACTGTAAGTTTATGTAGTGTTGAAATCAACCATAATGTATCCCCTTTTTGTACGGTGTAAGTGGAACCAGATTGAGTTTCATGCGTGTGGGGTGCCAATAATGATAGTCTTTGATTGGCATAGATACTATCGCTTGACAGGTAATTCCAAGCTTTTAAATTTGCAACTGATATATTATTATTTTGCGAGATTCTCCAAAGCGTGTCCCCTGATTTAACGGTATATACATTTTCATGTGCACTTACAGATCCACCAAAAGTTGTAAACAATATGCCGGCAGCAGCCGCGACTGTCAGTAAATGTTTTTTCATAGTTGCTCTCCTTCATTCGTTGATACATTCATCATAAAGGAGAAACCCTATTTGTTTATATTCTAAACTTTTGGGTATTCAGGAAAGGATTTCCTAGAGTGGTAATGAAAGCCCTCTAGTAACAAACTATAGCAGTGCTTCCATCCCTTGTACACAAAGGGTTTTCGTTCACTTTATCTATTAAAATACGATAAATATTAGTTGTTTAGTATTTTTTGATAAAGGAATGTAGAAATATTGTAACAAACCTTTCATGCACAACATACCGAGAAAATTATAATAAACCTATAGAAACATTTTAAATAATTTTAATTGTTCTTAAAAAATTTAATGAATCTTGGTGATGACAATGCAAGGAATAGGTAAAGGACACCCACATGCAATGGGACATCCGCATGGTGTAAGCAAGGGAATTGATTATAATGTGAACCCGTTTATTGTAATTTGGGAAGTAACACGAGCATGTGAGTTGAAGTGTGTACACTGCCGCGCTGATGCCCAGCTAACTCCTGATCCTCGAGAGTTAACCCATGAAGAGGGAATTAATTTAATTGATCAAATTTACGAAATGGACAATCCAATGCTTGTCTTCTCTGGCGGAGATTGTATGATGCGAGAAGACCTTTTTGAACTTGCTGATTATGCAGTAAAGAAAGGCATGCGTGTTTCGATGACACCAAGTGCAACACCAAATGTTACGAAGGAAAGAATGGAACGTGCAAAAGAAGTCGGTCTTTCACGCTGGGGCTTTAGTCTCGACGCACCTACTGCGGAAATACACGATAAATTTCGTGGAGTACCTGGTTCTTTCGACCTGACGCTTGAAAAAATTAAATACTTAAATGATTTAAAAATGCCTTTGCAAATCAATACGGTTATTTCCCGCTATAATTATGACCATCTTGAAGAAATGTCTAAGCTCGTAGAAGAACTTGGGGCGGTCATGTGGTATATTTTCTTACTCGTTCCAACAGGACGAGGTCAAATGGATGCTTGTATCACACCTGCAGAGCATGAAAAAGTATTCCGCTGGCTGTATCAATTAAGTAAAACAGCACCTTATGACATCAAAACAACTGCTTCTCAACACTACCGTCGTGTCGTATTACAAGAAAAAGCTCGTGACCATTTGATTGAAAAAGGTGAAATTCGCTATGAAGATTCCATCACAACAGACTTTGCTTCCATGCATGATGGCTTAAAGCGTGCACCAAAGGGTGTAAATGACGGAAATGGTTTTGTATTCGTAAACCATATTGGAGATGTAATGCCAAGCGGTTTGCTTCCGATCGTTGGCGGTAATATCCGTGAAACCCCTTTAGCAGAAATCTACCGTGAAGCAAAAGTATTTATAGACCTTAGACAGCCTGATAACTATAAAGGAAAATGTGGTGTGTGTGAATTCAACAAAATTTGTGGCGGTTCCCGTTCAAGATCGTATGCAGTAACCGGTGATTATATGGAGAGCGAGCCTTTCTGTGTGTATGTCCCACAAGCAATGCGAATGAAAGCAAAACTGTCAGTATAGTCAAACTCAGGCATTCCAACAAATGGAATGCCTTTTTTATTCCACTTACCTGTGTCTGAAATATTAATTTTCACATTTACCTAAAATTTAAACTCAGGGTATAAACGCTGAGAGGATTTCCAATCATCTTTTTCAAAATGCGTGACGATCATTCAAACCTAAACCAATTAGAGCTATAAGGAATCAAATGTACATTTTTGAAAAAAACACTAGATATCGTTATGATTAAGTCATATATATTTTTTTAAAAACTAAGAGAATGAAATAAGGTGTATTTATGATTAGAACAATTGCGGTAAATCAAAATTACCAATTGATTCATGATTTGCAAGTTTCAGAGTTAGTCCAAGGCAATTATTTATGGTACTGGATTGATTTCGGGCAACCAACCCAAAGTGAGATGGAACTCCTAAGTGAACCTCTTCACTTCCACCCTTTAGCAATCGAGGATTGTATCAATACCCTGCAGCGCCCAAAACTCGATTATTATGAGGATTATACCTTTTTTGTAACACAAGCCCTAAATCAAGTTACCATTACAAAAGAGGAGATTAACTTTTTTATTTCGGAACACTTCGTTATTACCTTTCACCACCAGCCATCTATTGAGATTCAAGAGGTGTGGAACAAATTTTCTCTTTCAAAAAAGGTAAAAAAGTGGAATCCATATCAAGTGTTATACCATACTCTAGACAGTATGGTAGACAATTACTTTCCGCTCGTCTATCACTTTGAAGATACACTAAATGAAATAGATGAGAATTCAAAGGGCAGGTCAATGGAGTCTTTACTTGAGATTCTTTTTGACACGAGACACGACCTCCTTTCATTGAGACAAACAATTACACCAATGAGAGATCTTTTATACCGAATAATAAATTCACAGCGGCTAACTGGAATCCAGATAAAAACTGAATATTTCTCTGATATCCATGACCATTTGCTTAAGCTGACAGAAATGATTGAAGCCAACCGAGAATTAGCAACGGACATACGTGATAGCTATATTTCTTTAAATTCACATCAAACAAACCATGTGATGAAGGTCCTTACTGTTATTACTACCCTTTTTATGCCTCTCACCTTCATTGCAGGTATTTATGGGATGAATTTTGAACACATGCCAGAGTTAACATGGAAATACGGTTACTTTTTTACCCTTTTCCTCATGTTTCTAGTTGTAGTTGGTATGACATACTGGTTTAAGAAAAAAGGATGGTTTAAATAAGAAAAGCTGAAGCGCTTTGTCCAGCCCCGACAAGCGCTGGAGGCCCTGTGGATGAAGTCATGCTTTTCGACTTCATCCACAGGGCCGAAGCGACCTCGAGGGGCTAGGCGCTGAAGCTAGAGAATGAATAAAGTAAAAAAAGACTAGTTCAGCTAGTCTTTTTCAATGCTACTCCCAATTTTCATAAGTAACCGTTCCGCCTGTTAAATCAATGGTATTCCGCTCACCCTTATAGTAGGTCCTTCCATCCTTTTCAAAAATATAATTTTCATAGGTAAATACCTCTTTTCCGTCTGGAAGATGGATAACAACTTGGGAACCTAGATTTTCTTCAGGAGATTCAATATTTATTGTACTTTGATAATAATATCGAAATACCAAGAAACCCACTGTCAATATGATAAAAGTTAGTATGAAAAAAAATGGTCCCTTCCAAGAAAATTGCTTCGGTTTTTGGTGATATAGTTCAAATCTGGTCATTTTTCTCCTCCATTAGCCTTTTAATTATTTGATAATTTGAATTATTCCTTTTATTTCCATATTTCAGACCTTTTATCCAACAATAGGAAAAATCCACACTTCCTAAACTATGCAGGAACACCAAAAAAGTTGACGAGTTTTGTTTGAGAGTGATTTTTCTATAAGATGTTATAATAGGAAAGAATGCTATTTAGAAAGGGGATTAAGCTTTGGAAAACAAAAACACAGAGGAAACAATGAAATTACTTGTAGATTTAGTTTCGATCCCGAGTCCATCAGGGAATACCAATGAAGTCATTTCCTACGTGGAGAAATACCTTGCAGAATTAAAAGTTGAAACAAGCAGAAACCGTAAAGGAGGTCTTATCGCAACATTAGAAGGAAAGGATGCAAGTAAGCACCGCATGCTTACTGCCCACGTGGATACACTCGGGGCCATGGTTAAGGAAATAAAATCAAACGGAAGACTACGAATTGATTTAATTGGTGGTTTTAAATATAACTCGATTGAAGGTGAATATTGCCAAATCGAAACAAGCAGCGGTAAAAAAATAACAGGTACGATTCTTATGCACCAGACTTCTGTCCATGTTTATAAGGACGCAGGAAAAGCGGAGCGCAATCAAGAAAATATGGAAATCAGAATTGATGAAAAAGTACATAATGCTGAGGACGTTAGAGCACTTGGGATTGAGGTTGGCGATTTTGTTTCTTTTGACCCAAGGGTAGAAGTTACTTCAAGCGGATTTATTAAATCCCGTCATTTAGATGATAAAGCGAGTGTTGCCATCTTACTTCAGTTAATTAAGCAATTAAAAAATGAAAACATTCAGTTACCTTACACCACCCATTTCTTAATTTCTAACAATGAGGAAATTGGTTACGGTGGTAATTCCAATATTACCTCTGAAACAGTTGAGTATTTAGCTGTTGATATGGGCGCAATGGGCGATGGACAGTCAACCGATGAGTATACAGTATCGATTTGTGTGAAGGACGCAAGCGGACCGTACCATTATGCACTTCGTAAGAATTTAGTGCGGCTTGCAGAAGAAAACAATATTGAATACAAACTCGATATTTATCCATTTTATGGCTCTGATGCCTCAGCAGCGATTCGCGCTGGCCACGACATCGTACATGGGTTAATAGGTCCTGGAATCGATTCCTCCCATGCTTTTGAACGGACACACGAATCATCGATTGAAAATACGGCAAAACTTTTATTACATTACGTACAATCTAATTTAGTTATATAAAAGACGTTTTACCAAAAGGAGGCTTCGTTATGTTTTCAAACATTGGCGTACCCGGATTAATCTTAATTCTAGTCCTTGCCTTAATTGTCTTTGGACCGAATAAACTTCCTGAGATTGGCCGTGCTTTCGGTAAGTCTCTTCGTGAATTCAAGCGTGCGACAGATGGAATAACAAATGACATTAAAGAAGAGTTTAAGGATGACCTGAAAGAGGCACAAAAGGAAAGAATTGACTTTAAAAAATAAATTGCAAGCTGCATGGGCAGCTTGCATTTTTTTATCTCCGCGACTTATCCGTAAATGATTGAAGTTGATTTACTAACTTCTTCCTTGCCTTATCATTTCTAAGTAAATATGCTGCCCCTAATGCAGCTGTGGTCATTAATAATCGATTTCTCGCCATGGGAATACCCTCCTTTAATTCATTACTACTTAAATGTTCCCTTAGAATAAACTTTTTAACAGTAACATTTATCATCTAGGTTAATTTCGATTTACGACACCAATCATTTGCTGTATTCTAAATATATAGATAATTGTAAAAATAACAACTAGACCCCTCATCTATTCCATCTCCATATAAGGAAGGTGTTTTTAGTTGTATTTTCATTTACTTGCTGCCCTCTTATTTTTTACCATTTCCATTTCCATACCTGCTATTCCAGAAACCTATATGGTGGCATTAATACTCTCTGGTTTTATTGCTATACTGATCTTTCTAAAAGAGCTATTCCTACATGTTAATAACAAATTACTTATTCAAGCAAAAGAAGCGGAAAACGAAAACATTTTAACTCTCTCTTCCTTCAAAGGTAAATTTCTAATGATTAAGGAAGAAGAATCTCCACTTTCAGATGAATTCACGTTTATGGTTTTTCACGATGGTTCTATCGAAATCCCACTCTTTTGTAGAAATGCTAACGTTATTCAAAAAGCTTCTCACTCTTCTAATGAATTAATAGTGTATTATAAAGATTATATCCTTGTTAATGTGGAGGAAATCGAAAAGACACCAATACCATAAAGAGATTGGTGTCTTTTTACTTTGTATAGTTATTCCGCTAACATTGCCTTTATCTTTTCGTTATGTTGTTTGGATTGTTCTAGCAATTGATTTAATAACTCTGCTGCCTGCTTATCATTTTTCGCTTCAACTGCCGCCTTTAGGTCATGGAAGGTTTTCCAATTACCCATTGCTTTGCCGCCGTGTGCTTTTTGAACAAATTCCTCTTTTGTGATTTTTCCTTCATCTAATTGTTTCTTTAACTCTTGGATTTTGGCCATTTTCTCTTGCTTCCACTTTTCGCGCTTCTCGGCATTTTCAGGGCTTAGCCACTTATTTCTTAATTCCTTTTTATCGGCTAATACCTTTGTCCATTCTGCTTTTTTATCAGGAGTATATTGATCCACCCATGCTAGCAGTTTTTGTTCACGCTCAGCCATTTTTGCCTGCCAGTCTTTATGACTATGCTCCTGTTTTTCACTATCAAACTCTTCTGTATCCTTGTCTCCTTCTTTATCCTGGGAGCCTGGTAATGTTCTTTTTTCAGCTGGTTTCTCACTTCCATCAGGTGTCTGAACATTCGCTGATGTAATACCTGGCATGGCGAGTAATAATCCAAGCATAATGATCAACATTCTAAATTTCATTTCAATCTCCTTCTTTCTTCGCTATATTCGTTCAAAATTTAACCAGTTATACAATTGGCACGAATTTATCATTCCCTGAATGTCAAAAAAAATTTACCATTTCGACAAATTTTTGTTAATAAACCCTCTTGTTTAATCATTAGAGTTATCGTAATCTATGAATATAGAAGATATGTGAAAAGATTCACAATAAAACAGAGTAAAAAGCTCTATATTTTTTTAAATCTCATTGTGAATTGCTTCACAATATTAAATCGTAGATAAATTTACTTATTATTAGGAGAGGTTAATATGAACAAACCAAAAATCGTAATCTTAGGAGCCGGATACGGCGGCATCATCACTAGTAAGAAACTAGAGAAGTTACTAAAATCTGGTGAAGCTGACGTTACTTTAATCAATAAACATGAATACCACTATATTACAACTCAACTCCATAAAACTGGAGCAGGTACTGCAGCTGATCGTCAAATTGCTATGGAGATTCCAGAGTTGATTAATCCGCAAAAAACAAATTTTATTAAAGGCAGTGTTACTGGGGTAGATGTAACAAATCAAGCGGTACACCTCGAGGTCGGGGAAACTGTAAAATATGACTACCTATTAATCGCGTTAGGTTTTGATATTGAAACCTTTGGAATCCCTGGTATTAAGGAACATGCCTTTGCTATTCGCAGCTTTAGGAGCACGAAAGCCATCTACAATCAAATCATAAGACAATTAACTCTTTATAAAGAGGACAAGGATCCATCACGCCTAACCTTTGTGGTAGCTGGCGGCGGATTTACAGGAGTAGAAATGCTAGGTGAATTAGCAGAAGGACTTCCAAAGCTTTGTAAAAAGTATGATGTCCCATTTGAAGATGTAAAAATTGTCGCTGTCGAGGCTGCACCATCCGTTATTCCGTTTTTCCCTAAGGAATCCATCCAATATACAACTGAAGTTTTAGATAAGTTTAATATCAAAATGTTTATGTCAACAAAAATATTAGAGTGTACACCTGAGAAGGTTGTACTCGAAAATGATATCGAGATTCCAACACGTACATTAATCTGGTCATGTGGTGTGAAAGGTAATCCAATTGTTCAAAACTGTGGATTACCGGTTGTAAAAGGTAAACTTCCTGTGGATTCATTCCTTCGCGTTAAAGATATGAAAAACATCTTTAGTATTGGTGACTGTTCCTTATTCATGAAGGATGAAAAAAATGCGCTGCCGCCAACTGCACAAGTAGCCCTGCAGGAAGCTGATGTTTGTGCGAAAAATATTGTCGCATCACTAAGAGGAGTCAACTTGAAAGCTTTTGAATATCATCACAAAGGTTCTGTAGCATCTATTGGAAACTTTGCTGCTGTAGGGAAAGTTGGTAATTTTAGACTATCTGGATTATTTGGTGCCTTTATGAAACAAATAATTGAAGCTCGCTATTTATTAAACCTTGGTGGTCCTTCCCTTATCATTAAACAGCACTTTGGATTTAGTAAAGAACCAGTTAAAATAACTGCTAATCAGTAATTAGGTAAACCAATGGAGTAAGGACTCCCTCCCTTTCTGCCCATTGATTAGAATATCCCTTTTTATACAGTTGCCTTTATCCCCCAATGTAAGGCAGCATAACCACCTTTCTACTCGAAAGGTGGTTTTTTCTGTACAAGAATTCTTTTTGTTATTAAAACACATCCTTTTTGGTAAATACAAAAAAGGAAACAAATAATCCAGCCGCCCACCACACGAGAAGGACCATCATCGAAAACGACAGCGTCATCCCTTCAATTGGGGGTGGGTTGCCATTCATGTAGTTTGTTAACTTTAAATTCACCATAAAGAAATATTTAGCTGACTCCCAGGATGAAACCATATTACTAAGAATCGCTCCTGAAATTAGAGCTGCTAACATGACACCCATACCAGCAGCCGTACTTCGGATGAGAACAGATAACATGAAAGAAAGTGTCCCTACGACAATGGCAACTAGCCAAACAAGACCAAAATCCATTAATAAAAACTGCCACTGATCGATTAACTTTACACTAGCTGTATTCAGGCCGGCATCACTAACAGTAAAACCAGTTAATACCGGTGCTCCCCAGCCTTTATAACCAAAAACCAAACCTGAAATACTATAGGACAGCAGTCCAGCGATGGCAACAATTAACGAGATGGCAAGGCTTAGGGTTATATACTTACTCAGGAGGACCTTCCACCTCTTAACTGGTCTCGTCAAAAGCAACTTTATGGAGCCTTGACTATGTTCAGAAGACACGATATCACTGGCAATCACCATCACCATTAAAGGAATAAATAATTCAATGGAATTCTCTAAAAAGATTCTCATAAACGTCGGAGCGCCTGGCTCTGAAGGGTTAATATCATGATCCAAATAATATTGATTTTGCTGCAAGGAAATTTGCAGTTGTTTTTTCCATTCATCCGAAATACGGGCACTGCTAATCCGGTTTTGCTGGTCAATGATGGTTTGTTGTATCATCGTCCGCCAATCGTCGGTTCCTAATTTTTCTCTTTGTCGTTCAACCTCTTTATATTGGGCATAGGTAAACATTGCAACCAAGAAACCAATGATAATCGCAATCACAACTAAACGCTTTTTGGCAATAAGCTTCATCATTTCATTATGAATCAGTTTATTCAATGGAATCACCCCCGGTTAGCTCCAGGAACAAATCTTCCAATACAGGCATTTTGCGATACATTTCAGTCACAGATACGCCTGCTTCTACCAGCATTTTATTCCACTCTGGTGTTGTAATTTCATCGTATTCCGTTGAAATAGAACCATCCTCTCTTTCGTCAATGGTTGTGACGGAACGTAACACCTCTTTCCCCATTTCAAACGGATGGAAACGCCAAATTACACGTTCTCGATTGGATAACAAGTTTAGGACCGTATCGGTTCGAATCACGGCTCCTCTTGAAATAATCGCCACTCGATCGCATAATAATTGAATTTCACTTAATAGATGGCTGGAAACAAGAACACTTAGTCCCTCATCTTCGGCAAGGAACCGGATAAATTCCCGCATTTCTCTTATTCCTGCAGGATCTAAACCATTCGTTGGTTCATCAAGAATTAATACTTTTGGTCTGCCTAATAGAGCCTGGGCAATCCCGAGTCGCTGTCTCATTCCAAGCGAATAGGTTTTTACTCTATCATGTATTCGATCTTTTAGACCCACCAGTTCCGTCACTTCTCTGATTCGCTCTTTACCAATTCCATCAAGCATATTTGCAAAATGCCGCAGATTGTCATAACCGGACAAATACGGATATAATTCAGGATTTTCTACAATACAGCCGAGATGTTTCATTGCTTCCTCAAAGTTGTCTACAATATTATAACCGCCAATTTGAATACTTCCTGAAGTAGGTTTGATTAATCCGACCAGCATCCGGATGGTTGTGGTTTTACCCGCACCATTTGGACCTAAGAAACCAAATACCTCTCCTTCTTTTAAGTCAAAACTAATCCCTTTAATGATTTCTTTTTTGCCGATTACTTTCTTTAAATTATGTACAGATAAAGTTATTTTCTCCATTTTTCCGGTCTCCTTACCAGGTAAGCAATGAAGCTACTCGTTCAGCAATTAAACGGTACCCTTTTGTATTCGGATGGAACTTGTCAGTATAAAGATAATCATTAACCTTCAACTCAAAGAGATCAAAGGTTGGCACAAACACAATATTGGGGAAGGAAGCACTTAATTCTGCACTTTGATAATTCCAGTGACGAACAACTTGGGACATCTCTTTTCCCTGCTCTAAATCAATAAAGGGGTTATATAAACCAATGAAAAAAACGTTTGCCTTTGGATTACTCGCACGAATCTGCTGAAAAATAAAATTCATATTCTCCAAGAATTTTTTCTCAATATCCGCAATATCTTCTGTTTCAAACTCCAGTAAAGCTTGTCCACCTCTGAACAAATCATTGCCACCCATTGTTACTAAAATCATATCTGCTGTTTGCAGCTGTCGTTTGACTTCGGTTTGCTGAATTTGCTGCTTAAGTGAATCGGACCGTTGACCGCTTATGCCAAGATTGGTTAGCTGCACGTCCTGCTTTGATTTCTCCTTGATTTCGTCCATTAGAACACCAATATAACCCTTACCTGTTTCATCACCAGTTCCTCTTGTTAAGGAATCACCTAAAGCAACAATATGTAGACCTTCCTTTTTTTTCACTTGCTTTTCAACATTGGTTTTCACAGGGATTTTATCCGGCTTACCCGCATAATATTCGCCTACTGCCAAGCCAAGCCCGACCAGCCAGAGGATACAAAAAAATAGCGAGACAATTGTTACTGACCGTATGACGTTCTTATTCAAAATGCTTCATCCTTTCTGGCTATTTCTACCTTTTATTTAATCACAATTACTGGATGAATCAAACTTTTGAACACAGAAAAAAAAACCGATTTCCTAAACGGAAACCGGTTCTTTCGTCACACTTTCTTCTAAGCTGTCTTTTGGTCCAAAAAATTCAAAGTGAATTCTGTCTTCATTTACTCCTAAATCCTTTAATGAACGATTTATCGATTTCATAAATGGCAGTGGACCACAGAAATAGAAGTCTGCTTCTACAGTAGGTATGTTCTTAACAAGCCATTCCTGAGTCACGTATCCTTCAACATCAAAGGAATTGTTTTTACGATCATCTTCTGTTGGTGAATCATAAAAGAAAAATGAGTTTACATGTTCAAGTGAAGTTAGAGTTTCTACTTCCTCTCTTAATGCATGGACAGTACCATTTGCTGCTGCATGAATGAATGTTACTTTTCTTTGCGGTTGGACCTCAACCACTGTTTTTAACATACTTAACATCGGCGTTAATCCCACGCCACCGCTTAATAACACAACAGGTGTAGTTTTTTCAGTATCAAGAACAAAATCCCCTGCTGGAGCACTTACCTTTAGAATTTCGCCTTCTGTTACAACATCATGGAGGTAATTAGATACCATTCCATTTGGGTTTGCTGTTCCAGCTTCACGTTTTACACTAATACGGTAATAATCTTTACCAGGAGCATCAGACAAGCTATATTGGCGGATATGTGTAAACTCCTCGCCATCGATTTCAAGTTTAATACTGATATACTGTCCTGGAAGGAAGTGTGCAATTTCTTTATGGTCTGTAGGTTTTAGGTAAAAAGATGTTATAACATCACTTTCTTTTACTTTACGATCAACAACAAAACTACGGAAACCGTCCCATCCACCTTGTTGTTTTTCAGCTTCTACATACATTTCTGCTTCAACACTGATAAAGGCATCTGCAATTACTCCATAAGCCTCTCCCCAGGCATTGATAATTTCATCTGATGCAGCATCGCCAAGTACATCTTTAATCGCTAATAAAAGGTGCTTTCCAACAATCGGATAATGTTCTGCTTTAATTCCAAGACTTCTATGTTTATGCGCAATTTGTTTAACAACCGGAAGAATTGCTTCTAGGTTATCAATATATTGAGCAGCAGCATAGACAGTCCCAGCAAGGGCTTTTTGTTGTCTTCCCTGTTTTTGGTTTGCATGATTAAAGATATTTAATAATTCAGGATGATTCCCAAACATCAATTGATAAAACCGTGTTGTAATGGTTTCTCCGTGTTTTTCTAAAACAGGTACCGTTGATTTAATGATTTCAATTGTTTTTTGATTTAACATAACAATCACTCCTTTTGTGGTTATCACTATTTATATAGGGATTATATGATAAATCACACGAAGAGTAAGTGATGCAAATCACACACCAATGTTTTTGAATAATTAGAACCAAGCCTTAAGTACCTGTTCATTTACAAGCAATCCAAATTATGTATCAAATTGAAGAAGGAATTGTTATTAATTAATGGTCCTTATTACTTTAACATAATACTTCGAAATCTACTTCGTTTGCTCAAACAAAAAAGCGATGCCCTGTAAAACATCGCACCCTAAATTCGAAATCTTCATTCAATTCATACAAACATGCAAAGCAACCAAAATTAGAGGTTACTCTAATTAATTTTTCAAGCTGTTTCACCTTTTCCTTGAGATCATCAATCTCTTCCTGCATCTTATCCTTCTCTTGATCTGACTTAAAATCATCCACTTGTGATTGAAAGTCATTAGAAACATCTGTATTAAGCTCAATAATTGCTCCAATCGTCGCCAAAGCGTCATCCACAGTAGCCAAGACATCGCCAATTATTCCAATAATTGCCCCAGTATTATTAGGTGGCTTATATTTAAAATTACTTAATGTTGAATTGGAGGCCGAATTATTACCATTTTTTTTGGCAACAGCAGCGAAAACATTAGACCTTTGATCCTTATTCATAAACTCCCTCTATAGCTAAACAAGGATTTAAAGGTTCGTAAAGTGATTTTCAGAATTACTTTACATTAAATTAATCAGTAAGATGAACGAATAAAATCATCTCTTTTCTTATTCGGTCTTTTCTATACTATTCACCTAGACTGATATTGGTGTAGAGATTGTTTCTTATAGACAAAACCAACAAAAAAATGCCTATCAAAATATCATATAATTTGATAGACATTTTACCCTGCATTTTCTTTGTTAGCGATAGGGAACGGACCCATTCCTAATTAATTAAGTACTCTTTGAAATTGTTTTCGCAAAAACACATGTATCTTTTGGTTCCTTACTTTCAACTGAGAGGCTATTATTTTTTAAAATACCCTCTAATTTAAAACCTAATTTTTCTGGAATGGCGCGGCTTTTGATATTCAGGGAATCGCATCGGATTTCTACACGCTTAGCATTCAGTTCGTTAAATGCAAATTCGGTAATAGCTTCGGTTGCCTCCGTTATATAGCCCCTACCGGTATGTCGAGTATCAATCCAATAGCCAATTTCAAACTTAGGTACATCCCAATTAATTCTGTGCAGTCCTGATGAACCGATAAATTCACCAGTTTCTTTATTGAATAGATGTAGTCGTAAATCCTCACGGGTAATAAATTTAGCAATACTATCACGAATATTCGCTTCTACATCCTGCTCGGATTGATTGGTATGAGCCCAAACCATCCAAGGCTTTAGTTCATTTAATGAAGCCTGTATGGCGTCATAAACTGCTTTTCCATCTCCTGGCAAGGGCTTGCGGATTAACAATCTCTCTGTCGTGAACTCTTCTGGAAACTCTATTAAACTTGGATTCATTTTGTCTCCCCCTTTTGAAACTTTGGATCTTCATGAAGTCCATTTTCTCTTTTCTTTTTCGACTTTGGTCTTCATAAACCCTTCATGAGGACCACTTTTTCAGATTTCTAATTATTTTGGGCTTCATGAACTCTTCTTGGTTACCACTTTTTTAATTTTTAAAAAGACTCCTCCGAATAGGAGGAGTCTTATAAATCTTATTAGTATGCTTTTGCCCAATAAACCATTTTATCGGCTTCTTTACCACAGCACACACAAGTATTAGACACCTGTTCTTGTTCAAATGGAATACATCTTGAAGTTGCTGTTGTTTCCTCTTTGATTTTCTCCTCACACGCGAGTTCGCCGCACCACATTGCTTTAATGAAGCCTGGTTTTGCTTCAAGCTTTTCCTTTAATTCAGGAAGTGTTAAAGCAACGGATGTTCTCTCTTCACGATGCGTCAAAGCTTTATTATATAAATTGGATTGAATTTCATCGAGTAATTCAACCAGCTTCGTTTCTAATTGATCCAAAGGAACGAATACCTTTTCCAATGTATCCCTTCTTACTAAAACAACCTGCTTGTTTTCAATATCTTTTGGTCCAACTTCCAAACGAACTGGAATTCCCTTCATTTCGTATTCATTGAATTTCCAGCCTGGCTTTTTATCGCTAGCATCGATATCCACACGAGCTACGCTTGAAAGCGACTTTTTCAACTCATAAGCGAAATCAAGAACTCCTTCTTTATGCTGTGCGATTGGCACAATCATAACCTGAGTTGGCGCCGCTTTTGGAGGAATGACTAAACCACGGTCATCACCATGCACCATTATTAAAGCCCCAATTATTCTAGTTGTAAAGCCCCATGATGTTTGGTGTACATACTGAAGCTTTCCTTCTTTATCGGTATATTGGATATTGAAAGCTTCCGCAAAGCCTGTTCCAAAGTGGTGAGAAGTCCCTGACTGCAGAGCTTTACCATCATGCATTAAGCTTTCAATTGTAAAAGTAGCTTTCGCACCAGCAAATTTTTCTTTTTCCGTCTTCTGTCCTTTTACTACAGGAATTGCAAGAATCTCTTCACAAATCGCTGCATATACATTCAGCATTTTGATTGTTTCTTCCATCGCATCTTCATCAGTAGCATGTGCCGTATGGCCTTCCTGCCATAAAAACTCTAAAGTCCGTAAGAATGGACGAGTTGTTTTTTCCCAGCGTACAACGTTTGCCCACTGATTGTAAAGCTTTGGTAAATCTCTATAGGAATGGATGATGTTACTATAATGCTCGCAAAAAAGAACTTCAGATGTTGGACGAACCACTAATCGTTCTGCCAATTCTTCAGAACCGCCATGTGTAACCCATGCCACTTCAGGTGCAAAGCCTTCGACATGATCTTTTTCTTTTTGCAGTAAGCTTTCCGGAATAAACAGTGGCATATAGACATTTTCATGCCCTGTTTCTTTAATGCGGCGATCTAGTTCATTTTTTATATTATCCCAAAGGGCATACCCATAAGGGCGAATAATCATCGATCCGCGTACACTTGAATAATCAATTAAGTCTGCTTTTGTTACAACATCGGTATACCATTGGGCGAAATCCTCATCCATACTGGTAACATCTTTTACAAATTCCTTTGCCATTTTTGACACCTCATTATTTTTTTGAATATAAAAAGGCCTTGGTCCCAAAAAGGGACCAAGACCTGGCGATACCACCCTAAATTCATAAAGCAAATGCTTTATACTCTCGACATGATAACGGACTTTATCCGCATGTATCTTCAAAAGAATCCGATACAGAACTCCGAGGCAGGTTCAAATGTCTGTCTTAAGAAACCTTCCACCAGCGGTTTCCTCTCTTTGTAAGACAACTAACATTTTACTAATCCCCATCAACGTTTCAATAGTATTTTTGAAAATTATATATTTCCAATCCCTAAATGTCAAACACTATTTTTGGAATATAATTCTTATTTTCACCTGTTATACTAAATTTAATCATATATTTATTCTAATTTCAAATTAGGTTACAATTAGTCTAAATGAGGTGATGTCAATGAAAAATGAAGAAATGAATGAGGAAGAAAAGGAAGAAGAAGAAAAACGATACTTACTGGACCTTATGAAAATGCAAAATGAAGCCTTAAAAAGAATTTATAAAAACACAATTGATAATGTAAAAAAGGATTAAACCCCATAGCTACACCCTACGGACGTTTATAACGTCTTTTTTATTTTCCCCATAAGTTTCATTAAACGTTCATAAAAGCCACCAAATAGACAATTTATTATCATATTAATGCAATTATAATGTACATATATTGTTTATTAATTTTAGAGGGGATTATCAAATGTATATATTATCGATTTTCACAATAGTAATAATGAGTTTGTTGACTGGAAATTCTATTTTCCTTTTACATCGCAAGAAAAATAAACTATCCAACCTATCTGGAACGATTGTCGTAATCGTACTGACAATGATGGGAAGCCTCTTATCTGGTTATATAAGCGGTATCCTATCAGGAGAGCTATTCCTCCCTGTTGGATTGGGCACGCTAATTGGATTTACGCTTGGATTTATTGCTGGTCAGCCAATTGGGATATTGGCCATTTTAAGTGGCTCCGTTTCAGGAATCATAAGTGGAATCATCGGTGCCCTCCTAGGTGCAATCCTTCAGTTCGATAACCCTGTGATCATGCTTGGGATTTTACTAGGCTTGTATGTTATTATTCTTGGACTTGTTATTATATTTATTATCGTAGACACAAATGGGAAATTATCGCTTGATACTCAAGGAATTTCACCATTTAATATTTTATCAGCAGGATTAGTTCTCATTGCCTTATTTTTATTTTTATACAGCAGTGACATTGTTAAAATACCTGGTGAGAGCGAAGCAGCTCAAGCGCAAGAGAATAATAATCCAAGTACCCCTCCGGCACCAACAGAACTTGATATTACTAAGGAAACCAATCCTAAAATTGAGATGATGGTTACACCGACAGGCTACTCTCCAAATATTATTCGCGTCAAAAAAGGTGTACCAGTTGAATTAAATATTACAAATTCAGGTGATAACAGCTGTTTTTCAACGTTTATGATGCCGGATTTCAATCTGAATAAT
The DNA here is from genome assembly GCF_000759675.1 of Neobacillus niacini. Classification (GTDB taxonomy): domain Bacteria; phylum Bacillota; class Bacilli; order Bacillales; family Cytobacillaceae; genus Neobacillus; species Neobacillus niacini_A. Next base: position 20,896 of record NZ_BAWM01000006.1, on the reverse strand, counting down.
GTAAACCTTAAGGCTGGAACAAAAAAATTAAGCTTTACCCCTGATAAAGCAGGAGAATACACGTTTACTTGTGGTATGAATATGTTTAAAGGAACGGTTATTGTTGAGTAATCTAATAAAAAGCAGCACGCCGAAACTTCAGCATGCTGCTTTTTTTACATATGAGTTGAATGATCATTTACAACTGTATCGTTATTCTTTTTAAACGGCCACCAGTTGGCTTCTCCAAATGTTTTAACCATGACTGGGACAAACAACGGCAGAATCACGAGGGCATAGAGTGAAAGTCCGATTAATAGAATGGCCGCAATTTGAAGCAATGATAAAACACCAGCTGGCATCATCGCAGCAAAAGTGCCGCCTAAAATGACTGCTGCAGAGATAATAACTGTTCCCATTTTCTTCATCGAAATGAGTATCGCTGTTTCTACTGGCATATGTTTAAACTCATTGAATCGGTCCATTAAGAAAATACTATAGTCAATTCCGAGTGCTATTAAAATAACAAACGCAAAAAACGGAACTGCCCAGCTTATGCCTGAATAGCCTAACACATTTACAAACAATACTTCTGCAAGTGCCATAGAAGTAAAATACGTTAAGATTAATGAACCAATCAGATATAAAGGCATAATAATGGAACGGAACAGAATGATTAGAATGATCGTAATCCCAATCAGCATAAGCACCACAGTTCGTGAATAATCGGCCTCTGATATATTATCAAGGTCATGGTGCATACTTGATACTCCGCCTACTGCTATTTCTGCATTCTCAAGCTTTGTATCCTTTACCACCCGCTCAACTGTTTCCTTAATTTCAGGAACTGTATTAAGAGCTTCATTGGAATACGGGTTCTTATTAAAGACCACGTCAATCGTCATTACTTTACGATCTTTTGACATATAGGTATTTAATACTTGCTCAAAGTCTTTGCCATCAAGTACATCCTGTTGAATATAAAAACCATTTTGCTCTTGCTTAGATACTCCAGCTAGGTACTCCTGTGCTGACTCCAAACCATCAGAGACTTGATTTAATCCATCCGCACTTTGCGTTAACCCATCTGTCAGCTGAGTGATTTGACCGCTCATGTCCTGAAAGCCTGTTAAAATCTGCTGCTGACCGTTATTCAATCCACTTAGACCATTTGAAAATTGAGGAAGTCCATCAACAATTTGTCCTTGGCCATTTCCCATCGTGTAAAGTCCTGATTCAATCTCTGTTAGACCTTTTAAGAGATCCTCCATTCCTTTCACGAGTGCTTCCTGACCAACGATGGCTTCTGAGAATTTACTATTAGCAAAACTGATACCATCCTGAGCACCTTTTAAACCTGAATTCAATTGATTCAAGCTTCCTGCTAATTCTGCAGTTGCTGCCTGAGAACCTTGAATGGTCATTTTAATAGCTTGATAGTTTTTATTTTGCCCAATATCACTATAATCACTTTCTAGATTAGTAAAATATTGATTTGTTGCCGCTAATGTATCTTGTAATCCACTAACGCCATTCGCAACTTGATCGTAGTTTCCTGCAAGTGTATTTAATCCCCCAGCTGCCTGTTTGTATCCTTCAAGCAACTGTTTACTGCCAGCCAATACTTCGGCAGATTTAGTCTTTATAACCTCTAGTCCTTCTTTCACTTGCGTGGTACCTGCTGCACCTTGTTTTAATCCACCTTCAATTTTTGCAAGGTTATCTTGGATGGTTCCCATTCCCGTTTGTAACTGGCTTGTGCCGGTAATCAATTGACTGATTCCATCGGTAGCCTCTCCCATTTTGGGTTGATTAGCTGCGAGCTGGCTGCCTGCCTCGGCAAGACCACTACTAATCTTTTGAATTCCATCATTCCCCTGACCAAGACCGTCCTCTAGACTTTTTACTTGCTCCGATATATAGAAATTGTCAATGGTTTCACCAGTCGGACGTGTAACGGAGCGGACCGCATCCACATCGCTGATTTTATTAAGCTCTTGACTAATTTTTTCTGTGAGAGCAATGTATTCTGACGTATTCATTTTGTCATCATTTTTAATGACAATTTGTGTAGGCATGGATTCACCAGGTCCGAATCCGTCAGAAATAATATTGAATCCTTTAATCGAATTGAATTCATCACCGATTTCTTCAAGTGAGTTAAACGATAAATCTCCATCATACGTAAATAATGCTGGAACTGAAATAGCAGCAACAATGATCAGCGCAATTAAAGGACGTGCTAAAGCAAAACTGCCAACAAATCCCCAAAATTTACTTTCACCATGCTCCAGCTTCCCTTTTGATGGCCAGAATAGTTTCTTGCCTAACACAGCCATAAAAAACGGGACAATTGTAAACAATCCTACAAGCAATAAAGCTACTCCGATCGCTACGGCAGCTGCTGACTGATAAAGCACAAAGGTTGAAAAACCGATGGAAGCAAAACCAATCATAACCGCTAATCCGCTAAAGAAAACTGTTTTTCCGGCATTACTGTAAGTAATAACAATAGCCTCTACTACACTATCATTCTTAGACATTTCCTCTTTAAAACGACTAAGCAGCAAAATACAATAATCGGTTCCAATCCCAAACAATACAGCAACCAAGAATATTTGTGTAAAGGTTGATAAGGGGAAATTGACCTTATCTACTAAAATAGCAACAATTGACTGCGCAGCTAAATAGCTGAAGCCTACCGTTACTAATGGAATTATAGGAGCCACAGCTGATTTAAACACAAGTAATAGCACAACCAATATAAAAACAACAGTAATTCCTTCGGTCTTCTTTAGACCTTCTTGAGAGTTTGTTACAAGATCCTCTGAGATCAACCAGTTACCAGTATAATAGTGGGCTAATTCCACATTATCTAGTGCTTCATACAAATCATTCGTAATTTCTTTTCCTTCACGACCATCTGCGGTTACATTCAAGGAAACAAGGATCGTTTTTCCGTCCTCTGATACAAGTTGTTCCTTTAATTCCTCTTGATTAAAATGAGTAAGAATAGAGGTTATACCCAGTTCACTCTTATTCTTTTCCAGCTGAGTAATAGCTATTTCTGCCTTTGAAAAGTCATCTTCCGTTAATTTTTTGTCACTATGGAAAACTAATGCTGTTTGTAAATCATTCCCGCTATTTTCACTTGACTGGACATCATTTAAAATTTCCTCGGCTAGAGTGGAAGAATAACCTTCCGGAACGCTGATTTGTCCCTTTTCCCGGACAAGCTTTTCCATATTTGGTGCTACCATAAAGAGCACCGCAATAATTGCTACCCATGCAGTAAGGACAAACCATTTTCCTTTTATAATCGATCTCACGAGTTATCCCCCTCTTCGTCCTTTTTCATGTTGGTTAATATTAGGGCTAATTTTTCATACGTATTAATAAAGTTTGTAATTTCTGTTTCATCAAATTGAGTAATAAATGACTCTACCAAAAGGTGCACCTTTTCTTGGGTTTTTTGGTGCAGTTTTTTTCCTTTATCACTCAATGTTAAATAAACAACCCTCCTATCGTTTTCATCACGCGTTCTTTCAATTAGACCTCTGTCAGCTATTCTGTTGATAATAGCCGTAATCGCACTTTTATTCACATCAAATGCCTCTGCCAATTCTGATGAGGTGCACTCATGAGATTGTTGAATGTAACTTAAAATATAGTGCTGGTCAGTGGTTAAATCCTCTCCTATCTGACACTTAAGTAAAGACTCTGCTTTCTTATTGACAACAAAAGAAACGGACACATACCGGTCTATTAGTTCCTGAATGGTCTTTTTATCCATTGTCCATTTCACCTCACTTTGTAAAATTAGTTAAACTGTTAAACTATTCACTTGTTTAACTATATTGCATGTTATAAAAGGTGTCAATATAAAAAAGGTCAGCTGTTTTTTCTGTAAGAATATCCCTTTTGAATACTCAAAAGGGATATTCTTACAGTTCGCTAACCTTTTTCCTGTTATTTTGCTTAACTTTTTTCAAATTTATGCTTTCGGGTATAGAATTTCATCAATAATTCCATACGCTTTTGCTTCTTCGGCACTCATAAAGTAATCTCGATCTGTATCGTTTGCTACCTTCTCAACAGTCTGCCCCGTCCTCTGGGAAATTATTTGATTAATATGTTCTCTTAGCTTTAAGATACGCCTTGCAGATATTTCGATTTCAGTTGCCTGCCCCCTTACGCCTCCAAGTGGCTGGTGAATCATAATTTCACTATTTGGCAAGGCATACCGTTTCCCTTTCGTTCCAGCAAGCAGTAACATCGCCCCAAATGATGCTGCCATCCCTGTACAAATCGTTCGAACATCCGGCTTAATGTATTGCATGGTATCATAAATGGCAAAACCGGCTGATGTGGAGCCTCCGGGACTATTAATATAAAGTGAAATTTCTTTATCAGGTGCGTCAGCTGCTAAAAATAATAATTGAGCAACCACACTGTTCGCCGTGTGATCATTAATTTCATCACCGATAATAATGATCCGATCTTTTAATAATCGTGAATAAATATCGTAGGAACGTTCACCACGATTAGATTGTTCTATTACATAAGGAATTGTACTCATTGATAAATCCTCCTTGAAAGCAGATATTGGCTAAGCAGCCATACAGAGAGTGCTTGAAGGAGTGTGAGTTTTAAACGATCCAATATTCCTTGAAACAAGCTGTGGAATATCCATAACACTTTTGAATGATGAAAGTGAATCAATTAAAACGCTAGGATCTTGGACTTTTAACGATTCATTAAATAAATCAGCTAATTTCTCGCGTTCATCTTCATCCCAAAATAATTCCATAGGGAAGCAGCGATCCGTTTCATTTATTTTTTCAAGACGTTTTTTAGAACGATTCAAATTGGACTTTATAGCCATTTCTGTTGTCCCAAGAATAGCTGCAATTTCCTTTGATTGGTATTGAAATGCTTCTTTGAGCATAAAAATGACGGCTTGCTTTGGTGTGAAATGCTTTAGCAATAATTCGACCGAATTCAACCTATCATCCAGCTGACTTGCTGCTAAATGACTAGAAAAATCATGATTTATATGGGTTGATTCGTTTTTTCTTTTTCGAACCACATCAATCCAATGATTGTAAGCGATCTTATTTACCAAAGCTGAGGTCATCTTATGCTTGGCAGTGGAATATTTCTTAGCTTTCAAATAAACTTCTTGAGCGATATCTTCGCCATCCCATTTATTTTGGGCTAAAAAGTGACAATATCGCTGTAGTTTTGGATAATACTCTATCCAAAAAAAATCACCTGTCTTATTTTCCTGTTGTTGGTCTTCCCTTGTGATCTGACTAAAACCATTAGACATTTTATTCACTCCTTTAACACTCTCTAACCTATAAACGTTTCAAAATGGAAAAAAGATACGGGGTAAAACATTTCTTTTATTAAAAAACTGATTCGGTGCACCCAAATCAGTATCATTACTTACTATTCCAGCAAATCTTTGTGTGTCGAATGAAAAAATCAGAAATATGTTTTCCAATGTTCCTGATGATTTGTTTTACAGCATTTTGATCGATGAAACTGTCCGTCAAAACAGCGACATAGCCTTTTCTGCCCTGATATTCAAATATAGCACAATCGTGCTCAACACTCGGAAGTTCCCCGGTTTTATTTACTACAGTGATCTTTTCTAGGTTCACCATTGCCGGGAGCTTATCCCTAAATTGCTGATGTCTTAATGCATGATACGCAATTGGAGGTCCTGTGATTCCAATAATATCGTTTATTTCATTCAACAATTTAAGGAAATGAATCATTTCTCTCGGATTTGTAAAGTTGTCCATTCCTTTTTCAATTGCAGCAAAATCCATCATTTTTCTGTTTAACTTAGTGTGTTCAAATCCGATTTCTTTTATAAAAGCATTGATTTCATCCATCCCCAATAAATCAATCAGAATATTGGTGGCTGTGTTATCTGAAACGATAATCATCAAGGTCATTAAGTCTTTCACTGTCAATGATAACTGATCAGATAGTGCATATAATATCCCTGATCCGCCTGCTCTATTTTCCTTTGAAATGTGAATCAGTTGTTCTAAGTCTAGTTCGCCTATCTTATGCCTCCCGAGCCCTGCTAGTAAAATGGGAATCTTTATTAAACTTGCCGAACGAAATACTTTTTCGTTATCGATATAGAAATTACCAGCGTCTTCAATTTCTATTGCTAAGCCGATCCTCCCTTCAAATTCATTGAGTTCTTCACGAATTTTTTCTTTTAATATCTCCATAGTCTACCTAGTAACTGCAACCTGTGAATAATCATGGTCACCAGTTTTGTTTTTATCATATAAATGACATGCTAGGAAATGGTTTACTTCTACTTCCTTCCAGTTTGGTTTTTCAACAGAGCAAACCTCCATCGCCATAGGGCAGCGTGTTTGGAAGACACAGCCGCTTGGTGGATTAATTGGGCTTGGCAGCTCTCCCATTAAAATAATCCGTTCTCGCTGATCCTCAATGTCAGGATCTGGAATCGGAATCGCAGACAACAACGCCTGAGTATATGGATGCATCGGTTTCTTATACAACTCACTGCTATCTGTTAACTCAACTAAATGCCCTAAATACATAACCCCAATTCGATCACTTATTTGTTTCACCATTGAAAGGTCATGGGCGATAAATAGATATGTTAACCCTTTTTCCTTCTGAAGACGTTTTAATAAATTCACAACTTGTGCCTGGACTGACACATCAAGAGCAGATATCGGTTCATCTGCGATAATAAACTCTGGATCTAATGCGAGAGCACGGGCTATGCCAATCCTCTGACGCTGCCCACCGCTGAATTCGTGTGGATAGCGATCGGCATGATTGCGATTTAACCCAACATCCTCTAGTAATTGATAGACACGTTTTAGTCGGTCTTGTTTATTAGGGTACAAGCCATGAACTTCCATGGGCTCGGATATGATTTCTCTTACTGTTGATCTAGGATTTAATGATGCATACGGATCTTGAAAAATCATCTGCATTTGCCGGTGAAAGTTATGTCTTTCCTTGGACTTCAAAGTATGAATGTTTTTTCCATTAAAAATAACTTCTCCTTCGGTTTGGTCATAGAGTCCAATAATGGTTCTCCCAGCAGTAGACTTCCCACAACCTGATTCACCCACAATCCCAAAGGTTTCCCCTTTGTTGATATGGAAGGAAACACCATCCACCGCTTTTAAGATTTCATTTTTTCCTAAATGAAAATGTTTTTTCAAATTGTTTACTTGTAATAATTTCACCATTCTATGCCTCCGTCTCAACCCAATAGCGCCTTGCTGCACAAAGTTCTCGTTCATAGATTGTTCCTGCTAATGAAATAATTTCAACCGTCTTTCCTGTATTTGGGGAATGGAGTAATTTTCCGTCACCATAATAAATTCCAACATGATGAATCCTACCCTTTCCTTCTTCATAGGCAAAAAAGAGCAAATCACCTGGTTTTATTTCTTCTGTACTGACTTGTTCCCCTGCATTTGCTTGGTCATGTGCATCACGGGGAATGATATACCCATTTGCTTTACACATGGTATAGCTGAAACCTGAGCAATCATATCCGTAGCTGCTCATTCCACCCCATAAGTATGGAAGATTAAGAAATTTTTCACCATCGGAAACGATTTCAGTTCCATTGCCTTTAAAGCGATTGGTTAGAGATTCAGAAAGGGTAACATGTTCTGAGCTCAGTAAACCTGTCCCATCAGGAGTTTTTACAATAACCTTCCCATCCGCCTCTTTTATTAGTGGGAGGATGGTTTGATAAGAAAGTTCCATTTTTGTTTCTTTATATAAAACTGTTTTCGGATTCGTTACTACAACAACTGGACCTTCTTTTATATTCCAGTCCAATGGACATTTTACCAATTGAGATGAGGGAACCCAGCCAGGATAGCCTTTTACATTTTTTGATGTTGGTTGATCCGGGATGATAACATGGACCCAATTCTCAATCTCTTCGATTACGACGACCTCTTCGCCATATAAAAGCTGGGTTTGGACGAGGTTTTGTTCGCACAAACCAAGTCTTGTTTCAAATGTTAAACCTTCTAACCATCGATCGATATCGACCGGATTGCTGATAGCTGCCACATCCAATTCTCGTGCAGAATTATGAGATGTCCAGACAGTAGCTACCGGGACGTTTACAAGTCGTTTATCCAACCGTTACCCCTCCTTCTATCGTTACATGCTTTATTCCAAGGCCTGGACAATCTGGAAGTGTGATGAATCTATTATTATAATGAATACCTCCATCAACTATTTCCTTCGCCAGCATGAGTGGTGCATCAAAATCAAATCGAGTTATATTTTGTTTGCTTGCCGCAAAATGAGCGGCAGCCGTAATCCCAAGGCGTGTTTCAATCATGCTGCCAACCATGCACTCTACACCACAAGTTTCAGCTAACTGGTTGATAATCTGAGCTTGATAGATTCCTCCCGCTTTCATCAGCTTAATGTTAATTAAATCTGCACTTCTCGTCTTTAAAACTTGGAATGCCTGTTTGGGTGTAAATACACTTTCATCTGCCATAATCATCGTATCAACCGAATCGGTAACTTGTTTAAGCCCCTCCAGATCGTCCGCTTTCACAGGTTGTTCGACTAATTCTATTCGTAAATCACTATCCTCCATTTTGCGAATGGTCCGAATCGCATCCTTTGCGGTCCAGCCTTGATTGGCGTCCAACCGTATTTTTATAGCATTGCCCACTCTTTTTCTAATTTCCTTGATTCGCTCTAAATCCTTGGAGATATCATCTTTCCCAACCTTTACCTTTAGAACATTAAACCCTTTTTGAATATAGGATACAGCATCGTCACCCATTTCTTCAGGACCATTCACACTAACGGTAAAATCTGTCTCCAGCTCTTTCTTGTGCCCGCCAAGGAACTGGTAAAGCGGAAGTCTGCAAAACTGGGATAAACAATCATATATAGCCATATCAATCGCTGCTTTCGCACTTGTATTTCCTACCATGATTGTTTTTAGTCCTTGAAAAATTAATTCATAGTTTAGGAGACTTTTATTTTCTAGAAAAGGTTTAATGATCTGGATAATCGCTGATTCAATACCTAACAGACTATCACCCGTAATGACCACGGTCGGTGGTGCCTCTCCCCAGCCAGTAATTCCATTATCACATTTTACTTTCACAAAAATCGCTTCTGCTGTTGTTACCGTTCTTAATGCCGTTTTAAAAGGTTTGATGAGCGGAACGGCTGCACGAAATGTTTCAATTTCCTTAATAATCATCTTTTTTCCCCCTTTAGACAATTCCACTTTCAACTATTAATCTTTTCTCATTCGTATTTAAGGTAGCCTGAACTCCCAAGGGAATGGATACATGTGGATTACAATGTCCCATCAAGAATCCTTTTAATGCCGGTTTATTGGCCGACAGGACATAATGGTTAATGACTTCTTCGAGTGTTAAAGAAGGATCCCTTTTTGATGTACAATCACAAAAATCACCAATAACGATGCCATTTACATCATCTAGCTTTCCAGCCATTTTGAGTTGATTCAGCATCCGGTCTACCGATCTCGGTTCTTCATTCACATCTTCAATAAATAAGAGTTTCTCTTTCGTATCTATTTCATATGGAGTTCCAAGGGTGCTGACTAATAGCGATAAATTCCCGCCAATTAGCTCACCACTAGCAACACCCTCAACCAATGTTTCCAAAGAAGAAAAAAGTTTGGAATAAACTACGTCAGTTGGCTCAAATAATTGCTGAAAACCTTCTTTTGATAATGGATGTACGTCCTCCTTACCAATATCCGATCCCAGCATTGGTCCATGAAAGGTTATCAGACCTGTTTCTTGCCTAATAGCAGTATGTAAAAAAGTAATATCACTATAACCCCAGAAAATTTTGGGGTTTGCTTTAATCATTTCGTATTCTATATTTGCTGCCAATCTCGCAGTTCCATAGCCACCACATGCACAAAAAATGGCCTCCACTTCAGAATCGAGAAACATAGCATGTAAATCATCTAGCCTTTCTTGATCGGATCCTGCTAAATAGCCATAGATTTTTTCTACACTCTTGCCAACCTTTACCCGCAGCCCTAATCCCTTTAAAAACTCTATTCCGCTTTCGAGATTTTTTTTGTTTGGCGGGCTAGCCGGAGCAATGACTCCAACTGTATCCCCTTTGATTAGACGGTTTGGCTTTAGTAATCTCATCAAAACACCCTTTCTGCCTTTCTATCAGTCTAGATTATTAGGATAAAAGGGATGTTCAAGCGAACATCCCTTTTCCTTGATTTACTTTTTATCCGCGGACTTTAATTCTAAGTATCCAACTGGATGACGGACGATTCCTGTTACAGCTTTATTTTGTAAATACACTTGGTTATAGAAGTGAATTGGAATAATCGGTGCTTCTTCAAAGAGTATCTTTTCAGCTTGGTACATTAATTCAAAACGCTTCTTTTCATCCGCTTCATTTTTTGCATCCTTAACCAATTGGTCAAATTCTGCATTGCTCCATCCTGTACGATTCATAGAATGTCCCGTTTGGAAGTTTTCCACAAAGTTGATAGGGTCTGCATAATCTGCTAGGAATGAACTGCGTGACAATTGGAACTTTAATGCTTTTTGGTCTGTTGCAAATACATTTGATTCCATATTTGCCAACTTAACATCAACAGCTAAATTTTCTTTAAACATTTGCTGAAGAGCCTCAGCTATTTTCTTATGTGAATCAAGAGTGTTATAGGTTAAGGTAACTTCAGGAAGTGTTGTATATCCTTCCTCTTCCATTCCCTTTTTCAAAAGCTCTTTCGCTTGTTCTACATTCGTTTTAATTAAATCACCATTTTTTTCACGGAAGTCTTTGCCTGATGCGTCCTTAAAGCCGTAGGAAACAAAACCATAAGCAGGCTTTTCTTTATTTTTTGTAACTAGTTCTACAATCTGCTTCTGGTCAACCGCCATTGCAAATGCCTTACGGATATTAACATTTTGGAAAGGTTCCAAATTTACATTAAAACGATAGAAATACTCACCTGCTTGATCCTCTACTTTCACGTCGCCTTCTTTAAATAAAGAATCGGCTAAATCTGCAGGAACGTCCGAAGTATCAAGCTCACCTGTCTTGAACATTTGATATTCCGTATTGGTATCATCAACCATCGCCCAATGGATTTTATCCAATTTTACATTTTTGGCATCCCAATATTTGTCGTTCTTTACCATTGTGAAATCACTATCATGGTTCCATTCCGCTAATGTAAATGGACCATTACCTACGAACGAGTCCGCTTCAGAAAACCATTCTGGATTGGCAGTTGCTACTTTTTCGTTGATTGGGAAAAACGCCGGATTAGCAATAACACTTAAGAAATAAGCCTGTGGACTTGTAAGCGTTACTTCAAACGTTTTCGTATCAACAGCATTTACTTTAACATCGTCTGCTGTTCCTTTTTCTGTATTAAAGGCTTCTCCACCTTCAATAAAATAGCCTAAAAATGCTGCTCCAGACCCTGTTTTTGGATTCAAAAGCCGTTTCCATGCAAATACAAAGTCACCTGCAGTTAAATCATCACCATTGGACCATTTTGCATCTTCACGGATGTGGAAGGTATAGGTTTTCCCATCCTCTGATACATCCCATTTTTCTGCAGTTGCTGCTTTTGGCTGGTGATTTTCGTCTAAACGGGTTAAACCTTCCATGATATTGTTTAAAGCATTCCATGATACAGCATCAAAACCGATTGGCGGGTCAAAGGATGTAGGCTCTTGTCCGTTGTTAAGATATAGGACTTTTTCAGCTTTTTCCTTAGAATCACCTTTTCCATCATCCTTTGGCTCGCTTCCAGCATCGCTATTTGCTGTACATGCTGCTAAAGAAAATAACAACAAAATTGAGACCAACATCGTAATAAACTTTTTCATCTTTTTCCCCCTAGTAAATGTTTTTTATTTAAACAAACGTTGAAACCAATTTTTTGGCCCGTTCATCCTGCAGCCAGCAATCAACATGGTGATTGTTACTAAGAGAGGATTGAACCGGGTAGACTCTTTCACAAACTTCCATTGAATACTTACAGCGTGCTGCAAAGGCGCAGCCTATTGGAGGTGAAAATAAGTCAGGCGGTGTTCCTGGGATTGGGACTAATTCAGCTTTTTCAATATCTAAACGTGGTACAGATTGAAGCAGCCCCATCGTATACGGATGCTGAGGGCGATAAAAGATTTCCCTCCTGCTCCCTATTTCCACAATCTTACCGGCATACATAACTGCAACTCGATCAGCAACTTGGGCAACTACCCCTAAGTCATGAGTGATTAGAATAATCGAGACACCTGTTTTTTTCTGAATATCACGGAACAACTCCAAAATTTGTGCTTGTATCGTTACATCCAGAGCAGTAGTCGGTTCATCGGCAATTAACACGTCAGGACTGCACACGAGCGCCATCGCAATCACAATCCGCTGGCGCATCCCTCCGCTAAACTGATGGGGGTACTGCTTTAATCGTGCTTCGGGACTAGGAATACCAACAAGTTGGAGCATTTCAACAGCAGCCTTTTTAGCCTCGGCCCTTGTTATCTTTTCATGTTCCATGATTCCTTCCATAATTTGCTCACCAATGGTAAGTGTTGGATTTAAAGCAGTCATTGGATCCTGAAAAATCATTGATATTTTAGCACCGCGAATTTTCCGCAGTTCAGGTTCTTTTAACTTGATTAGGTCCATATTATTAAAAAGGATTTCCCCGTATGTGATTCTCCCTGGCGGATCAGGAATCAGTCTCATGATACTTTGGGAGGTTACACTTTTCCCACAACCGGATTCACCGACTATTGCGAGCGTTTCCCCCTTATGTAAATCAAAGCTGACCCCGCGTACGGCCTTTACCTCACCGCCGTACGTTGAAAAGGATACTTGAAGGTCCTTAACCTGAAGAATTTTTTCCATGATGTTACCTCCTCAGTTTCGGATCAAGGGCATCCTGCAGCCCATCACCCAAAACATTAAATGCAAACATTGTTAATGATATAAAAAGTGTTGGGAAAAACAATCGCCACCAGTAGCCTGATAGAATCGTAGACAAGCCATCATTCGCCATAACACCCCAGCTTGCATGCGGCGCCTGGATTCCAAGTCCGATGAAGCTTAAAAAAGCTTCCGCAAAAATGGCGGACGGAATTGTAAGGGTCATTTGAACAATGATTGGGCCCATTGTATTTGGTAAAAGATTTTTACGAATAATCCGGGCTGTTTTTGTCCCAAATGTTTTGGATGCCAATACAAATTCATAGTTTTTAATTTGCAAGACTTGTCCCCGGACAATTCTTGCCATTCCAACCCATCCTGTTATCGACAGCGCGAGGATAATCGTTGTTAATCCAGGTCCAATTACTACCATGACTAAAATAACAACAAGTAAATAAGGGAGACCATATAAGATCTCTACGAATCTCATCATCAGGTTATCGGTTTTACCTCCTTTGTAACCAGAGATTCCTCCATAAACAACACCAATAATAAAGTCAATGAGTGCCGCAACTAAACCAACAAATAGAGAAATACGGGCACCATAGGCCGTTCTTGTAAACACATCTCTTCCTAAATCATCCGTCCCAAACCAAAATTCACTGGATGGTGGCAGATTTTGTAAGGTCAATTTTTGGGTTTCTACCGAATGAGGTGAAATAATTGGACCAAAAATAGCGAATAAAGCTAGCAGAACCAAGAAAGCCATCCCTGACATTGCTAGTTTATTTTTTAAAAGCCGGTACCAGGAATCCTTCCAGTATGACAGACTGGGTCTTACGACAGCTTCTGCTTCTGATTGATTTTGTACCTTCCTGACAAACCATTCATCTGGAACACCAGGCGAAATATTCCGTTCTTCCTGTTTACGTAGTTCCATTACTTCGCCTCCTTTTTGTGGAGTTTGATTCTTGGGTCCAATACTCCGTATGCGAGATCGACTAAAAAAAGCATGAGAATCAAAATTGCACTATAAAAAACGGTAGTACCCATAATGACTGGAAAATCCCGGTTATTAATACTATCAACAAAGTATTTTCCCATCCCCGGAATCGCAAAGATTTTTTCGATTACGAACGTCCCAGTTAAAATACTTGCAGCTAATGAGCCTAAGACCGTCACAACTGGCAGAAGAGCATTTCTTAAGGCATGTTTGAAAACAATCTTTACTGGTGATAATCCTTTGGCTTTTGCAGTCCTAATATAATCCTGTGTTAGTACCTCAAGCATACTCGTACGTGTTAACCTCGCAATAATCGCCATTGGGCCTGTTGCCAAAGCTAACGTTGGCAGCACCATATGTTTCGGGCTTGTCCAGGTGGCTACTGGAAAAATCGGAAAATTAACCGCTAATTGTTCAATTAAAAACGTAGCCATTACAAAGTTTGGTATCGAAATCCCTAGGACAGCAATACTCATCGAAAGATAGTCAATCACTCCATTATGACGCAATGCGGCAATAATCCCGAGCGTAATTCCAGAGATGACCGCAAGGATAAGGGTATAAAATCCAAGTTCAAAACTAACCGGAAATCCCCTTCCAAGCATTTCATTTACAGTCTGTGAAGATTTTTTAATTGATGGACCAAGGTCTAGGTGCAGGAGTGCTGTTAAGTAGTTTCCATATTGGACTAAGAGAGGTTCGTCTAGGTGATAATAAGCTTCGAGGTTTTTTTGGATAGCTTCATTGGTTGTTCTTTCTTCATTAAAAGGTGATCCAGGTACTGAGTGCATTAAGAAGAATGTCCCGGTTATAATGAGCCATAGAGTAATAATCATGGCAATAAATCGTTTGATAAAATATGTATTCATGCTTTGTCCTTTCCTAACAGAATGTTGTTCTCATCGCTAATTCAGTCATAACAAGCATTGCTTGATACGCTTCTAAAATATTTTTGGCTTGAAAACGGACAATCGTTGTTCCAGGTACGATTTCTGTTCCTGGCATTAGGTTGGCCCACTCTGCTTGTCCATAGTTTGCAAATTCAATTCCTACCAAGGGACGATCAGGAGGGGTAAGCGGCTTTACAGTTCCTTTATTTCTTAATGCGTAAGCGGTCTTTTCACGAACGAGTTGTCCTGCTTTTATGGGTGTTAAAGATTTTGCAGCAGACCGTGAAATAGACTCTTTTACTACAGCTGTTGTGACATTGGGAATAAGTTTTTTGGCCTCATTTGCAGCGCCATCATCACCTGCTACCATTAACACAGGTACATCAAAATATCCTGCAACATAGGCATTAAACCCTAATTCTCCAACTGCCGCATCATTAATGTACATATTTCGGACTCCAAATATCATTGAATGGGACATTACTCCTTTTAAAGAAGCACGGGCATGATAGCCAACAAAGATGGCTCCATCAAAAGATTCATCCAAGCCCTGAACCATCGAAAAAGGCTTCACATCACCCGTAATAAGTTGTGTTTCAGGATGCAGCCTTTCGATTAACAGATTATTCATTTTGGAATGGCTGTCATTAACAACTACCTCCTTCCACTCTTGCTCAAAAGCTGTTGTTACAACATGGTTTGCCTCATCTGTCATAATGATTCGGCTCCGTTCATAATTATGCTTGTTGGAATCGACATGGGTGTGGTCGACTAGACCTGTTATTCCTTCCATATCTACGGATACATATAACTTCATAATTAACCCCCTATTAAGAAATTCTTAATTTTCTTAAAATTATAAATTATTATTCTACTTTTTTCAAATTATTTTTAAAATATAATTTCAAAATGGTTCTCGCTAAAGAAAACTTGGATGATCTAGTTTCCTGTTTCAGGACTTGCAATATAGATGGAATGAAAAAATATTAATTTTGAAACTTTATCATCACTTACCTCGTAGTGTTATAGTAAGAGAAATAATTGAAAGTAATTTCAATCTTCTACATAATTAGGTTTATAAATGAATATAGGAATAATAAACATGATAAGGAGTGGAAAATTTGGGAGTTACGCTTAGTAAAGGACAAAAAGTTGATTTAACAAAGTCACATCCTGGTCTGCAAAATGTTGTCGTTGGTTTAGGATGGGATATTGCACATAATGGTTCTAACTTTGATTTAGATGCCTCCACCTTTTTATTAGGGCAAACCGGTAAGGTTCAAAGTGATCAAGATTTTATTTTTTATAATAATCCATCTGGAGGCAATGGCTCGATTAATTACAGTGGGGATAACCGAAATGGTGAGGGCGAACGGGATGACGAACAAATCCGAATTAATTTACAAAGTGTTCCTAGCCACATCCATCGGATTGCTTTTACGATTACGATTCATGACGCACAAGTGAAGCAGCAAAACTTTGGACAAATCTCTAATTCATACGTGCGCATCTTTAATGAACAAACAAATGAGGAACTACTTCGTTTTAACCTTGGCAAAGATTTTACTGTTGAAACAGCTATTGTAGCGGCAGAACTTTACCGTCATAACGGAGAATGGAAATTTAATGCGATTGCCAGTGGTTTTCAAGGTGGACTGGCAGCTTTGTGCCGCAATTTTGGGGTAAGCGTTGATGATCCAACTCCAATACCAACACCACCGCCTGTTCAACAAAATTTATTTAACAACAATCAGAACCAACTAAATAACAATCAAAATCAATTTAACAATCAGAACCAAATTAACAACCAAAATTCATTTAATCAAAATCAATACAGTGCTAACCCATACCAGCAAAACCAACAGCCTCAGCGAATTCATTTACAGCCGGAATCTTCCTATTCGCAGCCAGCTTTTGGATATCCAACACAAACCTCAGCGCCGAACACCAATCGTACATATGGGGACGATATTCATTGCCCTCGCTGTAGCTCATCAAATATCCGAACAGGGCAAAAGGGATTTGGTTTGGGTAAAGCAGCAATTGGTGGTTTAATTCTTGGACCTGTCGGTTTGCTAGGTGGATTTATTGGTAAAAACCAATTAAAACTTACTTGTAACAGCTGTGGAAACACATGGTCCCCAAATCAAACAGACTATGCGGAATGGGCAAATCAATCAAAAAGAAAAGCTCAGGAATTGTTTAATCGTTACAAGAGCCAGGATGTTTTAGAGGCAGTGGTAGCAGCATGTGCATTGGTCTCCATGGCAGACGGGTACCTGGACGCTACGGAACGACAAAAAATGATTGAATTTGTAAATTCCAGTGAAGAGCTACGCGTATTTGATAGTACCAAAGTCATCCAAAGATTTAATTACTTTGTTTCACGTATCGAAGCAGATCGGATGATTGGCAGAGCGGAAGCCTTCAGAGCATTAGGAAAAATAAGATCAAAACCAGAAATAGCCCGTTTAGTTGCTCGCTACTGTATTGCCATTGGGTATGCAGACGGCAATTTTGACCACAATGAAATGCAAATGGTCAGTGATATTTGCCGCGAGCTAGGATTAAATCCTGGGGAGTTCCTTTCATAAAAGAAAAAAGCCTCAATCCATTCTCGGGATTGAGGTTTTTCTTACTTATTTTGCCAGACTCGTTTATTTTCAACTCGTTTGGTAATCCCCTTAGAATCCAATCTTTCTAAAAATGGAATCATATATTTGCGCGAAAGGTCTAGAATTTCTTTCGCAGCGCCCACCTCAAACTCTTCTCCGGTACCACTTCGAAGTTTCTCGACAGCTTCTTTAAAGACCTCGCCGTGATATGCAAATTGTTCATCCAAATGGACTACTAATTCTTGCTCTTCAAGAAAACGTCTCAGGTCCGCCTCTAAATGGTCTGGTATTCCTGAATCCGAAAAATAGTCCTTATAATAACGAACCTTTAGCGCGTCCTTATTTAATTCCATAAGCATGTTTTCAGCCCGTTTTTGCCAGCTTTTCGGTACTTCCGGAACAAAGCTTGGTAACGAAACAAACTGTTCTTTTCGATTAAATACCCCATTTGCGATCCCATTTTCAA
Organism: Neobacillus niacini; assembly: GCF_000759675.1. Classification (GTDB taxonomy): domain Bacteria; phylum Bacillota; class Bacilli; order Bacillales; family Cytobacillaceae; genus Neobacillus; species Neobacillus niacini_A. The sequence continues at coordinate 2,974 of NZ_BAWM01000006.1, read as the reverse complement.
CAACGAAATCAAGTAGCGATTTTGGGAACCTCCTTTGCATGGATTGCAATAGCTCAGCCTTATTAATACCTTGTTTCATTGAGTGTGTTTTATGGAACTCTTGCAGGCGGTCATAGATGTCTTCTTCGATCGAGTTAATTAACATTTTGAGTGTAAACTCTTTCGTATTAAATAAAACAAAATCGTCATCTTTCAAAAACTCATTCAATGTTTCTTCATCCAGCGCAGTGCGTTTTATTAATTCCCCTAAGGTTAAGCTTTTTGTTTCAAAAATGGCAGCGGTAATCCGTTCCTTTGGTGATCCAACCTTTTTCTTTTCCAAATCTTCAATCGTTTGATTACCAAATCGATATTTATTTCCTCTCGGATCGATAACCCAGCCGCCACCAATCGTTTCTTGTGGGCTCGGACGTCGTAAAATAAAGCGATCACCTCGTTTAGTAAGAATTTCTTCCTCCAAACGAAGCTGACATAGTATTTCACCGTTTTCTTCCTTAATCTCGTTTCTATCAAAAAAGACAATACGTCCCATTACTTCTGTGGTTCCAATATGGAGCTTAATTGGCATTCTTTGTTTAACCAAATAATCGAGATCTTCAACAACTCTTATCGCTACATCCACTGTTTTAGTAACAATAAAGTGCTCCGACGAAACCAAAACATCTCCGCGTTCTAGGTCTTCCTTCGAGACTCCCGCAAGATTGATGGCAGTACGCTGCCCCGCAAAAGCCTTTTGTGCTTGCTTATGATGAACCTGAATCTGTCTCGCTTTAACTTCCAGACCTTTTGGCATGATCTTAAGCGTTTTTCCCTCTTCCACAGTTCCTTCATAAACCGTTCCACGAACAACTGTCCCTTGACCCTTTACGGTAAATACCTGGTCAATGGGGAGGCGGAAAGCCCCTTTTGCATCTCTCATTTCTTGTTCTTTGAGCTTTTTGATAATTAAATCTTTTAATTCCTCTATACCCTTTTTTGATAGGCTGTCCACAAGTACAAACGGGGCACACTCAAAGACGCTGCCTGTTAGTTCTTCTAAGATATCATCTTTTACAAGCTCAATAAATTCTTCATCGACCCGGTCAATTTTAGAAATCGCAACCAGCCCGTTTTTTACACCTAAGAATTTTAGGATGTCTAGGTGCTCTCTTGTTTGCGGCATTACGCCTTCATCTGCTGCAACAACCAGTACAACAAGGTCAATTCCAGCAACTCCAGCAATCATTTGCCGGATAAAGCGCTCATGTCCTGGTACATCGATAACTGAAATTTGAATTTCCTGATCCTCATATAATGGGGCAAATCCGAGTTCAATCGAGATTTGTCGTTCTTTTTCTTCTTTTAATCGATCAGTATCCACATTGGTCAATGCTTTCGTCAATGAGGTTTTACCATGATCTATATGTCCAGCCATGCCAATTGTAAAATATCGTTTTTCCACCGTTACACCTACTTTTTTGGGTCTTCCTTCTTACTTTATCTTTAAAGATCTCATAGTTCAAGAGAACATTTTTAGACAGTTAAATAGGCCCCAATCGCACCGGAATATTCTCCCTTTTCTAAAAATACAGGGGTTAAACCTACCATTTTCATATAAAAATCTAGAGATATTCTTAATGAAGGATTGCCAACAACTGCACTACCAACAATCACAGCACTTTTTACCTGATGAATAGCAGCTGCCTGTGAGGTTAACAATACAATGGTTTCAGCTATCATATTAGATAGTGATGCCAATCGATCTGCTTCTGTATGGTTCAGTTTTTTACCTTTTGCAAAGTTCGCCGCTGTTAAGTCACCATTAATGGGACTCTCAGACGATTCATAAATATCCTTAACAAGCAAATCGACATTTCCTTTATTTCCTTCATTGGCGAGGATTGTAAGCTGTTGATAGCCCTGTGCTTGTGTTAAAAATGAACCAAGACCGGTAAATGTGCCTCCACCTATACCACTGCCTAGAATTCGCTCCACCTTTTCCCCATTCACTATATGCCACGAAGTCCCTGTTCCAATATTTACGATTAAATAGTTTTCTTCGATACTTTTATTCTCACGTGCCAGTAAAAAGCGTGCACCCTCACAGGTTGCTTGAAATTCAGGAATAACGATACTTCCTTGAAAATGCTTTTTTTGTATCACACTTGCTTTTCCACCAGTTAAAGAGACCTTTAAGGAAGGAGCAGATATATTTATCCACGAAATGGCTGAATCCAATTGGTTAATTGAAAACTTTTTAAAATGCATTCTCTCATTTTCCTGATAAACAATTTTGATTAACGAACCTCCAGCATCAATTCCTGCAGTACTCTGTTTCATATCTTCCCCACTCCTTCAAAAGTGCTAGTTTCATTACTAATTTGACATGAAACGATTTTATCCTGCTTTTCTTTTCATCAATCCTCCATATTCAGACGGTACAAAGGCACTAATTTTGTGCTATGTTGTAGAAAAGAATTCTATTACAACAAAGGAAGATTTCAAATGAAGAGAATCGCTTGGACTATTGTTTTCGGACTGATCCTGTTAGTCGGATGTCAAAACACTGAAACTAAAGAAGAATCAAAACCAACTGAACAAAATCAACAGAAGGCATCAACAAAAACGGAAACGAATACTACTTTTCCTTATCCTAATCTATTATCTGATAGTAAAAAATCCTATTCACTTCTAGTTATCGGGGATAATGAAAATCCAATTGAAGATAACAAAAAGATCATTGAAAAAGTGAATGATATTTTGAGTCTACCTGAGCTCGAAATGGCTCAGAAGGCATATCCAGAGCTTAAAATTAAGACAGAACCGGCTTATATCCTATTTGACCAAGCTGGGGTTGCTTTTCAAGGAAAGAATCTTAAAGAGTTAACAACTTATCTAGAAAAAAATAATTCAAATAGAGTAGGCGCATGAAAAATTCATGCGCCTCTCACAGTTCCGTACGTGCGGGTCATCGCATACGGCTCCTCCACGTTTA
>NZ_BAWM01000007.1 GCF_000759675.1 Neobacillus niacini | reverse complement strand
CGGCTCCTTGGGACTCGAGTCATAAGCCACCCCCTGAAGAAGGCAAAAAGCGCCTTCTTGCAGGGTTCGTCTTATGCCTTCGTCCCAGAACAGTCGCCTCCACATTTCAGACAATCCGTCCAGAAGGTTAAAAGGCAACCTTCTAGCCGGCTCGTCTTATGCCTGTCGCCCCTGGGCAAGGCGCTTCCGCATTTCATGGGATGTTCTATTCAATTCTGGGAAGGAGATAGAAAAATGGTTGAAATCAACTTAAACCGCCGGCAATTCTTGAAGTTGTCTGGTGCTACTGCCGCCACTCTTGCAGTCGTTGAGCTCGGCTTTAATGAGAAAAAAGCTCATGCCAGCACAAAAGAATTTAAAATTGCCAAATCAACTGTTACACCAACCATTTGCTGCTTTTGCGGCGTTGGCTGTGGAATCTTAGTCCATACAAAGGACAACACAGTGGTTTATACGGAAGGGGATCCGGATAACCCAATTAACGAAGGTAAGCTATGTAGTAAAGGAACAACAATTAGACAGTTATATACTTCAGAAAAGCGTATTAAGAAACCGCTTTATCGTGCACCAGGCAGTAATAAGTGGGAAGAAAAAGAGTGGGAATGGATGTATGAAACCATTGCCAAACGTACGAAAGAAACACGGGACAAATCATTTATTGCAACTGAAAATGGCATAACCGTAAATAAGACAGAGGCAATCGCAAGCCTTGGCGGAGCAGCTCTTGATAATGAAGAGTGTTACCTGCTTTCTAAAATGATGAGAGGGCTTGGTGTCACCTATTTAGAGCACCAGGCACGAATATGACATAGTTCTACGGTTGCCGGTCTGGCACCTTCATTTGGACGTGGAGCAATGACTAACCATTGGAATGATCTGCAGTATACTGATTGTGCACTGATTATGGGCGCAAATCCTGCTGAAAACCATCCAATCAGCTTTAGATGGTTAACGAAGGCGAAGGATAAAGGTGGAAAAATTATTTCTGTTGACCCGCGTTTCACAAGAACGTCGTCAATGGCAGATGTTTATGCTCCTCTTCGTTCAGGTACGGATATTCCGTTTATGGGCGGGATGATTAAATATGCCCTTGATAATAATCTTTACCACAAAGAGTATGTTGCTAAATATACAAACGCAAGCTTTATTGTCAAAGAAAGCTTTAAATTTGAAGATGGGCTTTTTTCTGGATATGACGAAGCAAAACGTGCTTATGATAAAACGCAATGGGCATGGGAAACAAATGAAGACGGAACTCCTGTAAAGGATGAAACTTTAGAGCATCCGCGTTCTGTTTTCCAATTAATGAAAAAGCATTTCTCACGATACGATGTAGATACAGTTACAAAGGTAACAGGGACACCAAAAGAAGATTACGTAAAGGTTTGTGAAGCGTTCTGTTCAACTGGTAAGGTTGGTAAATCAGGAACAATCATGTATGCGATGGGAACAACACAACATACAGTTGGAACCCAAAACGTTCGTGCTTTCGCTATTATTCAGATGCTACTTGGAAATATAGGCATGCCGGGCGGAGGTATTAATGCAATGCGCGGTGAGTCCAATGTTCAAGGATCAACTGACTTCGCTTTATTATATGATTCGATCCCAGGCTATCTAGCAGTACCAAAAGCAATTCCAGAGCATGCCACACTTGAGGGCTATAATGCAAAGGAAACACCGAAAACAGGCTATCAAAGTAATAAACCAAAATTCGTTGCAAGCCTTTTAAAAGCTTGGTATGGTCCTAATGCAACTAAGGATAATGAATTTGGCTATCAAAATCTTCCAAAAGGTAATAAAAACTACTCACACATTAACTTGTTTAATGCGATGTATAAAGGCGAGCTAGAAGGAGCGTTCTTTTTTGGTACCAACCCAGTTGTCGGGGGACCGAATGCAGGAAAAGAAAAAGAAGCTCTAGGCAACCTGAAGTGGTTAGTAGCTGTCGACCTTTGGGAAACTGAATCATCAGCCTTCTGGCATAAAGAAGCTGGCAGCGACTCATCTAAGATCAATACAGAAGTATTCTTCCTCCCGGCATGTTCTTCCTACGAGAAAGAAGGAAGTATATCGAACAGCTCACGCTGGATGCAGTACCGTTGGCAGGCAATTAAACCTCTAGGCGAGTCAAAAGCTGACCTTGAAATTATTCATGAGCTTGCAACAAGAATTAAAGCACTTTATAAAAATGAATCAGGTCCTGCAGCTGCTCCAATCAATGCTCTTTATTGGAACTATGGCGAAGGACATCATCCGGATATTGACCTAGTTTGTAAGGAAATTAACGGCTACGATGTAAATACAGGAAAACTAATTGCTGGTTTTGGAAACTTGAAAGATGATGGTTCTACTTGTTCGGGTAACTGGATTTATTGCGGATTCTACCCTGAAGAAGGTAAGAACCGTGCGAAAAACCGTGACAACAAAGATACAGGAATGAGTAATTACTTAAACTGGTCGTATGCTTGGCCAATGAATCGCCGTATTATCTACAACCGTGCTTCCGCAGATCCAAGCGGTAAGCCTTGGAGCAAGGATAAAGCTGTTATCTGGTGGGATGATGTTCAAAAGAAATGGGCTGGACATGACGTACCAGATTTCGTACCAACCAAAGCTCCAACAGACCCAACAGGAACCGATCCGTTTATCATGAACAAAGATGGAGTAGGCTTACTGTATGCACCAACATTAAATGATGGTCCGTTCCCTGAACATTACGAACCATTTGAAAGCCCAATGCCAAATGCTTTCTCAAGTCAAGAATTAAACCCAGCAGCTGTAGTGATTGAAGGTGACTTCAATAAGCGTGGTTTCAAGGCAGACTTCCCGATTGTAGCAACAACCTACCGGGTAAGTGAACACTGGCAGTCAGGTTCAATGACTCGTAACCAGGAATGGCTATCTGAGCTTGTACCACATATGTATGTGGAAATGAGCGAAGAGTTAGCAAAAGAAAAGGGTATTAAAAACAAAGATAAAATCATTGTCAGCTCAGCACGCGGAGAGATTAAAGCGTACGCAATGGTGACGAAGCGCTTTAAGCCTCATACAAGTGGTGGCAAAAAAGTTCATCAAATCGGAATGCCATGGCATTTTGGATATAAAGGATTCGCAACTGGGGATACAGCAAACCGCCTGACGCCGCATATTGGGGATGCAAATACAACAATTCCTGAATATAAGGCATTCCTCTGTGACGTAAGGAGGGCTGACTAATGGCCACTGAATATGTAAAATTTGTTGATGTGACCAAGTGTGATGGCTGTCGTGCCTGTATGGTTGCTTGTAAAAACTGGAATGACCTTCCAGCAGAACCACAGGACTTCTTAGGAAGCGCTCAGTCACATGCGAAAACAACTGCTGATACTTGGAATGTATTACAATATATCGAGCATGAAAATTCAAAAGGCAATCTTGACTACCTTTTCCGTCACTCAGCATGCTTCCATTGTACTGACGCTGCCTGTGAAAAGGTTTGCCCAGAGAACGCGATTAGCTACACTGATTTTGGTACGGTTGTCATCGATCATGAAAAATGTGTAGGCTGCGGATATTGCGTAAATAACTGTCCATTTGAAGTCATTTCTCTTAAGGAATATGTTGATAAAAATGGTGATAAATATCGCAAAGCCAATAAATGTACGATGTGTACAGACCGTCTTGAGGAAGGCTTACAGCCTGCCTGTGTAACAACTTGTCACACAGGAGCAATGGAGTTTGGCGACAAAGCTGCGATGATCAAGAAAGCAGAAGAGCGTGTTAAACAAATTAAAGACCGCTACCCGAATGCAATGGTCTATAATCCACAAGGTGTAGGTGGGACGCATACGGTTTATGTACTGGCGGAAAAGCCATCTGTTTACGGATTGCCAGAAAACCCTAAAGTTCCAACCTCTGCTGTGATTTGGAAAGACTATGCGCAGCCAATTGGAAAAATGATGATTGGTGCAACTACAATGGCAGTTGTAGGAGCTTTTATTACCAATACAATTATTAGTAAGAAAAAGAATGGTAAAAATGAAGACGGAGGTGACAGCCATGAGTAAACCTCAAAATTCGACAGTAAAAGTTAGACGTTTTTCTAAGGCATTTGTTTGGGCACATGCTGTTAATGCAATATCTTTCTTTGCCCTCTACATCACTGCTTTACCTATGTATACTGAGTTTTTCGACTGGTTGTATCCCGTTCTTGGCGGACCTGAGGGTGCACGTCTCCTTCATAGGATATTCGCAGTTACCTTTGTACTGCCGACCTTTATCTGGGTAATCTTTGACTTCAAAGGCTTTAAGCTATGGCTGAAAGAACTTGTTACATGGAAAAAACGCGATCTTCAGTTCTTTACTGAATTTGTGAAAGAGCTTTTCGGCTTTAACTTCAAGCACGTAAGACAAACTTTCTTCAACGCTGGGGAAAAGATCAATTCAATCATTCAAATTTTCACAGCGATACTGATTATTGGTTCAGGCGTTCCAATGTGGTTCTCTGAATACTTCCCAAAAGCTGTTGTTCAATGGGGATATTTACTTCATAACGTTGGTTTTGGTCTTGCCATTGCTGTAATTGTTGGACACATATATCTTAGTGTTGTTCACAAAAACTCTAGACCAGGATACTCCGGTGTTGTCACTGGTGAGGTTCCTGCTTGGTGGGCGAAAGAACACTATGCTGACTGGTATGATGAAGAAGTCAAAAAAGGAAATTTCCCTAAATTAGACGATCCAACTCATACAAAGAAAAAGAAAAAGAAAAAAGGCGCTTGATCTAGTTAAAAGTTAATACCATTAAAGGCTGTCTCTTGCTGGACAGCCTTTATTTAAAAATTGAAAGAGGTGTACAACGATGAAAAAATCTGTTGTTTCTAAAGAATATCAGAATTTGCAGAAGGATATTTTAACCCTTCAAGAGAATTGGAAAGAGAGCATTAATCCAGAATCAATTATTCCCAGCCTTGATAAAGCGGCGATGTCAGCAGGAGTTCCAGCTGCGGCATTAACGTCTATTAATTTTGATATTTCACTATTCATACAGTGGATAGAGGAGATAATTGCACTTTTAACCAAAAACAATCCTGAGCTTGAATCAAAGCTAGCTAGTGTCGGCACTCTATTGAACGAAGAAACAGCGATTCGCTGGATTGACGAAGCCTTTTCCTTTAACAATGTTTATTTTGCTAGTTTTGCAGAGGAACATGGACTTGAGGAGTGGATCCCTCAATTTCTTGCTGAAACAGCACTACGACCTTACTTACAGCTAACAGCAGAAAAACTCCAGCACGAAATCACTCATAGTGTTCATGGAGCGGGCTGTCCAGTTTGCGGTGAACCTGCTAGACTTGCCGTTCTTGAGGATGAAGGCAGAAAAGTAATGACATGCCCTCGTTGTTTAGCACATTGGGATGCAAAACGAATTGAATGCGCACACTGCGGTAATGATGATCACAAAGCCATTCAGTTCTTAACGATTGAAGGCGACGCTTCCTCTCAAATTCAGGTTTGCGAAAAGTGTTCAGGATATATTAAAGTGATAGATACAAGACAATATCTCAGTAAGCCATCTGCTGCCATGCTGGACTTAAATACCATTCACCTAGACTTCGTAGCCCAAGAACAAGGTTATCAGGCTGTCGGTGAAGTAAAACAAACAAATTAAGAAGGTGTGCTATTCATGAAAGCTGCGGCTATTATTTTATCAGGTGGAAAATCGAGCAGAATGGGCACGAACAAGGCTCTCTTAAAACTAAATGAAAAAACGACAATAGAAAGAATGGTTGATATTCTTAAAGTCTATTTTGATGATATCGTTCTTGTTACCAATGATATAGATTCCTATCAATTTTTAGGAGTAAAAATGGTGTCAGATCACTATCCTGGAAAGGGACCGCTTGCAGGCTTTCACGCCGGCTTAATGGCCTCTGACTATGATGTGAATTTCATTGTGGCATGTGATATGCCATTTATTTCTGGAGAACTTGCTGCAACCCTTGTGAAAAAGATTGACCATTATGATGCGTTAGTACCCGTTATTAATGGAAAAATGCAAACCTTATGTGCGGTTTTTCAAAAGAGTACGGTAAATAAAATTGAAGAATGTATTGAAAATGGACGTCTTCCAATTAAACAGCTGCTTGATCATTTAAACGTCCTTTATGTAACCGAAAAAGATTTGCAGGTTTATAGCAACATAGAAATGGAGCGTGTCTTTTTCAATATGAATCACCCCCATGAGTATGAGGATGCAAAAAAGTGGCTGGAAGCCGATTAGGTAGGAAGGATGTAAGGCACAGTGCAATTTTTCAAGGTAAAAACAGTCGAAGAAACCTATGCCATGATAGAAGAAAAGATTCCTGCAATAACAGATACGGAGGAACGTTCACTCGAAGAAGCTCTTCATTATATAGTGGCGGTGCCTGTCACCGCGAAGGAAAATGTCCCTGGCTTTGACCGTTCTACGGTTGACGGCTACGCCGTTAAGGCAAAGGACACGTACGGCTCATCTGATTCAATGCCAGGATTTTTAACGGTAGTTGGCGAAGTGAAAATGGGTGAGTCGGCAGCGACTCCTGTAGGTCAAGGGGAAGCAGTTTATGTCCCTACAGGTGGAATGATTCCTCCAGGCAGTGACAGCGTGATCATGATTGAACATTGTGAAGACCATGATGGTCTTTTAAATACGTATAAACCAGTGGCACCTAGTGAAAATATTATTCGTGCAGGTGAAGATATCCGCGAAGGGGAAGTTCTTCTTCCAGAAGGAACGATGCTAAGACCTCAGGAGCTAGGAGCAATTGCCTCACTTGGAATTAGCCATGTTACGGTTTATCGTAAGCTTAAAGTTGGTTATCTATCATCTGGTGACGAAATTGTTCCCTATCAAACAGAGAAACTTTTAGAAGGGCAAATCCGTGATATAAACTTTTTAACGATCGATGGCCTTGCCAAGCAATGGAATGTTGAGGTTATCTACGGCGGTATCGTAAAGGATGACTTTCAAGAGTTTCAGCAAAAAGCACAATCGTTTTATGATGAAGTTGACTGCTTAATCCTCTCAGGAGGAAGTTCGGTCGGGGCAAAGGATTACACCACAGATGTGATTCAATCCCTAGGTTCACCGGGTGTATTTGTGCATGGCATTTCAATCAAACCAGGGAAACCTACGATTCTTGCAATGGCTAATGGAAAACCTATTATTGGTTTGCCAGGGCATCCGGCATCAGCGATGATTATTTTCATGCTTTTTGGCGAAAAAATACTTCAAAAGTTAAAAGGCGAAAAAATCGACAAAAAACCAGATCGAATTTTTGCGCGTATTACCAAGAATATTCCTTCCGCACCGGGAAGATCCGACTATATTCGTGTCCGCTTGTTTGAGAAAGAAGGAGAATGGTGGGCGGAGCCAATCATCGGGAAATCAGGTTTAATTACTACATTAGTAAAAAGTGATGGAATTGTTGAGATTAGTTCGGAAAAAGAGGGTATTTCACAGGGAGACTATGTACCTGTGATAGCAACACGATGAGGGGGGGAAAATAGATGGACCAGAAACGCTATAAACGGAAAATATATTTAGAGGACAAACCCCGATCGGAAGCGAAGCGAGAAATTCTTGAGGCGTTTCAGCTGCCCCTTGAAAAAGAAATAATTCCAACAACTGACGTCCTTGGCCGTGTAACCGCTGAACCGATTTTTGCCAATGTCTCTATGCCTCATTACCATGCTTCTGCCATGGATGGGATTGCTGTGATCGCTGAAAAAACATATACCGCTCATGAACAAAATCCACTACAGCTAAAGCTAGGTAAAGATTTTTCAATTGTGGATACGGGAAACGCCATTCCTGCTCCTTATAATGCCGTCATTATGATTGAGCATGTGGATATGATCGATGAAGAAACGCTTGAAATTATTGAGCCGGCAACACCATGGCAGCATATCCGTCCAATTGGAGAGGATATTGTTCAGGAGGAAATGCTTTTCCCGCAAGGACATATTCTAAGACCTGCAGATTTGGGCGTGCTTTTAGCTGGGCAGCAGCTTCAAATACCGGTTATTAAAAAGCCAGTTGTCACGATTATTCCAACAGGAAATGAGCTTGTGGAGGCAGACGTACAGCTTTCTTCAGGGGAAATTATTGAATTTAACGGAACGGTATTCGCGAATTTTGTAAAAGATTGGGGCGGGGAGCCAAGACTGCACCGGATTGTGAAGGACGACCCTGAAAAGATTAAGTCTGTATTGCTGGAAGCTGCAGAGACTTCCGATATTATCGTCATCAATGCCGGATCATCTGCAGGTTCTAAGGACTATACTGTCCATATCATTGGCGAAATCGGGACTGTGTTTACTCATGGTGTGGCAGCAAGGCCAGGCAAACCCGTTATTTTAGGTAAAATTAAAGATAAAATTGTTGTTGGTGTTCCGGGATATCCGGTTTCTGCCTATTTAGCGCTAGAATGGTTTGTCCGCCCGCTTATTTGCAAATATTTGCAAATACCTGAGCCAAAAAGACAAACCGTAACAGTCAAGCTCGGCCGCCGAATTGTTTCGGGTATGGGTGCTGAGGACTTTGTACGAATGAATATCGGCTATGTGAATGGACAGTTTGTGGCCAATCCGCTTACAAGAGCAGCGGGCGTAACCATGTCATATGTCAGAGCAGATGGCCTTCTTGTCGTACCAGCCAACGTAATTGGCTATGAACAAGGTGAATTTGCTGAAGTGGAGTTATTAAGGCCGCTTGAGGAAATCAAAAATGCGATTATGTTTTGTGGCAGCCACGATTTGACCATTGATCTTTTATCATCACAGGTTAAAAGATTACGTGCAGACATGAAAATAGTTTCTGCACATGTTGGCAGCATGGCTGGTATCATGGCGATTCGAAAAGGAGAGGCCCATGTAGCGGGCATTCATTTGCTTGACCCTAATACAAAGCAATATAATATTTCATATGTTAAGAAACTATTAGCTGGTGCTGATGTTGTACTCTATCCGTTTTTAAAAAGAAAGCAAGGCTGGATTTTACCAAAAGGAAATCCGCTTGGTATTGAAAATGTTATAAATATTTCGGAAAAAAAGGCGAACTTTGTCAACCGTCAAAAAGGTGCTGGTACGAGGATTCTTTTCGATATGCTCTTAGAGGAAAATGGTATTTCCTCAGAAGAAATTACCGGCTATGATCGAGAAATGTTTTCGCACCTAGCTGTAGCTGCAGAAGTAAATGGTGACAGTCATGGTGCAGGACTTGGAATTTACCCTGCCGCAAAAGCGATGGGATTGGACTTTGTGCCTGTTGGCGATGAAGAATATGATCTAGTGATGACAAGAAGCTTTTATGAAAGTGAAAGCGGCAAGCTGTTAATTGAGATTATCCAATCACCAAATTTTAAACAGCAGGTCGAAAAGATTGGCGGATATGAAGTGGTGGAAAATGCAGCGCCAAAGAATTTGGTCTGAAGAGGTGTAAACATGAATTTTCAAATTTCAAAAGAACCGATTGATATCCAATCTGTAATTGATAAGGTTGTTCAGCGTAATGCAGGAGCGATTACTACTTTTATTGGAACCGTTCGTGAATTAACAAAGGGTAAGAAGACATTATTTTTAATATATGATGCTTATGAGGCCATGGCTGTGAAAAAGCTTGAGCAAATCGGCAAGGAGATTGAAGAGCGCTGGGAAGGCTCTCAGGTAGCGATTACCCATCGAGTGGGACGGTTGGATATAACGGATATCGCCGTTGTCATCGCTGTTTCAACTCCACATCGTGCCGATGCCTATGATGCTAATCGATATGCAATCGAGAGGATTAAAGAAATCGTCCCAATTTGGAAAAAAGAACATTGGGAAGATGGGGAAGAGTGGATGGGCAACCAGCTCGAAACGGTCGCCTATCCAAGTGGAAAGCCGGAGGAGAGTGATTTGAATGAATAAAGTTTTGTTTTTCGCTCATTTACGAGATGCAGTCGGAGAAGAATTCCTTAAGTTAGATGCAAGCGGCAAAAGTGTTGGGGAATTAAAAGCAGAATTGGCGGCCATATACAATCTTCCAAAAGTGGATACCGTGATGACTGCCATTAACGAAGAGTTTGCCCAGGATGATGAAGTCATTCAAGACGGAGATGAAATTGCCTTTATCCCGCCAGTAAGCGGCGGCTGATGGGGTTTTTAGGTGTAGCTCATGATGACTGAAATCCCAAAAAAAGAAGGAAAGTGGTCACCTAGAAGGGCTCTTGATGACCGAAATCCGGAAAAAAGTAAGAAAGTGGTTACCAAGAGGGGCTCTTGATGACCGAAGTCCGGAAAAAAGTAAGAAAGTGGTCACCAAGAAGGGCTCTTGATGGCCGAAATCCGGAAAAAAGTAAGAAAGTGGTTACCAAGAAGGGCTCTTGATGACTGCAATCCGTAAAAAAGAAGGAAAGTGGTCACCAAGAAGAACTCTTGATGACTGCGATACGGGAAAAAGAGTGAAAGTAGTAGTCACCATAATTTAGTTGAGTACAAGTTATAATTTGTGGATTTTTGGAAAAGGGGAAAACAGATGGACGATAGATATTCACGGCAGGTCCTCTTTCCAGGGATCGGAAAAGAAGGACAAGATAAGATCCGTTCGAAGCATGTGTTAATGATTGGTGCCGGGGCCCTTGGGTCTGGAAATGCAGAAGTTCTTACCCGAGCAGGGATTGGAAGGCTTACGATAGTTGATAGGGATTATGTTGAGGCAAGCAATCTTCAGCGCCAACAGCTTTATACCGAGGAGGATGTGGCCGAGAAGCTACCGAAGGCTGCTGCGGCTGAAAAACGCCTAAGGGCGATTAACTCGGACGTTGAAGTTAAAGCTATTATCGGTGACGCCACTCCCTCTATGCTGGGGGATTTGGTGAAGGATGTTGATATCATCATTGATGCAACCGATAATTTTGAAACTCGGATGACCATCAATGATGTTTCACAAAAGTATCAAATCCCGTGGATATATGGGGCATGTGTTGGCAGTTTTGGGATGAGTTTTTCCATTATTCCTGGAAAAACGCCATGTTTAAATTGTTTGTTGCGGACAATACCTATGCAGGGATTAACATGTGATACCGGCGGAATTATCTCGCCTGCTGTCCAAATGGTTATTGCACATCAAAGTGCCGAAGCACTTAAAATGCTAGTCGAGGATTGGGAAGCAGTTAGAACTTCGTTTGTCAGTTTTGACTTATGGCGGAACCAATATACTAGCTTGAAAATGGGCAAAGCAAAATTTGCCGGCTGTTTATCCTGTGGCGAGGAAAGGACCTATCCTTATTTAGACCAGGAAAATATGACAAAGACCACTGTTTTGTGCGGTCGGGATACGGTCCAAATCCGGCCATCTACTCAAGGTGGAATATCGCTTGAGAAGCTGGCAGGGCAGTTGAGTACACTCGGATATGCCGTAAAAGGGAATCCGTATCTCTTATCAGTAGAAATGGGCAGCGAGCGAATGGTCATCTTCAACGACGGTCGTGCACTCATTCACGGCACAAAAGACCTAACCCATGCCAAATCCATTTATCAAAGAATTTTAGGATAATCGTTAAGGAAAGTCGCCAATTATTAAAATGGCGGCTTTTATTTTTTTTTAATCGACATGTTTCACGTGAAACATGTCGAATTTCTAATTGGCTGGAGAATTTGGTATGATGTTATAGAGAATGTAATAGAGGAGTTATAAATCGTGAATATAACGGTAGAAAAATTATTAAGGAAAATGGAAGAGGAATTAAAGCTGGCGAAAAACAGCACGAAGCAAGAAAACTTGCGGGAAAAAGTTTACTCTATTAAAATATTATGCGAGTTGATACTAGATGAAAAGCAGATTCAACAGGAAGCACCTCTAAATCCTATACCTGCCTATCAGCCTATAACGGTACAGCCTTCCATTCAGCAGCCAGTATCATTAAATCAACCAAAAAAACTAGAAATGGAAGATGAAGCAAACGGCGATTCGTTATTTGACTTTTAATAAAAAGGCTGTGTGAAAGCTAATTTTCGATTTTACTCACTCTGTTGATAGGAGCGGAAATCAACAGACTTTTAACACAGCTAAAAAAGAAAAGGGTAAGAAAGGGGAAAACATGAAGACTTTTATTATTATTGGAGCCATAAATGCGTTTTTAGCAGTCACATTGGGGGCCTTTGGAGCACACGGACTAAAGGATAAGCTAGATCCCTATTACTTAGATATTTGGAAAACAGGTGTTACCTATCAAATGTTTCATGCAACTGGGCTGTTAGTAATCGGACTGTTGCTTGGAAAAGTTGAGGCTAGTTCATTTTTTACTTGGTCCGGCTGGTTATTTCTCATCGGAATCATTCTTTTTAGCGGCAGTCTCTATGTATTAAGCTTAACGAAGGTAGGAGTATTGGGCGCGATTACGCCGCTCGGGGGAGTTTGCTTCCTAGCAGGATGGATTCTGATGATTATTGGTACAGTAAAAGATTTATAAAATAGTAAAGGCATTGGACTTGAGTTCCAATGCCTTTTACTATTATCTTGGCGGGTAAGTACCTAATGAAGGTCCAGCTCCAAATGGATATTCATATTCGAGTTCTTCATCAAAAGTGGCATAATCGAATGCGACCATTGGAATGAGAGTACGCTGTCCTGTTTGTGGGTCACTTAAAATGACATGATCCCGGCCTGCTGCTTCAATAATACCAACAAATTTTTTGGCATTCCATTGATTGTTGCCCTCAAAGGTGGCATAAACGGTTGCTAATTTCCCTTTGTTTAAACGTAAAATATTCTCGATGTACGATTGCTCTATTGGCAGCATTGCCTGCTGCTGTGAAGCTGCAGGAGTCCCTGCTGGTGCTCCTTGTTGTGGAAACCCTGGCTGTTGCCCGCCAGGAAAAAATCCTTGCCCTTGATATGGAGTAGCTGCTCCCTGTCTGGCTGGATAAGGCTGATACCCTTGTTGATTATAATACTGATTCATCTTTTCCCCTCCTAAAAAATGACTAACCCAAAGGTCGAACATTCTATTCCTACTCCCAGAACCCCTGAATGGTGACAATCGGGATAGTCCCGTTTGTGAGATGATTCGGAGCTAAAACTTAAGACTCGCTGTTTTATTAGTATGAAGAGGAAAGAGGAAATATGACTCAGGAATTCTACAAAAAAAGTCCTCAGCATGAGCTGAGAACATTGCGATTATACATGTAAGAATCGAGCTACGCTTTCTTCCTCTAATAGGTTGCCAACAAAGAAGGCACCAAATTCACCGAAGCGTGCACTCACTTCATCAAAACGCATTTCATAGACAAGCTTTTTGAATTGAAGAACGTCTTCAGCAAAAAGCGTTACGCCCCATTCATAGTCATCAAAGCCAACGGAACCCGTAATGATTTGCTTTACTTTCCCAGCATATGTACGTCCAATCATTCCGTGGCTGCGCATCATACTGCGGCGTTCTTCCATCGGAAGCATATACCAGTTATCGCTGCCTTGACGGCGCTTGTCCATTGGATAGAAGCAAACATGCGCTGTTTTAGGAAGTTTCGGATATAAACGAGCGAGAATTTGTGGGTTTTGGTATGGATCCTCACCAGCAGGCAAATAGTTGCTTAGTTCAACTACAGATACATAAGAATGCGCTGGAATTGTGAACTCTGCTAATTTTGTTTTATTAAATTCTGTTTCAATTTCATTTAGTTCTTCCATTGTTGGGCGTAAGATCATCATCATGAAATCCGCTTTTTGACCAACAATTGTATATAAAGCATGGCTGCCTTCATTACGTTCTTGTGTGTGATTCCATTTTTCAACTAGACTTAAAAACTCGTGAATCGCCGACTGGCGTTCATCACTGGAAAGCATCTTCCAAGTTGTCCAATCAACCGTACGGAAATCATGCAAACAATACCAGCCATCAAGCGTTTGAGCTGCTTCACTCATTAAAATCACTCCTAAATAATCATTCTTCTTATTTACAATCTTTACTATAACATAGTTTGACCAAGACAAGCTCATATAAACCACCATGGATAATTTTTTGAAAGGTGGTAAATAGTAAAAGATAGTGTGAAGTTTTTGAATAAAAAAACATTTACGTGAAAGCGCCAACTAAGTTGAATTTTTCAACAGGTAAAGTATGCTAAAATAGGTAGATTTATTTAGGGAGGATTTAATGTGGCTGATTTATTTGAAGGCTTAAAACAAAAATTATCTGGTCGTGAAATGAGAATTGTTTTTCCTGAAGGCTTGGATGAGCGAATTGTCAGAGCAGCAAGCAGGCTTGCGGAGGAAAAACGATTAACCCCTATTTTAATAGGAAATATCGAACAAGTTCAGGCAAAGGCTCAGGAGCTTGGTGTTTCCTTAGAGGCAGCAGAAATATATGACCCAGCGAGCTATGCAGCTATGGATGAGCTTGTGGCAGCGTTTGTGGAACGCCGTAAAGGGAAAGCAACGGAAGAAGATGCACGTAAAATCTTGTTAGATGAAAATTATTTTGGTACCATGCTGGTGTACTTAAATAAAGCTGACGGTTTGGTAAGCGGTGCGGCACACTCTACAGCAGACACGGTTCGCCCTGCACTGCAAATTATTAAAACAAAAGAAGGCGTGAAGAAAACGTCTGGCGTCTTCATTATGGTTCGTGAAGATGAAAAATATGTATTTGCTGATTGTGCAATCAATATTGCTCCTGACAGCAATGATTTAGCGGAAATTGCTGTAGAAAGTGCAAAGACAGCTGATATGTTTGATATGGAGCCGCGGATTGCGATGTTAAGCTTTTCAACAAAGGGTTCGGCGAAGTCTCCAGAAACGGAAAGAGTTTCAGGGGCAGTTGAAGAAGCAAAACGTCGTGATCCTTCCTTAGTGATAGATGGCGAATTCCAGTTTGACGCAGCGTTCGTACCTTCTGTTGCAAAAAGTAAAGCACCAGATTCACCGCTTCAAGGGGACGCGAACGTGTTTATCTTCCCAAGCCTTGAAGCTGGAAACATCGGCTACAAAATTGCTCAGCGTTTAGGCGGGTTTGAAGCAGTTGGACCAATTCTTCAAGGATTAAATCGCCCTGTGAACGACCTCTCACGTGGCTGTAATGAAGAAGATGTCTATAAGCTGGCTTTAATTACTGCGGCGCAAGGAATAAAATAGTATTTATAAAGCCAGTCCAAGGTTTGGACTGGCTTTTTTAAATTGGAATTTAGGTTATGGACACTTTTTCCTCGATTATGGACATTTTTCCGAGGCTTTTGGACAATTTTTTAGGTGTTTTGGACAATTCGACATTATATGGAAAAAATACAGAATTAAGAAACTGTTTTAATCGGATACTTTTTGCTAAAATAAGCTTACTATTCATTTTGAGGAGAAAAACAATATGGAAGGTTTATTACGTCAGCCAGAATGGCGGATTATTGATCAGTCGACAGCTGGCAGCTATTTTCAAGCATTACAGTCATTCGGTATAGATGATACGCTGTGTGCCTCGGTTGGTTCTGGACAGGCTCCAGCAACGGCTCGAACGTGGGTCCATCACAATACCATTGTCCTCGGGATACAAGATACCAAACTGCCATTTTTAAAAGAGGGAAGGCAATTTCTCAAAGAACAGGGCTATCAGTCTATTGTTCGCAATTCTGGTGGCTTAGCGGTTGTCTTGGATGAAGGGGTCTTAAATATTTCGCTGATTTTACCTGAGAGCGAAAAGGGAATTGATATTAACCGTGGGTATGATACGATGTGGCAGCTTGTTCAAAATATGTTTGCCGAATACAATAAATCCATTGAGGCAAGAGAAATCGTTGGCTCCTATTGCCCGGGGAGCTATGACCTTAGTATCGGTGGAAAAAAATTTGCCGGTATCTCGCAGCGTCGCCTAAAAAAAGGGGTAGCGGTTCAGATCTACTTGTGTGTCCATGGCAGCGGCAGCCAACGTGCACAGATCATTAAGCAATTTTATGAGATTGCCAAAAAAGAGCAGCAGACAAAATTCACCTATCCGGAGATTGTACCCGAAGTGATGGCTTCTCTATCTGATCTGTTGGAAACTTCCTTCACCATTTCGGATGTTATGCTTCGTCTATTAAACCAATTAAAAAACAATAGCGACCATCTGTACGCAGGACAATTAAATGAGTTTGAGCTAGAACTTCTCCCGGGATATTACCAAAGGATCATGGAACGAAATCAAAAATTAGATGAAATGTAAAAAGCCGTAAACCCTTGTGGATTTACGGCTCTTTTAAAGAGGATATTGTTCTTCTCCCTAAATCTTTTTTGTCTAGCGCAAGCAGTCTAAGGGCTCGGTGAAAAAGGAAAACCGCTTTTTCCTCGGTCATAAGCCAATCACTGAGAAAGGCACGAAACGCCTTTCGTCAATGCTCGTCTTATGCCTGCCGCCCTTGACCACTAAGGAAATCTCCTAAGATTAATCTTCGCAGGAACAAGCTGTGCTTGTTCCGAAGGCGCTTCCGCTTTTCGACTTATTCTGCTAATTTCTCTAGGTTCCCGTTACGGTCCATTTTGAATTTAGTAGCAGGTCTTTCTTCTTCTTCAAATAATACCAGCTTACGAGCGCGGTTCATGATCTTCATGAGTGTCTCGTAATCTTCCTGGATGGTTTCGGTATTTTGCTCGAGACCTTCAATTTTTGCAGACATTTCTTCATTTTGCTTGCGTAACTCTGCAATTTCGCGCTTCAATCTTTCATTCTCACTTTTTAATGCTTCATTTTGGAGATTGGAATGATTAAAGTTTTGCAAGTAATCAATGACGTTATCAAGTGATAGTCCTGTCCCAGTTGGTGTTGACATTGTTGGTCTATACACTGGTGCTGCAGGCTTTACATAGGATTCAGCCGCAACCTCCGTTGTTAAATCGGGCATTTCATAGGAAGCTTCCATTGGTACTTCCATTGGCGCTGATAGTGTTTCAAAGTCATCAGTAGCCGGTACTGGAGGATTATAGAGTAACTTTTTCTTCCCTCCTTGGTCTTTCCCTAACACTCTTTGTCTTTGTTTACGCTGTTTTTTTGCTAATTGCAATGCTTTTTCATAGCGATGACGTACAACCGCGTTCCATCTGAATCCACAGGCTGCAGAAGTGCGATTTAGCTTGTCGCCTACCTCTTCAAAAGCGTTCAGCTGGGTACTGCCCTCACGTACATGGCGAAGGACGGTTTCAGCTAACAATAAATCATCTTCATCTGTCCATGCATCTTGCCGTACTTTCATTCTTTTCAACTCCCTAAATAAATTATTACGGTGAACTCGGGGACGAGTTTTTAAAAGTTCTAGTCTTATCTTGGACAAGTTTTTCAAGCTTTATACCAAAATGTTGCAAGGATAATAGTTTTTTTAACTAAAAGAGTTACTAGTAATGCTAAAGATTGCAACTTGCAATGGATTGAAAGAAATTGTAAAATACCTTAGGAGCTAAACCGTAAATTTATTGGATAAAATAGTAGTAATAGATAAGAAAGGGTGGAAGTAATGTCAAATGAATTCCGCGTTTGTGATGATTGTCAGGCCGTGAATCCCAAGACATTAATCCCTCGTTTGAAAGAATTGGATCCCGAAGCCATCGTTACAATTGGCTGCCAATCTTATTGTGGACCTGGCCGGAAGAAAACATTTGCCTTTGTCAATAACCGTCCGGTTGCTGCCCTAACTGAAGAGGAATTAATGGAGAAGATAAATAAGAAGCTAAAATAATCACCTACGATCTTTGCGAGCTAGGTGATTTTTCTTTTCATGGCATTGTCGAAAAATCCTGCAGAAAATTGCTGGAAATTGGGATATAATAGAAGAAAGTTTAGAGGAAGAGGGAAAGCAATGCGATATTCGGCGGAAAAGCTAAGTGAGGAAAAAGTCTTTAAAGATCCTGTTCATCGCTATGTTCACGTACGTGACCGTGTGATCTGGGATCTGGTCGGAACGAAAGAGTTTCAACGATTACGCCGTATCAAACAGCTCGGAACCACCTTTTTAACCTTTCATGGTGCTGAGCACAGCCGCTTTAACCATTCTCTCGGAGTATATGAAATTGTCCGCCGCATCATCGATGATGTGTTTGCAGGCAGACCGGAATGGAATGACGATGATCGCCTCCTAACCCTATGTGCAGCTCTTCTCCACGATTTGGGGCATGGCCCATTTTCCCATTCATTTGAAAAAGTGTTTGACTTCGACCATGAAGATTTTACACAGGCAATTGTGTTAGGAAATACAGAGGTTAACGCTATTTTAAAAAAGGTTAGTCCTGATTTTCCGCAGCAAGTAGCTGAAGTGATTGCGAAAACATCTGCTAAAAAGCTGGTGGTCAGCTTAATTTCCAGCCAAATCGATGCGGATCGGATGGATTATTTGCAGAGGGATGCTTATTTTACCGGGGTGAGCTACGGTCAATTCGATATGGAGAGAATTCTTCGCGTTATGAGACCAAAGGAAGACCAAGTGGTGATCAAGAAGAGCGGGATGCATGCGGTAGAAGATTATATTATGAGCCGCTATCAAATGTATTGGCAGGTTTATTTCCATCCTGTGTCCCGTAGTGCCGAGGTTATTTTGACAAAAATCCTCCACCGTGCCAAGCAACTGTATGAAAACAACTATTCTTTTAAAAATGATCCGATCCACTTTTATTCTTTCTTTACTGATAAGGTAACGTTAGAAGACTATTTAAAGTTAGATGAATCGATTATTATGTATTATTTTCAAATTTGGCAGGAAGAAGACGATGGAATATTAAGCGATCTGTGCCGTCGATTTGTGAATCGTAATCTTTTTAAATATGCCGAATTTGATCCAGCGAAGGAATATAAGAAGCTTGCTGAACTGACGCGTCTTTTTGAAAAAGCAGGAATTGACCCGGAATATTATTTAGTTGTCGATTCATCATCCGATTTACCATACGATTTTTATCGTCCGGGTGAAGAAGAGGAACGTTTGCCGATTCATTTATTAATGAAGAATGGGGAATTGAAGGAGCTTTCTCGAGAGTCTGAGATTGTGGATGCAATCTCTGGTAAGAGGAGAACCGACCATAAGCTGTATTACCCAGTTGATTTCTTAGAAGACGAATCCTCGGAAAAAAATATTAAAAAACAAATACGTACCCTATTAGAGATAAACCCGCGAGTAGGAGATGACGAGAGTTGTTAAAAGATCATGCCAAGCTGATGCAGGCTGTATTAGTATCCGGAGAAATCCTCGGGAGAAAAAAGCTGCAGAAGATGATATATATTGCAAAAAAGGTGTCCTTTCCGTTCCATGAGCGGTTTCAGTTTCATTTTTATGGTCCTTATTCAGAGGAACTAACATTGCGGGTTGAAGAGCTTTGCAATATGGGATTCCTCAATGAAATCAAGGAGAAAAAAGGCGGTTATTTTCAGTATCGCTATACCTTGACGGATACAGGAAAAGAGTTTTTAAGCTTAAATGAAGTCGAAATGCCATTTTTACAAGATTGCCTAGAAGACATGAACGATCAGAATGCTAGATTCCTCGAGCTTGTTTCGACTGTTTTATATTTTGATAATCTATCGAAAGAAGAAGTTACTGACAAAGTGTTTACCTTAAAAAGCAGTCAACGCTATACAGAGGCTGAAGTTGACGAAGCATATGCCTATATTGAAGCATTAAAAGAAAAAACTAAGCTCCAATAGAAAAAGCGTCTCTGTTTTTGAAATTTTCTTCAAAGACAGGGACGCTTTTTTTAGGATAAATTTAGTATGAAGTTTTGAACTTTGAGTATTGTCTAGCTTCAGCGCCTAGGGGCTCGGGTCATAAGCCAATCCGTCAAGAAGGTTAAAGAACAACCTTCTCGCCGGCTCGTCTTATGCCTGTCGCCCCTGGACAAGGCGCTTCCGCTTTTCTTATTTGTCGCTTGCTCTTACTCCGGCTACTCCATAATGTTCTTTTTGCATTTCTTCAATGAAAACGACAACAGCCTCTTTTGGAGCTCCAGTTGTTTCACTAACAGCATCCGTCACTTTTTCAACAAGCGCTCTTTTTTGATCGTCAGTACGTCCTGGAAGCATTTTTACTGTAACATATGGCATGATTTAATCCTCCTTAATGGCTGTGTAAAGGAAATTCTTGATTTTGTAACTCTGTTGATTTGTGCGGAAGGCGCGAGACTCCTGCGGGAGGACGGGGCAGGGGAGACCCCACAGGCGCTTTAGCGCCGAGGAGGCTCCCCGTTCCGCCCGCGGAAAGCGAAGCGCATGGAGCACAAATCAACAGACAAGTTAACACAGCCCAATTCTTAACATCAAGGATAGTTTAGCAAACATTTTCATTTTATATCCAGTTTAAGGTATACTTATAGGAAAAAAGAGGAGAAATGGGGAAACTAATTTGGAAGGATTTCTTGCTTATTCATTAAGGGAAATTCCCTATGTCGCGATTACGTTGATGATTGCGTTTACGTTTCATGAATTTGCACATGCTTATGTTGCCTATAAGTTCGGAGATAGTACAGCACAAAAGCAGGGTCGTTTGACGTTGAATCCGCTGAAGCACCTAGATCCATTCGGTACGATATTAATTTTTATTGCCGGATTCGGCTGGGCTCGTCCGGTGCCAGTTAACCGCTTTTTCTTTAAAAAGCCTCGCCTTGCAGGTATATTGGTTTCTGTAGCAGGTCCTCTTAGTAATCTTATCCTAGCAGCACTTGGTTTTTTTATTGCATTTGGATTAGCTCGTACAGAATTAGCGGTAGGTCTTCCAGGTATTTTTGAATTTTTCGAGATTTTTAATTGGCTCAATCTGGTGCTGTTTGTGTTTAATTTATTACCGTTTCCGCCCTTAGATGGCTATCGGATTCTAGAGGATTTGGCTCCAAAAGATGTCAGAGCAAAAATGACTCAATTCGAACAGTACGGAATATTAATCTTTCTGATTTTGGTGATTACTCCTCTTGACCGCTACACCATTCAGCCAATTTTCCAATTCATTATCCCTGGAATATGGGAAGGATTAAATAATTTCTTTTATCAATTGTTTTTTTAAAAAGATAAGTACAAAATTTTAGATTTTGAGAATTGTCTAGCTGCAGCGCCTAGGGGCTCGGGGTCATAAGCCAATCCGTCAAGAAGGTAAAGAACAACCTTCTCGCCGGCTCGTCTAGACTCACGCCCCTGGGCAAGGCGCTTACGCTTTTCTATATAGGAGGTTACGAGTTTTAATGGAAGAAAATAAGAAAAAACTTGGCTTTAATATTATAAAACCTGACCCGACTGATGGACATAAGGGCTTTGGCAAGGGTGCCTTGAGCCTTGATAATGTTTCTCCTGTAATTATTGATGTCGAGACGTGCGACGCGGTGATTGATGTCGGTGCCATGCACGCACGCAGCGTAGTCGAAAAGGGAATTAAATTCCTTAAGACTAAGGAAGAGGTTCCGAACGGCAAACCATACTGGCTTGTGTGGGTGACGGTGGATAGGAAACAAGAGGGCCCTTATTATGCCGGGGTCACAGCCTGCGAAATGACAGTGGACCGTGAAATTCGCCGCGGCTATAAATCACTTCCTGAGCACGTTAACAGGATGGATAAGTCATTAAAGCGTTATATCATCGTTGACCATATGGATGGTAAATCGAAAAAAATCTTATCCGACTTCCTTCAAAATCACAATCAGGACATGTGGAACAACTCAGCTGAAGAGCTGAAAAAAGGCTTAGCTGTAGAATAAAAATAATTTTTTGCAATAGCAATTTGCTTCGAGAAGTTGTAAAATATATGCAGTGTGTAAACACTGTAAAACTTGGACGCAGAAAAGCTCCGGAGACCATTCTCCGGAGCTTTTCTCATTTAATCCAGCTACAGCGCTTAGGCGCTTTCGCTTTTTAGGCACCCCATTTAAAAATCTTTTTATACCAAGGGTCCTTTGTATCCTGTTTCTTTTCTGCTGGCTTATCTTCTTTATGATCTAAATGATCGGTACAGTACTCCGTTGGCTCGGTCCCGGCAACAAAGTAAGTAAACCGGCGGACAGGGCAATCCTTTGAGGCGAGCTTACCGTTTTCGGGATTGACGTAAACACCAATGACTCCCTCTTTCGGTGGGGTAAATGCTTTGACAGGCTTACCTTTTAAGGATTCCTCCATAAACTTTGCCCAAATCTTTTTTGCATAGCCTTTTTCAGCGGTAAGAGTAATCGGCTTCCCAACATCATGACCTGCCCAAACCGCAGTAACCAGCTGTGGGGCAAATCCAATCATCCAGCTGTCGGTTTCCGTTGAACCGGATTTACCTGCATAAGGACGTGTGATCTCATCGATAAGGGAGTTACCCGTTACTTTGGCATAGCCGTTCAGCTTTTTATCAAACATTCCTGTCATCATTTGCGTCATAACAAACGCTTTAGCGGGATCTAACACCTTTTCGGCTTCGTTGTTGCTTTCAAAAATAACATTTCCATTATAGTCTTCTACTTTCGTAATCAGTGTTGGCGTTACTTTTTTCCCGCCGTTCGCAAATTGACTGTAGGCATTCGCCATGTCAATGAGCCGAACGCCTGAGGTACCTAGTGCCAGCGATGGAACATTGTCCATTTTTGTTGTAATACCAAACTTTTTAACTGTATTCATTAGTGTTTCAACACCCATAAATAAGTGCGTTTTGACAGCATAAATGTTATCAGATACCGCAAGGGCTTGCGCAAGTGTAATTTCTCCATCTGCATACTTGTTATTAAAGTTATGCGGCGAATATTGTGTTCTACCATCATCGAATTTGAAGGTTGTTTTTTCACTTCTCATCGTAGAGGATGGAGTAAACCCTTGACTGAGTGCCGCATAGTACAAGATTGGCTTAATCGTGGAGCCTGGTTGTCTAATTGCTTGAACAGCTCGATTAAATGGACTTTGTTCATAATCTCGGCCGCCTACCATTGCTTTTACATAACCATTTTTTGGATCCATTGCGATGAGTCCTACTTGAATTTCAGAACCACTTGCGACCGTTTCCTGAATTTGTTTTTCAGCTGCTTGTTGCTGCTTTAGATCGAGTGTTGTATAAACTTTTAGTCCGCCCAGAGCGATTGTCCGTTCATCAAGTTTCAGTTGATTTTTTAATGCATTTTTAACAGCGTCCTGAAAGTAAGGAGCAGCCTCGACGCGCTTATGTGGATTTTCGCCCACAAACGTAAGAGGAGCTTCCTTTGTCTTTTGGGCTGTTTCTTTTTTAATATAGCCGTTTTCTACCATTGTGTTTAAGATAATTTTTTGGCGCTTTGTAGCATTTTCTAATGACTCCAGCGGTGAATAGTAACTAGGTCCTTTTGGAACACCTGCTAACATGGAGCTTTCAGCCAAGGATAACTCAGAAGCATTTTTTCCATAATAAAATTGGCTGGCCGCTTGGACACCATATGCACCGTTGCCATAATAAATGGTGTTTAAATAGCCTTCCAAGATTTCTTCCTTCGAATAATTCATTTCAATCCGGATTGCATAAAAGGCTTCATGCAATTTCCGTGTCCATGTTTTGTCGTGCTCAAGGAAAAGATTCCGTGCGTATTGCTGAGTAATCGTGCTGGCGCCTTGAACCTTCGCACCTGCTTTAATATCAGCAAGGATGGCACCTGCAATTCGTTTATAGTCAAAGCCATTATGTTCATAAAAATTTCTATCTTCAATCGAGATGGTCGCATTGATTAAATCAGGTGAGATTTCTTCAAGGGGAACCCAGTACCGCTTTTGACCGCTGTTGCTTTCACCGATCAACGTCCCATCATTGGCAAAGAATAAGGTGGATTGTGGGACAGCCAGCGGCGGCGCACCAAGAATTTTGGCGTAACCAAGAATTCCAAGAAAAACAATGAGCATGCAACCAAAGCCTATCAAACTAATGATAATAAAAGCCCGCAAGTATTTGATTGTTTTTCGAAACCCATGATTCGTCATCAATTCCACAGCAATACCCTCCTTCACCAATTTGTAAAAAATGCCCATAGTTACAGTATTGAAAGAAAATAGTGTTTTTAAACTATGAAAAAGAAAATTTTTCTAGAAATTTTGATAGATTATGCTAGACTTTTCTTTATGTTTGTAATTCAATAGTTTGGGTACTATAAAAAGAAAAGCGGAAGGCGCCTGCTTATCGGCGTCTGGAGCTAGACATTTATCAAATAAAAAAGAATCGGGAAGGAAGATGAACATGGCAATTTGGTTTACAGAAAAGCAAACTGAAAACTTCGGCATCACAATGAAGATAAATAAAACTTTACATACGGAACAAACGGAATTTCAAAAGCTTGATATGGTGGAAACAGAAGAATGGGGCAATATGCTTCTATTAGATGACATGGTTATGACATCTGTTAAAGACGAGTTCGTTTACCACGAAATGGTGGCACATATTCCTTTGTTTACACATCCAAACCCAGAAAACGTTTTAGTTGTCGGCGGCGGCGATGGCGGTGTTATTCGTGAAGTTTTGAAGCACCCAAGCGTGAAGAAAGCTACGCTTGTAGATATTGATGGAAAAGTAATTGAGTACTCTAAAAAGTTTTTACCAGAAATCGCTGGAATGCTAGATGACCCTCGCGTTGATGTTCAAGTTGACGACGGCTTCATGCATATTGCAAAAAGTGAAAATGAATATGATGTTATTATGGTTGACTCAACAGAGCCAGTAGGTCCTGCAGTGAACTTATTTACAAAAGGATTCTACGCAGGAATTTCTAAGGCATTAAAAGAAGATGGTATCTTTGTAGCGCAGTCTGACAACCCGTGGTTTAAGGCAGATTTAATTCGCAACGTGCAGCGCGACGTTAGAGAAATCTTCCCAATCACTTGTTTATATATGGCAAACATCCCTACATACCCAAGCGGACTATGGGCATTCACCATCGGATCCAAGAAACACGACCCACTAGAAGTAAGCGAAGACCGCTTCCACGAAATCGAAACCAAATACTACACAAAAGAACTGCACAAAGCAGCGTTTGTATTACCGAAATTCGTAGGGGATCTATTGAAGTAATGGTGAAGTAGCGGTGCCTGTCACCGCTCGTGGACATTGTCCACCTGAGGTGGACAGTTAGTTGCCAAAATGGATTTGAAAGAGAGTTTACGGTCACTCAGAAGGACTAAGAGTTGCCCCAAACTAGTTAACTGAAAAAGTGACCTTAGTTATTACATAGAAGTGAGGGAAGTAATATGCGTTTTGATGAGGCTTATTCTGGTAATGTGTTTATAAAGAGTCATCCGAATTTTGAAGATAGTCAGGTTGTTCTTTACGGAATGCCGATGGACTGGACGGTCAGCTATCGCCCGGGTTCACGCTTTGGTCCATCTCGTATCCGTGAGGTATCGATTGGTCTGGAAGAGTACAGTGCCTATCTGGATCGTGAGCTGGAAGAGGTTAAATATTTTGACGCTGGCGATATTCCACTTCCTTTCGGAAATGCGCAAAAGAGCTTGGATTTGATTGAGGAGTTCGTTGATCAAGTTCTAGCCGCTGGTAAGTTTCCATTTGGTATGGGTGGAGAGCACTTAGTGTCTTGGCCGGTCATGAAGGCGGTTTATAAGAAATACCCTGATTTAGCGATTATCCATATGGACGCCCATACAGATCTTAGAGAAAACTATGAGGGCGAACCATTATCCCATTCGACACCCATTCGCAAAATTGCTGAACATATCGGGCCGAAAAACGTGTATTCATTTGGGATCCGCTCCGGAATGAAGGAAGAATTCCAATGGGCGAAGGAAAACGGCATGCATATTTCTAAATTTGAAGTTCATCAGCCGTTAAAAGAGGTGCTTCCTGAGCTTGAGGGACGTCCGGTTTATGTAACGATTGATATCGATGTTTTGGATCCTGCGCATGCGCCAGGAACCGGTACGGTGGATTGCGGCGGAATTACTTCTAGAGAGCTACTTGCCTCTATTCATGAAATTGCCCGCTCTGGTGTGAACGTAGTCGGCTGCGACCTTGTTGAAGTTGCACCCATTTACGATTCATCTGAACAAACGGCGAACACCGCCAGCAAATTGATTCGTGAAATGCTACTTGGCTGGGTGAAATAAAAATTTGCGTTTTTAGGTGCCTGTCCCAATAGTGGGGCAGGCTTCTTTTGAATTGTGTACATACAATGGTTATAATAGAAAAAGTGTAAGCGTCTTGCCCAGGGGCGACAGGCATAAGACGAGCCGGCTGGAAGGTTGCTTTTTAACCTTCTGGACGGATTGGCTTATGACCCCGGGCCCCTAGACGCTGGAACTGGATAATAATAAAAGTGCGCTAAGTCGGCAAACTAGAAAAATTTTAAGGACCTAGAAAAGGTTCAATTTTAAAAAGGGTGTGCATTGCGTTTGTCAGTCCCTGAAGTACCTGTGAAAATTAACGTAAAAACGACAATTGATCTACAAGAGACTTTTGAATTGATGGTATTTGGTACATACTTGGAAAAAGGTAATAGTGCTTATCTTCGATACGAGGAAGCGATGGAAGAGGGAAGTGTCCGGACGATTGTGAAGATGGCGGCGAATAATGCCCTGATTTTACGCGGTGGTGCCATTAAAATGCGCTTGCCATTTGAATTGAATCGTAAGTTGAATGGCAGTTATGAAATGCCGTTTGGTCAGTTTGCAACAGTGACAAAGGCAAAAAGAATAGATTATTCCTATGAAAATGGTAAAGGCCACTTCGGTGTTCTTTATGATTTTTCGATGGAAGGTGCTCCAATAAGTACATATCAGTTAGAAATAGCGTTTCAGGAGGAAAAGGAATGAACATAGTTGAACAGGTTCAAAGTAGATTAAAAGAGGAAATTCGGGCTGCGGTTGTGAAGGCTAATCTTGCGACAGAAGAACAGATACCTGATGTGATTTTAGAGGTACCAAAGGAGAAGGCGCACGGTGATTATTCAACAAACATGGCGATGCAGCTTGCACGCGTGGCGAAGAAAGCACCGCGAATGATTGCGGAGGCACTCATCGAAAATTTCGACCATTCAAAAGCTTCTATTGAAAAAATTGAATTAGCGGGTCCAGGATTTATCAATTTTTATATGAATAATGCGTACTTAACCAATTTGATTCCGACGGTTCTTGATGCAGGGGAAAAGTACGGGGAAACAACAGTGGGCGGCAGACAGAAGATTCAAGTGGAGTTTGTTTCAGCGAATCCAACGGGCGACCTGCACCTTGGTCATGCTCGCGGTGCCGCAGTCGGCGATTCACTTTGCAATATTTTAGCGAAAGCAGGCTATGACGTTTCCCGTGAGTACTATATTAATGATGCCGGGAATCAGATTAATAATCTTGCTCTATCTGTAGAAGCTCGTTATTTTCAGGCGTTAGGTATGGATAAAGCTATGCCGGAGGACGGCTACCATGGTGCGGATATTATTGGTATTGGTAAGACGCTGGCAGAAGAGTTTGGCGATAAGTATGTGAATGTGGACGAGCAGGAGCGGTTTGAGTTTTTCCGTGAATACGGCTTGAAATATGAAATGGCAAAATTACAAAAGGATCTTGAGGATTTCCGTGTTAGTTTTGATATTTGGTACTCAGAAACTTCTCTTTATAAAAATGGAAAAATCGATGAGGCGTTAAAGGTGCTTCGTGAGAGCGGCTATATTTATGAGGAAGAGGGCGCGACTTGGCTGCGTTCAACCGATTTCGGCGATGATAAGGACCGCGTGCTCATTAAGCAGGATGGTTCGTATACGTATTTAACACCAGATATCGCTTACCATAAGGATAAGCTTGACCGCGGCTTTGAAAAGCTGATCAATATTTGGGGTGCGGACCACCACGGTTATATCCCGCGGATGAAGGCGGCGATTCAGTCACTTGGCTATGGCGCAGATGCCCTCGAGGTTGAAATCATTCAGCTTGTACACCTTTATAAAAACGGTGAGAAGATGAAGATGAGCAAACGTACTGGTAAAGCTGTGACCATGCGTGATTTGGTCGATGAGGTTGGTCTCGACGCCACTCGTTACTTCTTTGCGATGAGAAGTTCAGATACCCATATGGACTTTGACTTGGATTTAGCGGTATCGGAATCAAATGAAAACCCTGTGTATTATGCTCAATATGCACACGCTAGAATCTGCAGTATTCTCCGCTCGGGTGAAGAGCAAGGGTTAACTGCGGATAAGAACGCTGATTTATCATTAATTGCAGCGGAAAAAGAAATTGAGTTATTGAAAAAGCTTGGAGAGTTCCCACAGGCAGTCGGTGAGGCTGCAATAAAGCGTGTGCCGCACCGCGTCACGAACTATATTATGGAGCTGGCGTCAACATTCCACAGCTTCTACAATGCGGAAAAAGTGCTCGATAGCGAGCAGCCAGAGCGCACTAAGGCGCGCCTCGCGTTAATCAAAACCGTTCAAATCACACTGCGCAACGCCCTCGCGTTGATCGGTGTATCAGCACCTGAAAAAATGTAAGGTCGGTTTGGCTCCCTTTTTGGGAGCCATTTTTGTTATCTGAATCCAGCTCCAGCGCCCAGGGGCTAGGGAGGCATAAGCCCCTGATCACTAAGGAATACTTCCTAGAATAATCCTCGCAGGAACAAGCTATGCTTGTTCCGAAGGCGCTTCCGCTTTTTAATTTTGTCCACCTGGGGTGGAAAGTGTCCACGGGCGGTGACAGGCACCGAAATATTACCTTTATTAAGAATAATAACCTCTATATGGTAAATATTAAAAAGGTACTTTTTAGATGAGGAGTGGCCTATATGAATGTGGGAAGAGCGAAGGAAATTGCGGAGTCGATGGAGATGATTAATGTTACATATGAAGGATCGCCGGTTATTATTCAGCATGTGGATGATAACACGAAGATGGCACGAATTTATTCGAAGTCTGACCCAGAAAATGAACGGGAAGTTCCTGTATTAAATCTTATTGAAGAGTAGAAAAAGTCTCCGCCAAAGGAGACTTTTTCTTTTTAAACACCTTGTGAGTGCTGGTGATTTGGTAATTTACTTTCAGGGTCGTTATTCCCATGCTTTTTATTTTTTTCTTGCTTCTTTTGATTTTCCGCTAATTTTTGCACGAATTGACTAGTGCTTTCCATCGACAATCCCTCCTTGTGTGAATCTGTTGTTACTTTAACCATTCCCACTTGAAAAAATGCTGGGATTATTTCACTTCGACAGCTGCACCGCTGACCCGTTTATATCCGCGAAGTTTGCTAATATCCTCGACTAATTTCAACGCAGCCTGATCCTTCTTTTTGGCTTCAATCATGAAATCGACGTCCTGTCCAAGTTCCTTTACCAGCTTTAGAAATGGCAGGATAAATTCGAGATCAACGAAATCTGCATGGGAACGGAATTCCTTTTCACTCTTTGGTGAGGAAATGTGAATCTTCGGGATAAGGTCAACATCATCCCATGTTTGAAAAATCCTCGGCAGCAAATCCTCCAGCGGTGTTTCACAAAGGTTAGCCATATGGTGATGATAATCAAATACAAAGGGCACCTTTTCTTTTTCACATGCCATTAAGGTTTCCTCTGCATTATATGTTTTGTCGTCGTTCTCTAAGGTCATTGCACGTTTAATATGGGGCGGCAGCTTTTTTAGATTTTCATGGAACCGGACAATCGTTTCCACTTTATCACCATAGGCACCACCAATATGAATATTCATCATCCCTCTGTCCTCGACACCCATCGCTTCAAACATAAGATAATGGTATTCCATATCCATCAGGGCATTATCGGTAATTTTCGTTTGCTCTGATGTAAACAAGGTGAATTGATTGGGATGAAAGCTAACCCGTAAGTGATTCTTTTTGATGACATCACCAAGTTCCTTCCATTCCGACTGGAAGGGTGTGACGAAGTCCCACAATATTTCTGGATGGGTGGCTAATGGAACGAGTGAACTGGAAAGCCGGTACAGCTCAATTTCATGTGCAAGATTGTAATAAAGCATTCTTAGCGTATGATGGAGATTCAGCTTCGTGAGCGCTAGTAATTTCTCCCTGCGTTCCTGTTCAGATAACTGCTGATAGCGTGTAAATGTTAGTGTCTTCGATGGAGATGCATCCCACAAGGTGATAGCCGTTGAAACATAGCCGAAACGAATCTTCATCGCAATAACTCCTTACTTATAAAAAGAATGACAGAGCACCGGCAATGCCTTCTTTTAAGGATCTAAAAAAGTGTGGCTTATTGAGGTCCGTCAGCTTCAAAGGTTTTGAATCAAGAATGTCTTTTTGAATGATATCCTTAAAACGATCAACAAAGGCAGGATCATAAAAATAACAGTTAATTTCTTTGTTTAAAAATATACTTCGTTTATCAAAATTAGCAGTACCGATATCACATAATTGGTCATCAATGATGATTGATTTTGCATGGTAAAAACCATTCATATACTGAAAAACCTCTGCTCCCTCTTTTAACATTAAACGTAAATACCGGTATGAAGCTTCTTGGACAAGCATATGATCAGTAATATAGGGAACGACGATGGTAATCTTAATACCGCGCTTTGCAGAGCTAATGAGTTCATCCATGAGCTTTTTGCTTGGAATAAAATATGGTGTGCCAATAATAATCGACTTTTTAACTTTTTGAATTAAGCGGAGATACCTTTCTTCAAGAAAGCCTGCCTCCGTCGGTACAATTTGATGGGGAATCGTCCCTTTGGGCTGCTCAGGAGCATAAAAAGAATCTAATGTCACATTATCAGGCGCATATTCATTCCAATCAATAAAAAACTCATGCTGTAAAAATGGCACACTTTCCCCGGTTATTTTCAAATGATAATCACGCCAAGGGCTCAGCTTTGGATCTTCGTCAATATATTCTTTTCCCACATTAAAGCCGCCGAGATAACCAATTTTTCCATCGATAATCGAAATCTTGCGGTGGTTTCGCACCTGGGAGGAATAAAAAATGAATGGAAGCCGGATTCGATTGCTAAAGGCAAATTGAACACCCGTCTGACGCAATTCATTTATAACAGTCTTCTTTACCTTATTACTGCCAACCCGGTCGACCAGCAGTCTGACTTCGACTCCTTCTTTTGCTTTTGTTTTTAAAATATCGAAAAACTGTTGGCTAAATTGGTCATCCCTCACGATATAAAAAAGGATGTGAATATGGCGTTGAGCCATTTTCAATTCATGAAAGTAATCGACAAATAGCTCTTTTCCATGTGGAAAAATATCAAAGTTTCCGTGCAGAATCGGCGTTTCCCGTTTACCAAAAATGGAGAGGTGCTTTTTTCTGCCTAGGGTAAAATCAATATAAAACCAAACAATGATAAGAAGTATAAGAGCGATGACTATGGATGGTAAATTCATTCAGTATCGTTCCTCCAATCAGTTCTGTTAGGTTTGCCAAACTGAGGCTATAGTATGAATCTTGAATAAAAAGTCAAATAAATTTTGAGAAAAACATTTGACTGAATGCTCATTCATTATATAATGATGGTAATAGTATTCAGAAAATTTTATTGTTTTGAAATTTTCTACTTAAAATAAACAATTGGGATGAGAAGAAAACAAAGGGGGCGTATTGAATGAATGGGCTTTTATGGGTAAACCTCATTGCATTCCTAGCTGTAACCGCTTACGCGATCAGTCTATTCGTTTACGTTGTTAAAACGAGGATTGAATTCATTAAGCTGGGGAAAAAAGTTGAGTTTGACAACAATGTCAAAGAACGAATGCAAAAAATTTGGGTCAATGTATTTGGTCAGAAGAAGTTATTAAAGGACAAAAAAAGTGGAATCATGCACGTGATGTTCTTTTATGGCTTTATTCTCGTCCAATTTGGTGCAATTGATTTTATTTGGAAGGGATTAGTACCGGGCTCTCATTTACCGCTGGGACCGCTTTATGCAGGGTTTACCTTTTTCCAAGAAATCGTCACACTGATGATCCTTGTTGCTGTCATTTGGGCATTTTACCGACGCTATGTTGAAAAACTTGTCCGCTTGAAACGCAATTTTAAATCAGGTCTTGTGTTAATTTTTATCGGTGGGTTAATGCTATCTGTTCTAGTAGGAAACGGAATGGGTCTCATTTGGCATGGTGAAGAAGCCTCTTGGACTGAACCGATTGCATCGCTGATTGCAATTATTTTTTCGGGAATTGGTGAAACCGCTTCAATTGTCATTTTTTATGTGGCATGGTGGGTACATTTATTATTCTTACTAACCTTCTTAGTGTATGTTCCACAATCAAAACACGCACACTTAATTGCCGGACCGGCAAACGTATATTTTAACCGTCTAGAAAAAGTTGGTAAGCTGAAAAAGGTCGATTTTGAGGACGAGTCACAAGAATCCTTCGGAGTCGGAAAAATTGAAGATTTTACGCAGCACCAAATGATCGATTTTTATGCCTGTGTAGAATGTGGACGCTGTACGAATATGTGTCCAGCAACAGGTACAGGAAAAATGCTGTCACCAATGGACTTAATTGTGAAAATGCGTGACCACCTTACGAATCATGGTGCGGCGGTTACCTCGAAACAGCCATGGGTTCCGACCTTCGCGTTTGGTAACACAACTGGTAACCAGATCGCACTTTCTGCTAGTGGTCAAGGTGCACAAGAAACAGCAGCTACACTTGCTTATAATCCGAGTTTGATTGGCGATGTTATAACCGAAGAAGAAATCTGGGCATGTACCACATGCCGAAACTGTGAAGACCAATGTCCAGTTATGAACGAGCACGTGGACAAAATTATCGACCTTCGTCGTTATCTTGTTTTAACAGAAGGAAAGCTTGACGCAGACGCTCAGCGAGCGATGACCAACATCGAACGTCAGGGTAATCCATGGGGCCTAAACAGAAAAGAGCGCGAAAGCTGGCGTGAAGTTCGTGAGGATGTAGAAATCCCAACAGTAAAAGAAATGAACAAAAAAGGTGAAGAGTTTGAATACTTATTCTGGGTTGGATCCATGGGATCCTACGATAACCGCAGCCAGAAAATCGCGCTTTCATTTGCTAAGCTTTTAAATGAAGCAGGCGTTAAGTTTGCGATCTTAGGTAACAAAGAGAAAAACTCAGGGGATACACCGCGTCGACTCGGAAATGAGTTCTTGTTCCAAGAACTTGCGACCAAGAATATTGAGGAATTTGAAAAGGCTGAGGTTAAGAAGATTGTTACGATCGATCCGCATGCCTACAATATTTTCAAAAATGAATATCCTGACTTTGGTTTAGAGGCAGAGGTTTATCATCATACAGAAGTCCTTTATGAGCTCGTTCGAGATGGAAAGCTAGTACCGAAACATGCAGTCAATGAAAAAATTACCTTCCATGATTCTTGTTACTTAGGTCGTTACAACGACGTGTACGATCCACCACGGGAGATTTTGAAATCAATCCCAGGAGTACAGCTCGTGGAAATGGAAAGAAACAGAGAAACTGGAATGTGCTGTGGTGCAGGCGGCGGCTTAATGTGGATGGAGGAAGAAACCGGACACCGCATTAACGTAGCAAGAACCGAGCAAGCCCTTGCAGTTAATCCTTCTGTTATCAGTTCCGGATGTCCCTACTGCTTAACGATGTTATCAGACGGAACAAAGGCAAAAGAAGTAGAAGAAAAAATTTCAACCTATGATGTGGCAGAACTGCTTGAAAAGGCAGTTTGTGGGGAAGTAGCTTAATAGTTAGAGCAGAAGTTGATGCAAGATACCTGAATTCATAAAATCTTAAGAATTTTATGTAAAAAAATTTCAACTTCTGCACTTTTTTATGTAAAATAGATAGTGGATAATAAAACGCTTACATTTCCATATTTTTTTAGCTGGAAATCGAGCGAGCGTTCAGTCAACTAAAGGGATAAAGAATGAAAAAAGGGAGAGTGCTTTGGATGGGAAGAACAGTTATTTTGAGCGGGGTAAGAACACCTTTTGGAAAGTTTGGCGGAGCACTTAGCAGCCTTACTGCAGCACAACTCGGAGGGATTGCTGTCAAAGAAGCGATCACACGTGCAGGGGTTAATCCTGAAGACGTGCAGGAGGTTATTCTAGGTACGGTTTTACAAGGCGGTCAGGGACAAATTCCATCGCGGCAGGCAGCAAGAGAGGCTGGCCTTGCATGGGAAGTGAAAACAGAAACCATCAATAAAGTTTGTGCATCTGGAATGCGCAGTGTTACGTTAGGGGATCAAATTATCCGCGCGGGTGACGAGGATTTGATTGTTGCAGGCGGCATGGAATCGATGAGTAATGCCCCATATATTTTACCAAAAGCACGCTGGGGCTTGAAAATGGGCGATTCATCTGTGAAGGATTTAATGATTCATGACGGCTTAAACTGCAGCTTCACAGGGGTTCATATGGGAACATACGGAAATCGGGCAGCAAAAGAAATGGAAATCAGCCGAGAAGCTCAGGATGAGTGGGCTTTAAGAAGTCATAAGCGGGCAATTGCCGCAATCGAAGGCGGAATTTTTGCAGAGGAAATCGTGCCTGTCACCGTCCCGCAGCGTAAAGGGGCTCCGGCTGTAGTAGGGCATGATGAATCACCACGAAAAGACACCTCAATTGAAAGACTTTCAAAATTAGCACCAGTGTTTAATTCTGACGGAACCATCACCGCAGGAAATGCACCTGGAGTCAATGACGGTGCGGCAGCCCTCATATTAATGAGTGAAGAAAGAGCGTTACGCGAAGGTCGGAAGCCGGAAGCGGTTATCTTAGGTCATGCAGCGGTAGCCGTGGAAGCAAAGGATTTTCCATTAACACCAGGACTTGTCATCAACAGCTTATTGAAAAAGACAGGTAAAACCGTAGAAGAAATCGACTTATTTGAAATCAATGAAGCCTTTTCAGCCGTTGCGTTAGCAAGTGGAAAAATTGCTAATCTTGATCCAGAAAAGGTCAATGTAAATGGCGGTGCGGTCGCATTGGGTCATCCTATCGGAGCAAGCGGGGCTAGAATTATTATCACGTTAATGCATGAGCTGAAACGTCGTGGAGGCGGTATTGGGATTGCGGCCATCTGCAGCGGCGGCGGTCAAGGTGATGCGGTCATGATCGAGGTTCCTAGAGCTTAAGGTGTTTCCATAAAATGTCTAATTGTCCAAAAGGGTCAAAAAAATGTTCATAATAGGTTGAAAAATATCCAAATGGACAAAAAAAGTGTCCAAAAGACCCTGGAAAAATTCCATAACTCAAAAACGTTGAAAGAACTAGATAGGGATTATTTTTAAAAAAGGGGTTTGAACGTATTTCAAACCCCAATTGGAGGGGATGTAATGAAGGTAGAAAAGATTATGGTAATCGGAGCTGGTCAAATGGGGTCCGGGATTGCTCAGGTTTGTGCACAGGCTGGGTACCTCGTATTGCTGAACGATATAAAGCCTGAATTTGTGGAGCGTGGCTTAGGGGTAATCAGCAAAAATCTATCTCGTCATGTGGATAAAGGCAGAATGACGGAGGAGCAAAAACAAGAAGTCCTTAATCACATTACAGCTTCGACTGACCTGAATGATGCCCGTGCGGTCGACCTCGTCATTGAAGCAGCGGTTGAAAATATGGAAATCAAAACAAAAATCTTTGCGCAGTTAGATGAAATTGCGCCAGCACATGCGATTTTGGCGAGCAATACGTCATCACTGCCAATCACAGAAATTGCGGCTGCAACGAAACGTCCGGAACAAGTAATTGGTATGCACTTTATGAATCCGGTACCTGTTATGAAACTAGTGGAGATCATCCGCGGCTTAGCAACAGCGGATGAGGTCTACCAAGTGATTGAAGATATGACAAAGACGTTAAGCAAGGTTCCAGTTGAAGTCAATGATTTCCCTGGATTTGTTGCGAATCGAATTCTGATGCCGATGATCAATGAGGCGATTTATACACTGTATGAGGGTGTCGCAACGAAGGAAGCGATTGATGAAGTGATGAAGCTTGGGATGAACCACCCAATGGGACCGTTAACTTTAGCAGATTTTATCGGACTCGATACGTGTCTTTATATTATGGAAACCCTGCACGAAGGCTTTGGTGATACCAAGTACCGTCCATGCCCATTGCTGCGCAAGTACGTTAAAGCTGGCTGGCTTGGCAAGAAATCAGGTCGAGGCTTCTACACTTACGAATAATTTGGAGATGAAACTATGAATCTTAGATTTTCAGAAGAGCAAGAAATGATGCGTAAAATGGTTCGCGATTTTGCGGAAAACGAAATTGCCCCGTTTGTCGAGCGGATGGAAAAGGGCGAATTTCCTCGGGAAATTCTTCGTAAAATGGGTGAACTTGGTTTGATGGGGATACCGGTTCCTGAAAAATACGGCGGTGCTGAGATGGATTTTGTCTCTTACATCATCGCGATTAACGAAATTTCAAGAGTTAGTGCGACTGTCGGCGTGATCCTGTCTGTCCATACATCTGTTGGAACCAATCCAATTTTGTATTTTGGTTCGGATGAACAGAAGCAACGATTTTTACCAAAGCTGGCATCAGGAGAGTATTTGGCGGCTTTTTGCTTAACGGAGGCGGGCTCAGGATCGGATGCAAAAAGCATGAAATCACGCGCGGTAAAGAAGGATGGCCATTATGTGATCAACGGCTCGAAGATGTTTATCACCAATGGCGGTGAAGCAGATGTTTACATCGTATTTGCTTCAACCAATCCTGAATTAGGCAGCAAAGGAATCTCGGCATTTATTGTGGAAAAAAATTCACCTGGCCTTGTGATTGGCAAGGATGAACATAAAATGGGACTCCATGGCTCGAGAACAGTTCAGCTTACTTTTGAAGACATGATAGTACCGGTTGAAAACCTTCTGGGTCAAGAGGGAGAAGGCTTTAAAATTGCGATGGCGAACCTGGATGTCGGAAGAATCGGGATTGCCGCACAAGCGCTTGGGATTGCAGAAGCAGCACTAGGTGCAGCGGTCAATTACGCAAAAGAACGTCAACAATTTGGGAAGCCAATTGCTGCACAACAAGGAATTGGCTTTAAATTGGCGGATATGGCTACAAATGTTGAAGCTGCGAGACTATTACTCTATCGTGCAGCCGATTTACGTGCACAAGGAATGAAGTGCGGAATGGAAGCCTCGATTGCAAAACTATTTGCATCGAAAACCGCGGTTGAAACCGCAATAGAAGCGATTCAGGTGTTTGGTGGATATGGCTATACAGAGGACTACCCAGTCGAGCGCTACTTCCGCGATGCAAAAGTGACGGAGATTTATGAGGGAACCAGTGAGATTCAACGGATAGTGATTAGTAAATATCTTTAGTTTGTAGATAAGTCAATGGAATATGTAGATATCTGTGAGATTTGTGTAGATATCTGTGAGACTTGTGTAGATACCTGTGCAATTTTTGTAGATATCGGACTGAATTGTGTAGATATCCAAGCTAATTGTAGAAACTGTACGGTTTTTTGTAGGAACTGTACGGTTTTTTGTAGGAACTGTATGGTTTTTCGAAAAAACTGTACGGTTTAAAGAGAAATTACCTTGAGGAGGATGTATAAAATGAATTTTCGCTTATCTGAAGAACATGAAATGATTCGGAAAATGGTTCGGGATTTTGCTAGAAATGAGGTAGCACCAACAGCAGCTGAGCGTGACGAGGAAGAGCGTTTTGACCGTGAGATTTTTGACAAAATGGCGGAGCTTGGCTTAACAGGGATTCCGTGGCCGGAAGAGTACGGCGGTATCGGAAGCGATTACCTTGCGTATTGTATTGCGATTGAAGAGCTGTCCCGCGTTTGCGCATCAACGGGTGTCACTTTATCCGCACACACCTCATTAGCGGGCTGGCCTATTTTTAAATTCGGTTCTGAAGAGCAAAAGCAACAATACCTTCGTCCGATGGCGGAAGGCACTAAAATCGGTGCCTACGGTTTAACAGAACCAGGCAGCGGCTCAGACGCTGGCGGGACGAGAACAACAGCAAGACTTGAAGGAGACCACTATGTCCTCAACGGTTCCAAAATTTTCATTACCAACGGCGGGGTTGCCGACATTTATGTCGTGTTCGCGATAACTGATCCATCTAGCAGACAAAAAGGCACTACCGCATTCATCGTTGAAAGCGACTTCCCAGGATTCTCAGTTGGGAAAAAAGAAAAGAAACTCGGCATTCGTTCCTCACCGACAACGGAAATTATCTTTGAAGATTGCAAAGTGCCAGTTGCCAACAGATTGGGTGAAGAAGGCGAAGGCTTTAAAATTGCGATGATGACGCTTGATGGCGGCCGGAACGGCATCGCTGCGCAGGCGGTCGGAATTGCACAGGGTGCGCTTGACGCTGCGGTCGACTATTCAAAAGAACGTCAGCAGTTTGGAAAGCCAATTGCCGCTAACCAAGGAATCGGCTTCAAGCTTGCCGATATGGCAACAAATATTGAAGCAGCAAGACTATTAACCTATCAAGCAGCGTGGCTCGAGTCGCAGGGTCTGCCGTACGGCAAAGAATCTGCGATGTCAAAACTATTCGCTGGCGACACGGCGATGAAGGTTACAACGGAAGCGGTACAGGTATTTGGCGGGTATGGGTATACAAAGGATTATCCAGTCGAGAGATTTATGCGCGATGCAAAAATCACGCAAATTTATGAAGGAACTCAAGAAATCCAGCGCCTCGTTATTTCTAGGACGATAACTAAGTAACATCGAAAAGCGGAAGCGGTCGTTCAGCGACGTATGGACTCCTCGGAAAAGCTAACGCTTTTCCTTCGTGCGATGCCTACCCTGCCGAAGCGTTCCTTGTGGAGTCCTTCGACTGAGGTAAAGGAAACACGAAGAGCATAGCGATTCGATGTTGACTTAGCATAGGGAGCAGGGCGAAGTACACTAGTCGCTGGGACGCTTGCGCTAGACAGTTTTCGAAGTTCAAAATTAATATCTTTTGTACTTTAATAAAGGCGGTAAAAAGAGATGAATAAGCGTGAAGTGCAGGCTTCAGTTAAAGATGAACGCCTTGTACAAAGAAGACGGGATCAGATGATCAAAGGGGCCGTATCACTTTTTAAAGAAAAAGGGTTCCATCGGACGACGACAAGGGAAATTGCGAAAGCAGCGGGTTTTA
Organism: Neobacillus niacini; assembly: GCF_000759675.1. Lineage (GTDB taxonomy): Bacteria > Bacillota > Bacilli > Bacillales > Cytobacillaceae > Neobacillus > Neobacillus niacini_A. The sequence goes on along the minus strand of NZ_BAWM01000007.1, from coordinate 16,377 downwards.
GCATTGGGACGTTATACGAATATATCCGTACGAAGGAGGACGTTCTTTATCTGGTTTGTGATAGTATCTATGACAACGTGAGCGCGCGGCTTCAGCAGGAACTTGAGGATAAGCAGGCCACGATAGAAAGCTTGAAGCATGGAGTCGCCAATTATTTTCGGGTTATTGATGAAATGCAGGCGGAAGTATTGGTCATGTATCAAGAGGCGAAATCGCTTACCAAGGATGCCCTTCCATATGTGTTGAAAAAGGAAAATGAGATGGCGTCGATGTTTGAAAAACTTATCACTCTGTGTGTGGAAAATGGGGAATTGAACTTAACCGAAAAACAAGTAAAAATTCTTTCACACACAATTATTGTAGAGGGACAAATGTGGAGCTTCCGCCGTTGGACATTGCAAAAGTTATTTACATTAGAAGAGTATATTGAATTGCAAACAGAGTATTTGTTTTCGGGAATTAACGGGATCAGTCAGGTGCAGAAAAAAAGGTCCATAACGAAATAAACGTGGGAAAAGGATGAAAGGTTTATTTTTCAAAACAAAGGGGGAGAAATATGAGTACAACGGAGGTTTATCAACCGAAGCACCATATTCGTTTTGTAACGGCGTCCAGTTTGTTTGATGGTCACGACGCTTCGATTAATATTATGAGGAGAATTCTTCAAGCGAGCGGAGCCGAGGTCATCCATCTTGGTCATAACCGTTCGGTTGAAGAGGTTGTCAATGCGGCGATTCATGAGGACGCGCAGGGAATTGCGATTTCTTCTTATCAGGGCGGTCATGTTGAATATTTTAAGTATATGTACGATTTACTGAAGGAGAAGGGGGCACCCAACATCCGCATTTATGGCGGCGGTGGCGGTGTTATTATTCCGCGCGAGATACAGGAGCTGCATGATTACGGGATTGCCTGGATTTTTTCACCTGAGGACGGTAGGAAGCTGGGTCTTCAAGGAATGATTAACCGGATGCTGGAGGAGTGCGATTTTCCAACGGTTTCGGCTGACCATGCTGAGGACATTGAAAAGCTGCCAACTGGTAATGTCAATGCGATTTCAAAATTGATTACCCTTGCCGAGCTTCATGTTGATAGCAACCGGGAAGCGGCAGCTGCTGCGGAAAGCCTGCTTGAAAAAGTAAAATCCTTAACAAAGGACATTCCTGTTGTCGGAATCACAGGTACGGGTGGTGCCGGTAAAAGCTCTCTAACGGATGAATTGATCCGCCGTTTTATCAATGAACTGCCAGATAAAAAAGTAGCGGTTCTATCCGTTGACCCGACGAAGCAAAAAACTGGCGGCGCTCTTTTAGGCGACCGAATTCGGATGAATGCGATCTTTAATCCAAATGTTTATATGCGAAGCCTTGCAACAAGATCTTCGAAATCGGAGCTTTCTTTGGCAATTAAAGACGCGGTTTCGGTCGTGAAGGCTGCAGGGTTTGACCTTGTGATCGTGGAAACGAGTGGAATCGGTCAGGGTGATGCAGAAATTACGGAGATTTGTGACGTTTCCCTTTACGTAATGACCAGTGAATTCGGGGCACCTTCACAGCTTGAAAAGATTGATATGATTGACTTTGCAGACTTAATTGTTATCAATAAATTTGAGCGCAAGGGCTCTGAGGATGCACGCCGTCAGGTTCAAAAGCAATACCAGCGCAGTCATTTGTTGTTTGAAAAAGACACAAGTGAAATGCCAGTATACGGCACGATAGCGAGCCAGTTTAATGATCCTGGTACCAATGCGCTATTTGCGGCGTTAGTTGAAAAAGTAAATGAAAAAACGGGTACCGATTGGGTCACTTCTTTTACGAAATTTGCGTTAGTAGAAAAGCAAAATGTGATTATTCCAACCGATCGACGTTATTACCTCCGGGAAATATCGGAGACAGTCCGCCGATATCATCAAAAGGCTGAAGAGCAAGCAAATATTGCCCGGAAATTATTCCAGCTTGAAGGGGCGATTGCAGCGGTCAAAGAGACAGAAGCAAATGGTGAAGTCCTTGCTTCTCTAGAAAGTATCAAGCAAGCAACGGAAGAGAAATTAACACCAGAGTCGAAAAAAATTCTCGACAGTTGGGAGAAAACAAAGGCTGCATATCAGGCTGATAAATTTGTTACAAGAATTCGTGACAAAGAAATCATTACGGTTTTAAAAACTAAGAGCCTTTCTGGAATCGATATTCCGAAGGTAGTTTTACCAAGATACAAAGATTACGGTGAAATACTAAGCTGGGTGTATCGAGAGAATGTACCGGGTTCGTATCCATATACAGCCGGAGTGTTCCCGTTCAAGCGTGAAGGGGAAGATCCTAAACGGCAATTTGCTGGGGAAGGTACGCCGGAAAGAACGAATCGCCGTTTCCACTATTTATCAAAGGATGATACGGCAAAACGTTTAAGTACCGCATTTGACTCGGTGACATTGTATGGAGAGGATCCGGATTATCGTCCTGATATCTTCGGAAAAATTGGCGAAAGCGGCGTTAACGTTTGTACGCTTGATGATATGAAAAAGCTTTATGACGGCTTTAATCTTTGTCATCCATCCACGTCGGTATCGATGACGATTAATGGTCCAGCACCGATTATTTTAGCGATGTTCATGAATACGGCGATTGATCAGCAGGTGAAGGAAAAAGAAGCGGAGCTTGGGCGCGTGTTAACGGTCGAGGAATTTGCCCAAGTGAAGGCCTATACGTTGAAAACTGTGCGTGGTACGGTGCAAGCGGATATTCTAAAAGAAGACCAAGGTCAAAACACATGTATTTTTTCAACAGAGTTTGCATTGCGGATGATGGGCGATATTCAACAGTATTTCATCGACCAGCAGGTGCGCAACTATTATTCGGTTTCTATCTCTGGCTATCATATTGCCGAGGCAGGCGCTAATCCAATTTCGCAGCTGGCATTTACGCTTTCAAACGGTTTTACCTATGTGGAGTATTATTTAAGCCGCGGGATGAAAATTGATGATTTTGCACCGAACTTATCATTCTTCTTCTCTAATGGCTTGGATCCTGAATATACCGTTATTGGCCGGGTGGCTCGCCGTATTTGGGCAACCGTTATGCGTGATAAATATGGTGCGAGCGAGCGCAGCCAAAAGCTGAAGTACCATGTTCAAACATCTGGTCGTTCATTACATGCGCAAGAAATCGACTTTAATGATATCCGTACCACTCTTCAGGCATTGATGGCCTTGCAGGATAATTGTAATTCACTTCATACCAATGCATATGACGAAGCAATTACGACACCGACAGAAGAATCGGTTCGCCGTGCGATGGCGATTCAAATGATTATTACAAAAGAGCATGGTTTAACGAAAAATGAAAATCCACTCCAGGGTTCATTTATTGTCGAAGAATTAACGGACCTTGTGGAAGAGGCGGTTCTTCAAGAATTTGAACGCTTAAACGACCGCGGCGGTGTTCTTGGTTCAATGGAAACCCAGTATCAACGCGGAAAAATTCAAGATGAATCGATGTACTATGAAATGAAGAAGCATACTGGTGAGCTGCCAATTATTGGTGTGAATACGTATTTAAATCCAAATCCTCCGTCTGAGGAAGACATCAACAGCATGGAGCTGGCTCGTGCTTCCAATGAGGAAAAGGAATTACAAATTCACAACTTACGTGCCTTCCAACTTGCACATGCAGTTGAAACCGGTAAAGCATTAGAGCGGTTAAAAGCAGCAGCTGTAAATAACGAAAATATTTTTGCTGAATTAATGGAAACTGTAAAAGTAGCCAGCCTAGGACAAATTACAAAAGCACTGTATGAAGTAGGCGGGCAATACCGTAGGAATATGTAAATCGAAAAGCGGAAGCGCCTTCGGAACAAGCACAGCTTGTTCCTGCGAGGATTATTCTAGGAAGCATTCCTTAGTGTTCAGGGGCGCTGCAGCTAGATAAAATATATATAACAATGGCTTAGAAAGCAAAAGCTTTTAAGCCATTGTTTTTTATGTAAAAATAATTTTTTTAACAAGTACTAATATTGGTTCTTTTTCTTATATAATAGATGGGCATACATCAATGGATCCCGGGGCTGGTGTTGACACATGAAGATAAATTATAGGTTTTTGTTTTTAATAATTGTAGCCTGGCCGCTATACTATCTCTATCAACATCAATTAGGGGCAATCTCCTTTCTTGTGTTGGCTATTTTCTTCTTTTTAATGGCTATGAAAGAGCTGAAAATGCTAAAAAAAGAGAAAAAACCTGATGATACCCAGCCATAGCCGGAAAAAATCAAGCAAAACAATAGATAGAACTAGCATAAACGGGAGAATATTGTTTATAATGAAGAATATGTCAAAATACGAGAAAAGCGGAAGCGCCTTGAACAGGGGCGACAGGCATAAGACGAGCCGGCGGAAAGGTTGTTTTTTAACCTTTTTGACGGATTGGCTTATGACCCCGAGCCCCTAGGCTGCTTGCGCTAGACAAGACATAGTTTTAAGCCCGTTATCACTCATTTTATAGAGTGTTAAATAGAGAAAGGAAGTGCCGATATTGAGTTTACAAGGTTACTCAAAAGAGCAATTAAAAGAGTTATCCCTCATTGAGATGGCGTATGAATTTCTAAAAAACAGCAAGCAGCCAATTGCCTTCAACCAATTAATTGTTGAAATTGCTGCAGCTACTGAGCTGACTGAGGCTCAAATTAGATCGAGAATTGCGCAATTCTATACTGACATAAATATCGATGGTCGTTTTCTCTCATTAGGCGAAAACCGCTGGGGACTTCGCGTTTGGTATCCAGTGGATACAGCGGAGGAAGAAGTCGTCACCGTTATTAAACCTAAGAAGAAAAAGGCGAAAAAGGTTGTCGATGAAGACGAACTTGAAGATTTCGATGAAATTGAAGAAGATTATGATGAGCTTGATGATTTTGCCGATGAAGATGATCTCCTTGACGACGATGATGACGATCTTCTTGATGATCTCGACGATGTCGATGATTTAGACGAAGATGAAGATGTCATCGAGGATGATGATGAATTCGAGCTTGATGACGAAGAAGACCTTGACGAGGATCTCGATGAGGATGAAGAAGATTTAGATGCAGAGGATGAAGACGACCTATTATAGGCTTGACTTTTTATTTCTGCACAAGTACAATCTTTTTTGGGCTCCTTTAAAAAGGAACGGATCATATTAGCTAATAAGCGCTCCCTTACATTACGTATGCGGGGTGCTTTTTTATTTTTTCGAAGAAATGATACAAAGCTCTTTGGTGTAATGGCCAGACTTCTTTCTTAATAAAAAAAATTTTATAAAAGAAGCCTTAAACAACTGTGGATTGCACAAACTGAATTAGAGGAGGATTATTTTATGACTAAGTATATTTTTGTAACAGGCGGTGTAGTTTCATCGCTGGGAAAAGGAATTACCGCAGCCTCTTTAGGCCGTTTATTGAAAAACCGCGGATTAAACGTTACGATTCAAAAATTTGATCCGTATATTAACGTGGACCCTGGAACGATGAGCCCGTATCAGCATGGTGAAGTGTTCGTAACGGATGACGGTGCTGAAACGGATTTAGACTTAGGCCACTATGAGCGCTTTATTGATATTAATTTAAATAAATACAGCAACGTGACAACTGGGAAAATCTATTCTACTGTTTTACGCAAAGAACGCCGCGGCGATTATTTAGGTGGAACCGTTCAGGTTATTCCGCACATTACCAATGAAATTAAAGATCGTGTTTTCCGTGCTGGCAAAGAAACAAATGCGGATGTTGTTATCACTGAAATTGGCGGAACGGTAGGCGATATCGAGTCACTTCCATTCCTTGAAGCCATTCGTCAGATTAAAAGTGACATTGGCCGCGATAATGTCATGTACATTCACTGTACATTGGTACCTTACATTAAAGCAGCAGGTGAAATGAAAACTAAGCCAACACAGCACAGTGTGAAAGAGCTGCGCAGCCTTGGGATTCAGCCAAACATCATTGTAGTTCGAACCGAAATGCCGATTTCACAGGATATGAAGGATAAAATTGCTTTGTTCTGTGATATCGATGAGAAAGCGGTCATTGAATGTAGGGATGCTGATACCCTTTATTCGATTCCATTGGCGCTGCAAGAGCAGCACATGGATCAAATTGTTTGTGACCACTTGAAATTATCAACGCCGGAACCAGAAATGACAGAATGGAATGCTCTTGTGGATAAGGTTCTTAACCTATCTAACAAAACACGCATCGGTCTTGTAGGGAAATATGTTGAACTTCAGGATGCGTATATTTCTGTTGTCGAAGCAATGAAGCATGCAGGATATGCGTTTGACTCCGAAGTAGAAATTAAGTGGATTAATGCTGAACATGTTACGGCAGAAAACGTTGATGAGCTTCTGCGTGACGTAGACGGAATCCTTGTTCCTGGTGGGTTTGGTGACCGTGGAATCGAAGGGAAAATCGAAGCAACCCGTTATGCTCGTGAAACGAAAAAGCCTTTCCTTGGCATTTGCTTAGGAATGCAGCTGGCTACGATTGAATATGCACGCCACGTACTTGGCTATCAGGATGCGCATTCTGCAGAGTTTGTACCTGAAACCAAGCACCCAATCATCGATTTACTTCCAGAGCAAAAGGACGTAGAGGATTTAGGCGGAACCTTAAGACTTGGTCTTTACCCATGCCGTTTAATCGAAGGAACCAAAGCGTTTGAAGCTTATGAGGATGAAGTGATTTATGAGCGTCACCGTCACCGTTATGAGTTTAACAATCATTACCGTCAAGAAATGGAAGAAGCAGGCTTTATTTTCTCTGGGACTAGCCCAGATGGCCGCCTAGTGGAGATTATTGAGCTTAAAGACCATCCATGGTTTGTTGCGTCTCAGTTCCATCCGGAATTTGTCTCAAGACCAACTCGTCCACAGCCGCTTTTCCGTGACTTTATTAAAGCAACATTGCAAAAATAAGATAGTGGGCCAGTTCTCTTTAGGGAGGACTGGTTTTTTTATGGTTGGGGTTTCCAAAAAATGTATAATAGTCCAGAACCTATTGAAAAAAGTTCAAAACCTATTGAAAAAAGTCCAAAACCTATTAAAAAAAGTCCAAAACCCTAAGAAAAAGGTCCAAAACCTATCTAAAAAGGTCCAAAACCCCTTAAAAAAGTCCAAAACAAAAAAACGACCCCATCAAGGCCGTTCATCATCATTCATATTCCTCTAATATTTCATCAATCGTAAATTTTAAGCCATAATAAACATACAATGCAGCCATCGAGGACGGATAGCCGTAACGATTTCCGAAATCGTCTGGCAACAGGCCCTTTGTCAGCTGTAGATTGATATGTACATCTGCCAACTCTGCAAGTTTACCATCCGGAACCGATGTAGATACGGCCACAAATGGAATCTCTTTTTCCTGAAGCTTCAATGCTAGCTCTATCGCATCTTGATCAGCAGAGGTCCGAGTAAACAGCAGCACCCTGTCGGCATTGGTTGCAGCATCAACTTTCGATGACGCACCTTTTAATGGTTCAGCACCTTCTAAAGCCTCAAACTCAACAGCCTTCATTTCCCGAAACCCCAAAAGATAAATATTCTGACCTTGGGCGAGCAGGCGGGCACCGTCCTCAAAGGAAAACTCTTCTTTTTCTACAATCCTTTTAAACAATCCAGTCAATTGGGTCGTGAACATTTTTAACAAGTAAAACCCCTCCTTCACAACGTTATTATAGCCTTTTGAAAATAAAAGACAATTACCATAAAATACCTCTAGCGAAATAGAGGATATTTAAAAGAAATGTCGAAGATTATCTAGTGGAAGATATAGGGTTTAAATATATAAATAAAAATAGGGTGGAAGAGGTGTGTTATGAAGGAGAAAATTTTAATTGTTGACGATCAATTTGGGATCCGGATTTTATTAAATGAGGTATTCTCAAAGGAAGGGTATCAAACCTTCCAAGCAGCAAATGGAATACAGGCACTGGATATTGTTACGAAGCATGACCCTGATCTCGTCCTATTGGATATGAAAATACCGGGTATGGATGGTATTGAAATTTTAAAAAGAATGAAAGTTATTGACCCAGATATTCGCGTTATTATTATGACGGCTTACGGTGAACTGGATATGATTCAGGAAGCGAGAAATCTTGGAGCAATCACTCATTTCGCGAAGCCGTTTGATATTGATGATATCCGTGCGGCCGTAAGGAAACATATACCTCAAAAAGCAAATTAACTATTTTTTAAAAAAATAATTGTCGAAAACTGGTGCCGCTTTCATTGTGAACATTGAAAAAACTCGTCATCTTTAATGGAATTTTACGATTCTGTTTGGTATGATACTTATGAACTTTTACTGGTCCATTTATCTTTCTCGAGTATACATAATCAGTAAAATGGTAGGAAATCCTTAAAGAGGAAAGCCCTAATTCGAGGAGATATAAACCTATACCAAGGAGGAAATAAAATGCCTTTAGTTTCAATGAAAGAAATGCTCATCAAGGCGAAAGCAGAAGGCTACGCAGTTGGGCAGTTCAACTTAAATAACCTAGAATTTACTCAAGCTATTTTACAAGCAGCAGAAGCTGAAAAATCACCTGTTATTCTTGGTGTTTCTGAAGGGGCAGCTCGATACATGGGCGGCTTTAAAACTGTTGTTAAAATGGTAGAAGGTTTATTAGAGGATTACAAAATTACTGTTCCTGTTGCAATCCACTTGGACCACGGTTCAAGCTTTGAAAAATGTAAAGAAGCAATTGATGCAGGCTTCACGTCTGTAATGATTGACGCTTCTCATCATCCATTTGAAGAAAACGTAGCAACTACTTCTAAAGTAGTGGAATACGCTCATTCAAAAGGTGTTTCTGTTGAAGCAGAATTAGGAACAGTTGGCGGACAGGAAGACGATGTTGTCGCTGAAGGCGTTATTTACGCAGATCCTAAAGAGTGTGAAGAGCTTGTTAAACGCACAGGTATTGACTGCCTTGCACCTGCATTAGGCTCTGTACACGGACCTTACAAAGGTGAGCCAAAGCTTGGTTACCCTGAAATGGAAGCGATCGGACAAGCAACTGGACTTCCGTTAGTACTTCATGGTGGGACTGGTATTCCAACACATGATATCCAAAAATCAATTTCTCTTGGAACAGCAAAAATTAACGTAAATACTGAAAACCAAATTGCATCTGCTAAAGCGGTTCGTGAAACATTAGCAGCTAAGCCAGAAGAGTATGATCCACGTAAATACTTAGGCCCAGCTCGCGATGCGATCAAAGCAACTGTAATTGGCAAAATGCGCGAATTCGGTTCAGCAGGCAGAGCGTAAAACGAAAAACAGAAGCGCCTTGCACAGGGGCTTATGACCCCGAGCCCCTGGAGCTAGACATAATTTTAATACTAGAGGACATTGTCCTCTTGAAAATACTATCCATTGTTTGGTACATTGGTAGTAAATTTGAAACCGCCCCTTTACGAGTGGGCGGTTTCAAACTGTAAAGAAAAATTTGAATATTGACGAAACTTGTCGGGAAATATGGAGGGGAAACCACATGAAATTTTTTATCGATACAGCTAATTTAGAAGAAATTCGCGAAGTACATGAGCTTGGTTTATTAGCAGGAGTAACAACAAACCCATCACTTGTTGCAAGAGAAAAAGGTGTATCATTCCATGATCGCATTAGAGAAATTGCAGCGCTTGTTCCTGGTTCTGTAAGTGCTGAGGTTATTGCCCTCGATGCAGAAGGCATGATTAGAGAAGGAAAAGAGCTTGCAGCGATTGCTCCAAATATTACGGTTAAAGTTCCAATGACTCCAGATGGTTTAAAGGCTTGCCACGCTTTTTCAGAAGCAGGTATTAAAACCAATGTTACGTTAATTTTTAATGCAAATCAGGCACTCCTTGCTGCAAGAGCAGGAGCTTCTTACGTATCTCCTTTCCTCGGCAGACTAGATGATATCGGTCAAAACGGCTTAGACCTAATCTCTCAAGTGGCAGACATCTTCGCAGTTCACGGAATTGAATCTGAAATCATTGCAGCGTCAATCCGTAATCCAATTCACGTTACAGAAGCAGCTCTAAGAGGAGCACATATCGCTACGATTCCTTACAAAGTATTAATCGGATTGTTCCATCACCCATTAACAGACAAGGGTATTGAAGCATTCTTAAAGGATTGGGAAGGTCGTAACGCCTAAATTTTCCATTTTTTAAAACTTTTTTTGATATTGATACATGAAAATAATTTATTGGTGTAAACTAGATGATAGACAAGTTGTCGGATTATGGAATTTGCTATTGGAAATAATTACCTAAAGGCGAATGGTTTATCATTTAGTTGATTAATAAAGGATCACAGTCCATCCCAATGGCGTAGAAGGGAGTCGAATATGGAAAAACTTAAAATTGCGGGCGGGTATCCGCTTAAGGGAACCGTAAGAATAAGTGGTGCAAAAAATAGTGCAGTTGCGTTAATACCAGCAACCATTTTAGCAGAATCACCGGTAACAATAGAAGGACTGCCGGATATTTCCGATGTGGAGATTTTGAAGGACCTGCTAGAAGAAATTGGCGGTAAAGTTGAACTTTCGGATGATTTTGATATGACGGTTGACCCATCGACGATGATTTCAATGCCATTGCCAAACGGAAAAGTGAAGAAGCTGCGTGCATCTTACTATCTCATGGGGGCGATGCTTGGTCGTTTTAAAAAGGCCGTCATCGGTTTACCGGGTGGATGTCATCTTGGACCACGACCAATTGATCAGCATATTAAAGGATTTGAAGCACTTGGTGCTCAGGTAACAAATGAGCAGGGAGCTATTTATTTGCGTGCGGACGAGCTTCGTGGCGCACGTATTTATCTAGATGTTGTCAGCGTTGGAGCAACGATTAATATCATGTTAGCAGCGGTACGAGCTAAAGGTCGGACAGTTATTGAAAACGCTGCAAAAGAACCAGAAATTATTGATGTGGCAACCCTTCTAACAAACATGGGTGCGAAAATAAAGGGTGCAGGAACGGATGTCATTCGGATTGATGGAGTCGATAGTCTCCATGGGTGCCGTCATACGATTATTCCCGACCGAATTGAGGCAGGAACCTATATGATTTTAGGTGCTGCGGTTGGTGAAGGTGTATTAATCGATAATGTCATTCCACAGCATTTAGAATCGTTGATTGCCAAGCTTAGAGAAATGGGAGTTCAAATTGAAACCGGGAACGACCAGGTGTTTGTCAGCAGTTCAGATAAGTTGAAGTCTGTTGATATCAAAACACTCGTTTATCCTGGTTTCCCAACCGATTTGCAGCAGCCATTTACCACACTCTTAACGAGAGCAATGGGTTCTAGCGTTGTAACTGATACTATTTATGGTGCCCGTTTTAAGCATATTGATGAATTAAGAAGAATGAATGCCAACATTAAAGTGGAAGGCCGCTCAGCTATTATTAGCGGACCTTTAAAGCTTCAAGGTGCAAAAGTAAAGGCAAGTGATTTAAGAGCGGGAGCAGCGTTGTTCATTGCTGGTCTAATGGCAGAGGGAATCACGGAAGTGACAGGTCTCGAGCATATTGACCGGGGGTATAGCCAGCTTGTTGAAAAGTTAAATGGGCTCGGTGCAACCGTTTGGCGTGAAGCATTATCAAAAGATGAAGTAGAACAGTTAAAGAATACGTAAATTAGCTATACTAATTCACTAAATCTGTTATACTAATTATATTGACGCTGTCAAGTAAAGGTATAATAGAAAATTGGGGGATTGAGAACATGGAGAGAAGTCTATCAATGGAGCTTGTCCGCGTAACGGAAGCAGCTGCACTTGCTTCTGCACGCTGGATGGGACGCGGGAAAAAAGATGAAGCGGACGGTGCTGCAACCTCAGCAATGCGTGATGTGTTTGACACGATCCCGATGAAGGGAACGGTTGTTATTGGTGAAGGCGAGATGGACGAGGCCCCAATGCTTTATATCGGTGAAAAACTTGGTACTGGATTCGGACCTCGTGTCGATGTAGCTGTTGATCCACTTGAAGGTACAAATATTTTAGCCGCAGGCGGGTGGAACGCTTTAGCCGTTTTAGCGATTGCTGACAATGGCAACCTGCTTCATGCACCTGACATGTATATGGAAAAAATCGCAGTCGGTCCTGAAGCAGTAGGTCTTATTGATATCAACGCTTCTGTTCTCGATAATCTAAAAGCTGTTGCGAAAGCAAAAAACAAGGATATCGAGGATGTAGTGGCTACCGTTTTAAACCGACCACGTCATGAGCATATCATTGCACAGCTCCGTGAAGCGGGCGCAAGGATTAAATTGATCAATGATGGCGATGTCGCGGGTGCCATTAATACTGCTTTTGATAACACAGGCGTTGACATTTTATTCGGCTCTGGCGGTGCACCGGAAGGCGTCATCTCAGCTGTTGCCCTAAAATGTCTTGGCGGTGAAATCATCGGTAAATTGCTCCCTCAAAGTGATGCCGAATTAGAGCGCTGTTTGAAAATGGGACTAGACGTCAATAAGGTGCTTCGCATGGAAGACCTTGTTAAAGGAGACGACGCTATTTTCGCTGCTACTGGTGTAACAGACGGAGAGCTACTGCGCGGTGTCCAATTTAAGGGTTCTTACGGTTCTACCCATTCCATCGTTATGCGTGCCAAATCAGGAACGGTTCGTTTTGTTGAAGGGCGTCACAGCTTGAAAAAGAAACCGAATTTAGTGATTAGATAAAATTATATAGCAAATACTTATATAAGAGACTAGATCTTGATTCTAGTCTCTTATCTCCATGATAAATCTATTATCCCCCGCAAATAGAAAATTTCCAGTTGATTAATTTTTTAAACAAAGGGTACAATAGAAAGTGTTTTATTAACAAAAAGATTCTGCTATTCTATTCAATTCTACTTTTCCTCTTTTATTGTAATCAGAAGTCCTCTATTATACGATTAGGTAACTCCGGTAACGGAATAGAGTAAAAATTTTAAAGTGTGGTGTACTATGGAATTAACTATATCAAGTTTAGAAAACATGAAGCTGAAAGAGCTTTATGAGCTTGCGCGCGAATTTAAAGTAACCTACTACAGTAAGTTATCGAAAAAAGAACTTATTTTCGCCATTTTAAAATCACGTGCTGAGCAGCAGGGTTACTTTTTCATGGAAGGCGTACTGGAAATTATCCAATCGGAAGGATTTGGATTTTTACGACCAATCAACTATTCGCCAAGTTCTGAAGACATTTATATCTCTGCATCGCAAATCCGTCGTTTCGATCTTCGAAATGGGGATAAAGTATCCGGTAAGGTTCGACCTCCAAAAGAAAATGAACGTTATTACGGACTTTTACATGTAGAAGCAGTTAACGGTGAAGACCCAGAATCAGCAAAAGAACGTGTTCACTTCCCAGCATTAACTCCTCTCTATCCAAATAGACATATGAAACTCGAAACCACTCCAAAACATATCTCTACAAGAATTATGGATGTAGTTGCTCCAGTTGGGTTTGGACAAAGGGGCTTAATTGTTGCGCCTCCAAAGGCAGGGAAAACAATGCTGTTAAAGGAAATTGCCAACAGCATTACCACTAATCACCCAGAAGTGGAATTAATCGTGCTCTTAATCGATGAGCGTCCTGAAGAAGTTACCGACATCGAGCGCTCGGTTGCTGGTGACGTTGTCAGCTCCACGTTTGATGAGGTACCAGAAAACCATATTAAAGTGGCAGAGCTTGTCCTTGACCGCGCGATGCGTTTAGTGGAGCATAAACGAGATGTCGTTATTTTAATGGACAGCATCACGCGTTTGGCTCGGGCGTATAACTTAGTGATCCCGCCAAGCGGACGGACACTTTCTGGTGGTATCGACCCAGCAGCTTTCCACCGCCCTAAGCGTTTCTTCGGGGCAGCAAGGAACATTGAAGAAGGCGGAAGCTTAACGATCCTTGCGACAGCGTTGGTGGATACAGGTTCACGTATGGACGATGTTATTTATGAAGAATTTAAAGGTACAGGTAATATGGAACTGCATCTGGATCGTCAACTTGCAGAACGCCGTATATTCCCTGCGCTTGATATTCGTCGCTCTGGTACAAGGAAAGAAGAGCTGCTTCTTCCAAAGGATCATCTGGACAAGCTATGGGCAATCAGAAAATCGATGTCCGATTCACCAGATTTCGCCGAGCGTTTCTTGAAAAAATTAAAACAGACAAAATCCAACGAAGAGTTTTTCGCACAAATTGGGGAAGAACTAAAATCAAGAAGATCATAAGTTTTCAATTAAGTTGATTGGAGCGGAAGGCGCGAGACTCCTGCAGGAGGACGGGGCAGGGGAGACCCCACAGGCGCTTTAGCGCCGAGGAGGCTTCCCGGACCGCCTGCGGAAAGCGAAGTGCCTGGAGCTCTAATCAACTAACATAAAACCATAAAAACCCAACTTGCCAAAACAGGTTCACCTTGTTATAATAGTTGCAGTGTGTTTTTAGTATTTGGTGCTTGTTTTTAAGACAGGCATTTATATAACTCTGTTTCGAATGATTCAGGGCGGAAGGAGATGAAAAGAATGAAAGCAGGAATTCATCCAAATTATAAAATGGTACAGGTGACTTGTGCATGCGGAAACACTTTTGAAACTGGTTCAGTTAAAAAAGAAATTCGTGTTGAAACTTGTTCAGAATGTCATCCATTCTATACTGGTCGTCAAAAATTCGCTGAAGCTGGTGGACGTGTAGACCGTTTCAACAAAAAATACGGCCTTAAAGATCCAAACGCACAACAACAATAATCGCTCACAAAACAGGCAAGCAGAAACTTACTTGCCTGTTTTTTCATTGAATAAAACATGTTGAATGTTAAAAATATAGATGTAGAAGGTTTCGTACATAGGAAGGAGACGCCGATTTATGTATTTAATGAAGCAACTCGGATGGGTTGAGGTTATTTGCGGCAGTATGTTTTCAGGAAAATCAGAGGAATTGATTCGTCGAGTCAGACGGGCTCAATTTGCTAAACAAAAAATAGCTGTTTTCAAACCGAAAATTGACAATCGCTATAGCGAACAATCTGTCGTTTCTCATAATGGCAACTCTTTTCATGCGAAGCCCATTTCCCATTCGATTGAGATTTTACACCATGTAGAGGCGGATATCGATATCATTGCCATCGATGAGGTACAATTTTTCGATGAAGGGATTGTGAGGGTCGTTCAGCAGCTTGCTGATAGTGGTCATCGCGTGGTCGTTGCCGGTCTTGATATGGATTTCCGCGGCGAGCCTTTCGGGCAAATGCCAGCATTGATGGCGATTGCGGAATCTGTAACAAAGCTCCAAGCCGTCTGCAGTGTTTGTGGATCGCCTTCAAGCCGGACACAGCGTTTAATCGACGGAAGACCAGCATCCTATCATGATCCCGTTATCTTAGTAGGTGCTTCAGAAGCATACGAGCCACGCTGCCGTCACCATCATGAGGTACCTAAAACAGCATCCTGCCGCACACAAGAACCTGCGGTTAAATAAAAGGATCGTACGAGGCTCTAGTCTCGTACGATTTTTTAATGTTTGGAAGAATCTTACTAGAAGTGTTCTGCACCTCCATGGGAATGATAGTTGTAGGAGGTGCATTACTTTGAAAAAGTGGATGTTTTTTTCGTTATTTGTTGTTCTCATGCTATCGGCATGTATGAAAGGAAATGACACTCAAAATACCGCCTACGATTTAAAAAAAGACACGATGAATCCGAATTATATGTCCAACAGAGCCAATAACCGCCCGGACAGCGACATGGGTCCTATGTCTGACCAAAATCCTAACTTCCTTAATTTGAGAGGAACAAGTTTGAATGACGCCTCAAATAGAAACAATACTGGCAGAGATATAGACGTCGCTAGAGATATTGTAAATAGTACGGCTGATTTTCGATCGGAATCAATTTGGATCAACAATGCAGGGGATCGGATGACGGTAACGGTAGATACTCGCGGCAAGCACGATGGCAAAGAACAAAACGATGCTATCGTCAAGCTTCGCACAAAACTAGAACAGGCACTGCCTCGCTATACCATTGAAATAAGAGAACAATAACATGCTCTGGCTACAGGGCATGTTTTTTTGACAATGAAATTACTTCGAAAAGCCGCTGTGACCAAAAGTAGGCTCGAAATCCATAGAAGTGGTCACAAGAGTGTGCCGTGTGACCAAAAGTAAGCTCGAAATTCATAGAAGTGGTCACAAGAGTGCGTCTTGTGACCAAAAGTAAGCTCGGAATATATAGAAGTGGTAACAAGAGTGCGTCTTGTGACCAAAAGTAAGCTCGAAATCCATAGAAGTGGTCACAAGAGTGTGCCTAGTGACCAAAAGTAAGATAGGAATCCATAGAAGTGGTCACAAGAGTGTGCCTAGTGAC
>NZ_BAWM01000008.1 GCF_000759675.1 Neobacillus niacini | reverse complement strand
AACTATTTTTAGTGGGTATCGAAGCACTAGAGCTTTTTACAAAATTAGGGGCTCAAAAGTTCTAATCCATGCAGATGTAAATGGGGCCTTTAATATCGTTCGAAAACATGTGAAGAATGCCTTTGAAGGGCTTGAAAGAAATCAATTCCTTCAAGCTCCACAGAAAATCATCATCATGAAAAATAGCCATGCAAAGCTGAAGGCTTCGGCCTGATGTATTAGCGGGACTTGTGGTAGCCCACGTAAAGACAATGGTGCTTTTTAAGACTATTCTTTCGAAACCCCTAGCTTTAGCTATGGGGATACTCATGAACCTCACCTCTAGAAACTGTTCCAATCCTTGACAAAAAAATCACCAGAAAACAACTCGAAGTTCGTTTTTCAAAAGGATTTAAGGTAGTTTTAATTAATCGTTTAGTTAGTTAAAATAGTTGAAAATAAGATACAGAAATGTTGAATCCTGGCAGCTAGTGCTGACAATAGTAGATTAATGGTTTGGTTCTTCTAATAGGCATATTTTTGCTCCATTATCGAAGATAGTGGTTTTTCGATTAATTGCAGTCACTAGAAATAATAATGATAACCGAATGTTGAGTAACTAGATTGGTTAAACTATCTCCAAATTTGGAGGTTCCGCAAACAGTGCAGGAATATTAGTAGTTTATTAAAATGTAGGTGTGGGTAAATAAAAAGGGAAGATTTCTAGCTGCTTAGAAACCTCCTTTTAACTTGCATCTCTAATCTATTATTTGATTAGTGATAGTGTCAGAGCAGTTGATTTTCTAAATTGTAACTATTGAACCATTTTTGGAAAAATAGGGAACGTTTTCATCTCTAATCCGTCTTATAAGTATAGATATATTTTGGGGAGGTAATGAAAAGATGAAACATGGTTTAATTTTGATAACTCTTTTGATGTTAATGGCTGCATGTTCTTCTGAAGATGTTTCTCAGAGGAAGGTAGATACTACCAATGAATTATCTCCACAAACTATCACGTTGGAACAAACCAAAACCATTACTGAAAAAGAAATGATTGAGAGCAATCAAGAAATTAAACAGATAAACAGTGAAAATAATTACAGCGTTGAAACGCAAAGTCCCCGTTTAATTTCTTCTCAGACAGAAGAAGAAAAGGAAAATGAAATTCCATCCGTATCACAGGAACCTTCGGATTCACTAGTGTCTGAAAATGAAGAAACACAGACCGAGGATTATATTATTATCGGAGATTCAAAATATATTAATTTGATGCATGAAGAAAAATTTAATGACTGGATAACTGTTGCGAATGAATATGGGGCAACACTTTATGCTATTCCATATTCTGATGTTTTTGCAATTGTGAAAGATGGAGAGGTACTCGTTGGTATGAGTACTGGGGTTGCAAATGCCACACCAAACAATATAGATATTCTTTGTGATTTGATGTTAGATAAAGGCGAGTCTACAGAAAAAATTATAGAAGGTATCAAACATGTGGCTCAAACGGGAGAAAGTGTTCAATTGGTAGGTCCGCAAGAATTTGATGATGATTTTTCAATATTGAAGCAGGATGAGTGGATAGTAGTCTCATGGTGAGAACTTCCGGCCTGCCCCTTTTTCTGGAAATTGTGGATTTCTTTTAGTTTTTTCGAATTTCTTTGTAACGTTCTACTGCCCGTTAGTTAGGTTTTGTCCCAGGGCGAAAAAGTATCAATGCAGCTCTACATCTTTGCTCGTAAGACTCTTCCTATCTAACATAGGAGCCTCGTTAGCGAGACAATAAAAATGTGTAATAATCTATACTAGTTGTCCACACCCCTTTGTACCGGGAGCATATATAAAAATGCAATAGTTAGCATTTTTTCAGCAGGGGATTGGAAATGATGAAAGGTAAACATCACCATAAAGATGGCAAACACCACAAGGACCATCACAAAAAATGTAAATGTGATTGCAAATACAAATATAAGTACAAGTACAAATGTAAGAAAAAAGATTAATTTAAGGGAGGGTTCTATATTTTTAGAATCCTTCCTTTTAACGTTTTGCATATAACGTCCATTAGCGTGATAGTGAGTGTAATTTTACACTGATTTTTCAAAAAAAATTATCGTCATCTTTTCTTCCGAAGATGAATTAAAGCATTTCGCTTTGGGTGGTTCACTAGCAGGAAAACGATTAAAGCTATATAGGTTGCTAGACTGTGATCCATTTTTTCGTTTTGTTTCATGGATGGTAAGGATTCCTAATTCTTTGGTTTTAATGGTCATCCGTTTAAACGTAGAGCGGGAGATTCCGTTTCCCTGATACTCATCATTAATTGCTTTTAGCAAAGTCCCAATCTTTGCATTCGAAACCCCGGGAACCTTTGCAGAAAAACGAACCAGCCGTTTCAAACCGACGAGCTCCCCCTTCGAGAACTCCTGCTTCTTCACCGCTAACCACATCTCCACATGTGTATTAAACTCCTGCACACTTTTAAACTGAGAATACCTTTCAAACCCTTCAATCCTGCCTGATTTTAAATTCATAAAAATGCACCAGCCTTTCTACCCTCTAGATAGGAATCCAGAGGGCAAAAGGACATGGTAGATAGGAGAAAGTTGATACAGACTTGTGTACTCCGAGTATGTTTGAGCACCCCCTCCTACTCGTTTTATAGAAGAACCGTCACTGTGGAGTTTTGGAGTTAAAATATTTAGTGGTTGAATTGTATTTATGAAAGCGTTATACTAAGGGTGTACAGAATACGAGATTTTGTATATTGAAGATAAAGAGGTATTTACATGAGTCGAATTTGGGAAAGTTTATATTCGAAAAATGGTTTGGCTGCAAAGTTTATTGCTAAGGAATTAATCCAGGTTCTTGAAGGGGAGAGGATCCCAAGAGTCAGTGATTTTACAGAAAAACTTTCTTTAGGCCGAGGAACGGTTCAAGGAGCTTTAAAGGTTTTGGAGGATTTGCATGCCATTTCCTTAGAATCGAAAGGCCATCTTGGTACATTTTTAAAAAAGAGAGATCTAAATCTTCTCTATGAAATTGCCGGAATCGGACCAATCGTTGGTGTTATGCCTTTGCCGTACTCCCGGAAATATGAAGGTTTAGCAACAGGGATTGTCGAGGCGATTGAGGAAATTCAAAAAAAATCCGGTCTTGCTTTTATGAGAGGAGCAAGAAATCGGCTGGAAGCACTAAAATCCAGGCGTTATGATTTTGCCATTATGTCGGTTTTGGCGGCTGAAGAAGCCATTGCTGAATCTGATAGTTTGGAAATTCTCCGGGCATTCGGGCCGGAAACGTATGTTACGTCACATAAAGTGTTCTTCGCAGAGAAGAACCATAAAAGAATAACAGCTGGTATGCGTGTTGGAATTGACTATTCATCAGCTGACCAAGCCAATATAACCTTGATGGAATGTGAAGGGCTTGACGTGGAATATATAGAAGTGAATTATATGCATCTGTATTCGATGTTGAAAAACGGTAGTATTGATGCAGCTGTATGGAATTCGGATGAAACAAGGGCGCTACAAGCTCTTACATCTTCAGGATTTCAATCGAAAAAAGCGCAGGAACTTGCCGAAAAAGCATCAATGGCAGCGCTTGTGATTGAATCTGAAAGACAGAGTATTAAGAGTCAGCTGGAAATGCTGGATTTTAAAATGATTATTGAGATACAAAAACTGGTGGAAGAGGAAAAGAAGTATCCCCACTATTAGAAAAAGGGGATGTTTCCTGATTCTATCAATATACTAAATACAGTATACTGGAGGATTAAATCAATGATTTTAACTGAGTTAAAAGAGAGGCTGGACATTCTATTAACATCGGATGTTATCGCAACGAAAGCAGCAGATGTTGCAGTTGTGGCATTTATTCATCTTCAATCCTATTTGAAAGAGGATGAGATTGATCAGGCTGAAATGTTGTTTACTCATCTGCCCATGGCGCTCTCGAGAATTGAAAAAGGGGAAAAGGTGGAGGCCCCTCATCCTGACTTACTTACAGAGGTTAGGAACTCTCCGCATTCAGCACAAGCACTCAAGGAAATACAGTATGTCCAAACCTTATGGGAGGAATCACTGCCACAGGAAGAATTGGATTACTTACTGATTCATTACGCGACACTATTACAAATAAACGAAGGAGGAAATGAATAATGAAGATTGTTATTGGAGGACAGGTTGATAAAAAGGAAATTGAACAATTAATTAAGGGTCTTGACAGCTCGATTACGACGATCGTTAAATCCGATCTTGAAGCAGCGATGGCGGTAAAAACAGGTCAGGCCGATTATTATGTTGGCGCATGCCATACTGGAGGCGGCGGAGCTCTTGCGATGGCGATTGCCCTTTTGGGAATGCCGAATTGTGAAACCGTTTCAATGCCTGGACACCAGCCATCAGCTGAAAGGATTGAAAACGCTGTTAAGTCAGGTAAAAAGGCATTTGGATTTACAGCCGATCATAAGGATCAAGCAGTTCCGATGATTATCAATGCGTTAAAAAATAAATAGAAAAAATAACATATAAGGGGGAAAGAACATGGAAATGGCGTTTATTATTTTGATTGGTGCGATTGCTGCCATGTTAGCAAATAGAAATATTGCGGTTTTTAATGACGGGCTGCGGCCAATCGTCTCCGAGCACGTAGAAGGACGGATGACGCGAAGAGACCTTGGCTTCACAGCCTTTGCCATGAGCTTTGGACTTGTAATTGGCTTCGGAATACCGTTTACACTTTCCGCTAGTATCATCCTCGTTCATAGTATTTTGCTAGGAACAGATATTATCGGTTTAATGACTCCAAAGAATAAATGGGGAACACCGCTTGCAGCCCTTATTGGCGGTGCTTATGGAGCAGGATTGTTAGTAGGATTGGAAGGCTTTGTAAAGCTGTTCGATTACCTGCCGCTTAACTTCCTAGAACAAATGGGAGCTGTTGGAACACCAGTTGTTGTTACATTCATGGCATTCCCTGCGCTGGCTGTAGCCATGCAGTTTAGTGTCAAAAAAGGTGTTATCACGTTTATCGTTGCTGCATTAGTTCGCCAGCTGGCTGTTTGGTTAAATGGCACGGAGGTTTTAAATTTCTCTGGTACTCCTGTAACACTGAACCAAGAAGGTATGGCACTTATTGCTGGAATGATCTTTTTAGTTGTTTTTGCGATGAAGGAAAAAGCAGAAGATGGTGCTGGCGTTAATTTAGCCGCTATTTTCAGTGAAAAGGTTGCAAAAATTCGAAAAAATGTTGTTTTCTTTATGGTTATCGGCGGATTAATCGCTGCGGCAACAAACCTCGCTATCATGGCTGGAGACCCAATTTCGTTGAATCTATTAGCTGAAGGTAAAGGATCAGAAGCTGGTTTGGCAGCTGCGGCCCGTGCACTTGGATTTATCCCGCTTGTGGCGAGTACCGCCATTGTTACTGGGGTATATAGCCCAGTAGGTTTCACACTTATTTTCGTTGTCGGCTTCTTCGCTCCTAATGTATGGGTGGCTTTAGTAATCGGAGCCATTGTCATCGCTTTAGAAGTATTGCTATTAAGCTCAATTGCTAAGTTCTTAGATAAATACCCTGGTATCCGTAATTCTGGTGAAAATATCCGCGGTGCGATGACTAAGCTGCTTGAAGTGGCCCTTTTAATCGGTGGTGCAAATGCTTCAAATGCGATTGCTCCAGGATTTGGTTTCTTCTTCATCGCTGGTTTCTACCTGCTGAATGAAATTGCCGGACGTCCAATTGTCCGTATGGCTGTAGGTCCTGTAGGTGCCATTGCTGTTGGTATTATCGCCAATATCCTTGTTGCGCTTGGATTAATGGTAATTCCTCAATAGTATTTGAAAAATAATTGCTTTGGGGCCTTAGTATGATTCGGTATTAAGGCCCTTACACATAATTCTCAAAGAAGACCACATCAACGAAACGGAGTGGAACAAACATGATACAAACCGTTCTTGGAAAAATTTCTCCAGAAGAGTTTGGAGTTTGCTCAGCACATGAGCATCTTTCGATAGATTTATCAAGAATCAAGAAAGACCCTGATACGATTTTAGATGACGAACAAGGCATGATAGAGGAACTAGAGGATTTCTACCGTCTGGGTGGCAGGTCGATGGTCGAGGTTACCAATGACGGCATGGGCCGAGACGTACTTCGTTTAAGGAGATTAAGTGAAGCTACCGGGGTTCATCTTGTTACTTGTACTGGTTTTTACAAGGATCCTTTCATTCCTGAATTTGCACATGGCTGGAGTGCTGAGCAGTTTGCCTCGCATTTTATCAAGGAAGCAACAGAAGGAATCGGTGATACCGGAATCCTGCCGGGCGTTATTGGCGAAGTAGGTACGAGTCATAATGAAATCAAGCCAATTGAAAGAGAACTGCTGATTGGAGCTGCTCTCGCTGGAAAGGCTACAGGTCTTCCTGTCACCACTCACACGACACTTGGAACTCTTGGGTACCAGCAGGTTCAGCTCCTAACGGAATATGGACTTCCGGTCGACCAGATTATTATCGGGCATCAGGATTTGAATGCCAATAAGGATGAAGTACTGGCTGTATTGGAAACCGGTGCGTACATTGCTTTTGATACGATTGGTAAAGTGAATTACCGTCCTGATGAAGAGCGAGTGGAATTTTTGCTTGATTTTATTAAGCTTGGATTTGAAAAACAGATTCTCTTGTCAGCTGATTTAACGCGCAAGTCGCATTGGAAAAAGCACGGAGGTCCTGGATATGGACTTGTCCTCGAGGATTTTATTCCAAAAATGAAGGCAGCGGGCATTTCACAGGATATGCTTGATCAATTTTTAATCATCAATCCATCTAGAGCCTTTTCAATAAGGGAGCGATAAAACATGACAACGTATAATCGGGCTGAACTAAAGTATGCTTATTCCGTTTTGCCTAGCTTATCAATAGAAGAAGCACAAGAAAAACAATTTAAATTGGTTCATATGATGAGCCGCCATTTTGAAGGGAGACAGTTCCTTTCCATGGGTGACCTTGGGGTGGCTCCGAAATATAAACGTCCGGAACAGACGTATCTCGTCGAAAGAGTGTTAGCTGATTTCTTTGGCACGGAAGATTGTGCCCTTGTTCGCGGTGCCGGCACAGGCGCGATTCGCAACATTTTAAGTATGCTTTTATCGGCAGGAGATCAGATGTTCATTCATACGGCTCCTGTTTATACGACGACAAAAGAAACGATACGGATATTGGGGCTTAAAACAGTAGCGGCAGATTACAATGATTTGGATAGTATTCGGGCAGCGATCAAAAACCATCCCGATGTAAAAGTATTTTATGTCCAGCATGCCCGCCAGCAGCCAACAGACCATTACAATCTTGCTGACGTGATTAAGACGGTAAAAGAGGAACGCCCTGATTTGCCAATCGTCGTCGATGATAACTATTGTGCGATGAAAATGAAGGGAATTGGTGTTGAATTAGGAGCCGATTACTCTACCTTTTCTGGCTTTAAACTGCTCGGTCCTGAGGGAATCGCCGTGATCGCAGGTAAAATAGAAGGTATTGAACGCGTTCATCAGTATAACTACTCCGGAGGCGGACAGGTACAAGGCTATGAGGCAATGGAAATGTTGCGGATGATGACCTTCGCACCGGTCTCACTTGCTATTCAAGGTGAACAAGTGGAAAAACTTTGTCAGGAATTGAATGAAGGCGCTGTTGACGGAATTCGCGCTGCGTATATAACCAATGCACAATCGAAAAACGTTATTGTCGAGCTTGAAGATCCGATTGCACAGGAAGTAATTCAATTAAGTGACCATCATGGTGCAGCTACACATCCGGTTGGGGCCGAATCTAAATACGAAATTATTCCAATGATCTACCGCGTATCCGGAAGTTTTCTGGAAGCACAGCCTGAGCTAAAGGAATATGGACTGCGGATTAATCCAATGAAATCCGGTGCAAATACAATTATTGATATTTTACGAAAAGTAATTCCATTAGCTAAAGAAAGCAAATGATGATTTTCCAACTAGATACCCGTAAAGAAAGGGGGAAACTTCTGTGTTTTTGAATGTTACCAAACGTAGGAATCCAAAACTGATTCAAGCAGGTGTAACGCTGCATCAAAGCGGGGAAATACCCCCGAATACGTATGTGATTGACCTGGATCTTTTAAAAGAGAATGTAGAAGCATTGGCTAGGACGGCGAGCGAGCATGATTTCCAGCTCTATTTCATGAGCAAGCAGCTGGGCAGACTCCCCATTATTGGCCAGTTTATTGCTGAGTATGGCATTAAAAAAGCGGTGGCAGTGGAGTTTGATGAAGCGAAGACGTTAGCGGATGGAGGGGTTGCAATCGGCAACGTCGGCCATCTTGTCCAGCCAGGGAAAAACCAATGGCCGGAGGTTTTGTCGTGGAACCCAGAAGTGGTGACACTATTTTCCTATGACCGTGCTTGCCAGCTTTCTTTAGCTGCGGAAAAGACAGGGAAAGTCCAGGACGTGATTCTGAAGGTTTATCGACCGACAGATATGATTTATCCCGGTCAGGAAGGTGGTTTTCTATTAAGTGAACTAGCTGATGAGGTTGAAAGGCTGAAGAATCTCAAGGGGATTTCTGTGGTCGGGGTTACTACCTTCCCTAATTTTCAGTTGGCGGCAGACAAATCGAAAATGGAGCCGACCCCTAACTTTGAAACGTTATTATTGGCTAAAAAAGTCCTTGAAGACCATGGGATAGAAGTGAAGCAGGTGAACGGGCCAAGTGCTACGAGCTGTGAAACGATTCCATTTTTAGCAGAGCAGGGTGTGACACATGGTGAACCAGGACATGCTCTTACTGGAACAACCCCTCTGCATGCTTATTATGACCTTGCAGAGAAGCCGGCTATTGCTTATGTAACAGAGGTTTCGCATGAAGATGAAGATCATTATTATGTGATTGGCGGAGGCTATTATGGTCGTTCTAATCTAACAGGCTGCCTTGTAGGCCATGATGAGAACACCATTTTGGATCAGTATGTACCTGCGATTGAACCTTCACCGGAGGCAATTGACTATTATGGAGCCATTGAAAAGCCAGAGGGTTTTTCGATTACGGCAGGTGATACAGCCGTTTTCTCCTTTCGAACACAGGTGTTTGTGACGAGAGCACATGTCGCTCTTGTTAAAGGAATCCAAAGCGGCAAGCCGGAATTGGTTCACTTTGAAAGGAAATGGTAAGGATGGCAAAAGCAATTTTACTCGTATTGGACAGCTTCGGGATTGGGGCAATGGACGATTGTGAAGAATTTAACGCAGCAGACTGCCGTGCCAATACGTATAAACATATTAGAGAACGTGTCGAATTTTTAAATATCCCTACTTTATATGGGCTGGGTCTTGGCACTCTTGTAGACGGGCAGGATGCACCTTTGAATGCCTATGGATCCTCTGCTCTTGCCCATCACGGAGCAGATACGTATTTAGGACACCAGGAAATTGCAGGAAGCTGCCCAAAACGTTCGAACAAAAGGTTGATGAAAGATATTCATAGTATGCTCGCTGCTGCGCTAAGAGAGGCAGGATACCATGTGGAATACCCATGGAGTGATCGACCAGTATTACTTGTAAACGGTGCGTGTGTCATCGGGGATAATCTCGAATCTGCAGTCGGAAACATTATCAATCTTACGGCTGATTTTAAGAGAATGACCTTCTCGGAATTAAAGGAAGTTGGCAAAGTAGTCCGTCGGCATGTTGATACGAGCCGAGTGATTGCCTTTGGAGGACCTTATACATCCATTGAGCATATCCTGTCTACCATTCATGAGAAAAATCCTGGACAGTGGGGCGTGGATGCGCCAAAAGCCAATGTATACGGAAAAGGCTATGAGGTCTATCATATGGGTTACGGTGTAAACATTGATGGGCAATTCCCCATGATTGCTGCCCGAAATGGATTAAAGGTTTATAGAATTGGAAAAACAGCAGATGTCTTGCATGGTGAAGGCCCTTCCTATCCGATTGTAGATACAGATGAAGTTTTAAGAGTTTTAGAGGAAACGTATTTGAAAGAAAGTGGAGAGGCTGCTTTTCTAGTAAATGTTCAGGAAACAGATTTAGCTGGTCATTCTGAGGATGCGCAGTGGTATGCAAAGCTATTAAATACCACGGACCAGTGGCTGGCGAATTTCCTGCCTAAGATGGAAGAAGAAGATATCCTTATCATCATGGCAGACCATGGGAACGATCCAACCATTGGGCACTCCAACCATACAAGAGAATATGTACCGTTAATGATCGTAGGCCACAAAGTCAAGGCTGCCAATATTGGCAGAAGAAACTCAATGGCCGATGTCGGCGCCACACTAAGTGAATTCTTTGGACTTCCTCAGACAGAAGAAGGGGAAAGTTTTTACAAAGAAATACTCCAATAGTTTTTTTCGAAGATTGATCGTAATTTCGGTACCTGTCACTCTTCGAATATTCAAAAATCCAACCCTTTTGCCGATGGAAACAGGGTTGGATTTTTTTGGTCCTGTTACCCCTGTATTTGGTGTCTATGTCTGTTATCAACAGAAGTAAAGGTAATTATCTATGGGTATGCGGGACACCAGTAGGGGCTGGTTCAGTCGTTCCAGCGTATTGATGTGAGTGTCCATCATTAAAAGATGTAATGCCGTAATGCTGTGAACATGAACAGTTCTTCCATCCCAGGAAGTAATATAAAGTCGATGGGAATGCATTGGGTCTAAACCATCTGAAGCATACATAAAGCCAGAAACAGGGATATCCATGAATATCAACTCATAAAAAAGTTTTTTAACACATAATTCAACCTCTTCTCAAATTGTGCTAATGCCCCATTCGAGTTGAGAAGAGAAAACAATAAGGGTTAAGAGGCTGGCTCAAGAGTCAGCCTCTATTTTATCAAAAAACAGCGTAAAACCCCTAGCTTTAGATATGAGGATATAAGCTGTATTATTTGTTTTTTTGGAAAAAAGTCAGGGCACTTACTATACTTTCTATAAACCTATTTGGTATAATGAAAGTATAAATAGAACATTTGTTCTTGATTGAGGAGGTGAACGAAATGTATAGTGCCTATAAAATACAAATACATCCGGACCATGAATTGTTTGATTACTGTGATTCTCTATGTTTTAAAGCGAAAAATTTGTACAACATTACCAATTACTATATAAGACAGGTCTACACGGCGCTAAAAAAAGAAACGAGAAACGAAAATCAACTTAACGTTATAATGGATATTGAAACACATTTACCTAAAATGAATGAGATTCGCCAGAAAAGTCATGAAAAAGCGAAGGTAAAACCTAAGAAAGTA
>NZ_BAWM01000009.1 GCF_000759675.1 Neobacillus niacini | reverse complement strand
TCTTGTTCAAAATCGAACAAGAAATTGCCGTTTTTTTGTCTAGACCATGCTTACATTTCTAAAAACGTAAGTTTTTCAGTGCCCACTTATAAAGAGACTGCATATTAAATGATTATTGGTGAAAGCTTACACGTTACTTTTTATGGTAACAGCGCCAAGCTTTCTTGAATATGAGTAGACCGAATACAATAAAAACAAGGAAACCAATCAATGCAATAAGGATGTTTAAAATACCTCCAAGACTGCCTAGACCAAGTAATGTAAAGAAGCCAGTAATAACATTTAAAGTCGAAAGCAGGAACCATACTACACCTGTTAAAAATCCAAGGAAAAGTCCCAAAATGCCACAGCAAGAATGACAATTACTCATAGCGATTCACCTCCTGACTATGGTAGTTCAAAATTATACTATGCGGACAAAGGGGAGCTTGTATTACAAATACAATAAAAGAGGCAAAAAATAGGCGAGTAAAGAACGGTGACAGGCACCGCCCGTGGACACTGTCCACCTCAGGCGGACAGTTTGATTTTTGAGAAAGAGCAGTCGGCATCTGCTCTTTCTTTTGTTGAATGATTCATAAACGAGTTGTAAAATTACAATCAATCACACAGATTGAGGTATTTTTATGAAAAGATATAAATTAATTAAAGATTATAGAGATATTCATAAGAAAGGAACCACTTTCTTTGTTATATCTGAATCGGAATTTATTGGTGTAAAAGAGTTCGTTTTACAAACCAAGAATTTAGACGGCAAAATTATTCTTACTGAAAAAGAACTGAAGGATTACTTTAGGCAATTATTTTAATTCATTCAAAGTGGTCATCAAAAATCAAAAAATTCTTACTAAAAATAAATTTTTTCTATGAAATTTTTAAATAATTCAATTAAAATTACCTTAGAATCATAACAAATTCCTTTGTAATACTAATCTAGAAATTTGAAATTTCACGGACAAATACCTCAGGAATGATTTTATTACCAAAGTAGGGGTTATGAAAAATGATACGTTATTATTGGTATAAAGTATACCGAGTAGAAAGAGGGAGAAAAAATGGTAAGTAACTGGACGGAGGATAATCTAATCTCGATTCGAGAGAGGGTTTATATCCACATTAAAGATCTAATTTTAGAAGGGGAATTCAAAGCTGGCGATCGATTAGTGGAAAGGGAACTGGCAGAAAGATTAAACATTAGTCGAACGCCTATTCGTGAAGCTTTATTTCGCTTAGAATCACAAGGGTTTGTTAAAACCGTACCTAGAAAAGGTGTTATTGTCGCCGATATCTCTGAAAAGGAAATTATTGAGGTGTTTACGATTCTTTCATCCCTGGAAGTATTGGCAGCAAAATTGGCTGTCCAAAAGTTAGACGATGAAACAAAAAGTAAATTTATTGCCTGTATTAATAAAGTAAAAGCCTGCTTGCAGGATAAAAGGGAATCTGATTACTCAGACTTACACTTTGAAATGAATCATTTATTATACAGTTCTGCAAAGAATACTAAACTCTATGAAATTCTAAGTGGTTTATCAGATTATATAAAAGCCTTTGCAAAACTGGGATATAAAAAAACGGGAAGAGCAGAACAGTCCATGGAAGAGCATATAAAAATTATGGAAGCCATTGTGAATCAAGAAACAGAAATGGCAGAATTTCTAACAAAAATTCATATTGAAAATTCTAGAAAGGCATACATTGAATCTGTTAAAAAGGGAGAAAAAAAATAAACATGTTAAGGAGAAAGAGCTAACTTTAGCTCTTTCTCCTTAACATTTAAACTCCGATAACGATGGAAGATGTTAAGTTTTTTAAAACCTTTGCGACACTCATCGCTACAATTGGACTAGATTTAGGATTTTGTTTATATGGTTCATTTTGAACAGATATCTCGATTTCCCCAAAACAAATTTCGAGGCATTGGTAAGTCATTAGTACCGAACCATAGCTTTCTACTGTTACAATGAGAGAATGAAAGAATATTACAGTATTAGAAAGGAGATCCACATGAAGATGATTGATGAGTACTTCGAAACAGCGATGGAAGCCTGGAGTATGATGCAAAAGACTTCTGGTGATGAAGGGCCGGAATGGGCAGAAAGATTTGAACGCTACTTTTATGAATTTATCGATGAATTGAAGAAATGGTGGGCAACTCTTCATCCAAAGCCAACGAATATAGATGAGGCGGAGGAGTTACCTGAAATAAAAAAATGGCTGGAGCAAATCCCTGCTCCTGTACAACTAAATTTTCTTACAGAATTAGAGGATATTATGGATGGATTTGATACAGAACGTTTTGATTAAGAAGTAGAGTATGGTGGAGATATGTTGTTGTACTAACGGTTCAGAATACTTCAATAAAAGTGAGCAGATGCATTCAGCAAACTATAAGAAATTAAAACAGAAAGAAAATGGTAAAATAAATTTGAATGATAACTAATTTCTATACACTGGAATTTTGGTCACATTCTTGTTGAATAAAAAATTAAGGAGGAAGAACTATGTCAAAAACAAATCAAAAAATCGTTCCGCATCTATGGTATGACAAGGAGGCAAAAGAAGCAGCCGAGTTTTATGCTTCCATATTCCCAGACTCAAAAATTACGGATGTAACAACAATCCATGACACACCATCAGGCGACTCCGATATAGTCTCTTTTGAGCTTTGGGGGCAGAAGTTCATGGCAATCAGCGCAGGGCCTTATTTCAAGATCAATCCATCGGTGTCCTTCATCGTTAATTTTGACCCATCACGAGTAAAAGACGCGAGTGAAAAAATTAATGAGGTTTGGAACAAATTGTCCGAAGGTGGCACAGCGTTAATGCCACTTGATAAGTATCCGTTCAGTGAGAGGTATGGCTGGATTCAGGATAAATATGGATTGTCCTGGCAGTTAATTCTTACCAATCCAGCAGGTGAAGAGCGACCTGCAATTGTGCCGTCACTTTTGTTTGTCGGAGATAAATGCGGCAACGCAGAAGAGGCGATTCATTTTTATTTATCAGTATTTGAGAACGCAAAGCAGGGACATATCGCCCGCTACCCAAATGGCATGGAACCTGATAAAGAAGGAACCATCATGTTCTCTGATTTCAGCCTAGAAAATCAGTGGTTTGCTGCAATGGATAGCGCGCACGATCATAAATTCAATTTTAACGAGGCAATCTCATTTATGGTGTATTGTGACACGCAAGAAGAGATTGATCACTACTGGGAAAGGCTCTCTGCCGTTCCTGAAGCAGAGCAATGCGGCTGGCTGAAAGATAAGTTTGGCGTATCATGGCAGATTGTGCCAAGTGAGATGGACGAGATGATGAGCAAGGGCACACCGGAGCAACTTGCGCGCCTAACGAAAGCATTTCTTAAAATGAAGAAATTTGATCTTGTGGAATTACAGAAAGCATACAAGGGATAATGAGAATACAGCCTGCGGAAGATTTGAGTTAGTCGAACAAATGACGGAAGAGTTCAGAGAAATGCTTAAATGAAACTAAATTTTCCCTTGATGAATAATAATTTACATAAAAATGTTATTGTACTATCTGGGGCTTTTGTTGAAATTCGATACTGGGACCAAATTGGTCCTTTTTGTTTTGGAAAATAAAATGGTATTTTTATAATAAAGCAAAAAAATAAGCTCAACAAACGGGTCGATTTAGTTTAAAAAGAACAGGACAATCAATATAGTATGTAGAAAATAATAAGATGACATTGTTTAGAGATTTAGAAAAAACAATATATTAAATTAAGGAGTGTTGGTTATAGTTCATGCAAAAGATGTTTTATCGGATCAGTTGTTGGCAAATGCGAATGACCCTAGTTGGTACCTACCATTTTCAGATTCAGTAGAAAGATTGTCTGAGAAACAAGCATTTTGGAAACCAAACGAAGAGAGTAATAGTATTGCTGAAATTGTGCAGCATCTACTTTATTGGAATCAAACATGGCAAACAAGGTACCAAAAATCTCATGTTGATGCTGTGCCTTCCATAGGAAATAATAATAAAAGCTTTATTATTCCTGAAAATGATACATTTGCTGACTTAAAAAAACAACTATTAGAGGTGCTTTTAGGTTGGCAAGAGTTATTATCTGAAGAAAAAGTTGAGAGTAAAGTTAATGGTTTTCCTGAACACGTGAAATGGTGGGCAATACTCGGAAATGTGTCAACTCATAACGCATATCATATTGGTCAGATCATTTATATCCGGAAGTTGCAAAATAGCTGGAAAATAGATGCATGAGAATATGAATAAATAAAAGTTAGACTAGTACATGCTTAAACTAAGGGGTGCGATGCTTTTAAGAAAGCATCGCCTTTTTTGGACTCATTAACGAAGCAGATTGTGAAGTATTGTACTTAAAGTAAAGGTGGGCAAGAGCTTAAGATGGGGATCGCTGCGGCGATCCTTTTTGGTTATTGAACTCTGACGGAAGGGATAGTTTAATAAGCTACAGTTTATATTTAATAAATACACAAAAATCATACTGACTCAGTATGTAAAAGGCAGGCACCATTAACTGTAGCAATGTTGCCTTTGTTGTTTTAATCGAAAAATAAATTATACTAAAACCTCTCATTAGGAATACTAGGAACTTAAAGGAGGTTATATAAAAAGTGCAAGACCTAGATATACACCATATTTTCGAACTTGGACTTATATTAGTCATGATTGCAGCTGGTATTACGGCCATCGCAAAAAAGTTAAAGCAACCTTACCCAATTGCATTAGTAATTGTTGGGACTATAATTGGTCTTGTAAACATTCCAGCTTTAGAGTCATTAAAGGATTTTATTACAGAAGGTGAAGTTTTCAACTTTGTTATTATTACGCTGTTCTTGCCAGCATTATTAGGTGAAGCGGCTTTAAAGCTACCCTATTCCCATTTAAAAGAGAATAAAGAGCCCATTCTAGCCCTTGCTTTTGGAGCAACTCTTTTATCTTTTCTCATTGTCGGTTTTTCTACGATTTGGCTTTTAGATTTTTCGATTCCTACAGCGTTTGTTTTTGCTGCTTTAATGAGTGCCACTGACCCTGTGAGCGTTATTTCAATTTTTAAAAGCGTCGGGGTAAACAAAAGGCTGGCAATTGTTATTGAAGGAGAAAGTTTATTTAATGATGGACTTGCGGTCGTCCTATTTAAAATTTCCGCCTTTTATTTACTTACTTACATTGATCTTGGAGTTGTGGGTGCAGGATATGGATTATGGGAATTTATTAAGGTAATCTCACTTGGGCTCATCATTGGTGGTGTACTTGGCTATAGTTTCTCTAAATTAACCAGTTATTTTGACGATTACCCGTTAGAGATTATCTTTAGTATTATTCTATTTTACGGTTCATTCATATTGTCTGAAGTGGTACATGCTTCAGGTGTCATTGCCGTTGTTGTGGCTGCCCTGATTTTTGGAAATTACGGAGCTCGAATTGGAATGAGCCCGACGACTAAGTTAAATATTAATAATTTTTGGGAAGTTACTGCACTGCTAGCCAACTCAATTGTCTTTCTAATGGTGGGCTTGGAAATAACTAGGATTACCTTAACAGATAAATGGGGCTATATTTTTCTTGCCATTTTAATCGTGCTTATTGCAAGAAGCATATCAGTATATACAAGTTTATTATTCACCAAAAATTTCCCAACTAGCTGGAAGCACGTTATTAATTGGGGAGGTTTGAAAGGATCATTATCGATTGCTCTCGTTTTAAGTCTCCCTCGTGATTTTACAGGACGAGAGGAAATCTTAATTATAGCGTTTAGTGTGGTATTGTTCTCATTAGTATTTCAAGGACTTTCTATAAAGCCGTTATTAGCCATCTTAGGAA
Organism: Neobacillus niacini; assembly: GCF_000759675.1. GTDB lineage: Bacteria > Bacillota > Bacilli > Bacillales > Cytobacillaceae > Neobacillus > Neobacillus niacini_A. The sequence continues at coordinate 150,005 of NZ_BAWM01000009.1, read as the reverse complement.
TTAATAAAAAAGAAGAAGGGTTTAAGGAATATGAAGAACTTATTGCACGGGGACATAGATTAGAAACAGCTTTAAAAGAAATACACACAGTTAGTAGAAATTTGTTCATTACCGAAACAGTAGCAAAAGATGTAATCAACCAATACGAACAAGATCTATCAGTATTACAGAATAAAATAGAGAAACTTTTTGAGAAGTATCCCAGTCTAAAAGAAAAACAACAATCCATCTTACAAAAACATGCATTATACGCACAACATGAAGCTATTGAAAAATTAAACAAAGAAGATATTATCTCTAATGAAGTAGCTGAGCACGAACACAACCAAATTACGGACAAAATAGTAAATTTAGAAGAGTTACATTAATAATTATATGTTTTTTTAATGAATTCATAAACATTGACCAAAGGGTGAACCATAAAAATAAAGCGTTTCAATGTATTTTTATGCGGGATATTTTATTTCAAAAAATAACAATTGCATTAAATTATAGATAGTTAAGGGAGAGTCAATATTGTGGACTTGTTTAAAAGAAAAGGGAACTTAGTTAGCTTGCATCCAGCCCAAATACTTGTTATCGGTTTCGGCAGTCTAATTCTATTGGGTACTTTTCTTTTTATGTTACCAATAGCTACATATGAAAAGGGACGTGGACTTAGCTTCGTTGATGCGTTATTTGAAGCAACTTCAGCAGTCTGTGTTACAGGTTTGGCAGTAGTTGATACAGGAACAACCTTTACGTTATTTGGTGAAATTGTTCTTCTCTGTTTGATTCAAATTGGCGGCTGGGGATTTATGACCACGGGTATTTTTATGTTTATTATCTTAGGTAAAAAGATTGGACTAAAGGAACGCTTATTACTGCAAGATTCATTAAATGTATTTTCTCTTTCAGGGGTAGTCAACCTTGTGAAACGGATCATCCTCATTACTATTATGGTTGAACTAATTGGAGCTACAACGTTGGCCATTCGTTGGTCATTTGAAATGCCGTTGGGGAAAGCCATTTACTATGGGATATTCCACTCTATTTCTGCCTTTAATAATGCTGGGTTTAGTCTTGAACCTGACAATCTTAGTAAATGGGTAGGTGATCCTACTGTAAATTTAATGGTTACTCTCCTTTTTATCACTGGGGGTATTGGTTTTACTGTAATTCTCGATCTCTTTCATAAAAGATCCATTCGAAAATTATCCCTTCATTCTAAAATTGCACTGCTTATTTCACTAATACTTATCATAGTAGGACCTTTAATCATTTTGATTTCAGAATATAATAATCCTGCTACTATAGGAAGTTTAAAGTTTGGAGATAAGTTATGGGCATCCTACTTTCAAGGTGTTGTAACACGGACTGCGGGATTTAATACGATCGATATTGGAGCCATGAACCTAGCTTCCCTTGTTTTCATGATGGCATTGATGTTTATTGGTGCCTCTTCAGGATCTACTGGTGGAGGTATTAAGGTAACAACCTTTGCCATTATTCTTTTTGCTTTTTGGGCAGTGGTAACAAATCGGAATGAAGTGAATATTTTTAAACGAAGAATTTCGTGGGAATTGGTAAATAAATCATTATCGATTGTTGTAGCAGGAATGTTTTTTATCTTTCTAATATTCTTTTTATTAACCCTTACTGAGAGTGCTGATATGAGCAAACTTTTATTTGAAACTATTTCCGCCTTTGGTACAGTAGGTTTGTCTGCAAATTTCACACCCGAACTTTCGCCTTTCGGAAGAGTCTTGATTACCATCATGATGTTTATTGGAAGGCTTGGACCTTTAACTATGGCTTTTGCACTTTTAAATACTCGAAGAGAAGCCAAAGTAAGATATGCTGAAGAAAAAATATTAATCGGCTAGTGGAATTATTTAGATGGTAAATTTTTTCCGTAGGAGTGAACAATATAATATGACAAAACAAAGTTACGCTGTTATTGGATTAGGGCGATTCGGAACAAGTATAGCGGCTAAATTATATGAAGCAGGACAAGAAGTGATGGGGATTGATATTAATAATGAACGTGTTGATGAGGGTAAAGTATCGGTTACTCACGCAGTAGTACTTGATTCTACTGAAGAAGAATCTCTAAAATCAGTTGGTATTCGTAATTTTGATTATGTTATTGTTGCGATCGGTAATGATATGCAAGCTAGTATCTTAACTGTCATGCTTTTGAAGGAGTTAGGGGTTAAAGAAGTAATTGCCAAAGCCCTAAATAAACGTCATGGTCAGGTGTTAGAAAAAGTAGGAGCTGATTGGGTAATATATCCAGAAAGAGATATGGGGGAACGTGTTGCGCATCAGCTTCTCTCACCGAATGTGTTGAACTATATAGAACTGTCAAAAGAATACAATATTGAAGAAATAATAATTCCTCTAAGTATGGAGAGAAAAAGTTTGCGGGAGCTTGATTTACGAGCAAAATATAATGTAAATGCCATTGCAATAGTCCGTAATGAAAGTTTGATTATTTCTCCTTCTCCCGATCAGACTGTTCAAAATGGTGATAAGTTAGTAATGATTGGGCATCGGGAAGATTTGAATGATTTTGCACAGATAAAATAATTTAATGAATCAATTGACATAAAAGTCGTGTCAATAAGAAATTTGAATTTTAAAAAAAGAGATTGGATTAGATTAAAGATTGTGTCCCAGTTTGCAGAATGTGTTAGGAAAGGAGCTTCTTACGATTTTGCGGATATTACAATATTCTCCATAATCAATCAAGCTTATTGATTAAGTCTTTCTTTCTTTATCGGAGAAAGTGATTATTACTACTGTACCTTTTCATTTGAAAAAATAAAACAGAAGCCCACTTTATTAACATCCTTTGGATGAATAAAGTAGGCTTTTTTTATTGAACTATTCGGTGATTACAACAGCAAGGTCATCCTGTTGAATAACAAATTCTTGTGGAGGATTAACATGAGTTTTCTCTCCTCTTTTGATTCCAACCAACAATTTATTTTTTTTGAAAAAAAGATTACATGCCTCATAAAATTGTTTTCCCACTAGCCCATCAACAGGTTCACAGGCTAAGAGGTGGTGGTTATCAGAATTACGGATTAAATTCAATATGGAAGCCATCGTTGAATGAGATTCTAGACTGTTAACCATTAGGGAGCTTGTTAGGATATTGGATTGGATAATCTCATCTGCTCCTGCTCTCCGTGCATTTTCCACTTGTTCAGAGGTAAGAATTTCTGCGATGCAACGTATAGTTGGGTGAGTTCCTTTTATCGCTAACAAGGTAATGATCGTATTCATGTCAGCATACAACTCGTTCTTATTTTGATCAGCAGTTATCACTACACATTGTGCTTCATGAATGTTTGCTTTTAATAAAATGTCATCTAGATTTGCACGGCCCTTAATAAAATGTACATTTTTGTCTTCCGTTGGCATAGTTTCCAATGTTTCATCAATTAGAACTACTTTCTTTGATGGATTCTTTTTAGACATGGAAGAAATCAGTTCTCTAGATCGTTCATTCCATCCGATTATTATCATGTGTTGATTCCCCTTAAAAATGAGTTTCCCTTCAATATAGGCTGCTTGCATTGTTACAGCTACTGTAGCCAAGCTGACAAAATAAGAAGAGACAATAGCAATCCCTACTATCATAAGTATAATTCCTGTTATTCTTCCTGCAAATGTTTCTGGAGCGTAGTCCCCATATCCAATAGTAGCAGCTGTAACAACTGCCCACCAAATTCCTTCAAAAACAGTTGGGAAATTATTTGGTTCTATTAAATGAATGATGTATCCAAAGATTATCATAATGAATGAAGCTAACAAAAAAATTCTTACAACAACGGGTAGTCGTAAAAACTTAGCCAACCAATGCTGGATCATCTTTTCCCACCTCAAAAAAATTCATTCAATCCTCATTATTGCCGAATTTAAGTTTATTCATAATAGATAGGTTGAGATTCATGTCCAACAGTAAATGATACAAAAAATCCGACGACAATAGAATATAAGAAGATAAAGCAGTGGAGGTCAAACAAATCCACTGCTTTTACTATTTTAATTAAAGAAGTTGTTAATTGTGAGAGGATTGTTCAAAATAGAATATGTGGGTTTTCTTAAAACGAGAGGGGTTAATGAAATGATAAAAGTAGTGGCAAAAGGTAAATTGAAACCAGGTGTAAAGGTAGAAGAATATTTAGTTCATGCTAGAGAATTAGTTTCAGAAACCAGAAAAGAAGAAGGATGTATCACCTACGCGCTTCATCAAGATATCAATGATCCATCTATCATCACTATGCTAGAAGAATGGGTGGATGAAGAGGCTTTGAATCAACACAATAAAACTGAACATGTCAAAAGAATTGTTCCAGGACTTAGGTATCTACGAGAAAGTACCGAAATTAACATTTATAGAGAAGTAGAATGATTCAACAGGTGCCAGAACCAACTGGGTAATGGGTGAAATGGTAAAGAATTATTATCTTTAATCAGGTTGGGGGTATTGTAGTGGGTCATAACAATATAGTAATAATAAAATATATCCCTAAGTATGCGGAACAAACAGTTGAAATGTGGCGAAATAGCAAAGAGCAGGCACTTGGTCAGAAAGAAATTCACAGCTTTGAAAACCACGTTAATTTCTTAAATTATATCTTACAAGATCAATTTCAAGTATATTTAGCGTTAGTGGATGAAGTAGTAGTTGGAATGATTGCCTATAATGAAAATGAAATAAGCCAGCTATATATTCATTTAGATTTTCAAGGAATTGGTATAGGTCAATCATTACTAGAAGAAGCTAAAGAACATTCAACCGGGAGATTAACACTACATACATTTGAAGTGAATAAGAAAGCACAAGGCTTTTATGAAAAGCATGGATTTAATATCATTGGCAGAGGGTATGAAAACGAAGAAAACTTACCTGATATTCTATATGAATGGACATCCAAATAAATAATGGACTAAAAAAAGTAACCATCTCAACTGGAATGGTTACTTTTTTAGACTATTAAACTAATATAAGTCTTAATGCACCTATGAGGGCAAATCCAAGAATAAGTGTTTGAAATGCTTTTTGCGGTATGAGAGGCACCACTTTAATTCCGATAACAGCTCCTACTATTATAGTAGGAATCAACCAAGCATTAAACGTGATGGAATCAATCGTAATTAAACCTAAACTGATATAAAACGGTATTTTAATCAAATTCACGAACATGAAAAACCATGCCCCTGTCCCAACAAACTCTTTTTTCGGCAAGCCTTTCATTAATAAATAGATGGCCATTACGCCGCCTGCAGCATTTCCTATCATCGTTGTAAATCCTGCTAAGATTCCCATGGAGAGGGTAAACCATAAGGACTTAGGCAGAGCCTTCGTAAACTTTTCTCCAAATCTTTCACGAGTGATATGCAAAATAATTAGTGCTAATACGATGACACCAATCAGTGGCTTTAACTGATCACTGTTTATTTGATTTAGAACAAAATAACCGATAACGATTCCGATCAATACCCAAGGAATTAATGAAATGAGATATTTCCAAACCACACTTCGACGATAAAAAATGACGGCAAATAGGTCACCGACTACCAACATTGGCAAAAGAATTCCTATAGATTCTTTTGCTGGAAATACATACATAAGAATCGTGGCAACAAGAATACCCATGCTGGATACTCCGGTTTTTGTAAAACCAATAAGTACAGTACTTAAAATAACGACAATCCATTCGATGTAGGTTAATTCAAAAATGATAACTCACCTCAGTTTTTTTAAATTCTCTTTATTATTTTAAAGCAGAAAAGGATTATTTTCTATATTTAGTTTTTTAGGAGATTTACATCCGCCAAAGATGATGGTAGTTCATTTCCACTCGCAAATGGTAAAATTAAGAAAAGAATCATATAGAAAGCACTTGAGAGGTAGGAAATACAATGGTAAAAGAATTTCCAGTCATTGAAACAAATAGATTAATTTTAAGAGAAGTAACAACTGAGGATGCGGAACATATGTTTACCTATCTATCTGATAAAGATGTTCTCAAACATATGGGGTTAGAGCCTTTCCATACAGTGAAAGACGTATATGATGAAATTGGCTGGTATCAATCCATATATGATGAAGGTACAGGAATTAGATGGGGAATAACACTTAAAGATTCGGGCAATGTGATTGGAAGTTGTGGTTTTCTGAATATGAAATCCAAACAATATCGCGCTGAAGTTGGATTTGAATTGAGTAAGGATTACTGGGGAAAAGGGATTGCTAATGAAGCATTGGAAGCTGTTGTAAAGGTTGGTTTTCAGAATTTTCAGCTTGAAAGAATCGAGGCTTTAATTGAACCTGGAAATGTTCCTTCACAAAAACTAGTAGAGCGACAAGGCTTTATTAGAGAGGGCTTGCTGAGACATTATGAATTTACATGCGGGAAATTCGATGATTTATATATTTACTCCATTCTTAAAGATGAAGTAATGAATTAGAGTGAAAGTACCGTGTTAATAAAACCAACTGTAGTAACTCAAAACGAAGAAACAATAACTCTATTTCCATTATTCTGTAAATTATATATAATATAATTGAACGAACATTCGCTCATAATTGTTTAGTCAGTGTATTCAAGGAGGAATTATGAAAAAATCGAGTATTATTTTCTTTGAAAGAAAATTTCCAAGTGCAAACATGATCCTTATTAAAGATCAACTCTCGATCCTTATTGATACTGGTTTTGGGAGTGAGGCGAAAGATACAGAGCAATTAATTAAAGAAGAAGGCGTTTCACCAGATGAATTACACCTTATTGTGAACACGCACTATCATAGTGACCATGTAGGAGGCAATTTTCATTTTCAAAAAAATTATGGTGTTACGATTGCTGCTCATAAATGGGAAGCCGATTTAATTAATTCTTGTGACCTTGAAGCTTGTAGTGCAGAATGGTTAGATCAGCCTGTAGAACCGTATCGAGTCGATATAAAGCTCTCAGATAATGATGAGATTAACACAGGAAATAGAACCTTGAAGGTCTTGCACACACCGGGACATACATTAGGGCATATTTCTTTATATGAAGCTGAAGAAGAGGTATTAATTTGTGGGGATCTCTTTCACAAAAATGATATCGGATGGTTAAATATCTTTCGAGAGGGTGTTTCATCTATCCAACGATCGATAGAAAGTTTGGATCGTTTGTCACTGCTCCGGATCGGGCAGGCATATTCAGGACATGGACCTCAAATGGAGAATCCTCAGGCTGCCATTGATGCAGCAAGGGAACGGTTTGAAAAGTGGCTCAAAATGCCAGAAAAAATTTCATGGCATGCATGCAAGAGGATTTTCTCATTCACATTAATCATTAAAAACGGATTGACTAAAGAAGAAATCGATATCTACCTCCTAAAGTGCGGATGGTTCCAAGATTTTGCACGCTACTCTTTCCAGTTCCAGCCAGAAGAATTTATTCAAATCCTGCTCGATGAAATGATTCGTTCCGGAGCAGCAATTTGGCATAATAATTATTTAATCGCAACGACCCCATACCAAGCACCACAAAAGAAATGGATAGATAAGAATATTAAACCAAGAGATTGGAAACCTCAAGATCTTCTCACATAAGCAAAAAGGTAGGATGAGAGTTTTATATCATTCTGCAATAATATACTATAAGCTATTTAATTTTAAGATGTAAAATTACATGAGATACCTGAAAGGAGTTATCCTCATGAATATTACATCATTTTTAATTTACTGTATTATAGTTACATTTACACCAGGACCTACCAATATCGTCATATTATCAACAGTTCATAATTTTGGTGCGAAAAAGGCAATGGAATATACGTATGGAGCAACGATTGCTTTTGGTTTATTACTTGTTATTTCAGCTATGTTGAATTCTATGCTTATAGAGATAATACCAAAAATTTTAATTGTTATGCAGATAATCGGTAGTGTTTATATGTTCTATCTTGCTTATCAAATTTACAAAATGGATACATCAAATCCAACTATAAACCAATCTGGTACGTTTACGTCAGGATTCCTTATGCAGTTTTTAAATCCAAAGGTAGTGCTATTTACAATGACTGTAATTCCTAGCTTTATTATGCCGCACTATACCGCAATGCCTGCGGTGGCTATAAGTGTTTTAGCTATAACTCTAATTGGATTTTTGGCATTTATTACATGGGTTCTTTTGAAGAAAGAATATTAAGTCTTGCTAGTGCAATTTTAAGTGAAAAAGATGAGGCTTTGTGTAATGAATTACTCTTATCCCTCACAGATAGCCTAATTCAAACAAATCTTTCTACAGATTATAAGAAAGATAACGGTCTAATTAGAAAAGTAAAGGATATGATTCATACCAACTTAGAAAATGTACTTAAACTTGACGAGATATGTAACGAGCTTAATTTATCGAAATTTCAGTTTATCAGATTATTCAAAGCGCATACTGGAATTTCACCATACCAATACTTTCTTAACTGCAAGATAGAACGTGCAAAGCAGTTAATAGAAAAAAATGGTGATATTTATTCAGCTGTAGCTGAATGTGGTTTTGTTGATTTAACCCATTTAAATAAACAATTTAAAAGCGTATATGGAACAACAGCATTTGAATATATGTCACATTTAAATTAAGGTGAGTTTTTATTCTAATAATTAATTCGATTTAAATAATGGGAGGAGAATAAAATTGTCTTTAAAAGTAGGCGATATTATTACATTTGAACGGACTTTCATTGGAGAAGATGTTGAATTGTTTATTAAGGTTTCAGGTGATGAAGGCTCTCATCATGTAAATCCTGATGAGCAGGGAAGACTTGTCATTCAGGGGTTGTTGACGGCTACATTACCAACCAAAGTTGGCGGAGATAACAATGTACTGGCTCGTTCTATGAATTTTGAGTTTTTGAGACCGGTTTTTACATGAGATACAATAATTTGTGAAGTAACGATCGAGAAGTATGAAAAGGAAGAGAATAATAGAATATCAATTTTGGCATCCTTCCTATGCTCAAACCAGAATGAGAAACAAGTATTGAGAGGAAACTTTGCGGGAGTAATATTATAAACTTATATTTCTTATTAAGCTAAAAGTGCCGTTTCTTCAATAAAGAAGGATCGCATTTTCTTATTCAAGTAACGCTTAGGTTAGTAGGAGATGCGTTAATATTAATAAAATTAAAACAATAGATTGAGAATGAATTGAGGAGATGTTCTAATCTAATGGGTTTATTTAGATTTGTTTTCGTTTGTGTGAGTTTTATCATTATTGCGTTTATTTCAGTTTTAATAGTAGATATTACTTTTTCTGTTTGGGGACTCTCATTAAATTCGTTCACAGAGTATTCATTACAATTTCTCATTATATACTTTGGTGTGAGTAGGTTCGGTGTGAAAAAAGGTTTCAAAAATAAAAATAATGATTTTCCTAAATAAAAATCCCCTGTTAAATATAGATTCTTCTTCAAATAAAGGGGGCATTACTGAAACAACGATAATGCTTCTTCAAGTAACGGGTCTGTTTAGTTTAAGTAATTGTTAACACATAAATATATTTATGTTAACATTTAAGTGGGAATTATTTACTTTTTGGGGGCTTATAAAATGAAAAATAAAACTCAAACAATTATTACACTTTTATGTAGTTTACTTATTTTTGCTTTTGGAATGTTTAGGATATTTACTGAATCTCTATCTTCGACACCATTATTTGTAGCATATATTTTTGCCATTACTGGGTTAATTGGAGTTGTTACAAATGGTATATTACTTGGAAAGTAACAAGCTAATTAAACAATCGTGTATTGCGGTTCATTTTAGGAATCGCTTTTTTTCTTGTTCACTAACGGGTGCGATTCTACAGCTTATCACAAATCATCCATTCTCAGACAATTCAAGTCTCCATCTCTTTAATAAAAGGGAAGTAGTAAAAATTATTTACCATAAATCGTAATTGTGAATTTTTAGCTTTTTTGTTGATAATAAACAATACTTGCATTATACTTAATTTAAGTTAAATATTTAACGCTCTGAAATGTTAATTAATTTTTATTTTTTAGATAAGAAAAGTTTTAAATAGAAGATAGGGGATGTTGGTGATGGCAAAGGCAGCAGAACTTGAAGGATATCAAGGTAATGAGGGAATACTTTTCACGTATCATAAAGAGTCAGGGTATATCGGATTTGTCTGGGCGATGGTGGCTGTTATGGTGTTAGAAACAGCGGGAGTATCGTATCTTTTATATAAATGGAGTCCGATCCTCCACTGGATTCATTTGATTCTATCAATCTCGGTCATTGTATTCCTAATCGTAGATTTAAGAGCAGTCATCAGGAATCCTATCATAATAAAAAATAACGAACTTTCTTTAAAAATCGGCATTAGGTCAAGGGTGACAATACCTACAGAGAATATTAAAGAGTTAAAGAGTGGAAGCCTCTATCAGGAAGATAGGAAGAATAAAGAAGTTTTCGATTTATCGTTATTCAGCTTTGATGATCCAATCTTTGAATTAGTGTTAGACCAGCCAATTGAATTTAAAGCTTTATTCGGTCAGAAACGGGGTATTACCAGGATCTTCTTCAGCGTGGATAATAAGGCGGCATTTTATAATATTATTAATGCGTACTTAAAACTGTAATCTATGAAAGTTGTAGCCTCAAGAAATCCTTGTGCTATTACTTTTTTTATTGTTCCAGTTTACAGCTACAAGGTGCATAGCTTATTATTTAAAAAATTAAAGGGGAGGTTACGATATATGGGGTTTAAATGAATAGAACTTAGTCGCCTAACAACCAAATAAAAAACCTTGATCCATTTGATCTAAGGTAAGTGGTGAAAAAAATAGATTTGGTTGGTAAATAAAAAGGTGAATCAAAGATGGTGTTAGTAAATATGTCTGATACCAGATAAACGGATTGTTAATGACTTTTGCTTTTCATCTTTTAGTGAAAGTATTTGTTCAATTAGATTTAGTCTGTAAACACGCCCTTTAATCGTTTGTAGGGCCCTATTTGTATAATAATCAATTGTAATTAATTTATCCTCAGTTAGTTTTTTCAAATACATAAATATCCTCCTCTAATAAGTAATGTTTAACACAATCACATTATATATAATGTTTTTTAAGATTTTATTAATAAGATGTTAAAGATATATGAAGTTAGATTATCTTAGTTGTAAAAGGATATCTTAAAACGAACATTTGCTGAAAGAGAATCCATTATCATTCTCTGTGGTGCAGTACTGATTTTGTGCTAGCGGGTGAGTTAGTTTAATAAGTTTTTAGGTCGATTCCCCAACTTAGAAATCGGTTTTTTTTGATTTCGCTAAATAAACAGTGTCATAACTTAAGTAATAAGGACAATTAAAAGATTCGGTTACTAAACTAAATGAAATTCGACTTCATTTTGGACAGATCAAAAAGATCTAGTCAAATAAAGACATGGAATGATAATCATTCCATGTCTTTGATTTAAAGTTTAAAACCTTCTAAAGCAACGTCTTCGTCGATTTCCAAACATTAAATCATCCCAGTTCCGACAAAATCTACGACGGCTGGTGCACCGACGACGGCTAGTGAAGCGACGACGGCTAGTGAAGCGACGACGGCTGGTGCACCGACGACGGCTAGTGAAGCGGACACGGCTAGTGAAGCGGCGACGGCTAGTGAAGCGACGACGGCTAGTGCGACGACGATTATCAGATGTATTGCGTCTATTTGTATTTCTGCTTCTAGAACGGCAGCTTGATGGACTCTGGAACATGAAGTCACTTAAACCCATTGATTTAGCACTGTCTACAGCTCTTTGTATATCATTATTGAAAAAATCCGACATACTCTTGACCTCCATTTCATAGTTAGTTAAACGAAACATATATATTAAATACGTTTCTTTTCCCTAATAAACTATGTGGCTTGTACATGATTGGTAATAGACAATCGCCTCCGAACCAAAAAAAAAAACCAGACAACCCCTTTTTGCATATGAGTATAGGAAAAAGAAAGGGGAAGGATACCTGTGGATCATGCTAAGAAACTACCTGAATATAAGTTTTTTATTCATCCTTTGGATTTTTCCGAGCTACGCAGGGATATTTGGGTTGATGATCCAATTACTGCAAAGCTAACCGTAAATAAAAAAAGTTATAACATCGATCTAGCTTACCGTGGCTCTCATATTCGTGGTTTTAGTAAAAAGTCGTATCATATAGCTTTTCACAAACCCATTACTTTTCGAAACGCAAAAGAATGGCATTTAAATGCAGAATATAAGGATCCATCATTCATAAGAAATAAATTATCTTTAGACTTTTTTAAGGAAATTGGATGTTTATCCCCGAAATCCCAGTTTGTTTTCCTAATGATAAATGGGAAAAATGAGGGACTTTATCTAGAATTAGAATCTGTTGATGAGTATTTTTTAGAGAATCAAAAACTGCCAAAAGGATCAATATTTTATGCTGTGGATGGTGACGCTAACTTCTCGTTAATGAGTGAACTTGATCAAGATATAAAGAAATCACTTGAGTTTGGATATGAGAGAAAATGTGGGACAGCTCAGGATGAAAATGCTTTACATGAATTAATCATAAAAATCAATACGATCCCAAGAGTAGACTTTGAAAAGGAGATTGTAAAATATATTAACGTTGAAAAGTATCTTTGCTGGCTCGCAGGTGTTATTTTCACGCAGAATTACGATGGATTCGTTCATAACTATGCGTTATATCGGAACGGAGAAACGGGACTTTTTGAAGTCATTCCCTGGGATTATGACGCTACATGGGGAAGGGATATAAATGGAGAAGTCATGGAAGAATACTATGTGAGAATTGAAGGCTATAACACATTGACGGCACGGATTCTTGATGTGAAAACATTTCGAAACCAATACAAAAAACGATTAGAAGATATCTTAAGTAACCAGTTTACTTTAGAATGTATGAAACCTAAAATCCAGGAAACTTTTGAGCTCATAAGGCCCTATGTTCTAAAAGACCCATATGTAAAGGAACAGATTCACCTATTTGATAAAGAACCGGATTTTATATGCCAATATATTGAAGCAAGGGCAAAGTATATAAGAAACCAATTATATAAATTAGATTAATTATACAATAGGCGACACCCCACAACAGAGTGAAAGAAGAAAAAACAAGCCTATTTTTGCGCTTCATGGATGGCTAAGGGGGCAGGTATATACAGCATAAGCTCAATAATTTCTCAAAAAACTTGTAGAATGCACCTTTAAACTTTGTTTTCATGTAGTCATTGAAAGCGTTCGGCGTGAGACCTTACGGTAGAAAATCATACTGTATATAAGCACCCTTTAGTTTAAGTACACAATCTATTCTTTTTAAATTATGGCTTTGTTAAGTAGTATTGTTGTTTTTCAGGTATAAAATATGGGAACGTCCGATTTTGACGTTCCCATTCTTATTCCATTAAAGCCCCCTATAATGGAATAACTGTAAAGCTAATGAAGCTTTTTTAAAAGCTGCGTTTCCCTGCCCAAGCTCCTTGCATTTTACTAAGGAATACAATTTGCCCAATATGATATGCGTCGTGCATTGCTAAACTCTTCAGTTCAAGCACTAATGAATTATCTTCTCCTGGAATCTGTCTATACAAATCTTCATGTTCTGATTTTGCTAGTATTTTTCCAAGTTCACGATGAACATAAAAGTATTCTTGTTTTGTTTCCTTCCAATTTTCTAACGTCTCAGTTGGTAATCGAAATGTAGATTCATTATTTTCTGCCTGTGGTTCATTCGCTGTTTCACCAAGAAATCGCATCAGAAATCTCTTTTCATAGAAAAGTAAATGACAAACTAATTCCCAAATGGAATTCATTGCTTCATCAGCTGGTTTCCAAATTGCCTGTTCAAAAGTGATATCCTCTAGCACTTTTTCAAGTGGTGGAAACCAGTCTTCTTCATCTAAGCAGCTTGCCCATTGCTGTAACAAAAGTGTTTTTACATCCATTTTCTATTCCCTCCAATTTAATCCCTTTACTAGATAATCCCTTTGGTCAAAATTCATTTGCGTCGTGTTGTAGATAGCTCATTAATTAAGGTATCATGCCAATTCCTTGTTCAATTAAACTGGCCCTTTAACGGAATAATGAACGTTTCGTTATTTGGAAAATTCTGATAACCTTAGTTTATCATACGTTGTGTTAACTGAGAAAGAACAACTGTCTAAAACCATCTAAGAGACGTTCTTTTCAAGAACGTCTCTTTTGTGTCCGAAAATGTCACACTGGCCTGTTTTACTTTGGTTATTCTTGAAGTGATTCTATTTGATTTAATCGCGCTAGGATTCTACGTTTTCGGTATAACATTTTTCCTGCCTCGGCAACATCCCCGATGGAGGAGCGATTAATAAACGCACCAAAAATCATTCCAGCAATCGGGATCATTTGAAATAGCTTTTTCCAACCAAATGAATCTCGATAAGTAGTAACCACTTCACGCCATCCTTGCAACTGAGAAATCATTTGATTGTTCAGATTGCCTTGATTGAACGAAGAAAGATCCTCTAAAATCGCTTTTTTTCCGACTATATCGGATGATGTAAATTGCAGACACTTAACAATAAAAATTCTTTCAGATTTTTCATTAGGGTCGTACCCATAGCATATAGAAATCTCTTGTAATACTTTAAGGGATAATCCTAATAGAACAGGAATATCAACCGCTAGCGTAAACAGCCCGCCGATCCCTGTTGTTGCCCCTTGTACAGTCGCTATTTTTGTTCTAGAATTTTTTATTTCCTCAGCAACCTCATCCATTTTGCTAATAGGAACCTGTTCAAGGAAGTCCAGGCGAATCTCATCTTCTGATGAATCCTGGGGCGCAAACTTCTTTAGAATATTTTCTTCTTTGATTAAATATTGGCCTCCATTCTGGATGTAGTTCCCTAATTCATCGATTGCCAAGCCGATTTTATCTTGAATAAATTTTGGTGTTAGCTTATCAAGCAGCATGAATGGCAAACGGCCAATCTTTTCCCAAAACCATAAATCCTTCTGTCCCTTTTCCCAGGCTTCAATCTTTTTCAATTCTTCTTTCAAATAATCTGTTGATTCTATATTTATCAAAACATTTCACTCCATCTTCATTATTTAAAAATAGGTTGTATGTGTATACGGTAAAACATCCAACAAGTTTCAACATTAAGTTATGTAAAATAATAACTAACACCTAATTAATTTAAAATAGTTAGATTGGAACAATTCCATACCAACAAATAAATACAGTATCCGAATTGTATTGTTGCAAAAGAACAAGAATTAGAAGAACTATATCAATATCTTAAAGGATTTATTAGATAAATTTATTAAGACATTCATAGGAGAATAAACAGGTAGAACCTTCAATTTGGAGGTTCTATTTTTTCTGTGTTTTAGTTGAAGCATTATTAGCAGAAACAAGGTTTGTTTTAGGATGGAATATTTGAAGCAAAAGTAAAATATTAATATAAAAAAGAAAGTAGTGGTACATGTAGGTCCCTGTATGCTTCTAGAAGGGAGCAAATTCTTTGAATCGAAATAGGAATAGAAATGTACAATTAACCATTTTTTTGCTTTTTTGCTTACTGATAATTCTTATCGTTCATGCGGTTCTTCATATTAAAATTTACATTGTATACAGTACGGGACTTGGTCCTATTTTCGTAATCGGATTGATCATTTTCCTAATTGTACTGCTATATTTCAAAGGGTGAAAGAAATCGTATTCTAGTAACAATAAATATATTGTATTAACCCCTTCCAAATGGTAAAATATAACTCCATTGTGAATGATAGCATCTGCAAAATGATTGTAGATGTTTCTTTTTGTGTTTGTTCGACAGTACTATAAATGATATGGAGAGGTGACGGTTTAAGAGAATGAGCTCGAAAAAACAAAAATCAGTTCGTGAGCATAAAGATTATCAATCAGAAATAGAGCGGTTAGAATTTACAAAGGAATATATTAAAAGTGTTTTGGAACAATCGAAGGGAAATAAAGAACAGTTTGTTGAGAATCTGAAAGAAGCCTTTGCTGAGCTTGATACGTCAGATAGTAGTTTAAGCTACATGACGCTTCTGACAAATGCTCAGTATTTAGAGTTGGCCGAGAGTGAATTAGAAAGATTAGCAAGCGTTATCGGCAAACCGTACTTTTCGAGAATTAATTTTACAAGTAGCGGTGATATCAATGAAGAGATCCTATACATTGGGAAAGCCTCACTGTTTGACCGTGTGAATCAAATTCCCATTATTGTCGATTGGCGGTCTCCGATTGCAAATGTTTACTATGATGGTCGGCTAGGTGATGTTACTTATGATGCCTATGGGGAAACCCAGAGTGGTTATTTATCTCTCAAGAGACAGTACGAAATTGAGGACGGATTACTTAAAGAGATTAGAGATATCGATTTAACCACACATGATGAACTACTGCAGAAATCCTTATCAGGTAAAGCAGACAATCGGTTAACCGAAATTGTCGCGACCATCCAAAATGAGCAAAATGACGTGATTCGAGCTTCACTTAAACACCCCATCATCGTTCAAGGAGCTGCTGGAAGTGGAAAAACTACCATTGCGCTCCATCGAATATCCTACTTTCTCTACTCTTCTGGATATCGATTTCCTCCAGAAAAATTAATGATTCTTGCACCAAATAGATTGTTTATCGATTATATTTCCGCGGTCCTGCCTGATCTAGGGGTAAACAAGATTAATCAAACCACCTATATTGATTTCATGAGAAATTGTTTAGGGAAGAAAATAAAATTATTATCTCCTAATTCAAAATTAATGCAGCTGATGAAAGCGGAAGAAAAATCCAAATGGATAAAATGGGTTTCAAGTTACAAAGGATCCCTGGATTTTAAAGAGTTAATCGATAATTATTTAATAGATATTGAACATAAACTAGCACCTTCACAAGATTTTATCATTGAAAAATCGCTTCTGATGAGGGGACAAAAAATTAATCGACTATTTTTAAAGGAATTTCAATACTTACCAATCTATAAAAGACTGGATAAAATAAAAAATTTATTGGCCAATGATTTAAGAATAAAAAAATCCATCATCCTAACCAAAATTAACACTAAATATGACGACGCTTTAGACAAGGCCCTTTATAGCAGCCGGTTGGAATCAGATAAAAGAAAGGAAAAAGTAGTATCCATCATGGATATGAAAGCGAAAAGAATTCAAACTGTGGAGCAAGAGGCAAAGGTAGCGATCAAAAATTATATGGAACCGTTTGTAAGGAAAGATATTTTTAGATTATATAAGGAACTGATGACCTCTCCTGAACTTTTACAAAAGTATTCAGGTACTCTTTCAGAGAAAGAATGCAAGAAGTTAAGTAGATACAGTCAAAAGATTTTTGATATAAAGGCGCTAGAGCTTGAGGATTTAGCTCCACTATTTTATATGAAAGCGAAACTAGAAGGTATTGATGAACCTTATAAAATGAAGAGTGTCTTCATTGATGAAGCTCAGGACTACAGCTATTTCCAATTTGCCGCATTAAAAGTAGGCTTTGAAACAGACTTGTTTACGATTGTTGGTGATTTAGCTCAAGGGATTCATTCTTATCGTGGATTAAACAGTTGGGAGCCATTAGTTACCGAGATTTTCCCGAATTCGAATTATCATGCTTTACAAAAGAGCTATCGAACGACGGTCGAGATTATGGAGTTAGCTAATGACATTCTTTCGATTATGGGTAAGGACTTGCCAATCGTAGAACCAGTCATTCGTCATGGTGACAAACCACGTTTTACGAAAATTGACCCTAGCAATTTGCAGCAGGTAAGAGAGATCCTTGAACACGATATTCATTTACTCAAAGAGGAAGAACTTAATTCGATTGCTATCATTGGAAGAACCGACAACGAGTGCTTACGAATACATAAAATGCTAGAAAATACTAATCTTCCAATTCAGTTGTTAGAAGAAAAACAAGATATGAAAAAGGGAAGCGTTGTGATCTTGCCTTCACACCTTTCAAAAGGGTTGGAATTTGATGCAGTACTAATACTTACCTTGGAAGAAGCTTACTCGGAAGAAGAACTAGATATAAAATTGCTGTACGTGGCCATGACGAGACCTATGCATAGGTTGTATTTATATGGGAGTTCGCAATCAGTCTTATTATTAAATAGAGCAAGTTCAATCCATTTTGAAACGAAGTAAACAAAAAAAGTGGAACCATTCCATTATAAGGAAGGTGCCTTGTATAGATTTACAACCTGTAAAGTTTTCTAAACATAATTGTTAAGAATGCTTTACAGGTTTTTTGTTTGTGTAAGGGAAAAGGTTGATAGGGTAGGAGTATTGAAGTTGGCGCGAAACTTGCACTTATAAAAGTATGAGGTGATGTGATGAAATTTGGTGAGATTTCCATTGGGCAAAGGTTTGAAACAGCGTCATACAAGGTCAGCAGGGAAGAAATTATTATATTTGCTGCCCAATTTGACCCACAATACATGCATATTGATGAAGAAAAAGCGAAACAGAGCAGATTCAAAGGAATTATCGCATCAGGGCTGCATACCTTAAGTCTTTCCTTTAAATTATGGGTTGAAACAGGGATATTTGGGGATGATGTGATCGCTGGAACAGGGGTCGATAATCTTAAGTTTACCAAACCAGTGTTTCCTGAGGATGTCCTATATGTCACCACTGAAGTAATAAAAAAGGAAGAAAGAAAAGGGTCTGGTGAAGTTACTTTATTACTTACAACTTTTAACAATAATGGTGAACAGGTATTAAAGGCTGAACTTTCTGCACTTGTATCAAAATAATAAATTGAAGGGTGAGGGTATCAGTGGCATATCAAACAATTATTCATGAAAGAAGAAATCAAACGGCTTGGATTTATTTGAATCGACCAGCAGAAATGAATTCAATCTCCAAAACCTTGTTGACAGAACTCGTAGACGTTCTTCAGGAGGTTGAAAAAGATGATTCAGTTCGTGTTGTTGTATTATCTGGAAAAGGGAAAGCGTTTTGTGCTGGAGCCGATTTAAAAGAGCTGCTTGGAGATTTAGAGAAAAAGCCGGATGGACAAAAGGGCTTATTAGACTTAGCAGGAGGATTATATCCTCAATTAAACAATTTATCCAAACCATTAATAGCTGCTTTAAATGGGATTACGGCGGCCGGTGGCTTGGAAGTGGCGATGACGGCTGACATCGTGATTGCATCTGAAAAAGCAAAGATTGCCGATGCTCACTCAAATTTTGGGGTAATACCTGGTGGTGGCGGAGCAGTAAGGCTGCCAAGGAAAATAGGAATGAATCGAGCGAAATATTTGTTATTTACCGGAGAGTTTATTCCGGCTCAGCAAATGAAGGAATATGGATTAGTTAATGAAGTGGTTCCAGCCGAAGAACTGGAAAGAGTAGTTCAGGAAATAGCGGATAAAATTTCTGCAAAGAGCCCGCTTGTATTAAGAGAAATAAAAAGGCTGGCAAATGATGGACAAGAACAACCGCTAGAAATTGCATTAAGACAAGAATTATTGGCACTTAAAAATCATACCCAGTCACATGATTTTCAAGAAGGACTAGCAGCATTTGCAGAAAAAAGGACACCAAATTTTAAGGGATATTAATCAATAGAGTGAGGCTGAGCTATTTTCTGCTCAACCTCACTTTTATGCTTCGATACATTGGGTTTGTTTGAGGAACCAGTCACAGTGTTTCGGTCAATTGATATTTTTTCATTTTCGCATAGAGCCATGGACGACTGATTCCAAGAATTTCACTTGCTTTTGTTTTATTACCTTTTGCTTCCTTTAAGGCAGAGAGGATCATATCCTTTTCAGTAGAAACCATTCTATCTTTATAAGTTGAGAGTACTTGTTGAGATACGAATTTCTCCTGAGGGAGAGAGTCGAATGTAGGGATCTCATCTGCATCAATGTAGTTCCCAGTTTTAAAGTTTGCGGCTCTTTCGAGAACATTATGTAATTCTCTCACATTGCCAGGCCATGAATGCTTCATTAGTTTTGTTACAGCTGAATGAGTGACACCTTTAATGTAAAATCCACCTTGGTTCAAACGTCTAATAATGGTATGAATGATCTCTGGCAAATCTTCCATTCTTTCTCTTATAGGTGGAATATTTAATCGCATGATATTTAATCGATAGTATAAGTCTTCTCTAAATTTCCCATCTGCTACTAATTGTTCAATATTTTGATTTGTGGCAGCAATAATTTTCGTATTTAAATGAATGGTTTTTGAACTGCCAATCGGCTGAAATTCTTTTTCTTGTAGAACGCGTAGTATCTTTGTTTGAAGAGGGAGAGACATATCCCCAATTTCATCCAAAAAGATGGTCCCATTCTGTGCTAGTTCAAATTTTCCTTTCATGCCACCCTTTTTGGCACCAGTAAAGGCGCCATCAGCATAACCAAAAAATTCAGATTCAAGGAGTTCTGGAGGAATGGCTGCACAATTTACTTGAACAAAGGATCCCGTTTGTCCAGAAGCAGCATGAATCCCTTGAGCAAATAATTCTTTACCCGTCCCACTTTCTCCAATAATTAAAACGGTAGACATACTTTTGGAAGCTAAGTTCGCTTCATGCTTGACTTTTTGTATAGCACTGGACTCCCCAGCAATATCAAAAATTGTATATTTTGTACCTTTCATTTCATTTATTTCATTTTGATAGTAAGAAATCTGTTTTTCTAGCTTTTTCACTTTTGATAAGGCTTCATGTAACTGAGTTAACCCGCGATAGGTCACTTTACAAATGGCACTAATGATTTCACCATTTTCTTTGATCGGCAGAATCGAAATGAGCGATTGATATCCTTCGATAATTTGGGGTGAATTGTGAAGGCTAATTCCACTTCTAATAACATTTTCAATATCCAATTCAGGGAATAAATCGGTTGTACATTTATGTAACACATCTTTACTATTCAATCCAAATAAATCGGTGAAACCTTTATTAACCATTGTAATTTCAGCTTTATTATTAACTAAGATAATAGCATCATAGGCGATTTCGAGAACAGATGATAATTGACTGTAAACAATACTATATGATGACAGTAACTGTTTTGTAGAGACGACACCAACGGGTTCCATCTCGTTATTTAGTACGGGTGCATGGCCAACATTGTGTTTCAAAAGCAAGCGCCTAGTTTCCTCCACACTATCATTTGGATGAATATAGATGGGACTAGAAGTATAGTACTGGTCAATGGTTATATCAAAAGATGGAATGGTAACTAGGAGTTGGAAAATCTTATTCTTCGTAATAATTCCAATCAATTTATTGGATTCATCAACGACAGGAATTAGATGGGAGTGTGTTTTTGTAAACATGGAATGTACCTCTTTTAATGTCTGTCCTTTCGTGCAGCATACAAAATTTGTAGTCATTAGATCGGATATGAACAAATTCATCAGCCCTTTTTTACTCACATTATAACAAGAAGAATCGAAAAACTTAACAGAAAGTTGTTAATAATTTTACAATTTACAACTTTCTGTTAATAATACTTTACACATTGAAGAAAAAACGCTTTATTTTATAGCATTCAACACATGGCATGGAATTTGCATTAGGTATAGATAGAAAGTTTAGAAAAGGAGGAGGAAATGATGAATTCATCATTAGCCATCGAAGAAGAGATTACCTTATTTAAAAAATCAATTGAAGCCTTTGGAAAAAAAGAAATCGAACCTTTCTACAACCGATGGGAAGAAGATGGAATTATTCCGAGATCACTATGGAGAAAGCTTGGGGAAACTGGGTTCCTTTGTGTAGATATTCCAGAGCAATATGGCGGGTTAGGTGCACCATTACATTTTGCAGCAAGTATTGTTGATGAATTTAGCAAACTCGGCTACAGTTCTGTCTCTGGAAACTTAGCCGTTCATTCAAATATCGTTGCACATTACATTCTGAATGCGGGTTCGGAAGAACAGAAAGCTCACTATTTACCAAAAATGGCTTCCGGGGACTATGTAGGTGCCATTGCGATGACTGAGCCTGGTGCGGGGAGCGACCTCCAAGGAATTAAAACAACAGCAGTCAAAAATACATCAACGGGTGAATATGTGATCAATGGCTCGAAAACATTTATCTCTAATGGTCAGAATTTTGATTTTGTCATTGTTGTGGCCAAAACAAACCAATCTTTTTCTGCTTCAAAAGGAACAACACTCTTTATCATTGATGCGGACTGTAAAGGCGTGACAAAAGGAAAAAAACTAAAGAAAATAGGACTACATTCAGCAGATACATCTGAATTATTTTTAGAAGAAGTTAGAGCGGACCCTCGACAAATATTGGGTGAACTTGACAATGGATTTATTACATTAATGCGTGAATTACCACGAGAAAGGACGACTCTTGCTGTAGGAGCATGCGGAGCAATGGAAGGTGCTTTAGAAATCACAATTAAGTATCTACATGAACGCGAAGCCTTTGGAAAACCTCTCAGTCAATTACAGGTAATTCGCCACAAAATTGCTGAAATGACAACGGAGGCAAAAGTGAATCGAGCCTATGTGAATCAATGTCTAGCGCAGTTAGAGAGAAACCAACTGTCAACTGCTGATGCAAGTATCGCGAAATTATCGACTACGGAAGCTCAAGGCAGGATTGTAGATGGCTGCTTACAGCTATTTGGCGGGTACGGTTATATGGAAGAATATCCAATATCAAAAGCGTTTACAGATGCAAGAGTACAACGAATATACGGTGGTACGTCTGAAATAATGAAAGAAATCATTAGTAGGGATGTTTTAGGAAAATAGAAGAGTAGGAGGATTAGATATGGGGATTTTAAAAGGCCTAAAGGTCTTGGATTTCTCTACACTCTTGCCTGGTCCGTATGCGACAATGATGCTGGCAGATATGGGAGCGGAGGTCATTAAAGTGGAAGCTCCTGATCGTGTGGATCTAACGAAGCATCTTGTACCGATGGATGGTGAAGTGTCAGCATTATTTGGACAGCTTCAGCGCTCCAAACGATCTTTGGCATTAGATTTAAAGCAATATGAAGCAAGAGAAGTGGTCTACAAATTGGTCCAGGAATATGACATCGTGGTTGAACAGTTCCGCCCGGGGGCAATGGAAAGATTGGGCATTGGCTATGAAAAGCTGAAGGAAATCAATCCTAGAGTAATTTATTGTTCGATTACAGGATATGGGCAAACAGGTCCGCTGCGGAACAGGGCTGGACATGATATTAACTATTTAGCGTTATCAGGTGCTGCGAGCTATTCCTCTAGAAAAAATGAAGCCCCTGTTCCTGCGGGAATTCAGGTCGCGGATCTTGCCGGGGGCAGCTTGCCAGCAGTAATTGGTTTATTAGCTGCTGTTTATCATCGTGAAAAAACTGGAGAAGGTCAGTACATCGATGTAAGCATTACAGATGCGGTATTTTCCTTTAACGCCATGTATGGCTCCGGGTATTTAATCGATGGAGTAGAGCCAGAGGCTGAATCATTAATGTTAAATGGCGGCACTTTCTACGACTATTATGAAACCTTGGATCACCGTTATTTATCCGTAGGCAGTCTGGAACCACAGTTCCAAAAAAGACTTTGTCAATTAATAGGGGAAAGTGAGCTATTTAAACTTAGCAGCAGTCAGCAAACACAGGATCAACAAGCATTTAAAGTGATTCTAACAGAGGCTTTTAAACAGAAAACGTTGGATGAGTGGTTAACCATTCTAGGCGAGGATTTTGATGGCTGTGTCGAGCCTGTGTTGAAATTCTCAGAATCGGTTAATCATCCACAAATAAAGGCAAGGAACTTAGTGGTTTCTGTACCGAAATCAAATGGCGGTATACAAAAACAAATTGCCTTTCCTATCAAGTTTTCGACGCAGTCTGCTGATTACCGTTTTACTGGCGTTCAAACAGGAACACATACGAAGGACATTTTGAAAGAGGCTGGATTTGATTCACAAGCGATTGAAGAATTAGCAGATAAAGGGATTTTTGGAAAATAAGTAAAATGCTAAGGAGATGATAGAATATGAATTTAACAGACAAAGTAGCAGTGGTAACGGGTGGAGCTTCAGGTTTAGGGTTGGCGACAGTCACAAGACTAGTAGCGAAGGGCGCTAAGGTTGTTATTTTTGATTTAAATGAAACGAAAGCAAAGGAAGCAGTCGAACAATTAGGTGAGAATGTACAATTTGCATTAGTGAATGTAGCAGATGAGGAATCCGTTCAGAAGGGAATCAACCAAACGATTGAAGCCTTTGGAGCGATTCATATATGTGTAAACTGCGCTGGTGTTGGGACGCCAGGGAAAACAATTGGTAAAAAGGGTGTTTTACCACTCGAGGATTTTAATAGAGTCATTGGGATTAATTTAATCGGTACATTTAATGTATTAAGACTAGCGGCAAATGAAATGAAAAATAATGAACCTCTCACCGACTCTGGTGAAAGAGGTGTCATCATTAATACTGCTTCGGTCGCTGCCTTTGATGGACAAATGGGGCAGGCAGCGTACGGTGCAAGTAAAGCTGGTGTTGCTGGGATGACACTGCCAGTTTCACGTGATTTATCAGGGCTGGGTATTCGCGTGAACACAATCGCTCCAGGCTTATTTATGACACCAATGGCCTATACATTACCTGAAAATGTGATTCAAAAGTTGGCGAATAGTGTTGAGTTTCCGAAACGATTAGGGCGTCCATCTGAATTTGCGGAGCTGGTGACCTTTATTATGGAACATGAATATTTAAATGGAGAAGTTATTCGATTAGATGGTGGAATTCGGATGTCGCCTCGATAAAATCTAGCAAACTAAAAAAACAAAAACAGGAGGTAATGGTTGTGACGAGGCAAGCAAATGTTATTGGCGTTAGTATGGTGAAATTTGAAAAGCCAGGAAAAAATGAACCTTATGAGATTATGGCATCAAAAGCGATCACTGGGGCCTTGAAAGATGCAGGAATTGATTTAACGGATATTGAACAGGCATATGCCAGCTATGTTTATGGCGACAGCACCTGTGGTCAAACAGCTTTATATCAAGTAGGAATGACAGGGTTTCCAATTATTAATGTCAATAATAATTGCTCTTCTGGTTCGACAGCCCTTTACATGGCACGACAAGCAGTGGAGTCTGGTTCCTCTGATAGTGTTCTAGCTTTTGGATTTGAAGAAATGAAGCCAGGGGCATTAGGAGATAATTGGACAGATCGGACATCGCCATTCCAATGGATTTACAATCGTTTTGATCAATTAAATAGTGAGTTACCTGATGGTCCAGTTGCTATAAAAGTATTCGGAGCTGCAGGAATAGAATATCTTGAAAAATACGATGCCAATCCTGATATTTTCGGGAAAGTAGCAGTAAAGTCAAGAAAACATGCCATAAATAATCCTTATTCTTTGTTTACGAAAGAACTTCATTTAGATGAGGTCATGAATTCACCTGTTATATACCCAGGGCTGACTAGGTTTATGGCTTGTCCTCCAACATGTGGGGCAGCAGCGGTTATTGTTTGCAGCGATCGTTTTGCAAAAAAACATAATATCGATCATGCGGTAAAAATCGTTGCTCAATCGATGACAACCGATACACCTGACAGCTATGAAGACAATCTTCGCCTGGTTGGCAGTGGAATGACAGCTCGTGCTGCAAATCTGGTTTATGAAAAAGCCGGTATTGGTCCAAAGGATGTGGATGTGGTTGAGCTTCACGATTGCTTTACCCCAAATGAAGTAATTACTTACGAGGGATTGGGCCTTTGTGGTGAAGGGGAAGCAGAGAAATTTATTAATGACCGAGAGAATACGTATGGAGGAAAATATGTCATCAATCCCTCTGGAGGATTAATGTCAAAAGGACACCCTCTTGGCGCAACAGGTTTGGCACAATGTACAGAGTTGGTTTGGCATTTACGTGGAACAGCGGGTAACCGGCAAGTAGAAGGAGCAAGGACTGCCCTTCAGCATAACTTAGGTCTTGGCGGTGCGTGCGTAGTGACTTTATATCAAAAGGCATAGATTAATATAATTATCGGTTAGAGGAAGGAGTGTAAAAAAGAGTGGATTTGATCAACACAGCCCTTAACGAAGGTGTTTATGAAATTGAACTAAATCGCCCTCATCAGCTTAATGCATTGAATTTAGAGTTATTATCAGAATTAACAGTAGCGGTGAGGGAGGCAAAGCATAATCCAGCTGTCCGCTCCGTTTTACTATATGGGAAGGGAAGAGGATTTTGTGCTGGTGGAGACTTGAAGGATTTCGGAATTGACCCCTCAAATCCGATCGAAGTGAAGGAATTCTTGCAAAAAGGTCATGAAGCAATCATTAACCTCTATAATATGGAAAAACCGGTGATTGCAGCCGTACATGGATCAGCAGTTGGAGCAGGATGTAACTTAGCTTTTGCTTGTGATTTAATCGTTGCAGAAGAAAGCGCTGTTTTTTCAGAAATATTTGCCAAGGTGGGGGCCATTCCAGATTTGGGAGGGTTGTACTTCCTTCCCCAAAAGGTAGGAATGCATAGAGCAGCAGAACTAGTTTTTACAGGGAAAAAGTTGAATGCTCAGACAGCTTTCAATTACGGCTTAATTAATGAAGTTGTTACAAATGGGCAGGCAATTGAAAAGGGAAGAGCACTTGCACAACAATTAGCAAATGGACCAACGAAGGCTATAGGAATGGCGAAACGAATCATGCACCAAGCAACACACTTGTCCTTAGAAGAAATCTTAGAATTGGAGGCTTACGGACAATCACTCATTTTCCAAACACAAGATTTTTCAGAAGGGAGAAAGGCATTTGCAGAAAAACGAGAAGCTAGATTTCTTGGATACTAGCACCGAAAACTAAAGTTAAATGACTGAATATTCCTCATATATAATATTTTTAGAATACTATATAATAATGAAATGAGGTTTCATTACAAAAGACAACAAAAGCGTCCCAAAAGAGGAATTTGAAGATTTATTATATGTACATTTTGCTAAATGGCAATTTCCAGATCAGATCCTTTATGTGGAGGAAATACCAAAAACGAGTGTAGGGAAATTCAATAAAAAAGAAATTGTTAAGAAGTACGAGCTTCTTTACACTGAGACTGGGAATGAAGTCAGATAAACATTAAGGGAGGGCTATGATGGGAATTTTAACGAATTTTAATCAAAGAGGGATCATTGGTGACGGATTAAAAAGGACAAGTTATCGTTTTCCAACAAAACAAGCGTTAATCTATTATAGTTCAGAGGGAGAGCAAATTTCGTACACCTATAAAGAGTTGAACGAAAAGGTGAATCAAGCGGCACATTCATTCGTTCAAATGGGGATAGAAAAGGGAGATCGGATTGCCGTCATAGGACGTAATAGTCCTGAAATGGTTATTTTATCCTATGCTCTATTAAAGATTGGAGCTTGGATTACTCCCTTGAATTTTATGTTAAAACCCCATGAAATTAGCCAATTAATTCATTTTTCGAAAGCAAAGATGTTTTTTGTAGATGGTTTAAATATTGATGGTGTTAAGTCTATTGTCAATGAATTAGACTGCATTCAAAAATTTGTATGTTTTCGTACAAATGAAGTGCCAGCGGGCTGGGAAGATTTCAGCACACTTGTTAAAGGAAACTCCGATGAATTAGAAGTGGAAATTGAAGATGAGGATGTGGCAGCTTTATTTTACACAAGTGGTACAGAGTCATTACCAAAAGGGGTAATGGTAAGCCATCGTAATTTTTTCTATTCTAATTTTTCATACTTAGCAGCTGGAGCATTTCAACCTGAAGATAATTTGCTGCTTTCTCTGCCATTAATTCATATGGCAGGCTTTACGTTCATGTTAAACAGCCATATGGTGGGGT
This sequence comes from Neobacillus niacini, assembly GCF_000759675.1. Lineage (GTDB taxonomy): Bacteria > Bacillota > Bacilli > Bacillales > Cytobacillaceae > Neobacillus > Neobacillus niacini_A. Next base: position 122,155 of record NZ_BAWM01000009.1, on the reverse strand, counting down.
TAACAATCGTAATGACAGAAATCCCTGTCCCTTCACAAATGGCAATGTTGATCGACAGACATAAAGTTACCTTTACAGCTTTGCCGCCAACATTATATTTGGGTATTCTAAATGGTGCAAATGATTATGATTTCACTTCTCTTCGTAAACTGATTACTTGGTCCAGTACGATTCCAAAAAGTATGGTTGATGGATGGAATCAACTTGCACCTGATGCGAACTTTTTCACCATACAAGGATCCAGTGAAACAACTGCCTCTCCTTTAACGGGAAGCTGGTTTAAGACATGGGATGAAGTTCCAAATGGAGACGGAAGATATGTTGGAAGAGTAACGCATACTGGCAGCGAAATCAAACTTGTTGATGAATTTGGAAATGAAGTCCCTGATGGTGAACCGGGAGAACAAATTGCCCGAGGTCCAGTGGTGGTTAAGGGATATTATAATAATGAAGAAGCAAATATGAGGGCATTTCGAAATGGCTGGTATCATACTGGTGATGTACTCATTCGGGACAAGGAAGGGAACTATTATTTTGCCGACCGGAAAAAGGATATTGTCAAATCTGGAGGTGAGAACGTATCGAGTCAAGAGATTGAAAACGTTCTAAGCCTTCATCCAGAAATTATGCAATGTGCGGTTTTCGGTGTCCCTGATCCACGCTGGGGTGAAGCAGTAACTGCAGCAGTAGTATTAAAAAGCCAATCGACCCTTACAAAAGAAGAAATCATTGAATATTGCCGGGAAAAATTGTCTGGTTATAAAACACCTAAGTATATTGTGTTTAGGACCAGCTTGCCGACTACATCTGCTGGTAAATTATTAAAGAGAACCTTGAAAGATGAATATAAAAATCTATTACAGGAAATTTAAAAATTGTGCGAATAAATCTTAAATCTTCTTCTTATTGGGTTCAAACTTGAGATTCTAAGAGTTAAGAGACATTTATATGTGGTGGAATAGCTTTCAAGTATTTTATATTGGACTCTAATTCTAGTAAATTTCCCCTACCGAAATCATTGGTAGGGGAAATTTGCGTTTCACAGATACAGGGAGACACTAATTTATTCTTGATAGATACAATCAAGAAAGGAAAGCATATTACAATTCCTAAGGTAACTGTAATACTTCAGCACCAGTCTCAGGTCTGGCACAGGTACTTTCCATTATATAGTGTTTTCCATTTTCCGATGAATCATGGAGTCCATGCATCGCTTCTAAAACATGGTAGGCTAATTCGCCCTTTGCACGAAATTCGCCGCCCTCGAGGATTGCCTTTGCCATATCTTCAACACCAAGTCCTCTGCTGTTTTGGACATACCCATAAGACAGTGGGACTTCCACAAATTCTTTTTCGTCACGTTTTCTGATACAGACAGGACCGCCAAACGTATTTGGATCTGGAACGAGTATCGTGCCTTCACTGCCATAGATTTCAATAGGCGGCAGGGATGTTCCGCCAAAGGCATCAAAGCTTGTTGTAATGGTTCCGATGGCACCTGTGGCAAAATCAATCACACCAGAAAGATGTGTAGGGGTTGAGACTGGAATTTTCACACCTGCTTTAGGTTGACTAGTCACGGTTCGTTCTGGATAACTAATACGAGCGGATCCAGAAATTCGTTTAATAGGTCCTAAAAGAGCGACTAAGGCTGTTAAATAATATGGTCCCATATCAAACATAGGTCCGCCGCCGATATTATAATAGAAGGCAGGGTCTGGATGCCAATGTTCATGTCCGCGGCAAATCATGAAAGCCGATGCACCAACAGGTACGCCAATTTCACCCTGTTCAATTAAATGGATCGCTGTTTGAATTCCAGCACCTAAGAAGGTATCAGGTGCACTCCCTACTAAGAGATTATGTTTCTTAGCAGTTTCTAGAATGAGTCTGCCTTCCTCAAGTGTAATCGCAAGCGGTTTTTCCGTATAAACATGCTTTCCTGCTTCGAGTACCTGAATGCAAACAGCTGCATGTGCTTTTGGAATCGTTAAATTGATGACTAATTGAATGTCAGGGTCAGATAGCAGTTCTTGTACCGAATAAGAGTTAGGAATACCGAATTTATCAGCCTGAGATTGGGCACGCGCTTCATCTAAATCCGCACAAGCTAAGAGTTCGAGGTGGGGGAACTTCTGACAATTTTCCATATAAATAGAACTAATATTTCCGCATCCAATGATACCAATTTTAAGTTTTTTCACTATTGTTTCCCTCCGGTTTAATAGTCTAGGTCAAAGGTATTATCTTCATTGACTGTCTCCCAAACCTGTATTAACAAGGCCATTTCCATAAAGAGCAGCTACGTCCGCACCTTCAGCCCGTTTCTTCCCTTCGGCAGCCCATAAAAATCCGCGGCGCATAATTAGAGTAACTTCAGGCATAGTGATGATGTTAGCTTGGTGCCCTAATGAACTATAAAAAACATTTCCAAGACCCCAGCGTTTTGTCCAAACAACAGGCATATCAACTGACTTGTTGGCAGAATGAGGACCGTGAACAACTGGGAAGCGTGTGGTCGCTAACACTTCAACTGCTGGATCGAAATGAAGGTAATATTGCTCACTGACAACTTTAAAATCAGAGATGCCCTCTAATAAAGGACTTTTAGAATGCTTGATGTTTACCATATATTCCACACCATCATTTCCAGGATGTGCTACCCAGTTCCCTCCAGTCATGAATTGCCAATCCACATTGTCACGGAAGGAGTCACACATTCCACCATGGCATCCTGCTAAACCAACACCTGCCATTACCGCTTCGGAAATATTTAAGGCATATTTATTTTCAATCCTACCCATTGTCCAGTGAGGAACAATTAAATCCAAAGATTTCAGTTTTTCTGTGTCTGCATAAGCCTCTAGTGTATTGGAAACCTCAACTTGGAAGTTTTCTTCCTCAAGGATACCTTTAAAGATTTCTGCTACCTGATCTGGTTGATGGCCATCCCATCCGCCCCAAACAATCAATGCCTTTTTTTTCATTATGAAATCACTCCTTTTCTCTTTTTTATACTTCAGAAATACGGATCCATTGACGTCTTTCAATCGATAGGTCAACAGCTTCCAAGACTTCTTGACACTTTACACCATCATGGAAATTAGGAACGGGCTGACGATCTTCACGGAAAGCTTCCATCAACTCAACCATTTCATGAATGAACGTATGTTCATAGCCAATCGTATGTCCTGGCGGCCACCAGTTTTGCGAAAAGGCGTGGGAAGGATCAGTTGCTAATATGCGACGGAAGCCTTGTACATCATCGCTATCATCAGTAAAATAAACCTGAAGCTCATTCATGCGTTCAAAGTCAAAGATGACGCTGCCTTTACTGCCGTTGATTTCAAAGGAATTCTTACTTCGATGCCCTGTAGCATAACGTGTAGCCTCAAAGCTTCCTAAAGCACCGTTAGCAAAACGGGCTAAAAATAGGGTAGCATCATCAACCGTAACCTCGCCTTTTTCATCACTCTCGCTGCCTTTCGCAGATAATCCAGTCATCTGAGATGGAATTGGTCTCTCCTTAATAAACGTATCGTTCATTCCAATAACTTCGGTAATATCACCAATTAAGTAGTGAGCAAGATCGATAAGATGTGCCCCAAGATCACCGTGTGAACCTGAGCCTGCGATCTCTTTTTGTAGTCTCCATGCAAGCGGGAAAGTTGGGTCAACGAGCCAATCCTGTAAAAACCAGGCACGGAAATGATAGATATCTCTTTCCTTCGTCCAGAAGCTTTTTCGCCAGCATCACCGCAGGGGCGAATCGATAATTAAAACCAACCATATGCTTAACTCCAGCAGCCACTGCAATTTCTAGCATTTCTCTAGAATCTTGCAATGTAAGGGCTAGAGGCTTTTCGCAAAACACATGCTTGCCTGCCTGGAGAGCTGCGATTGTTATTTCTTTATGTACATTACTTGGTGCATTGATATCGATAAGATCAATATCATCTCTTTCTATAAGACTTTTCCAGTCAGTTGTAGATTCCTCCCAGCCGAATTGCTTTGCAGCCGCCACGACAGCGTTAAGGTCACGACCACAAATTACTTTCATTTCTGGATGAATGGTATTTGGGAAAAAAAGAGGAAGATCCCGGTAGGCATGACTGTGGGCTTTACCCATAAATTTGTAACCGACCATTCCGATATTAACAGTTTCCATAGCTAATCTCCTTTCTTATTTAAGAAATAAAAGAATAATAAAGTTTTATTAAGATTGTTTGGTATAAGGCGTCCTAAGTTGTGATGATGCACGTTCAATAAAGGTAACTGGCAATTGTTCTTTAATTACTGTCATGGTACCTTGAGAGATCAATTGGAGAACTTTTTCTGCTGCCAATTGCCCCATATCAAAAAGCGGTACATGTACAGTGCTAAGTGGTGGAGATGTTATACTTGAAATTTCAGAGTCATCATACCCAATGAGAGCATAATCACGACTTGCCTGGTAGCCTTGTTCACTTAATCCCTGCATAAGACCAATAGCCATCCGATCATTCCCTGCAAAAATGGCATTGATCTCCGGCAGCAAAGAAGCTATACCACGAGCTGCTAGATAACCACTTTTAAGGCTGTAATTCCCTTGAAAAACGAACTTGGGATTGTAGGGAATACCTGCTTTGATCATGGCAGTTTCATACCCTTTTAATCGGTCGATACTATTTGAAAATTCCGTCGGTCCATTTAAAAAAATAATTTTTTTATACCCCTGCATTATCAGTGAGGAAACAGCCTGTAAACTGCCATCTAGATGATCTGCGCTAATGGAATGAAAGGGATATCCTGAAAAAGTTTGATTCACAAGACAATAGGGGAGTTGCAACTGGTGTAGTTTATCAAGTGCTTCCACTTCACCAGGAACATCCTTGGAACCAAGGATGATGCATCCATCTACCTTCTGGGTATGAAAAAGCTTTACATAATCTTTTGACTCATCAGGAGATTGGTATAAAAGAAGCAAACCATATCCTAACTCGCTAAGCTTTGCACCAATTCCACTTAAAAGCTCCGAAAAATAATGGGTACTCATTAAGTTTACCTTTTGAAAATAAGGAACAATAACCCCAATGTTGTTACTTTTTCCACGTGCAAAACTTTGGGCAATGGCATTAGGGTGGTAGTTTAGATGCTGGGCGGCTTGCAATACTTTTTGTTTTGTTTCTTGACGTAAGGGACCGATATTATTAAATACTCGTGAAACGGTGGCTTCAGAAACACCGGCTAATTTTGCTACATCTTTCCGGTTAGCCAAGATATCACCTCTAAACATAAAATGTACACGCGTTCATTCTCTCAAGTTTTTTAAAAATTGTCAATATTAAAAATCGGAATTAGTTCGAGTAACAAGAAAAGTGCCAGGCACCATCCGAAAAATCGGATGACGCCTGACACGTTTTTCTCTTTTATTAACTTCAAATAAGTCAAATTTCATTATTAATGTTCAGTTAACACCGTGCACCTGCCTTTGATTTAAAACAACCAAGCGTTACTTGTAAAAGCTAGCTCAAACTAAGCTGTCCCACGGCACATAGAAATGACTACTTATGGCTGCTTCCTTCCGGACCTGGCCAGATTCATAGGATACCATTGCGTAGGACCTAGTTGTCAACGCTATTTTTACAAGGCAGACCTTACTTGATCCAACCTCAGGCAGGATTTCAACCCCGCTATGGCGGATTGCGGGTTACAGGGCACCGCCAACTCCCCGTCTAGCACGGTATGTATAGGCTAGACTCTTACTTATGTTTAAGTAATAGTATAATCGAGGGAATTGATTTCCCAAACAGTTTATAAATCCGGCGCATGAAATGGCTGTAAGCCAGGTTCTGTTCCTGTGTGCTCTAACGATGCCAATCTCGCACAACAGGTGTAATCATATGACTATCAGTCAAGAAGACCGATCCATCCTTTTGGTTCATTATTCCCGCTGGATGGTGCCCCTACCAAATTTGGGTTGCTCGCTCGTGGGGTTTACCCGTTCCATTTCTTCTGTTTCCAGAAGAATTCGTCACTGTGGCACTTTCAGGATACTCTCAGCATATCCTTTTGGGACTTAGCATGATTTCTCCGCCGTCAGCAGTACCAAGTCTGCTGCCCACCTTTACAGATGGCACGAACACTCCGGGCATCTCAGCACCGGGCGAGCCTGGACTTTCCTCAACTCATGTATACATGAGCCGCGATTACTCACCATTTCATGTTTTGTTTCTTATCGACTACGAAAATAAATATAACACAAAAGAGAGAAACTGGTCATTAGGAGACCTGTCCCAGAGCTGGTATATTTAGGACTTTCTTAGATACGATGACAGATTCGGATAAGATTCAAAATCATTTTTTAAAACCTGTTCTAGAAGCGAATGGGGACCAGCTCGAAAATGTACTGAAATCTAATTTCTAAAATCCGATAACTTAATCAAAGCTCAAGAAGAACTTTTAAATGGGTCCCGTATCATAATCTTTAAAGGTGATCAAAAATTTTTACATGTTGGAAGTGGCCATCTCCAAAGACAGCAGGCGAATTGAGATGCATTTGGAATTGGGAGGAGACTGATCGCCTTTCACCCCAAAATCTGGGAAGTTCAAGTAAAAAGGATTATTTTAAAAATATTAAGTTTAATACAGTTGTCGAAACAGAAATTATCAAACACGGAATTGTCATGTAACGAGTTAAGTTAGAAACCACGAGCTCCAAGTAGCTTCGTGGTTTCTTTTTACTGTAGGAATTGTTTCTTTAATCAGCCACCCCAAGGGCTGCCACCACCATATCCGCTGCGGCCATAATAATCGACGTAACCATAATCCCAACAACCTGCACCAATAATTATTAATAGGATAAACAGTACGACAATTAACGGAAAACTTAATTCGAATCCTTCACTCATGTGAATACCTCCTTCATCTGGGAAGAATACATCCTATGACATTCGCCTAAAAATTGATACAAAAAAACTTTGTTCTCCGAACAATTATGGAGCTTTTAGAAAAGATGGAATATTCTTGAATTAAAAGTATATATGTATAGTGAGAAGTAAATAACCTAATGAAAGGATGATGTCTGAATGGATTGGCTATGGCTGGTTGGTCGCGCATTATTTGGTCTTTATTTTGTTTATTCAGGTCTAAATCATTTCATCCAATTTCAAGGTTTGAAGCAGTATGCGTCCTATAAGGGAGTCCCAGCACCAGGACTATCAGTAGTCGTAACCGGATTAATGCTTCTAGCGGGAGGATTGAGTATTCTTACGGCATATTGGATTGAATGGGGACTTTATTTATTAGTATTATTCTTAGTTGTTTCTGCTTTCATGATGCATAATTTCTGGAAGAGTGAGGATCAGACGGAAAAGGCAGGCGAGAAGAGTCAATTCCTAAAGAATATTGCATTAGCAGCAGCTGCATTAATGTTACTCTCAATCACAAATTGGACTTGGTAACGAGAAAATTTACCACATTCTATTATATAGATAAATGTGTAGCCTAGGGGATACTGTCTCTAGGCTATTTTTCATGTTCCGAAAAGCAATTGCATGGGTGGATGACGGGCTGCGTGTTCATGGCAAGGAGACGGTAAGAGACCAAAACAATCAGCACCTAAAGCTATTATTAAATGAGCATAATATTAACTATAAGATTTTGAACGGTGATTATGAGACCCGGCTTAAAGGTGCAATAGAATTAATTGAAAAATTGTTACAGTAAGAAAATTTTCTACTAGCTATTAAAATAAACCGTTGAGAATTACATTTCCCAACGGGAATTTTTTTATTATATGAATATTTAAATAGTATTGTAATTTAAAAACCTTTAAAATATAATGAATCTAGTTTTTATTATTTCTAAGTTGTTTATATTGTTTGGCTAAAATAATAACTGATACTACATAATATTTACCTTATCAAGAGAGGCAGAGGGACTGGCCCGACGACGCCCGGCAACCGCTATTTTTAATAGTATGGTGCCAAATCCTACAGAACGATTGAGTTCTGAAAGATAAGGAAGAGTATATCCATAATCCCTCTTCCTATTAATCGGTAGAGGGAATTTTTTAGGTGTGAAAGGAAAAACACGAACGTTCCGATAAAATAAATAAAAAATGTTCGATTTATGTCTTGCTATCTTTGTTTTTTTTTAGTAAATTAATAGACAAATAGGAATAAAAACGAAATATATCACAGGGGGAACATCATGAAAAAACTACTTTCACTTATTGTACTAGCTTTAGTCCTGCTTGTTGCTGGATGTGGAGCTGAAGAGTCAGCGGGGAAAAATGAATCGTCAACTAAAGAGGGGAAGAAGAAAATTGCCCTTGTGTTGCCAGAGAAAATAGGGGTAAACCCATTCTTCCAGCAAATGGATGATGGTGCGAAACAAGCAGCTGAAGAATTTGGAGTAGAATTAAAGACAATCGAATCAACAGATCATTCTGCAATCGAAGAAAACCTTCGCGTAGCAGTCGCAGAAGGATATGATTTAATCATTACTTCATCATTTGAAGCAGAAGATGCATTAAAAAAGGTAGCAGCAGAGAATCCAGATCGTCAGTTTGCGATTATTGATACAGTTGTAGACCTCCCAAACGTTCAAAGTGTTAATTTCCGCGAGCACGAAGCAGCTTACCTACTAGGAGCAGCAGCCGGCCTTTCTACTAAAACAGATAAAGTCGGTATGGTAGTGGCGATGGATATTCCTTTAATGAAAAAATGGACAGTCCCATTTGAACAAGGATTAAAGGAAACCAATCCAGATGCTGAGTTTTTAGTAAACTATGTTGGAAGCTTTTCAGATCCAGCAAAAGCGAAGGAATTAGCGTTGTTACAAGCATCTAAAGGAGCAGATATCGTTGCAGGAGCTTCTGCAGTAGGAGACTTAGGGGTGTTTGAAGCAGCAAAAGAACAAGGATTCTTCACTTTAGGTCAGGACGTTGACCGTACAGAGGTAGATCCAGAGCACATCGTCCTTTCTCAGCTAAAAGGAACAGATGCGGCTGCATATGAAACGGTAAAAGCATTTGCAAACGGTGATTTTAAAACAGGCATTGTCGAGTATGGCTTGAAGGAAAAGGGCGTTGGCTTAACATATGTAACACATGAAAGCAAAACACCTCTTAACAGCTTTGTTGGTCAAGAAGCGATTGACCAAGTAAAAGCACTTCATGAAGAAATTGTTTCTGGAAAAAAAGAAATCAAAAATCCATTGAGCAATTAATCTGAAAAAAGTAAACCGACTGCACATTGTAGTCGGTTTCCATTTTTAAAAGGGGGGAAAACGATGACCTATCGGTTAGAAATGAAGGAAATGACCAAAAAGTACGGTGAGTTCCTCGCTAACGACGAGGTTTCGATACAGCTAAAAAAGGGAGAGGTTTTGGCCATTGTTGGAGAAAACGGTGCCGGCAAGACAACCCTCATGCGGATGCTTTACGGTCTTGAACAGCCGACGAGCGGAGAAATAAAACTGAACGGGAAGACGGTTAAATTTTCGGGACCGCTTGATGCGATTGAAAATGGTATCGGCATGGTGCATCAGCACTTTATGTTATTTTCTGATTTTTCTGTAACAGAAAACATTGTGATTGGTCATGAACCGAAGCGAAATGGTTTTTTTGATCGAAAAGAAGCTGCTGAAAAAGTAAAGGCACTGAGTGAACAGTATAAAATTCATGTGAATCCTTTGAAAAAAGCAGGAGATTGCTCGATAGGAGAACAGCAGCGAATTGAAATATTAAAAGTGTTATATCAGGGTGCAGATATTATTATACTTGACGAACCGACAGCGGTATTAACTCCAATTGAGGTCGAGGAACTTTTAAAAACAATTCAATTTTTAGCAGAACAAGGGAAAAGCATTATCTTAATTACGCATAAGCTTCCTGAAGTGATGAAAGTATCAGGTCAAATTACGGTTTTAAGAAATGGCAAGGTTACGGGAAATGTACTAAAACAAAATACGGATATCGAACAGTTAGCGACGCTGATGGTTGGTCGTGAGCTCCAAAAGCTAACCGACCGAAATCAATTAGAAGGAGAACCACTTCTTGTAATCGACAATCTTAACATTGGTGTTAAAGAGGCGAAACCAATCTTGGACCATCTATCCTTAACCGTAAACCGTGGAGAAATTGTCGGGATTGCCGGAGTATCGGGGAATGGTCAGTCAGAGTTGATTCAGGCGATATCAGGCTTAAGAAAAATAGACAGTGGCAGCATACGCTTAGGGGAGACAATTTTGAATGGCAAATCCGTAGCATATATAAGAAATGCGGGACTTGCTCATATTCCGGAAGACCGTTACCTATGGGGAGCTGCGAAGGAAGCTTCGGTCGAGGAAACAGGATTGATGGGCTATTATCGAAAGAAAAAGTTCAATCAATCTTCCTTTATTCGACTTAATGGATTCCGCAAGCTTGTTAGAGGATGGATAGAACGCTTTGAAATTAAAACAACTTCGTTAGATGAAAAATCAGGAAACCTATCAGGTGGAAATTTGCAGAAATTAATTGTCGCTCGTGAACTAGGATTTGAAACTGATTTTCTCATTGCCGCAGAACCGACCCGTGGTGTAGATATCGGCGCGATGGAATATATTCATGAAGCCATCATTGCAAAAAGAAATAATGGAGACGGAATCCTTCTCGTTTCGTCGGAGTTAACGGAGATACTGACGCTATCAGACCGGATTGCTGTTATGTATGAAGGGAAAATTGTCGATATCCTTGATCGAAATGATGCAACGGAAGAGAGATTAAGTGTACTTATGGCAGGAGGAAACGAGAATGAATCTTCAACGAAAACTACAACAACTGCTTAGATCGTTGGTACAGCCTCTTACGGCCGTGTTGATTGGGCTCCTGACAGGGGCGGTTGCCATTAGTATAGTAGGCGCATCTGTTTTGGAAACCTACAAAGTTATGTGGGACGGCGCATTCGGAAACTTTTACTTTGTTACCGCCACGCTTGCTCGTGCCACACCCATTATATTGATAGGGTTAGGATTGGCGATTGCCTTTCGTGCTGGTGTCTTCAATATGGGAGCAGAAGGACAAATGGTTTTAGGTGCTGTGAGTGCAGCACTTGCCGCTTTATATGTTCCAGGATCTGGAATCATCAAAATGCTGTCTGCATTAGTGGCTGGATTTTTAGCAGGGGGCTTATGGTCGCTCCTAGCAGGATGGATGGAAACGAGATTCAAAGTACAATTATTGATTTCTACGTTACTCTTAAACTATGTAGCGGTTTTATTTGCCGGTTATTTAGTTTCGAGTCCGTTTCAAGACAAAAGTGGATCGGCTGCACTAGCGCAGACTCATATGATTGATCAGGCGGCATGGCTTCCTAAGTTATTCCAAGGTATGAGTGTTCATATGGGATTTGTAATTGCGATTGTTTTAGCGATAATTCTATATATTATTCTGCGATTCACTTCTGCAGGATATGAAGTTAGAATGCTTGGATATAACCCGTTCTTTGCTGAATATGGTGGGATTAATAAAATAAAAGTTCTCCTCTTCAGCATGTTCTTTAGCGGCGGAATCGCAGGTCTAGCTGGGACGGTAGAAGTCCTCGGATCACAATATCGATATGTAGAAGGTTCCTTGACTGTACCAGGCTATGCATGGACAGGGTTAATGGCAGCACTGTTGGCAAACTCTAACCCACTTGGTACTGCGGTTGCCGCAATCATGCTTGCAGCACTTCAAACTGGTGCAATGGGAATGGAACGAAATACCGAGGTTCCGCTTGAAATTGCCAGTGTCATTCAAGGAGTTCTTATCTTATTTGTTACAGCAAAAATCACCATGAATTGGTGGAAAGTAAAGAAGAAAGCGGGTGACATCCATGGAGCTGCTTGATCTCTCCTTTTTTACGTCAGCGATTCGAATGATCAGTCCTATTCTTTTGGCAGCTTTAGGAGGAGCCCTATGTGCTCGCGTTGGAATCTTTAATGTTGGTCTTGAAGGCTTAATTTTAGCAGGTGCATTTTCCGCTATCGTTGGAAATTACTATAGTGGCAGTGTGCTTGTGGCTGTTTTAGTCGGTGCATTAGGATCCGTCCTTGTTTCGTTGTTATTTGGCTTAGCCGCCATTCGTTTGAAAGCAAACCCGATTGTAGCAGGTATTGCTATTAACTTTTTAGTACTAGGTTTGACCACGTTTGGACTTCGCGCCATTTTCGATGTGAAGGGTGCCTTTTATGATAAAAACATGGAAGGACTTCCGAAGCTGGACATCCCGGTGATTGAAGGGATTCCAGTAGTTGGGAAGCTCTTATCCGGGCACTCACCACTTGTTTATATCGCTTTTCTAGCAGGAATTTTGTTGTACATTTTCTTTTACCGCACCGTTACAGGCTTCCGAGTTCTTGCGGTTGGGAAAAATGAAGCAGCTGCCAGAAGCCTCGGTTTAAAGGTTACCGTTTTACAATATGGAGCCATTGTCGCGTGTGGAATACTTTGCGGTTTGGCAGGTGCCCAGCTCTCACTGGGACAGGTAACTATGTTTACAGAGGGGATGACGGCTGGACGTGGCTTCATCGCTCTTGTGGCAATGATGTTAGGTCAATCCCACCCGATAGGTATTGTTGGTTCAAGCTTATTATTTGGGCTAATGGATGCGTTGAGTATTAGACTTCAAGGTTTTTCGATGCCAACCCAATTTACAGCGATGCTGCCTTATATAATCACCATCATTGCGATGTTCTTCCTAAAGGATCGCGGTGCGGACTCTCAGCTTTCAGGACAGCAAAGCTCTAGGTAAGGACAAGGAGGATTGAAACTATGAATAAAGCAGAAAGAATTAAAAAGACGCGAGTTCCGGCAGTTGATCCTAAGCTCGCAAAACGTCTTCCGCCAGGTCAGGCATTAACAGAACGTTTTCCAATTCTTCATGAAGGCGACGTGCCAGTGTATGATATGGAAAATTGGGATTTAAAGGTGTTCGGCGAAGTCGACAAAGAGGCTGTTCTCTCTTATGACCAAATCAAACAAATGCCACAGTCGACCATCAACGTGGACATCCACTGTGTAACGCGCTGGTCTCGTTTTGACAATAGCTTTACCGGTGTTAAATTCAGTGATTTCCTAAAGGAGATAGGAGTGACTCCTAAAAGTAAGTATGTAATGCTGCATGCGGACCATGATTATACAGCCAATATTGCTTTAGAGGATCTGCTTAATGAGGATGTACTTCTAGCACATACTTTTGAAGGAGAGCCTTTAACGGAAAAGCATGGCTGGCCGTTAAGGCTGGTCGTACCGCATCTTTATTTTTGGAAAAGTGTAAAATGGATACGTGGAATTGAGTTTATTAACGAAAACCAGCCGGGATTCTGGGAGCAAAACGGTTTCCATATCAATGGTGATCCGTTTAAAGAGGAAAGATTCTCCGGAGAAGACCTGCCAATACCAGAAGATGAATGGGAGCGAAAAGACTTTGACTAAACAACTGCCAAATTTAAAATTAACATCAGATATATTACCAGAACGCGTTCTAGTATGCGGGGATCCAGGTCGTGCGAAAATGATAGCTGATTTATTGGATAATCCTGTTCAACTAGCACAAAATCGCGAGTACCACACGTACAGCGGAAGCTGGAATGGAAAACAAGTAGCAGTGGTCAGCCACGGTGTTGGAGCACCTGGTGCCGCGGTATGTTTTGAAGAACTAATCATGGGTGGCGTACAATCCATCATTCGAGTAGGAACAGCAGGATCTTATCAAAAAGAGGTTACACCGGGCAGCCTTGTGGTCAGCACCGCGGCGGTGAGCTGTGATGGATTAACGAAACAAATTGTCCCTCCTGGATTCCCAGCAGTGGCAGACCGGAAAGTTGTCGAGGCATTATCCAATGCAGCAGGAAAAAATATTCCTGTAAAAGAAGGGATTACCCTTACACTTGATGCCTTTTATTCAGGGGTTCTCGAATTTCCACATCAGCTTTATAAAAAGGCAGGAGTATTAGCAGTAGACATGGAAAACTCCGCATTATTCGTAATTGCCGCTTTAAAAGGGGTACAAGCAGGAGCGATTCTAGCGATTGATGGTTATGCAGATGCAGAGCTTCGAGACGAATACAATCCACACAATGACTTGGTCTCAAATGCAGTGGAAGCAGAAATGAAAATAGCACTGGATGCGATTACAGCGTTATAAGGGGCGAAGTTAAGAAGTCCACTATTAGACTATTAGTTTTCGGTAATAAAAGTTGAAAAGATAAAAAAAGCCGACTCTCCTTGCGGATTATTGGAAGGAGGAGTCGGCTTTTTTCCTGAATATATGTCTGGGGTTCTATTACAATACCTGTGAGAGGTTAGTAATGATTTTCGGCAGCATTTCATAGAAAAACTCGGCAATAATGTTGATCAGCATGACGCATGCAGGTATGACTAGAATCGCAAAACATACATAAGTAAGTTTCGTCCTTCCATTCGATTGGTCAACCCATTTGGTAATCGTATCAATGAAGTAGACAAGAGTGAGAGCTCCAATAAAGAACATTGCCGAAAATAAAGAAACGCCTAGTGGAGCTTGGGGGCCAAATAATTCGTTGTTGGGATTTGACAAAAACAAAGGTGTGCCATAAATCACTAAACTCAACAAACCAAAATATATGCCCTTTGATACCCAGGTTTTTCCTGATTTTTGAAAAATAACGGTGTAAATAATACTGTTGGCTAATGTTACGGCAATACCAAGGATTACTAATAAAAGAGTACCACTTAGTGTAAACCCACTTGATAGATGGGGGAAGAAAATCGCAATAATTCCCATCACGAGCCGCAATAAAAGACCTATAATAATCCCCGAAAAAACAGCTGCCATAAAACTAATACCTAAATTCCGAGGGAACCTGGCCCAACGATTTGTACTCGTTTCCTTTGCTATCTCATTATTTAGCTGCCCATTCATTATAACGACCCCTTATTTGTTGTTTGTTAAACGTAATATTAAATATATTCAGATATCAACATCTTTACCATTTCCCATTTCAAAAAAATTTAAGGGTGACTGATAAATTTTTTGCACAGTTCTGAAATGCTAGAGATAGTTCCCTAAACAAAGAAATAGTTAACATAATACTATTATGTTAACTTTATTTATTACAGTATGTGAAATATTTATTATGATAAACTCAAATAATAGGAGTTTAGTTTAGAAATGAGGGTAGTATATGAATTCGTCAGGCGTTTGGAAATGAGCGATGTTCCTATTTTATTAGATTGGTATAATAATCAAGAGATACATTTGTTACTTGGACTTCTTTTAGGATGTGTCCTGCTGCTGAACTAGAAGTAGCAGGAGTTAAGAAGATAATACACGACCAAATGAAATGACAAGAAAATATGTTTAAGAAATTGGGGAAGCATATCTACTGTAGAAACACGAATCTAGCTTAAATAGAAGAGGTGAATGAGATGAAAAGAATATTAGATTGTAGAGGATCAGATTTTCGGCAAATGGGTAAAAAGGAATTAAAACAGGCCATTTTGGCAGCAGAAGGAAGAACGATTATTGCTGAAACAGTAGTGACATCTCAACCGTTGCTTCCAGAGGTATCAAACCCAGAAGTGATGAAGGCATTCGGAGCAGACATGATATTACTGAACATGTTTGATGTGATGAATCCTAGGGTACAAGGGGTGGAATCATACAGCAGATTTCAACCAAATGCTTCAGAAAGTGAAGCAGATGAAAAAATTATTAAAATAATAAAAGAACTAACTGGTCTGCCAGTCGGCATCAATCTTGAACCTGTTGATCCGCATGCTAATGCTTTAGAAAAATTGCATTCATTGCCGGAAGGGCGTACAGCTACCGAAAATTCGCTGGCGATGGCAAAGCATTTAGGATGTGACTTTATTTGTTTAACTGGTAACCCAAAATCGGGGGTTACGAATGAGAAAATTGAACAGGCAATTACATTGGCGAATAAACATTTTGGAGGACTAATCATAGCGGGTAAAATGCATAATGCTGGAACGGAAGGAAGCGTATTTGATTATGAGGCGGTGTCACGTTTTGCAGAGGCAGGCGCTGATGTCATACTTTTTCCTGCACCAGGAACAGTACCTGGAGTTCGTGAAGAAGCTCTTGCTAAAGCAATTGAAATCGTTAAAAATAAAGGGGCATTAACCCTTGCTGCAATTGGAACAAGCCAAGAAGGAGCCGATGAAGAAACAATACGGGCAATCGCTTTAAGCTCTAAAAGAGCAGGAGTCGATATTTTTCATATAGGGGATGCTGGGTATTCTGGTATGGCATTACCGGAAAATATTCAGACACTTTCGATTACTGTCAGGGGTAAAAGACATACATATATAAGAATGGCCGCATCTGCCTTAAGATAAAAGCATCCTTATTTTCCCTCCATTTGGCGTTCATCACGATCAGGGGCTTTTGTTTATTTTCTAAAATTATGAAAATCCTAAAACATGCAAGTTTTTATTCATCTCTTGCATGTTTTAGGATTTTTGATATTGAATAACAGATACGTTCTGTCTACTTTATTGGAAACTTATCAAAAAGGTGACTGCTACTTTTTTTACATTTGAATCGGCTGATCTGTTGATTCTGACATTCTTTGTTTCTTTGATTTTTTAAAATACAATAATTCATACACACATGGGATGACGATCAACGTCAAGAGTGTAGCGAGAGCCAGCCCACCAATTACGACAACCGCCAAGCTTTGTGAAACCAAGCTTCCGCTCTGAGATGCTTTAAACAAGAGTGGAATCATCGCAGAAATCGTTGCGATTGCGGTCATCATAATCGGCCGCATCCTGGTAGCAGTCGCTTCAACAATCGCTTCGCGAATCGTCATCTTTTCTTCATTTTGTCTAACCCGGTCAATCAGAACAATCGCATTTGTTACAACAATACCAATAAGCATAAGCGCTCCAAGTAGTGCAGTGATATCAACTGAAATCCGGCTGATTAAGATTCCTAATATCGCACCGATGGCCGCAAGCGGGAGGGAGGTTAAAATCGCGATTGGCGCTTTAATCGACTTAAACGTAATAACCATAATCAAGAACACAATTCCGATTGAAATAAGCATCGTTAAGAAAAGATCGGTAAAATCCTCCATTTGCTGGGCACTTGCTCCTCCAACGAGAACTTCGACATCATCTGGAAGCTCCATTCCTTTATTGCCTTTTTGATCTCCGAATAATTCTAGGTTAATCATAGTCGAGATTTCAGAGAGCTTAGCAGGATCAACGGTTGCTGTGACCTGTAGATACGTTTCCCCATCCTTATGGAATTGGTTTGTTGAAGTTTCAGCCTTTTGTAATGTGGCTATCTCGGAAACCGGAACCATTCCGCTTTCTGTCATAATCGGAATATTGTTTAAATCATCCTGTGTTTCTGTGTTAAGTAAAGGTTCAAGAACAACGGTCGTTTGTTTTTCATTTACCGTGATCGTTCCAAGTGGTGTTTGATTTAACATGACACCAAGCTGCTGGGCAATTTGCTGTGTATTCCCTTTTGCAGGATCTACGACTAAAGAGTAGACGGTTTTCTTTTCCTCTTGATTCGTTGTTACTTTTTCAACCCCATCAATATCCGATACTATATCTTTAATACTGTTTGCAGTTTTTTCCAGTTGATTGACATCCTCACCAATAACATCGATGGTAATATTGGTTGCCGATCCACCCATCATAAATGAAGCCGTGGCGACTTCTAATACCGCATCCTTATAGTCGTCCTTTTTATTTTCAATTTCTTTTAAAACCTTATCTGTATCATCTTTATCTTTTAAAAGTATACTTATGACCGCTTCGGTTGGAGAACCGATTTGGCCAAATTGAGCGAAATCAGCCGATGAACCAACTTGGTTAAAAATATATTCAACCTCATCCATTTCAGCTATCGAATTTTCAAGCTCAATTGCCTCTTCTTTGACCGTTTCAAAAGGCGTATCATTTGGGTATTTCAAGGTGGCTGAAACAAAGTCAGCAGAAGAATTGTCAACTGCACCCTTTGGTACGACAAAGTAAGCACCTATTGATCCGGCAAACAAAAGGAAGGAAATCGTAAAAACAATCCATTTATGATTTAAAGACCATTTAACTGCTTTTGGAAAGCGAACGGCAGGTTTATGATCAGGAAGCTTTGTATTTTTTAACAACCCCGCACTCATCAACGGAACTACTGTCAATGCCACAAGAAGGGAAGCGAGCAATGAATAGGTAACGGTTAAAGCGAAAGGTAAAAGGAATTCTTGAAGTCCTCCATTTAATAAACTCATTGGAAGGAAAACCGCGACCGTTGTTAGCGTGGAGGCCGTAATCGCAACACCAACTTGTTTCGTTGCATCAATTACCATTTGAACTGAAAATTTCTCTGTTTGCATTTTGCGGTAAATATTTTCAATAACAACAATACTGTCGTCAACAAGCCGCCCAACGGCAACCGCAACCCCGCCGAGTGTTAAAATATTTAACGTTACCCCGGAACGTGACAGTAAGAACAAGGTAAAACAAAGTGATAGCGGGATGGAAACGATCGTAATAAACGTTGTTCTAATATTACGTAAAAAGATCATAATGACAATCGTAGCAAATAAAGCACCCAGAAGGACTTCTTTCATCATCGTTTGAACCGATGTTTCAACCATATCAGCAGAGGCAACATAGATTGTAGATTCTTGTGTATCGTATTTTTTGTTAATTTCCTTTGTTACTTTTTCGATTTCTTTACTAATCGTCACAGCATTTGAATTACTGTCCTTCGTAATACTGATGCTTAATGCTTCGCTCCCGTCGAAACGGTTAAGAAAATTGGATTGTTTTGTTTCCTCAATTGATGAGATATCATCAAGGGTTACGTTTGGTGCAACTGGTAGGCTTTTAAGTTTTTCGAGACTTGATAGGTCGCCAATCACCTTAATATTGCTTGTTTTTCCGTCAATATTCTTTTCGCCAATTGCAAGAGCAGTGTTTTGACCTTGAAGAATTCCCAGCACAGTTTGTAGGGATACCTGGTTTTCGGCTAACTTTTGATTGTCAATTTTTATTGAGATAACAGGATCAACCAAGCCATATGTTTGAACTTGGGAAACACCGTCAATTTCTTTGTATAATGGTTCAATTTTTTCTTTTACAAATGCCAGGTTTTCGGTTGTGAGACCATCTTTAAAGGTAACAGCGATGTTAGAGATGGGAATCATGGAAGTATTTAGCTGCGAAACGATTGGCTTTGATATGTAAGCTGGAAATGCCACATTCGATAAAGCCTCTTGAACATCTAATTTTGCCTGTTTCATGTCGGAGCCAGCTTCAAAAAATAAATCCACTTTGGAAAAGCCGTCTCCTGTTGTGGAATAAATCGATTTCTTTCCTTTTATTCCGGTAACCGCTCGCTCGATAGGAGAAGTGACATCACCTTCCATTGATTTTGAATCGGTTCCTTGCCCCATTGTAATAATTGTTATTTGCGGATTGTCTGCTGATGGCAAGAACTCCATGGGTAATCTAAAATAACTAACAACTCCAATGATTAATACTAATATTGTCATCAATGATACAGCGGCTTTGTTCCGAAAAGCCCATTTCGTGAAAACTGACACAGAAACATCTCCCCTTTGCAATAGATATAAAGTCCAAGTAGAATCGTAACATAATTCTGAAATTTTTGCCCAATATTTACCATTAAATATCAAGGGATTTACAATCTCTTAATAAAATTCGATAATGAATTTGATCAACACCGCCTTTTTAAAAAATTTTTGTAGTGTTTTTTGACTACCTAAATATCCCATATTTGACTTGTTTTGAGGAGACTGAATTTTTTCTACGACTTAAGTCTTAGCGGTAACTATGTGGCAGGATAATGGAACCATGTTCAAGAATTATATTAAGATGGGCATGTTGGGTAAGATGATAGAGGAAGGAAGTGCAAAACGATGGATTTCGAAATGGTTATGCAGGAATTGGAGGCGCTCGGCAAGGAACGAATGAAAAAGATGTACATAGGCAATGGTGCACACGAGCCGCTTTTTGGCGTGGCTACAGGAGCAATGAAGCCGATCGCAAAGAAAATCAAGAAAAATCAGCCTTTAGCCGAGCAGCTTTACGCCACCGGGAACTATGATGCCATGTATTTTGCCGGCATCATTGCGGATCCAATGATAATGACGGAGGCAGATTTTGAGCGTTGGATGGACGGTGCCTATTTTTATATGCTGTCCGATTACGTGGTCGCTGTGACTTTGTCAGAAGCTGATATTGCACAAGATGTTGCCGATAAATGGATCGCAAGCGGTGAAGAACTTAGAATGTCAGCAGGCTGGAGCTGTTATTGCTGGCTTTTGGGGAATCGCCCGGACACTGAATTTAGTTCAAGCAAATTGGCGATTATGCTTGAACAGGTGAAAAATACGATTCACGATTCTCCTGAGCGAACAAAATCCGCAATGAATAATTTTCTCTACACAGTCGGGATATCATATTTACCGCTCCATGAAATGGCGATTGAAACCGCAGAGGCGGTAGGCCCAGTCGAAGTCAAGCGGGACAAGAAAAAAAGCAGTATTCTGGTTGCCTCCGAAAATATTCAAAAGGAAATGGATAGAGGGAAGCTTGGATTCAAACGCAAATATGTAAGGTGTTAGCATAGTTTGTAGTTCAAATAGTCTGATACATTTTAATCCTACTGACTGGAGCGACCCGGATTTTCTTAAAACAAATAGTCTACACTAGTTAAATAAAATCATAAAAAAAATGAGTCATGCAGACATTATTGCATGACCCATTACTTTTTAATACCTTTTTTTGAGTTAATGACGGGAGTAACTAGTTCAATTATTAAAGGATCACTCTAGTACTGCATGAATGCAAAGAATAAGATTTGAAAATATTATCTATTGTATTGAATTCGCTACCATGTTATTATAAAAATAAATTGTGAACAAATTGTGACATATAACTTTTATCTTAAAATATGAGACTCTTTTAATACGAAACAGCGAACCTGTTTATCGGTTAAGAGAGATTAATCTAATATTATGGGTTACATAATTATAACTGTTGGTACTTAACAGCGTCCCTGTTTAAGGCAAACCGTTGTAAGGATTCTTTTTGGATTCCGTCTTTTTTGGAATCGATGAAATGAATCTTTATGACGGTTTTTTATTTTTGTTCACGAATCTGTTTAATCAAAATGGTTTCAATAGGGAGAGATCTTAATGAAAAAGAGAAAAAACCGGTGGCTAATTGCCTTGTCTGCGGTCGGAATTCACATTTCAATTGGTTCCGTCTATGCATGGAGTAATTTTACAGCCCCGCTAAAAGATCTATTTGGCTGGACTGATTCAGAAGTGGCCCTAACATTTAGTATTGCAATTTTATTTTTAGGCTTGTCCGCAGCTTTCATGGGGCACTTTGTTGAGAAACATGGTCCAAGAAAATCGGGGTTAGTTGCAGCAGCATTCTTTGGTATAGGCATCATAGGTTCTGGTTTTGCAGTTAACTTAGGTTCAAAATCGTTGTTATATCTTTTCTATGGAGCACTTGGCGGTATTGGCTTAGGGGTAGGCTATATTTCTCCCGTATCAACGCTGGTAAAATGGTTCCCGGATAGACGTGGATTTGCTACTGGACTCGCGATTATGGGGTTTGGATTCGCAGCTGCAATCAGCAGCCCAATTATGAACTCGCTGATTGCTTCAGTAGGTGTTGCGAATACATTTTATATCTTAGGAAGCTCTTATTTTGTCATTATGACACTTTCTTCTCTTTATCTTGAGAAGCCTGAGGAAGGGTGGATGCCAGAAGGCTTTAAGGAAAAAATTCAAAGTGGAAAAGCGAAGCCAAAGATCGATTTAGCACAGCTTATGGCCAATGAGGCTGTAAAAACAAGACGTTTCTGGTACTTGTGGATGATGTTATTCATAAACATTACTTGCGGTATCGCAATTTTAGCCGTTGCTAAACCGCTTGCGATGGAAAGCATCGGAATTGATATGGCCGCTGCAGCAGCCCTTGTTGGAGCAATTGGAATATTTAACGGTCTAGGTCGAATTGGCTGGGCAAGTCTTTCTGATATTATAGGCAGACCTACTACCTACACGGCATTCTTTGTCCTACAGATGGTCATCTTCTTTTTCCTTCCTGATGTATCGATTAAATGGTTGTTTATGGGGATGTTAATTGTCGTTTACACCTGTTATGGCGGTGGCTTTTCATCCATACCGGCATTTATTGGAGACATTTTTGGGACGAAGCAGCTGGGAGCCATTCATGGTTACATCTTAACTGCATGGGCAGCAGCAGGACTCGTTGGTCCCTTATTTACTGCATGGATTAAGGATACAACAGGAAGCTACTCAGGCAGCTTAACATTTTTTTCAGGATTATTCGTGGTCGCCTTTATCATCTCAATGCTCATTCGACTAGATATTAAGAAATTGAAAGAACAACAAGCTGTTCACTCATCATTTAATAATCAAGCAAGTTAGTAATCTGGCTGATTATATTGTATACTTATCCAATGAAAACAACATTGACACAGTGAATATAAGAAGTAAAAGTAAGTGAAATGAGATGAATTAAAGTGAATAAATATGAAGCAGAATTTAGTAATATTGTTCGCGCATATCGAAAACGTCATATGGGAAAAGGTCCAAGTCAAGTGAGAACAACCTTTTGTAAATGCTGGGCGATTTGTGAATTAGAAGGAAACTTATCACCGATTGAAAAATTTATTGCGACTGCAGATGATGGAAAACAAATGCTCCGTGCTGCACGTACGGAAATGGTCAAAGATATTTATAAGAAAAACCATCCTATAGAAATGGAGGAACTGCTGGGTGCAAGCTTCCTCTATGTATTTGTCGATATTGATATTGAAGATGACAGAGGGATGTCCATATTCGTTTTTGATCAAGATATTGAAAAAAAGTTTAAAGAATTGTAACGATTACTTCTACCCAACTATATCTTGTTGGCACTTGACAGCGAACCTGTTAAAGACTAACCACCTCGGAGAATTCACCTCAGTATTAGATGCTCTCCTTGGTGGTTTTTTAATTGGTTTTTTTAGAACTGGGAACGATAGAGGAGGAAATAGAAATGGGAAAAACATTACATCCGGGACCACAAAAAAAAGCAAAATTACCGGCTCCTGAACATTGGGTAAGTCCAATCCCGTTTGGACTAGGAAAAATAAAGCCAAAACATATTCGTGATACCATGAAAATCGCTTGGGATAATCGAGATAATATAGGTTATGCGACAAACATTATAACTAAAGGTGTTTGTGACGGGTGCGCACTTGGTGTATCTGGTTTATATGATCAGACATTGGAAGGACCACATGTTTGTACGACACGTATGAATGTACTTAGGCTAAATACAATGCCTGCAATTAATCCAGAAATTCTTCATGCTGATATTGATGAATTAAGAAAATATGATAGTACTGAGCTCCGAAAGCTTGGTCGAATTCCTTATCCCATGATCCGCAGAAAAGGAGAACGAAAATTTTCTCGGATTGAATGGGATGAGGCTATGGATTTAATAGCTAATAAAATGAAAAAGTTGAACCCAAAGCAATATTCGTTTTATCTAACTGCTCGTGGAATTACCAATGAGAGTTATTATGTTGCAGCAAAAGTAGCCCGTTTTCTTGGAACAAATCACATTGATAACGCTTCCCGAATTTGTCACGCTCCAAGTAAGACTGCTTTAAAACGGTCGATTGGAGTAGGGGCTTCCACATCCAATTATTTGGATTGGATCGGAACCGATGTCTTATTGTTTTGGGGGAGTGTAGCTTCAAACTCTTCACCTGTATCATCAAAATACATGCTTGAAGCGAAGAAAAAAGGAACCAAAATCATCGTTGTCAACCCATACCGTGAGCCGGCAATGGATAAATATTGGATTCCCTCAAATCCTGAGTCTGCATTATTCGGAACTAAAATTGCCGATGATTTCTACCAGGTCAATATCGGAGGAGATATTGCCTTTATGCATGGAATAATGAAGCATTGGTTTACCATGGAAGAAAAAGCATATGGCTCAGCAATAAACCATGAGTATGTAAAAGAACATGTGAACGGCTATGAAGAACTAAAGAGCGCAGTCCAGGAGCAATCTTGGGAAGAAATTATTGAATCTTCAGGTGTTTCAAAAGAACGGATTATTGAATTAGCTGAAGTTTTAGCAAACAGTAAAAATGCTGTGTATGCATGGGCGCTTGGACTAACGATGCACTCCTTTGCAACGGATAATATCTCACAAGTGGCAAATCTGGCACTGTTACGTGGACACTTAGGGAGAAAACACGCTGGTCTCATGCCATTCCGTGGACACTCCAGTGTTCAGGGAAGCGGTGAAATGGGAGCAGATCCATTCGTGCTGCCTGGCGGCGGCTGGGATGCGAAGACAGTGGGAAGAATGGAAAAACTATGGGCCTTTGAGCTTCCAAAATGGCAGGGAGATATTGTTGGTGTGACCTTGGAAAATATCGTACTTCCAGAAAACCATGAACGGAAAATGAAGCTATACTACTTATCTGGAGGAAACTTTTTAGAAACGATGCCAGATCCAGATTTCATTGAATATGCCTTATCTGAGCTCGAAATTCGTGTGCATCAAGATATTATACTAAATACCTCCACATTAGTTGATGCAAAAGAAGCGGTTATCATACTGCCCGCAAAAACTCGTTATGAGCAAGAGGACGGCGGGACGAGCACGTCCACAGAACGGATGGTTTACTTTTCACCTGAAATTTCAGGTAACAAAAATAAAATTGAAGAAGCCCGTGCTGAATGGAAGATATACATTGACCTTGCTAAGCGTGTAAAACCAGAAACAGCACACTTGGTTGATTTTGCCGATGGATTTGCGATTCGAGAGGAGATTGCGAAAGCAAATCCGGATTATGAAGGCATCCAGCACTTGAAAAAGCAAGGGGACGTATTCCAGTGGGGTGGAGCTTGGCTATGTGAAGATGGGATTTGTCCAACACCAGATGGCAGAGCAACCTTAATTCCAGTTGAAATTCCAGATTTAAATAAAAAGCCAGAACAGTTTATCATTACCTCCCGTCGAGGAAAACAGTTTAATTCGATGGTGTATAAAGAAGTTGACCCATTAAACGGTGCAGGACGATATGACGTATTAATGAGTCCTGTTGATGGTCAAAAATTAAGCATCGCTGAGGGTGAAGGTATAGTTGTATACAACGGTTTTGGTGTCTTCCAAGGTACTGCGAAGTTCGTTGATATTGCACCTGGGAATTTAGAAGTACACTTCCCAGAAGGTAACTTCTTGCTGCCGCGGGGCAGATACGAGAAGTTTGCAGGAATCCCAGATTACAACATTACAGTAAATGTTGAAAAAGCCGAGCGGTATAACGCTCGTAAAGACACTCAATATCAAGAAAAGCCAATTGAAGACCTTGAAACAGAAGTTAGTTAATAGAAAAAAACAGGAAAGAGGCGACATCATTGTTAAAGGAGATAACAACTTCTCAAAACATTGTCAGGTATAATGGACAGAGCTTTTACGAGGAAGAGGATGACATTGCCGTTGAATCTGCCTTAACGATTATTTTAGATGGTAGCGAGTTTGCCACCATGGTTTGTACTCCTTCTGAACTGAAAGAATTGGTTGTCGGTTTCCTAGCTTCTGAGGGTGTTATTCGCTTTTATCAAGACATCGAATCACTTCACATCGATGAAGAAAAGGGATTCGCCTATGTTGAACTTGTGAATAAACACTGTATTCAAAAGGATTTCCACTCAAAGCGATTTATTGGCTCTTGCTGCGGAAAAGGACGACAATTTTACTTTCATAATGACATGAAGACCGCAAAGACGGTGATGACGAAATTGACTATTACGCCGGAACAATGCCGCGAGCTGATGAAGAAGATGCAGGAAAGCTCCTCACATTTCCAGCAAACAGGGGGTGTGCATAATGCTGCATTATGCACAAGGGAAGGAATCGTTGTATCTCGAACCGATATCGGTCGCCATAATGCCCTAGATAAACTATTTGGTTATTGTATTATCAATCGAATTCCGTTAAAGGATAAAATTATTGCTTTCAGTGGCCGAATTTCTTCCGAGGTGTTACTAAAAGCTGCTAAGATTGGTGTCGGAATTATCCTCTCAAAATCTGCTCCTACCAACCTAGCCTTAGATTTAGCAGAGGAACTTGGAATAACGGCAGTAGGTTTTATACGGGGGAACGGATTTAATGTATACACCCATCAGCAACGGATACAAGGAATTGAATATGATCGTTCATCTTCGGTGTTATAAGTAGATATCCAAATTACACGGAATATCATCGAAGAGAGACGGCTTATCGGTGCAATAACAATGATTGAATAGTTACTTACCTACTAGTAATAACATTTGTACTGATATAATTTATTTACAAAATAATAAAGAACAAGCTCCAAACTCAGAAAAATAGGTTTGGAGCTTTTTTTCTCATCGTCAAACATTTGAATAGGGATACTCATGTATGACAAATCCATCCGCCGGTGAAGGTCGTCGTGAAAAAGCGGCTAACTTTTTTAAAACCTGCTTCCATTAATAGCGCTTTTATTTGTTCCTCAGGCAAAAATGAAAGCTGCAATACGCCACCGTTTACCATTTCCTCTACATCTGAATGAGGAAGACCAGAATCCAGCCAAAAACTTTTCCAAAGATTTAACGATTCCTGAAACTCAGTGTCATTTGGTTCACCGTAGTTGGTTACGATAACAAAAGGGGAATGGGGTTTCAGACGACTAGAAATATGTTTAAGTAAATTCAATTTATCTTTATCATCATGTAAAAAGTGCAAGACCAGAATACAAGTCGCAGCGTCAAAATTCATTTCCTGTGGAAGATCACTCACATTTCCTTGAACCAATTGCACTCTTTGTTGTAAATCTAATTGACGCACTTTATGCTCGGCGACATTTAGCATCGCTTCCGAAGGGTCAACACCCGTAAATGTCCAATTTAAGTTAGCCGGTCCCCATGTTGACAGTTCTTTTCCACCACCTGCTCCTACAACAAGAATGGCTGCATCCTCACTTAAATTAACTCGGAAATAAGCTTGGATCATAGTAAATAACTGTTCATAAGTAGGCAAAGATTGGCGAATCCCTGCCTCATACTGGGCTGCTAATTTTTCATCAAACTTGAATTCTTGTGCCATTTCCTAACCACCTTTAAATATCTATTATTAACTATTTTACCATTTAAAGATCGATTTTAACTTTAATACTTAAGAATAATAAGATAGAAAATAACTATAATGGAGCTATTTTTTCAATATATTACATTTGCCGTTACATATTTTGACATTATTGAATTAAATAAATTAGGACATGCTACATGTCCATTAAAGATGTTTGCCATGGTGGGTGATTAATCTAAGCGAGCGCTAATTAATAACAAAATGACTAAACCTAGGTTAAATGTTTTTACATTTCTTACAGAAAGGAGGGGGAAATATGGAAATTAAACAATTGGATAAATGGGTTAATGACATTCAAGTTAATTCTACAGCTCATGCTGATGTTGAAGTAGTCAATCATTCACCGTTGATAATGATTGGTAAAGGGCGTCAGGGGGCAGTTTTTCAAGTTAATGATGACATTTGTATGAAGGTATTCAGTAATTCCGAGGAATGTGACCGAGAATACTATGCACTATCCCTTGGACAAAAAACGAATCTTTTCCCTCGCATTTACAGGAAAGGGTCGGACTTCATTGCAATGGAACTAGTTAAGGGCGTTGATTTGCGGGAATACTTGCAATTCCAACCACTAACTCCAGAACTGTCTGCTAGATTGATAAATATGCTAATCATGTTTAAAGAAATTGGCTTTCAAAGAATTGACCTTCATAAAAGACAAATCTTTCTTCAGCTTGATGGGAACATAAAAGTAATGGATGTGGCGGGGATGGTTTGGCGTGACCGTGAATATCCTTATCCACGTAAATTATTAACTTCCTTGGGGGAAGAAAATAAGGCATTGTTTTTAACACATGTTCTAGAAATGGCACCACATGTTTACGAGGAATGGCTGTACTACATCCAGATGGAGGAACTATCCAGGCAAATTACAGAAGTACTTCTTTCACAAGAACCAGATAAGGAAACCTTGAAGAACTTAAGCAATAGTTTGTTGACAACAGATGATGAGAAAAATTATGTAGTTCTGCTTCAAGGTCTAGTTCACAAGGTTTACAAAGAGGAATGGATAAAATTGATGCTCGCGCGTGGAGATGACCCGGAAAAGGTTATGGAAAAGATTGATGAATATTGGGATAAACGTGAACAACTTGTAAATCAGGCTCAGGAAAACCATCGCGATGAAGATAAATACCACCATGATGATCATAAAAAACGCCGTAACATTAGGCATTCCGAGGATGAACGACAGCATGATTCTGAAAAACATCGTTATCGCGAACGACGCTTTGTTGGTGAGAAATGGAGAGAAATTGGCGAACGACGCTTTGTTGGGGAGAATTGGAGAGAAATCAAGTGATTGTTGAGTAAATATCATAGGTGTGATCCTGTTTCGATAGCCTTTGATCTTTCACAATCGGGGGCGCTTATTAATTTAGCCGCCCTTATTTATTTGGAATATAGATAGGTAATATCATTGTACAAGATTTAATAATTTGAAATAATTAGTATTAAGTAAAAGGGTAAGTTAGGGTTATTAAGAAATTGTACTAGATTGGTTGTAAGGTAAACAGTCCTAAAGGTAGTTGTTGTTAAGGAAAATGGTACAAAGTTTATTAATCAAATATTGTTGGAGGGCTTTATGAGTTATTGTGATAATATTAGAAAAATGATTGGGAATTCTCCATTAATAATTGTAAGACCAAGTGTTTAGTCACATTTATTTTTGAAACATTTTTAAGATAGAAAGGAGACTTGTTTTCACTACAAAATGATGGACAATGAAAAAATTGCGAATATATTTAAGGCATTGGCTCATCCTATGAGAATCCAAATATTAGATTTAATAAAAGATCATCCGATGAGCACAGGAGAATTAAGCGAACAGTTTCAAGTTACCCGATTTGCCGTAATGAAACATATTGATGTATTAGAAGAGACTGGACTGCTAATTCCTCGAAAAGTAGGACGAAGCCGTTTGAATTACCTTAATGCTGTACCATTGCAGCAACTGTATCAGCGATGGGTTAACAGCTATGCCAGTCAAGCATCGACATCATTAATTAATTTAAAGGAAATGTTAGAGGAAGAAGAACGGAGTAAAGCTATGACTGAAAAAGAACAAAAGCTCGGAGTGACCTCGTTTCAAATTGAACAAGAAATTACTATTGGAGCTCCACGTGAACGTGTATACGATGCATTAACTCAAAGGATTGGAGAATGGTGGGCATATCGATTGGGAGAGGACAAAAATTCTCCACTTTTACTAGAACCGAAAATTGGAGGAGCATTTTATGAGGATTTTGGAAATGGACAAGGTGCTCTCTGGGGTACAGTAACGTATCTAAAAAAACCAGAAGAAATCCGGTTACAAGGTCTACTCGGAATGCATGGAGCAGTCAATAGCAGTTATAAATATGTCTTAGAAGAGAAGGGATCCTCAACCTTGTTAAAGCTTTCTCATCATGCGGTTGGTCTTATCGAACATGGATGGGAAGAAGGTCATCGTAAAGGGTGGGGAGAGCTGCTGGGAGTGTTTTTAAAGGAATTTGTAGAAACTGGTAAACGCCCAGGAGAATAAAAGTGGGAAGAGTGGGATGAAAGGAAATGTCTGCTGAAGAAAGGTACCATCAAATTGCTGAGCATTTGAAAGTGACCGAAAACGTTACGAGAGGTTCAATGTTTGGGGCTAAATGTAAGCTGGACATGGTTTCTTCCGTGTCCAGTTTGCCATTTTCTTAAGATTCATGGCTGCGAGAAGAGCTTTTGAAAAAATTAAATCCCAATTTCTCATTTAAATCAATGAGAGATTGGGATTTTAATTAGTTCAGATTCAGAGGACTTGGAATGGCTATTTCTATAAATGTGTATAATGTTACATGAAAGTAAGAAAGGTTGACTTGGAAATGAAAGGGGAAAGATTTTGAACAATCATATCGAATCAAAACCAAACGGGTCGACATTTGGGAATAAAGGCAACCTTTTAATAGTCCTATATTTTAAGCTCAAAAATGGTACGGAGACCACGAATCCGAAGATTGATCCACTATATTCTTAAAAAATTACAATCGAACCTTAACCTCAGTACCATCCTTAGCTTTGACATCTACCAGCACGATACCTTTATGATTTTTCAGTTCCTTGATAATTGGCTTTAGCGTTTCTTTATCTATCAGTGGAATAGTAAAGTCAAGTTTTTTTCTTTCGAAATGCTCTTTTGTCCATTTGTTTGCATGTTGATGTAAAAATTTTGAAGACAAAATTGAAATACCAATGGTTAGAATGGCATATGGAACTGGGATGGTAAACCGAACGTCTTTTGCTTTCACTTTTATATGCAGCATAAGCAAATCCACTATTCAATGATGACAGAAACGGTATCTCCGTTTGCCGACTTAATATCAACAATTTGGCCATCTAATTCGTTTTCGATTGCTTCAATAATAAGATTTATGTCAAGATCCTTTACATATTTTTCTGATTGAGGAATACTAGCTGCGATGCTGTGTCCAGCCATTAGTACTACCTTGATAAGTTTTATGGGCAAATTGACCGTAACGTTATCATTTTCAGCTGATAGAACACGAATCTTTAATGTTTTATCTAAATATTTAGTCGGTTTTTCTAAAAGCTTACTTCCTGCTTCTTCTTTCTCTTTTAATACTTGAATCAGTTCTGATCCTTTATCTGCATCAATTTTCCCTTCTTGCACCAAAGTTAATACTCTTGCAATTTCCTCTTTCATGGTAAATTCCTCCCTATTCATCTTTTAAAAGCTTAATGGCTTCCTCTGGAGTGATTTCGCCATTTTCCAACATGGTGACAACCTTTTTCTCGTCTACTTCATTTTTCTTCTTCTGCACATATCCAAGGGATGAAATTATGTCAGTTAGCTTGCTTCGGACCGTTGGATACGAAATTCCCAGTTCCTTTTCAACTTCTTTGATATTCCCTCTGCATGTTAAAAATACTTCTACAAAATGTAGCTGATCCTTTGATAATGACGCTAACTTGGATAATTCAAACTCATTTTCAATCGTAGTGTGACAATGAGAGCACTGCAACTTCATAATCTTCAATGTTTTGCTGCAGACAGGACAATTTGTAATTACTTTATAAGCCATAATGAAATTCCTTTCTTCCATTTGATTTGATTATATATCAAGAAATTCAAATGGTAAATAATGAAAGTTAATTTTATTTTAAAAAACATTAAAATAATTAATTTATAAATTAATTTTATTAACTCTATCAAGAAACACTGCTAGGGAATAGGCATTCCATTTGTTTAGAGAAAATTGTTGTACCACAAAATAAGAATTTGGGTAGGTTATTCACACAATGGGGTCTTTTCAAGTTATATTGGATTATCGTAAAAGAAGAGTTTACTATACTTACGATTATTGAACTAAGAAAAATAGAAGAAACTTATTCAAAATGGAAAAAAAGAGAAGTAACAGGTGTTTTGTTTATGGAAATGTTAGAACTAAAGAAAAATACATTTTAATAATTTATAAAAGGAATACGAAAAAGCAAAGTAGCACTAATGAAAGTTACTTTGCTCTTGGTTGCACGGACCTGGTATTACCATTAATGTCGGGAATAGCTGGAGAGTGCTCATTTTCCGTAATAAGTGATTGTAAGATTTGCAAGATTTGTGATATTTGAAATAATTGTTGTTAAGTTAAAGGGCATTCAGGTTAGAATATTGCATTCTTCTAAATTGCTTTTACCTTCACCGGCTCCTATTATTTTCAACCGCTCTTTTACGGTTTTTGCCCCGCATTTATTATCTTTCAACATGTTGTATTTTTCCATTTGTAATGTTAAGTTTTTTCATTCTATACTGCAGGCTTTGCCGGCTTAAACCTAGTAAACTAGCAGTTCGTGAAATATTAAAATTATTTTTTTTCAGAACATGGTCAATATAGGATTTTTCAAATAGCTCCATTTGGTCCTTTAAGGGAACTGCAGCCTCTCCACTTTCTCTAATAAATGTGTCCACCATAGAAAGAGGGATCATTCTTTCTTTCAATTGCATTTTGCTTCTGTATTGATATGGTAAATGGGAGTAAAGAATCATTTCTTCATCCATAATAATATTCATCGCGGCTTCGATAATATGTTCAAGTTCACGAACATTTCCTAACCAATCATACTCCATAAAAGACTGTCTTACTTCCTCAGATAAGCCTTTTACATTCATTTGAAATCGGTCATTGTATTTTTCAATAAAGTGTTGGACTAATAATGGAATATCTTCCTTTCGCTCCCTTAATGGAGGAATAAAGATGGTTACAACACCAAGACGGTAATAAAGATCTTTGCGCAAATGATTATTGGCAATGGCGTCAATGGGATCCTCATTAATATTGGCAATAACCCTTACATCAACAGGTGTATCTTTCGTATCACCTACACGTCGTATCGTTTTTTCTTGAAGCACACGTAATAATTTTGCTTGAAGATTTAGATTTAAGGAGTTGATTTCATCAAGCAACAATGTTCCTCCATTTGCCTGTTCAAATAAACCAGGGGTATCGACTGCCCCGGTGAAAGCGCCTCGTTTGGTCCCGAAAAGAAGACTTTCTATTAGATTATCAGGCAGAGCTGCGCAGTTTTGTGAAATAAAAGGAGCTGATAATCGATTGCTCGCGTTATGAATACTTTGGGCAAAAAGTTCTTTCCCTGTCCCTGTCTCCCCAACAATCAAGACATATGAGGAGGTACGGGTGGCACGCTTTGCACCTTCAATAACTTCGTTTATTGTATGACTGCTGCCAATGATACGATCAAACGTAAATCTAGGTGTTCCCTTACTATTAATATTCACTTTTATCAGGCGTTCTAATTTGGTTACATCGTTGGCAATTTCTACAGCACCTTGAATTTTTCCATCGTTAAAAATAGGAAAGGTATTGTTAATCGTCGTAATTTCGCGACCTTTGTTATTAAAATAGGTTTGCTTGACATTATACGTTTCTCTGCCTTCCTGTAAAGCTTTTACAAAAGTACTAGATTGATCATCCTTAAACATAAATACATCTAATAGATTTTTATTAATAACATCCTGAATATCCATAGATTCAATTTGCATAATTTTTTTGTTGTAGATAATCGTCTTACCCGTTTCATCGACTGCATGGACACCTACATCCACTTCGTCCAAAATCCGTTCATACATTCTGGTTAAATATTCAAGATATTGAATTGATCTTTTTGAAATTTCCATATTAATTTCTCCTTATTTAAACCCGTTCCCAACTATTAAAACAAAAAAATCTTATTAACACAAAACTATTTTGCGTTTCTATTTCATTAGAATGAGTCTTTTTGCAGTTAAGGTGCAAAATAAATAAAGATAGTGCCAAGAAATTTGGCATATTGGTTTCACAAAAAGTTCACAAATAGGGGTTTTTACATTTGGCACGGAAATTGCAAATTAATAGTTTGAAATAGTGATAATTTTGAATTATTTGGCTGTTGTAAAGTTTCATATAGGCCTTATCATCAAAATGTGACAGGAATGTAAAGTATTATTTTTTGAAAATTTTATCGCTATCATTGAAAAAAATGGAAACGCATGCATTTTTAATTATTAAAGGGGGCTTAACATTGAAAACAGGTACAGATCGTGTAAAAAGAGGCATGGCTGAAATGCAAAAGGGCGGCGTCATTATGGACGTTGTGAATGCAGAGCAAGCAAAAATAGCAGAGGAAGCAGGAGCGGTAGCTGTAATGGCATTAGAGCGCGTTCCTTCTGATATCCGTGCAACTGGCGGAGTAGCAAGAATGGCAGATCCACGAATAACTGAAGAAGTCATGAATGCGGTTTCCATTCCAGTTATGGCAAAAGCACGTATCGGTCACATCGTAGAAGCCCGAGTTCTTGAAGCAATGGGCGTTGATTATATTGATGAGAGTGAAGTTTTAACACCAGCAGATGAAGAATACCATCTAAATAAAAAAGCTTACACTGTTCCATTTGTTTGTGGTTGCCGTGATCTTGGCGAAGCGGCACGCCGTATTGGTGAAGGTGCATCCATGCTTCGTACAAAAGGAGAGCCGGGAACTGGTAATATCGTAGAAGCTGTTCGTCATATCCGTAAGGTAAATGCACAAGTACGTAAAGTCGTTACAATGAGTGAAGATGAACTAATGACAGAGGCAAAGCTACTTGGAGCTCCATATGAACTACTTCTTGAGATTAAACAACATGGACGCCTACCTGTAGTAAACTTTGCAGCTGGTGGAGTAGCAACGCCTGCTGATGCTGCACTTATGATGCAGTTAGGTGCTGATGGAGTATTTGTTGGTTCAGGAATTTTTAAATCTGATAACCCAGTAAGATTCGCTAGAGCAATCGTTGAAGCAACTACCCACTACCAGGACTATAAACTAATTGCAGAGATTTCAAAAAATCTTGGAATTGCAATGAAAGGTATTGAAATTTCAACTCTGCTTCCAGAAGCACGTATGCAGGATCGTGGTTGGTAAGGAGTTTTTCTATTGCTTAAGGTTGGAGTATTCGCATTACAAGAGGCTGTACGTGAACATGTTTGTTTTTTGGCATACAAGGGGAGAATTATTTATTTATAAAATGTTATAGTTCTATAAAATAATCGTATGCGGTTAATTGTTATTGAAAGCGCTTCAACAATTTTGAAAATTTAGAAAAATTATATTGACATTGTTTTTTCTGACTCATATACTCGAGTTAGAAAAAGAAAATGATCAGTTGGTTTTTGAAAGGAGTTTTAGGGGGCATGCAAAAACTTGAAACAGTGATTGTTACAGGATATGCAAAAGCTCCACAGGGAACTTCCATGTATGAAATGTATAAGCATGCGGGAATTGTACTCGAAGTGGATCTGAAAGAACATAAAATTATCGGCGCTGAATTCACATTCGTAGCAGAACTAACAAAAAATTATTTTCAAAAACTTCTGATAGGCTACTGTCTTAAAGACGGTGTTGAGCAGCTGATTGAACGAATTCAAAGCTTTTATTTTGCTCCATCCCAGCAAGCGATCATTGTAGCTCTTCAAGCTGCAGTTCAACGTTACTGGGATAACGTGAAGCAAATGAATACATAACGTTTGGTTATAATAAAGTGGGAAGATGACCTCTTCCCATGGTCTTATTAAAACCGGGCAGACATGGACTCTTTGTAAGGAATGTTCGTTGGAACGACATTCTTTATAGAGGATTTATGTTTTGCTCGGTTTTTATTTTTCCGAACTGTTAATCCCACTAAAGTCTATGGAGAGGAAGGAAAAAAGGATGAGCAAGCTGATTACATGCGAAGAAGCTGTAAAAAAGGTTAAAAGCGGCTCGCGAATTATGGTAGGTGGATTTGGACTTGTAGGAAGTCCGCTTAGTTTAATAGCCGCTTTGGCTCAGTCGGAAGTGAAAGACTTAGAGATTATTAGTAATAACCTTGGTGAACCAGGAAGAGGTCTTGGAGTTTTAGTACGGCAAAAGCAAGTGAAAAAAGCAATAGGTTCGTATTTTACATCCAATCCGGAGGTGGTTAAAGCTTATCAGGATAAAGAATTGGAAGTGGAGCTTCTCCCGCAAGGAACAATGTCTGAAGCCATTCGAGCGGGCGGTGCTGGATTAGGTGGGTTTTATACACCGGTCAGCGTTGGAACGAAAATTGCCGAAAACAAAGAAGAGCGTACCCTTAACGGTAAAAAATATGTGTTCCAAGAGCCTCTTAAAGCCAATTTTTCTTTAATTAAAGCGAAAAAAGCGGATCAATTAGGAAATCTCATATACAACAAATCGGCAAGAAACTTTAATCCGATGATGGCAACAGCTGCGGATGTAGTGATTGCAGAGGTGGACGAGATTGTGGAGGTAGGCCAAATTTCTCCTGAAGAAATTGTGACCCCTCATTTATACGTTGATTATATCGTTGTGAAGGGCGGTAAATAGCTTGAACGTGAAACAATACATTGCTGCAAGAGCGGCCAAGGAATTGAAGGATGGCGATATCGTCAATTTGGGGATAGGGATTCCAACACTGGTGGCTGATTATATTCCATCAGATGTTAAAGTTTTTTTACACTCAGAAAACGGCATCCTTGGAGTTGGTCCTACCCCTGATCCAGAGCATATTGACCAAAATCTTGTCAATGCAGGGAAACTGCCTGTCACAGTATTGGAAGGGTCATCCTATTTTGATAGTGCTTCCTCTTTTGCGATGATTCGCGGAGGACATGTAAGCGTTTCAATTCTTGGTGTGCTGCAAATCGATGCAATTGGGCGGATTGCCAACTGGGCCGTACCAGGAAAAAGTGTTCTTGGTGTAGGCGGGGCGATGGATTTATTGGAAGGCTCCAAAAAGATAATCGTAACAACGATGCATACGTCTAACCAGGGAGAGTCAAAAATCGTCAATGAATTAACCTATCCGATCACATCGGAACGAATAGTGGATTTAATTATTACCGATTTAGCGGTGTTCGCTGTAAAGGAAGATGGACTTCATCTTATTGAGCTGTCCCCTGGAGTTTCCCTTGAGGAAGTTCAACTGAAAACAGACGCACCCTTCCTTATTGCTAAATCTTTCAATAAAGGCAAAGAGGTGACTGCATAGTGGTTGTAATCGTAAATGCATTTCGGACTCCAATCGGAAAACTCGGCGGATCACTGGCGGATACGCGCCCGGAAGAGCTTGTATCCCTCATCATGAAAAATAATCTTTCGTCTTCCGGTTACAGTGCCAATATTGTAGATGAAGTCATCGTCGGCCAAACAAAGCAGAGTGCGCATGCTCCGAATATTGCAAGAGTCGCGGCATTACAGGCCCATTTTCCAGAATCGATTCCTGCTTATACAGTTCATCGTCAGTGCGGTTCGGGTTTGCAGGCTGTCATTAACGGGGCGATGTCCATTTTGACAGGTCAGGCAGAAGTCGTTTTAGCAGGAGGTGTCGAAAGCATGTCACAAGCTCCTCATTATACGGTTGATACTCGATTCGGCCTCAAGATGGGAGATATGACGCTGTATGATTCAAATACGGAGAGTCAGCCAAAATCGCAGCCAGAGGAGATATACGGTCATTTCACGATGGGGCAAACAGCCGAGTGGCTGGCTGAAAAATATAACATTAGCCGCCATGAACAAGACGAATTTGCCTTCACGAGTCAGCAGAAAACGAAACGTGCAATTGAAATGGGATATTTTGAGGAAGAAATCATTCCAGTTCCGGTAAAGGAAGGAAAAAAGGGGATCAGACACTTTGCGATAGACGAGTATCCAAGATTGACGGACATTGAAAAGTTAGGAACACTAAGTCCTGTGTTTCAAAAGGATGGGACGGTAACAGCCGGAAACTCGTCCGGCAGAAATGATGGAGCCTCTATGCTGCTGTTAATGTCGGAAGAAAAAGCGGAACAGCTTGGAGTAGTTCCTATGGCAAGGATTCGTTCCTTTGCTGCAACGGGCGTATCACCAAAAGAAATGGGAATCGGTCCGGTTCCTGCATCCCAAATTGCGTTGAAAAAGGCAGGTCTTCGCTTAGAAGATATCGATTTGATTGAATTAAATGAAGCATTCGCTGCTCAAAGTCTTGCTTGTTTAAAAGAATGGGGCTTGAAAGGGGATAACGTGAATGTTAACGGAGGGGCGATTGCCTTAGGCCATCCACTTGGGTGCTCCGGTGCAAGAATCGTCACTACATTATGTCATGAGCTTGAAAAACAAAAACGGCAATTTGGCCTTGCGACGATTTGTGTGGCGGGTGGATTAGGAATGGCAATGGTGGTGGAAAGATGGAGGGAATAAAAAAAGACTACGTGTTTCATCGTGATTTAAAAAAGGAGTACCCGATTATTACCCACGGTGTAGGGGTATATCTCATAGATGAGAATGGGAAAAAATATTTGGATGCTTGCTCAGGAGCGGTTGCAGCCAACTTGGGCCAT
Source organism: Neobacillus niacini (assembly GCF_000759675.1). GTDB lineage: Bacteria > Bacillota > Bacilli > Bacillales > Cytobacillaceae > Neobacillus > Neobacillus niacini_A. The sequence continues at coordinate 84,061 of NZ_BAWM01000009.1, read as the reverse complement.
GGTATTACTTCTATAGGAGAGGCAATGGCAGAACAAGCAAAAAAAGCAGCTTTCGTCCATACAATGCGGTTCGAGACGAAAGCGTTGCATGAACTGGCTGAAACAATCGGAAAAATGGCCCCAGACCATTTAAATAAAGTGTATTTTACAACAGGAGGCTCTGAAGCAAATGAAAGTGCTTTGAAGCTGGCGAGGCAATATCATAGGGATGCTGACAGACCACAAAAACACATTGTGATCGGGCGATGGCAATCGTATCACGGTAACACAATCGGTTCTTTATCAGCAGGAGGAGACATTAAAAGAAGGCATGCATACACTCCTAATCTTTTAAACTATGCCCATGTCTATTCTCCGTACTGCCACCGATGTCCATACGATCGTCAAAAAGATGATTGTCTCTCCAAACAAAACTGGACGTGTGTAATGGATATTGAAAGAACCATTTTAGAGCTTGGCCCTGAGAACGTGTCGGCATTTATCGCCGAACCGATTGTCGGAAGCCAGCAAGGTGCTGTTCCACCGCCGCCGGGGTATTTTGAGAAAGTTCGAGAGCTGTGTGACCGTTACGAAATCGTCTTAATTATCGATGAAGTGATGACTGGATTCGGCCGTACTGGTACCAACTTCGCGACAGAACAGATTGGAATCGAACCTGATATCATCACGTTTGGAAAAGGGGTTTCGGCAGGATATGCTCCGCTCGCCGGAATGATCGTTCATGATCGGTTAATCGATGGGCTCATTCAAAACAGCGACGGGAAATTCATTCACGGTTACACATATAGCGGGCATCCTGTTGCTGTTGCAGCCAGTCTTGCTGCATTGGAGGTATATGAGCGAGATATGGTGCTGGAAAACGTTAATAAACAAGGTACCTACCTTGTCAAACGTCTTATGGAGCTGAAGCAAAAACATTCTTATATATCTGATGTTCGGGGCAGAGGGCTTTTAATAGGTATGGAGCTTGTGAAGGATCCTGGGCAGGATCTGTTGTTCGATCCATCTGAAAAAGCTGCTGAAAGATTGAATGGAATTGCGATGGAACTCGGTGCGGTTTTTTATCCCGGTTCCGGTTCAATTGACGGAACAAAGGGGGAGCACCTCATCATCAGCCCTCCTTTAAATGTTACGAGAACAGAAATTGATGAGATTGTGAGAATTTTAGATGAATCATTTACGATATTCAAAGGTCAATTAAGAAAGGATGAGATATATGAAATTACAAAATAAAACAGAAGAGATTAAAGAAAAAGCACAAAAACATTTATCCCCGGTTATGACAAGGGTAACGGAGCTTGTCATTGAAAAAGCGCATGGCGCCAAATTTTGGACGACAGACGGAAAGGAATATATCGATTTCGTTTCAGGAGTGGCCGTCAATGCAGTCGGGCATACGAACGGAAAAATGGTGGAAGCCATTAAAAAGCAAGCTGAAGCCTTGATTCATCTTGGATTGAACTATGGTTATTATGAAACGGCAGCGAATTTGGCGGAAAAGCTTGCTCATATCACACCAGGAAATCTAGACACTGTCTTTTTCTCCAATTCGGGAGCTGAAGCTATTGACGGTGCACTTAAACTAGCAAAGGCGGCCACAGGCAGACCCGCCATCATTGCTTTTGAAGGATCGTTTCATGGCCGTACATTAGGAGCAACAGCCATTACGGCATCAAGCTCTAAATACCGTCGTTATTATGAACCGATTTTAGGCGAGGTGTATCACGTTCCATATCCGTATCCCAGCCAGCTGAAAAACATTAGAGAAGAAGAAGCTGAAGAGTATTGCTTGAATCAGCTTCAAAAATTGTTCGATTTACGCGTGGATCCTTCACGTGTAGCAGCCATCATCATTGAACCTGTAATGGGTGAAGGCGGCTATTATCCGGCACCGCCAAGCTTCTTGCAGGAGTTAAGAAAGATTACAGATGAACACGGCATTTTGCTTATCTTTGACGAAGTACAAACAGGATTTGGCCGTACAGGCAAAATGTTCGCGGCAGAGCATGCGAATGTGACTCCTGATATTTTAGTACTGGCAAAAGCCCTTTCCGGCGGCATGCCTCTTGGTGCCATTGTAGCAAGTCGTGAGCTTCATGAAAAATGGCCGACGGCCGGTCATGGTTCGACATTTGGAGGAAATCCAGTTTCTTGTGCTGCAGCATTGGCAAACATTGAGGTCATTGAGGAAGAGAAGTTAGTAGAACGCAGTGCTAAACTCGGTGCCAAGATTGTCGGCCGACTTCATAACTCGGTAGGACATTTACCGGGCATTGTTGAAGTCCGAGGAGTCGGCATGATGATCGGTATTGAATTCGATTCGCAATCTGCTGCTTCCTTTGTACCGGAAATTAAATCGAAAGCACTGGAAAATGGCTTGCTCATTATGAACTGCGGTGTAAGCGGGCAAACGATCCGATTAATGCTACCTCTTAATATTCAAGAAGATGTGCTTGATATAGGATTAACGATTTTAGAAGATGTGATAACAGAGACAATTTCAGGAAACTAATTTTCGTTTCCCAAGTATACAACGAAAAAGGAGGTCAAGTATATGTCTAGTCAAATCAAAACAGATATTCTTCAGGGAGATCTTTATATAAATGGAAAATGGGTAAGTGCCCCCGATCAGTCCTACTTTGAAAGCTTAAATCCGGCAACGGGGGAACTTGTCGGCATATGTGCGGCCGCCACAACGGAGCAAGTGGATGAGGCTGTCACAAAAGCGAATGAAGCATATTTACAATGGAAGAACACCCCCATTCCAGAACGAGCGGCTTATTTAACGAAAGCAGTCCAATTGTTTGAAATACGAAAAGAGGAACTTGCTAGAGTCATGACAATGGAGATGGGCAAAGTGCTACCTGAGTCTTTAGGCGAAGTTGGAGTGGTCATCGCGACTGCTCAATATATGGCAGGCGAGGGACGACGCCTCTTTGGAGAAACAGTCCCTGCCGGCTTCCCAGACCGGAACGTAAGAATGGTTCGTGAACCTCTTGGAGTTGCGGCGTGCATTACCCCCTGGAACTTCCCGGTTGCACTAGCTTCCTACAAAATCTTTTCAGCTCTGCTTGCGGGTAATACCGTCGTATGGAAGCCTGCTTCAGAGGTTGCATTATCGGCAAAGGTTTTTGTGGAAGTGTTAGATGAAGCTGGGTTGCCAGCAGGGGTTGTGAACTTAATTACCGGTTCAGGAAGAACAGTTGGACAAACACTCGCAGAGCATTCGGATGTTAAAGTCATTTCGTTTACGGGCTCAACAGAAGTCGGACAAAAGCTGGCTGAAATGAGCAGTAAAACGTTAAAACGTATTTCATTGGAATTGGGTGGAAAAAATGCAGTGATCGTCTTGAAGGATGCGGACTTGGACAAAGCGGCAGACGGAATCGTAAAATCAGCGTTTACGACAACTGGTCAGCGCTGTACAGCGGCAAGCCGAGTAATTGTCGAGCGCCCAGTAAAGGAACTGCTCGTACAAAAAGTAATAGAATTAACACATTCTATGAAAATAGGAAATGGACTTGAAGAAGGGAATCAAGTGGGCCCTCTCGTAAATGAAGACCAGCTTCATACAGTCGAAAAATATGTAAAAACAGCGATTGAAGAGGGTGGGAAAATTGTGTCAGGCGGGCAGCGTGTCAAAGAATTGGGCGGCTATTATTATGAGCCGACAATCATTGAGAATGTGAAACCCAATGATACCATTGCACTGGAAGAAATATTTGGTCCTGTTCTTGCCGTCATTGAAGTAGATTCATATGAGGAAGCCATGGAGGTAAATAACGGGACTATTTATGGTCTATCAACTTCCATTTATACAGAGAGCCTTCATTATGCGAACCGTGCTGCAAAGGAAGCGGTAAGCGGACTTGTCTATATTAATAACGGAACGTCCAATGCCGAGATGGGAGTGGCATTTGGAGGCATGAAAATGTCCGGAAATGGACACCGTGAAGTTTCCCATCATGCATTTGATGTCATGACAGAGTGGAAGTCGATTTATACGAACTATTAAATGGACGGGATGGGGGAGAACATGAGAAAACATCGTATCGGTATTGCATTCTTTTACCATGAATCCCACAGTTTCAGCCCGATGAAAACTGAAATCGAACAGTTTCGAAATGAAGGCTACTTTATCGGCGATGAAATTTATGATGCCTATATTGGTACGAAAACGGAAGTGGGCGGGTTTTTGGATGTATTGAATCAAGAAATGGATGTAGAAATCGTACCGCTGCTTTGTGCGGCAGCGGTCCCATCGGGCGTAGTATCAACAGAAGCGTATTCCATCATCGAAGAGCAAATGCTCCAGTCAATCCGGGAGGCTGGAAGGCTGGACGGATTATTGCTTGCACTGCATGGAGCGATGGTCGTGGAGCACCTCCTTGATCCGGAAGAGCATTTACTGGGAAAAATTCGCGGGCTTATCGGATTGAATGTTCCAATCGCGACGACGCTGGACATGCACGCCAATTTAAGCGAAAAAATGATTGATTACACACCGCTTCATTTTGGATTTAAAACATATCCGCATATTGATATGTACGAACAAGGCATTCATGCGGCAATCGCTTTGATAAAACAATTAAAGGAAAGTGTGACTTACTACGCTTCTTTTGAAAAATTGCCGATGATGCCTCCCTCTATCAATATGAGAACTGCAGAAGGGCCGATGCACAAAATGATAGAGTGGGCGAAACAGGCCGAAGAGGAAGAAGGCATTTATAATGTGTCCGTATTTGGTGGCTTTCCTTACTCGGATATTCCCATGGTCGGTGCAAGTGTACTTGTTGTTTCGCTGGATCCACAAAAAGGAAAAGAGACTGCCCAAAAGATGGCTTCCTTGTTCTGGAGTGTAAAAGAAGAATTTATCATGGATTTGCCCGGTGTAAAAGAAGGGCTCGATTTGGCGATGTCGATTGAAGATGACAAGCCGGTCGTGCTGGCGGACATCTCGGATAATCCTTTAAGCTGCGGCAGCGGGGATACAACAGAGCTGCTTCGGGAGATGGTGAAGATGAACATTCCTAACACGCTGTTTGGAGGACTCTACGATCCAGAATCTATTGAGGCTTGCCGCAAGAAGGGAGCCGGAAATAAGGTATTGTTGTCACTTGGAGGGAAAGTATCGCCTGAATTTGGGGAGCCCGTACAGGTCGAAGCAACGGTAGTGGCCTTATCAGCCGGTGTATTTCACAATTCTGGGCCGTTCAATCAGCATTTAAGAGTTGATTTAAAGGGGGCGGCTCACATTCGCGTTGGCAATATGGATATCCTCCTTATTGGAAGGCCGATGTCAGCGAATGATCCGGAAATGTTTCGTCATATAGGTCTTGAGCCGCAGGCAAAGAGAATTCTTGCGCTAAAGGCTAAAAATCATTTCCGGGCAGCGTTTGAGCCGATTGTTGGCCGTATCATTTATGTGGATGCACCTGGTGTTGCATCCAATCGTTTAACAGCTTTTACGTATCGTTACATTCCTAAGCCAATTTGGCCGCTGGATGATATCGAATTTGAAGTAGAACTAAGGGGGAAAGAAAAATGGAAACATTGAACAAAACCTATTATGTCGAAGTACCAGCTTCATTGAATCCAGAACAGCTAAAAATGATGATGGAGCTTGAGCAAGATGCGTTTCCAGGATTAGGAGCAGTAGATGAACAATCCCTTGTCCCGCTTACACGCTACGGAAAACTCATTCAATACCGGCAGCAAAATGATCCAAAGCCGATTGCGATTTGCGAAGTGATGAGAGCTTACAATGATATTCATAAAGCCTACATTTTTGGGTTTTATGTCCGCTCCGACCAGCAAGGGAAAGGAATCGGGAAATTATTTTTACAGGAAATTTATCCGATTCTAAAGCAAGATGGTTTTCGTAAGGTTTGCTTAACGGTCAGTACTAAAAACAAGGCAGCCGTCAAGTTATATGAAAAATTAGGGTTTGTCATAAAAGAGACAAGACTCGATGAATTTGGCGAAGGGGAAAATCGCTATTATATGGAATACCTCATTTCTTAATAAAGTAATGATCAGAGGAGAATTCATCAAATATGGTCAATAAAAAAATAGGCTAATTTTAGGAGGAGTTTATGATGAGAAACACTTTATTCAAACCAAAAAGACATTGGAAAGAAATCGAGCTTTGGAAGGATGTTACAGATGAGCAATGGAACGATTGGGTTTGGCAGCTGACGAATACTATCAAAAATTTAGAAGACTTAAAGAAAGTAGTTAACTTAACACCAGAAGAAGAGGAAGGGGTTTTAATCTCAACAAAAACAATCCCATTAAACATCACTCCCTATTATGCATCGCTTATGGATCCTGATGATTCAAGATGTCCGGTTCGAATGCAGTCTGTTCCGATTTCTGCGGAATTGAATAAAACAAGATATGATTTAGAAGATCCCCTTCACGAAGATGAAGACTCACCAGTGCCTGGGTTAACACATCGTTATCCAGATCGCGTGTTGTTCCTAGTAACAAACCAATGCTCCATGTACTGCCGTTACTGCACAAGAAGGCGCTTCTCTGGACAAATCGGAATGGGTGTACCAAAGAAACAGTTAGACACAGCGATTAATTATATCGCATCTAACCCACAAATTCGAGATGTGTTAATTTCCGGAGGAGACGGGCTCCTTATTAATGACAATATTGTAGAATATATTTTAAAGAATTTACGTGAGATTCCGCATGTAGAAATTATTCGTATTGGTACAAGAGCACCTGTCGTTTTCCCACAGCGTATTACCGAAAATCTTTGTAATATCTTGAAAAAGTATCATCCAGTTTGGTTGAATACACATTTTAATACATCTATTGAAATTACGGAAGAATCGAAGCGTGCATGTGAAATGCTTGCAAATGTTGGTGTACCTGTTGGTAACCAGTCGGTTATTTTAGCAGGCATTAACGACAGTGTACCGATCATGAAACAGCTTATGCATGACCTTGTTAAAATTCGAGTTCGTCCATATTATATTTACCAATGTGACCTATCTGAAGGGATTGGCCATTTCCGTGCACCAATCAGCAAAGGATTAGAAATTATGGAAGGACTTCGCGGTCATACATCGGGTTATGCCGTTCCGACATTTATTGTTGATGCCCCGGGTGGAGGAGGCAAAATTCCATTGCAGCCGAACTATATCATTTCTCAAAGTTCTAATAAAGTCGTATTACGTAACTTTGAAGGTGTCATTACATCTTATCCAGAACCAACAAATTATCAGTCAGGCAGTGCAGAGGATTACTACAAAAAGGTATATCCTGAAGTGTTTGAAAAGTTTGAAAGTAATGGTGTTCTATCCATTATTGATGATACGAAATTTAACCTTACACCTGAAGGATTAAAACGGTTAGATCGCCGCAAAACGTATAAGGAAAATACTGAGCATAGTTCATTAAAAGATAAACGTGACAAACGTGACGAGTTAAAAGAGAAAAAATTCCAATCGCAAATGAAGAAATATGAAACAGTGGGAGCAAAGGAGGAATAACTTTGATTTGTCAATGGTGCGAATCTGACACAGCACGTGAAACGAGCAACACCGTGTATTGGGAACTTCCAGATGGAACAAATGCGATCGAAATTAAGGACACACCATCCATTCATTGCTTGGAATGCGGTATGACCTATCAAACAGATAATACGGTGAAAGAAATTGAGGATCATCTATTTTTAATCGATTGCTCAAAGCTCGAAAAAAGTATGACGTATGAAACACTTATGGCCGCTCCACGCTTATTGAAGCGAAACTACTTTGATTTTTCGAAATAATTAGCTAGCCGTCTCCCGTTTTTCGATAGTAAGCGAGAGATGAATTTTATTCTTATGGACAATGTATCCCCATCATCCTTAAGAAGGGATAAATTGTCCTTAAGAACCAGAAAGTTTGGCTAACAATCAGTAGGGATAAACATAATCCAACTAATTGAGGTTATTTATTATGTATTATTTGCATGCGTTTTCTTGTCAGCTAAGTAAATACATCGAAAAAACAGATGGACAATGAACATATGTTTTCTAAAAAATTAGATAGATGCTAATAGTTAAAAAGTTAGGGAGGACAAGAATGGAAGCAATCCAAAACTATAATAATGACCAAAATAATCAGAAACATCAGAATAGTAAGGAAAGTAAAGAGCATATTAAACGCAATCTAAAGGCACGTCACATGACGATGATTGCTATTGGAGGGTCAATCGGAACAGGGTTATTTTTAGCGACAGGGTCATCCATTCAAACAGCTGGACCTGGTGGAGCACTAATAGCTTATGGAGCTATCGGCATCATGGTCTACTTTTTGATGACAAGTCTCGGAGAAATGGCTACTCTAATGCCGGTTTCAGGATCCTTTTCAACCTATGGCAGTCGTTTTGTCGATCCTGCATTTGGTTTTGCGCTTGGTTGGAATTATTGGTTCAACTGGGCTGTTACACTGGCGGTTGAAATAGCCGCATCAGCTATTATTATGAAGTTCTGGTTTCCGGATGTACCAAGCATCGTGTGGAGTACACTATTTTTAGGTCTAATCTTTTTATTGAATGCATTATCGGTTAAAAGTTACGGAGAATCCGAGTATTGGTTCTCCCTAATAAAAGTAGTGACAATTATTGTTTTCATTGGAGTCGGTTTGCTCACCATTTTCGGTATTTTGGGCGGACATTTTATCGGGTTTAAAAACTTTACTTTAGGAGATGCTCCGGTTCATGGCGGTCTTTTGTCCATTTTTAGTATTTTTTTCATCGCAGGTTTTTCGTTTCAAGGAACGGAACTCGTGGGGATTGCTGCAGGAGAAAGTGAAGAGCCGGAGAAAAATGTACCAAAGGCGATTCGACAAGTATTTTGGCGTATTCTTCTGTTCTATATCGTTGCCATTGCTGTCATTGGCCTTATTATTCCTTATACAAGTCCAAACCTGTTAGGCAGGGATGTCGACAGCATCGCTGTCAGCCCTTTTACCCTTGTATTTAACAAAGTGGGCATTGCATTTGCGGCATCTGTGATGAATGCGGTCATTTTGACTTCGGTCTTATCGGCAGGGAGTTCCGGTTTATACGCTTCGACACGCATGCTATGGTCCATGGCAAAGGACGGTCAGGCACCTAAATTTTTACAAAATGTAAATGATCGGGGGATTCCGATGAATGCCCTTGTCATCACGACGATTATCGGAGGATTAGCCTTTTTAACGTCCATTTTTGGAGATCAAGTGTATACATGGTTATTAAATGCGTCAGGATTAACGGGATTTATTGCATGGCTTGGAATTGCAGTCAGCCACTACCGTTTTAGAAAAGCATATATGGCCCAAGGCAAGGACATGAATGCTTTGAAATTTAAAGCGAAATGGTTCCCGCTCGGTCCAATTCTCGCTTTTGCGATGTGTGTCATTGTCATTTTGGGACAAAATTATCAAGCATTTTTAACTAGTGAGATTGATTGGTATGGAGTAGCCGTGTCCTATATTGGTTTACCGATCTTTTTGGCATTTTGGATCGGGTATAAACTCGTTCATAAAACGAAGGTCGTTCCACTAAAGGAATGTTCTTTTGAAGAGATGTCATCTAAATAGAGAAACCGTGATTCATTTCGCTTCGCCACTCATTATTAGCCAAGAGGATTTAGATTAGGCGATTGAACGAATTCAAAAAGTATTGTCTTAGATTTTCAACTAACACTGTAGGGGTGCCATATGGGAGAAGTAGGGGTAACAGAGCGCAATACAGAACAAAAGTCAGATGAGTCTTTGAACCTTTTAACATCAACACAGATTGTGATAAAAGAAGCCTTAGATAAATTAGGTTATGCAGATGAGATGTACCAACTATTAAAAGAACCATTGAGAATGCTCACTGTTCGAATGCCTGTTAGAATGGATGACGGGTCGACTAAAATATTCACTGGATATCGCGCGCAGCATAATGATGCTGTTGGACCGACAAAAGGCGGAGTTCGTTTTCATCCAGAAGTGGACGAGGACGAAGTTAAGGCATTGTCGATGTGGATGAGTTTAAAATGCGGCATCGTCGACCTACCATATGGAGGCGGAAAAGGCGGTATTATTTGCGACCCAAGAACGATGTCAATGGGAGAACTAGAGCGGCTTAGCAGGGCTTATGTTCGGGCAATCAGCCAAATTGTAGGACCTACAAAGGACATACCTGCTCCAGATGTTTATACAAACTCACAAATTATGGCGTGGATGATGGATGAATACAGCAGGCTTCGTGAATACGATTCGCCTGGATTCATTACAGGGAAACCACTTGTACTTGGCGGCTCACATGGCCGTGAAAAGGCTACCGCACAAGGGGTTGTCATATGCATTGAGGAAGCTGCAAAAAAACGTAGAATTACCATCAAAGGAGCTCGGGTGGTTGTTCAAGGGTTTGGTAATGCAGGGAGCTTTTTAGCAAAATTTATGCATGATGCAGGTGCAATAGTCATTGGGATATCTGATGCTTATGGTGCGCTTTATGATCCAGATGGTTTGGATATTGATTACTTATTAGACCGTAGAGATAGCTTTGGAACGGTAACAACATTGTTTGAAAACACGATTACAAATGAAGAGTTACTCGAGCTTGACTGTGATATTCTAGTTCCAGCTGCAATTTCCAACCAGATTACCACAGCTAATGCACATAATATCAAAGCTTCGATTGTTGTCGAGGCAGCTAACGGCCCAACAACCCTAGAAGGGACTAAAATACTTTCTGAAAGAGGAATTCTGTTAGTGCCGGATGTTTTAGCTAGTTCAGGAGGAGTAACTGTTTCCTATTTTGAATGGGTTCAAAACAACCAAGGCTACTATTGGAGTGAAGAAGAAGTTAATGAAAAACTTCGTAAGGTACTCGTCCAATCGTTTAATAATGTTTATGAAACATCCGAGCGACGGAATATTAATATGCGTTTAGCCGCATATATGGTAGGTGTTCGTAAAATGTCTGAAGCTTCAAGGTTTAGAGGCTGGGTATAAATTCTATAAGGTGAAAGCTAGATTTCACTTCAGATCAAAAAATCCTTGCAGGTATTATGCAAGGTTTTTTGTGATTTTTCTAAGAGACAAGGGTGTTCAAAAGTTCCTTTTGAGCTTCGGTAGCATCCTTTTTTTATAATTAAGGGAGTAAGGATTACTCCAGCAGTTCTTTTTCTTATGATGACGGTGCCATTCTAATTGGCACCGTCTTTTTTTGACACATTTACAATAAAAGCAAATAAGCTCGTTTTTATAGATACGTAGCAATCGTGACACAATATTCGGCTGTTTGAGTTTATTGGGGTTATTTTTTCATTCATTGTCTAGTATTTTGTCACTAGTGTTAATAATTTAAATTCATAGATTAATACTTATTACCTGCAACCATTTCACTGTTTTTTTTTACCATTTCTACACAATTCTTCATATCATCTTTACAAATAATTAATCCTGTATTAAAACTACTTAACTACTATAAACGAGGAGTGAATTTTTCGAAAATATAAAAAAGGTGTGTGGCTAATGGCTGGTCAAGTAAAAAAATATTTAGGTTTTTCAATGTTATGTATATGTATGATGATTTTTCCGTTTCGAGCTTCTGCCCATACGGACAACAGTGAAGGATATTCCAAACTATCGATGGATGACAGCGGATTGGTATATGAAATACAACTGGATTATCTTGAATTGGCACGAATTGTTGATCTTGGAGTAACAACCAACACGACAGCTTCTGATTTAGCGTATGCATTAACCAAAAATGAAAATAAGCTAGAAGAATATTTTCACTCAAAACTAGCCGTGTTTAATCAGGGGGCAAAAGTGGAAGGCAGCTTGGGCGAAACGGGAGTGGAAAGAAAATTGAATCGAGATTATGCCAATCTTACTTTCCATTATCCGATTAAAAACAAGGATTCTGCTGCTTTACAAATTACCTATGATATTTTCTTTGAAGATAATGACTCTGCTCACAGGAATATTGCCTCCTATGAAATCGGAGATAGTAAAGGCCAATTTGTCTTTACATCAGAGAAGAGGGAACTTCACGTAGGTGAACAAACTATCATCGGTCAAAGTATCCCTTTTATTAAACTGGGCTTTCATCACATTCTGATCGGTCTAGATCATATTCTTTTCATCATTGCTCTTGTTGTTACCTCAAAAAGATTCATCGATGTCCTAAAAATCATGACATTGTTTACATTAGCCCATAGTGTCACAATCGGACTCACTTCTTTTAATCTACTATCTATTCCTGCTGAAATAGTAGAACCGTTAATCGCATTAAGTGTGGCGTTTGTAGCAATAGAAAAATACATTGGACTTTCAGAAAAATATCGAAATGGAGTTGTCTTTCTATTTGGTTTAGTTCATGGAATTGGCTTTGCGGGGGCACTGGAATTAAATACAACCGATTGGACTGCGATTTGGCCCATTTTCACTTTTAATGTGGGTGTAGAAATGGGACAAGCTCTCATCATTGCTCTTCTTTTCCCAATCCTTATCTTGATTCGAAAATATAAATGGTCATATTCCGTACACCTGGCGACGAACATAGCCATCTTCTTTATCGGATTAACATGGTATTTTCAACGCTTTTTGTCTTAATGGTTACCATGTCAGCCATTCCAAGAGGAGGTGATGCCTATAAAATGACCGATGCGATTTCGTCATAACCGGAAAAAAAATAAGGAGGAGGAGAAAGAATGATACTTGAACCAGATAAAATGAAAAAAATCAATAAGGTGTTAAAACCAAGTGTAATTGTGCTAATGACGGGTCTTTCGTTAGCGACCGTGCTCAAACCAGTAACTGCCGATAATCAGAATGCGACCGTTAAAGGAACCGTCTACCAGGACAAAAATGAAAATGGAGTGCAGGATGGGAACGAACCAGGGATACCGAATGTCACCGTCTCTGATGGGAAAACTCTGTCCGTAACCGATGAACAGGGAAACTATCAACTAATCATTGATACGGAAAGACGTGTTAAGGATATCGTATTTGTCACTGTACCAAGCGGATATAGTGTACCTGCAGATAAAAACAAAACACCGCAGTTTTATGCACAGTTAGGGAACCTTCAGGCAGATGAAACACGGGAGCAACATTTCGGACTGCTACATACACCTGAAACAAGTAATCCAAATTTTACTTTTGCCAATGTTGCAGACGTTCACGTGGAAGCTGGTACAACCAATAACCAAGAACGATTCACAGAACAGCTAAAACAAATCAATGAATCGACAGGAAATCCTGCTTTTATAGCGGTTAGCGGCGATTTAACAAATCGTGCAACAGATGCAGAATTTGAGGATTATACAGCAAGCACCGCTACCTCCAAATTGCCTGTATACCCTGCGGTAGGAAACCATGACTTTGCTCCTGGTTCAGACTATAAAACAAGAATTGATCGTTATCGAGAATATCTAGGGCCTGAATGGTATTCCTTCGATTACGGCAATCGGCACTTTATTACATTGGAAAATAATCTGGGTTTCATTGAAACAGACCAATTGGAATGGTTAAAGCAGGATCTTGCTCAAAATGCCAAAAATAAGGAAGTGGTTGTATTTGTGCATAAACCGTTGAATACACCGCAAACTCCTTCACCTGATAAGACGAAAGAATTTATTGATGTTCTCAGTCAATATCAGACACGACTAGTGATGGTAGGACATACACATGTAAACGATGTTGCCCAGGACACGATTCCGGGAGCTAATCATGTAACAACTGTGTCTAGTTCTTACACGATTGATCAGATGCCGAACGGATTCCGGATCGTTAATTTCCAAGGCGGGAAACAGGACAATAAGTTTAAAATGTATGATGTGAAACAAAGTGCTTCAATTGTCCACCCATCTGCAGGAAGTGAAGTTTCACAAGGAAAAATGGATGTGTTAGTAAATGCATACAATTCGACAAGTACGATAACAAGTGTAGAATATCGAGTCGATTCTGGTCCATGGAAAAAATTAAAACAAAGCAGTGGAATGGCATGGTTTGACCAATGGGATGGGAAAAATGCTGAAAAAGGCCAACATGCCATTGAAGTGAGAGTGACCGATGATGCTGGCAAGGTTTGGTCTAAAAATCATACGTTCACAATAGTGGACAGCAAAAAACGCGTTGCACCAATGAGTGGTGCAGACTGGAGTATGTTCCATGGAAATGCACAACATACAGGAGCAGCAAAAGATACACTTGATGCAGGTCTTAGCCTGAATTGGACGTATCGGACACCGGGAACGATTCTTACTTCTTCCCCTGCGATTGCAAAAGGAATGGTCTATATTGGTACACGTGATGAGGATGGCAATGCTAATCATGCGATCCATGCCGTTGATCAAAAAACAGGCGAATTAGTATGGCAGGTTCAAGCCGATGCTCAAGTACAAGCGTCTCCAGCTGTAGTGGACGGGATTGTATACGCTTCCTCTATTCGCGGTACGATGTATGCTATGAATGCAGAAAATGGAGAGATTATTTGGCAGAAATCCTTTGGGAAGGATGAAGTACAGCGAGCTTGGATGTACTATTCACCAACCGTAGCAGATGGAGTCGTCTACCAAGCATACAGCACTGGAAGCGGCGGAAAAATCATGGCGATGGATGCTAAAATCGGTGAAGAATTATGGAGTGCTGCTTTAGCGGGGAACTGGATTGTTGAATCCACTCCTGTAGTAGCGGATGGTAAGGTTTATGTTGGTGCAGACGGAGGTTGGATCATCTCTCTTGATGCCTCTACTGGAAAAGAACTGTGGAGGAAAAAGCCTGCTGGGGGATGGATGCACTCGATGCCAGCGATCTACGAAGGAAAGCTGTACATGGGATATCAGGGTGGATTATTAGTGGCCCTTGAAGCATCCACAGGTAAAGAGCTATGGCGGTACAAGAGTTCCGATTCGTCTTACATTCACGGGAATGCAACAGGATCTTCACCTGCGGCTGTCGATGGAATCGTTTATATGGGATTCCCGGATGGTAATGTTGCAGCTTTAGATGCGGTGAACGGTTCATTAAAATGGAAACATCGTACGAACGGAGGAATCATTTCCTCTGCCGCCATTAGTGGAGAAACCGTCTTTATTGGTTCGAACGACGGGAATTTGTATGCATTTGACCGATTAACAGGACAACCTCTCTGGAAGCATGAAATCGGAGCTTGGGTAGCTTCTTCGCCTGCAATTTCCGGTAATACATTGGTGGTGGGAGCACTTGATGGAAATCTATATGCTTTCACTCCCGGCGGAAAAGCTGTACAGCGTTGGCCTCGAGTGACTGGAAAGGTGATGGATACTGTTACAGGAGAAACTATTAAAGCTACGAATATAACGATTACAAATGAAAAAGGAGAAAAGGTGCGGACAGGAATGACAGATCAGAATGGAACCTTCTTACTAGCGGTTGAGCCTGGTAAATATCAATTGGTTGCATCTCGTTTATCTTACCAGACGAACCGAATCGATATCGAATTGGCTAATGGTGGTGCGGAAAGTATGGAAATCAAATTAGCTCCTGTCACGGTTGACGCAGGCTTTGGAAAAACAATTCCAGGTCCGATATCAGAAGGGAAAATGGAAGATATCGTGATGGAAAACAATAAAATGGCCATGCTTATTGCCGAGAAAAGTGTGGATTCCCAGCTTCCAGGAGTTACTAGAGGAAAGGTCATTGACTTCGCAGCAAAAGGGTTGGAAGACCAAATGGATTGGTTTAATCTGCCTTATGCATCGAAAGAGAAGCCTGTAGGACCAGAGGCTTGGCAACAGCTTACAGTAGAAAGTGAAAAAGTAGAAGTGATTGAAGTATCTCAAGATCGTGCAGTTGTAAAAGCTATTGGTAAATCTCTTGCTCTGCCAAGTATTGATGTGGCAACTACATTTACCATTGAAGCAAATCAAGATTGGATTTCAGCTAAAACCGTTTTCAAAAATACCGGTTCGGATACACAAACCTTATGGATCGGTGATGCTCTTGATTATGATGGTTCAGGACAAAAAAGTGGGGCAGGAGGGCATAATTCCATTACGCTTCCTTATTCAAATCCACAAGAATTCAATTTAAGTGAACCATGGATTGGCATGACAGGAAACGACAAACAAGTATATGGAATCATATACCCTGAGGAAACTAGTGGTCTTACGGGTTATGGCAATGGCAATTGGATTATGAGCCAGAAGAAGATTGAACTTTCAGCAGGTGAAAGCTATACAATCAATAGAAAAGTTACTGCAATAAAGGCTATTCACCCTGAAAACCCATTCTCAATTTTAAGCGTTTTGTACAATCAGTAATATATTATATAGGGAGGGGATAATGTTCAGAGGACATTTTCCCCTTTTTTATTAATTGAGATATTATAAGAAATCCGGTGCCTGGCACACGCCGAAGTATGTCGAGTTTTGTAAATTAATGTTCTGATGATAGTAGTCAACTATTATTCTTGGCGCAATACCTGCAGCCATCCTTGTTATTCTTTTTGACCTGTTACTACGCCAAATTGAGCGTATTTCTTTTATGGTTTCCATTTGCTAACGTAAAAAAAATGGAACCATAGCTCCGGTATAATGCCATCAAAACAGGTGATCTAGATTTAGTCGATGCCTATTCAACCGATAGCGAATTACGTGAATATAACCTCCTTGTTTTAGAGGATGACAAAAATCTATTTCCTCCGTATCAAGGTGCACCATTAGTAAGAAAAGAAACTGTTGAAAAATACCCAGAAATCAAAACTGGGTTAAATAAGCTCTCAGGAAAAATAACGGACGACCAAATGCGAGAAATGAACTATCAAGTTAATGGTAACGGCAAAAGTGCCTTTGAAGTTGCAAAGCAGTACTTAGAAAAAGAAGGATTGTTGGAAAAATAAGATTGGTAGTGCCAAACTCAGTTAAAACTGAAAACAGCGAATGTTACTTTCCATTTATCTGGATGGTAACATTCGCTTTTATTTTTAAGAAACATTCTACACTCCGATTATTCAACAATTGTGAAGATTGGATGATTATTTAGGTATTTAAAAAAATTTATTCCATCCGCCTCGGTTGCTCGTGCCTCAGGGCTAGACATTGCTGGATTTAATGTATCCATGCTTTCTAATTCAAGTTCTGTAATTTAGTAAAAGTTTAAGTTGGTATTTTGGGACTGAATGACACTTCTAATCGATTCACTCATAATATGGGGGATCTTCATAGCTAGAGGGGCATGAACATTGAAATAATGTTTTTCAAATCCTTCAATGTCCTTGGTTGTTCATAAAGATTGATAACTTTGGAAGAATCAAAAATATTGTCTAACACAGCCTTTTTTTAAAAGGATCAAGTAAATCTAGGGTGAGGAATTTAATTGTTTTCTACTAACTGAATTTGCGAATTGTGTTTTAATAGCACATTTTTTTCATTTAAAAGATATTCGCCCTTACGGCTTGTCCAAGGACTGAATAAAATACAAATGTAATTTATAAAAAATGAAAGGGGGGATAATAGATGAGCTGCTCAAGATCCCATGACCATCACGATGATGATTGTTGTAAAAAAGATAGAAAAGTCAAATTGAATGCAAAAATTGAATTTGATTTTGATGATTTTTGCGAAGCTGTACGCCGTTGTGAAAAAAAACATGATGATAAACATGATGATAAACATGATGATAGAAGATGTCATAGAAAATGTTGTTGGTAGTAACTAAACGATAAGAAACTAAACACCTAGAAAATCCGAAAGATTTATAGTCTTTCGGGTTTTTTCTGTTTGTTTTTCCAAAACCTTTTTTAGTGGTAGATTTAGCGTATTTACAGTTCCTTCTATGCATTAAATCTATTAAAAAGAGCAACTAAACGTGAATTTTTCAATGGTATTGGCTACAGTAAATACCTAAATAGAGAAATGCGGGTAGCCAATCAGGGATATTGGCTACTCCGATTTCGAATATAGTTTTTTGTATATTACTGAGTTTCACCAGTTCTTGTTCTTGGATGTTTTCTCATAGTAATATCTATGACTGTCTCATGGGACTGCTCATAAGCTTTTCCTTTTGTAAATGTCCAAATTTTCGATACTGTTTTTCCAGTAAAGTCATCTGTTACGACTGAGTACCAGGCATAGGAATTGTTTTCAGTTAACCCATTCCATTGTACTTCTGCAAACATTCCGCTATTCACATTTTCTTTTTTTCCAATTTCTGTATCTGTATAGACGTTTACTTCGAAGGAATCAGTAGAGACTCTCTTTTCACTCGGTTGCATATCTAAATCCATGACGAATTCATCTTTGCCAGGATATACATCCGTATTATAAAAATTGTAATCCTTCATATATGGGGAGTACGTATTCACGATGATTCGATTGTTGTCCTGATCAATGTGAAGAAGACGCATGTACCCTTGACCACCCTCCGGTCCTGCCTGATAATCAGCAAGCATTTGATATACTTTGCGATCAGGTTTACCGTCACGATTATCATCGATTTCATCTACGATTGTTTGACTTTCATGATAATGACCGGAAAGAACAGCAATAACATTTGGATTTTTCAATACAACTTCTTTATATATTATTTCTCCGTTTGGGTGTCTGGAACCACTGGCCATCAAGTATTCATGGAAACTTAATATGGCCTTTCGATCAGGATGCTCCGCAAGAACATGATTCATCCAGGCAATCCCTTCTTCGTCCACTCCCCAGCCCATATACACCATAAGATAGTCGTTCCCATGTGCAGAGATTAAATCATAATGACCACGGTTATTTTTGTAAGTTTCTCCGTAATACGGTTTATCAGTGAAGCGGATTGCACCGAAATATTTATAAAATTGTGTATAATCACTAGACTTATGGTCTACATCATGGTTTCCAGCTAAAACGCCATATGGAACATTGGCATTTTCTAATGTTTTCATATATTGATCAGCATGTTTCCACTGCTCATCTTTGAACGATTCTTCTACCAAATCACCGGTATGGAAAACATACTTGATCTTCAATACATTCTTATTGTTCGCGATCCATTGGGTTTGTGTATCAAAAATATAGGGATAGGTCATGGAATAGTACTGGGTATCAGACATCCACACAAATGTGTAATCATAGTCGTTTGCGGATGCTGGAATTTCATCTTGAATCAGTACGTTTATTTTATGATCCATCATGTATTCCGAAACATTTACAGTACCTCTTAATGTAAAATCTTTTTTGCCTGCAATTTTTTTCGTCACAACTTTCCATTTGTGTTCTAAATGATTCCATGCATACATGGTCACTTTTCTACCTTTTAACGATTTACCTTTCCATACAAGCTCAACTACATCTTTCTCATTTACTGAAGTGTCTACTGTCACATCAAAGCGATGATAAGGGAATTTGTCAGAGGATTTGGTTGTAAAATACTTTCCATCTCGTGTTGAAATCAGTGAAAGTTCTGCTTTTGTCAATGGCTGCTCTCCTTCCGGAACAGGTATTGGGGGAGGCTCTACATTCGCTGTGTTTTGATAGGATGTTATGTTGTTCGAATCCTTCGGTAAATATTGGAATGCTTGATAAAAAGTAACATCCATGTCATCATTTGTTGGGTCACTTACTTTTACTCGAATGGTCGGAGTTCCATTTATCTTACCTGTTGATATTTCGGACTCTGGTTTACGGGGGTTTTCATCCACTACATTGAATGGATAATTCACATTTTTTGTATTTCCTGCTTTATCAACAGCTTTTATGCTTAATACATGGTTCCCAGGAGCCAGTTGTGACGATGAAGTATAGTAGGGTGTTGCGATCTTGCTTCCATCCAGTGTTACTTCAGAGGAGGCTACTCCTGCAATTGCATCAGTAATGACAGGGTCTATCACCAATTCACCTTTGTACGGCTTGTTTTTATCAATGGAGGGGTCAATAGTAGGAGCAGTGTTATCAACCATTACGGGGACTTTTACTTCTTCATTTGAATCTTTAACTGCAATCATATGCGCTCCATCAGTCACAGCCATTGTATTCCAACTGTATGCTTTTGAAGTTGCAACCGCTTCTGAAAGGATGAAATGGAATTCTTTAAAGGGATTGCTGTCCTTCATGGACATTATTTTGTTGGGGTTGCTGAAGGAAGAATCCGTAATAATCGTGCCATCTCCTAATACTAAACGAACGTTTCGCAATAGATAATCATCACGATTTTCAACCGAATTCAAATCAAACGGAGATGCTTTATTGCCAGTGCGAATGGTAAACATATTGTCCCCGACTTTCAAACGGTCAGGTTGGATTGGAACGGTGATGGTTTGCCAATCTAAAATCCAGGTGTCAAAAATATGAAGTACTTCATCTCCAATCGTCACTGCATTTTGAAAAAACATATCTACGTTGCTAACTTCAAATGCGAGATAAGCAGTGTTTTCAATTGTATTGTATGTTTTTTCGACAACCCTCCGGGCATTAATTTGCAATTTGATAAGGTCAGCTGGTTCATCTTTAGAGGTTCCTTTTATGACTGCCTTTCTAGATAGAATTTGGTTATCTATTACATTTACACGAAGACTATCCTTATTTCGTTCATTGGTTATCTTTACTTTGTACGTGTTACTTTTTGTTTCATTTTTTCCGTCTGATACTACAAAGAAATATTCAATGAATTCTTTTCCTATAATTTCTGGTGAGTAAACCGTATAATTAAAAAACATGGTGTTGTAGTCCTGCTGTAAAATCACACTTTTGTAGTCGCTTGCACCACTGATCTTGTAGGAGACACTAACTGTTTTTAACGCTTTGTCGTCCTCCGCATCTACAGTGAGCTTAATATTCTCTGTTTCATTCACTTCTGTTTGTGTGGTTAGATTTTCAATGGTTGGTTTTCCATGATCTTCTTCAATATGCACCGGCTGGGTGGGGACTTGATAAGCTTCTATCTTTCCGGGAGTACCATTTTTCACTCCGGCACTAACTTTTGATGAAATGGTTGAGCTGTTTTGGGGAAATTGGAATAGAATGCCTTTGTTCCGTTTTGTGTCGTCTCCGCCTTCTTGATCATTATAATACGATACAGATATCTCTTTTTTTGTGTTATCGGCTACTACAAGTCCATGCATACCAGTGTTTGCCATGCTAGCGTTGTAGACCCGGACAATATTTTGGTTCTCCACTAAACTGGTTCCATAGTTTTTATTGAAGTCTTCTACTGTTTTTTCTCCATTTTTATCGTTAATGATCCAGAAAACCAGCGTATCCTTCGATTTAATAAACAACTCATCTGGTACGGAAGGCCAAATAACGTCTGTTGTTAATTGTGCTCCATTTCGATACATAAGCTTATAATCTTTAAAATTGATACTTGTATCGGTATTGTTATAGACTTCAATAAACTCATAGCCATCTGCACCTCCAGTGTTGGTGCTGTCAGGTACGATTTCAGTTACAAGAAAAATAGGTACCTTTGTAAAATCAATATTCGGCTTCGATTGAGTAATCCAATACTCTTCAACTACTTCACTTTTAAGTTTATAACCTACATCATCTTTAGATGACGTTTCTCCCATTTTTGGGAAAAATATCTCGAAGTTAATAAGTACCAATGATGTTGTTATCATCCAAACTACAAGCTGTTTTCTCCATTTTCTTATCATGCTGTCCTCCTTGTTGTATGTTCTTGATGTTCGAATTTATTTTATTACATCTGTTTTTCGGAACTTTTACATTTATGTAAAAGTTTTCTAAACTTTTCTAGTGACAGTTCCATAATAAATAAATGCAGGGAAATAGCATTTGTCCCTTATTCTTAATTTTAAGATGGTGAATATGTATAGAATAAAAAGACTGGACAAGGTGATTGTTATTTTTCAGAAATTAATGGCTACGATTATTGGCAGCTTACTATTAGGAATTGGGGTAAATGGGTTTCTCGTGCCTAATCATTTAATTGATGGGGGAATCCTGGGTATTGCATTAATACTTCATTATTTCTTTCATTTTCAGACAGGAATGACCATGGTACCTTTGAGCGTCCCGATCTGTATTTTCGCTTCATTGAATGAAAGAGGCTATTTTTTTAGCAGTTTACAAGGGTTGTTAATCTCTTCTTTGTTTATCGATTTGCTTGCACCCTTACGTAATCAATTCTTCGTATCCCACCTTGGCAGTATTAGTAGGAGGAGACATCATTGGAACGGGTATTGGTTTAATGCTCCGATATAAGACGAGCACGGGTGGAACGGGCCTAATTGCCAAAATCATTTCTGGAGTTTTCCTTAAATTTAGCACTTGTCATTATTTTCCATGATGGACTTATTGTTTTAGTAGGTTTTACAGTACTGGAATTAGATAGTTTCCTTTATTCATGCTTGGCTATTTCGACTGTTGGAGTAACAACTTTTGTGATTGAAGGGATTTAATGTGATTAGTGAATTTGGTTCAGGGATTCTCTCTCCATTTCATTACTGAAGTGTTGTGTTTTGTATTAGGTAATAGCCTAATCCTGGGACAATTGTTCTACATAGTATGAGATTGTGGTTATTAAATAGGCGAGAAATAACCAGTTCTTTTGTGAAGAGAATGATGAAATAAATAACCTGGGTGGGGGAATGAATCAAAATGAATGAACAAAAACGTTACCGTGACGATTTGTTGGAATGGTGTCATGAAACATCTAAAATTTTATTTGAACAATTGGAACTGCTAAAAAGAGAATCCAATGCTTTTCAAGAAGAAATTGAAGTCGATTCTGTATATTGTTTGGAAATGGAAGGGCAAATCCAAATCGATGAAGAATATTTGGAAATAAATGCTTTTCAAGACGAGATGGAGTTTGAATTTGAACAATATGTCGATATGGAGGAACTAAACCAATACCGAGAGGATTTATTGGAATGGTGTAACATCCTTTATTCAAATTGGAATAGAACGAAACCGATGTTATCAAACTTTGTTGATAACGAAAGCTTAGAGGGATGGGAAGGAATGTGCTCTCGTTTAAAAGAGAAATTAGAGGAAGATCTGTCATTGGACTACGAAGACTATGAGACAGCTAATAGCTTGTATGAACAGTGGGAAATGCTTCTTGAGGAATCGTATTCTTATCCAGAAAAGATTGAAGTTTGATTAGAGTTAAGAAAAAGGTTTTTTATTTTATATTTCCTTAATAAAGGAAGTGGCAGGACAGTTAAAACCACGAATTCATAACAAAAAAAGCGAATGTTACTCTCCTTTTATTTGGATGGTAACATTCGCTTTTATTGATTCGTGTTTATGGAAATTAATAGAGCAATAGAAAATTAGTAGCCATAAAATTTCCTATTAAATCATATAATTTCTTTATCTATTTAATCGTTTTTCTGTTAATTTTTATAAAAAAGGAGGTGGACAACCAATGAAAGTTGAGTCTTTTTTTAGTGCTGCCCTTCATAAAAGTGTTAGTGAAGATTCATTAGTATTAAATGAAAAGATAAATGTTTATGGGGTTTTTGATGGGGCAACTCCATTAATGCCATTCAAAGATGAAAACGGAATGAACGGTGCATATTTAGCATCTAATATATTTAAAGATTATTTCTTTAGACACTACCGAAGTAATCTTTCATTAGGTGAAGGAATCATGGCTGCAAATAGAATGTTGAGAGAACTCATGGAAAAATACAAGGTGAATCAGGAAAAACATGAAAATCTTTGGTCAACATGTGCTGCAATTATAAAGATTGAAAAAGACGGAAAGATTTCTTATGCACAGCTTGGTGATTGTATGATCATTGCTGAGTATCAAAACGGAACCATAAAAGCCTTAACAAGGGATACTGTAAAAGGTATAAGTTATAGATCGAAGGCATGGCGTGAGGAACAAAGAAAGCAAGGAATTAAAATTCCAGATGAGGAGTATTATCAGAATCGTACTCAACAGCTTATCTTTAATCGTTCATTAGCTAATATGGAATATGGGTACACTGTAGCGAATGGAAAAAAAGAAGTTTTAAATTTTATTCAGCATGGTCAAGTATATATCAGTGAAATCAAAACATTATTAATGATAACAGATGGTCTTTTTCATCCAAACTATTCAATTGAAGAAACATTTAATAGGATAAATACAAGCGGTTTACATGTATATGCTATGGCATTAGAACAATATGAGAAAAGGAATTATCTTCGCTCAGATGATAAGACTGGGATCATGATTCAGTTTATGTGATGAGGAGAAGTATACATGAAAGTTGAACCGGGATTGATTAAAGATATTAATTTATCGTTTAAAGAACCGCTGATTCCTTTAAAAGATGTCATGTACATCATTGTACATCATACAGAAGAAATAGGTTGGGATATTAATAAGACGCATAGGTTTCATCAGGATCATCGTGGATGGAGTGGAATAGGATACAATTTTTTTATTGAGGAAAATGGTGAAATTATTAAAGGAAGAGGATACCATATTGGAGCACACGCATATTCATATAATGAAAAATCAATAGGTATTTGTTTAGCTGGTAACTTTGATATTCATACTCCATTATTAGAGCAGCTAAAATCATTAAGGAAACTATGCATTTTCCTACTACATCAATATAATTTATCAACTACTAACATTCTGGGACATCGTGAATTAAAAGGTATCGCAAAAAGTTGTCCTGGTAAAAACTTTAATATGTACCAATTCAGAGAATCTATTAAGATGCAATGGCCAAAATATAAAGATAAAGAGTGAAGTTCAAACAAGACACATTATAAGATTCTTGAAATATAGGAGTATAAATTTTAGTGTGAAGATTCGGGGCTTTAAAGAAAATAGAAATTCAAAACCAAGATGTATTTTGAGGGATTTCAAATATATCTTGGTCTTAAACATTTAGAGATTAAAAAAATGAAGTTACCTTTATATAATATACTTAATCAAAATAAACGGCTTCATGGGGATTTTTTAAGTATTTAAAAGCCATCTCAATTTGTGTTTTTGTATTCCTAGCTGTTGACAGAGGAGGCAGTTCGTTTTCAGCAAAGAACTTCACTTCACTTGTTTCAATTCCTATAGCTGGCTGCCCGCCAATTATTTCACATTGTATAAATATTTTATAAACATGAAAAGCAGAAGGAGGATGTGGGTGGCACTTTTTATCGGTTACAGCTAATACTCTGATCGGTTTCACATTAAATCCCGATTCTTCTTTTACTTCTTTAACAGCGACTTCGCTTGGGGTATGTCCAATGTCAGCCCAGCCGCCAGGTAATGCCCAGTTACCATCGGTATTTTCACGGACCATAAGTATTTTATCATCCTTAAAGATTACTGCCCTAATATCAACCTTAGGTGTTGCATAACCAGTTTCACCTGCAAATAAATCTTTAATTACAGGCCTGTCCATAGCTGTGTGATGTGCTAAAATGTCAACGCTTATATTTCTTATTAATTCAAATCTCTCCAAGTCATAAACATCTTTTGAATACGTTAATCCCGTTTGCGCAATGGATTGAAGTTGTTTCGCCCAATCCAGCCATTTAGGTTCCAATATCATCACCACCTGTTTGTCTAATACTATCTAATATTATCATATATATTAATCAAGCAAAAATTTGCTACAACTCCTGTACTTTATAGATTATTTTGCAATCGGGCACATTAATGGATTAACGAAAAAGCCTAATTTCTCATGGTAAATACTGAGAAATTGGGCTTTTTATATTAGAATTTCCTTTACCTTGTAAATCCGCAATTCCTGAAGCTACCCCCCTTAGCGTAGGGGAAATCGGCTTTTTTCCTCCCAAATGAAAGGGTATTAGCGGGCTTAATGGTTTAAGTTACTAATGTATTATTTTTGACAATTGGGTTCAATGTGAGTAAGGTAATTTAGTAAGATGCAAACATTAGTGGCAGAAGTATCTTTTATCACATTTTTCATGATAGGGTTATAAACTCTTACTATATTTGAATATCCCATAAAATGTTCGTAGTAGAGATAAAGTAAACTATCATTACTAGGAGGAATTATTATGTCAAACACTCAAACTATAGAAAAGCTCGAACAGCAAATGTTCTTAGATGTTATTCGCGAACGTCGATCTGTTCGTACATATGACCCAACAGTGCGGATCTCACGCGAAGAAATGACCGAAATATTGGAGCTGGCAACGTTGGCACCTTCGTCTTCGAACCTGCAACCTTGGCGTTTTCTAGTCATCGATAAACCGGAGTTGAAGGAAAAGCTTTTACCAATCGCGTTTAACCAACAACAAGTAGTCGAAGCTTCAGCCATAATTGCTGTGCTTGGGGATGTGGAAAGCTACAAGAAAGCCGAAAAAATTTATGGGCAGGCAGTTGAAGCAGGCTTTATGCCGGCTGATACGGCTAAATCATTCATCGAACGAACAGTCGGCATGTACTCAAACTTGCCGCCTGAAGTGGCTCGCCAAATCGTATATACGGATGGAGGTCTTATTTCGATGCAGCTTATGCTTGTCGCCCGATCCAAAGGTTACGACACTGTTCCGATGGGAGGGTACGATAAAGCGAAGTTCGTGGAAGCTTTCGAAATTTCCGAACAGTTTGTCCCGGTTATGCTCATTGCTATCGGAAAAGCATCGAAACCAGGACATCCTACTACACGTCTTCCTATTGAAGATGTAGCGTTCTTTAACGAATTGCCATCGGTAAAACTCTAATTACCACTAATTCAATACAAAAAACGGCGGATTTTACTCTTGTATTAATTATTAATGTGTGTATAATTTAATGTAATTATATAAATTAAATGTTTTCTAGGGTTCCGCAACAATGAGTGTTGGTCTGGTCCGAGAGAAAACTCACAGCAATGCTGTGTCACGGAAGGATAAAAGCCTGGGAGAAACTGTTAACAGTTATCTCTTAGGCTTTTTTTGTTTTTGGTAATAATAAAATTGGAGGTTGTATTTAAATGAATACTAATTGGGTTAAAGTTTTTATTGCTGCTTTTTTTGAAGTTTTTTGGGTTATAGGGTTAAAACACGCAAACGACTTTTGGACTTGGACTGGAACAGTTATTTCCATCATTATCAGCTTTTATTTAATGATTATGGCTGGACGAAAACTTCCAGTGGGAACGGTTTATGCAGTTTTTGTAGGAATGGGTACAGCCGGAACAGTTATTTCTGAAATTATTTTCTTTGGAGAACCTTTTAATGTAAGCAAAATACTTTTGATTTTATTTTTATTAGCAGGTGTAATTGGCTTGAAATTAGTTACAAAAGACAATGTTCAGGAAGGAGCTTAATTCTAATGGCGTGGATATCTTTAATCTTAGCAGGAATATTTGAAATGTTTGGCGTTACTATGATTAATAAATTGCATAAGGATCGTAATTGGCAATCTTTAGTTCAGTTATTTTTAGGGTTTGGAGCGAGTTTTCTGTTTCTAGCTTACGCTATGAGAACACTACCTATGGGGACAGCATATGCAATCTGGACAGGAATTGGTGCTTCTGGAGGGGCAGTATTAGGAATGCTTTTTTATGGTGAGTCAAAAGACTGGCGAAGAATTATTTTTATTACTATGGTTTTAGGTGCAGCAATAGGTTTAAAACTTGTTTCTTAAGATGGAAGTTTCAAAGGATACAGCAGTTAACCATAAATTAGTTTTTATTCATCAATCGGGACATTTATGGAATAAGAGGTGACATTAAACCCCACTATTTTATGCAGCACCAGTCGAATTGAGATTGCCAAATAGTTGATTATCGACGATGTTTAAAATCCAGAATAAATAATAAATGGTGATAAAATATTAAATTTAAGGAAAAATAATCCTCATCCGGAGTAAAGATGAGGATTATTTAATAGATTTAGTCTAAGCTAATCATCTAACTCGATAAAATCTTCATGTTTGAACACCATTGACACTACGGTACGTCATTCCCCTTACCAACTGACAAGGGTAGTGACAAAGATTTATACTCACCAGCTACTCCTCAGGTCAGCCTTTTAAACGCAGAAACAAACTGCACCAATAATGATTAATAAAATAAACAACACTACTATGATTATAAAATTATCACACCCACGAGCAGGAATACAATCGCCATAAACAGGAGCCGCATAGCCGTAAGACAATGGAGGCTGGGGAAGAACATTAGCACCACCAACAAATGGTAAGTTATTATCCATTTTTTACACTTCCTTTCGAATGTATGGAGAGCTATTATGACATTACACTATATAATACACTCAGAAAGGAAATTGGAGCCCGTCTATATTTATATATATGGGCTGAGGTACAGTAATTGTGTTCTGAACCCAAAAATATTACTTTGCTATTAATCATTTAAAAAGTATCTCGGAACTTTAAAGTTTCTTTTTCTTTGATTCCTACAGCAGTTCTTTTTCTTAGGCTCAATTCGTAAATATTGTGCTAACATTGCTAAAAATTGAGCCTAAGACATTTACTGAGCGTATGTAGAGTGATTGGGACAAGGGAGACCTAAAAAAGGAAAAGCTGTCCAAATACCGGTCTCATTCGGACTAACAAGTCCCAAAATTGGGGAAAGCTGTCCGAATACCGGTCTCATTCTGACAGGATTGAAAACGGAAATTGGATAAACCGAAGATTTTTATAATTCAGATGCAAACAATTTAAGCTCTTCCGTTTCATTCGGAAAACTAATCGTCCTTTCAAATTTCATTCCGATTTTTTCAAGCAGCTTGGAGGAACCATGATTGTCCATAGATGTTATGGCCAAGATTCTCTTAAGATGCAGTTGTTCATGTCCATATTTAAGCGCCGCAGAGGCTGACTCAAATCCATAACCTTGTGATTGATATCTAGATAGAAAAGCAAAGCCAATATCAGCATTTTCTAGTGTATCTCTTTTTAATAAACCGCAAATGCCAATGGGGCTCTTTCCTTGCTTTCGTTCTACCAGATAAAGACCAAAGCCCAGTTGGGAATACATATTTAAGGGGCCAGTTAAAATATAGTTCTTAGCATCTTCAAGCGTTCGTACACCTTTATCTCCAATATAGTGTATCCAAGAAGGGTCATTTAAAAGTTCGAGTATAAACGCTGCATCATCTGTTGTTAACCATCGAAGAATTAAACGATCTGTTTCAAGTACTTTCAATTATTAAACACCTCATTCATGTGATATTGCTATTATATCATTTATCGGCTTTGCGTAACCTATTGTTGGTGTATAGGTACTTAATATTTCTTTCTGGATATGTTTAGCCTATCCACCTTTTTCATGTATAGTAGAGTAGAACTTAAAAATGCAAATGAATCGTAATGGCTTTTATATAGAATTGGGGGATATTTATGAGAAGAATTATTTTAACGACAGAGAGTGGTGCGGATTTACCAGTAGAATTGGCTAATAAACATAATGTTCAAGTGGTCCCGATGCACGTGATCATGGATGGAAAGGATTATTTAGATGGTTCGTTACCTGTAACGGATATTTATGATTATTACGAACGGACGAAGAAAATACCCTCAACAACGTCCACCAATTCCCATGAATATCTTGAATTTTTCGCGAAGATCAAAAATGATTATCCTGATTGCATCATCATACATATAGGCTATACGTCAAAGGCATCTTCTTCCTTCCAAAATGCGATCATCGCAACGGAAGAATTGGATGATATTTTTCTAATTGACGCATTGAACGTTACAGGTGGATTAACGGCTATTATGATGTATGCGGTTTCCTTATTAGAGAATGAACCCTCGATTGACCCTGTTCGCTTAGTAGAAAAGATTGAATCAAAAGTTCCTAAATCAAGACTGGCTTTCGTTCCCGGCAGATTAGAATTTTTAAGAGCAGGTGGACGAGTTAGTAATCTAGCTTATCTCGGAGGAGCTTTGTTAAAAATAAAGCCACGTATTGAATTAATTGATGGAAATCTAGTTTCAACAAAAAAATATCGTGGAAATATGGATGTAGTTTCAGTAAAACTCATGCGAGATTATTTAGATCAATATGACATTGATAGAGAACAACTTTATCTTCTTTACTCGATCGGACTTTATGAAGGGATCAAGCAAGGGATGGATAAAATCGCAAAAGAAACTGGTTTCAAAAATGTAAAATGGATTCAAGCCGGCGCCATGATATCTACTCATGCTGGACCTGGCGGTATCGGAATTGCAGGATTAGAAGTTTAGGAGTGGTAAATAAACGATAAGAAAGGCTGATAATATGAAGGTTGCAATTTTTGATTTCGATGGAACTTTATTTCCTAATGAGACGTTCCCGCTTTTGATGGGGCATTTGAAGAATCATCCTATACATTTTCATAAGTATCGGAACTTCTTCCTTAGGATTTTACCGGTTTACCTTGCATACAAATGTAAACTTTATCCTGAACAAAAAATGAAAGAGTATTCAATGAGGTCCTATATAGCTGCTTTTGGTTCTTCTCCAAAAGCAGAAATTGAGCAGTTTTTTTCACAAATTGGCGGGATTATGAGTCAAAATCTTAGTGAACCGATGTTACATAGACTTGAACAACACAGAATGGATGGCTATTATACAATGCTTGTCTCAGGAGCCTATGAGCCACTCCTTAACTCAGTTACGAAAAATGTTAACTTTGATTGTATTATCGGAAGCAGTATTCCCTTTAATGATGAAAAACTGATGAAGAACTCTTCTATCAACTATATTTATGGTGAACGAAAAACGGAATTTATTAATGCCCATCTATCTAACATGAAGGTTGATTGGCAAAATAGCTTTGCATATGGGGATAGTTTCACTGATTTAAATGTTCTTGAATTAGTAGGAAATCCTGTTGCTGTTAACCCAGAGCCTCGTCTTTTAGAAGTAGCTAATCATAAGAAATGGGAAATAATTAAGTAACGAATGAAAAGTCTCAACTTAGAGGATTAATATAAAAACTCTAAATAATATTATTGGTAAGACGTTCTATTTGAGGTACCCGCATAGGAAAAGCAAATATAAAAACAACTATAAAAGCAGTGTGATTCCATAAGGGGTCCTGCCGACAAAACGCGGATATTATACGGTAAGACATTTTCTGGAGGTTAAAACCCTGATTTTTCTACGCTAAGGAGAAAAATCAGGGTTTTACTTATGTTCTAAGTGGACGTAGGGAATGAATAGAGATCGAAATCTCAGGTTTAAAAGCATATTCACCTAAGAAGTTAACGTGTTCCCATCCCAATGGGGATATATGAGAAAGTAATTCCTCTGAAGAAGAAGTTGTGCCATCTCCCCAATACGACGACAAACTCAACTGATGCTGGAAATTTACCAGAACGGCTTGTGCTTTATTCATGGCATCTTCATATAAACGCCACTGCGAGGCTGTTGACATTTTGTCTGTAAAAAACTTCTTTTGTTGATTCGTAACCGTCCGTCTTCAAAATTAACCCCATCTAATTCTGTGATATTAGCTTTAATCCATTCAAGTCGATTATGTAATGAATCCATTTTCTCTGCTAAGTATTCATCAACAGAAGGAGGTGCGGTTTTATTTATCCATGCCGTGATGGTTATTTTAAGAAAAGGGAGTCTTCTCTTTTACTTCGACTATGTTGCCAAGTTAATCCCGAGCAATGACAAAACCTTTAAACAGCAAATTCTTTTTCGGAGTTTGTTGTTTTTTAAGGTTTATTTAAGGTTTACATTAAAATGGTGTAAGGTTGGGGGAATATAATCGTCTTTGTAGTTAAACAAGGAGGATTACTTATGAAAACCATCTTACAAGCAAAAAATGTTCAAAAAGTATTTGGAACTAAGGGAAATTTATATAAAGCGTTAGAAGATATTGATTTGGAAATTAAAGAAGGTGAATTTATTGGAATTATGGGACCTTCTGGGGCTGGTAAATCAACTTTGCTAAATATTTTGTCCACGATTGATACGCCTTCATCAGGAGAGATCATGATTACCAATCAAAATATTGTCAGAATGAATGAGGAACAATTATCTGACTTCCGCCGAAATAAGCTTGGTTTTATTTTCCAAGACTATAACCTGCTTGATACGTTAACGGTAAAGGAAAATATTTTGCTTCCACTTGCGCTATCAAAAGTACCGGCAAATGAGATTGAAAAACGCGTGAATGAAATCGCCGATACATTTGGAATTCGGGAAATTCTAGATAAATACCCTTATCATATATCCGGAGGTCAGAAACAAAGAACAGCAGCATCACGAGCCATTGTCGGAAATCCAAGCTTAATCTTAGCAGACGAGCCAACAGGGGCACTTGATTCCAAATCGGCTACAAGTCTACTAGAAAGCTTAAACGCATTAAACGAACAGAATCAATCCACCATTATGATGGTCACTCATGATGCTTACGCTGCAAGCTTCTGTAAACGGGTTTTTTTTATTAAGGATGGTAGGACCTATACAGAAATTCATAAAAATCACCAATCTCGTCAGGATTTCTTTCAAAAGATCTTAGATGTCCTCGCTTCTCTTGGAGGTGGGTATTAAATGACGCTCTTTAGTATTGCTAGGAAAAATATTCGTCAAAATTTTACTAACTATTTCCTATATTTTGCTTCAATGATTTTCAGTATCGTCATTTACTTTACCTTCGTTTCATTAAAATATGATGAAACGCTCCAAGCTACTTCTGATGCTTCACCTAAAATCAGCTCAGCTTTTAGTGGGGCAGCAGTCGTCTTAATGGTCTTTGTGGCTATTTTTATTTGGTATTCGAACTCATTCTTTACAAGGAAACGGAAAAAAGAAGTCGGTCTCTATTCTTTACTGGGTGTGCGTAAGAAACAAATTGGTCGCATGCTTTTCTACGAAAACTTTATTATGGGGATTTTAGCTCAGATTATCGGAATTCTACTCGGTTCCGTTTTATCGAAGTTTTTTGTATCGATTTTGATGGGTGTCATGGGCTTTGAGGCCATTGGAGATTTCACCATCTCATTAGCAGCCATTGTGAACACAATCATCGTATTCTCTCTTATAACCATCATTACGTCGTTTCAAGGATACCGATTAATTTATCGGTTTAAATTAATCGAATTATTCCAAGCCGATAAAGAAGGGGAACAAGAGCCGAAATCATCGTTCATTATGGCACTATTATCCGTTATATTAGTCGGAATCGGTTATTGGCTCGCACTTCAAAATTTAATGGAGTCAAATGCATGGAAAGCAATGGGCTTCATGGTAACGCCCCTTGTTATTTTAGCGACGGTCATTCTAGGGACGTACTTCTTATTTAGTACATTAACTGTGTACTTATTAAAGATGTCTAGAAAGAATAAAAGGTCCTATTGGAAAGGGATTAACTTAATCGGAACATCCCAGCTCCTCTATCGCATAAAGGGGAATGCTCGTACGTTAACGATCATTGCTGTGCTAAGTGCGACAACATTAACTGCTGTTGGAACAGCCTACAGCTTGTATTACAACAATAGAAGTAATGTAGGACTCGCCAATCCAAATAGCATGATGTTTATTGATCAAGACAAGAACGTAACGAATCAAGTAAGAGATATTATTTCAAACAATAAAAATCATGACGTTATTTATCATGAGTCGATTCCAACACTGCAAATCAATGCAGATGTCACAACCTTAAAAAATAATTTGTTCAGTAATGAAATGATGTATACCGTAATTTCGGATAGTGATTTTAATAAGCTAGCAAAAGTACAAAAAAGAACCGACAAGCTTTCCTTAAAAGGAAATGAAGCAGCTGCACTGGATGCAGGGTACTATGAAGGAATGTCACCGAACTATATAGGTTCAACGATTTCTTTGAAGGTGAACGATCGCGTCGAGAATATTACATTTAAGAGTCTGAAAAAATATAATGCCCTCAATTATTATACAGCTAGTACAACCGTTGTGGTAAGTGAACAGTTGTTTACTCAATTAGGAAAAGAAACAAACAGTGTGAAAATGGAAGTTTACGAGATTACTAATGAAGATGAAGCTAAGCAATTAACAAAAGATATTCAATTGATTCTGCCAGTCGAAGCAAGATTCTCAAGCTTTTATGCAGATTATTCTGCTGGAATGGAATCATCAGGCTTAATGATCTTTATGGGTGGATTCTTAGGATTAGTTTTCCTTGCTGCTACAGGAAGTATCATTTACTTTAAACAACTAACAGAAGCAAACTCAGACAAGGGTCGTTATGAAATTCTACACAAAATCGGTGTCAACAAAAAAGAGGTAAAGAGATCCATTGCTAAACAAGTTTTATTTGTCTTTGCTCTGCCATTAATAGCAGGGATCGCTCATTGTTTCGTTGCCCTAACGGCTTTATCGAGATTAATGCAAACCAGCTTAGTTATTCCGGTTGTGATATGCATGGGCGTGTATACCTGTATATACATCGTTTATTATTTCTTAACCGTGAATGCCTACTACAAAATTGTAACGAAATCAAAATAAAAAGGAGAATTATAATGAAGAAATTAATCATATCATGTACGGTTATAGCAGCTATTTTAATAGGAGGGTTGGTGTTTATTCAAAACGTAAACCTTAACAGATTAGGTGCCGATGAATACTATACCCGGATTGAAGGGCAAGGTAAGAAAATCGAAGACAAAGCAGACAATGGACAGAAATATGTCAGTTATGAATACGAATTACCTGCTTATGATCAAGAGGGCAAGCAAAAAACACTTACGTTTACTGCCACTAAACAACTCCGCGAAAAAGCTTATTTAAGATTGTTCGTAAAGGATGGAAAAGGGATTACATCATATCAGGAAGTTACAAAAGAAGAACTACCTGAAAAAGCAAAAGATAAGTTAAAGTAAAGAATACTTCAGGGAAGAATCCTTTTGATACAGGGTTCTTTTTTGAATTAAAGGAAGCTTTCTGATTGAAAATGACACTTTTTAGCCTGATTTCAATCCGGGACTCAAATTCTATATAATGAAGGAATAGTTATAACAATTTTGGAGGTAGTAATTGGAATGTCGCTAACGAATAAAAAGGTTTTAATCATAGATGATGAAGAGGATATTTTAAGGCTTATTCAAACGGTATTAATGAAAGAAGGTATCGAAAATGTCATAACCGCCACTACAGCGAAAGACGGATTCACTCAATTTCAACAAAAAAAACCTGATCTTGTGTTACTCGATATCATGCTGCCAGACGGGGAAGGCTATGATGTCTGTAAGCAAATAAGGAATATTTCTAATGTGCCGATTCTCTTTTTATCCGCAAAAGCAGAAGAAATTGACAGGATTTTAGGGTTCGCCATTGGTGGGGATGATTATATTACAAAGCCCTTTAGCCCGAAGGAATTAGCCTATCGAGTAAAAGCACAATTACGAAGAGCCGATTTTTCACAGACAGAAGAAAAGATGGATTCCATTATTAAAGCAGGTCCCTTTGAGTTAAATGAACAAAAAGCAGAATTATCGAAGAACGGTGAAATCATAGAATTAAAACGAAAAGAGCTCGGATTAATGACATATTTTCTTCAAAACCCTAATTTGGTCATTAGTAAAGAAAGGCTCTGTGATAGCGTCTGGGGAGAGGATTTTATCGGATTTGATAATACGATCATGGTACATATCCGGAGATTGCGAGAAAAAATTGAAGAACAGCCTTCAAACCCCAAGTATCTAATGACTGTAAAAGGGTTAGGCTACAAGCTTGTCGTAAAGGGTGAATAGGAAATGAAATGGAGGTTAACAGGAAGATTTCTCCTATCTGTCGTTATAGTTGTCATCCTCGTTATTTTCATAAATATTCTCACCTTTTTGGCATTGTTTTTTGCCCAATCTGCATTTAATGTACCGATTTTTCAAGACAGAGAAACCATTTCTGCAGAATCCTTTACAAGGCGTTTTCAGGAACATATTACGTTTTCAAATAATGAAGTAGCCATTAGCAACCAAGGAAAAAAAGAACTTATCAAGCATGAAGCATGGGTCCAAATTTTAGACGAAAATGGAAAGGAGCTATACGGTTATAGGCTACCTGAAGGGATAAAGAAAAAGTACACACCTTTAGAAGTTGTCAATATTCACAAATATGTAGAGAAAGATATATATGCCACTGTTTTTGTTAGTGGTAAAAAGATCGATAACTACAATTATAGTTACTTAATTGGATTTGAAAATCCTTCTATTGAAAAAATCACATTATCCTATGACTCCCGTGATCTCTTACACAATTTTAAAATAGGGAGTATTCTTATATTACTCATAGATGGTCTTATTGCTTTATTAATCGGCTATTTATTTAGCAAACGACTTACAAAGCCACTTCATACATTAATTGATGGAATAAAAAGACTAGCAAATAAGGACTATAATATAAATTATGAACCTAAAGGAATCTATAAAGATGTTTTTTATAATGTCAATTATTTATCCAATCAGCTAACTGAAAACGAAAGGGAACGAAAGAAATTGGATCAAATGAAAGAGGAGTGGATCGGAAACATCTCCCATGATATGAAAACACCACTTGCCTCTATTCAAGGTTATGCGGAAATGATGAAGGACCCAGAATATCAATTTTCATTAGATGAAATGAGAGAATACGCAGAAATTATCGAAAGAAAGTCGCTATATATGAAGGATGTATTAGAAGATTTAAACTTAACAATGAGATTGAAAAATAAAGAACTAACTTTAAACAAAAAAACGATTAACATTGTAACGCTATTACGGAATATCGTGATCGATATTTTAAATGATGCCAGATACTCAAATCGAAATATTGAATTTCAGGTACACCAAGAAATGATCCGAGTGGATGTTGATGAAATTCTGGTACGAAGAGCACTAACGAATTTAATATATAATGCAATCGTCCATAATGACAGCAAAGTGAAAATAGTTGTGAGTGTTAAAAAGAAAGACCGAACACATATTACGATAAAAGATGATGGCAAAGGGATAAAGAAAGAAGAACTCAATCGAATTTTTGATCGCTATTATCGAGGAACGAATACAGGAGAGTCCCACAAAGGTTCTGGACTTGGAATGGCCATAGCCAACGATATCATTCGGGCACATGATGGAGAGATTAGAATTGATAGTGTGGTTGGTCATGGGACAACGATTGAAATTCAATTTTAAAGACCTCTAGTAAAATTAATGCAAATATCAATATTGTAAGATTTATTTGCAACAATTTGTTTTTTCAAAAACGAACAATGATTAAAAACCCTGAATTCTCCTCATAGCGTAGAAAAATCAGGGTTTTACCTTCCAAAAAATGTCTTAACGTATAATATTCGCGTTTTGTCGGCAGGACCCCCATAAGAAAAATCACACTGATTTTTGCACGTAAAATGGAGATTATGTTGAAATTATTCTTATTCAACTACACTTATTCTTATTCAAACTAACGGATGCAAGAGTTAGAGATGGGGCTGCTGCGGCAGCTCTTTTTTCAATTTTCTTCTTCAGTTAAAGGGGGAGGTTAGTTCCATAAGTGAAAATATATAGAGATGTTAAGTAATAAATTTATACCTACAATGACTACAAATATAATTATTAGTTAACAATAAAACTTATAATTTTACAAAAGGTGACTATGTAATGAACCTTGATAGATGGATATTAATTGGAATTTTGGGGTTATGTATTATTATAATTTGGAAAATGGTACCTATAGAAAAAGCAAGAGAAGCATGGTTGCTATTTTTATCACTCCAAGTAATCACTTGGATAGCAGGTTTATTCGCAGTTGAAATGAGATGGATAGAGTATCCAGTACAATTATTACCCGATGCAAATAAATATAATAAAACAAGTTTTTCCTTTGAATTTTTTCTATTCCCAATGATTGCAATTATTTTTAGCCTATATTTTCCAAAAAGTAATAAAATTAAAGTGAAAATCTTATATTATTTACTTTTCGCAGGGTTATTCACTGTCATTGAAGTAATTCTTCAAAAAACCACTAATTTAGTAATGTATCATCAATGGAAGTGGTATTGGACATTAATCAGCCTTTTTTTAGTCTTATATATTAATCACCAGTATTATTTATGGTTTAAAAAACAATTAACTAAGGTGGAGAAGCAGTGAATAAAGAAATTCTCATTTTAGTTTTTTCCTGGGTTATAGCTGTACTATGTTTGTTGAAATATGTACCAAAGGATAAAAGGAGGGTTGCTCATATTACGTTCTTATTTGGGCAGGCATTTTCATGGCTTTTTGAATACTTTCAAGTAAGACTTGAGTTACTTGAATTTCCTTTTAGAGAATTTAATTATGCAACAAAGATGAGTTTTTCTTTACATTATGTTATTTTTCCAACCTATGCTGTTTTTTTTATTCTCCTC
This sequence comes from Neobacillus niacini, assembly GCF_000759675.1. Lineage (GTDB taxonomy): Bacteria > Bacillota > Bacilli > Bacillales > Cytobacillaceae > Neobacillus > Neobacillus niacini_A. The sequence goes on along the minus strand of NZ_BAWM01000009.1, from coordinate 45,852 downwards.
TACCCTATCCAAAAAGCCCCGAAATGGATCATTATTTACTATTTAATATATGGAATGGCTTTACCTACTTACGCATTTTTTTTAGAGAGATACAGTTCTTTAATTGATTACAAAAAATGGAATTGGTTTCTTGCTGTAATAGTAAATTTAATTGCTATGTTTATTGTTAAAAAGTTTGTATTTTGGTTTAAAAAGGGGATAACTCAATCATAAAAATTATTAATGAATTCTATACCGATTAGATTGTTTTATCTATTGAATAAAAACATCCCATTAGATAGTGTTACTGAGGGATGTTTATTATTAATATAATGGTTGTTGATTCTGACAGGGTGGAGCCAAAGAATAAGGATGATTCTCATCTTTTTTGCACCAACGGATGCGATGCTTAAAGAAGCATCGCTTTTCCTTTCTAAATATATTCCTGTAAAGGTCCTGTCTAATAATATTGTAGCTATGATTATTGAAAATAAAGTAATAAATGTAAAACCATATAATAAGTATTGGAAGTGAAAAGGAGTTTTCCTCGTTGTTTTTTTCTTCTTGTTTTCGTTTTAACTCCAACTTTCTTCCTATTTTTATAAAGGGAAAAGACAAGGTGAGTGAATATGTTGAAAAAAAAAAAATCGGTTTTTTTTTTCGTCAAGAAAAAAAAGAAAGTCTTCAATCAAAAATGATTAAAGTATCCAGTGGAGAAAGGACAACCAAATTAACCGTTCAAGTTGCAGATACTCAAGGAAAAAGAGAAAAGGGTTTAATGTTTGTTAGAAAATTACCCGAAAACGAGGGGATGCTATTTGTGTTTTCAGGAAAAACATATGGCGGTTTTTGGATGAAAAACACCTTAATTCCTTTATCTATTGCTTTTCTTGATTCAGATGGAAAAATTCTGAAATTACTAGATATGGTGCCTTGTAAAGAGGATGAATGTCCTACTTATGATCCTGAACTTTCTTATCATTATGCAATCGAAGTCAATCTTGGATGGTTTGAAAAGAATCAAATCAAAGAAGGGGATTTTGTAAAATTTGATTAAAATCATCTCACCTCTGAGTTCTTAGAGGTGAGGTGATTTTTTAATGGATATTTATGTTAATATTACTGAAATATAACGGAATCCAATATAGGAAGATTATGTTAAAATTATTGAAACTGGATTGTTAAACTAACGGTCAGTAGAGTTGAAGAACAAGATATGAAATATTTGAAACCTATTACATAATTGAACTTATTACTTCTCCAAAAGAGAACGACATACATATTGGAAGGAAGTGTGGTTAAGTCCCAAAGGTCTATTTCCCGTGAGACGCTTAACGACTTTTTGAAAATGTTTATGCCATTTAATTGATTTCTTGATTATTGAATCGTACATTTATTAAGTCCGGTCAACTACTTTAACCCCTTTATAGAAAATGTTCTTTATATTATTAATCTCTGTTATTTCTAGTCCAGGAACACCCTCAGATACTAAAAAGTTTGCTTCTAATCCTACTTCTAGTCGTCCGAACACATCATCTTTTCCTAATAGCTTAGCAGGATTGTCTGTTAGTAGTGCCAGAATCTTATTTTCATTGTAATGATGTTTCTTTAATAGCTGCATAGCTGGATTTGCGATAAGCATTAAGACATCAGGTCCCTTTAATGTTTGGTCATTAAAGGGAAGCCACGAAGTTCCTTGATAGGGTGGGAGATAGGAGTCAGTTGAGATTGATACGGGAATGTCCTTTTCAATGAATTTAAGAATTTCTTCTGGAGAGTTAGGCTGTAAATGAGTACCACCCATTGGGGTGGCAACGATTTTCACTCCTTGTTTTGCAGCTTTTTCAATTTGATCATCTGTAATTCCGTGAGCGTGGTGCAAGACATCAACTCCGGCATCTAAGGCTAATTTGATTCCTTCCTCACCAGCAACATGGGCGCCCATTCGTTTTCCTAATCGATGATAGATGTTTACAATCCTCTCTAACTCCTCTAAGGTGAAGATAATTTCTCCTGCTCGAGGTACTTCTTTTTCTGTAAAATTTGCTGGTGTGGCATTTATAAAGATATTTTCACCTGGATAGTCACTTTCAAGTGCAATCATTTGCACTAAAACCGGGTCGGATAAATCGTATTGTGTAACTCCCCGCGATTGTGTGATCGATGTAAAATGAGCCAAATTTTCGAAACCGATCGAAATACTTGTTGTTGCAAAGGAAACATCAAGAGGAAGATCCTGAACGCACTTTTGATAATCCTCTTTAGAAAAATCACAAAGCGGATGACCGCAGATTTGCTCACCAAGTGCCGTGATACCCGATGACAAGGCATGAAAAAGTATCGCTTTTCCAGCAAAAAAATGAGTGTCAGGTGTAACGGGATAGAGAGAGGTTGGAGCAAATTCTAGTAAATGAGTATGACAATCGACCAATGAAGGAGTAATAACATAACTCGAACAATCAATCACATCCAAATCAGGGAATTGCTCTTTCATCCTCTCCCAACTGCCAATATCGGCAATTTTTCCATTCTCAATAACCATTGAGCCATTTTCCAAGGTCCCTAGGTGACTGACTGTTACGATTTTCTTTCCTCGAATCATGTAATTCATCATTCATCAAACCAAAAATGGAGTTAAAAAGTACCCTAGTATACAAGCCGTAATAAATCGGAGAACTATTCCAATAATAGCGGCTTCTATTGTTTCTCGTTCATTAAGACCAGATGTTTCGGCCCAAGTGACGGGTACCTGGCCAAAGATGACCGACAATGGCAACCCAGAATTGGCTAAAACAAATGATCCAACAATTAAGCGAGGATCAATGGTACTCGCGAGATCGGCAAGCTGCGCAACCGCAAGTGTCGGAGCGGCAAGGATAGACACAATCCCGGTTGCGGGTTCAATACTTAAGTAGGTAAGAATAGAGGATAAACTGGATTCAATGACACCCCAAACACCAATGAATTTTAATGCTCCGATAAAGAAAAAGACGGCAGCAACTGCTGGAATAATAATCAAAAACAGCAGTTCGACACCTTCTTTAGCGGATGAGAATATCGTTTGCAAAAATTTTGTAGTAGGTGTAAAACGAGGTAATTCCACTAGCTCCACTTTCTTTGTATCTCGGTAAATGGTTCTTGATAAGATAAAGGGAACGACTATGATTGGGACAAATATGGAAAGAATTACAAGTGGAAAGGCATTAATGCTGAATGCTGATAGTGCGATGAGCCCCAACACAAAGGTTGCAAAGGATTGTGGGGATTGGATCATAGTGGCTACTGCAATTTTTTGCTCAGCTTTGGTTGCATTTGCTTTGACAAGAATCGGACCAGAGATTTTTCCAGCTGCGTTAATATCACCAAGAATATTGTAAACGCTTGGAATGATAACCGATGGATTGATCTTAAACCACTTCATGATGGGGACAAATAAGCGAATTAGCCCATCAGTAAAACCTAAACGTTCCAAAAGGCGTCCAACGATAACGCTTACAATAATGGCGATTCCAACTTCACTCGTCAGAAAAATATCTACAACAATTGGTTTTACTTCTTTAATAATCGTATCAAACAGGGAAGACAGTGAATTAGGAGCGAATAAAAGCAAAATCAATGATCCAAACACTAACAAAATTCCAATCACTTCAAAAAGCTGCCATTTTAATCTTGAGGACTTCGAAAGTGATGATTGTTCCTTCTCCATATAACTACCTCCTGACATTTTGTAATTATCCTATGTTAAGAGGAAAAATGGGTGTTTGTCATTTATAAGAAAAAAAATCTGGTTACTTCCATCGTAACCGGATTTTTTTGAATTAAGACTGTGGAAAAATACCAATCCCGGACTAAAAAATTATTTAAGTATCCTTAATTTCAGCTATAATTAAAATTGAAAAGAATCTTACAATTAGAATACATAAAATAGAGGAGAAATTAGTATGTCTGGAATTGAGTCATATTTTCCGATGGTTAAGTTTTTTTCCCAATTTGTTGGAAATGATGCAGAAGTAATTTTATATGATACCTATAAAATGGAAATAGTGTTAATTGAAAATGCCTTTAACCCTGAAACCGTTGTAGGTAGCCCGATTCCTGACATGGAAAAAAGGTTTATAGAGAGAGAATTATATGTTCAAGAAGAGTCGATTGTAAACTATCGGGCTTTCTCACATGCAAGAAATAAACTAAGGTCAGCAACACATTTTATTAAAAATGATAATGGTCAATTAATTGGTATGCTTACTATTAACTATAAAGTAGACGAGTTAATTGAGCTTAGGGGCCTTCTAAATCGCTTGATTAGTGGTTCGGAACCTTTCCAATATAAAACAGATCACTTTTATGAGAGCTATAATCTTTCGTTTGAAGATTTAATGACGAAAACGATACAAGAAGCATTAAAAAATTTTAACGTTCCTCCAGAAAGATTGAGTCATGAAGAAAAGTTGGAACTTATTCGTGTATTGGATGAAAAAGGTATTTTTTTGATGAAAGGCTCTATTAGTGAGTTGGCTAAGATTCTTCAAACCTCAGAAACCTCTATCTATCGATATATAAGCAAGCTTTAATGTTTATTTAGAACGCGAATAATCCCGTAGGTATGTATTTTGTACCTACGGTTTTTTTATTATTAATTATAAAAATAAAAATTTTCTGAATAGTATTGTAAGTACAATTCCCTAGTGATAAAATATTTACAAGATGTAAAAAAATTATCACTTCGAAAGGATGATTTCAAATGCGTTTTATGACTGCAGAACCATTTCGCATCAAAATGGTGGAAAGAATTAAAAAAACCACGAAGGAACAGCGGCAACAATGGTTAACGGAAGCAAGATATAATGCCTTTCAAATTAAAGCTGAGAATGTTTATATTGATTGTATTACCGATAGCGGGACTTCCGCGATGAGCAGTGAACAATGGTCTGCACTCATGCTTGGCGACGAATCGTATGCTGGTTCGAAAAGCTTTTATAAATTAGAAGAATCTGTTCAAGATATCTTCGGTATGCCATTTGTGCAGCCTACACATCAAGGAAGAGCAGCGGATTACATAATGGCAAAAATCTATGCAAAACCTGGAAAATATGCAATTGGAAATATGCATTTTGATACATTTAGAGGAAATGCAGAAGTGATTGGTGCATTGGCTGTTGATTATGTCAATGATATCGGGAAAGATACAGCCAGCCCTCCACAACCGTTTAAAGGGAATATTGACATTAAGAAAATGGAAAAACTGATTGCAGAAAAAGGTCCTGAAAATATTTCCGTGGTCATCATTACCGTAACATGTAATAACAATGGTGGACAGCCTGTTTCGATGAAAAACATAAGAGAAGTAAGTACCTTAGCGAAAAATCACAACATTCCAGTTGTGATCGATGCAGCGAGGCTTGCAGAAAACGCTTACTTTATTAAACAAAGAGAAGAAGGCTATGAAAATAAATCGATTAAAGAGATTACGAAAGAAATGTTTTCTTATTGCGAAACAGCCACAATGAGTTCAAAAAAGGATGGTCTCGTGAATATCGGAGGTCTTTTCGTTACTAGAAATGAAGAAGTCCTAAAAGTAGCGCAACAATTAGCCATTGTTCATGAGGGTTTCATTACCTATGGAGGATTGGCAGGACGTGATTTAGAAGCCCTAGCTGTTGGTTTGCAAGAGGGTGTGGATGAACAGTATCTGGAATATCGGATTAATCAAGTAAAATATTTGGGTGACCGCTTAAAGGAAAAAGGCATTCCGATTATAGAACCAACAGGGGGTCATGGGGTTTACGTTGATGGAAGAAGATTTTTTTCCCATATCCCGCAAAGTGAATTCCCTTCACAACGACTGGTTGTCGCATTATATGAAGAAGCAGGGGTTCGGGCCGTTGAACTAGGTGCTTGTGCTTTCGGTTCAAAAGATCCTTTAACGGGTGAGGATATTTATCCAGAAGTAGAAGCAATGAGAATCGCTATCTCAAGAAGGGTTTATACCAATAGCCACATGGATGTCATTGCCAATGCATTAGGAGAAATTTATCAAAACAGAGATACGTACAGAGGAATGAAATTGGTCTATGAAGGACCGATCACATCCTTACGGCACTTTACAGCAGGATTTGAACTCTTGCCTCAGACCAATGCCATAACGGTATAAGGTTAATAGATTAAGATAAGCCGAACTATCTTCATTACGATTTGATTCGGCTTATCTACTTATATAAATCCAAAAGTCATTCACAGCAAATAGGAGGAAAAACAATGAAAAAGTACATAAAAATTGCCGCAGGGTTAGCACATGTTGATTATGGTCATCTGGCAGATATTGTAAAGGAAGCAAGTGAGGCTGGGGCGGATTATATTCATTCGGACGCCGCTGATATGTATGATTTACGAAACATGCAATTAATGGGCGGTCATCAAGTCATTGAAGGAATACGACCGGTAACTGATAAACCAATCGAATGTCATATTTATACGCGTGAATGTGATCGTCTGTTTATTGAAAAAATTGCTGCTGCTGGTGCAAATATGTTAATTATCCCTGTAGAACATTTTATCGGTGCACCGCTTGCTTATATTATTAATTATTGTCGTGAGTTTGGAATAAAAATTGGCCTGACTATTGGTTGTTATACCCCGTTATCCTTTGTTGAGGAAGCCATTTATGACATCGACCGTTTGCATATCGTTGTTCATGGTGTCGATGAAACTGACGGAAAAGATAATTGGGGGTGGAGAAGGTCTTCCCTTGATCTTGTAAAAAGAGCAAGAAAGTTGATCAATGAAAAAAATCCAAAATGTGAATTGGCCGTTGACGGTGGATTACGAGCTGAGAATTTAGCTCCGATGATTGAAGCGGAACCGGATGTTGTCATCCTTTCTTCAGGGATCTTTAAGTATGAAGAGGGCATTACTGCTGGGGTCAAAGCTTGCCGTGCAGCGATTGATGCCGCAAGTATTGAATATTTTGGAGAATGAAAAACTAGGAGGTCATACGGATGAATTTTTCATTTTATTCACCTGCAAGGATTTACTTTGGGGCTGGTGTTCGAAACAATATTGGTCAATATGTAGAGGAATATGGAAGCAAGTGCCTGATTGTTCGGTCACCAGTCAGAGATAGTAGACGTGAACTGCACTATAGCGAAATCACAGAAAGTCTTGATAATCAGGGTATTCAATATGTGGTTTTTCAAGGAGTGGAGCCAAACCCAACAACCGACATTGTGAATAAGGGAAAAGAAATAGCTGTGAATGAAAATGTTGATTTTATTCTGGCCTATGGAGGCGGTTCTTCCATGGATACTGCCAAAGCTATCGCCATCATGGCGGCAAATCAGGATCTTACATGGGAGTACAGCTTTAACCAGTTTTCTGACCCATTTAACGATCTAGACAAGACCGTTAAAGCCTTACCGATTGTTGCCATCACAACAACCTCTGGTACAGGTTCCCATGTTACACAGGCGGCTGTTGTAACAGAATCGGAGAAAAAAGAAAAATTGACCCTTTTTCATTCTTGTTTAATTCCACGTGTATCGCTCGTTGATCCAGAATTAATGCTGACGGTCCCTGAAAAAGTCACTGCTGAAACTGGATTTGATGCGATGTGTCATGCAATGGAAAGCTTCTTTAATCCAAGAGCTACTAAACTAACTGAAACACTTTCATTACAATCCATTTCGATTATTGCCGAGTCCCTGCCACTTTTATTGAAAGATTTAACGAATTTAGAACTGAGGGAACAGTTAGCCTATGCTGACACTTTATCCGGTATTTGTCTTTCTAATGCTGGAGCTGAAGCACCACATCCAATTGCTGAATCAATTAACGGTTATTTTCCAGAGCTAGCACATGGGCAGACTTTGGCCTATGCATATCCCTCCTATTTAAAGTATGTTAGTTCAGTTATTCCAAATAAGGTGAAAACGTTGTTAGTGATTTTAAAAGATTACAATCCAGCTGATGAGCAAGCACCCTTACATGAACAAGCAGAGTTGACAATAAAACACTTTATACAAAAAATCGGGTTATCCCAGCCCTTCACTTTCAAAGGAGATAAAGACATGCTTATTAAGGAATTGCAAGAAAAGCTCTTCTTTAATCTCCCATTAACCAATTCAGATAGACTTAAAGAAATTTTGTCTCAAAGTTTGTGAAAAAAGGAAGAAATTGATCGAGCTGCTGTTATAGCAGCTCAATCGATATAGTAAGTTTTTCCACTCTATAAGGATGGTGTACAAAGAATAACAAGAAAAGGAGGTTAATACAGGTGAAGTACTTTATTGATTCAGCCAATGTGGAAGAAATAACCCATTTACTTGAACTTGGTGTTGTTGCTGGAATAACGGCAAATCCTTCTTTATATGAAAAACAAAATACAAACTTTTATGACTTTCTAAGAAAATATAGTACATTCGGTATTATGTTAACGGCTGAAGTAGTTGGTGATGATCTTTTTGATTTGATACGCCAAGTAGAAAAAATCACGAAAATTACAAAAGATATTATTATTAAACTTAATTACTCGCAATCCAGCTTAAAACTTGTAAAGATATTGAAGGAAAAAGGAATAAAAACAGCCATCACTTTAGTTTTTGATATGAACCAAGCAATGCTGGCCATAAATGCTGGTGCGGATTATGTATTCCTCTTTGTTGCTAGAAATGAGGAAATGGGTGTAGATGGACTTACTTTCGTAGAGAATGTTGCGAAGGTAATAGAAAAGAAAAGGTATTCGACCCATATTATCGCAGCAAGTATCCGAACTAAATATCAATTAGACCATGTTGCATTATTTGCTGATTATATCGCAGCACCATTCAAGCTTATTGAAGAAAGTTTCAACCACCCGTTAACACTTTCCGGGAAACAACAGTTTGAGGCTGACATGAAAAGAATCCTGAGTCCCAAGGAGGAGAATCAGGTTGTTCAGCTTCAATAAACTTTATTATGAAAAACTCCAATTCTATGAAGAAGAATTCATGTCGGATTTAGCGAACTTAATCCAGATTTCCTCGATACGTGCAGAAGATACTAGATCTAATTCTGCTCCGTTTGGTAAAGGGGTCCGAAATGCTTTTGATGAAATGCTGAAGATTGCCGATCGTGATTCCTTTACCTATGCTGATTTTGATGGGTACGCCCTTCATGTTGATTACGGAAGTGGCGATGAAATTTTCGGAATATTAGCACATTTAGATGTTGTTTCGGAAGGTGATAAAAATGACTGGAAATTTGATCCTTTTACATTAACAGAACATAATGGATTCTTGTATGGTAGAGGTGTTAATGATGATAAAGCACCACTATTAGCAGCCTATTATGCAATGAAAATAGTAAGAGATTTAAAGATTCCTTTAAAAAGGAAAGTCAGATTGATTATTGGGGGAGCAGAGGAAACAACCTGGGAGTGTATGGAGCATTATTTCAACCATAATCCTCAACCTGAATTGGCTTTTACCCCTGATGGAGATTTTCCAATTGTGCATTGTGAAAAAGGAGTCATCCAAGGCACGTTCACTTTTGAAACTGAGAGGTTGTTAAACAAAGAGCCTCCTCATAAATTAATTGAGATTCATAGTGAGAAACAAAGAGGGTTTATTTGTGAGACATTAAAAGTGGTATTTGAGAGTCAAAGCCCAGAACTATTAAAAAATTTTCTAACTGACGCTGATGAAATTATCATATGCAATCAAAAAATTACTGCTATTTACACTGGAGATAAAGCCTTATCACGAAACCCTCATAAAGGAAGAAATGCAATCTTCCTTTTCGCTAAGGATCTAATCAGAATTAAAAAGGATTTGGGAAATAGTCAAAAGTTTTTAACCTTACTAGAAAACTATTTTTTAGAAGATGTTTATGGCAAAAAGTTAGGACTGTTTCATAATGACAGCGAGACTGGTATAACCACGATGGCAGTTCCTTATGTAACGTACGATGGTGAAACAATTGAAATCGCGTTTGATTACCGTTTCCCTAAGGGACAGACATTAGCTTCTACATTAGACGTTTTACAAAAGTTTAGTTCAGAGCAGCGATTAAACGTATCCATTCAGAAGTCATTGGACCTGCATTATGTCCAAAAAGATACACCTTTAATAAAACAGCTGAAACAAGCCTATAAATCGGTTACGGGAGTTGAAGCTGAGGGTATTACAAAAGGTGGAATTTCTTATGCAAGAGTACTAAAAAATGGCGTATGTTTCGGTCCAACATTTCCTGGAGATGTATCAAACACACATATGCCAAATGAACGGATTCGAATAGAAACATTATTTAAATCGATTATTATCTATTGTGAAACCATTCGTTTATTGGCATCTTAGACAAATACATCACGGTCCTTTATTAAAACAAAGTTGGATGCAAACAACTATACATTTAGGGGTGTGACGATTAATGAAAGGGAAAATTCAAGTGTTTGCTGGTTCGATGATGATACCTGTTATTCTCCTGGTAGTTGCTGGTATTCTTATTGGGATAGGTTCGGCCTTTGCTAACATGGAAAACGTGGAGGCTCTTCATTTAGGGTGGTTAATACAAGAAGGAAATTTTCTGCATGATTTCTTTGTAATCATCAATAGTCTAGGTTTTATGGTCATGAGATTCTTGCCAGTATTTTTTGCAGTAGGTATAGCTTTTGGCTTGGCTAAGAAGGAAAAAGGATGGTCAGCATTGGGAGGACTTGTTCTCTTTCTTGGTCTTAATACCGTAATCAATACGTTGATGGGTATCAACCATTTAAATGCTGAAACCACTTCAGTTGAAGCATTGATCGCTTCAGGATACTCAGAACTAGACGCAAAAAATTACAATTCTTTATTTGGTCATAACCTTGGTATTTTCAGCTATAATATGGGGATTTTTTCTGGATTGATCGCAGGTGTTGTGGCAAGTATCGTCCATAATAGATTTTGTGAAAAACAATTGCCAAATGCTCTTTCTTTCTTTTCTGGTCCTAGATATGCTCAGATTTTAAATTTTGTAGCTGTTGTACCAGTAGGGATTCTATTATATTATGTTTGGCCGTTTATTGGAAATGGACTCGCGGAACTAAGTAATTTTATTACAGCAAGTGGTTTAGTTGGGACTTTTGCTTTTGGAGCAATGGACCGTGCGTTGCTGCCAATTGGTATCCACCATTTGATAGCGTTTCCAATCGAGTATACGTCCGTAGGTGGAACGATGTTAGTAGATGGAACACTATATGAAGGTGTTCGTAACATTATGTTGGCACAGATGGGATCTTCTGAGGCAACGGAATACATTGTTAGAAACTTTACAACTGGACGTGTATTGTTCCACTTCGGTGGGCTGCCAGGTGCTGCTCTAGCGATTTATTTTACTGCGAAGAAAGAAAATCGTAAAAAGGTCGCAAGTTTATTGATTCCAGCTATCTTAACGGCTGTATTGATTGGTGTGACCGAACCAATTGAGTATACCTTCTTATTTGTTCAACCGCTGCTATATTTCTTAATTCATGTTCCATTGTCTGGTTTATCCTATGTGTTTACGGAGATGCTTAATGTTTCTATCATAGGAACAGCGGTCCGTGATATGTTCCCGAACTTGCTGCAACCTGATAAAGTCCATGCTATGTCACTACTGGTATTAATTCCAGCATATTTTGCTGCTTATTATTACAGTTTCCGATGGGCCATTTTAAAGTTTAATATAAAAACACCTGGTCGAGAAGAGGCTGATAATGAAAGTCAAATCAAACTTTATACAAAAAAAGATTTTCAACAGAAAGAACTTGCAGCTTCTGAGGAAGTAATAACAATATCCAATACTGACCAGATTGCAGGTATAATTTCTGCATTAGGAGGAAAGGAAAACATTAAACATGTTACGAATTGTGCTACAAGATTACGTGTGGATGTAATAGATCAGAATAAAGTACACACAGATGAACAATGGGTTCACGGCCTTGATGCCAAAGGGGTAGTACGAAGTGGAAAATCTCTTCAAATTATCTTTGGAACTCATGTCATCACCTTGGCGTCTCAAGTAAAAGACAGATTAGGGATGGATTAGAACATAAATACCATTCCATTAAGAATTGATGTTTTTTTGATCATAAAGAATCCTATTAAAATATTTTGTTTATAAATATATAAACACTGTTTAAGAATATGTACTCTAATACAGGTAAATATTAAATTTTTGGATATGTCGAGTAGCCTTCCTTAGGTCTACGCTATTTTTTTATTCTATATAGTTAAAGCTAATGAAATTACTTAAGTACCAACACGGAAAATGGTTACCTCCATTTTCATAAAATACAAATATGGGGGCGGTTTTCATGCTTCGTTTAGTTAACGAAGCATGAAAACCGTCCCTTTGATTTCTTTTATTTGTTGTCTTTCGGATTGTTGCCCCGCATGATAAAATGAATAAACTATATATCATGTTATTTTCTTAGATTATGATTTTACAATAGTAATAGGTGTGATGGAATTTTGCAGAGAAAAAAAGCAACGATGATGATAATTATTATTGGTAGTTTGCTATTAGTGAGTGTTCTTCTATTTTTACTTCTGTCAGATCGTGAACATACAAAGGTGGAAAGTGTAAAGGCGATCGCTTCTGTTAATCATGAACAAACAGAAAATATAGGAGATACTGCAGCTGAACATGCTCCAGCTGAAGAAAAGGTACAAATAGAACTGGTTAAAGAGAATGATAAATCAATAAGGGAAGATATAAAAGCTAAGGTCAGGGAAGTAGTCGAAGTTGCATTAGATTTTTTCAAAAAAGATCAGAAGATTGTTTCAATCGGCGACTCTTTAACCGAAGGTATTGGAGATGAAACAGATAATGGAGGTTATGTCGGCATCCTTAATAACACGTTTGAAGACCATAACCTAAATATTACGGTAGAAAATTTTGGGAAAAAAGGAAACCGGTCAGATCAATTACTAAAACGACTGGATAAAGAAGATATTACTTCTGCAATTAAAGAGGCTGATATCGTCCTAATCACGATTGGTGCTAATGATATTATGAAAGTACTAAAATCCAATTTTATGAACGTTTCGATGGAACCCTTCGAAGAGGAAAGGGTGAAATATATAGAGCGATTAACAGCCATTTTTAATAAAATTAATGAGCTGAATCCAGATTCCCAAATTTATTTAATAGGTTTTTATAATCCATTTGAACGGCATTTTGGTGAAATAAAAGAACTTGAAATGATCATTGAAAATTGGAATAATGCTGGAAAATCACTTTCGGAAGAATATGAGAATGTAAAGTATGTTCCAACAAAAGACCTATTTAGTAATTCTAACATAGATTTATTAGCGGAGGATGAATTTCACCCAAACACAAGTGGCTATAAACTAATGGCCAAGCGAGTTTTAGAATATTTGAAAGAATCTAATGAAGAAACCGAGATCAACACAGTCGATATAGAATCATAAACCCAAAGGTGAAGATTAATAAGTAATACAAGAAGAGGCTGGATATCTCTGCTTCTTTACTAACCATTTAGTCACCCCTAATCATTAAATGAGGATATTTATAATAAGAAAAACTACCTTCTGAAAATAACGGGTTTACTTCAGAGGTGCAAACCATTAAATAACAAAGGAAAACGCACGTAATTTCGCATTGAAATTCACCGTGCGTTTTTGTTCGCTCAAATCCTTGGGATATACCAAATGTTTTTTTGTAAATAATAAGATTGTTAAACACTAATTGAGGAGGGTTTGTATGCAACCGGGTCAACAAGCTAAAGAGAATTTGGGTTCTATTATGAAGCCAGAATTTGCCGGAACTGATACACAAAAAGTAAAACAAGAAATTCAAAAAGATGTAAGCGAAGGACAAGGTGCGATGACTTCCCGAGAGGCAGGAGCAATGAATGATTAAAAAACCACTCTGAGTGGTTTTTTATTTTTCTGGGTAAGATTTGTCTTGAAAGGTTGAGCAGTTGTTTCATTTGGCAGACACTCCTATTCCACTCTGATAGATACTATTCAATTTTTATCAATGTTAAGAACCCACTTTTGCAGAATGAACGAACAGTTAGAATGGTTGTTCATAACTTGGAAACAATAGAAGAAAATATATTAAAAAGGAGCATATTCTTCTATGGGTGAAGCAACAATTTTTATAAAAGAAGCAACCGGTGACAAGCAAATACAACAAATAGAACAACTTCTAAATCAAATAGAGGGGGTAGAACGAGTTTTAGTCGATACGAATGATGGTGAGGTAAAAATTGAGTTTGACGAACAAAAAGTCTCGAAAGACAAAATTTTATCAACTCTTGAGCAAAATAATTATCATGTTTAATTTGGAGTCCGTGCAACCTCATCCAAACAGTTTAGATTGATTTTAGAAAAAAATGTAAAAAATGGTAAGAGTAATGATATGCTTAATAATAAGGAATATAATGGAGGTTTTATTATGATTTGGTTATATATGTTGATACCTGTCGTTATTATTGGTGGTATTGCCATTTATAATGATAATAAAACTGGGATGACTATTTTTGGGGAATTACTGTCATCAGCCATTTGAAATACCGGAAAACCAGACCAGATCTAGCGAAAGTAAACAAATTTAAATTGCCGCTTTATCCATTTTCCAATTACTTAATTCTTGCTTTCCTAGCGTTTGTGCTTGTCGTACTTGCACTTGCGGAGGACACTCGTGTTGCCTTGTTCGTAACACCTGTTTGGTTTATCATGCTTATTGCGATTTATAAGATGTTGATAACGAAGGTGGATTATGCGGATCAGGAGAATCAACAACAAATAGTAGAAAATTTTAGTGGCAACTCAAAAATATAATCTTTATTGATAAATAATGTTTCCGCTTTCAAAAAAGCTTGACTTAGATTCCTTTTACTATTATTCTGAAAATAATAAAAATTAATAAGCGGAAGATGGTTGTGGGAGAGTGCAAGTTAACACGCCACCGAAGGAGCAAGTTCCAAAAAGACCCTTGGAACAAATCTCTCAGGTAGATGGAACCACAATTGGACGCAACTCTGGAGAGCGCGTATACAGTTATATGCCACCAAAGGGGAAGGTTCTTAATCGAACTTAAACTCTCAGGTAAAAGGACAGAGAAGGGTAGAAGAAAGCCTAGTGCTACCCTTTTCTGTCCTTTTTTGCGTGCAAAAAAGTATGGTTTCGCTTCAGATTTTATCTTGGGAATAAACAGATAAAATCTTCGAGGTAAAAAGAGATAGAGGTAGCTAATACAAAGAGTCAAGGGGGAAACGGGATGAGTTTACAACAAAATGATTCAACTATTTTTGAAGCAATCCGGAAAGAGCAGCAACGTCAGCATCAAACATTGGAACTGATCGCATCTGAAAACTTTGTAAGCGAAGATGTTTTAGAAGCAATGGGAAGTGTGATGACGAATAAATATGCAGAAGGCTATCCAGGGAAGCGTTATTACGGAGGATGTGAATTTGTCGATGTGGCAGAACAAGTTGCAATTGACCGCCTAACTCAGCTGTTTGGTGCTAAATATGCCAATGTTCAGCCTCACTCAGGTGCACAAGCAAATTTTGCTGTATTTTTCGCACTGCTTCAACCTGGTGATAAAGTGATGGGGATGAACCTCTCACATGGCGGACACTTAACGCACGGAAGTCCTGTTAGTGTTTCAGGAAAATGGTTTGAGGTAGTGTCATATGGTGTGAGAGAAGATAATCAATTAATTGATTATGATGAACTGGAAGCGATCGCGAAAAAAGAAAAACCGAAATTGATCATTGCAGGTACAAGTGCTTACCCTAGAAGGATTGATTTTGCAAGATTTAGACAAATTGCTGATCAAGTTGGCGCAAAATTCATGGTAGATATGGCGCATATTGCAGGACTTGTTGCAGCTGGTCTTCATCCATCACCGGTTCCATATGCAGATGTTGTAACGAGCACAACGCATAAGACGCTCCGAGGACCGCGCGGCGGCATTATTTTAACAAATGATGAAGAGATGATAAAAGCCATTAATAAATCAGTGTTCCCAGGGATTCAAGGCGGCCCGCTCATGCATATTATTGCAGCTAAGGCGGTTGCATTCAACGAAGCATTACATCCAAGCTTTAAGGATTATGCGAAACAAATCATTGAAAATGCAGCAACATTAGGAAAAACATTAAAAAATCAAGGTGCAGTCCTTGTTTCTGGTGGAACAGATAATCATATTGTCCTTTTAGATTTACGTCCGTGGAAGTTAACTGGAAAAGAAGCAGAAAAATTGTTAGAAGAAGCGGGTATTACTGTTAATAAAAATACGATTCCATATGATCCTGAAAAGCCGTTTGTTACGAGTGGGATCCGCATGGGAACAGCGGCTTTAACGACACGTGGAATGAAGCAGGATGAAATGGTGAAAATCGGGGAAGTGATCGCAGCTGTTCTGAAGAGCAAAGGGGACAAAGTCGTTCTTGAGAAAGCAAAAGAAACAACCAAAGCGATTTGTAGTGCCTATCCGTTATTTCAACAGGTAATCACAGTGTAAGAAAGGGGCATGTGGATGGAATTTCAGAGTTGTTTTGACATTATTTGTAGGAAATATTAAGTAGGGGGTCTATCAATGGGGATAGCAACAGAATTAAAGCAAACACCACTTTTTGAAGTTTATGGAAAGTTTGGTGCGAAGGTAATTGATTTTGGAGGCTGGGCACTTCCTGTACAGTTTTCCAGCATTTTAGAAGAGCATGAGGTGGTTCGTACAAAAGCAGGACTTTTTGATGTTTCTCATATGGGTGAAGTGCTTGTAGAAGGAAAAGATGCAGAGAGTTACATCAACTACCTTTGCACGAACGATGTAACAAAGCTTAGCATCAATCAAGCACAGTATACCGCAATGTGCTATCCAGACGGCGGAACGGTTGATGATTTATTAGTGTACAAATTAGATAATGAAAAATATTTACTCGTCATTAATGCCGCTAACATTGAAAAAGATTACGAATGGATGAAGAAGTATGTAAAAGGAGATATGACACTAATAAATATTTCGAATGACGTTGCTCAGATTGCCATCCAAGGTCCCAAAGCTGAAGAGGTTTTACAAAAGTTAACGGAAACAGATTTATCAAAAATTGGCTCATTTAAATTTGTTCAACATGTCAACCTGGACGAGATTAAAGATGTTCTCGTATCTCGTACAGGTTATACAGGAGAAGATGGTTTTGAGCTTTATTTATCCGCTCCTCAAGCGGAAGCACTTTGGGTAAAGCTTTTAGAAGTAGGCAGTGATGATGGCTTAAAGCCATGTGGACTTGGTGCACGTGACACTCTTCGTCTAGAAGCACGTCTTGCACTTTATGGTCAAGAGTTATTAAGTGATATTAGTCCCCTTGAAGCTGGAATTGGCTTTGCAGTAAAAACGAAAAAAGAAAGTGATTTTATCGGTAAATCCGCACTATCAGCACAAAAAGAAGCAGGATTAAAACGAAAATTAGTAGGGATTGAAGTAACAGGCCGGGGAATACCGCGTCATGGGTATAAAGTTGTTTCAGAAGGTGGAGAGGCTATTGGTGTAGTTACATCGGGAACCCAATCACCATCTTTAAAGAAAAGCATTGGCCTGGCACTAATTGCAGCAGATCATGCAGAAGTGGGAACACCAATAAAAGTTGAAATCCGTAATAAACAGATTGATGCGGTTGTGGTTAAAACACCTTTCTATAAAAAGGGATAATAGATTGATAGAGATCTAGGGTTAACTGGCATAAGGAGATAGGCATGCCGACTGTTACGCAAATTTACTTTAAATAATTACCTGATGATCAAACTTTAATTTACATTCGAAAGGAAGATAAATTATGACAAAAGCAATAGCAACTTTACTATATAGCAAAGAACATGAGTGGGTATTACAATTAGACGGAAATCGCGTACGAATTGGAATTTCTGATTTTGCACAAAAGCAATTAGGAGATATCGTCTTCGTTGAAACCCCAGAGGTGGATGATGAAGTAACAGCGAACGAATCAATGGGAACCATCGAATCAGTAAAAGCAGTTTCAGATCTATACTCTCCTGTATCAGGCAAGGTTGTTTCGGCAAACGAAGAGTTAGGAGATGCCCCTGAGACGATAAATGAACATCCATTTGAAGCAGGTTGGTTAGTAGAAGTGGAAATGTCAAATCCAGAAGACCTGGAATCACTTTTAAATGAAGATGAGTACCAAGCATTTATTAATGGAGGAGAGGAATAAAATGACTTCCACTTATCGATACCTCCCTGATACGAAACAAGATCAAGAGGAAATGCTCGCTTTTTTAAAAATTTCTTCGATGGATGAGTTATTTGAAGATATTCCAGCAGAAATTCAACTAAAATCAGAGCTAAATATCCCTAAGGCTGTCCCTGAATCACTTCTTTTGAAAAAAATGAATCAGCTTGCTTCTAAAAATAAAAATGCTAATCATTTCCCGACCTTTCTTGGTGCGGGAACCTATGATCACTACATACCAAGTGTGGTCAATCATATGATTTCACGGTCGGAATTTTACACAGCCTATACACCATACCAACCGGAAATCAGCCAAGGTGAATTACAGGCGATTTTTGAATTTCAAACCATGGTTTGTGAACTGACAGGAATGGATGTCGCCAATTCTTCGATGTACGATGGCTTTACATCTCTTGCAGAAGCTGCATCACTTGCTGTTGCATCAACACGACGTTCCAAAGTACTTGTTTCAAAGGCAGTTCATCCTGAATCACGTGCCATCTTAAATACGGTAGCAGATGGCCAAGGGTATATAGTTGAGGACGTCAATCTTACTGATGATGAGACAAGCTTAGTGAAGCTTCAAGGACAAATTGATAAAAACACTGCTGCTGTTATTGTTCAATACCCAAACTTTTTCGGTTCCATTGAGGATCTAGCAGAAATTAAGAATATCGCTGATACAAAAGGAGCGCTTTTAATTGTAAGCGCCAATCCATTGGCACTAGCACTCTTACAGGCTCCTGGTAAACTTGGAGCAGACATTGTGATCGGGGATATGCAGCCATTAGGAATCCCGATGTCCTTCGGCGGCCCGCACTGCGGTTATTTTTCGGTAAGTAAAAAATTTATGCGAAAAATCCCTGGACGAATTGTAGGGCAAACGACAGATGAAAAAGGACAACGTGGATTTGTATTAACCCTGCAAGCACGTGAGCAACATATTCGCCGTGATAAAGCATCATCCAATATTTGTTCAAACCAAGCATTAAATGCACTTGCTTCTGCGGTTTGTATGAGTGCTCTTGGAAAGCAAGGAATTCGTCATATGGCTCAACTAAACTTTGAAAAAGCCGATTACATGGCCAAATCTCTAGCTAAAAAAGGCTTTACAATTATGAATAAAGCCCCATTCTTTAATGAATTTGTTGTCAAGCTTCCTCGTCCAGTAAAGGAAGTCAATACAAAACTCCTTGAAGCTGGTATCATAGGTGGGTTTGATTTAGGAACGGATTATGGCTTAGAAAATCAAATGCTACTAGCAGTGACCGAGCAGCGGACAAAAGAAGAGATTGACCAATTTATCGAGGTATTGGAGGCAGTTGTAAATGGTTGATTATAATAATTTAATTTTTGAAATCAGTCGTCAGGGACGTGTTGGTTCAAGCCTTCCAGCGAGTGACGTTGAGCATGTTGATATAAATGATAAACTTCCAAAACATTTGATTCGTGATCTACCAGCAGAACTCCCGGAAGTATCAGAGTTACAGCTTGTTCGACATTACACCGCGCTTTCGAATAAGAACCATGGGATCGATAATGGTTTCTATCCACTTGGTTCTTGTACGATGAAGTATAATCCGAAAATAAATGAAGACGTAGCACGTTTGGAAGGGTTTAGCCGCATTCATCCATACCAGCCAACTGAAACTGTACAAGGCGCATTAGAGGTTTTATATGAATTACAGGAAGAGTTAGCTGCCATCACAGGAATGGATGCCGTGACTTTACAGCCTTCAGCAGGTGCTCAAGGAGAATGGACCGGGTTAATGATGGTCAAGGCCTACCATAAGCAAAAAGGAGAGGCGAGAACGAAAGTCCTTGTTCCGGACTCCGCACACGGAACAAACCCTGCAAGTGCATCGGTTGCCGGCTTTGATACCATAACGATTCCATCCAATGAGCATGGGTTAGTCGACTTAGGAGAATTAAAGAAGCATGTAGATGATAATACAGCCGCATTGATGCTAACAAATCCAAATACTCTCGGCCTATTCGAAAAAGAAATAGTAGAAATTGCTAAGGTTGTTCATGAAGCAGGCGGCTTACTATACTATGATGGAGCCAATGCGAATGCCATCTTAGGGAAAACAACTCCAGGCCAAATGGGCTTTGACATCGTGCATTTAAATCTTCATAAAACATTTACAACACCTCATGGCGGTGGCGGCCCAGGTGCAGGTCCAGTCGGTGTGAAAAAGAAATTGATTCCGTTTTTACCAGTACCGCGTGTTGAGAAAGTAAATGAGGTATATGTGCTCGACTTTAACCAACCGCTTTCTATTGGTCGTGTTAAAGGGTATCATGGAAACTTCGGTATTCTATTGCGGGCCTACACCTATATTCGCACAATGGGGGCAGAGGGGTTACGTCAAGTATCGGAAAGTGCAGTACTTCATGCAAATTATCTGCGCAAAAAGCTCGAACCATATTTTGATGCACCATATTCGCAAATTTGTAAGCATGAATTTGTGTTATCTGGATCAAGACAGAAAAGCCTTGGTGTAAGAACACTAGATATGGCCAAACGTCTGCTTGATTTTGGCTACCATCCACCTACTATCTATTTCCCGCTAAATGTCGAGGAATGCCTGATGATTGAACCAACAGAAACAGAGTCCAAAGAAACACTGGATGCTTTTGCGGATGTAATGATTCAAATTGCAAAAGAAGTTGAAGATAATCCTGTTGTCGTATTAGATGCACCACATACTACGGTAATTGGCCGATTAGATGAAGTACAGGCTGCTAGACAACCAATCTTGCGTTATACAAAAGAAAAAGCAGTAAATAGAGAAACCGTAATGTCTTAAAACAAAGTTTAAACATAAACCACTAGGAATGAAGAGAAAATGTTTCTTCTCACTATGTTATTCTTGGTGGTTTGAAATAAACCAAAAGCTTCATGACTGTTCATAGGAGTGGAAGATATGTCGATTGATTATGTTCGCAAACCAGAATGGCTAAAAATAAAATTAAATACGAATGAAGAGTATACGGGCTTAAAAAAAATGATGCGTGAAAAAAAGCTTCATACTGTCTGCGAAGAAGCGAAATGCCCAAACATTCATGAATGCTGGGCTGTACGCAAAACCGCAACCTTTATGATTTTAGGAAGTATATGCACTCGTGCATGCCGTTTCTGTGCGGTTCAAACAGGGCTGCCGACAGAGCTTGATTGGGATGAGCCAGAACGTGTTGCGGAGTCAGTGGAAAAAATGGGACTAAAGCATGTCGTGATTACCGCTGTTGCTCGTGATGATTTAAAAGATGGTGGAGCTGGGGTTTTTGCAGAAACAGTACGGGCAGTAAGACGCCGCAATCCATTTTGCAGCATTGAAGTCCTCCCGTCGGATATGAAGGGTGAATTTGACAACTTAAAAACTTTAATGGATGCAAGGCCAGACATTTTAAATCACAATATTGAGACAGTGAAACGTTTATCACCGAAAATTCGTGCACGTGCAACATACGAACGTTCCCTTGAATTTTTAAGACGCGCAAAACAAATGAATGCTGCTATTCCAACAAAATCAAGCATTATGATTGGTCTAGGAGAAACAAAAGAAGAAATTATCGAAACGATGGAGGATCTTCGTGCTAACCATGTAGATATTATGACCATCGGTCAATATTTACAGCCAACCAAACATCATTTAATAGTCCAAAAATATTGGAGTCCACAAGAGTTTGAAGAACTAAAGATCATTGCCATGTCAAAAGGCTTTAGTCACTGCGAAGCAGGTCCGCTCGTTCGTTCCTCTTATCATGCTGACGAACAGGTCAATGCAGCAAAAGCGAATGCGTAATCAATTAAAATAGGTGAATAAGGGGAGTGAGATCCTATGATGATAAAAATGACAGAATCCGCAATGAATAAGCTAAAGGAAATGGTGGTCAATGGAGAGCAGACTCCCCGGATTGACGCCGAAATTGCTGGCGGATGCGGTATGACTGTTAAGTTTTCAATTGTATTTGATGAACCAAGACGAAACGATTCTATCATTGAGATGGATGGGATTCAGATTAGGCTGGATCGTTTTACAAAACGTTTTATAGATGAAGGAACACAAATTGATTATAGTGACGAACACGGTTTTCTAGTTGGAGAAAGCTTTGTCTCTAGTGCATGTGCAATTGAAATAGATTAATAGGAGCATGGTTGATGTCTCTGGATGTATGGAGCTTACAGCTGTATTATGACTATTAATTCAAGTTTTCCTATAGATATGATTACATATTTTTATAAAAGGGGACACGAAGATGACAAAAGAATATGATATTGTTATTATCGGCGGTGGAACAGGCGGGTACGTTGCTGCCATTCGCGCTTCACAATTAGGTTTAAAAGCGGCGGTTATTGAAAAAGGAAAAATCGGTGGAACTTGCCTTCATGCTGGTTGTATCCCTAGTAAGGCTTTATTAAGAAGCGCAGAAGTGTATGCTCAAACAAAAAATGTAGATAAGTATGGTGTCATTGCTCCAGAAGTAGGACTTGATTTCTCAAAAGTACAGGCTCGGAAAGATGAAATTACGGAACGGTTATTTAAAGGTGTCCAACATTTAATGAAAAAAGGAAAGATCGATGTTTATGAAGGGAAAGGAAGCATCTTGCAGTCAAAAGATGTTTTAGTGGAATTGAACAATCATGAAGGTGAAATCATTTTAAGCCCCCGGAATATTTTGATTGCAACAGGATCTCGTCCAAGGACACTCCATGGCCTTGAAGTAGATGAAAAGTATGTGATGACATCGGATGAAGCGTTGAAAATGGAGAAGCTTCCAAAATCTATTATCATTGTTGGGGGCGGAGTGATTGGAATTGAATGGGCATCGATGCTCGTGGACTTCGGATTACAAGTAACAGTACTTGAATATGCCGATCGTATATTACCAACAGAAGATCAAGATGTATCAAAGGAAATCCAGCGTTTAATGAAGAAAAAAGGTGTAAAAATCGTCACTAGTGCAAAGGTGTTGCCTGAGACACTTGAAAAAGGTGAGGGTGTTTCGATTAAGGCGGAGCATAAAGGGAAAGAAACGCCATTTTCTGCTGATAAACTTTTAGTATCGGTAGGGCGACTACCAAATACGGAAGGCATTGGGCTTGAAAATACTACGATTGATCTAGATCGTGATTTTATTAAAACAAATGAGTTTTATCAAACGAATGAACCGAACATATACGCCATTGGTGATGTGATTGGCGGCCTGCAGCTTGCCCATGTTGCTTCACATGAAGGAATGATCGCGATTGAACATATGGCAGGGAAAAATCCTGTACCACTTGATTCGACTCTTGTTTCAAAATGTGTATACAGCAGCCCAGAAGTAGCAAGTGTTGGGCTCACAGAAGTAGAAGCAAGGGGAAAAGGGTATCAAGTAAAAACTGGTAAATTTTCATTCCGTGCAATCGGAAAGGCTTTGGTTTTTGGTGAATCAGATGGTTTTGTCAAACTGGTTGTTGAAGAAGGATCTAATAAGCTGTTAGGAGCCCATATGGTAGGTCCGCATGTAACGGATATGATTACAGAAGCAGGCCTCGCTCGTGTATTAAACGCAACCGCCATGGATATTGCTCATACGATCCATCCTCACCCGACATTGGCTGAAGCAATTGGTGAAGCCGCACTTGCCGTAGATGGAAAGGCAATACATTCATAATACAACATAAATCATTACCTAAGGATGGTGGAAGATCAATGAATAAAAAGGTAAAGCTGAACCGTGCAAAATTATTAATTTCTTGTCCAGAAAAGCCAGGGATTATCTCGACTGTAACGAATTTTTTATTAGAACACAAAGCGAATATAGTACATTTTGACCAACATACAACAGATCCACAATCAGGTATATTCTTTATGCGGATCGAGTTTGATTTGGAAGAATTTGATTCTACATATGAAAAACTTGAAAAAGATCTACATGTGATGGCGCGGGATTATGCTTTGGATTGGCAGTTGAGCAGTAAAGAAAGAAGAAAGCGAATGGCAATCTTTGTTTCCAAAGCGGACCACTGTCTCACTGAGCTTATTTGGCGGTGGAAATCTAATGAAATTCCTGTTGAAATCCCTATGGTGATTAGTAATCATCCTGACTTAAAAGAATTGGTTGAGGGTTATGGCATCCCTTTTTATCATATCCCGCTGTCTCAAGAAACGAAAGAAGATGCCGAACAGAAAGTTTTAGAATTGTTAAAAGGGAAAGTAGATTTTATTGTTCTGGCCAGGTATATGCAAATTCTTTCACCTAATTTCATTTCCCATTATCCTAAACAAATCATTAACATACATCACTCTTTCTTACCAGCTTTTGTTGGGGCAAATCCTTATGTAAGAGCGTTTAACCGAGGGGTGAAGTTAATAGGAGCAACTGCACATTATGTAACGAATGATCTTGATGAAGGACCAATTATTGAACAAGATGTCCAGCGTATTAATCATCGCTATACAGTAGCCGATTTAAAGACTGCGGGACGTCATGTGGAAAAGAGAGTTCTCGCCGAAGCCGTTTCCTGGCATGTTGAAGATAAAGTACTTGTTCATGGTAATAAAACGATCGTATTTGCATGAGTTGATTTCATTAGGTGATTGCCCTGTTTAGATAATCATTTGGTATCGGGGGATTTTCGGAAAAACATGTAAACGAAGATCATAGGAGATGGTGCTAATGGCAGGAGATGAACATGTATTGGACTTTATTCATATCGTTTTAGCTATTCTTTGGATATGGATGTTTCTTCAAAATAAACGAAAGAATTCGTTAAACTACATACATATCATGCTGATGCTTTTTGCCGTGGGTTTATTACTTAATTCACTAGTAAAGTGGTCATAAAGACTTACCATCAAAATGTTAGGGCAGTTTCAAAACAAAGTGCCAGGCACCATCCAATAATATGGAAGGTGCCTGGCACTTTGCTCTGCTAAATCACATATGATTCATATGATTTAAGAAGATAACGTTCTATAAATTCAGCTAATCCATCATTTTCGTTGTGTCCTGTAACAAAATCAGCTGCTGCTTTAACCTCTTCGCTAGCGTTCCCCATTGCCACACCAGTACCGACATGACGAAGCATTTCTATATCATTGGGTCCGTCTCCAATGGCTACGACTTCATTTGGACTAATTCGAAATGTGCGAAGTAAGCTTTTTATGGCAGACCATTTGGAAACATTAGGAGCAAGCAGTTCAAACCCGTCATTCCAATTGATGACTTCTGCTTCCTTGTTAAACAAAGCGGATATTTCAGGACTTGGTACTCCTGTTCGAACACTATATTTAAGAACATCTTGATAATTTGCCTGTCTTAAATCTCCAATATACCTTGGTGGAATTTGCCCAACTTTTGTCCAATAATCGATTTCTTCATTTGTTTCCTTACAATAAAGCCCATTTGCTGTATGGATAATAACATTACAAGGATTTTCAGCGGTCAGATGATGGAATCGTTCTTCATTCAGTCTGACTGTTTTCATTTGCATAGCTTTTCCTGTCTCTGCATCGTGAATAGCGGCACCGTTCAAACAAATCATAGGAGTTCGTAATCCAATTTCTTTATGGTAGGGAGTGGTAACTTCATAGTGTCGACCAGTAGCCAGAAAAACTTTGACTCCTTGATTAATGAGCCTATAAATGGCTTCCATATTTCGGCGGGAAATGGTGTTTGACGCTTTTAGTAGTGTACCATCCATATCAATAAATATTGCACGCACATTCATCTTGACTGCCTCCTCATTCGTTGGTAAACCAATCATATCATCTGAATATTAAAGCCTTGTAAATTTAGTGTACAGATTAAATAAAGTTTAATGAGAAGCAAGGAACGTTTCGATGTATGATAAAAATTTTATTCCATTAACGAGGGCTTTCCTAGAAGATCTATAATTAATAAGAAGCTTTTTTTTGTTAAAGAATATATTTACAAACACTTATTAATTCTCAGTTTTTTAAAATTGTATAATTGTTGTAAGGGAGGAAATTGGAGAGTCCTATTTTTAAAAAATTATAGGCTATCGGTTAACTTCACTCTGTTAGATGGGAGAAGGCATAGGGGGGATTTTTATGATGATACTACAATATTTTAATTTAGCTGTAAGATTCCTATTAGAATTATGTGCTTTAGCAGCAGTTGGATATTGGGGTTTTCAAACTGGTAATGGAATGATGAAGTGGGTGTTAGGAATTGGGGCTCCTATTTTCTTAGCGATGATATGGGGAGTATTCGGATCACCGAAAGCAATGATTGAGGTCCCGATAACATTGCATATTTTCATAGAAATCATTGTATTTGGGATACCTGCCATTGCACTATATGCTGCAGGGAAACCACAGCTTGCATGGATTTATGGAATTTGTGTAGTGATAAATCGCCTGCTGATTTTTCTATGGAAACAATGAACATTTGAACATCTGATTTTTATGGTCTCTTTTAATTAAGTCTACATCTAAAGGCTACATTGTCTATGGTTCTGGCATTTCCGTAGAATAACGTGACATCTGAGAGTAGGTAAACGATGCGGGAATTAAACTAAGTGCTCTGACACCACCCTAAGATTGTCGAAATCTCCTCGAAAATCTTGGGGTGGTGACAGGCACTTTTATTTTACTCCACGAATCAGCCTTTGCTAATTGAAGCAACTAGTTGCGGATCCTTACACATGGATCAAATATTAGTTTGCAGCACGTTTTTTTTCATCTTGTTCATCTTGTTGATAACCATTAGCCCAGAATTCCGCATTCTTAATACCTAGTTTAGTAGAATTAAATTCAGGGTCTTTACCTTGTTTCAATTGCTCTTCATAATCCTTTAAAGCGATATTCGCTGGTTTGAATAATAAGAGAATTGCAAACAAGTTCAACCATACCATGATTCCAAGTCCAATGTCCCCCATTGCCCACGCTAGCTCTGCTTCCTTTACCGCTCCATAGAAAGTGGAGCCTAAGAGGATAAATTTTAACAAAGTGATAGCTAATTTTCGGTGTTTGCCTTGTACTAAATAAGCAAGATTGGTTTCTGCAATATAGTAATATGCAAAAATCGTTGTAAAGGCAAAGCAGAATAGAGCTATCGCAATGAATCCTGATCCGAATCCTGGCAGGATGGTATCAACGGCCGCTTGAGTGTAAGCAGGACCAGTTTCTATTCCTTTAAGATTCTCAACTAGGACTTCCCCAGTTTTTTCATTTACTGTATTGTAGGAATTTGTAAATAAAATCATGAAAGCAGTCGCTGTAACGATTAAGAACACATCTAGATAAATAGAAAATGCTTGGACTAGTCCTTGTTTTGCCGGGTGTGATACTTCTGCGGCTGCTGCAGGGTGAGCACCTGTCCCTTGTCCTGCTTCATTCGCATATAGACCACGTTTTACACCCCACATAATGGTTGAACCGAGAATACCACCGAACATTTCCTCAGCGCCGAACGCACTTTTAAAAATAAGAGTAAATACTTCTGGAATTCTGTCAATATTAACCGCAATGATCGCGATAGCAATGAGTAAATATCCGGCGGCCATAAAAGGCACAAGAAATTCCGCAACTCTCGCAATACGCTTAACTCCGCCAAAGATAATAAGTCCCATAAGTAAAACAACTACTAATCCAGTAATCGTACTTTCAATGCCAAAAGCATTGCTTACGCCCTCAGCAATTGAATTCGCCTGAATACCTGGCATTAATACAGCCATAGCGAGGAGAGTTGCAACGGCAAAAATAACGGCGAACCATTTCCACCCAAGTCCTTTTTCAATATAGAAGGCAGGACCGCCTCGATATTCTCCATCTTGCTTTTCTTTATAGATTTGAGCAAGAGTGGACTCAACAAAAGCAGATGCTGCACCAATAAATGTGATCACCCACATCCAAAATACAGCTCCTGGCCCCCCAAAGGCAATCCCCGTTGCCGTTCCGGCAATATTCCCGACTCCAATACGGCCGGATAAAGACATAGCCAATGCTTGAAAAGAAGAGACACCCTCATTGGAACTTTTACCAGAAAATAATAAACGAATCATTTCTTTTACATGACGAATTTGTAGAAATCTCGTCCGCACACTAAAGTACAGCCCTACTGCACAAATAAAGATGATGAGTGGTGCGCTCCATAAATAACCGTTAATGCTAGTAACAAGTTGCTCGACCATAAGTATTCCTCCTTTGTTATGTATAATTTGGTTTCATTTTCAAGATGTTGTATAACAAGCTGATAATTAAAGTATAAATTAATATAGTATAATATTTCAATAAAATATTCGATATATTCTTTATATTTCGAAATTAATATAGTTAGATTATTATCTAGTATTTACTTCAGTTATCGACCATTGTTATAATGAGAATATTATGAATATATTAAAAATTACTACCAGATAAGAGACTAAAGTGGTGAGAATGATAGAGAAGCATAAACTCATAGTTGGTTTCAAAACAGACTTTTTTTACAAAAGCGTTAATTTAATAATTATATTCAACGAAAATGCCATTAAAATTTACTCGGGATAGTGTATATAAACGATACGGAAATAAAGTTACAAGACTAATAGATGATTAAGATTATACGACAGATAAGGGGTGATAAAGATGGAAGCTATCGTCCTAGCTGCTGGATATTCCATCAGAGCGAATGCATTTAAAATGACTTTGCCACTGGGGCAAATGTCTGTGTTGGAGCAAACGATTTCTAAATTTGAAGGAATATGCAGCAGGGTCATCGTCGTAGCTGGGTTTAAAGCGGAGCTCATCAAAGAGGAAATGGTAAGAATCTGCAATAAAAATGCCTTTTCATTTCAGATAAAGTTTGTTTATAATGAAAGCTTTAATCAGGGAATGTTTACTTCCATTCAAAAGGGCGTGAGCGAAGTAAATGCCCCAACCTTCTTAATAACACCCGGAGATTGTCCGCTTGTTAAAAAAGAGACTATCCAGCTACTAGCGGAACAGGAAGGGAACGTAGTTATTCCCAGCTTTCATTATAAAGGTGGACACCCTATCAAATTATCAAGTGAAGTAAAACAAAAAATTCTCGAAACCAATCCGGAAAGTAATTTGCGTGTGGTCCTGGGTGGTTACGAAAAGGAATACATAAATGTAGATGACCCGGGAGTAATCATGGATGTTGATACGCAGGAGGAATACCGAAAAGCGGTTGATTATTATAATAAAGCTTAAATTTCTATGTAATTTTCCGTTTTTTAACGCAGCTTGATTCGATCAGTCTTTCAGATCGTATCAAGCTGCATTTTTATTGTTGTTTATTTTATCATTCATGAATAAAAATTAATCATAAAATAGCATTCTCATATATAAAATCGTAGGAAGAGGCATCTATTAATATTGAGTCCGCTATAAAAAATGAGTCGAAGGGTGTTGTTGGAATGTGGATCTAAAAGACATAAGCACCTCAGTGCCCAGAAAGGACCATAAAGGTAAAGTATCTGGTCAGTTGGCTTATATTAGTGACGTGAAAGTGGAAAATATGGTTTATGGGGTTTTGTATCGGTCACCCATTGCTTATGGGAAAATTATATCCATTCAATTACCAAACCTTCCTGAAGGATATGAAGCTGTTGGTGCAGAGGATATCCCCGGACCGAACTATGTCAAAATTATCAAAGAAGATCAGCCGATTTTTGCCAATGACTGGGTCAATTATATTGGTGAGCCGATTCTCATGCTCGTTGGAGGAGATCTGAATATCCTTTACAGTTTGTTAGATGAAGTGAAGATTGAATTGGAAGAACATCAGGCTATTTATACATTAGACAAAGCAATCAAACAAAAATCAGTACCTGGGGTTAATATGGCAAGCTATGAATTCGGGGAAAGCTTAGAAATCATTTCAGCTATTGAGCTGAAAGCCCATCAAATCATCGAAGAAGAATATGATACGGGATATCAGGAGCATGTTTACCTTGAGCCACAAGGAATGCTTGCCATTTATAAGGAAGATGAGATTGTCGTCCAGGGTTCGATGCAATGTCTTTATTATATAAAAAATGCATTGCTCAGCGCTTTAGCATGTGGTGACGATGACGTCAGAGTTGTTCAAAGCCCTACCGGTGGAGGTTTTGGCGGAAAAGAAGATTATCCTTCGATGATGGCGTGTCACGTAGCAGTTGCGGCAAAAGCAGTCAAAAAATCAGTGATGCTCGTGTTTGACCGTTCTGAGGATATGGTGGTGACGACGAAAAGGCATCCGGCCAAACTCAAGTATCGAACGGCGATTGATAAGGATGGAAATATTTTGAGCATGTGTGTGGAGATTTTTCTTGATGGCGGAGCGAATGTTGGATTGAGTTCTGTCGTGCTACAGCGGGCATTAATAAACAGTGCCGGTGTTTATAAAATTCCGCATTTTCATTCAAAAGGCTATGTCTTAAAAACCAATACTGTTCCGAACGGTGCCTTCAGAGGCTTTGGAGCTCCACAAAGCTTTGCCGGAATCGAAAGTCATATTGGCCATCTTAGTAAACTGGCAAACATCGACCCAATAGAATATAAACGAAAATACCTCGTCAAACAGGGAGACCCCACCATCACCAAAGGAAATTTCCGTGACCCAATATTAATGGAAGAAATGATTGAGGACTTGCTAAATGCGTCCGATTACAAAAAGAAAAAAGTGGAGTTTCAAACTTTTAATCAGCAAAATCAACGCTATAAAAAAGGCATTGGAACTTCGCTGTTTCTCCACGGCTGTGGATTTACAGGCAGCGGCGAAAGAGATCATATAAAAGCAACAGTGAAACTGGTCAAATCAAAAGACGGCAAGGTTATATTAAAAATTTCAAATTCTGATATGGGACAAGGCATTTATACAACTCTTAGTAAAATTGTCGCCAAGGAATTAGACATCCTATACGAAAAAGTTTTGTACCCTGATCCCGATACAAAAGAGGTTCCCGACTCCGGTCCAACCGTAGCCTCCAGGACGACGATGATTGTCGGCAAGTTGCTTCAACGGGCCGCAAAAAAACTGAAGGATCAGTGGCAATCAGGGGTAGAACAGGAAGTAGTTGAGCATTATGTTCACCGTGAAATGATTCCTTGGGACGAGAAAACCTTCACGGGAGATGCCTACCCGGCTTATTCATGGGGCGTCAATATCGTTGAAGTAGAAGTTGATACGTTAACAGGAAATCTAAAGCTTGAAAAAGTATACGCCAATTATGAAGTGGGGAAGGTCATTGATGACCGGGTTATGAAAGGCCAAATTGACGGTGGTTTAGCCCAAGGATTAGCGTACGGGTATCTTGAAAAAATGACGTCAAGAGAAGGCAAAATCCAACAAAAAAGCATATCGGATTATGGACCCCCGACTTCATTGGACGTTGTTACAATTCAAAGCAAGGTCTTTGATAATCCCTATGCGGATGGTCCATACGGGGCAAAGGGTGCAGGGGAATTAACATTAATCGGCGGCGCTCCGGCAGTTCAAGCGGCAATCGAGGATGCACTGCAAACTTCTTTTCAGCAAATTCCGATTACACCTGAAGTCATTATCGAGAGTCTTTGGATGAGAGAAGGTGAAGAAGGTTGATTAAATTTACACTTAATGGAAGAAAAGTAGAAACAGATGCTCCTGCCACAGCTAGATTACTAGATTTAATAAGAGAGGAGCACCTGTTAATCGGAACCAAGGAAGGCTGCGGAGAAGGAGAATGCGGAGCCTGCAGTGTTTTTGTGAATAACCTCCTGCAAAACAGCTGCCTAATTCCAATTGGATCGATTGAGGGTGCCGATATCGTAACGATAGAAGGAATCATGGAAACAGAACAATTTAAGATTTTAGATGAGAGCTATTCCATTGCCGGAGGAGTGCAATGCGGTTACTGCATTCCTGGGATGGTCATGGCAAGTGCAGCTTTATTAACCAAAAATCCTAATCCTTCCGAGGCTGAAATTCGTGAAGGTATTTCCGGAAATCTGTGCCGATGTACGGGCTACAATATGATTGTTGATGCTATAAGTAAGGCAGCTAAAAAAGGGGACGGCTTATGGCAGAGAAAATAATCGCGTATCGTTTCGATCGCTTAGACCAAACGTTGAGCCAATTGAATAACGAAAACTGTGTGATCATTGCCGGAGGCACCGATGTCATGGTCCTTCACAAAAGTCGAAGGGGAGTACCCCCGAAAATCCCAAAACCGATTGTGTTTATTGATCATCTTTCTGAGCTAAAGCGGGTGTATCAAAATGATAAGGATCTCCATATCGGTGCCTGCTGTACCTATAGCGAATTACTTGAAGACCCGTTCATTCCAAGCCCATTAAAAGACGCAATCAAAACGATTGCAGCACCGGCCATTCGAAACAGAGGGACATTGGGAGGAAATATCTGCAACGCTTCTCCGGCTGGTGATACACTGCCATTATTATATATATACAATGCAAAACTATTGCTGCGCTCCGTTAAAGGTGATCGCATCGTTGCGATTAGCGATTTTATTCAAGGTCCACGACGGGTGCAGCGTGATCATAATGAAATTTTGGCTGAAATCATCTTGCCGTCCATATTAGAAGGAGGTTCCCATGTCGTTTTTGAGAAAGTCGGCAACCGTAATGCAGATGCCATTGCCAAAGTAGGGTTTGCAGGTTATATCCGGTTAAATGGTGCTCGAATCGATGATGTTCGCTTTGCATTCGGCGCGGTTGGACCTACAATGGTTCGTTCCATGGATATTGAGAAGAAGTTGCTTGGAAAGACCGTACCATTAGCCGCAGCAGACATCGCTCAGATTGTGGCAGCCTTCGATAAGATCATTAAACCAATCGACGATCAGCGCTCCACTGCTTTATACAGAAAAACAGTCGCATTAAATCTGTTACGTTATTTTCTTAGCATGAAACAATATCAACCGAATTAAAGTTAAGGCTCTGATAAACTTGACTGTTTATTTCCGCTCCAGGCACTTCGCTTTCCGTGGGCGGTCGGTGAGCCTCCTCGGCGCATTCGCGCCTGTGGGGTCTCACCCTTACCTGCTAGTCCCACAGGAGTCTCGTGTCTTCCGCTCCAATCAACAGGGTTAGAAAATCAACCATAATTTTTAAGACAAACAATGTATATAAAAGGAGGGAGCTTCTCATGCTAATGATGGAAAAAGTCGCCATGCTGAATCGTCAAAACGAAACCTTTGCTTTAGCCATGATTATAGAATCAAAGGGCTCGACTCCCAGGCATGTTGGAAAAATGATTGTATTCCGTGATGGTACGATTGAAGGCACTGTCGGTGGGGGCTTGGCTGAGCACTATGTCATCGAAGAGAGTGTAAAGGCGCTCCAAATGGGTCAATCGAAAATCGTTGAATACAAATTAAATAAACATGCAAAAGATGGAATTCAAATGAGTTGTGGCGGAACATTGAGGGTGTTTATTGAGGTCTATACAAGCAGGCCTGAACTCGTTCTGGCTGGTGCCGGTCATTTAGCCTATGCGTTGGCAAAGCTTGCTGATTCCCTTGAATATCCTTATTGCATTGTCGATGATCGTGTTGGTTATTGTACGAAGGAACGCTTTCCTAATGCGACGAACATTTTTTTGAACGAGGATATTGGAAAGGCCTTACTTGCAGCCAATTTAAATAAAAAGTCATATGTGGTAATTGTTACAAAAGATTGTGATGATATTGTATTAAAAACAGCACTACAATTTCCGATTGCCTATGTTGGGATGGTTGCCAGCAAGCGCAAGGTCATAACCATATTTGAAAAATTAAAAAGTGAAGGAGTATCGGAGGAACAGTTGGAGCAGGTTCATTCTCCAATCGGATTGGAAATTGGCGCGGAAACAACAGAAGAAATTGCCATCTGTATTATCGGGGAAATTATCAAAGTAAGCAAGGAAATTAAGCCAATAAAAGTGAAACAATTAATTAGATAAGTAGAAGTAGTGAGCCAAGTAATTTAGTTAATTCTCAATTGGTAGAATAGAACATTTTAACTAGTAATAAATAACTATATTGCTTGTTTAGCTTTAAGATGATATATTTGTATATAAAAAATATATCAACTTTAAAAGGTGAAGCGAATGAGTACTCCCTTATATGAAAAAATATATGATTATATCATCGATCAAATTAAGCAAGGACATTTAATGGAGGGAGATCGAGTTCCTTCAGAAATGGAGTTGGTTGAAAAATTTGATGTAAGCAGAATTACATCAAAAAAAGCTTTAGATTTGCTTGCTCAAAATAAGATCATTGAGCGGATAAGAGGAAAAGGCTCATTTGTCGCCCAACAGCAGCAAGAAAATATGAAGTGGTCTCCAAATGACACGCAACGTTTCACTCTTACAAATAGTAAATTAATCGCCCTAATCATACCTGACTTTGATAATGCTTTTGGGTTGAATCTAGTGAAAACAATAGAAAAAGTCTGTATGGAAAATAATTGCAACCTGATTATCCGGCGTACCGGAGGGAATACCAAAGAAGAAGAAAATGCCATCATCGATCTTGTAAATAGTGGAGTGGATGGTCTCATCATCTTTCCCGTCCACGGTGAACATTACAATACAGAAATTTTAAAACTAGTAGTAAAGGATTTTCCAATCGTGTTAGTGGATCGTTACCTAAAGGGAATTCCCGCAAGCTCCGTTTGTACAAATAATCAAACAGCCTCTGAAACCTTGACGAATTATTTATTCACGTTAGGTCATAAGGAAATCGCATTCCTTTCCCCGACTCCAAGCGGGAATTCTACGTTAGAGGAGAGACTCCAAGGGTTTCATATTGCTTATTCAAAGCAAGGATTGAAAATGAATCCTGAATTTTTATTAATTGAGCTGATCAGTTCCTTGCCGCAAAATTACGCGGATCACTCGGAAAATACTATGCAAGCCGACTTTCATGCAATCAAAGGTTTTATTGAAAATAATCTTGAAGTCACAGCCTTTATTGTGAGTGAATATTATTTGGCCCTTACACTTAGGAATGTTTTAATAAAGCTGGGGAAAAAAATTCCCGAAGATTATTCCGTTGTATGTTTTGACTGCCCAGAAGACCGTTTTAATCAGGCTCTCTTTACTCATATTCATCAACATGAGGAAGAAATGGGCAAAAAGGCCGTTCATCTATTAATGAAGCAATTAAAGGGCGAAACAATTCCCAAGCATACTGTGATAGATTTTACTTTGATTGAAGGAACATCGACTGTGCCAAATCAGCGAATATAAATCCAAAACAATCCTTTGCGTAAGGATTGTTTTTTTTTCTCTCTAAAACAGCATTTATAAATGCCCGAAAAATAAAAAGAAAGAATTTTCAAAAAGTATGTTGACATGTCTATGTGCAGTTGGTAATCTATCAATATACCATTAATAACAACACGTTATAGTTGTTATATCATTTTAACGAGATATTTTTTTAACAACTATTGAAAGCGCTTTTATTAGTGGAGCATCTCAGAAGTACATAAAAAGGGGAATAAAAAAATATTAAAAAAAGCAGGGGGATGAACATGAAGCAAAAGCAAAAAAAAATTGGGTCTTTAGTATTAATGATCATGCTAACTCTATCTATGATTCTCACTGGTTGCTCCTCGAAATCTAGTTCTTCAGGGAAAGCAAACAAAAATCAAACGACAGTAACTTTTTGGCACCCAATGACAGATGTTACGGGTGAAGCGGTGGATGCAGTCATTAAGGAATTTGAGAAACAAAATCCAGATATCAAAATCAATTCTGTCTATACAGCAAATCAAGGTGAAGGACAAAATGAAAAATTAATGACGGCCATTTCCGGAGGAAATCCTCCTGATGTCGCTTACTTCGACCGTTTCGAGATTGGATCCTGGGCAGCGCAAGGATCATTGGAAGATTTGACACAATTAGCTGAATCCAGCGGCGTTACAAAGGAAACCTATTATCCTTTTGCATGGGATGAGGCCAATTATCAAGGTAAACTATTCGGAATCCCTACCACTACGGATTCAAGGCTCGTGTATTTTAATATAGACCATTTCAAAGAAGTGGGATTAGACCCTGAGAACCCTCCGAAAACAATTGCTGAATTAGAAGCTGCGGCGGAAAAATTAACTAAGAAAAAAGGAAAGCGCTTTGAACGAATTGGCTTTATTCCATGGTTTGGCCAAGGCTGGTTTTATGGATGGGGTTGGTCGTTCGGCGGAGAATTCTATAATCCTGAAACAAATAAAGCAACAGCCGAAGATCCAAAGCTTGTGGAGGCTCTTCAATGGATTACAGATTATGCAAAGAAATATAATGTCGAGGATATCGCTGGTTTTACCGATTCACAAGGCCAGGGTGCAATGGACCCATTCCTAACTGGCCAGCTAAGCATGAAGGTAAGCGGACCATGGGAAGTTTCCGCCATTAAGAAATTCAAACCGGATTTGAAATATGGGGTATTTCCTTTGCCAACACCAACAGGTGAAAATCATACAACATGGTCAGGCGGATGGTCAGTTGTGATCCCTAAAGGTGCGGAAAATAAAGACGCTGCATGGAAATTTATGAAGTTCTTTGGCGGGGAAGAAGGTCAAAAGGTTTTTAGTGGAATCGCAAGAGACTTCTCCGTCATTGATTCCGTCAATGAAGAACTAGGATATAAAGGAGACCCAATCTTAAAAGAATTTGTCAAGATCTTGCCTGTTTCTCACCATAGACCTGTTATGACACAAGGATCTTTATATTGGAATGAATTGGCGAGCGCGGTAGAAAATGCAACACGTGGAAATGGATCACCAGAAGAGCTTTTAACAAAAGTGAATGAAAAAGTAAATAAAGAACTAAGTAAATAAGAACATACTGGATAAGAAAGGGAGGAGTTTTGCTCCTCCCGGAAAATCAAAGTTCGGGAGGAGCGGTGATTAAAGTGAAAGGTAACATGCCATTGGCTGAAAATATGAACTCTCCTAAAACAGAGCCTAACAATCAAATAAACATCACTGCTAAGAAAAGGCTGGCTAATTGGGGGAAATACAAAACCGGATTTTTATTTGCATCACCTTGGATTATAGGTTTACTTGTTTTTTATGCGATTCCCTTGGTTTCATCCATTTATTTTAGCTTTACTACATACAGCATTCTTCAGCCAGGTGAATTCATAGGTTTGCAGAATTATAAAGAATTAATGAATGATGAATTATTTTGGAAATCCGTTTATAATACCGTTTACTTTGCGGTGTTTTATGTTCCATTAGGAATCATCTTTGGTGTGGCGCTGGCCATGATGCTGAACATGAAGGTAAAAGGGATGGCCGTATACCGAACGATTTTCTTCCTGCCAACTCTTGTCCCGCATGTAGCGCTAGCGGTTTTATGGATGTGGCTGTTAAATCCAGGGTTTGGGCTAGTAAACGGAATTTTAAGCACGATCGGTATTGAAGGGCCATCATGGCTTGGAAGTGAGACATGGTCTAAGCCTTCATTAATCCTGATGTCATTGTGGGGAATAGGACAGGCAGTGGTCATCTATTTAGCGGGGCTGGGAGATATTCCAGAAGATTATTATGATGCAGCAAATGTAGACGGAGCGAACTGGTTCCAAAAAACCTTTCATATTACCCTGCCTCTATTAACACCCGTTATCTTTTTTAATTTGGTCATGGGAATTATTGGGGCCTTCCAGCAATTCACATTACCTTACACATTGACACAAGGGAAAGGGACACCAGCCAATTCATTAACATTTTATGTGATGTATTTATATGATAACGGCTTCAAATTCTTTAAAATGGGCTATGCCTCTGCCATGGCATGGGTTTTATTTTTGATTGTTATGGCTTTAACGGCCTTTGTATTTATAACATCCAAGCGCTGGGTTCACTACCAGGGCAAATAAGGGAGGAGAAAAAATGGATGCAACAAGGAAGAAGAAAGTATCGCGTTTTTCAGCACATATTGTCCTAATAATCGCATCATTTTTCTTTATGATTCCATTTATCTGGATGGTATCAACATCATTAAAACCATTGACACAAGTATTTACGTTTCCGCCTGAATGGATTCCAAAGCCAGTCAAGTGGAGCAATTATATTGATGCCATGAATTATATCCCGTTTTTCACTTATTTAAAAAACACCATCATTATTACTGTGTTAAGTACCGTTGGGGCTGTTTTATCGTGTCCAATTGTTGCTTATAGCTTCGCGAAACTGACGTGGCCTGGGAGGAATATCCTTTTTATCATTACCATTGGGGTTATGATGATCCCAGGGCAAGTGACCATGATTCCATTATTTTTATTGTTTGAAAAATTAGGGATGGTAGGTACGCCCTATCCATTAATTCTCCCGGCATTTTTCGGAATCCCTTTTTACATCTTCCTGTTAAGGCAATTTTTTATGGGCTTACCTGATAGTTTAAGAGAGGCTGCGAAAATAGATGGTGCCAGCGAATTCAGAATCTATTGGCAAATCATGCTTCCGCTAGCGAAACCAGCGGTATTGGCCGTAGGACTATTTCAATTTATGGCGAGTTGGACAGACTTTATCGGACCATTACTCTATTTAACGGATTCCGTTCAATACACTTTATCTCTAGGTTTGCAGCAATTCCAAAGTCAGAAGGGTTCTGAGTGGGGACTCATGATGGCTGTATCGACCATGATGACGATTCCTGTTGTTATCCTATTCTTCTTTTTGCAAAAAACATTTATTAAAGGAATCACTTTCAGTGGAATTAAATAGGAATCTATTAATATCAATTATAACTAGTAGGAGGTTGTTCATATGAATAAAAAAATAGGAATGAGAATATCACCAAAAATCGGTGCAGAGGGAATGGAGTCTGTGGCAAGATTCGCGGCTAGTATTGGCTTGGATGTCATCGATGTTCCCGTTTATAACCAAGAGGTGAAAGCCGTTTTAGAAAATGCTGGGCTGGAAGTCGGATCCATTGATGGTGTAGGTGCCGTTGGCAGTACAAAGCTCTTAAGTGAAAATGAGAAAAGTCGTGAAGAAGCAGTAACTGCTCTAAAAACGCAAATGACAGAAATTTCTCAGCTTGGCGGGAAAGTCATGTTTATGTGTCTGGTTCCGGATGATATAACCTTGCCGAGAAAGAAGGCGTTTGAAATCTGGAAAGAAACCTTTCCTGCTATCGTGAAGCACGCTGAACAAGAAAACATTTATATTGCCTTAGAAGGGTGGCCGGGGCCTGCTCCCTATTATCCAACGTTAGGATGCACACCTGAAATGCTAAAAGCGATGTTCAACGTTGTACCTTCTAAACATTTCGGGATCAATTATGATCCTTCCCACTTAGTAAGGTTAGGGATTGACCATTTAAGAGTATTGAGTGAATTTGGTGACAGAATTAATTACTGTCATGGTAAAGACACAGAAATTTTACATGATGAACAATATGAATGCGGTAACCTTGCTGCTACCTTTGGAGCAAACTATGATTTTTCAGAAGGGCCATGGAGATACACCATCCCTGGACAAGGTGATGTGGATTGGGCAAAGGTAGCGGTGCGTTTAGAAAAGATCGGTTATCAGGGTCCAATCAGCATAGAACTAGAAGATCATCGCTATTGGGGGTCCTTAGAGAAGGAGCAGCAAGGAATTATCAAAGCTAAAGAACATCTGGCTATATATTTTAAATAAATTCAGAGGAGGAAATGAAGATGACAAGAACTGTGAAAGTAGCGATTGTTGGTTGTGGCGGAATCGCAAATGGAAAACATATGCCAAGCTTATCTAAGCTGAAGCATGTTGAATTAGTGGCCTTTTGTGACGTACTGATTGAAAGAGCTGAAAAAGCGGCGGAGGAATACGGAATTCCTGGTGCAAAGGTGTATGAGGATTATCGTGAGCTTATCCAGGACGAAGCGATTGAGGTGGTCCATGTCCTTACTCCAAATGATTCCCATGCGGAAATAACAGTGGCTGCACTGGATTCAGGAAAGCATGTTATGTGTGAAAAACCGATGGCGAAGACTTCTGCTGAAGCACGAACCATGGTTGAGGCGGCAAAACGCTCTGGTAAGAAACTAACAATCGGGTATAACAATCGTTTCCGACCAGATAGCCAGCATTTACATCAAGTATGTGAACGCGGGGATTTAGGGGAAGTTTATTTTGCGAAGGCGCATGCCATTCGCCGTCGTGCCGTTCCAACATGGGGTGTGTTTTTGGATGAAGAAAAGCAAGGCGGAGGCCCGCTAATTGATATCGGCACCCATGCCCTTGATTTAACGTTATGGATGATGAATAACTATACACCTAAATCCGTTATGGGTAACACGTATCATAAATTAAGCCAAAAGAAAAATGCTGCCAATGCATGGGGACCATGGGACCCTGAAAAATTTACCGTTGAGGATTCTGCCTTTGGCTTTATTACGATGGAAAATGGCGCTACCATTGTACTCGAAACAAGCTGGGCGTTAAACTCCCTCGATGAGGACGAGGCAAAATGCTCACTTAGCGGGACTGAGGGTGGAGCCGATATGAAGGATGGACTTAGAATTAACGGCGAAAATTTCGGAAAGCTTTATACAACCAATATTGAGCTTGGTGCCGGGGGAGTGGCCTTTTATGATGGAAACTCAGAATCTGATGCCGATCTAGAAGCAAGGCTTTGGATTGATACGATCCTCAATGACACAGGGCCTGTGGTAAAGCCGGAACAAGCATTTGTGGTGACGCAAATCTTAGAGGCAATCTATGAATCGGCTAAAACAGGAAAAGCTGTTTATTTTCAAGAGAAATCTTCCTTTGTTACGAATTAATGTGTGCTTAGATAGTAAATGATGTTAAGCGGGGTGAAAGAAGTGGAAAGTGTTAGAGTGGGCATAATTGGAACGGGCGGAATTTCTCATTTGCATGTCCAACAATTGAGGGAAATAAAGAATGCTCAGATTGTTGCGGTGGCTGACCCAAGTCAGGAAAATCGCAGACAATTGATTGAAAAATTCAACCTTGAGCAGATTGTTGAATTTAACCGTCATCAAGACATGCTGGAAACGATCCCGATGGATGCGGTGCTTATTTGTTCGCCGCATACCCTGCATTATCAACAGGTGGTGGATTCCATTCATCATGATTGCCATGTGTTACTCGAAAAACCGATGGCTTGTTCATTAGAAGAAGCAGAGCAGCTCATTGATTTGGCGAAAAAGGAAAATAAGGTTCTTCAAGTATCCTATCAAAGGCATTTTGAACCGGCTTTTCTTTATATTCGGGAAGCGATTTCAAGCGGCAAAATTGGAAAGCTTACATCGATCACCGCTTCTTTATACCAGGATTGGAAACACTTGACCACAGGTACCTGGCGGCAAAATCCTTCGTTATCCGGCGGAGGAATGCTGATGGATTCTGGAAGTCACATTGTCGACGTGCTTTTGTGGACGACAGGATTAAAGCCGCTTGAAGTGGAATCCAAAATAGAACAGCATGAAACGGCTGTGGAGCAGGATTCCTTTACAACGATCCGCTTTGAAAACAATGTGGTGGCAGGTCTAAATATTGTCGGGAATGCCCCATGCTGGCATGAAACTTACGTTTTCTGCGGAGAAAATGGAGCGATTTTTTATGACAATGGCAAGATTGTTCTTCGCCTATTAGGAAAAGAAGCGATTGTCCCTGAGCTTCCTTCGCAAACAACAAATTCGGACAAAAGCTTTATCGATGCGATCTTAGGCGTTCACGAAGTCAAGGTGAGAGGCGAATTCGCTAAAGAAGTCGTCGCACTTACGGAAAGAATATATAAAGCGGCAGGTTATCAAGCTATTACTCCAGTAAATAACGGAAAATAAAAAGGTGGAGGGAAAAAGATGGCAAATACGCTCAATATCGGAATTATCGGCAGCGGCGGAATTGCAGCTGCCCATGCAAGAGCCTATAAGCAAATGCCAGATGTAAGGATTGTGGCTGTTGCCGATGTGATTCCAGGTAGGGCTAAGCAATTTATTGAACAGCTAGAATTAAAAGAGGCAAAAGCCTTTGATGACCATCTCGAGCTTTTACATATGGATCTCGATGGAGTCAGTATTTGTACGCCAAATGTAGCCCATCATAACACAAGCATTGATTCCCTTAAAGAGGGCAAACATGTGTTAGTGGAAAAGCCGATGGCCGTTACCTTAGGACAGGCGATTGAAATGGTGGAAGCATCCAAAAAGGCAGATAAAATCCTGACAGTCGGATTTCAACCAAGATATGATCCTAATATGAAAGCGGTAAAAGAAATCGTTCAATCGGGTCAATTAGGGAATGTCTATTATGTTCAAACAGGTGGCGGACGCCGGCGGGGAATGCCTGGAGGAACCTTTATCAATAAAGAATTAGCAGGTGCGGGTGCGATGGCGGATATCGGTTGTTATTCATTAGACCTAGCTTTAAATACACTGGGCTATCCTAAGCCCTTAACCGTATCCGCCTATACGTCTAATCATTTCGGTACAAATCCGCTATACCACAAGGAAGCGGATAAGTTTGAAGTCGAGGATTTTGGTGTGGCGATGATCCGTTTAGAAGGCGGTATTGTATTAAACTTTAAAATATCATGGGCGATGCATATGGACTCTCTGGGTCCAACTCTCTTCCTTGGAAAGGATGCCGGTTTGAAATTAACGCCAGCGGGCAGCGGACCATGGAGTGGTGTGTGGGACGGGGGAATCGGCTCGATCAGCTTATTCCATGATATAAAAGGGCACCATGTAGAATCAGCCATTCCTGTTCAAAATAATCAGTTAAATATTTTTTATGAAAAGGTGCGCGACTTTGTATTGGCGATTCAGAATGGTAATCCTGCACCAATTCCTGGTGAACAAATTGTGATCAATCAAGCGATTATTGATGGGATATTACGTTCAGCAGAGCAGGGCAGTGAAGTAAAAATCGACATTCCCGAATTTTGTGTGAATTTATCATAAAGGAAAAGCGAAAAGTGGTTTTATTCTATTCTTTAGAATAAGATCACTTTTTTATTTATAAACGTTATATAAAACGGTCTTCTACCTAATAAATGTATTCATTTCATTAAATCTATGGGTTAATCTACTCAATTATAATAATTTAGGGAGGAACTCTTACGTCGGAAATAATGAAGGTGTAATGATAAAAAAATGCCCGTTGAAATACTGAGGCCACTGAAAAAGTACCACAAAACAAAAAAGGGTAGAACTCTCATATTATTGAGGGTTTCTACCCTTTTTTGTTTTATAATTGAAGTATCTATTTTAAGTGGGTGGTTTAGGTGATACAAAAACAACAAACAATGATTTTTAGTCCCTATATGGACCTCTATAATCTAATCGTTCCAGAAGATAATCTGTTACGCAGAATTAATAGTCTGGTCGACTTCTCCTTTGTCTATGAAGAACTAAAGGATAAATATTGTTTGGATAATGGTCGGAACGCCATCGATCCGATTCGTATGTTCAAATATTTATTGTTGAAAACTATCTATGACCTATCTGATGTTGATGTGGTTGATCGTTCAAAATACGATATGTCCTTCAAGTATTTTCTAAACATGGCCCCTGAAGAGGAAGTGATTGAGCCGAGCACTCTGACCAAGTTTCGGAAACTCAGACTCAAAGATGTCAACCTACTGGACATGCTTATCAATAAGACTGTAGAGATAGCGATTGAAAAAGAGATCATCAAGAGTAAATCCATCATCGCTGATGCCACCCATACGAAAGCACGATATAATCAAATGACTCCTAAAGAGGTCCTTATGGAACGTTCCAAAAAATTAAGAAAAGCTGTCTATCAAATTGACGAATCTGGGGTCGTTATAAGTGTTTGGTGGAGCAATACAGTTCTATATCCTAACGATTATGATTTGAAGATCCTCGGTCCAGATGCAGCTAAGTACTGGATTAATAATGAATGTGGTAGAGGGAATGTTGCGACAAATATGCGATATGAGATCTATCCTCTCTAATAAAGGGCCAATAGCCCTTAAATAATAAAGGGCTATTATGCATTCATTGATACAAAGGTAGGGAGTCTGAGTAGACCTGCTTTCGTAATATTTCTATATTTTACATAACACGATATGGGTTCAATAAATACATATTTTTATCATTCTCGTCCTTTTTAGGTATCTGGTACACTTTCTTTCTTACTTCACAAGGAACACCAAGTTCCATTATCCCTGCATACTTCCCATCCGAGTAGGAATAAGTGATGGAGCGAAGATTGCTCAAGTGACAGAAAAGCGCAAGTCAATGTTTATGACGGAGATAAAGAAGCTTAAGGATGTTTATAAAATTTCTACAGGACTTCTTACAGAAGGACAAAAGGAAGAAATTGCTTACTTTATAGCTGTACGTTCATTTATTTTGAAATCTGAACGTCTAGGTATTCCTGATTTAAAAGAAATTAATGACCGTATCCCCAAAATGTTGAAAGATGTAATTTTAGGGGATGAGGTTATGGTACTAACTGAAACAACATCATCTGAAA
Source organism: Neobacillus niacini (assembly GCF_000759675.1). Taxonomy (GTDB): domain Bacteria; phylum Bacillota; class Bacilli; order Bacillales; family Cytobacillaceae; genus Neobacillus; species Neobacillus niacini_A. Next base: position 1,263 of record NZ_BAWM01000009.1, on the reverse strand, counting down.
GCTTTGATCTATTAAATGAGGAGAATATAGGAAAACTTAGAGCCATTCTTCAAAAAAATATTGCAACTAATATTTTAATGCGTGTCCTGAAGGAAAAGCTAAATGGCATAAAGAAAACAAATATGTACGATAAGCAAGAGCTTCTCACAACGATTCCAAGCAATCTATGAAAAATACAACAACCGCAATGACAATGAAGATGTTTATAAGGTAATTGAGGAGCTTATTAAATTTAGAGATGAATTAGAGGCTGCCATTAATGAAGGTAAGCATTTAGGTCTTTCATATGAGGAAAAGGCTTTCTTTTGGGAGCAGATATAACATTCATAAATTAATGGAAGATGAGATTCTAGTTATGATTGCAATGCAGTTGCACAAAATATTGGTAATTTAAAGGTGAACAAAGCTACTTCTATTAATAATTTTGTTTTCTACATTCAGCAGACCAGACATGTGGAGTGCTGTTCACTACTAGTATTGAAAGAATAAAATGAATGTGGCCGTGTGTAAAACAGTCTCCCTGATTTTAGGGAGGCTTATTTTTTTATCTTTAAACGTCTGCGGTGTAGAGAGATTTTTTTATGTGATGGTGTGATATAAAAATTTTAGGAATATACGTTCTGGATATTCGACTGGGGTGGTGTTACTAATGGGGGAGTTAAATATTAAGCAAAAGAGATTTGCCGATTATTATATCGAGACTGGCAACGCCACTGCGAGTTATTTAAGAGCGGGTTACGAAGCCGAAGGGAATGCAGCCGAAGTAAACGCCAGCCGCCTGCTAAGGTTTTGGAGTATATTAAGGAGCGGAATGAAAAATTGGATGTTGAATTCATTGCGGATATAACGGAAACAAAGCGGTTTTGGACAGAAATTATGAGGGATACCGGTGCTGATATTAAGGATCTATTAAAGGCATCGGAATATATTGCTAAAACGAACGGTGCTTTTGTTGAGAAGAAGGAACTTCAAGGTGGATTTAGTAATAAGATTACCTTTGGTTTTGTTGATCCAACAGTTACTGATGCTTAATTAATCAACTGCTTTAAATGATGGAGAGAATTACAGTCATAATGATTGAATTTGTCTCCATTTTTTTTGTATTAATCACAATGGTTGTATCCTACAGGTACTGGTTGAAAGAAAAAGATTGTGAAGGATTGTACTTAAACTAACGTGGCAGGATAGTTGAAGAGGGATTGGGAATCATACACCTAAAAAAGGGTGTAAGAATTATGAAAAAAATATGTCTTATTGTATTAT
>NZ_BAWM01000010.1 GCF_000759675.1 Neobacillus niacini | reverse complement strand
CGAACACGGAAGTTAAGCTTCTCAGCGCCGATGGTAGTTGGGACTTTGTCCCTGTGAGAGTAGGACGTTGCCAGGCTGTACTATTTTAAATATATGTGTATAATTTGTTATTCTTAACACATAATATATTGGTGCGCATATTATATTAAAGAAATATTTTTTATTGTCGCGGGGTGGAGCAGTCTGGTAGCTCGTCGGGCTCATAACCCGAAGGTCGCAGGTTCAAATCCTGTCCCCGCAATTTGGTCTGGTAGTTCAGTTGGTTAGAATGCCTGCCTGTCACGCAGGAGGTCGCGGGTTCGAGTCCCGTCCAGACCGCCATTTATATTTTTAAAAATACGAAACTGTGTTTCGTTTTTTTTATGTCCTTTTGCTTAAATGGCGAATATTAGGTAAAATACATATTGAATGACATCCTTAGGAGTTTCCTAAGGTTTTTTTTTTATAAAAATAAGGTAGAATGAAGATAGAGATAAGCATGTTAAAGTAAAAGGTGATTATATGAATCAGTATGAAAAAAATACGATAGATCCTAGTGAAACTTTCCAGCTTGCTTCTGCTCTTGCGGAATTATTGCAGGCCGGTGATGTTATTTGTCTCGAAGGAGATTTAGGTGCCGGTAAAACCACCTTCACAAAAGGATTAGCAAAGGGTTTAGATATAAAGAAAACCGTTAACAGTCCGACCTTTACCATAATAAAGGAGTATAAGGGCAGGCTGCCATTGTATCATATGGATGTATATCGGGTTGCCGATTCCTACGAAGATTTAGGTTTTGATGAATATTTTGAAGGCGATGGAGTAACGGTTGTAGAATGGGCGCATTTAATTGAGGAACAGCTGCCAGTAGAATTGTTAACCATCTATTTGTATCACGTGGGTCCCGAAAAAAGAAAAATAGTGTTCGTTCCGAAAGGAAAAAGATATGAGCAATTATGTAAGGAGATTTTTCTAAATGACAATATTAGCGATTGATACTTCTAATTATCCATTAGGGGTTGCGCTTATAGAAAATAATCAAGTACTTGGCGAATATATTACCAACTTAAAGAAGAATCACTCTGTTCGAATTATGCCGGCCATTCAGACGTTAATGAAGGATTGTGAAAGAGTCCCAGCACAGTTAACTAAAATAGTGGTTGCGAAAGGTCCTGGCTCATATACGGGGGTTCGCATTGGCGTTACGATAGCCAAAACAATGTCTTGGTCGTTAAAGATACCTTTAGTAGGAATTTCTAGTCTTGAAATTATTGCTGCTGGGGCAGGGAGATACTTTGATGGTTATATATCCCCCCTAATAGATGCAAGAAGAGGACAAGTCTATACAGGGCTATATGAATACAAAAGTGGAGATCTTACTACCGTTAAAGAAGACCGCTTAGTTTTGTCAGCTGATTGGGCAGTCGCATTAAAAGAAGTAAAGAAACCCATTTTATTTGTTGGTAATGACCTAGCGCTTCATCAAGCTGCGATAGAAGATACACTAAGTTCCCAGGCAGTATTTGCAAAGATAACGGAGCATAATCCTCGTCCTTCGGAGCTTGCGTTATTAGGTAAAGATAAACAGGGGGAAGACATTCATTCCTTTGTTCCTAATTATATCCGCTTAGCTGAAGCAGAAGCTAAGTGGTTAGAGGCAAATGGGAAAATTTTAAAAGGATAGGATTAGAGAAATATGGTAGATTCTTTTGTTTTTCGATATATGAAGGAAGAGGATATCGATCAAATTTTAGAGGTTGAACATGCCTCGTTTGCTACACCATGGAGCAGAGAAGCTTTTTATAATGAGATTTATAATAATAAATTTGCAGTTTATATCGTCTTAGAAGAAGACGATAAAATTATTGGATATTGTGGTACCTGGATCGTTATAGATGAAGCCCATGTAACGAATGTGGCCATTCTTCCTGCCTACAGAGGCAGAAAGCTTGGGGAAGCATTGCTTCGTAAAATGATGACCATTGCAAAGGAAATGGGAGCAAGGAGCATGACTCTTGAAGTTCGTGTGACGAACCATGTAGCACAATCTCTTTACCGTAAGTTAGGATTTCAAAATGGCGGCATTCGGAAAAATTATTATTCAGATAATCAAGAAGATGCCCTAGTGATGTGGGTGAATATATGATAAAAGATCAATTCATCATGGGAATAGAAACAAGCTGTGATGAAACAGCTGTAGCAATTATTAAAAATGGCAGGGAGATAGCTGCCAACGTCGTTGCCTCACAAATTGAAAGTCATAAGCGTTTTGGAGGGGTCGTACCTGAAATTGCTTCCCGTCACCATGTTGAACAAATCACGATTGTCATTGAAGAGGCTTTAAAGGAAGCAAACCTTACAATTTCTGAGTTGGATGCCATTGCTGTAACAGAGGGTCCAGGATTAGTTGGAGCACTGTTAATTGGTGTAAATGCAGCCAAAGCTCTAGCATTTGCACATAACATTCCCCTTGTTCCTGTCCATCATATCGCTGGTCATATTTATGCTAATCGGTTAGTGAAAGAACTAAGCTTCCCGCTACTCTCCTTAGTAGTATCAGGTGGGCATACGGAGTTAGTCTATATGAAAGAACAGGGGCATTTTGAAGTTATCGGTGAAACAAGAGATGACGCTGCAGGCGAAGCATATGATAAGGTTGCAAGGACTTTAAAACTTCCTTATCCTGGTGGTCCACATATTGACCGGCTTGCTCAAGAGGGCAGTGATACTCTTAATTTACCAAGGGCTTGGCTAGAAGAAGGATCTTATGATTTTAGCTTTAGCGGTTTAAAATCAGCAGTTATTAATACTGTCCATAATGCAGAACAACGTGGTGAAAGAATCGCACCAGAGGATCTAGCTGCAAGCTTTCAGGCAAGTGTCATCGAAGTATTGGTGAAAAAGACAGTAAAAGCAACAGCGGAATACAAGGTTAAGCAAGTGCTGTTGGCCGGTGGAGTTGCTGCTAATAAAGGTCTTAGAATGGAACTGGAAAATGCCTTTTCAGATATAGCCGATATTGATTTAGTCATTCCACCTTTAAACTTGTGTACCGATAATGCTGCGATGATTGCTGCTGTAGGAAGCATTATGTTTGAAAAAGGAATTCGAGCAGACCTTTCATTAAATGCAAACCCTGGTTTAGATATCGAATTATACAATTAGTTTAAAGTCCTTCTGGATAAGAAGGGCTTTTTTGTTGCGATAAAAGAATTTTAAGGGATTATCGACTAGTTTCTTTGGGGATTGTGACCGAAAAAGCGGAGGCAATGAAAATTCGGTCACAATAAAGGAGCTAACTCGATATTCTAAACTTTATTTGGTGTATATCCTACTTTTTTGTGGATAACTTTTTTCGGAAAATTGTGCTTTGCAAGAATAATGTGGGTAAGTTACCTTTATTTTGTGGACAATGTGGATAAGTAGAGCTTTTTCTGTGGATAATGTGGAAAAGTGTGTATAAGCCTTAAGTATTAAGTTTTTAAATGTGAATAAACTTGTGGAAAAGAAATTTCGGGAAATAAGTCGAAGAGTTTTCCACGAATTTTGTCGGTTTTTAAGTGAAAATGTAGAGTCCCATCATAGGTGATTTTAATGATCAGCGAATATAGATAAACAAAGATATTTGAAAGAGGTGGATTTAAATGAAAAAGAAGTTCTTATTAGGAATTTTCATGGTTCTCTTTATTGGATTAACTGCTTGCAGTCTAGATATTAATATATCAACAGGTGATAAGAAACCCGATGTAATTGATAATGAAAATAATCAAGAAGAGGAAGAAAATAAACAGTATGAAAATGAATCCTTTAAAGAAGTTAAGGTTTCAAAATCGAATGGTAAGATAACGGTGGAGGGGAAGGCAAGAGTGTTTGAAGGTGTTTTTCAATATGCAGTAATCTCAGGAACGGAGATATTACTAGAAAACCATTATCAAACAGATGGTGCACCTGCATGGGGGAACTTCGAAATAACCATTGATAAGGAGCTTATGACAAAAGAAGACGTTTCAATCGAGCTATTTGTTTATTCAGCAAAAGATGGGTCGAAAACTGACATTTTAACCATTCCAATAAAATAGAAAAGGGGCTTGGATATCCGTATCCAAGCCCCAATGTATTATTCCGCCAGTTCAGCCCATTCTTCCATTAACTGTTCGAGTTCAGCCTTTGCTTTTTCATTTTTTAAATTTATTTCAAGAACTTTCTCATGGTCCTGAAATATTTCAGGCTCACATAGCTTTTCCTCGTGCTCTCGAATGAGCGCCTCCAGCTCTTCTATACGTAATTCGATTTCTTCTAATTTTCTCTTGCGCTGCCGCTCAAGCTTTTTACTTTCTTTATCCTGATGATACGAACTTTTTTCTTGGACTTCTGATTGAGTCTGTTTCTTAATTACACCAGCCTCTTCTAGAGCCTTTAGCTCCTCCTGTTCAAGCTTTTTTTCTAAATAATAGTCATAGTCACCAAGAAATTCAACACTGCCGTTTCGTCCAAGCTCCAATACCTTGGTTGCAATTCTATTAATAAAGTAACGATCGTGTGATACAAAAATAATGGTTCCAGGATAGTCTATTAGAGCATTTTCCAGAACTTCTTTACTGTCTAGGTCAAGATGGTTTGTAGGTTCGTCCAATATTAAAACATTTGCCTTCTCAAGCATTAATTTGGCTAGTGCCAATCTTGCTTTTTCACCGCCGCTTAATGTAGAAACAATTTTTAATACATCATCACCTGAAAACAGAAAATTACCTAGAACCGTACGGATTTCCTTTTCACTTTTTAACGGCCATTCATCCCATAGTTCATTGAGAACTCGCTTATTCGAGGTCAATTCTGCCTGCTCCTGGTCATAGTAACCAATTGCTAGATTTGCACCATATTGAATCGTACCTGCAAGGGCAGGCAGTTTTTTGATAATGGTTTTTAAAAGAGTAGATTTACCAATACCGTTTGGACCTACTAAGGCAATGCTTTCACCTCGATAGGCACGGAAGGAAATCATCTCAGATACTTTTTGTCCAACATAACCAACTGCTAATGAATCCACAGTAAGTACATCATTTCCAGTTTGTTTTTCAATTTCAAAGGAAAAGGTGGCAGACTTCTCATCACCTAATGGACGGTCGATCAAGTCCATTTTCTCAAGTTTTTTGCGCCGGCTTTGTGCTCGCTTCGTCGTGGAGGCACGAGCCAGGTTGCGCTGGATAAAATCTTGAAGATTAGCAACCTCCTGCTGCTGCTTCTCGTATAACTTCAAATCGCGTTCATAATTGACAGCTTTTTGATCGAGATAAGAGCTATAGTTTCCGATGAATTTTTGAATTTGCTTACGTGAAACCTCATATACCTGTGTGACCACTTTATCTAAGAAGTAACGGTCATGCGATACGATTAAGATGGCACCATCATAACTTTGGAGGTATTGCTCGAGCCATGTAAGCGTATCAATATCAAGATGATTTGTAGGCTCATCCAAAATTAATATATCAGGCTTTGTTAAAAGAAGTTTACCCAATGCCAGCCGGGTTTTCTGACCACCGCTTAAGCTGGATATCATCAAAGAGTTATTGGGAAAGTTTAAGCCATGCAGGATGGAGCGAATATCTGCTTCATACTGATAACCGCCCTGTTCTTTAAATTTCACTTGTAGTTGATCGTATTCTTTTAAAATTCTCTCGTAGCTGGTAGTATCCTCGATAGCAGCAGGATCCGACATTTGAACCTCGAGTTGTCGAAGTGATGCTTCCATATTTCTTAATCCTTCAAAAACGGTTAGCATTTCATCCCAAATCGACAAATTCGATTCAAGACCGGTATTCTGTGCTAAATAACCAATGCTAACTCCCTTTGGCTTTATAATTTCACCGCCATCATGCGACAAATGCCCGGCAATAATTTTCAATAATGTCGATTTTCCTGCACCGTTACGCCCCACAAGTGCGACACGGTCCCGCGTTTGTATTTCAAGCTTTATATTCGATAAAATTAGGTCTGCACCATAGTATTTTGCTAGTTGATTAACTTGTAATAATATCATTGTTTTTCACCTCAATTACTAAAATAAGTGTACCTTATTCCAACAATGTCGGCAATAATCTGTCATGGTGTTGGAGAAAATAAGAGAATATCTCGAAAGAAAAAATGTAAATTTTTTATCATTAGTTCAAAGTTTCACAGACAAATTGTGAAAAATATAGTATGATTTTGTGGGAGGAGTATGTTTTATGTCTGAATTTACTCATTTTAACGAAGAAGGTAGAGCGAAAATGGTGGACGTTAGTGATAAGCCAGAAACGGCTCGTACGGCACTTGCTCATTCCAGCATTACGGTTAGTAAAGAAATATATGAAAAAATAACAAATAATGAAATGAAAAAAGGCGATGTTCTTGCAGTGGCTCAAGTTGCTGCGGTTATGGGGGCAAAGAAAACCTGGGACCTAATCCCGATGTGCCATCCTATACCTTTGACGGGAGTAAATATATCCTTCTCTTGGGAAAAGGAACACGATACAGCTTATACATTAAATATCGCCGCTGCTGTCAAAACAAAAGGGAATACAGGTGTGGAAATGGAAGCGTTAACAGCCGCTTCCACATGCGCTTTAACTGTTTATGATATGTGTAAAGCTGTGGATAAAGGTATGGTTATTGGAAAAACCTATTTGGTGGAGAAAACCGGTGGGAAAAACGGAGATTTCCACAGAACGGAACAAGTTAAATAAATTTACAAACTATTTATAGGGGGTGGGAGAATATGAGTAATGAAACAATGAAAATACCACAAGCGACAGCAAAGCGGCTGCCCTTATATTATCGATTTTTAAAGAATCTACATTCTTCCGGTAAACAGAGAGTTTCGTCTGCAGAATTAAGTGAGGCAGTGAAGGTGGATTCGGCAACAATTCGGAGAGATTTCTCCTATTTCGGAGCCTTAGGGAAAAAGGGATATGGCTATAATGTCAATTATTTATTAACCTTCTTTCGGAAAACACTAGACCAAGATGAATTAACAAAGGTAGCCTTAATTGGTGTAGGTAATCTCGGTACAGCCTTTTTAAATTATAATTTTTTAAAAAATAATAACACAAGAATTGAATGTGCCTTTGATGTTGATCCAAACAAAATGGGAACAACGATCCGGGATGTACCAGTTTTTCATATGGATGAGCTTGAGAAGGTGTTAAGCAATGATGATATTCATGTAGCCATTCTGACCGTGCCTGCACCAGTGGCACAGATGATTACGGATAGACTTGTAAATTCCAATATTAAGGCGATACTGAATTTTACGCCTGCCAGATTAAATTTGCCGCCTTCGATTCGCGTTCATCATATCGATTTGGCTGTTGAGCTTCAATCACTAATATACTTCCTAAAGCACTATCCAACAGAGGAAACAGAAGAATAAGAGTAAAGACCTTTTCACTTGTTAATGAGAAGGTCTTTTTTTGTCGAATAAAAATAACAAGGGAGAACTTTACAAGTGTAACAGTGTTATGTTACATTGTTTCGGAAAGGGGTTTTCATGATGAGCGAGGATTTAATTTCAAAAAAGGATTTGTTAGATTTAGCAGGAATATCTTATGGGCAGTTATATAGATGGAAACGAAAAGACCTTATCCCTGAAGATTGGTTTATTAGAAAATCAACATTTACAGGTCAAGAAACATTCTTTCCGAAAGTAAAGATCTTAGAACGGATTAATAAAATCCAAATGATGAAAGAAAACCTTTCTTTAGATGAGCTGGCGGATATGTTTTCACCGAATATTGCTGATTTGCAACTGGAGAAGGATGAATTAATAAAACGTAACATTGTTTCAAAAACAGTAATTGATTATTATTTAGAAATTGAAAAAGGCGGTCCCGAATTTAATTTTTCGAGAATTCTTGAAGTGTATGTATTAGAAAAGCTGCTTCAATCGGGTGAAATTAATTTGGATGAAGGAAAAATGCTGATACAGGTGTTACTCGATAATAAGTCCTTGATAAAGCAAAAGAGTGCTGAGTTGGTGATAACCAGAAAATTAGGGGTTTCTTCCTGTTTTTTGATAATAAATACAGAGAGTTTCCATTTTGAACGTGGGACGAAAATAGTGGCACAGCTATCGTTAATGGCGTGCATGGAAGAAATCAAATCGAAATTATTATAAAGGAGAATCTTAATGGAAACGAAAAAAAGGGGAGACTTGCTGATAAATGGCTTTGGGTCATCCAATGGCGGATCATTCAACACACTCACCATAAATGGAAAAGGAACGGTTAATGGTGATGTGAATTGTATGGAGTTTGATTGTAACGGAACAGGTACCATAAATGGCAATGTTGTTTCGAATACGGCAAAGTTTAATGGGCACGGGAAGATTAAGGGCAATTTGGAGAGTCAGTCACTTACGATTGATGGAACCGCTGGAATTACCGAAAACCTAATGGTGAAAAAGCTGAAGGTATCAGGCAAAGCAAATGTTGGCGGGAAAATTAAAAGTGATGAAATAAAGATTAAAGGCAGGCTTACGGTGGGAGAAGATTGTGAAGCGGAAACGTTTAAGGCAGAATCGCAATTTACAATAGGCGGTTTGTTAAATGCAGATTTAGTTGACATCACTATTTTTGCTAATTGTAAAGCAAAAGAAATAGGCGGGCAAACCATCCTCATTAAACAAAAAGCATCACTTCTGGGCTTGCTTAAAGGGTTCATTCCAACTCAATTAGAAACGGAATTAATAGAAGGAGATAAGATTGAAATTGAAAACACGAAGGCATCCATGGTTCGAGGAAACAATATAACAATAGGTCCCAACTGCATAATCGGTGTAGTTGAATATTCAGGAGATTTGTCGATGGATGAAAAGGCAGTCGTAAAAGAAGTTAGAAAAGCTTAAGGGGGAAGAGAAGTGACAAGGGGGCAAAATCTTACAATTAATGGGTCTGGGAATTATCCAGGAGGGCAATACGACAAAATTAGCATTAGAGGAGACGGCACGATTAACACAGATGTCGAATGTTCTGCTTTTCATATTTTTGGAACGAGTGAAGCGTTGGAAAATCTTAAAACAGGGTCCGTAAAGGTATTCGGTGAGGCAGAAGTAAAGGGAAATATGGAGTCAGAGGAAATGCTGATTATGGGGACTATGGCAGTCGGCGGCAGGGCTGCTTTGAAGAAAATGAAAATACTTGGGACACTTGACGTTGGCGAAAATTTAACAGGTGATGAGGCAAATATTAAAGGAACGATATCTGTAGGAGGTGACGTCGAGTATGAGACCTTTGAATCGTCAGGTGGTTTTGAAATAAAAGGTCTGCTTAATGCTGATAAAATTAACATATCGTTACGGTTCGGGCAGAGTTTTGCAGAGGAAATTGGCGGTGGAATGATTACGGTTAAGAAAAAGTCTAACTCCTTCCTGCCATTTGGAAAAGAAACCGGGATGCTGACTGCTAAGGTTATTGAAGGGGATATCGTTTATTTAGAAAATACAAAGGCTGATATCGTTCGCGGTAAAAAAGTGAAAATCGGAACAGGGTGTCAAATTGGAACCGTGGAGTATACAAATGAATTGACCCAGGACCAGAGCTCTACGATAAAAACAAAAACAAAAACAAACCTTTAAGTAAAAGGTCTTTTCGCATTTTAGTGAAAAGACCTTTTCATTACACTTATTTCTTTATTTTGTCTTTATATTTATTGTAAAAGAAAATGATTCTTAAACCAGAGCCGAAGTCAAATGTGGCAAGTAAAACGAGCAGATAGCTGAAAAATCCCCATCCGTTTTGTTTGACATCCTCGATAGCAAAATAGGTAAATAAACAACCTAGAACAATATAGATAATTCCGGAAAACATGGGTGAACGTCTCATAGAAAGCCTCCGATAAAGTTTTGAATCCCTTCTGCCTCACGAATGATTTCATCAATCTCATCTTTATAAACCGATTGAATGACGACAACTAATGTATTCATGGCAACATGGGCAAAAATTGGTACAAGGATATGTTTTGTTTTTACATAGAGAAACGCAAATGTAAAGCCCATTGCAGAATAGAGTAGTAAGTGCTGCGGCTCCATATGGGCTAAAGCAAAGATAACCGAGCTAATTAGAGCTGATAAAAAAAAGTTAAAACGTTTATGAAGAGTACCGAAAATAATTTTTCGAAAAACGATTTCCTCTAATATCGGACCGATTACCGAACTGACTAAAATGGCGAGTGGAAAGGATTCAATAATGTTAAGAATTTGCTGTGTGTTTTCTGATCCCATTTCAACACCAATAAGCCGTTCGATATTAGCAGCAAGGCCTTGGGCAAATAAGGCTAGGAAAACACCAAATACAGCCCAGGTAGCCGCAAAGCCAAAGGAACTGCCTCTTTCATTCAACCCTGGTTTCTTCATTTCCGTTCGTAATAGGAAGAGTATAATAACAAGGGCAAGGGTAAAGCTGAAAATTAACCAATAGGGAACAACAAGCCCTTGATTCATCCCTAAATACCCAAATAGAAACATCATCCCTGGAATTCCTATTAAGCTTGATAACTGCATTGCAATATAGACAATTAAAATAATCCAATATTCCCTTTTCAAATTCATATATCTCCTTTGAGAAGCCTTCTTATTATCTTAACCTATTCTCCATTCTACTAATAAAACCAGGGTTGTTTCAATTTTAAAGATTAATCCCAAAGAACTATGTATATTCCTGTGCGTAATTCGCATACTTGTAGGGTTGTAAAAAATTTTAAAAAAATACAGCTTCACACTTGCAAATTTTTTTGGCATTTATTATGATAATAATTGTGTTAGCACTCAAGTAAAGAGAGTGCTAATAAGTCAGAATTACATATCTATTTGAGGAGGTTGTTTGATTTGTTAAGACCATTAGGTGATCGTATTGTCATTGAGCTTGTTGAATCAGAAGAAAAAACTGCAAGCGGTATCGTTTTACCGGACTCAGCTAAGGAAAAGCCTCAAGAAGGAAGAGTTGTTGCCGTAGGTACTGGCCGTGTGCTAGAAAATGGCGAACGTGTTGCTCTTGAAGTTTCTGTAGGCGATCGTATTATCTTCTCAAAATACTCTGGTACAGAAGTAAAGTTTGAAGGAACTGAATATTTAATTTTACGTGAAAACGATATCCTTGCTGTTGTAGGCGAATAAGGATTTTTTAAATCAATAATTAGTCTAAAGAATACGAGGAGGTTTTTTAAACATGGCTAAAGAAATTAAGTTTAGTGAAGATGCACGCCGCGCAATGCTTCGTGGTGTTGATGCGCTGGCAGATACAGTAAAAGTAACTCTTGGACCAAAAGGACGTAACGTGGTTCTTGAGAAGAAATTCGGTTCACCGCTTATTACTAATGACGGTGTAACAATCGCGAAAGAAATCGAATTAGAAGATGCTTTTGAAAATATGGGTGCTAAGCTTGTTGCTGAAGTAGCTAGCAAAACAAACGATGTTGCTGGTGACGGTACAACTACTGCAACTGTTCTTGCTCAAGCGATGATTCGTGAAGGCTTAAAGAACGTTACAGCTGGTGCTAACCCAATGGGTATCCGTAAAGGGATTGAAAAAGCAGTTGCTGTAGCAGTTCAAGAATTAAAAACTATTTCTAAGCCAATTGAAGGCAAAGAGTCTATTGCACAAGTTGCTGCTATTTCTTCTGATGATAAAGAAGTAGGTCAATTAATTGCTGAAGCGATGGAGCGCGTTGGTAACGATGGCGTAATCACAATCGAAGAGTCTAAAGGCTTCACAACTGAATTAGATGTTGTTGAAGGTATGCAATTTGACCGCGGATATACATCTGCTTACATGGTAACAAACACGGACAAAATGGAAGCTGTATTAGAAAATCCATATGTCTTAATTACAGACAAAAAAATCTCAAGCATCCAGGAAATCCTTCCTGTTCTTGAACAAGTTGTTCAACAAGGCAAGCCATTATTATTAATTGCTGAAGATATTGAAGGGGAAGCACTTTCTACTTTAGTATTAAACAAACTTCGCGGAACATTCAATGCAGTTGCTGTTAAAGCTCCTGGCTTTGGTGACCGTCGTAAGGCAATGCTTGAAGATATCGCTGCATTAACTGGCGGTGAAGTGATTACTGAAGAGCTTGGCCGTGAACTTAAAACGACTACAATCACATCTTTAGGACGTGCTTCTAAGATTGTTGTTACAAAAGAAAACACTACAATCGTTGAAGGTGCAGGAGATACTGCTGCGATTCAAGCTCGTGTAAATCAAATCCGTGTTCAATTAGAAGAAACTACTTCTGAATTTGACCGTGAAAAATTACAAGAGCGCTTAGCGAAATTAGCTGGCGGTGTAGCAGTAATCAAAGTTGGTGCTGCGACTGAAACTGAATTAAAAGAGCGCAAGCTTCGTATCGAAGATGCTTTGAATGCTACTCGTGCTGCAGTTGAAGAAGGTATCGTATCCGGTGGTGGTGTTGCCCTTCTTAACGTATACAGCAAAGTTGCTGAAGTTCAAGCTGAAGGCGATGTAGCTACAGGTATTAACATCGTATTACGTGCGATTGAAGAGCCTGTACGTACAATTGCTCACAATGCTGGTCTTGAAGGATCTGTTATCGTTGACCGCTTAAAGCGCGAAGAAGTTGGAACAGGCTTCAACGCTGCTACTGGCCAATGGGTAAACATGATCGAAGCTGGTATCGTTGACCCAACTAAAGTTACTCGTTCAGCATTACAAAACGCTGCATCTGTAGCGGCTATGTTCTTAACAACTGAAGCAGTTGTTGCTGACAAACCAGAACCTGCTGGTCAAGGCGGCATGCCTGACATGAGCGGTATGGGTGGAATGGGCGGCATGATGTAAGGTCTTTAAGCCCTACATTTGAGAAATAGTTACTGTTATTTCTCACCCATTTTGAGAAGTAGTCATGTAAATAATTTATTTCAATAGCAATAACCACTTCCTGTAAAATTTAGGGAGTGGTTTTTTGTGTTGTTAAAATTCATCCATGTTTTTATCAAAAATTTATAAATACAAATTTGCATCGTACTTTCCGTATATAAAACCCTCAGAACCTCTATTTTTGTTGAAGTTAATTTAACTCTATCCTCAGTTTTAATCCCTTCCTGCTTAGCAAGAAAAAATATACGAAAACAGAAGGATAAATTACTATTCCAATAATCGGTTAATTTTTACATAAAAAGTAAATAATACAATCGATGTATTCTAAAACGTTTCAAATAAAAAATACTTCTGAGCATTTATAGGAGAGGTTTTTATGTTCAAGAAAATTCTTTCTCTAATACCGGACTATATAATCTTCTTACAAGCATTTATTACATTTTTAGTTCCACTTGGATTTTATAAATTTTTCAAATGGATTCATTCATTAGAGAAAGAGTGATAAATAGTGAAATGGCGGAAGCTAAACAAAAGCCAGATGAAGATTGAAGAATCTGCCAAAAAAGCAAAACAGGATAAACAGCCATTTCAAGAATCTATTAATGAAATGACCGGCAATCTTACGGCAGATTTGAATCTAATTCGCAAAGAGATAGGGCATAATTCAGATGTAACGTTTCGTGAGTTTCAAATGGGAACAACGGGTATTCGTATTGCCATTATTTTTATAGATGGGTTTGCAGATGCGGATGTAATTAATAATCATATTTTGGTTGATTTCATGTCGGCTTCACCAAAAGAAACCGGCCATCCACTAAAAAACTCCTCCTTAAAAGAGTATATTAAAAACCAAGCCCTTTCTGTATCCGGTTTAAATGAAATTCGTACTCTTAAAGATATAACCTCCGGAGTAATGTTTGGGTCAATTGCGATTTTAGTTGATGGTCTAGAAGACGTTTTCCTGGTTGGCGGTGCTAAAGTCAAAACAAGAAATATTGATGAGCCGCCTACTGAGTCATTGGTACGTGGACCCAGGGTAGGCTTTATTGAAAATTTAAAGGATAATACAGCTCTTTTGCGGCGGCATGGCAAAGATCAAAACTTATCCATAATCAGCTCTCAGGTAGGAGAGCGGTCCAAAAAAGAACTAGTCATTATCTACATGAAGGATATTGTGGACCCTCATTTATTAGAAGAGGTTAAGCAACGGATTAGTAAAATAAAAATTGATGATGTACACGACTCTAGTTATATTGAACAATTAATTGAAGATAATTTTTTAAGTCCATTCCCGCAAGTGCAAAGTACAGAACGACCTGATCGTGTTATGGGTGCTTTGATGGAAGGAAGGGTGGCGTTACTGTTGGACGGCTCACCTTTTGCCTTAATTGTTCCTGTTACCTTCCATATGCTGTTGCAGTCTCCTGAGGACTATTACGAAAGATGGATGGCTGCGACATTAATTCGTATATTACGTTATTTTTCAGCCTTTATTTCTTTATTTGTTCCTTCTTTATATATTGCTTTTATTTCCTTTCATCCAGGATTAATTCCAACCAAGCTCATTTTTTCCATTGCAGCCACCAGAGAGGGAGTTCCTTTTCCCCCCCTAATTGAGGCACTCATAATGGAAGTATCTATTGAAGTATTAAGAGAAGCCGGGCTTCGTTTACCAAAACCAATTGGACAATCGATAGGGATCGTGGGCGGTTTAGTCATTGGAGAAGCAGCAGTGCAAGCAGGAATAGTTAGTCCAATCATGGTCATCGTAGTTGCTGTCACGGCCATATCTTCATTCACGCTCCCGCAATATAATGTAGGGGTTGCATTAAGAATTCTTCGCTTTGCCTCAATGCTATTTGCTAGTGTGTTTGGATTATATGGAGTCGTTCTGTTCTTTCTATTGCTATGCAGCCATTTGGTCAGGCTTAAAAGTTTTGGCATTCCATATGTGAGCCCTGCTGTATCATTTCGATTGAGTGATTGGAAGGACTTCATGATACGGGTCCCCTTATTTCTGATGAAACGCCGTCCAAAACTGTTGCATCCAAAAGATTCAGTAAGAAAAAGGTAACGGTTCGAAAGGAGTTGACTAATTATGACTTCCAGTTCTTTAGATCGAATAACTTCTTATCAAGCAGTAATGTTTATCACAAATTTTATTTTCGGTGCAGGGATTTTAACGCTGCCCAGAACCACGACAGAGAAAATCAAAACTCCCGATTCTTGGATCGCAATCATTGTTAGTGGATTAATTATTACTCTTGTAGCAGTAATCATATTAAAACTATGCCAAAGATACCCGGACGAAACTTTTTATCAATTTAATCAAAAACTTCTTGGGAAATGGATAGGATCGCTGCTAAGTTTGACAGTTATCTGCTATTATATTGCTTTGTCCGCATATGAGGTTCGAACTATGGCTGAAACTACACGATTATTCTTACTTCAGGGAACTCCAACATGGGCTATTATGATGCCATTTTTGTGGATTGGTCTATACTTAGTTCAGGGCGGGGTAAATGCCATTGCTCGGTTATTAGAAATTATTTTTCCAATTTCGGTTCTTTTTTTCCTTTTAGTTATGTTTTTAGGCATCGAATTATTTGAGGTTGATAATTTACGCCCAGTGTTAGGATCAGGGGTTAAGCCCGTCTTAAAGGGGGTAACATCCTCCTCTCTTTCCTTTGCAGGCTTCGAAATTCTCCTCTTTATTTATATGTTTATGAAAGAAAAAAACAAGGTAACAAAAGTTCCATTACTTGGAGTTGGAATACCCTTTATCTTTTATACCATGACAGTGGTAATCGTAATAGGCTCCATTTCAGTAGACGTAGTGCTGTCACAAACATGGCCTGTACTTACATTTATTCGAAGCTTTGAAATCACAGGCCTTTTATTTGAACGGTTCGATTCTCTCATTCTTGTCATTTGGATTATGCAAATATTTGCAACGTATGTCATTGCTTTATTTATTGCTACTCTAGGATTAAATCAGATTTTTTCGAAAAGTACTCACGCATTTATTTATAGTTTAATACCTCTCATTTATTTAGTTTCTATGATTCCTAAAAATATAAATGAGGTATTTAAAATGGCGGATATGATTAGTAATTTCTCCCTTTATTTATTTTTTATTATGCCGCTGGTCCTTTTCATTATCTCAAAGGTGAAGGAAAGAAAATATGAAAAAATGTAAACCTTTACTAAGAAATTCTTTTGTCTCAATGCTTTTACTTTTTCTGCTGTCAGGTTGTTGGAGCAGCAAATCCATTGAAGATCTAAATATCACCGTTGGCTCAGCTATAGATAAATCCAAAGATGGAAAAATTCGGTCAACTCTTCAATATGTAATACCACAAGCAATCGGTAATTCAAGTAGTAAATCACCACAACAAAAATCTTATACTAATGTCTCTGCGACAGGAATTTCACTAGAGCCAATCGGTTGGGAAACGACCTTACGAAGAGAGGGTCCTATTTCAGGGGCACATCAAAAAGCAGTGATTATTGGGCAAGATCTTGCTCGTGATGAGCCAATTAGAGAATTAACAGATTTGTATTTTCGGGTTATTGATCTTAGAGGAAGTACCTTAATCTTTATTTCTAAAGGAGAAGCTGCACGAACTCTCGAATCAAAGGAAGCTGGTGTCATTCCTGCAAGACGCTTGGTAGAAATTGCAGAACAGGAACTTACAACAAGAGCTTTGAAGCCCCTTCCTTTAATAAAGATTTGGGGAAAATCGAACTCTCAGACCAGCTTCCTTTTACAGCTGATTGATTTAAAAAAGGGAGAAATTGAATTTAATGGAGCAGCCGTAATAAAAGGAAGAACAAACAAGATGATTGGGATTCTTAATAAGGAAGAGATTGAAGGCATAAATTGGATAACAGGAGAAGGTAAAAGCGGAGCGGTAAAAGCCTTCCAGAAAGCGTCGGATAAACCCACATATTATCAGATTGAGTCGATGAAAAGCAAAATAAAGCCGCATGTTACCGGTGATAGAATTTCGTTTAATGTAAAAATTGAGTCAGAGGGAAAAATCACTGAATATTGGAATCCTCACTTTAAACCTGCTTTTAAGAATAAAACTATTAAACACATAGAAAATGCGGCTGAGAAAGAAGTTATGCGCTTAGTAGTGAATACCACAAAAAAAATGCAAAAGGAATTCGGAGTTGATGTTGGAGGATTTGGCAACCAATTGCGAATTCAATATCCTAATGTTTGGAAAAATGTGAAGGACAATTGGGATGAAAAATTTAGTGAGATTCCCATTACATATGATGTATCGATTACGATAAAGGATTACGGAATGATTGGATCAAAGAAAAATAAATAACTTTTGCTAGTGCAAAAGACATTACTTGTTTTTCATCTGGCAGACCAATTTTTTTAAAACTCTTAAGCAAGACGTTTGTTGGCGATTAATGACGGAAAAATTAGATATACCACAATGTGAATTTAGAGGAGTAACATTACGAGGGTCTGAACATTAGGTTCTGGCAGTTGATGGGCATGTGGCGGTATCCCTAATAAGAAAATAGGGAGTCCCTAATAACTGGACTCCCTACTTTATTGTGAAACATTTATGTTCCTACATAGGACATACAGAATCATAAAATGTAATAGCTACTTACCTCTTATTTTTATTTAATATACACCGTTACTTGTTCCAATACGAGTAGCTCCTGCTTCTACCATTGCTTTCATAATTTCTGGAGTTCTTACACCACCAGAAGCTTTAACACCAATGTTTTCACCCACGTATTTTCTCATTAGAGCTACATCTTCCACTTTTGCACCACCCGTCGAGAAGCCTGTTGATGTTTTGATGAAATCAGCTCCCGAATCACGTACAATGATGCTTACTTTTTCAATTTCTTCTTTTGTTAATAAACATGTCTCAATAATAACTTTTACAAGTGCTTTTCCTTTTGCAGCCTTCACAACTGCTTCAATATCTCGTTGAACAACTTCGTAATGACCTGCTTTCAATTCTCCGATATTGATTACCATATCAATTTCATTTGCACCGTTATCAATTGCATCCTTTGCTTCGAATACTTTTGTATTCGTTGTATTTGCTCCTAACGGAAATCCAATTACAGTACATACTTTTACGTCAGAACCCTTCAGTACTTCAGCTGCTAGGGAAACCCAATAAGGATTTATGCATACAGATGCAAAGTCATGTTCTAACGCTTCGTGTAAAGTTTTTTCAACTGCTTCTTTTGTTGTATCTGCTTTTAAAATAGTGTGATCAATCAGTTTATTATAATTCAATGAATATCTCTCCTTAATTTATCGCCATCATTTTAATTTTGACTATATATATGCTTTTTCCGAATTCAGGCATTTTTACACTAAAATTATCTGCAATTATTGCTCCAATATCTGCAAATGTTTTACATATCGGAAGATCATTTGTATTTATTTACATCGTCTGTTTCTATATTTTACAAACAAGCCTCTAATGCAATTTTCATCATTTTATCGAATGATGTTTGCCTTGCTTCAGCACTAATTTGCTCATGGGTTACTAAAGAATCTGAGATAGTTAGGATACACGCTGCTTGTTTTCCTAATATTCTTGCATTATGGAATAATGCATAGCTTTCCATTTCTGTACAAATACAATTATGTTGATTATAAAAATCAACATGATTTGGAACATTAGATTCATGATAAAATACATCACTTGAATGTATTCTACCTCTAACAATAGGAATATGAATGCGATTTGCAGTATCTTCAATTTTCTTTGTTAATAACTCACTAGGAAGCTGAATATCACCATTTACTCCTGCTTGAACCTTTGCAAATGTTGATTCACTCCATGCACTATCTACAAGCACGATATCATGTATGTTCAGTTCTTCTGTATAAGCTCCTGCACTACCAATACGGATAATATTTTCTACATCATAAAATTTATATAATTCGTATGAATATATTCCGATACTTGGCATTCCCATACCAGATCCCATTACAGATATTTGTTTTCCTTTATAACTTCCTGTAAAGCCCAACATATTACGTACACCATTAAATTGCACTGGATTTTTTAAGTAGGTATCCGCAATATATTTCGCACGTAGTGGGTCTCCTGGCATTAAAACTGTGTTTGCAATTTCTCCGACTTTTGCAGTATTATGTGCTGTTGTCATATTATATCACTCCATTTTTCATTCTATTGTATTGACAAAAACAAATGCCACGTATATTGAAGTAGCCGTTTCATAAGTTTTGAATCCCAGCATGAAGCGTACTCTTTTCTTAATGAAACGATGATCTTGTTCAATGATATTATTGAGATATCCACTTGTCTTATTTGGATGCCTTCAGACATCTTTTGCTTGTCTTTTAGCTATTTGTATATATTTAGTTTTATTTTCGAGAACTGTTGAGGTATATAAAATTTATTATGCATTAATGGAAAATCTGAATTACTGTATAGACTTTCTAATAGTAAAAAGCACTCATCTTGGCCAATTAGTTTTTCTTTAGGATCAGCCAAATAAACGGTATTTGTATATTTTATTTCCAACTCTGCATGCTTGGCATTCATATACGCTTGGTTCTCTAGAAAATCGAGCAATTGTTTCTTATTATTTAAGTCCAAGGATAAACTTTCTACTGTTTGCATAGACATATAAGTAAAAGCATATGCTAGTAAATCGTTTTCCTTCCTATACAAACGTTCGACAGCGATTACTGCAGATGAATCTCTTTTTAAAATTTGTTTCGTGAAATCTGTTTCCACGTCCAGTCGATAATGTAAATCGATTCGGTCAAATGTACCTACATGGCACTTATGCATAGGGTTACTTAATATTTCTAATTGACGATCCTCTTGTTTATAAAACGAATCGATTACGAAATTTCCCTTTCCACGAATATTCCCCACTATACCATCTTCTTGCAAAAGTGCTAAAGCTTGTCTTAAAGTTGCGCGACTAATCCCTAGGCTCTTTGCTAAAACTGGCTCTGAAGGAAGCTGACTTCCTACAGCGTATTCTCCCTTCGTAATTTGAAGAAGGAGCTCGTCATATATATTTATAAAGAGTGGTCTTTTAAATTTATTTGTATTCATTTAGTATCCTTTTCCTAATAATTGTTTTTTTGTATAGTAACATATTATTTTAGGAATTTTAAGAAGGAGGTACCGTATTCAGGCATAGTCACATCAAAATTATCTGCTATGGTTGCACCAATATCAGCAAATGTATCATTTTCAGGTAATTTACCAGAGTCCTTTAATTGTTTCGAATAGACCAACACGGGAATAAATTCACGAGTATGGTCTATACCAGGAAATGTCGGATCAAGAATCCATGACTATCAAGTATATACATTCATATTTCTTCATGCTACTTCTTTCCTTATATTTATAGTAGTATCCAATTTGCGACCAACCAAAAGCCAAAATAAAAAGAGAGCTAATAGAGCAATTGCTGCAAAAATATTTAGGATACTACTATAATTCAATGCTGTCGGATCATCTGTCACAAAACTCAAAAAGCCGAATTGTAAATCTTTCTTATCAATTAAAATAGACGAATATGAGAAACCAGTTGTAAAACCAATACAAACGGCGACTAGATTATAGAATCCTATTGCTGTCCCTTTCTTTTCATCCGGTATATTTTTAATACTTGTTTCGATCATCGGTGCATATATCAATCCAAAGCTAGAAGATAATAAAATAAGAGATACGACAAACACTGCGATGGATTTATCTATAAAGAATACACCAAGTAGTAAACTGACAAGAATAAAAGAAACTCCCAGGTAAATACATTGTTTGCTGCTTAAAAATTTCCCTATTTTACCGGATAGTGCCCCAATGAGTGCTGCTGACAAAGATGCTGGTATGAACATCAATGAAATAGTATCCAATTTGATATGATATATATTTTTCATCAGAAACGACAATGTATTTAGCGCATAGGCAGATTGAAGAGAGTAAATCATAAATCCTATAAGTAACATAAATAAAAATTGTTTGTTTTTAAAGAATTCAATTGAAATGAACGCGTTTTTATTTTTACTTATATAGAATAAAAATGTAAGAATAGATACAATAAAGAGCGTAAAAAATCCCCAACTAAAATTTGACATATACAACATGATCGAAGCAGCAATTACCGCGACTAAAATTATTCCTAAAACATCTAGTTTACGTTGCTTTCTTTCTTCTTTTGGTAAATGTTTTAGAATGAATGGTACGAATGCTAAGCTTAGTAATGGAACTAAAAACAAGTTTTGCCATTGCAAATAAGTAGCAATGAATCCCCCTGTTAATGTACCGATAACTGTAGCCAATTGGAAACCACTTGTAGAATATCCTATATATTTCTTTTGCGATTCTGCACTTGCGTATTTAGCGATAAAAATTAGATATAGTGTTTCAGTTGCCGCGTAACCGGTAGCTTGGATCATTCTCGATAAAACGATTAACCAGTAATTATTGTGTGTGATATAACCAAGTAAAGATCCTACACACATTAAAATAATTCCTGTTACTAGTAGATTTCGAATACTAATCGAATCAGATAGAGCAGAATAAACAGTTGCAGCTATTCCCACTGCTAATCCTGCAAGCGTTACTTGCCAACTTATAGTACTTGCTGATACACCAAAATATTCTACTAAATCTGGAGAAATGATTTTAAAAGAGTTATCGACAACGAGTGAAAAAATCATTAAACTCAACATAATCGGAACTATTTTACTTAAGTTTACGTTCGATTTTTTATCAATTGAACTACTCATGGGTGATTACACCTCCACTATTATTAAAGGATTGATTTCCATTCATCATGCATTGACGACCACTTTTCAAGGTATCTCTTAATTCACTTCAGTAAATCCGTTGGACTTATTGACGAAAGGACAAGTCCCTTTTTTTCATATTCCTGTCTCTATCCTTTCACGCGGGTAAGTTACAGCTTTTCAGCAAACCAGTCCGTTGTTATCTTTAGCAGTTTCTCTGCAATGGATTGATCCGACGTTTTCTTTTTGCTCCTTTAGTTGAAAATTTTGCTGTTTTTTAAACCTGTCTATTTTTTAGACAAGTTTAAAATATCATATTTTTTTATTTTATGCAATCGCTTTAAATAATCAAAAGAGGGGTACCGCCATATGCCCACCAAGCTAAAGCGAAATTGTATCTATAAAACGAAAAAAACATTATTCTTTTTGTAGAATTAATTCTCAATACTTACAGAATAAAACTATTAAACACATAGAAAATGCGGCTGAGAAAGAAGTTATGCGCTTAGTAGTGAATACCACAAAAAAAATGCAAAAGGAATTCGGAGTTGATGTTGGAGGATTTGGCAACCAATTGCGAATTCAATATCCTAATGTTTGGAAAAATGTGAAGGACAATTGGGATGAAAAATTTAGTGAGATTCCCATTACATATGATGTATCGATTACGATAAAGGATTACGGAATGATTGGATCAAAGAAAAATAAATAACTTTTGCTAGTGCAAAAGACATTACTTGTTTTTCATCTATTGAATGAACTTAAAAATAAGGACCTGAACCTAATGTTCAGACCCTCGTAATGTTACTCCTCTAAATCCACATTGTGGTATATCTAATTTTTCCGTCATTGAACGACAACAAACGTCTTGCTTTAGAGTTTTTAAAATTGGTCTGCCCTATGGGGTTCCTTTTATGTAATGTGCTTGACTTCCTGCCATTTTATTAGTATTAGAACACATTAAATGTAAACTTGGAAAACAGTGATAAAAGGGGACTTTTTTAAAGGTATTTCTCCTTAATATATGTCCAAATGAATGGGCGGCATGATGTAATTTGCCCCTCCAACCCTTGATATATTAGGGTTTGAATGTAAGTGAAAGATTTATTAATTGAGGCTTCTCATAAGTTGAACGAACTTTTGAGAAGCCTCTTTTTTCATGTCTTTTAAAGGAGAAAGTGATCAATAATGTAAGCGTTATTGTTCGAATGTACTCGACTCTCTTAAGTAACCACCATTTTACAATGAGTACCCTCACATTACAGGTTTTATGGTACCTGCATCAGTAGAAAATGACCAAACTGATTCTGTCATCCTGACGTTTAGATAGGTTCAGATGAGTAGGTTGTTAATCAATGAAAGTCCCGTAATGATTATTCTTAGTTTGGCATCTAAGTCATAAATTTGTTCCACTATCGTTTCATCGATAGTAGAAATACAAGAGTTTTCCTCAACAAAAAATTTTTCCGGAAAACGGGGAAAAGCCTGGTTTAAAGGGGTTTCCTTTACTTTCAATCAAACGATTAGTTAGTATAAAATTTGTTTGTCCTTGTTAGAATATGTATTTCGTTAGTTTCTATTGTCAGTTTTTAAGTTGATTCCTAACAACACAACTTTTATACGACAATTAATTCTCTTGAAAACAGCACAAAGTTCGATTATTTAAAGGGTTTACCCTCATTTCAATCAAACGTTTGATTAGTTGAATTTGTTTTAACCAAACGATTGATTAGAAAAGCCTTAAATCCTGCCAAACTAGTGTTTATTCCTCCTTAGTAGAAAGAATATTGTCTAGAAGAAGATCTAGTAAAAATGGTGGAGAGCACATTTATCAAAATGCAACGTAAAACCCTAGTTTTAGCTGTGGGGATACTGCTGCAAATGCTTCTGGAATTAATAGATTTATAGTAATATTAAAAATAGATTAGTAAAATATTGACAAAGGTGGGGTACTAATGACTGAAAAAGTTACTGTATTAGGTGCAGGTACAATGGGGCATGGAATTGCTCAACTTTATGCACAGGCAGGATATGATGTTTTCTTATATGATATAAAAGCTGAATTTTTAACCAATGCGGTCACTAGAATTTCAACGAATTTAAATATGCTAATTCAAGAAGGAGTTATTGGTGAAAAGGATAAAGAAAGCGCGCTGTCCCATATTTTTACAACGACTAATTTAGAAGAGGCTGTTAAGGATACATCCTTTGTTACCGAAGCTGCTTCAGAGAATTTAGATATTAAATTTAGCTTGTTCAAACAATTGGAAGAATTAATCGAGGATGATACCGTTATTGCCTCTAATACTTCAACATTTTCACTAAGACAATTATCAGAAGGGATTCAAAAGAAAGACCGATTAATTATCACTCACTTCTTTAATCCAGCTCAGATTGTTCCGTTAGTGGAAGTGGTGAAGGGTCCTGATACTGCACATGAAATTATTGACCGAACCGTAGAAGTACTGGAGAGTATTGGGAAAAAACCAGTAGTTCTGAAAAAAGATATTCCTGGTTTTATTGCCAATCGCTTGCAAGCAGCACTAGTCCGTGAAGCTTTTTACTTACTAGATGAAGGGATTGCTACCCCAGAAGATATTGATTTGGCCATTACAGATGGTCCCGGTTTCAGATGGGCATTCATTGGTCCATTAGAAACCGCTGATTTTGGAGGACTTGATATTTGGAAGAGTGTAGTTGAGAATCTTGCCCCTGTATTATCAAAAGAGTTAAAGATTCCAGCATTTGTTGAGGAAAAAGTTCAAAGTGGAAATCTAGGAACCAAAACAGGTAGTGGTTTATTTACATATGCAGGTCATGAAGAAGTTCAGCAGAAAATTAAACAAAGAGATGAAAACTTTGTTAGATTAGCTAAAATAAAGAACACATAAATTTTTTGGCTGTGTTAAAGGGAAATGTTGATTTTATAGCCTGTTGATTGGAGCGGAAGGTGCGAAGACTCCTGCGGGAGTACGGGGCTGGGGAGACCCCACAGGCGCTTTAGCGCCGAGGAGGCTCCCCGGCACGCCCGCGGAAAGCGAAGCACCTGGAGCGGAAATCAACAGTCTTGTTTAACACAGCCAAATTTAAAAGAAGGCAAAGAATCAATGTGTACTGCACCCCAATAATTAGATTTCACTTTAACTTTTGGGGTGCAGTATAAAATGGGCGTTGCCTTTTATGTGTCTTGTTAGTTATAGCTTTCTATGAATTGCTATAAAGTCATTATTCCTTCTTTCGTCAATTGACTTGAATGTTGTTTTTTTATAATAATGACAAAGAAGCTTGCTAATAAACAGAAAACTCCAGCCAAAAAGAATGCCCAAGTGTAAGTGTTGAAAAATCTATAGATTAAACCTCCACCAAATGCAGCTACTGCAGCACCTGCCTGATGAGATGCAAAAATCCAACCATAAACGATCCCACTTTTTTTCGTGCCGAAGATTTGTCTTGAGATACTAATCGTTGGTGGAACCGTTGCAATCCAATCTAATCCATAAAACACAGTAAAGATCATTAGCATCGTAATGGAACCTTCATTTAATGCAAAAGGAAGGAATACAAGAGAAGCCCCTCTTAAACCGTAATACAAGAATAATAGCCATCGATTATCGAAACGATCGGACAGCCACCCGGATAGAGTGGTTCCTACTAGATTAAAGATTCCCATAAACGAAAGAAACGAAGCTGCTGTAACTAAAGGGATTCCAAAACTAATACAGTAAGAAACAAAATGTGTACCAATTAAACCGTTCGTTGAAAGCCCACAAATAAAGAAACTACCAGCTAATAACCAAAATTCCTTCACTTTTACAGCTTGGAATAAACCTTTGAAGGCTATAACAATAGGATTTTCCTTCTGACTTTCCTTGCTCTCTTGTATTTCTTGTTCAAGTCCATAGGGAAGAATACCAGCATCCTTTGGTGTGTTTTTCATAAATAAATAGATTATTATAAGCATAATGAAACTAAGGATCATAATTAAACCAATCGCTATGCGCCATGAATAATTTTCGATAATAGCCGCTAAAACAGGAAGTAGAATTAACTGACCTGTTGCCGTACTTGCCGTTAGTATTCCTACTGCAAGTCCTCTTCTTTTCACAAACCAATGATTCGCTACATATGGACTTACTACCGTTAAAAAAAGACTCGCTCCCAGTCCAATAATAACGCCCCAAATAATGATCAACTGCAATGACTGGTTCATAATTAAGGTTAGTATGATACCAGTCAGCAAAGTTGTCATTGAAACGATCATCATTTTTTTTAACCCAATCACTTCTAATAATGCTGCCATGAACGGGCCTGATATACCATATAAAAAAAGACTAATGGCAAAAGCGAGTGCAATAACAGATCGATCCCAGCCAAATTCTTTTTCGAAAGAATCTATGAAAACCCCCGATGATGACATGGCAATTCCAGCTACAATAATGGAGAAAAATGTGATGGCAAGAATGAACCAGCTATAGTGTATACGTTTCAAAACTAAACTCCCTCCGTTGGAACCAGGGGGACGGTTCTAATGGCTTTGGTTTTGACACTAACCTTTAATTGAACCATGAGAACCGTCCCTCCGGCATTCTTTTTCTTAATATTAACCGGCAACTAATTATTAGTAAAATTGAAGTTTATGAAGTTATCCATTGATTTTTTTGATACTATAGACATGAAAAAAGATAAAAGTGGGTGAAAGGATGGAAATACGCCATTTTGTAACGTTTAATAAGGTCATTGAAATGGGCAGCTTTACACAAGCAGCAGAACATTTAGGTTACACTCAATCCACGGTGTCTTCTCATATTCAAGCACTTGAAGAACATTTAGGCGGCCCTCTGTTTGATCGGCTGGGTCGAAAGGTAAGATTGACTGAAATTGGTAAGAAGCTGTTACCCTATACACAGGAAATTTTAGATACTTATGGAAAAATCGAAAGCATCACCAGTGAGGAAGAGGATATTAGAGGGACGTTAAAGATTGCGGCTCCTGAGTCTCTAACAGTATACCGCTTAGAACCAATATTAAGAGAATATCGAAAGAAATTTCCTCAAGTAAACATCCGTTTAAGTAATGCCTCTTGCGGAGATAACAAGAAAGCAATCGTTGATGGTAGTGCAGATGTTGCGTTTGTCATGTTACCACAGTTTGAGGATTCAGATTTAGTCATACATCCGTTAATGAACGAACCGATTGTTCTCGTTGGAAGTCCTGATTGTTCACTGAATAGTTTACCTAAAAATTACAAAAATCAGAAGCTT
Organism: Neobacillus niacini; assembly: GCF_000759675.1. Taxonomy (GTDB): domain Bacteria; phylum Bacillota; class Bacilli; order Bacillales; family Cytobacillaceae; genus Neobacillus; species Neobacillus niacini_A. The sequence continues at coordinate 44,906 of NZ_BAWM01000010.1, read as the reverse complement.
AGCGAGTGTTTAATTACCAATGAGAAAGAAGGCAGTTATCGAAGAATATTTGAAGAGTTCCTACGTGATAGAGGGATTGTCCCTTCCAACATCATGGAACTTTGGAGTATTGAGGCGATAAAGCGTTCTGTAATGAGTGGGCTTGGTATTGCTTATTTACCTTTAATGACTGTACAGGATGAGATCAAGGAAGGGAAGTTGAAAATTATTCCTTGCGAGGCTGATTTCAAACAGATATACTCCCAAGTCGTTTATCACAAAAACAAATGGGTTTTCCCTGCATTATCAAGTTTTATAGAAATTACTTTGAAACATGCAAAAGACTGGTCCATATGTAAAAACTTTACAAAAACCTAACATGAGTTAGGTTGTGAACTTATGCGAATTTGTGTTATTTATAGAATAAGTAAAAAAATTAAGAAATACCAAATTTGACTAATAACTAAAGCAGGTGAAAAAATTGTTAGCTCATGAGCGTCATGAAAATATAATGGAATGCTTGCGAAAAAATAAGTCTGTCAAGGTGTCATCGATCACAAAAACGTTGGGTGTGTCTACCGAAACAGTCCGCAGGGATTTTGAATATCTCGAGAAAGAAGGGTTTTTAAGAAGGGTCCGCGGTGGAGCGGTTTTAGATAATGCGAACAGTCAAGAAATCAATTTCTCATTGCGGGAAACCAAAAATATTGAGGAAAAGAAGGAAATAGCGAAGATTGCTGCACATTATGTTACAGAAGGACAATCCATTGCATTAGATGTCAGCACAACAAATACCGAATTGGCGAAAGAATTAAAAAGCAGGTTTCAAAGACTTACCGTTATAACAAATTCCTTAATCATTGCCCAAGAACTTTCAGAAATGCCTAATTATACGATTTTGATGCCCGGGGGTGTCCTTCGAAATGAAGAATTATGCCTGGTAGGTTCTTTGGCGGAAGAATTTTTTAAAGGATTTCACATTGATACTTTTTTTATGAGCATCAGTGGTATTTCCTTGACGGAAGGGCTGACGGATTACGGGTTAGGTGAATACCAAGTGAAAAAGAAAATGCTTGAGAATTCTCAAAGTTGCATTGTGCTAGCGGATAGCAGTAAATTTGATGTTGCATCATTATTGAAAGTCTGCCATTTTGAAAGGGTTGACCGTATTATTTCTGATTCAAATCTATCCGAAAAGGTACTGCAGAAATATAAAAAAGAAGGTATTGAAATTGTGAATAAAATTAATTTGGAGGAAAAGTAGCCGTCTACTTTCCTTTTTTTTATGTGTTTTTTAAACTCAGTTTATCTCATTTCAGCTTCTCTCCTCAAATTTCAAGTAGCAAAGTAAATCTTTTATTTTTTGCAGCAAGGAAAATAAAATCCACCATCAGTTATTTATGTGTAATTGTGTGTTCTTGTGTAATTTTGCATAAAAATAACAATAATTTACACTATATTTACAGAAAATTAATAATGATTGTGTATTATTTATTTATACAAGAGGCGATTTATGTGATTGTGTTATATTTTGTGTTATTTTGAGGTGATGTTTCAAAATATCGGCGTACTAGGATTAAAGCACCATTTCAGTTTAATGAGAGCAGTAGAAGGAGAAAATCAAGGTTCTAATATTGGAACCGAAAGGGGGATTTCCGTGACGAAAAATCTCCTCTCATCCCGATCGATGGGAGGATGCCTGCCATCCTTGTAAAGCGGGGCTACCTTCTCCAGCACAATGGAGTCGTGGACAGGATCGATATAATCAATGAGTTCCGCATCGAAGTTTCGCTACGGTTTTGTTTTTTACTCAATTTTACAAGCTTTTTGAACAGTCTCTTAAAATACTAAAAATATGGAGGTTTTCTGTAATGAAAAGAATTTTATCCATTACCCTCGTAATAATGATGTTATTCGGTATGGTATCGGTCACAACATACGCAAAAAAAGATAATGCCAGCAAAGATGCCAAAATTGCATCGATTAAATTTGATAATAATTTGAAGGACGATGCAAATCAACAAGATTTGATAGCAAAAGGGAATTATAGTTTTGTAGACGGTGTATTACCCGGAACCAAAGCTCTGCACTTAGAAAGCGGAAATGGCAATAATGTCAGTACGCCGCAGAGCTTGAAATTTGGAGAAGAGAGTTTTACCGTATCCTTCTGGTATAAGGGCGACACTAAAAATAATAATGTCATATTATCGAACAAGGATTTTAGTAACGGCTCTAACGCAGGCTGGGCAATTTACACATCAGCCAATTCGATCAACATGAATTTTGGATTCCCGACTGCAAAAGTAAAGAACATTTCCTTTGGGCGCAACACGTTTGATGCTTCCGATTGGCGTTACGTGACATTTGTTGTAGACAGAGATAAAATGCTCGCGTCGCTTTATATTGATGCTTACAAAATGGCTGAAACTTCGCTGAGGCACGGATCTTTAGATACGTCGAATCCTTTAAATATAGGTAGCGACGCATTGGGCAACCTCGGCGGCAATTCATTCGATATCGCTGATCTGATGATTTGGAAAGGCGTCATTAGCAGTAAAGTCGTTCAAGCGAATTATAATAGCTACGCTGGACATACAGTAGATATGAACGCACTTAACGGCGCTATATCAGAAGCAAATACAATTATAGAAGGCGGTCTCGACAACGGCTTCAGCAAAACCGATTTTGATTATTTGAAAAAGGTTTATAAATATGCAAAAAAGGTTGAAAAAACGCAAAAAGTAAAATTTTATACACAGGAAACCATCAATTATTACGAACGTGAACTAAACAACGCCATATTCATCTATCAAAAAAGCAATAAAACATTAACGCCCCCTGGCTTAAATGTAACTATAAACAGTGACACGGAAATCAGCAGTAATCCCGCTGCAATCGCGCGGGTGGAAGACGATATGAGAAAAGCCATGAGCGTATTCCCGCAGGCCGATGTCATGTTGATTCCTGGCGACGTTACCGGCGGTAACAAAGCCAGTGAATATGTGTGGATGGGTGAGCTTACAAACGTATACAATAAACTTCAAAGTGAGGGATTATTTGACAAGACGGAGTTATTAATGGTAAGAGGCAACCATGATATGGGCGGCGCCGAAAACCTAATACCTATCGGTTCGGCGGGCGCGTGGAACGAAGCAACGCAATCGTACGATAACAATTTCTTTAACAGTGCTTATCGGGTCAAGGTAAAAGGATACAATATTGTCGGTTTTGACGCAAATTACAATAACCAAAATACGGTGGGTAAAACCCAAAATTACCTCAAAACAATCACAGAAGAAGAGGATTATGATCCAACAAAACCCATATTTGTAATGTCTCACTTCCCTGTAAGCGGAACCGTGTGGGGATCGAGATGGAGCAGCTCGGGAAGTAATGCTGTTGGTAAATATATTGCCGACAATAATTTGTCGCAGGTGTTTTATATGTCAGGCCATACGCAATACGACCCGACCGACGAACGTTCTCTCCATCAAGGTTCGGCTACGTTCCTCGATTCCGGTGCGTCGTCATATTCCAGTTATATTGATGACGGTCCGTACGGCGGATATATAGAAGGCGCGTATATCAAGTATAAAACCACACCTCGCATCGTGAATTTCTTAGAGGTTTACGGACCGAAAATTATCATCAAACAGTATAATTTAAGTACGAATGAATTTGTAGGCATACCTCGTGTAGTAAATGCTGGCGAAGGCAAAAATGCCTTTACGTACAGCAGGAACGATATAAGAGAACTTATACCTCCGCAGTTTGATGAGGGTATTACGGTTGATTCTATCACCAGCAACGAAGTTAATTTTACGATGAAGCAAGCAGATGATAATGTACGCGTTTTGGAATACAATGTTGAGCTTATCAACAAGCTCACCGGGGATGTGGACAAATCGTTTAACAGCCTTTCGCTGCCGCTAGACGAACCATTCGATGAATACAGGCAATATAAGATTACAGGTTTATTGCCGAAAACGCCATATTTACTCAGGGTATTCGCCGCGGATTCCATGTATAACCGTTCGTCGCAGGATATTGACATTATAACGGAGGGTGTTAACTTAAACAGCATCACTGCGCCTGCAGCAGTTATAGGAGTGGACAACGGAACAGCGAAGACAGCAGCAGCTCTTAGATTGCCGCAAACGGTAAAATTGGAGACCGATGATGGAAGTATAGATGCCAATGTGACTTGGAATGTTGGCGCTTCAAGCTATGATCCAGCTATAAAGACTGCACAAACTTTTACAATAGCTGGAACAGTAACCTTGCCATCAGGGATTGAAAATCCAAACAACGTGCCATTGGAAACGAGCATCAGTGTAACTGTAGATGCACTACCGGCAGTTTTTGTTAAAGCAGCAAACTATACTTCCTCGAACAATGTACAGAAAGAAAACTCCAGTGACATTGGCGGTGGACAGTCTGTCGGATATATTGGTGTAGGCTCATGGATGGAATACAGCGACATCGATATTCCGTCAACAGGAACATATACCCTGCAATACAGGGTGGGTGTCAATAAGTCGACAGGATCAAGTATCCATTTTATCGTAGACGGAGTTACGCAAAAGACGACCACATTACCGTACTCGGGGGGCTGGTCAAGTTGGACAACAGTGTCCGATAAGGTTACACTGACGGCCGGGAAGCATACAATCAGGCTTTATGCAGCTACAGACGGATTCAACATAAACTGGTTCAAGTTGTTTGCACAGGATTAGACGCTCGTAAATATAACGGAATTTAGGATGGAACGGTAATAAAGAGGGGGAGATCTGATATTCTCCCCCTTATTATTTAGGTGGTTTATAGGTACCAAAAGGCGCACTGCATGTCGTTAGATTTGTTCGAGATCAGCAGTTTTGTTTACCGAGAAGAAACATGAAAAGAAATCCTTTTCTACTTGGTCCATTTTATGAAAAGAGGTCCAGCAGCTATGAACTTAAGAACTTTCCTCTCCTTGTTCATCATCGTATTAATTTTGGGGACTGCCACAACTTCATTTGCGCATTCCTCAAGCATGGGTTACTCGAAGTTAAACGTTAAAGGGAACCAGATTGACTATGAACTTTTTCTTGATCAACGAGACTTGCTTGTGCAATTTGATACCAACAAGAATGATAATCTGGAAAACGAGGAACTGCCCTCGCAAAAGGACGGAATCGAATCGTTTTTACAGAAAGAACTTCGAATAGATGTGGATTCGAAACCCTTAACGATGGAATTGCTTTCGATGGACGTGACAACAAAGGATTCCACAAGAGGCGTAGTGTTTCAATTAAGGTTAACCGCCGATGAAGCGATCGAACAATTAAATATTCATTACAATCTGGTGTTTGAAGATGCGCCTGCTCATACGAGTGTACTCTTGGTCCATTCAGGGAAATTTTTCTATGAGGATATTCTTGATATTAATAGAAAAGATATTCAGATCACCTTTCCCGCGGCGGAAACTCCCGGAAGCTGCAACGATTGCGGCCATAGAGTTCAGTCCGAGATTGGCTCCGTCCTGTGGAAATACTTTGTACTTGGAATCGAACACATTTTGATCGGGTACGATCATTTGCTGTTTTTGTTATCCTTAGTATTAATCGCATCTCGCTTCAAGGATGCGTTGAAAATTGTTACTGCTTTTACAATCGCCCACAGCATTACACTGTTCTTGGTGGCCACCGACCGTATTCAGGTCAGTTCGCATTGGGTCGAAGCCTTGATTCCCCTGACGATCTGTTATGTGGCAGTGGAAAATATGTTTGTTCAAAAGGCGAAATGGCGGTGGCTAATGACAGCCATATTTGGCCTGATTCACGGTATGGGTTTCGCCGGGGCTTTGGCTGAAACGGGACTTCCAAAGAGCAATCTGATTGGCTCACTCCTGACGTTTAATCTAGGTGTGGAAGCGGGCCAGCTCATGATCTTATGCCTATTACTTCCCTTCTTGCTATGGCTGCGAAGGTTCCCATGGTATCGTAAAATGATGATTTCAACGTCTTGCCTTATTTTTGTGCTGGCATTTTATTGGTTAATTCAAAGATTGTAATTAGGCCATTTATTGATCAATACGAGAGTTAGCGGTATTTTTGCTAGCTCTTTTTTATTATTGCGTGTCTAACCAAGTCAGGCACAACTAGCTGGTATCGTCCGGTCGAGGTAAGAGCCTAGTCGCCTCGTAGAGCGGCGCTAGCATTTGCGAAACGCGGTGCGACGATAGTGATTGGCGATGTAGATGAACGAAGTAACGAAACGGTAAAGCTGATCGAAGAAACAGGAGGAAACGCTGTTTATTATCAAACAGATGTATCGAATAAGGAGCAAGCCGCCGCATTGATTGAAAAAACGGTAAATCGATTCGGCCGCTTAGATCATGCATTTAATAATGCCGGTATTCTGCCCCCATCAAAACCGTTTATTAAGATGAATGGGAATGATTTCGATGGAACGATTGCAGTCGATTTGAAAGGCGTATTTTTGATGATGAAATATGAGATTGAAACGATGTTGAAGTTCGGCGGCGAAGTTGCCTTCGCCTTGTGTCATTTGCTTGGTTTCCAACTAATGCCGAGATTTATTATGATTCAAGAGGTACTTTTGGAACAAAACAAATCTCTTCTTCAAAAGTTAACTCCTGAGGATTTCATAGCCTTAACACCATTAATCTATGCCCATATAAACCTGTATGGGACATTTAAGCTAAACATGCAAGAACGTCTGCCAATTCAAAGATCTTCCTAAGAATTACGATATATCTTTTCTTTTATGTAAAGAGAACTCCCCGTCTGCGGGTAGTACCAGCGAAGCTGTCACCACCCGCAATAAGGAATAGCAAGATTCCAAATATTTTTTGCATAAAGAACTGATCAGAACATTACAGTTATTTTTTAAATATAAACGTGAAAAACTTGTTTGATATGAAGCCTTCGGAAAGTATTCCCATAGGCTTCTTTACATAACATCTGTTTATTGGAAACCATAAAGGAAAACTCCAGCTCAATACTGAAGTTATCTTTAATCTGCTTAATATCTTTAGTCACTTAATTCATATTTAGGATTGGACCAAAATACTTCCTTTAAATCTACTAAAATCGTTTATTATAGGATTTTCATTTATCAATTCTTGAATGGTTTTCATCTCTATTTTCCTCCATAGGAATTTGTACTAGTATACCTTATTTCCACTTAATACCGTGATTGTAGGAACTCTCCCGATATAATGTGATGTCAGGAAGTCATTTTTATTCCAACAACCCCTACAATAATACACATTATCAGTAGGATTCTTCCAATACTTCTAGATTCATTAAATAAAATCATTCCAGCTAAAACACTTCCAACAGATCCGATACCTGTCCATATTGCATAGGCAGTACCGACTGGAAGAGAAATTAATGACAAAGATAGGAAATAAAAACTTAAGCTTCCGAAAATAATACAAGCAATAGAGGGGAGTAATTTTTTAAACCCGTCTGCTTGTTTTAGACTCATAACACTACCAATCTCGGCAAAGCCAGCAATAAGAAGAAAAATCCATGACATTGATTCATCCCCTAACCTTTTGTAACTCATTCCGTTTCATTTCTTTTAATTTTTTCGGTTCTTCAGGAATAAATTTTAAACCAATTATTCCAAATATGATTAAAGTTACAAAAAATACCTTTAATGGACTAATAGTCTCTCCCCAAAATAGTGTACCAGTTATAACTGTTCCCACCGTTCCTAAACCTGTAAAAATAGCGTAACCAGTACCTAATGAAATGAAATGTAAAGCTTTAGAAAGTAAAAAGAAACTAAAAAGTATTATAACTACTGTTATGATACTAGGTATTGGTTGAGTAAATCCGTGTGAATATTTCAGACCTATCACCCAGACAATTTCCAAAAGACCTGCAATGATGATATATAACCATCCCATAAATCGTTCTCTCCCTCGACATTTTCACTATTACTCATCCATTAGTATTTTTAAAACTTTAATATTACTATTGGAGAATAGAAATGTCATTAAAAGTGCGAATGTTACTATAATGGATTACTATTATTTTTTAATCGCTAAGTTCTCCATATATTGATAAATCGCATGAGCTACGCCATTTTGATCATTACTTAATGTTGTTGTTGTACAAACAGCTTTTATGTCGTCATTTGCATTATCCATTGCAACACTGTGTCGAACTTTTTGGAACATCGATAAATCATTATTGCTATCCCCAATTGCCATAGCCTGATCTAATGATCCATTCATTAAGAACGCTAATTTTTCAAGGGCCAATCCTTTTGATGCACTTTTATTAGTAATTTCAATGTTATGATCCGCAGATGAAACAACCATTAATTCGTTATACTCTTTGAATTGGTTCCATGCTTCCTCTAATTTCTTTTTATCAAATGAACACGCTAAAATATTTAAAAATTCTTCCTCTTTGTTTAGGATATCATGATAATTATCCACTAAAACATAACCAAACTGATCAAATTGTCTTTCAGCAACTTGAACCAATTCCTTCATATATTCATCTAAATCTGTGCTTTTTAACCTATTAATCTCATTTTGAAATTGTTCTCTTCCATTTTTAAGGGTATAGATGGCTTTATCAGTAAACACTTCATAATAAAAATTCCGTTCATCTAACCATTTAACAATAGCTTCGACGCGATCTTTAGCTATTGTAATTGAAGAAATTTTCATTCCATCCTTTGAATGAATAGTTGATCCATTTGTCCCAATGACAAATGTTGATATCTCGGCTTTCTCACAAATATTTTGAACGTCAAAGTAAGCTCTACCTGTTGAAATGACTACTTCAATTCCACTTTCTTGCGCATATTTAATGGCCTTAATATTTTCTTCACTAATTTCATTCTGATGGTTTAATAATGTTCCATCTAAATCAATTGCAATGTATCCCATGGTGTATAGCTCCTTTGCCATTTAATCTATTAGATAATCTATTTTAATGCTCTTATTTCAATTTGAGTAATTTTCCAATTTATAAAAGTGAAAAAAGAGAGAGAACTCCCTCTTTTAATTCTATATCCATAATTGTATTGACTATGCTTCAATCCAATCGATATCCTCTAATTTTGAATGAGTCTTCCATTCCTCTGGAAATGGTCGATCGCAAACAATCACATCGACTTTTTCTAAAGGACAAACTTTACAAAATGTATCGACACCCATTTTAGAGTAATCCGTTAGCATGATTACTTGTTTTGATACCTCAACCATCTTTCGCGAAACCAATGTTTCATGTAAATGATAATTACTAATACCACTTTTAATAGAAACTCCACCTGCTGAAATGAAGGCTTTATCAAGATTAAATTGATTTAATAGTTGTTCGGTAAAACTACCGCTAATAGATTGCTGCTTCGAATCAATTAATCCACCTAATAATAATACTTGCCCTGAAAACTTATTTTGATTTAGCGATTCAGTCAGTACAGAAGAAACGGGAAGGGAGTTGGTAATAATGGTTATGTCCTGTTTATTTTCAATACATTTTGCAAATTCAAGCATAGTTGTCCCTACATCAATGGCAATCACATCACCGTTAGAAATAAGTTCAACTGCTTTTTTACCAATCTTAACCTTTGCATCCTGGTTCACAGTTGTACGTTGAGTGAACGGAGGTTCCTCAAATTGAAAAACTGATTTAATCGCACCTCCATAAACCCTTTTTAAAAGCCCTTTTTCCTCTAAGATCATTAAGTCACGTCGAATTGTTTCCTCTGAAACTTGAAATTGGCTCACTAATTCCATGACTTTTACTTTTCCCATTGTTTTAAGTTCTTTTAATATTTCATTCTTTCTTTCTTCAGGCAATACAGACATCAATCTTCCTCCATTTACATTATTTAATTATAAAATAATGCATTCATTCTTAGGTACAATTATTTGAACGTGAGCTCCTTGTTCAAACATTTTCCCGCGGTGGTGAAGGTAATCTACATGGAAAGCAGATTCAACTGTTTCTACTTCATATCTTAAAACATTCCCTGTCATAGAAACATCTTTAATAAACCCTTCAATTCTCCAGTTGTCTTGTAAATCTGATGTATCCTCATCAGTTGAAACTAATTGTAATACTTCTGGTCGAATAGCAACTTCTTTTCCTTTTAATTCTGAGTTACGAACAAGCTTATGAAACACTTCTATACTACAAACATTGTAATTTCCAATAAATTTTGCAACAAATGTATTGACAGGTGTAGTATAAATTTCAGATGGTGAACCGGATTGTACAACAATTCCTTTATTCATTACAAAAATTCGGTCAGACATCGTCATGGCTTCTTCCTGATCATGAGTAACAAAAATAGTCGTAATATCTAACTCTTTCTGGATTCTTTTTAATTCTTTTTGTAAATTTTTTCTGATTTTTGCATCTAATGCACTTAATGGTTCATCTAATAGAAGCACTTTTGGCTCCATAACAAGCGCACGAGCAAGAGCAACCCTTTGCTGTTGTCCCCCAGATAATTGATGTGGATATGATGCTTCTTTTCCAATTAAATCGACCATTTCAATCATCTTTTTTACTCTTGCGTTTATATCTTTTACCTTCTTCATTTTAAGGCCGTACGCAATATTATCATAAACGTTCATATTCGGAAAAAGCGCATATGACTGAAAAACCATACCGACTTCACGCTGACGTGGGGATAAATTAGTAATATCTATTCCATCAATTAAGATACTTCCTACATCTACATCCTCGAGACCTGCAATCGAGCGTAATAATGTACTCTTTCCGCATCCACTTTGCCCAAGAAGTGTAGCAAATTCTCCTTTTTTTAATGTTAATGAAATATTATTTAAAACTACTTGATTATCATAACCCTTAGTCACTTGATCAATCGTTACATAGCTCATTAGTTTTCACCTTCTAAAGCTGTATTTTTTTGACGGTATTGTTTTTTAAATATTGAAAGAATACGCTTTTTATTTGACATGATTGGACCTTTATCTTTTTTAAAAGTAAGCTTTAATACTGTACCTGTTAAAAGTAAAATCATTGAATAATAAGTAATGACAATAGCACTTGTTAAATGACCACTACTATTTAGTTTGTCAGCCATATAAATCTGAAGCGTTTCAAAACGACCTCCAACAAGTAAATTGGCCATTGCAAATTCACTAAATAATAGAGCGACTGATAATAAAGTGGACACTAAAATACCAGAGATAATATTTGGAAATACAACCGTACGAAACGCTTGGAATTTTGTGGCACCCAATAATTCAGCTGCATCAACTAGTTGCACCGCATTTAGTGTACGAAGACTATTACGAATACCTTGATACATAAATGGTAGAATGGTAATAAAATAGGCACCAACTAATATCCAAGGGGTACCGGCTATCTGAATGGGTCCATCTGAATATAATTTAATTAATCCAACAGCACCAACGATTGGAGGAATTCCATAAGGAAGCATAGCTGTTGCTTGAAGCAATCTTTCCCATTTACTGAAATATACTGAGATAATAAAGATCGTAGGAAGCATGATTACAACGCTTAATCCAACGGTCATCATAATTAAAAACAGCGTTCGTTTAAAAGCATCATAAAACCTTTCATCCTGAAATAATTCCATATACCATTTCATTGTATAATTCTCAGGTAAAATGGTATGATCCCATTTACCAGCAATTGAGAATAAGAGTGTTCCTATAAGAGGAATTATTAAATATATAACTAGTAGCCCAATTATCACTTTATGAAAAGTCATTGAAGATTTCATCGTAAATCCCTCCTAATGCGACGCATCATTCGTTCATTAAACCACATTGCCCCTATCATGGTGGATGCTAGAAGAACTCCCAATGCACTACCTAGCTGTGGCTTTAACGTCACATCACTAGCTACAAGTGAGGCAATTTGTAATGATAACAAATTATAGTTACTGCCGACCAATGCATAGGCTGTAGCGTATGCTCCCATCGCATTTGCAAACAAAATACTAAATGTCCCTACAATACTAGGTAAAAGTACTGGAATCCCTATGCGTAACCAAAATGAAAACTTTGAACCACCTAACAACGAGGAGGCTTCCTTCCATTGTTTCTTAACTCCTTGGTAAGAAGGATAAATAAGCATTACAGCGAGAGGAATTTGAAAATAAACATAAACTAAAATGAGTCCTGTCCAAGAGTATAAATTAAAGTCTGCGAACAAATCCCAACCGATCTTTCCAAAAAGCAACGTAAACAATCCATTGTTTCCTAGTAAAATAATATATGAAAATGAAAGCGGAATCCCTTCAAAGTTAGAGGTCATATTGGCAATCATCAATAGTCGATTTTGGATTTTTTGTGAAAATTTCGTAAAAGAATAAGCTACAATGACTGCTACAATCACTGAGACTACAGCAGAAAATATAGCTATGATAAAGCTGTTTTTTACGGCTTGTAAGTAAAATTTACTTTTGAATATTGTTAAATATTGGTCAATTGAAAATGTAATTCCATCGTCTGCATATAAACTATTTTTGATCATTGCCACTAATGGTCCTATTTCAAAACCTATAACAAACAAAATAAATGGCAATAAAAGAGCTAATAAATAAATTTTTTGTTTTTTTATTTTTCGCAAGACTTTTCGCTCCTTTATTTTCTCTAACAATTTTGGAATTGGTCTAACGGTACATTCGTTAAACCAATTCCAATAAAAACTCAATCTCTTCAGGGGGGGATCCTTTATTTAATAGAAATTCTTTCTTTCAAGCCAGGGAATTGATATGAAATCATTTTATTAGACGGCGCAATATTTAAAAGCTCACAAACAAGTGGTGCGAAAGCTAATTGTGGAATTTCTTCACTGTACACTCCCGGATTAACTTTTGGACTGACGATAAAGAGCGGTACATCACGCTCACCATCCGTTATTCCGCCATGGTTTCCAGTTTCACTCATTCCATGATCAGATGTGATTAAAACGTGGTAGCCTTCTTTGATCCAAATTGGCAGAAGTTGTGCCAATAAGCTTCCCATTTTTAAAATTTGTTCACGATATTCTTTTGATTCCGAACCATATATTTCTCCTTTTACATCTACACCAAGCGGGTGAATATATAAGAAGTGAGGATCGTATTTTCTACGTAATGCTTCTGCATCCACTAATACATGACTATCTGGATAGTCATCTTCCCAATAAAACTTTCCGTATTGAATTGGCTTTGATGGATCCTCTTGCTCACGATCTTCAATATGGTGGAATGGCGCACGATTATAAAGTTCGCTTACCCAGTAATACGATACCGATCCGTTTCTTAAGCCATTTTCTTGCGTAAGATGAAACAAACTTTTCTCAGTAGATAAGCGTACTGCATAGTTAGATGTAATTCCATTTACTGATGCAGGCGTTCCAGTTAGTAACACCTCATATAATGGGCGAGAAAGACTAGGAAGCTCCGACTTCACTTTGTAAAGTGATGCCTGATTCGTTTCAACTAAATGTTGAAGAAATCCTAATGCCTCACATGCTTTATCGTATCTCATACCATCAACAACGATGGCTATTACTTTATTTGACATGTACTAACACCTCTTCTTGCCATTTTTGTGGTAATGTTTTAACTGTTTCTTCCCAAGCTTTGTAATCATTGATTGGTTTTGCATTTTCGTACTGTTCTTCTGGAACCATTTTTTCAGCTACTTCTTTTGGAAGTTCTACATCGCGAATTGGACGGGCAAATCCTTTAGCTAAATAAATTTGTCCTTCATCGCTTAAGATATATTCTCTTGTCGCCATCGCAGCATGTGGATGCTTAGCATATTTATTGATAATTGTTGCGTAACCACTTACTACTGAACCCTCACTAGGAATGCTTACATCAAATTGATCACGATTAATTTGTTCAGCGTATCCAAGAGCATTGAAGTCCCATACTAGGGCAACTTCCACTTCACCTTTTTCGATATTAGCTGGTTTAGCATCTGTTAAACTTAGACGGCCTTGCTTCGCAAGCTTGTTGAAAAATTCAATTCCTGGTTTAAGATTTGTTTCATCTCCGCCGTAAGCGATCGCAGCAGCAAGAACGGCCATTTGGTTCTGGGCACCACGTTGTACATCTCCAACTGTTACTTTATAATCTCCATTTAAGATGTCATCCCAAGATTTTGGCGGATTTTTTACTAACTCTTTATTCGTTAAGAATGCAATTGTTCCTTGGTAACCAACAACCCAATCTCCGTTGTCATCTTTTGCCCATTCAGGTACCTCGTCCCAATAAGAAGTTTTATAAGGAATCGTCAATTCTTTTTGTTCAGCGATTGGCCCAAAGGCAATCCCTACATCACCGATATCAGCAGTTGCATTCTCTTTTTCAGATTCCATTTTAGCTATCTCTTCGGCACTGGATAAATCTGTATCACTGTGTTTCAATGTATATTTATCAGTAACTTCTGTCCACGTTTCACCCCAGTTTGCCCATGAATCTGGCATACCAACACTATTAATTTCTCCCTCTTCTTTTGCTTTTGTTTCGATTTCTTTCATGGTTATCGAATTGGGATCACTAACAACTGGAGCAGCCTGCTCATCAACAGCTCCACAAGCAGCTAATCCTAGTACACTCACTCCTAACATCACAGCTTGAATAGACTTGTAACAATTCTTCTTGAATGTGTAATTCATAAAAGTGCCTCCATTTAGTGTGGTATTTTTAATGTTTATTACTGTTTGTTACAGGTTAATCATAATTCGACAATGTTAATCCCACATTAATCCAACGTTAAGATTTTGTAAATCAGCTCTTAATTTCTCAAACCCATCAGCTTCGGGAAACTGTTGTTTACTATCTTTCCTAAACTTTCAAACTAAAAAAGGAATGGGCATGTTTTTCGTTCGTTTTTTCTTAATAGTAAGAATTGCGCAAAAAGTCAAAAATGATTGACTGAATAAAAGCGATTTTGATAAAATCAACTTGTACACATAAGTGAATAACTGTTTAACGGTAAGGGGGTCATTTGTTGCTGGATAAAAATAATAATGTTCCTCTCTATGTTCAATTGTATCGACAGCTACGAGAGCAGATATTAAACGGGGAATATAAGCAAGGGGAATTCATACCTTCTGAGACAGAAGTTATGAAAGCGTTTGAAACGACAAGAGGAACAGTAAGAAATGCCATTTCATTACTAGTTAATGATGGTTTGGTCCAACAATTGCGTGGGAAAGGAACTCTCGTTTTGTTGAGGCCATTACAGTACAGTATTACAAATTTCGGTGGATTTACGGATTATTTAAATATCCGGAAGGAAGTTGGTGTTTCAAAAGTATTAGATCTAAGAATCGTGTCATTGGAAGGGGAAAGGTTCTATAAATTGATTCGAGCACGAGGAGTCAAAAAAGGAGACACCACTACTTATCTAATGATAGATACTTCAATACTCCCCGTCAGCTTATTTCCTGGGCTGGATCAATATGACTTTGAAAAAGAGTCTCTCTATCAAGTACTTAGAGAAAAATATCTAATTTATCCGAACCGCACAGAAATTGCCCTCTCACCTGTATCCATTGATAAGCAGACGAGGGAAATATTTCAGGTTCATGAAAATGAACATGCTCTACTGAAGGCGGAAGGTAGTATTTTTGACCAAAATAACATAGAAATCGAGAAAGTAAAGATCATTTATGCGCCAAATATTGAATTTAATATTATGACCAAACTGAATTAATCATTATTTTCTATCATTATAAATCTTGAGAAAAAGTTACCTAGTAAACAGTTTTTTCCCGTGATGAAAAGATGGCATCATAGAAATAGTAATCAACGTTTGAAGAATGCAAGTAATTAAGGTTTTATGTGTTGGAAATGGAGGAGACGGAAGGAGAAATCTTGTTTTACTTTTTTCTATAACGGCAAAAGCTTATCCTTAAGCTTGAAATCCCTCATTTTTCAAAGGTGCACAAAAGATCACGGAGGTTTATTTATGAATAAAGACTATTCATTTTTCGTTGGAGATGTTGCGCTTGACGAATACTATAGAGCACCATACTGGCCAAATATTAGAGAAAAGGTACTTGTCGAGGCATTGCCACCTCAAATGGGTGGAAGCATAGCCAATGCAGCTAGTGTGTATACTGCCTATAACGAATCTGTCTATTTTCTATCACTGCTCAATAGTGGAAAAATTTCACAAATGCTATGTGAGGATTTACGAAAGCAAGGAATTGATACTAGCTATGTTTTATATGACGATACCCTTCCGGATGCAAAAAATTTTATTATTCTAGCTGAGGATGATCATACTTTATTTATATCTACTTTAGGTATTCAGCAAATAGAGATTACTTCAGAGATTCTCGACGCCATGTGCCGAGCTAAATATGTATACACAACGATAGTAGAAATTAGACCATTGCGCTGTGGTGAGATGAATGCAATTGAGATTATTAAAAAGATTAGAGAATCAGGTGCAAAGATCGTTTGTGATCTTGATGTGGTTAACATCGAGAAAAGAGACGAAATTTTCTTTGAAGAAATTGATATTGCATTTTTCAATAAGGTTGGATTTGATGTGTATCGAAACGGAACAACCTATGAGCAAGCGGTGTCACGCTTACTGAGCTATGGAACGGAAATAGTAGTTGTTACATTAGCCGAAGAAGGCTGTTTGGTTTACACGAAAAATCAGCATATCCAAGTACAAGGAATATCAGTTGATGTGGTCGATGTTACCGGCGCTGGTGATACCTTTTGCAGTTCCTTTATGTATGCCATGAATAAATGTGATGATTTAAGAATGGTAGCCAATTTTGCCAATGCTGCCGCAGCTAGAGCTGTTACCATTTTTGGAGCTCGAGGAGGCGTTACTTCAAGCCAAACCATCCTTGAATTTATGAAGGAAAAAGGGATAGAAACGGGAACTGAAATATAATTGTTTCTAGGCTGAGACCCCACTCAACTAAAGTTTAAAGCAGTAAAGAGCGAAAACGCTTGAAAAGAAAATAGCCTTGCAGAATTTTTTTGAAAGGCTTTTGCGCCAATGGGTTTGTAAAATCTAATTTCATATACCTGGGTTCAGGTGATACGGTGAACCATACGGATTGGGATATAGTGGTAGCGGGGCAACGTGTGCAAGTTATCAAAGATACTGAGGCCGGCGTTAAAGGAACACTTAAGATTAGGGGGAGTAGAGCATGGGGATACCTACACTATTATTAAATGCATTCATTATTATAATTTGTATTCTTTGCTATCAAGTCTTTTGGTTAGATAAAGATGGAAAAGAAACACGTAATGAACTATATATTTCCCTGCTTTCATCAATTGCTATTATTCTTTGCATGACGTTTCCCTTTAATTTTCAATCCGGATATATTTATGATTTAAGGCTTATTCCTATCCTTTTAGTCTTTCTCTATGGCGGTTTTAGAAGCTTTATTATTATCACCTTTGTATATATTTCTTACCGCTTTTACTTAGGAGGAAGTGGCTTTTTCCCATCAGTTGTTGTATATATCATGACCATTACCATTACTTTGATGTTTCATTATTTTATACCTACTTATTTAAAGAAAAGAAAAATATTGTTCAGCACACTGCTTATTTTCATTTGCACTAGTTCCTTTTCTGCCTTTGCTATAATGAACCAAATGAGGATAAATGATAAAGTCGAAGTTTCATTTATCCAATTTTTATCCAATTATATAGTAATCAATATCCTTACGGGATTGTTATCTATTTATTTAATTGAAGGTATGATTGAAAAGTTTAAAATGAAAGAAAAAATTCAACGGGCCGAAAAATTTTGTGCGATAAGTGAAATGGCCGCTTCTATTGCCCACGAGATTCGAAATCCACTGACTACGGTATATGGATTTATGCAGTTGTTTAATAAAAATGAAATCTTAGAAACAAATAAGGATGAATATTTGCAAGTCATGCTGATGGAGTTAGAAAAGACACAACTCATTATTGAGGATTATATGTCCTTAGCAAAACCACAAATTTGCTTGAAAGAATCTTTAGATATTAGCCAAATCGTCCAACAGGTAATAAATGCAATATCACCGATGGCCCTATTGCATAATGTTGAAGTTAAAACAAGTAATAAAGATCCTCTTTATATAAATGCCAACGCCAATAAAATAAAACGTTGTTTAATTAATATTGCTATAAATGGGATTGAAGCTATGGTTCATGGAGGAATATTGCAAATCAATGTAAAAAAGATGAAGAATAATGTTGTGATTAATATTATTGATTCAGGCATTGGAATGTCCCCTGAGGAGATAAAGCGAATCGCCATGCCGTTTTATTCTACAAAAGAGAAGGGAACTGGACTCGGCACTATGATTTCATACGGTATTATTAAAGAATTAAACGGGGATATAGAAATAAAAAGCAAAAAAGGGAAGGAAACATGTTTTTCTATTATTATACCTTCTATATAAAAGAGCCCAACATGGCGAGGGACCCTCAAAAAGAGAGACTAATAAAAACACTATTCTTTAGGATTTGTTGATAATGGTGACAGATTTGGTAAGGAAATATAAAAGAATGATCCAATATATAAAGAGCGTGAATTTTTTCAAAACACGCTCTTTCTTTTTGTTCGTTTCTCAAGTTTATTAATATCAATTTGATCAAACTTTATTCTAAAGCTATATGAATGATGGATTGGTTGATGAGTTCAGTTAAGGTTTCAATTCCTTTTGGCAACAAATGGACACCGTCTGCTGCAAAATATTCTGGGTGGTCAATAGCTTCGGAATGCCAATCAACCAACGTAACATTCTCATACTCTTGAGATTTTTTATATAATGCTTGATTCACTTTGTCTTCCCATGAGCGCGGTACACGTGTATTGACTAAATATATATGAGCCTGCGAGAAAGCGCTGAGTAATGTGTCCATTTGATGATTAGTAAAATAACCATTTGTTCCTAGTTGGATGATGACTGCTTTATCCGGATGATTAAAATCTGCATATCCAGGGGCTAATTTGATAGCTTGTGAAACTTGTCTTCCAATTTTTGCATCAATCGTTATGTCAGGAAATAATTTTTGCAAGCTTGGAGCAATATCTATCATAAGCGAATCTCCAATGGCCAGTATTCCCGTATACGGTTGATTTAGAGGTATATCATTAGTATCATTTTTCTCCTTTTGGGGTGTTTCTTTGTTCTGTTCGGTTCCTGGTTTAAATTCTTCGCCATGATCTTGATCGGAAGGATTTTTCTCGGATGCAGTGCTTTCCTGATTCGTATCGGTATCTTTACTGTCGGAAGACGCTTCACCATTTATTTTTACTTTAGCTGGATATGACGCCATTGCATCCTTTTGTTCTTCACCTTTTACCACACCCGTGATCCCGGTAATAAAAAACAGGAGGACTAAAGGGATGAGCGCCGTTGATATTTTTCTGCCAAAAGAAAAGCTTCTCCACTTTATTCTATTGATGACAAAGTACCTCAGAAAAAATGATCGGAATCCATGTTTTCGAATCGGCATTTCAATAATACGATAAGACAGTTCCGCAATGATGAATGTAATGGCTAGTTGCAAACCGACACGCCAGTATGCAGGATTTCCTATTTCATAAACGGGAGTGCTCAACACGATCACTGGGTAATGCCAAAGGTAGATTCCGTAAGATCTTGTACCTATCCAGCGTAGAGGTTTCCAGGCGAGTAATTTCCCTAAAAAGCTTGCCGGATGACAAACACAAGCGATCAGAATCGCAGCATTCATACAAATTAGTAACATGCCCCCTCTGTACAAAAACACCTGATATTCATCTACAAACAAAACGCAAAAAATGAAGATGACCAATGAAATGATACTTGTTATATTCAGTGTATTGTGAAGCTTGACAGAAAGCTTTTTGGACGAGAGTCTCTTCATTGGCCAAACAAGAGCCAACCAGCAGCCAATCAACAGTTCAAATGAACGGGTATCGGTCCCATAGTAAACACGACTGGGATCTGTCCCGGGTTCAAAGAGCAGACCCATTAACACGGCAGAGCAGATTGCACCGCTAAAGACATAAATCGCAAACTTGCTTTGCTTATTAAATATGTATAGACCAATTGCCAACACAATCGGCCAAATGATATAAAATTGCTCCTCTATTGCTAATGACCATAAATTCTTCAATGGTGAAGGGGAGCCAAAACTATCAAAATATGAAACTTCATGAAAGATAAACCACCAATTGCTTGTATAAAAAATAGAAGAGATTGCATCTCCTCTTACTGTATGAAGAAGTTCTCTGTTAAATAACGTCACCCAAACGATAGTAACCAAAATCATGACATAGGCTGCCGGAAGTAGACGCTGCATCCGTCCAATCCAAAAATCACGCAAATTAATTGTAAATCGCTGTCCTTGTGCCGGCAACATGATCGACGTGATTAAGTATCCGGATAAAACAAAAAAGATATTTACTCCGAGGAACCCCCCTCTAGCCCAACTGAAGTTAAAATGGTAAGCAATGACAAATAGTACTGCTAAAGCTCTAAGTCCATCCAATCCATGGATATAACGGTGATTTTGTGTCTTGCCTGACATAATCTATTCCTCCAATAATCTGTACTGCTCCTCATGTTTGTCATGATATTTAAAATTTAGGGAGAGGAGCAAAAATCAATCCCTGAATAGACGTGACCACCCAATCATTTAGTTTCATAAAAAAAGATAAAAAAATAATAACATACACTATTTTTTTGAAGGCAAACTTTATTATATTACTCAACATAGTTTGTTTAAAGAGATAAAATAGGGTGGCTTAATTTCAAACCAAGAATTTAATATTTTGGTGGACCGAATTCTGGAATATGAGAATGAAACTTTTTAATGACGTTTCTACGTCTAAACTGCGAACAGCTTATAAAAATAAAATGTATTTTGCAAAAAGGGGCTCTTTGAACTAATGAAGAAAGAAGATGTGAATGAACTATTCGTCACCTGTATGAATGATCACAAAGAGGATTTTTATCGTTTGGCGTTCAGTTATGTAAAAAATCAAGAGGATGCATTGGATATCGTCCAGGAGTCAATAAAAAAAGCACTTATCTCTATCGAAGCGATTCAAAAATCTGGATCGATCAAAAGTTGGTTTTATAAAATTGTCGTTCGTACGTCAATCGATTTTTTAAGAAAGCAAAAGAAAATCACCCTTGTGGATGATCAAACGTTCGAATTTTTAAGTCATGGAAAAGAAGATACATACAATGACATTGATCTTTACAATGCTTTGGATGAATTACCCATTCTGTACAAAACAGTTATTATTCTGCGCTTTTTTGAAGATTTAAAATTGGAGGAAATCGCGGAAATTATAGATGAAAATATTAATACAGTGAAAACACGGCTTTACAGGGGATTAAAATTATTACGCATCATCATCACTGAGGAGGAGTTAATATAATGGACAAGAAATTGGAAGCTTTAAGAATAGAATATAAAAATACACCTATCCCCGATGATTTGGATTTCATCGTGAAAAAAGCTCTCAAGCAAAAAACGAAAAAAAATGTGAACAAGATGAAGCGTCTTATTGGGATCGGAGCAGCGGCGCTGATATTCATCACAGGAATTAATGCGAGTCCAAACCTTGCAAATGCCTTATCAGAAGTGCCTATTGTTGGCTCGCTCATCAAGGTGTTGACTTTTACAGAATTTAAAGTAGATGAGGAAACGGCCAAAATGGAAATAAAAGTACCTGCCATTACGAACATGGAAAATAAAACATTAGAATCCACTTTGAACAAAAAATACTTGGCAGAAAGTAAAAAATTGTACAATGATTTCATGGCGGAAATAGAGGAAGTAAAGAAAAATGGCGGAGGTCATTTGGGTGTAGAAAGCGGTTATGATGTCAAAACCGACAATGATCAAATTCTTGCTGTGGGCAGATATGTTGTAAGCACGGTGAATTCTTACTCAGAATATACGTATGATACGGTCGACAAGAAAAATGAACTTTTGATAATCTTACCGAGTTTATTTAAAGATGATAGCTATATGAACCTGATAAACGAAAACATAAAGGAACAGATGAGGCTTCAAATGGATAGAGACCCCGACAAGTTTTATTGGTTGGATGATGAAATGGGCTTTAAAACCATTGCCAAAGACCAAAGTTTTTATATAAACGATGAAGGAAAACTTATTATCGTGTTTAATAAATACGAAGTCGCTCCAGGGTATATGGGCGTTTGTGAATTTACTATTCCGACCGATGTGATTTCCAATGCATTAGCCAGTAAAGAATATATTAAATAGCGGGATTATAACAAAACTGAGAACCGTCACGTAAATGACTTTCTTCTAAAGAATAGACTACTTCTTAAATAGGAGGTAGTCTTTTTTTAAAAATTACGATTATACAACAATAACATGTTGTGGGCAGGAGTCATTTTATTTAGGCTCCGATGATACAAAAAAACCTTTTGAGTTATTTTTTTACATAAATTGAATTATTCTGTTATTCTAATATTCGTAAATAATGCATTATCCGTATGTTGAATAGTATTTTTAATAGCATTTTTTGTCATTTGACGAACATTAAAATGAAAATATAAAATAATATTCGTATTTTGCATTGCCAAATAGATTATTCTTCATTATAATCTTAAGGTGTAAGGGAAAGATAAAACCGGATCCTAGTATGGTGTTAATCATCATTCAATAATACTTTTTTGAATTGGAAAGTGAGGCCAGAAATGACGCAGCGAAGAATCCCTTATCTCATCTTGGCTCCAGGATTGATTCTCTTAATTTTATTCTTGGTGTTACCGCTTGTTTCTACGATTTTCCCGACGTTCTTTAATGGGGGGTTCACCTTGTCGAATTATACTTCGTTCTTCTTGGATGAGTATAATTTTGGTATTTTTTGGCGGACGCTAAAGATATCACTAATAGCGACGCTAATTTGTGTAGTGCTAGGAGTCCCAACTGCCTACTACATTTCCCAAAGTCCAAAAAAATGGCGCGGATTGTTAATGTCAATCACATTGTTTCCGTTGTTAACGAACTCAGTTGTACGGAGTTTTGCTTGGATTACCATATTGGGACAAGATGGTATTCTTAACAATGCTTTAATGAATATTGGCATAATTTCTAAACCACTTACTTTACTTTATACAGAATTCGCCATTATTATTGGCTCTGTGTATCTCTTCTTACCATTAATGGTCATAACTTTAGTGGGAATATTAGAGAACATTGATACTGAAATTATGGAAGCAGCAGAAACGTTAGGCGCTAATCGCTTGATTGCTTTTGTGAAGGTAATATTGCCATTAAGTGTGCCGGGAATTATTGTTGGCAGTATTTTAGTTTTCACAGGGAGCATGACAGCCTATACGACCCCGCAATTACTAGGCGGGAACCGAAACATCATGTTAGCTACCTTCTTATATCAAAATGCAACTGCACTAGGAAACTGGCAAGGTGCAAGTGTCATTGCCTTAATAATGATAGTGGCGACTTTAATCGTGATGAAGCTATTCAGCTGGGTTGCGGGACGAATGGATAAAAGAGGTGAGGCGAGTGCGTAAGAATGTCAGTTTAAAAATCTTTGCAGGCCTGGTTTTTGCATTTCTATTAGTTCCTTTGCTCATTATAATTGTGACCTCTTTTGGAACAAATTCAACCATTCAATTTCCAATTAAAGGTTTTACCCTTGAATGGTACAGTAAGGTATTTAACAATGAATCCTTTATGGACAGCTTCTTTCTCAGCCTGCAAGTAGCATTTTTTGCGACTCTCTTGGCGTTAATTATTGGTGTGCCAGCTGCTTATTCTTTGGCACGTCACAGGGTGTTCGGACGGAATTGGATTAAGAGTTTTTTCCTTTCTCCAACGATTGTACCTGGTTTGGTAGTAGGATATTCCATGTATCAATTTATTGTAATCAAGTATCAATTTCCTATCATCCAAGGATTGTTATTAGGTCATTTCTTGATTTGCCTGCCATATGTAATTCGGGTAGTTGGTTCAACGATTGAGCAGTTGGATTTTTCAATTGAAGAAGTTTCGTGGACGTTAGGCTCCACAAAATTACAAGCGTTTATCAAAGTGGTGTTACCGAACATTACTTCAGGAATTTTTGCTTCCTTCATGTTGGCCTTCATAAATTCCTTCAACAATATACCTGTATCTCAGTTTTTATCAGGACCAGGTGTAACCATGCTGCCAACTAGCTTAATGAATTATATAGAATACAACTATGATCCATCAGTTTCTGCTTTATCAGTCATTTTAATGCTTGGTACGATTGTTCTAATGTATGTTATTGAAAAGACATTGGGGTTAGCAAGTATTTCATAGGAACATCCAAGATGTTAACATCAAAGGGGGTAAAACAGCGTTATGTCCTATGTTGAATTAAAAGATATTCGTGTGAGTTATGATAACAACACAGATATCTTAAAAGATTTAAATTTATCCATTGAAAAGGGTGAATTGGTTTCCTTATTAGGACCATCAGGCTGCGGGAAAACAACCACTTTACGTGTTATTGCCGGCTTAATTGCTCCAAATGATGGCGAGTTCCTTGTGGACAATCAGAACTTAACAAAGGTGCCTGTTCATAAACGTGAATTTGGAATGGTATTCCAAAGCTACGCATTGTTTCCCCATCTAACAATTAAGGAAAATGTCGCGTTTGGCTTAAAATTACGCAAGGAAAAAAGGAATATCATAGAAAAAAAAGTACAGGATATTTTAGCGATTACTGGCTTAGAAGAGCTGGGTGACCGTTATCCCAAACAGCTATCAGGCGGGCAAAGACAACGTGTAGCTTTAGCGCGTGCCTTAGTCATCGAACCGAAATTATTATTATTAGATGAACCTTTAAGTAACTTAGATGCTAAATTACGGTTGGCGATGCGTATCGAAATTAAACGAATCCAAAGCCAATTAGGCATTACATCGGTGTTTGTAACCCATGATCAAGAGGAATGTTTCTCGATTTCGGACAAGGTTGCTGTAATGAATAAAGGAGTAATCGAACAGTTCGACACCCCTGAGGAAATTTATAAAAATCCAAAAACGGAGTTTGTTGCCCGTTTTATCGGGTTTGAGAACTTTTTTGAGTTAACACCGACAGAAGACTGGAAATATAAAACGGTTGATGGAACAATCTTTCAAAGTACTCACAAATGGGAGCCGGGAAAGCGTACTGGGACCATTCGTCCAGAAGATATCGAGATTGCAGCTATTACTCAACAAAATACAAATAATACGGTGTCAGGGACTATAAAAGTCCGTACATTCCTAGGTAAGTCTTATCAATATGAAGTTGAAACTCCAATTGGTACATTACTCGCAAATAAAGCCGATGATGTGGTCTATCAAGTCGGAGACAATGTGACATTATCGATTCCTGCTCACAAACTAATCATTGTTTAATTGGTAATAAAAATTAATAAGACTGATCAAAATGGTAAATGATAGGAACATCGAAAGTTTAGCGCTGGCTTCTAATGTAGTTATTGATGTTCAGACATCTAAGAAAAGGGGAGAAAAAAATGAAAAAGAAATTAGGTTTAGTAAGTTTAACGTTAATAACTGCTAGTGTCCTGGCTGCGTGCGGCGGCGGCGGTGACGAAGGTGCAAGTAAGGAAAAACAAACATTGATTATCTCAACTTTTGGATTAGAAGAAGATAAAATGCAAGAGGATGTCTTCAAACCATTTGAAGAAAAATACAATGTAGACATTGTGTTAGAAACGGGTACAAGCTCTGAGCGTTTGACAAAATTAAAAAGCAACCCAAACTCAACGGTTGATGTTATTGAATTGTCCCAATCAAATGCAGCTGACGGTGTTGAAGCAGGTCTATTTGAAAAGATCGACAACTCAAAAGTTCCTAACATGGACAATCTAATTGATAGTGCAAAAGAATTAGCTGCCGATGGTTCGGGTCCAGCATACACGTTGAACAGTATCGGGATTGTCTATAATACAAAGACCTCAGGTAAAGAAATTAAGGAATGGGATGATCTATGGGACCCATCTTTAAAAGCGAAAATCTCCATTCCAGACATTACAACCACATTTGGTCCAGCTATGCTTTATGTAGCAAGCAGTCACAAGAATGTTGACCTTACAACGGATGATGGAAAAGCATCTCTTGAAGGAATCACTGAATTAGCTCCAAACGTTGTAAAAACGTACAGCAAATCATCAGATTTAGCCAACATGTTCCAATCAGGAGAAATTACAGCGGCTGTTGTCGGAGACTTTGCTGTTCCGATTATTACGGAATCCAATCCAGATGTAGCCTATGTTGTCCCAGAATCTGGAACATATGCAAACTTTAACACGATCAACATCAACAAAAACTCTAAAAATAAGGACTTGGCATATAAATATATTGATTGGCGATTAAGCCAGGAAGTTCAGGAAAAAACAGCAGTATCTCTAAATGAAGCTCCAACCAATAAAAATGTAGTACTAGACGTTGAAACAGCAAAAAATAAAACGTACGGAGAGGTTGCAGAACGGACAAAGAAAGTTGATTCTTTATTCGTAAATAAAAACCTTGAATCTTGGATTAATCAATGGAATCGGATTTTGAATAAATAAAAACTATGTATGGGGAAGGGCTAAGGATAATTCTTGGCCTTTTTCTCTTTTATTAAGTAATTGGAAGGTGGGCGAAATAAATGAAAGTCGATTTAGCCATTGTAAATGCACAGGTTTTTAACACTTTCACCAAAAAGTTTGAAAAGAAAAATGTGTGTATTATTAATGATAAATTTTACTACATCACTGCTGACGAAATGGAAAATTGTCAGGCGATTGAAGTCGTTGATGCAAAAAACCAGTATTTGATTCCCGGCTTAATGGATATTCACATGCATATTGAAAGCTCCATGACTTCCCCTTCCATTTTCTCAGAGGCGGTATTAACCCATGGAGTAACAACGGTGGTCGCTGATGCTCATGAGATTGCAAATGTGTTTGGTATGGAAGGACTGGAGGCGTTCTTTTCTCAGCCAAGTGTCATGGATATTTTCTATGCGATTCCATCATCTGTTCCTTCGACGACACCAGAACTAGAAACAACTGGCGGTTTTATTGGTGTTGAAGAAGTAAAACAGCTCTTGCAGCATCCGAAAGTAATTGCACTAGGGGAAGCGATGAACTTCAATGGCATTGTCAATGAACCAGATTCTTTGATTCGGCAGATTTTACATGCAGTTCAAACGGATAGACCATTTATGCCTTTAGAAGGACATGTTCCGCGTGTTTCGGGATTAGAATTATCAAAATTTTTATATGCAGGTATAACAGCGGATCATACCCATCAATCGCCTGAATCAATATATGAGAAAATCACGAATGGAATGTTTTTAGAATTTCAAAAGAAATCAATTACCCCTGAGAACATACGCGTTGTTGTTGAAAATCATTTCTATGAATATATGGCTATTATTACGGACGATGTGATGGCGGACGACTTGTTGAAAGGACATTTGGATGCCAACGTACGATTAGCCATTTCATGTGGGATGCCAGCAGAACAGGCTATTTATTGCACTACTTATACGCCTGCAAGAAGAATGGGATTCCAGGACAGAGGTGCGATTGTCCCAGGCTTTAAAGCTGACTTTCTATTGCTGAATGATGTTGAAGGCTTTGAAATTGGGTCGGTATATAAAGATGGAAAATTGGTATATAAACGGGGAAATGAAATCAGGTATCCAGATATGAAACCTGATTTTCCAGAACGTTTCTATAAATCCTTACATTGCCGGGCATTAACATCAGAGGATTTACGTTTCAAGGTGATGGCCTCTGAAAAGGCTGTAGTCAACGTGATTCAAATTTCGGAAGTGGGGACATTCACCGAACATGTACAGCGGGAAGTAAGGGTCGCAGATGGGTTGTTAGATTGGGAGAATAGCGGGTTAGCCTTAATTGTTGTGATGGAGCGATATGGGAAAACCGGTAACATTGCCTACGGATTTGTTGATAAAGCTTTATTTGAAAAAGGGGCTGTTGCCACTACTTGGGCACATGATCATCATAATTTGATGGTAATGGGAACGTGCTCGGAGGATATAATAGCCGCGCAAAAACAATTATTGGATATGCAAGGTGGTTATGTCGTGGTACAAGCTGGGAAGGTGCAAGCTGTTTGCCCATTGCCAGTTGGCGGAATTATCAGTGATGCAACGATACAAGAACTAGGTGCGCAATTGATGGAAGTTCGTCAAGCGATGATTCGATTAGGCTACCGTAACAGTAATGAAATTATGTCCTTCTCGACTTTATCGCTGCCTGTTTCACCTGTTATCAAAATTACAGACAAAGGGATGATGAATGTGCGTTCCCAAACGATGATCCCTCTGGTTGAGGGTGAACAAATTTGAAAATAGTGATTAAAAATGCTTGGGTATTAACCATGAATGAAAAGATGGAACAGTTTCCAAAGGGCTTTATAATAGCAGATGATGAGAAAATAGTAGATGTTGGTGCGATGGATTCACTTCCAAATGACATCGCTTATGACAAATCCATCGACGCTAAAGGGGCTATTTTGTTGCCGGGTATGGTCAATACTCATACTCATATTGGCATGATTCCGTTTCGTTCATTAGGGGATGACTATCCTGACCGTTTACACCGCTTCTTATTTCCGTTAGAAAATGAATGTATGAATGAACAGCTGGCGTACACGAGCGCAAAATATGCCATTGCTGAAATGCAGCTTGCCGGTGTGACGACATTCTTTGATATGTATTATTTTGAACAACAATTGGCCGAAGCGGCAGAAGAAATGCATAGCCGCGGTATTTTAGCAGAGACCGTAATAGATTCAGTAACGGTTGATGTACCAGCGCCAATGGGTGGTTTACAGTATGCTCAAAGTTTTTTGCCGAAATGGCAAGGTAATAGTAGAATTCAAGCATCAGTAGCACCGCATGCCCCTTACTCTAATACAATTGAAGTGCTCCAGCAAGCGGATGCTTTGTCTCAAACGTACAATTTACCATGGATGATGCATGTCAGTGAAATGGATTTTGAAATGGTGAAATTTCGTGAAGAACACAATCAAACTCCGATTGAATTTTTAGAGGAGATTGGTGTATTGAGTCCAAGACTTGTAGCTGCACACTGTATTCATTTGTCAGACCATGATATTGAAGTGTTAAAGAAGTTTGATGTGAAGGTTGCGCATTGTATAGGTGCTAATACTAAATCGGCTAAAGGTGTAGCCCGTGTTCGAGATTTATTAGCTGCTGGTGTAACAGTTGGGCTGGGTACAGATGGACCAAGCAGTGGGAATACCTTGGATTTATTTAGCCAAATGCGAATGTTTGCCAATTTTCATAAAACGTATTTACAGGACCGCAGTGCCTTTCCCGCTGAAGAAATTGTAAAGTTAGCAACCATCGGGGGAGCGAACGTTTTAGGCATGACGAAGCAAATTGGCTCGATTGAGGCAGGAAAACAAGCTGATTTCATCCTAGTTGAAACCGATTCAATAAATATGTTTCCTATTTTTGATCCGTATTCTGCTTTAGTGTACTCTGCTAATGCTGGCAATGTAAGAGACGTATTTATTGCTGGTAAGCAAGTGGTGGCTGGGAAAAAGTTAGTGAATTTTGATGAAGCGCAATTAAGAGCAAAGCTTGCTGAAGCAATGGAGCAATGCGGATTTATAACAAAAGCATTAAAAGCCATGGAGAAACAATAAAACGAAGTGCTTGATTCGACTATCCCGAGAACCGATCACGTATAATGGCTCTTTTCTAAGAAACAGACTACTTCATTTTAAGAAGGCGGTAGTGTTTCCAAAGTTGATGCTCCGACCGGTTCACCAGGAAATCCACTGGAAATGGAAGATCTATTAAACAAAGCCACCACTTTATTAGGCAACCAGGCCGATTACCTAATCGAACTTTTTTCAGCAGAAGTGGATGTATGGGGAAGCTTTTATAGGACCCATTGGTAGGAAATTATCATGATTTTATATATCTTTAGATTCTTTCCTTAATGAATGGGTAGCATGATGTAATATCGCCCATTATCCCTTGATTCTATAGGAGTCGTGTCTTTAGGTTTATATTAAATCCTGATAAGGTACAAAATAAGAGGTTTTCCATTCGTTCTATGAACTTTTGGGATGCCTCTTTTTTCATCTCTTTTGTCACATGCAGAACATGTTTATTAGGTACAATGGAAAACGTCTGGGTCTTCAGGTGTTATTTTTTATAAATTATGGTGGACAACTGGTACAAAATAAAAAATTTTTTCTTTTTTATAGAATAATAAAAAAATAGCTTTTATAATAAATAGGAAAATAGAGGGAACTGGAAATAAGTGAAAATCAAAGAAGATTTCGTGAAAAAGCAGGTGATGAAGTGAGTATTAATGTTAATTTAGCTGCTTCTCAGGCAAATAAAATCAACGATTATTCCTCAAAACTAATTGAAGTTAAAAGTAACTTAAATAGGGTAAAAGGGAATCTCAATAGTGGCTGGAATGCACAAGAAATGATCTATATAAACCAAACAATTGATAGTATAAATCGGGAAATCGCCGCTCTATCTTCTAAACTAAGTTCAATCGGATCGGATGTTCTCTCGGCTGCACAGCAAATTCAGCGTCAAGAAGAAGCCGAAGCAAAGGCAAAAGCAGAAGCGAAAGCAAAAGCGGAAGCTGAAAAAAAGGCGAACGCCGCTGGTAACTAAATTAATACTGTACATATTGGAGGTGCTAAAAATTGCCGCCCATAAAAATTCAAACAGATTATGTTAAACAGACTGGTGCCAGTATTGGTCCTATGTCACAAAAAGTATCAGAGGTTATTGATGGTTTAAGCGCTCTTAGGTATTCGATTGATCATGAGATCATGAATCGGGGGAATTTACGTTCAAGGTTCAATTCTGCAATCACATCATCTCATCAATTAGAGACGAAGTTGAGAGATTTGAATCGCTTTATTGCACAATCCATGGATAAGTATCGTCAGACAGAGACTGAACTGACGAAAAAATCGGAATCCGCCCTAACTCCAGAATCTAAGAAATCGGCAATTGCGAGTATTTTAAATGTCTTCGACTACATCAATGGAAAGCTTAGTCTTGGGGATGCCGCCTTAGTCGGAACACAACTGTTCACAATCGCGCTTACAGCTGGGCTTTCACGGAAGCTTAAAATTAATTACATAGGCGGGAAGCCATCGTTGTTACAGAAGATTAAGGGTGATTATAAATTTTCAGTAGGATCTCATCCATTCTGGAAGAGCAGAGGAAGAGGAAGATATGATTCAAAGCTGGCTCGTGCAATTTACAATTTTTCAAAATCGAGCCCTACCAACCCTATCGTAAAGCAACTTCATAAGGTGGCAGCTTCTTATCATAACCCTTCAGCTCTATTAAAGCATGCGGCTGGTTATCCAAAGAATTTGGATCGGATGTTAAAAGCGGATACCTTATCTGGTACATTCCAAAAACGAATAACAACCGGTACAAAGGAAATTGCCGAGCACTTAATCGATGCCAAGGGATGGACCAAAGTGGCAAAGAAAGTCCCGATGGTTGGCTGGGGAATATCACTCGCTGCAAACGCTGCAGAGCTTGTTGATCCTGACAATGTAGGTAAGACCGGTGGTGAAATAACCGGACGTGCAGCTGCTGGAATTACCGCGGATGTTATCGCGATCAGCGCAGGAGCTAAAGTAGGTGCGATGATTGGCAGTGTGGGCGGACCTGTAGGAATCGTAGTTGGCGGTGCTGTTGGTGCCTTTGTCGGCGGAGTCGGAAGTATAGTCTTTGAGGATCAGATTAAAGATGTTGGCGAAAAATTCGGAGGAGCAGTTGAAAAAGGAATTAAAGATATAGGTGCAGGGATTAATAACACCTTTAAATCCGTTGGAAGCTGGTTCAACTAAAAACGTTTTATTATGAAAGGGAACGACAAATCTTCACCAAATCTCTTAATAAAGGATAAGGATGAAACATGACTTTAGAAACAATGAAACTGATTGAAGGCTTATTATCCTATTATCTGAGTGTTCAAATAATGTTCAGTATCTTAGTGTTTTTACTCGGAAGAATCGTGCTTGATGTTTACGAAGCAGGTGTTTATGAAAATCCAAAAACGGTATTTCAACGAACGTTTACGTATGTAATTAATGCTTTTTTTGGTATAGGACCCTATCTGAACAAGAAATTTTTAAAGTACTCTTTCTTAAAAAGAAAGTTCTTTATGTTGATTTCTATTGTTGTCCAAATTTTTGCCTCTATTATTGTTTATTATGTGATTAAAAATCTGCTCCGGGCAATCTTTCTATAATCACTCTTTCGTGAAACTATAATATAAAAAGGCTTTATAACGAAAAGGATTGTGAAATAAATGGATTATATCATGACTTGTACATCAGCGGAGCTTGCGCTCTTAGTAACCCTTAGTGGATATCCTGGTGTAGCAAAAGGAATTGCGGAGGCTTCGATTGGAGAAAAAAGTCCAAAAGAGTGGGAAGCGATTATGGAAGTTACTACTCACCAATTAATACTAAAGCAGCTCTGGGATGACGAAAGAGAAATAAAGGGTGAGGTTCCATTAAAGGATGAGATTCAGCAATTTATTAATTACTATGTCGAATCGAAATGGATGATTCGCTGCTCAAATAAAGGGCAATCGAACATTCTAATGATTCACCATATTGAAAACGATACATGGATGTCTCATATCATTGATCGTGACATTATCCACGAATTCGCCTATATCAAAGGGGCTGATATTTCAAACATTATCCGAAACTATTACTCTTTTTCGGAAGAGACGATTGTAAGAGCGCAGCTGTTCCATCTTTCCGATCAGGCATTTGATTTACTGAGTGAACCGCATAACGCAGGGAAAGTAAGAAAAATAAGCAGTTTTTCACCTGAAGAAGAACAGAGCTTTCGCTTGTTTCTCGATGATTTAGAGTCGCAGACTTGGTCACTTTATAATATTTCAGTGTTCCATAATCCAAGCATAGAAGCAGATCCGATTCTCGAAAATATTGTCTTCTTTCTTCCTTCAGCTAGAGGGATATGGGTCGTAGAATATAAGGATCATCCGACTGCACCAGTCCAGGTTGCATTAAATACGTTTGAGCAGTGGTGTGACTTATTAAATAGTGTAGGGATTGAAGCAGCAGGCGTGAATGGTCGATAACATAGAATTATAAATCCACATGAGGATTTTTGTAATGCCAATTATCCAAAAAAGAAAAGACTACTTCCTAAAAACAGGAGGTAGTCTTTTTTGTTGTAGAAATTTAGTTATCATCCGTCTAATATTTATTGGAATTTTGGATATTGCGTGACTTTTTACAGGAATTTTACAGAAAAAATAGAATATATAGATATAATGTCTTTAATTGGTAAGACCCCCTGAGGAGGATGAAAAGTGGCCCGTGAACAAATGAATCCAACGATAGAAAAAATTCTTTTAAACATTGAAAAGGTTATGATTGGAAAAAGAAATGTAGCCGAACTTAGCCTAATTGCCTTATTAGCAGGAGGTCATGTGCTGCTAGAAGACGTACCAGGTGTTGGAAAGACCATGATGGTTCGTGCACTTGCAAAGTCTGTTAATGCTAACTTCCGTAGAATTCAGTTTACCCCTGACCTTTTACCATCAGATGTAACAGGAATTTCGATTTATAATCCAAAGGAAATGGAATTTCAATTTCGACCTGGACCGTTGATGGGAAATATTATTCTCGCAGATGAAATTAACAGAACCTCGCCAAAGACCCAGTCTGCTCTACTTGAAGGTATGGAGGAGGCTAGTGTAACCATTGATGGTGTCACCCATCGACTGCAAAAGCCTTTCTTTGTCATGGCCACACAAAATCCAATTGAATACGAAGGTACTTATCCGCTGCCAGAAGCACAGCTGGATCGCTTTATATTGAAAATGAAAATGGGATATCCAGAAGTTGATGAAGAGATAGAAGTTCTAAATAGGGCACAAAAGGTCCCGCCAATTGAAAACCTTTATCCAGTGATTGACCTAGAAGGATTAATAGCACTTCAAAAGGAAATCAAAGAAGTTTATGTGGACCAAACGATTAAGCGTTATATTGTTGATATCGTTAACATGACTAGAAACTTTGCTGGAGTATACCTTGGCGCCAGTCCAAGGGGATCGATTGCCTTGATGAAAACGGCACAAGCCTATGCCTTTATGTATGGTCGTGACTATATCCTTCCTGACGATATACAATATTTAGCGCCATTCGTTTTATCTCATCGGATTATTTTGAAATCAGAAGCAAAATTTGAAAGTATTTCAGCAGAAGAAATTGTCAACCGAGTCATTGCAAGAATTCCTGTTCCTATTCAAAGGCTTGTGAAGTAACCATGAAAAAATTATGGATTCCATTCAAAAAAGTATGGAGGTTTGTCATTTTACTTTTTTTGATTGTTCTTACCTTTTCTTATGCCATGTTTCAAGGAGGATTTGTAAGCTGGTTTTTATTTTATAGCTTTTTACCATTTGCCCTCTATTGTATCAGCCTAGCATTCTATTCATTAAACGAATTGGAAATTACTCGTGAGATCCCTAAAACGGATTACAACGCAGGTGAATCTTTAAAGGTATCCATAAATGTGAAGAGAAACTCTAACTTCCCAATATTTTATTTACTCATTGAGGACCAATTGGATGAAACCCTAAAGTTTTCCCAACAGAAAAAGAAAGCGAAGACTTTAGTATTGCCAGGTTTTAAGAAGGAATTTTCCTATGAATATATTATTGATGACCTCCCACGAGGGGAGCATCTATTCCACAGCTTTATCGTTCGAACCGGGGATCTTCTTGGCTTAGTTGAAAAAGAAAAAGTCCACCAAATTGAAAGTAAAATCATCGTCTATCCCGCTTATACGGAGTTGCTTTACCGACCGTTTGAGACCCATTTCGATCAAGGTATGACAGCATCAAGAGAGCGGGTCCAGCGTGATACCACGCTGGCAATCGGTGTGAGGGATTACCAGCCTGGGGATCGCTTTTCATGGATTAACTGGAAAGCAACTGCAAGACGTAATGAAATCATGACAAAAGAATTTGAACAGCGTCAATCCCATGATGTGTTTGTTGTGATGGATTGTGTGCCTGATAAGCATTTTGAAGCAATTGTTTCCTTTACGGCTTCTTTATTGCGTGCCGTTTTGAAAAAGGGAGCACAAATCGGACTTCTAACAATTAGTCGAGAAAGAGCATCATTCCCCATTAGGGGTGGAGAAAATCAATTACAACAGCTTTTTTACCATCTTGCAAAGATAGAAGCAAAGAGTCCGTCCTCGATTGAAAAGGTGTTAGAGACTGAAGGGATGTTTGTCCAACAAACAGTTTCCTTCTTACTAGTAACTGCTCAATTAACGAAGCCTTTAATAGAAAAGGCTGGATTTCTTGGACAAAGAAAAGGGAAGATCACCCTTTTTCTTATAAAAGGTGAAAAAGAAGCTCCTACGCAAAACGAAAGATCACTTATTGCACTGGCAAATGCACGAAATGTACGTGTGCTGATGGTTCATGAAGGAGAATTTGCATCAGCCTTTTCGGAGGTGAATTTGCGATGAAAAGAGATTTTCAGTCTTTTCTTTTATACTTATTAGGTTTTCTGCTTTTATGGGAATGGTTACGTCCGGTTGAGCAATTAACTACAACTGAACATATTGAGATGTTTGTTATATTTATCCTGATTTCATTTGCCGCATCGTTCTTAAGGCTAAAGTGGATATGGCAAACGATTTTGAAAATCTGGTTCATCCTCTTTTCCCTTAATATGTTTCATTATGAGGAAGGATTCTTTCAATTTAGCTGGTTGTCTTCTTTTTTTAGTAATTTGACCACAGATTTTAGTATGCTGGTGGCTCGTAATTGGACAGGAATATCAAATGAATTTCGGACATTTTTGTTTTTTATTCTTCTTTGGTTAATGGTCTATTTAGTCAACTATTGGCTGCTGAATCGAAAAAGAATTTTCATTTTCTTCTTTATGACGCTCATTTACATAACGGTTTTGGATACTTTTACACTCTATAGTGCAAGAACAGCTATTGTCCGAACAGTTGTAGTGGGTTTTGCTGTCATGGGGATGTTAACCTATTATCGGATCCTGGCTAAAGAAAAAGTGAATACGGATTCTCTCAACACACGAAAATGGATGAGACCATTAGTTTTAATGATTGCTTTTAGCGTTATAGTTGGGATTGTTGCTCCAAAATTCGAACCAATATGGCCGGACCCTGTTCCTTATCTTAAGGCTGCTGGCAATAAAGGCGGGGAAGAAGGAATTGGCACCGGTGTTGCTAAAGTCGGTTACGGCACCGATGATTCCCGTTTAGGCGGTCCTTTTATTGGGGATGACAGTATTGTGTTCCGGAGCGAAGCAATGGAAAAGAATTACTGGAAGGTAGAAACAAAGGACCATTATACAGGAAAAGGTTGGATTCCTTCAGATTCCACTCTTTATCGAATAGGTGGAGAGGATTTAATACCTGTTTTTTCTATCCCTTCAAATGTTGAAACCCGGGATGAAAGTGCATCCTTATTTATGTTTATGGATTATGAACACCTAATATATCCTGCTGGTATCCAAAGGGTACAATTTCAACGTAATTATATCTTGGAGATCGATTCAACAAAGGAAAAAATCTCAATATTAAACGGTGTTGACTCTACTCCAATCGCTCCGGATGCCTATTCAATAGAGCATAAAATTCCGAAATATAAAGCAGCTGATCTAAGGGAAACAACTGCAGCAAATCCTGAACAAATAAATGCAGAATTTCTCGAAAGATATACGCAATTGCCTGATAACCTCCCTGATAGAGTTAAGGAGCTAGCTGAGAGTATTACGGAAGAAGAAACAAACTGGTTTGATAAAGCAAAAGCTGTGGAGCGCCATTTTGGCAGCGCAGGGTTTATCTATAGTCAGACGGATGTGGCGGTTCCTGGTGAAAATGATGATTATGTAGATCAATTTCTATTTGAAACAAAAATAGGGTATTGTGATAATTTTTCCACCTCAATGGCGGTTATGCTTCGATCATTAGGAATTCCTACACGGTGGGTAAAAGGTTATACTGGCGGGGAGTTTCTAGAATACAGTGAAGATGATTCTTCGAAACAAATCTATGAAGTCACCAATAATAATGCCCATTCCTGGGTTGAAGTTTATTTTCCTAACCAAGGATGGGTTCCGTTTGAACCAACAAAAGGTTTCACGAATACGGTTTCTATTGATTTTACAAATGATGATGGAACACCGGCGGCTACGGAAACAACGGCTACACCTACGTCAAAGCCGCAGCAAGAACTAGAGGAAGATACGGACAGTTCAAAGGGGACGGATAAATCTTTGTCGTTTAGTAGTTTCTGGCTAAGCGTTAAAACATTCTTTAACAAGAA
Source organism: Neobacillus niacini (assembly GCF_000759675.1). Classification (GTDB taxonomy): domain Bacteria; phylum Bacillota; class Bacilli; order Bacillales; family Cytobacillaceae; genus Neobacillus; species Neobacillus niacini_A. Next base: position 7,530 of record NZ_BAWM01000010.1, on the reverse strand, counting down.
TTGGAAGTTGATGTTATTAATATTTGGAGTCATTGTTTGTGCGGCTGGACTCTTATATCGATTACGAGGCAAATGGATTCCGCATTGGTATTTACTTCAGTTCCGATTAAGAAAAAAGGATGAAAATATTGGTAAAGCTTACCTCATTCTTTTGGAACAATTAGAGCGCTACGGCTTAAAGCGTAATGAGGACCAAACATTGAGAAATTATGCTCGATTCATTGATACCTTTTTTGCATCGAGAGAGATGTCTAAGTTAACGGATAGATATGAGCAATATCTATACCATCAGAAACTACCAGATGGAAGCTGGAAGGATTCAAGGGAATTGTGGGAAAATTTAATTAAAAAGACTATTGCTTGACCAGAAAAACAACCTATTGATACAATGAATTTTGAATTTTAATTATATAGGTATGTTTTCCTTCATATATCCTCGAAAATAGGTTCGAGAGTCTCTACCGGGTCACCGTAAATGACCTGACTATGAAGGCAGAAATTTCTGTTATAGCAAATGTGAGAAAGCTAGATTTCTGCCTTCCTGGTTTATTTGGAGGGAGAATTCTAGTTTTTTTTTGTTATTTAAGTAAATACTAACCTTATTATTATTGGAAGAGGTGGCCGTGTTGACAAATACAGATTTAATTGTTGTTTTAGACTTTGGAAGCCAGTATAACCAGTTGATTACACGCAGAATTCGTGAGTTCGGTGTTTACAGTGAACTTCATCCTCATACCATTACGGCTGAGGAAATTAGAAAGATGAATCCTAAGGGAATCATTTTTTCAGGTGGACCAAACAGTGTATATGATGAAAACTCTTTCCGCTGCGATGAAGAAATTTTTGAAATGGGTCTTCCTATCTTAGGAATTTGCTATGGTATGCAATTAATGACTGTTCACTTTGATGGGAAGGTTGAAAAAGCAAAAAACCGTGAGTACGGAAAGGCTGTCATGAATATCCAAAATCAAAGTAAGCTATTCCACGATATGCCGGAAGAGCAGGTTGTTTGGATGAGTCATGGAGATTTAGTGGTGGAAGCACCTGCTGGTTTTACTGTTGATGGAACAAACCCATCTTGCCCAATTTCAGCGATGAGTAATGAGGACCGAAAATTATACGCTGTTCAATTTCACCCAGAAGTTCGTCATTCCGTGTATGGAAATGAGCTGCTTAAGAATTTTGTTTTTAATGTGTGTGAGTGTAAAGGCGATTGGTCAATGGAAAACTTCATTGAAGTGGAAATGGCGAAGATTCGTGAGCAGGTTGGCGATAAGAAAGTACTTTGTGCCCTTAGTGGCGGAGTAGACTCTTCTGTTGTTGCTGTACTTATTCATAAAGCAATCGGGAATCAACTAACATGTATTTTTGTTGACCATGGTTTGCTTCGTAAAAATGAAGCGGAAAGTGTTATGAAGACTTTCACAGAAGGCTTCCATATGAATGTCATTAAAGTAGACGCAAAAGATCGTTTCTTATCTAAATTAGAAGGCGTTTCTGATCCAGAGAAGAAACGGAAAATCATTGGCAACGAGTTCATTTATGTATTCGATGATGAAGCGACTAAGCTTGAAGGAATTGAGTTTTTAGCTCAAGGAACACTGTATACCGATATCATTGAAAGTGGAACTGCCACTGCACAAACGATTAAATCCCACCATAATGTCGGTGGTTTGCCAGAAGATATGCAATTTAAATTAATCGAACCATTGAATACCCTGTTTAAAGATGAGGTTCGTGCGCTTGGTACAGAGCTTGGAATACCGGATGATATTGTTTGGAGACAGCCATTCCCTGGACCAGGTCTTGGAATTCGTGTCTTAGGAGCGATTTCTGAGGATAAACTTGAAATTGTTCGCGAATCTGACTGGATCCTGCGTGAAGAAATTAAGAAGGCTGGACTTGATCGTGAAATATGGCAATACTTTACGGTACTGCCGGACATTCGCAGTGTTGGTGTAATGGGCGACGCCCGGACATATGATTATACAATCGGTATCCGCGCTGTTACGTCCATTGATGGGATGACCTCTGACTGGGCACGTATCCCATGGGATGTGCTAGAAGTTATATCAACTCGGATTGTAAATGAAGTTGCACATGTTAACCGAGTGGTATATGACATTACGAGTAAGCCGCCTGCAACGATTGAATGGGAGTAAATTTTATATAATGGTTCTAAAAACGAACGTTTTTTAATATATATTAAAAAACGTTCGTTTTTTGTGTTTACAAAGAGAAAAATCCTTGGTAGAATAATGAGGAAGTAAATAATTTGTCGATTTAACTCGTATAATATTGGGAATATGGCCCAAAAGTTTCTACCGAGCCACCGTAAATGGCTTGACTACGAGGCAGTGTTTAAAACTGAGGGACCTCCTCATTTTATTTACACTAGCCCCAAGTCAAGCGTTCCGGTAGATATCGGAGCGTTTTTTTGGTTTTTATCAAAGAAAGATTCCTAGGGGGAAGAAGAAATGCAAAAATATTTTATGTTTAAGGAATTAGGGACGAATTATCGCCGTGAGATTATTGGCGGCATAACAACATTCTTGGCTATGGCCTATATACTTGTCGTGAATCCGCTGACTTTGACTCTTGCTAGTGTAGAAGATTTACCTGATGCGCTTAGAATGGATTATGGAGCTGTATTTGTAGCAACAGCATTGGCAGCAGCGATCGGTTCGATTGTTATGGGTCTTTTAGGAAAGTACCCGCTTGCTTTAGCGCCTGGTATGGGATTGAATGCCTTCTTTGCCTATACAGTTGTATTAGGAAGTGGTATTCCATGGCAGCATGCATTAGGAGCAGTATTGATTTCGGGAGTATTTTTCTTCCTATTAACATTAACAGGTTTACGTGAGAAGATAATTAACGCTATTCCGATAGAGCTTAAGCATGCTGTTGGAGCAGGAATTGGTTTGTTTATTACCTTTGTTGGATTGCAAAGTGCAGGAATTATTGTTAACAATGATGCAACTTTAGTTGGATTAGGAGATTTAACAGCAGGACCTACTTTACTTGCTATCTTCGGGATTATCGTAACAGTTATTATGATGACAAGAGGTATTAATGGTGCAGTATTTTATGGGATGATTATTACGGTCATTGTCGGGATGATTTTTAACCTAATTCAGACACCAGAGAAAATCGTTGATACCGTTCCAAGTTTAGAACCAACATTTGGAGCAGCTTTCTCTTCATTAACGGATAGTTCATTTTATACAATGGGTATGCTTGGGATTATCTTAACATTCTTGTTTGTTGATTTCTTTGACAATGCTGGAACTCTTGTGGCAGTCGCAAATCAAGCTGGAATGATCAAAGATAACAAACTTCCTCGTGCAGGTCGTGCATTACTTGCTGACTCAGTAGCAACAACAGTTGGTGCGGTCCTTGGAACGTCAACAACTACATCTTATATCGAGTCATCTGCAGGGGTAGCAGCAGGTGCAAGAACTGGTTTCGCAGCACTCGTTACAGCAGCATTGTTTATTCTATCACTGTTTTTCTTTCCAGTATTATCTGTTGTCACTGCACCAGTTACGGCGCCAGCATTAATTATTGTTGGGGTATTGATGGTATCTTCTTTAGGAAAAATTGATTGGTCAAAATTTGAAATAGCCGTTCCAGCATTCCTTACCATGATAGCTATGCCTTTGACATACAGTATTGCTACAGGAATTGCCGTTGGATTTATCTTTTATCCAATCACCATGATGGTTAAAGGCAGAACGAAAGAAATTCATCCAATCATGTACTTCTTCTTCGTTATATTCTTGCTATATTTCATTTTCTTACAATAGGATCTAGAGTGCCTGTGAAATTCACAGGCTCTTTTTTCATTTGACTGTGTAAATCTTGTCTGTTGATTTCTTCTCCAAGCACATCGCTTTCCGCGGGCATCAATAAACTTCTGATAGATACACTGGCATTGCTTGGATTTACGTTGCGTTCTTTTTGATCGCTATAAACGGAGTAACATAAAAATAACTGTCGAATATTGTCGTTGACTTCTTGTTTTGTCTCTTATAACATGAGAATACAAAGGTGATAGGGACGAAATGGGGGGAAGGTTATGGTAAAGCTGTTAATTGATAAGGTGTTAAATAACAATGTTTTAATAGCTGAGCACCCTTCCTATGAAGAAGTAGTCTTGATCGGAAAAGGAATTGGTTTCAATCGGAAACATGGGGATTTTATTGAAACAGATTCAGTAGAAAAGCTCTTTGTGCTTAAAAATGAAAGGGAACAACAAAATTATATTAAATTGCTTCCTTTTATTGATACCGAATTACAAGAAGTGATTATTTCTGCCATAAGTCTGATTAAGCAAAGAACAAATACGCTGCTGGATGAACATATTCATGTTGCCTTAACTGATCACTTAATGTTCGCTATTACAAGGACATCTAAAGGAATGGAAATGAGTAATCCTTTTCTTGTCGAAACGAAAACACTGTATCGCCATGAATATGAAATCGCTTCAGAGGTTGTTGAATTGATTAGTGAGAAGACAGGGATTTCACTTCCTGTTGGTGAAATTGGTTTTATCGCTCTACATATTCATAGTGCGATGACGAAAAAGAACTTATCTGAGGTTAACCAGCATTCGCAGTTAGTGAGCAGACTGGTGAATATGGTTGAAGAGCAATTTGATATTGTCATCGATAAAGAGAGTATTGATTATATGAGGCTTGTGCGCCATCTTCGATTTACTATTGAGAGAGTCATTAAAGGGGAAAAAGTAGAGGAACCAGAAAAAATAAATTCCCTATTGAAACAAGAATATCCTGTATGCTATAATCTTTCATGGAAGCTCATTAAAGTGATGCAACAAACATTAAAAATGAAAGTATTTGATGCAGAAGCCGTGTATTTAACGATGCACTTGCAGAGAATACAGAAAAAATTCAAATAGCTATTATTTTTTACGTGTTACTGATTCGATCAGGCATGAGTGAAAAGTATTAATTGAAACAAAGGCTTATGGGTAATCTATACCCATAACCTCAATTCAATTAAACTTTTACTCATGCCTTTTTTGTGTTTTTACAATTTTACGATAAATGAAAACGCTTAATGAGCTATATAAAAATTGGAGGTATAATTTATGTTTAAAAAAGCTTTTGGCGTCTTGCAAAAAGTCGGTAAAGCCTTAATGCTCCCGGTCGCACTTTTGCCGGCTGCTGGTATTTTGCTTGCTTTAGGAGCTGCGCTTAGAAACCCAGCACTTTTAGAATTAGCTCCATTTCTAGATAACAGTACGGTTGATATGATTGCAGCTGTTATGCAGAAGGCTGGAGATATCATCTTTGGAAACCTCCCGCTCTTGTTTGCGGTGGGTGTTGCTGTTGGATTAGCTGGGGGAGAAGGAACAGCTGGTCTTGCTGCAATTATTGGTTACCTAATCATGAATGTAACGATGGGAACGGTCCTTGGGATTACACCAGAAGATGTAAATGGTCTAAACTATGCAAACGTTTTAGGAATTCCAACACTGCAAACTGGGGTGTTTGGAGGGATCATCGTCGGTATATTAGCTGCGACAATGTACAATAAGTTTTATGAAATTGAATTACCATCTTATTTAGGTTTCTTTGCAGGAAAACGATTTGTACCAATCATCACAGCAGCATCTGCACTAGTTTTAGGTTTATTAATGATCTTCATTTGGCCACCAATCCAAAACGGACTAAATGCTTTTTCACAGAACATGGTTCACGCAAACTTAACTATTTCTGCCTTTATTTTCGGAGTAATTGAACGAGCATTAATTCCATTCGGTTTACACCATATTTTCTACTCGCCATTCTGGTATGAATTTGGAGAGTACGTCACAAAGGCAGGAGAAGTGGTTCGTGGAGATCAACGTATCTTCATGGCTCAAATCTCAGATAACGTTCAAAATTTAACAGCTGGAACATTTATGACAGGTAAATTCCCGTTCATGATGTTTGGACTTCCGGCAGCGGCTTTAGCGATTTACCATGAAGCTAAGCCTGAAAAGAAAGTATTAGTAGGAGGATTAATGGCATCAGCTGCCCTCACGTCTTTCTTAACAGGTATTACAGAACCAATTGAATTCTCATTTTTATTCGTAGCACCAATATTATTCGGTATTCACGCAATTTTTGCCGGATTCTCGTTTATGATTATGCACCTTTTAGATGTAAAAATCGGGATGACGTTCTCAGGTGGATTAATTGACTATATCCTATTTGGATTAATCAACCCGCAAACAAATGCTTGGCTTGTAATTCCGGTAGGTCTCGGTTTTGCGGTTATCTATTACTTTGGTTTCCGGTTTGCGATTCGTACCTTTAATTTAAAAACACCTGGACGTGAGCTAGAAGAAGAAGAAGAAAATCAAGCACCAACAGGTAAAGCAGGATCGGCTGATTTGGCTACTAACATTTTGGATGCGATGGGTGGTAAAGGAAATATTGCTCATTTAGATGCATGTATTACCCGTCTACGTGTATCGGTTAATGATATTAAAGATGTTGATAAAGACCAACTGAAAAAACTTGGTGCAGCCGGCGTTTTAGAAGTAGGAAACAATATTCAAGCGATCTTTGGACCACGCTCAGAAACGATAAAGGGACAAATGAAAGATATAATAGAAGGAAAAAAACCTCGTACTACAGTGAAGACGCCTGAAAAAGGTGTGGAGCAACAAATCGAGGAAATAAATCCAGAAGCACTTCAAACCACTCGCAGTACTGAAGACGAAGGATTTATGGCACCTCTAAAAGGTGAACTAAAACCAATCACAGAAGTTCCAGACCAAGTTTTTGCTGGAAAAATGATGGGTGATGGTTTTGCGATTGTCCCAGTAGAGGGTACAATTGTATCACCTGTAAATGGGAAAATAGTTAACCTATTCCCAACCAAACACGCAATTGGAATCCTTTCTGATACAGGACGCGAAATTCTTATCCATGTTGGAATTGATACCGTGAACTTAAAAGGTCAAGGATTTGAAACCTTGGTAGCTGAGAATGACATTGTAGAACAGGGTCAGCCATTACTAAAAGTTGATCTGGATTATATTAAAGAACATGCTACTTCAACAATCACGCCGATTGTTTTCACGAACTTAGCAGAAGGTGAAAAGGTAGTAATTGAAAAGCCTGGTCAAGTTGATCTGAAACAAGCAGGAATTATTAAAATTACGAAATAAAACAAAAGCCGGCTCTCTGTGTGGGAGGCGGCTTTCTTCTATATATTAATGTAGATAAATAAGTGAGGAAAAATTAATTCTAATATTTTGTTGACGTTAGTTAGTAAGGGTGTTATTATATTTAAGCAGTCGTTAATGACGAGTTAACAACACGCAAGCGTAAAAAACTTTTTTTAAAAAAGTATTGACGCTAAGTTAACGAAATGATATAGTAATAGAGTTGCTTCTAAACGAAGTGTTTACGAAGTTAATGATGAAATTTGTTCTTTGAAAACTAAACAAACAAGAACGTCAACAAACAATTTTTTAGCTTTTTATAAAAGCTAAGCCAACGTAACAAAATG
>NZ_BAWM01000011.1 GCF_000759675.1 Neobacillus niacini | reverse complement strand
CTGTCAGCTATACATTTCCGCCACAACGGCATGTTAGGGACTTTCACCCATTAGAGCGAAGCGCTGCCAAGCGCACACAAAAAGCCCTCTTGTTTAAAAAGAGGGCTTTCTTCTATATTTTTTTGTCTAGTTGAAGTGCCTAGGGGCGCTTCCACTTTTCGTTTTATCTAAAGCAAGATGCTCCAACGATAATCAATAGGATGAATAAAACCACGATTAACGCAAAGCCGCCGCCAAATCCACAGCCACCGTAACCATAACCGCCAACACCACAGGCGCCGCCGTAACCATAACCGCCAACACCACAGCCACCGCCGTAACCATATCCATATTGCATATTTATAACCCCCTCTTTAATTTAATAGTATCCTCAGCACCAAGAAGCCCCGATAATAATTAACAAAATGAACAATACAACTACAAGGGCAAAGCCGCTGCCATGCCCGCCATGTGAACCAGACATTTACATTACCTCCTTTATTAATTCCATATATCCTATTCATATCGATAAAAATGTGCGATAGACACATTTCCAAATAACCCACTTTTCAAAAAAAAGAATAAGCCCATTCTATATGAGCTTATCAATCATTTAGGATCCACTATAGGAAGGAGACGATTCACTAATCTAGGCGATAGCGGCTGTAGTGAAGAAAAACAGGAGAGGTCTACAATAATACAATTAGATGTTGTTCTTAAAGAAAAGACATTATCACAAATATCTACTGGATAGCCATCTATATCTACCGGTTCAAGAAGAGATATTGTTGCACAACATCTTCTTACATCTATCGCTTCTAATCTAAAGACATTCGTTGTAAAGAAATCTCCATTATTTGTCCAACCCCATGCCTCAAATTGACATTTTCCCGTGGATAGTATAAATGGAATAGTATCATATCCAATATCCTCACTTATAAAACGAAATTCCTCAAAGGATAATTTTTTCTGTTCTTCAAAAAGTTGTTGCAGGTCTTGACATATACATTTATTTTCCCCCATGACCAAACCTCCTTTCAAGTTTTTTAAACTGGCTGCAAGTAAAATTGAATATGCTGCGCCCCATTTATAGCACATTCTCTTGCTTTATCTTTTGAATCAGCTGCTGCTAATACATATCCGTATCGTTGTCCCATTGAGCGAGGTGGAGTTACAATTTGACCATATTCTGCCTTCGTGTACACCTCTAAAACACCAACTTGTTCTTTGGCTGAATCGCAACCAGTTACTTTAAGTACTTTCCCGACAGATCCAACGATTAAATAATGTGTATAAATAGCCTTATTTTGCATTTTTATTAATTCAGGTTCCAATCCTGCGTATAACCTTATTGTCTGTTCTGCAAGGTTATAACCAAATGCTTCCTCAATCATCCGGTTCATAGCACCCCCAGCCATCCTCGGATTAATCTCAATCAGCTTCCAGCCATTATTTGTTAATTTTATCTCTAAATGGCAAGTACCATTTCTTAACTGAAAATCACCTATAATTGAAAGGACAGTTTCCTTTAGCCCAGGCAGCTGTTCTACTAACAACTCAGGAAAAACAGAATAACCTGTGATAATAAAACGTTCGGCCTTAATTACTTCCTGTTCAACAATTGCTGCAATCATGATGGTGGAATTATAGACAACAACTTCAACCAAATATTGTGGACCCTCCAAATATTCCTCTACTAATATAGGAGATTCTGAATTTTTACGATGAAGTTGTTTCACACCCTTCTTACATTCCCAAATATTTTCGACCAATATTACATCCTTTGAACCATTAGATTGAGGTGATTTGATAATTAGCGGAAATTGGTCTTTTAACTCCTTTAACTCATGATCGATCGTTTCAGGAGAGCTTAGAACCTTAAAAAAAGGAGAATAACTTTTTCCAGATAAATACTTTCTGGTTAAAATTTTATCGGTCATAATTTCTAATGGTTCATATGTGAGCGGTGAATTGCAAAGAGTATTTGAAAGCAAGGCAGCCAAGTAAACATATTCATCTAAAAAGCTAATAAAACACTCAACCTTTTTTCCCTCTAAAATGAGGTCAGTTATCGCTGAAAGTATTTCATCTGTATCTGACATATTTATTAGGCGTACATCATCTATTTCGATATAATCCTTCCTTTCTTCAACAAAAATGGTGCGATTCGTTAAAAGGATGGTCTCGTACCCCAGCCTTTTTGCTGCTCTTATTCCCTCATAACTTGATCCCGTTTTGTTTGTTCCTAAAAAAACAATTGATTTCATTTCTTGCACCCACCAAAGATTTTCATCATCTTTTTTGTATTAGTTTACCAGTTACAATAAAATATTCTTTTCTGCGTTATTTTGTGTAGGCATGTTCATTATGTACGAACAGTTATTTGACCAATAAATATAAAGTGTGACAGATGCCTTTTAAAAAAATCGTGGACAAGTGCTTAGAAAATATGAAAAACCATATTTTCAATGGTTTTATCCCATCAAAAATATGGCTTCCTCCCAAGGCAATATTAAATAATTTGGAATATGTTTTTTTCAGGAAATCGAAGAACGAAGAAATGATGAAATAAAATTAGTCCAATGCCTAAAAATCCTCCAATAACTATCGCTAACCAAACATCATTTTTCGCCATTACTTTCTTTACCTTATGTTTCCAAAAATCATCCTCTTTTATCCAATAAAAAAACCAACAACTTTGAGTTGTTGGTTTTTGGTGAGAGTCCACTTTTATGGGCTGCTGCATAATATAATTAAAAATACACAAGATAAATGATTAATGCTAACAGGATTCGATAAATCGCAAATGGAACAAGTTTTATTTTATCGATTAGCTTTAAGAAAAAGCGAATAGAAATTAACGCAAAAACAAAGGCACTTACAAATCCAGCAATAAAAAATGGAAGGGCATCCATCGTCATATACTGCCAATTTTTCAGTAAGGATAGAAAGCTGGCACCCGCCATAATAGGAACTGCCATAATAAAGGTAAAATCCGCAGCCGCTCGATGACTCAATCCTATTAGAACGCCGCCTGAAATTGTTGAGCCGGAACGAGAGAACCCTGGCCACAATGATAAACACTGAATGAGACCAATCGTAATCGCTTGTTTATAGGTAATCTGATCAACGGTTTGGATTTTTGGTGTTTTTGGACCAAAGCGATCTGCGACTATCATGAAGACAGCACCAATCACTAAACCTATTAAAACCGTTTCAGTCGAAAATAAATACTCATCTATATAGTCTTCTAGTAGTACTCCAAAGATTCCAGCAGGAATTAATCCAACTATGACTTGAGTAAGTTTTAATCGACCGCCGCTTTGTTTTGAATGCTTATTTTTAATGCGTCCCATTCCTAACAGGTCAATGAATCTGTCTTTGAATGTCACTACAACCGCTAAAATGGAACCTAACTGAATGACTACTTTGAACGTGTTCGCACCATATTTTCCTAAAAACTCTTCTGATTGTAGCCACATATCGTCAACGATAATCATATGACCGGTTGAAGATACCGGAGCAAATTCTGTTAACCCTTCTACCAACCCTAAAATAATTGCTTTAATAATCAATAATAACTCCATTTAAATAACTACTCCCCACATTATCTTCTGTTTAAAATCAAGGTTATGGAATAACCTTTTAATTGTCCTTAATTTCCATTATCCTTAGCATCTATTTTTTAACAAAAATAGGAGCGAAGCTATGCTAGCCTCGCTGCTTTATTGTACTATTATGCGATTAACACGTCCATTAAATTTTTCCAACCAATATCCATTTGTCATATCAGCTATTGCCACACCTGTAGAACTTTGTGAACCTAAGTATTTTCCAGCACCAAGATAAATGCCGACATGGCCATCTTTTTTATAGGTATCAAAAAACACAAGGTCTCCAGGCTGCATTTCATCGACACTGACCGGTATTCCTGTATTTTTCAAGACCTCTGTACTAGTACCTATTTTGATATCAACCTGAGCAAACGCCCAACTGACAAAAGCGGAACAATCAAATCTTCCATTTGCAATATCATATTCATTTCGACCGCCGCCAAATACATAAACCGAATTCCCCACATACTTTAGCCCTTCGGTAATTAGCTTTTGAACAGTTTCGTTCGATATCAATATTGATTCATTCAAAATTTGATTTGGATCAATATCGTTTAGATCGTCCATTGTAGAAAGCGCAGAATCCTGTTGCATTAAACCAGCCTGTTCAACAAGTGTAACTTGCTCTTTTTTCTTTGCTTCAGCCCTTAACCATTCATTTTGTTGCTTTTGTTCTAGAATTTGCGTTTGCATTCCTTCTAATTCTACTTTCATATTCTGCAGCTCTGATAATTTATTTTGTAATTGTTCTTGCTTCTTTTTTACATCCTGTTTGTCATCCTCATGTTGTTTTATAAGATTTTGGTCTGCTTCGACAAAAGAGGCTACGGCACCAACCCGATCTACAAAGTCCTTAAAGTTTGAGGATCCAAGTAGAACATCAAGATAATTTACCTTTCCACCTTTTTCTTGAAATGTAAGTGCACGTTTTTTTAATATCTCATTACGCTTTCTTACTTTTTCATTTAGCGATGCGATCTCTGTTTCCAATTTCTGAATCTCTAATTGTGAAGCGCTTATTTTCTTCTCCGTTTCGAGAATGATATTATTATTATCATTTATGGCTTGCTCGACTCGACTGATTTGTTCATTTATTTGTTCAATTTCATCTTTTACTTGGTTAAGCTCTACACTCCCTTTTAAGATTTCCAATTGGATTCTTGAGCGCTGTTCGTCAATTACTTGCTGGTTGTTATTTTCTTCTGCTTCTACTTGAAGTAATACAGTTGGACTTCCGAACGTGATTATTGTACAAAATGCCATAATCTTCTTTTTCAAATTTTTTCCCCTGCTTCCTTCATCGCAAATAGCAATAGAGTTTAATTTTTCTATGTAATTTAGCTATTTATTAGTTTATTAAATTACCAAAAATCATCCTTTATACCCACTTTTATCCTATTCAATTGCAACTAGAAGTATAGCATGAAATCTTGTCAATTCAATAATAGTAATATTAAATTTATGTTTCAAGAAATTTCTATATCTATGTTCATTGATTAACATAAAAAAGCAGGCCAATCAGATGTATTGGTCTGCTAATGAATTTGAAGTATTTGCTTACTTTGCTTTTAGAAGCTCTTTGACACTATTTTTCCCACGATTTACAATTTCATTATGAGTATTTCTAGCCATTTTAACATACTCATTTGTGACCTGCTGCCACGCATTTCGGCGTTCCCGTCCATAAGCAACGTTGGCTTCTGTGCTCTTTTCGAAATTATCCTCTAACTGGTCAATAATTTGGAAAACAGATTTGATTGGAGTGAGAGCAAGGTTTTCTAATTGATTAGAAACCTCTTTAAGCTGATGTTTAAGCTCCTCCCTTTCATTCATCATTTCTGCTTCTACTCTTTCTTCGTCTTTCACAAGTTGTTCCCTGCGTGCATTCATTTGCTGCATGAATCCAGAAACAACTTCTTTGTTTGTTTTTTTAGTTTGTTCGAACAGATTAGCTACTGATTTTCTATATTGTTTGTTAAACTTGATGACTTCTCTAAGTGCGTTCACATAAGCATCTTCACGGTTTTCGCGCAACTGTCTAGCCCGCTCAAGTGATTGCTCATACTGATTCCAAAGTGTATCTACAAATAAACCTTCACTTTTAGCTTCTTCTGCTGCAGGAATTATTTTTTCTTCAACAGCTAGAACACCTTCACTCTTTTTCTGTGCCATCGTCCTTCCTCCTCTTTTTACTGTTTACTTTCTCTATCGAATCCCTCTTTTGAAATGAAGGAATATAGAGCTCAAGGAAACTTGAATACATTTTGAAGAATTGGTCTAGCATCGATTGGTACGATTCTAGTTGATTGGCATAGCCTTTTAAGTATGTAATACCAGCTTTTGTTATGGAATATCTTCTTTTGGCAGGTCCACTGCCATTAGTATCCCACTCAGATGATACTAGTTCTTCCTTTTCTAGCTGTCTTAACAGTCTGTAGAGATTACCCTGATCAATCGTTTTAAAACCAAATGTTTGTAATTTCTGGCTTAGCTCATATCCGTGAAGAGACATTCTGCTAAGAAGCAATAGAATAAATGGCAGAACAAAATTTTTTGAAGGATTGACAGACTGATTGTCTTGATTTACCATTTCTATATCACCTCACCTATATGTATTTTACACCTACAAGTAATATTTTGTCAACTTGACAAATAAATGTTATTATATGGTGTAACATCACGTTTACAATTTTAGTAACTTGGTAAAGGAACTATTAAAAAATTGAAGGTGGTGTCAAATTGAAACAATCGAAAGTTAGTATGTTGGGGATGCCTTTTTTACATTTTGGCAATGGTGAACCGTTAGTCCTGATTCATGGATTAGGTGAAGTGAAGGAAGGGTGGCAGTCACAATTTGAACTAGCTGATCAGTACGAATTAATTATTCCTGATTTGCGAGGGCATGGTGACTGTAACAAAACCGAAGGGATATCTATTCCAAATTTTGCTTCAGATGTTATTGCTTTATTAAACGAGTTAAAAATTGAAAACGCTCACATTTTAGGCTTGTCAATGGGCGGTGCTGTCGCTCAAGAGATTTATCGTCAAGCCCCCCACCTAGTTCGCTCTCTCATGTTGATCAGTACATTCCACTTTTTTCCTAAAAAACTCAGAAAACCGTTACTTAAATTTAAGAAAGCGAGATTAGGTGCCGCTGCAACGGATAATGACCTAAAAGAAACTGCAGCACATATGAGCCTTTATTCTTGGTCAGAGGAAAATATGAATCTATTTAAACGATATTTCCAGCCGAAGCGCAACATCTTTTTAAAATCTCTAAAAGCTTGTTTCCAAGTTAACAATATTTCTTTATTACCAACAATAAAAGTTCCAACTCTAATCATTGGCTGTCAATACGACTCCGTTTTACCTGTTTGGATTCAATATTGTATGCACAAACTGATACCCCATTCAGAATTTATCATTATGAGAAACTCGGGGCATTTAGCAAAGTTAGAAGCAACAAACCGGTTTAATCTTCTGCTAAGAAAGTTCTTAAGCCGGCAAAAGGCTGCTGCTTAATTTATTTAATAGGGAAGGATGGGGTCCTTCCCTATTATTATCTCTTTGCCAATGTTAAAGAGGGAATGAAGTCCTTAAACATTTCTTGAACGATTATCATTTTCCCCCTTTTCATTAAACTGTTGTAACTAATTCTTTTTCTTTCGCCTTGCCTTTTGGACTTTCTTTTACCACAAGCCCCTTTAATGAAGCTAATTCATTTTTTATTTCTGTTAATTGACCTAATCCTAGTTTAACTTCGTGCAAATCGGATTGGATGGTTTTCTGATCATCAAGTCCTTTTATTCCGATAATTTTCTTTTGTGATTCTTTTATTTCCTCAAGTTCTTGTCTTACATCACGAAGGTTGACTTGAATAATTTTTATTTCAACAAGTTCTTTACGTAATTCCTGGAAGTCATCCTTCATTCTTTTCAAGTCAGTAACTTCTTGTACAGTTTTTTGGAACTCAACCTGCATTTGTTTAATCATCTTAACCATTTCTTGAAACAATTCGAGATTTTCTTTATTTAATGCACCAAGGCTGTCCTGTAATTTCCAAATCTGTTCCTCAAGATTATCGATTTTCCCTTCAGCTTGAATTGATAGATTTGCAACAGTCGCAACATCTTTTTTGGTAGGGATATTCATAATGCCGGCCATTAGCTCCTGATTTTTCCTTAAAAGTTCCATGTAACGAGAGTGTACACCTAATCCTGTATTGGCTAAGCGAACAAATTCATTGTTATCTGCTGCCATAAATAATAGACCATTGATTTGTTTTTCCCACATTTCACTAATTTGTTTAAAGCTTTCGTACGGGTCAAATATCTTTTCTTTTGACATTCTTCATCATCCTCATTCTTATGATTTTGTAAGTTTTTCTGCTTTTTCCATGTATTTATTTAATGGGAACATAAACGTTTTTATTGGTCCGGTAAAAAGATTAAGAAATCCTTTTTGACTCTCATAGATTAGGTTTGCAGCTTGCTTTAATGTTTTAGTATATTGTTTCCTTGCATTCTTCCTAAGTGCAATATATTGTTCTATCATTTGAAGGTATTGGTCCATAAGTTGATTACTTACAGCCATTTGTAATGGTGTTCTTAGGATCGCTATTGTTCTACTTTGAATTTGGTCAAACTGCTGATTAATTTCTTCATAAGACTTTTTTGGAAAAATGTGCTGCAGTGCTGTAGTGGACATTAAGAATTCTTCTCTTGCTGTTCTTTCCCAATTTGCAAACTCTTTCTTGAACTGTTCTCTGACAGATTTAATATTCTCCTGATTTCGTCTGATGCTTTCAGCAAAACACATTGCTTCTTTTAAAAACACATCATCACGAAAATCTGCGTGCTTCGCCCATTGGTCTAACTCATGATAGGCATGCTTCCAAAGAATATCCAAGGTCGAAAACTGTTCTTGAGCTCCTGCCTCTTCAGCATTTTCTTCGCCAGCTGTTTGTTCGGCTTCCTCCTCAAGGATTTGCTCTTGTACCTCTGATTCTATCGGTTCATGTACTTCCGTTCCTTTTACTTCATTTTCAACCGTAGAATTTTCCACAGTATTTCGTCTCCTTTTAGTTGTTTTTGGTGATTCTTCACTCTTTATAGTGGATTCTTTTTTTTCAGCCATTTCATTGTCTCCCCTTGCTTGAATTATTTAGGTAAATGAGCGTGAAGTGTTCTTGGAAGGATTCTTGATGTGTTCTACGAAGTTTGTTTAGATTAGTGGTTTTGTTGATTAATAGTTTCTTAGGAATGAACTTTTTCATTTTTTTCTTGACGCAGCATTCTCCTTAACAGCTTTCCGACAGATGATTTAGGAAGTTCCGATAGAATCTCAATCTCTTTAGGTACTTTATAAGATGCTAAAAACTGCATTGAATATTCTATTAATTGTTCTGGTGTCACATATGCTCCGATTCTTAACTTTACAAAAGCCTTCACTGTTTCTCCTCTATAGGAATCAGGCTTTCCAACAACAATCGCCTCTTCGACCGCTTCGTGTTGATAGATAATTTCTTCAATTTCTCGAGGGTAAACATTGTATCCGCTTGCAATAATCATGTCCTTTTTTCGATCTAAAATATAGAAATAACCATCCTCATCCATTTTGGCGATATCCCCTGTAAAAAGCCAGCCGTCTCTAATCACTAATTGAGTGTCACTAGGACGCTTCCAATAGCCCTTCATAACTTGAGGCCCGCGAAGAATCAATTCACCTGCTTCACCAACCGGAACATTTACATATCCCTCTACAGTTTCCTTTACAATTCTTGCTTCAGTTCCTGGTAAAGGAATCCCCACACTGCCTAGTTTACGAGGAAGAAATGGTGGTGTAGTAATAGCAGAAGGAGCTGTTTCTGAAAGTCCGTATCCATCTGCAAGTCTTATGCCAACACGTTTTTCAAAAGATTTAACCTGTTCAATTGGCAATGGAGCTCCACCGCTGCTTAGGTAGAATATATCTTTAATTGAGCTATCTTCTAATTGTGGATGACTGTTTAATGCGCATATCATCGTAGGAACTGCAGTTAACTGGAATGGTTTCTCCCTATTAATCAGCTCAAGTAATTCATTCACATCAAAACGAGGGAGAATTAATTGATTACCCCCAATTCGGATAGCAGAAAGTGCATTACATGATAATCCATATACGTGAAACATTGGGAGAACACTGATAATCTTAAAGTTTTCTGGTTTCTCATCAACTGCATTATAAGTAAAATCACAAACTTGAATAATATTAGCAAGCAGGTTCTGGTGGGTAAGCATGACCCCTTTGGAAACACCAGTTGTTCCTCCTGTATATTGTAAAATAGCCACATCTTCTTTGATGTTAATTGGGATTTCAGGGATCACATTATCATGTGTAAGAAAATCATCAAAATAAATATCACCTTCTGCTAGGTTAATCTTACTTCCGCCAAATCCCACTACTATGATTTTTTTCAAAGAAGTCCTTGGCTGAACTTCTTTTACCTTTTGATAGAATGCTTCAAATACAACCATATAGCCTGTTTCAGAATCATTTAGGGCATACTCAATTTCTCTTTCTACATACATTGGATTTACTTGAACAGCAATACCTCCCAATCGGAAGACTGCAAATAAGCTGAAAATATAATGCGGGCAGTTAGGCAGCATGATCCCCAGTCTATCTCCCTTTTGGAAGCCGATCCGGTACAACGATGCTGTCAGCCAATCTGTAATTACTCTCGTTTCTTTGTAACTCCAGGATCTTTCATAAAAAGTAAGGGCTGGTTTGTCCCCGTGAATAATGGCTGCTTGCTTCAAAAGATCGTATAAGGAATCATAATCTACTGATACATCCTTATTAATTCTTGGATCATAAAACTTTAACCACGGCTTTGACGAATAAACCATACAATCTCCTCCAAATCCTATCAAGTTCTTACCCACTTAAATTATTGTTTTAAAAAAGGTTTTTGTAAACGTAGCCAAATCGACAATTTTCCCCATTTTCTAAATTATGACTGTTATTTACAAAGTCTATTACTTGTTAGAGGTAAGATACACTAAGAAGATTGATGGTTTTTGTCGAAGTTTTCATTCTTGTTCACACAATTTTCGAATCTACAACTAACCTATTTACAGTAAAAAAAGTTATTTTGAACTACCTTTAAAAACCTTTATAAGCCTCTCGATAGATATTCGCCAGCTCCGTTACAAGTGGTTGTTTAGGATTTGCAATCGTATCTTGATCATCAAAGGCATTTTCAGCTAAGATATTTATTTTCTTTTCAAATTCATTCTGACTTATCCCCGTTTCTTGAATGCTCATTGGCAATTCCAATTCCTTAATAAGGTGAGTGATTGCATGTATTAAACTTTCTACACCTTCTTCTGTTGTTCCAGAAGGTAATCCTAGCACTTTAGCAATCTCAGCATAGCGTTGATCAGCAATAAAGTGTTCATATTTTGGAAATGTCATGAATTTATTCGGTTTTGCTGCATTGTATCGAATTACGTGAGGTAACATAATGGCGTTGGCTCGACCATGCGCAATATTAAATTCAGCACCTAGTGCATGTGACAAGCTATGATTAATCCCTAAAAATGAATTGGCAAAAGCCATTCCTGCAATAGTAGAGGCATTGTGCATTTTTTCTCGAGCAAGTTCATTCTTTCCGTCTTGGTAAGCCCTTGGTAAATACTCAAATACTAATTGAATTGCTTTCAATGCTAATCCATCGGTAAAGTCATTGGCTAGCACTGAAACATACGATTCAATCGCATGTGTTAAAACATCAATCCCCGTATCTGCTGTCACATGCTTAGGGACGGACATTACAAACTGAGGATCGACAATAGCCAAGTCTGGTGTTAGTTGAAAGTCAGCTAGTGGATATTTGATATTTGTCTTTTTATCTGAAATAACGGAAAAGGAAGTTACCTCAGATCCTGTACCAGATGTGGTCGGAATTGCTACAAGGATTGCTTTGCCGCGAAGAGAAGGGAATTTAACCACTCTTTTACTAGGATCAAAGAATTTTTGTTTTAAGCTATTAAAATCAACTTCTGGATGTTCATAGAAGAGCCACATCGCTTTTGCTGCGTCCATGACGGAGCCGCCTCCGAGTGCAATTAGACAATCAGGCTGGAACTTTTCCATCCTTTCTGCACCACTCTTAACTGCTACAATGTCTGGTTCAGGTTCAATATCATATAAAACTTCATATTGGATATTGTTAGGATGTTTTTTCAATTGATAAAGCACTTTTTCGACGGAGCCATTTTTCATTTGACTTGCACTTGTCACAATAAACACTTTTGAGATTCCAGGAATCGCAGCTAGCACTTGAATCGAGTTTCTTTCAAAAAACACTTGTGATGGAACCTTAAACCATTGTGTCATATTTCTCCTTTTTGCAACCTTCTTAATGTTAATCAAATTAGCTGCTCCTACATTCTGAGACACAGAGTTCCCTCCATATGTTCCGCACCCAATCGTTAAGGACGGTAAAGATGTGTTATAGATATCACCAATCGCACCGTGAGTCGATGGTGTATTAACCATAATTCTTCCAGCTCTCATTCTAAGGGCAAATGTGTCAATCACATTTTGTTCAGCTGTGTGAATGGCAGCTGAGTGTCCCAGCCCTCCGTACCCGAGTGTTTCTTCAGCGATAAGCAGACCTTCGGCTAAACTATTTACTTTATAGCAGGCTAGTATAGGGCTTAACTTTTCACAAGAAAGTGGAAATCTCGGACCCACACCTTTTAATTCAGCAATTAATATTTTCGTATTTACAGGGACATTGACACCAGCCATTTTTGCAATCATATAGGCAGGCAAGCCTACAATCATCGGATTTAAGGAAGCACTTTTTTCGTCTATCACTGCTTTTTCTATCAAATATTTTTCTTCATTATTTAAGAAATAACAATTATTTTCGATCATTTCCCGTTTTACTTCTTCATAGATCTCATGATCGATGATAAGTGCTTGTTCAGAAGCACAAATCATCCCGTTGTCGAATGTTTTTGATAGAATAATGTCATTTACTGCCCGCTTTATATTCGCACTTTTTTCAATATAACAAGGGACATTACCTGCCCCAACACCCAGTGCAGGTTTTCCAGAGCTATAAGCTGCTTTTACTAAATTTGGTCCCCCAGTAGCCAGAATAAGAGAAATCTTTGGATGCTTCATCAATATTTGAAATGCTTCATGGGAGGGAACTTCAATCCATTGAATACAATTCCCAGGTGCCCCAGCCTTAATAGCTGCTTCCTTTAGAAGTATTGCCGTTTCTACACAGCACCTTTGAGCATATTTCGGAAAGGCAAAGATAATTGGATTTCTTGTTTTTAGCGATATCAGTGATTTAAAGATAACCGTGGAAGTAGGATTTGTGATAGGAATAACTCCAGCTATGACACCAACTGGCTCGGCGATCTCTACCATTCCCTCATTCTCGTTTTCATTAATCACTCCCACTGTTTTTAGATCTCTTATGTTGTTGTAGATAAACTCAGTCGCAAACATATTTTTGAAAACCTTATCCTCATATACTCCTCTTCTCGTTTCTTCAACTGCTAGCTTTGCCAAGTCTTTGTGGTTATCAAGGGCCGTATAGGCCATTTGCTTGACGATTTCGTCCACCATTTCCTGATTGTAGCAACGAAATTCAGCTAACGCTTTTGCAGCATTCCTTGCCAAAACATTAATCATTGCAACTACATTTTGTTTTTCCTGTACAACTTTTTCTTCAACTGCCATTTCATATCCCTCCAAATCACTCTTTTCAAGCAGGAATGTTTTTCAAACTTAACCATTTTTCTTTTCTGGCTAAAATATATCAGTTGAATAATACAAAATTTGTCGAATTTCGCTGAAAAACGAATGAATATTCATTCATTTTTAAATATTTCACAGATTGTTCATAACCTATTTCACCCACTCTCATGGAAAAACGCTCCTCACCTTAATGGGCGAGGAGCGTTTTTTTAGATCAACCAGTATTACGTAAACCAGCGGAGATTCCACTAATGGTTAGTAGTACCTCAGTTATTAATTCTTCAGTTGGTTCGTTCTGATTTCTTAATTGCTTAATTAATTCTACCTGTAAAAAGTTTAATGGATCAACATAAGGATTTCTACGATAGACTGAGTCTTTAATATTTGGGGTGTGATCAAGTAATTCTTTAGCACCAGTTATTTTGAGAAGAATTTCTTTCGTTCTTTCATATTCTTCAAGGATATTTGAAAAAATTCGCTCTGCAATTTCCTGATTTTCCACTAGTGATAAATATTCTTTAGCGGTTGTGATGTCTGCCTTCATCAAAGCCATTTGGAGATTATCAATAGTTGAGCGGAAAAATGGCCATTTTTCATACATCAGTTGTAATTGTTGTAAATTTTGTTCACTTTTTGAAGCAAAGCTTTCTAATCCAGTCCCTGCTGCATACCATGCTGGAAGGAGCTGCCTGCTTTGTGTCCAAGCAAAAACCCATGGAATCGCTCTTAAATCCTCGAATCGACCGCGATTTTTTCTGCTCATTGGTCTTGAACCGATGTTTAAGTCACCAAGTTCTCTTAATGGGGTTGCTTCATTAAAATAGGTTAAAAAGTCTGAATCTCCAAAAACGAGTGATTGATATTTTTTAAGGGAAGCGCTGGAAATCTCTTCAATAGCTGACTCCCATAATTTATCCCTCATATTTCCGTGCTCTGCCTCTTTTGATACATGAGCTGTTGCGAGCATAAGTGTTGAAGTGGCCTGTTCTAAGCTTCGATAAGCGATGTCTTCAAGCAAATAGCGGGAAGAAAGGACTTCTCCCTGCTCAGTAATTTTCACTCCATCACCAATCGTTTCTGCTGGTTGTGAAAGCAAGCTTTTGTTTAGTGGGCCGCCTCCGCGACCTAGGGAACCTCCACGGCCATGGAAAAATTTCAATCCAATGTGATACTTGTTTGCCATCTCATGAATTTCAAGCTGCGCTTTATAGAGCTTCCAGTTAGCCGTTAACGTACCGCCATCTTTACTTCCGTCTGAATAACCAAGCATGATTTCCTGTTGGTTGTTCATCACATTCAAATGATTACGATACACAGGCATATTAAATAAAGTTTCCATAATTTTTGGACCAGCTGTTAAGTCTTCAATGGTTTCAAGTAATGGTGCTACATTTAATTGACTTTCCACAGTCCCATCCGTATGAAGTCTGTAAATTCCTGCTTCTTTTGCTAAAACTAGAATTTCAAGTAAGTCACTTGGAGATTTTGTCATACTGACAAGATAAACGGAAATCGAGCGTGCTCCAAATTCTTTCTGAGCATCTCTTATCATATTAAATACCTGAATCATTTGCTGCGTTTCCGGTGTATAATCTTCGTTTAATAGTAGAAGCGGCCGTGGGTCCATTAAAATATTTTCTAATATTTTCACCTTTTCATCCTCTGAAAGCTGTGCATAATCATCCGAAATTCGTACTTTTCGCAAGATTTCTGTAATAGCTGCCTCATGCTCGCCACTATGATTGCGAATATCAAGTGTTGCTAAATGGAAACCGAAGAGCTGTACTTGGCGTATCAACTTTTGGATTGTTTTTAACTCATGGGCTGCAGGATGATGGTTATTTAAACTTCTTTTAACTACAAATAAATCTTCTAATAATTCTTCTGAAGAACGATAACCTAAATCAGATTTACCAACTTGTTTTAAACGTTCGATGATAATAGCAAATTTACGGCGATACACTTCTGTTTTAATTGGCCATTTCTTATCCTCTGTTAAAAACTTGTTTTCTTCTTCCTCTAGTGTTTGGGTAAGTTCTAGACTGACTTCCACTCTAGTTGTGGAATGACTGTAGCGTTTCATTAGATCCACAAGGACATTTTTATATTTTTTTAAGACAAGCTTGCGCTGCTTATGTAAAGTCTCCCATGTGACCTCTGGAGTAACATTTGGATTACCATCCCTGTCGCCTCCAATCCATGATCCAAATTTAAGAAAATTAGGAACATCCCAATTTTTAGTAGAGTAGTTTTTTTCTAAACAATCTTCTACTTCCCGATGGATTTCTGGAAGGACTTCAAATAAAGTCTGATCAAAATAATACAGCCCGTTTCGTACCTCATCTAATACAGTCGGCTTATTAT
This sequence comes from Neobacillus niacini, assembly GCF_000759675.1. Taxonomy (GTDB): domain Bacteria; phylum Bacillota; class Bacilli; order Bacillales; family Cytobacillaceae; genus Neobacillus; species Neobacillus niacini_A. The sequence continues at coordinate 56,335 of NZ_BAWM01000011.1, read as the reverse complement.
GGCGAAGTTCATCTGTCTGCCAAAGAATCGTAACTTCATTAAACAAACTCTCTTCTAGCTTTCGACGTTCTCTTTTTGTTAATAAAGGATGATCAAGCTTCTTTAAAATAACTGCAATACGTTGTTGAATTTCTAAAATTGAACGCTTCGCAGCCTCTGTAGGATGCGCCGTAATAACCAGCTCAAGTGACAATTTGTTTAAGACATCCTGAATCATATCTTCATCAATATTGTTTTCCTTAAGGGATAGAATCGCACTCTCGATAGAGTCGGGTTGAACGATTGTATCGTCTTCTAGGTGATATTGGTGTCTTCTACGTATACGATGATTTTGTTCAGCAATATTTATTAAATGGAAATACATTGAAAATGCGCGAATAACTTGTTTTCTCAATGGGCTGTTGAGGTTTGTTATCTCTTGTTTTAATTCTGAATATATTTCATGATCAAAATGGAACCTTAGCGTTTTACACATGAGCCTGATTTTTTCCACTTTATCTAACAATTCAGCCCCGCCATGATTGACAAGGATTTCACCAAGAATTTGACCAAGTAATTTAACATCGCGACGAAGTGGAAGACTGCTGTCATTCACCTTCAATTCTGTAGTCATACTTTCACCTTCCCTGTACTAGTTGATTGACTAAATTTTTTATTTATTAATATAACATATCTTTTGGGCTCATGTTAAAAGTTTTTTAAATAATAAAAAAAAACAATCCGAAATTTATCCGGATTGTTCATGTGAAATTTTTACCTTTGGTTGAATTCTTCGAGTTTTGAAGAGATGACGGTTGCCACTTCTTCTGTTGATTTTGGAATCGCATTTTTAAAAAGCGAATTAGCCAATGAACCTAGTGCCCCACTTGCATTTATTTCAAGAAATCCTATCAACAATGTTTTATTCTTATTTAATGCTTGAGCTTCAAAATATCCTTCACCTATATACTTTTCATTGGCACGCCTCAGTTCAAAGCTTACCTTTTTTGGTTCATTCCACTCTTTTATGTCTATAATTAGACTTACCTTTTTTTTCATTATTCCAAGGTCACTCTTAAATTCCCATGTTATTAAGCTGTCATTAATTTGCTCATGTTGTATATAACCAGGCACAAGTGGCGCCCAATTATTTGCATCCCTGATGAAGTCCCAAATCACGTTTATCGGGATAGCTAATTCTATTTGTTGCATTTCGCTAGGCATTTGGTATCCCTCTTTCTTTTTAAATGTAAAAGACCTTCAATCGGCTGAAGGTCTTTTTTAGATTTATATGATTAATAATGTCTTTATAGAAGAATGAAATTACTTTACTGAAATGTCCTTACCGTGCATATTCCATCAAGAATTTATGAAAGTTTTGATTATTATTAATTTTTTTATTATTCTACCGTAAGAGTAATAAATTGATTGATTATTAATTTGGTATCTTTTAAAATTTATAGATATATATAAAATTCAGATAAGAACTCATTATCCTTGGAGGTAACTAACTAGTGAAAGCCATTCAGTATTTATTATTTTTCTTAGGATTGACCTTCTTCGGTTTAGGGAATGCCATTGCCGTAAAGGTGAAATATGTTGGTTTACATCCCTGGGAGGTTTTAAATGTAGCCTTGTATCAGCATTTTGGACTTACCATAGGGACTTGGGGAGTTATATGCGGATTATTCCTAATTGTCATATCCTTTTTTACTGCTCGAAAGTATATTAGCATTGGAACTTTCCTAAATGCCCTATTAATTGGACCCATTATGGATTTTTTTCTATGGTTAAAAATTTTACCTGAGGCTACAAATTCCTGGATTGATTATCTCATTTTACTCGGTGCAATTGTCATTACGGGTATTGGCGGAGGAATGTATGTTGCGGCAGGTCTTGGTGCCGGACCACGGGATGGTTTTATGCTTTCAATTTCGAATAAAACAAAATTATCTGTTAGTCAAGCACGTATCCTTGTCGAAAGTTTTGTGTTGATCATTGGTTTTATATTAGGTGGACCAGTGTTTATAGCTACCTTCCTCTATACTTTTATCCAAAGTCCAGTTTTCCAGAAATCTTTAATGCTCTTTAATAGTTTGGTTGAAGTAATGAAGGATAAGAAAAAACAAATTAGAGAAGACGTGTATCTATAGAAACACCACTTCTCTAATTTTAACTAGATAACTTCCACTCTATCAGTAGTAAAATCTTGATAATAATTTTGGGAAACAAGATTATTGATACTTTCCTCATTTGCTTCCGCAAAATAGGATGATAATTTTCCTTCATAGACTAATTTTAATGAAGCTGATTCTTTTATATCATCTGGAGTAACAAGCGATAGCGGCTTTTGTTTATTGATTTTAACTCCTGACTCCTCAAGAAGTGCCGCTACGAAATGGGAACAAAAAAATGCATTTTTCCGATCTAACTCCAAATTGAACATGACGGCGAATAGACCTAAAAGATTGTAGCGATACTCCCCCTTATTTTTCTCAATCTCCTCAATTTTTCGACAAATTGCATCATATTGTTTTTCTGATATTGTACAACAATAAATAGCACAATCAGCATTCCGAAAAATTCCACCACGGATATTTTCTCTGACAAAACCAGCTAGGAAAGGATTGCGAGGTCTTTTTCTTCCAAAACTATAGACATCCCATAATTGGTCATCTAAGGCAATAGAAGCATGATTATGCGGCTTCTTCGTATATAGTTTAATAATCTTTGTTAAAACCGTCCCAGTATCAGTAAGAAGTACGTAAACCTTCCTCATCCTATATTCCCCCTTCATTTTTCTATAGGAAGGGATTCCTCTCGTTATATCCCTCAATAAATGTCTTTTACTTTATTTTAACGTGTATGTCTACGGGCTTACACAATCTCGAGAATTATTTTCAACTAAGACTTAAGACTTATCCGTAAACGGGATTTCTCTTTATGCTCATAAATTATAATTTACTAAATTAAATTCCTCATAGAAACTCATTTCTCCTGTTTTTTTATAAAAATTTCCCATTTTTAACAATTGAAGCATAAAATAATACATTCATGATGTAAGGGGTGTAAAAAATGGGATTATATATTAACAATGGCAAACATCTTAAAGTATATAAAAATAAAAAGAAAATAACTGAGCCAAACCAAAAGTTTGTTAGGAGGGATTATCTTACAGAAGTAATAGACGAACAGCAAAAGGCAAATGTTTCACTAATTATTTCCATAAATGAGATGAAACACCAATTTCTCAATCAAGAGGTTGTACAAGCAAACCACTGGGATAAAGTCACCAATCAATTAAATGAACTTAGAACAAGTAATTTACAACATAAGGAATATGAAGAATTAATTATCCATTTGTTAAAAACTCAAGAGGAATTACAAAAACAATTATCCGAAAAGATTAGTAAACAAGAAGAGTTTCAAACTGGGGTATTAAATCGATTGGATCAGCAAGAAGCATTGACAGAGAAAATTGCTCGTCAATTAAATCATATTCGCTCAATCCTTTTTGAACGGACTAACTACCTGGCAGAAAAAATTGATGAAGGATATAAACTTACTTCTTCATATGTTTATAATCTAATGACCGGATCAGACCAGCCTATTACCTTATATTTAATGAACAGTAAAAAAGGAGAAAAACAGAAATAGTTCCGGTGCCATTAAAACATGGCGCCGGTTTTTTCACTATGTAAAGCGTCTAACCTAAATGGATTTTACTTTTCCATAATTTTGGACAAAGTTTTTTAGTATCTCTTTTCCACATGTCGTTAATATCGATTCAGGGTGAAACTGAACACCTTCGAGTGGCAGCTCTTTATGACGTATCGCCATAATTTCCCCATTCTTTGTCCAAGCCGATATCTCAAAACAGTTTGGCAGTGTCTCCCTCTTCACAATTAATGAGTGATACCTCGTGGCTGGAAATGGATTCGGCAATCCTTTAAAAATTGTTTTTCCATCATGGTAGATATCAGAGGTTTTTCCATGCATTAATTGCTCAGCAGGTACAACGTCACCCTTGTAAGCTTGAGCTATCGATTGGTGCCCAAGACAAACTCCCAAAATCGGAATAACTCCTGAAAATTCCTTTATTGCCGCTAGGCTTATTCCCGCCTCATCAGGATTGCCTGGACCTGGTGAAATCATTAAAAACTCAGGATCTAACGTTCTTATTTCATCTAAGGTTGTTTGGTCGTTCCGTTGTACGACTAACTCCTCCCCCAGTTCCCCTAGGTATTGAACTAAGTTAAAGGTAAAAGAATCATAATTATCGACCATGAAAATCACAGTTGCTCACCTATTTCCCTTCAGACAATACATTTCTCTTCAATATCAGCTTTTTTCATCATACAGGAATATCAAAAACAAAAGAAGCCCTATCTAATGAGAAAAGGGCTTCCAATATAAATAAAGTCTGTTAGAAAACTTTTTGCTATGAAATTTTCTTTAATTCCTCAGATAACTTGAGGAAAGCTTCCTTATTTCTTTCTTGTAAGGAGAGGTCGATTTCCTTACGGAGCACATCTCTTCTAAATTCAATCAAGGCGTGGTTTAAAAACATTTCAGCAATTACAGAATCATTGTTTTCGTCTGTCTGTTGTGGTGAATTTAATAATCTCTTTTCCATGGAAATCAACTCCTTGAGCTTTTTCTTATTATACTGTTAGTTTTCTAAAAATTCAAATATTTTATTCGTTATAATAAAAAAAATTTTCTTGCCACTTTATTTAAGAGAAATTTAATAGTTTATTTAGGTTACTTTTATAACCTCTTATTAGACTAAACATCGTTTTCATTAATTCGGTGACAGGCACCACAAAAAGACACTGTCCACTCCAGGTGGACAGTGTCTTTTTGTGTTAGTGTATTTGGCTTTGGAATAGTGTGTTTCTGTTGTTGAATTTAGTGACCAGTTTTATTAGGAATAGGTTGCATATTAGTAAAACAGCGCCTATTAGGAATAATGTTAATGGGCTTAAGAAGAACATTCCACTTGCTTGGCTAATTACGATTCCAACGATTGGTAACACCAGGATTCCGCCAAATTGCTGGGCTTCTTGGAACGATTTGACCTTGGCTGAAATCAAGACATTCAAGATGATATTAAACAGAACTAATATTGGAATTACCCAAAACATTAAAATAATCCAGGTTGAGTTAAAATACAAGATCACTTCAAAGTGCGGATAAGTGATTACATTAACAATAATTAAATTAATGATAAATGCTGCAAAGGAAATACTTAAGGTTGGAATCAGGGATGCTACTACTTTTCCAATAAATAAGTCTTTAATTGAAATAGGCGCAAACAACAATGTTTCTAACGTATTTCTTTCCTTCTCACCTACAAAACTATTCGATGAAGTAACCATCGAATTAATAATGGCCAACATCAAGAAAAAGGGAATCATCATAAAGGTTAAGAAAAAATATACAAATTTATACCCAAGAGTTGGCAATGCTATTAGAGTATTTCTCATATCCTCATTAGGAAAATTTTCAATAAATGCATTTATTGGTTTTTCTATATCTTTTGCAGAATTCCCAACAATATCAAAGTGGATTCCGAAATAGGCAATACCCGCGGGAACTACAATACATAAGAGTAAGGCAACGATGATCATTGGAACCCAAACCTTTTTGGATGAAAAAGTAGCTTTCATATCTTTCCTTGCAATAGTTAAGATTAAATTTTTATTCAACTCCTTTTCCTCCCCGAATATTAAAATAAAGCGCCTCAAGACTTCTATTGGTTATCTCACAATTATGAACCCATGTTTCATTAAGAATACTAGCTAATAAAGGAGTAATCTCTTCTTTTGAGGCAAGGATAAATTCTAATTGATGGGTCCCTCTTCTACTGTATGTGTATCCCTTGTAAGTTTGGGTATTAAGCGGATTAAGCCCCGTTTCTACTAATAACTTAATTTCATTTAAATATTTATCCTCTAATTCCTTCTTTGCTCCTTTTTCAACTATCCTGCCCTCATTCAGGAACAAATAAGAATCACAGATTGTTTCTAGCTGATGGAGAACATGTGAGCAAATTAGGATGGTTACACCTTCTTCTTGATTCACTTTATGTAAATAGCGAATTACCTCATTTATTCCCTCAGGGTCTAAACCATTTGTCGGTTCATCTAAAAATAAAAGTCTAGGTTTATGTAATAAAGCCTTTGCAAGTGAGATTCTTTTTTTCATACCTGTAGAAAAGCTCCCAACTAATTGGTCCTTATAGGCAAGCATATCGAATTGCTCAAGCAAATGTGTGATTCGCTTCGTATCGTATTTTCCATATATTTTTGAAAAGAAGACAAGATTGTCCCATGCCGTCATATCATGATAAAGACTTGCACTTTCTGTAACAATTCCTACTCTTTTTCTAATCTCATCGCCCTGTTTTTTGGGGTCAAAACTCATCACCTTCATCATTCCAGTTGTTGGATCAATGACCCCATTTAATAGACGGATAATCGTTGTTTTCCCTGCCCCGTTTGGACCAAGCAGCCCATTAATACTTCCTTCTTTAATTGAAAAAGAGACATCTTTTAATATTTCACGCTGATTAAACTGTTTGCTTACTTTATTGACCTCAATGATATTTGCCAAAATTTCTCCCCCCATAAACCTTCATCCATCTGTATAACGATTGAAGATGGTTATTCGTTCACAAAATATTAATATTTTTTTGATTAACATGTTTAATAAAGTATGACCATATGTTCGAAAGGTTTTTATCTTAATATTGCCGAATAGAATGTAGAAATAAATATAGAGGAGAATCCAAATGTCCACAAAAAAAGGGAGTATTTTGGTTGTTGAGGATGAAGAAAAGATTGCAAGAGTATTAGAGCTTGAACTTGAATATGAAGGATATTCAGTAACAAAAGTAATCGACGGCCTTGAGGCTCTAAGAGCCTATCGTACCGGAAGTTGGGATTTAATCTTATTGGATGTCATGCTGCCAGGATTAAGCGGGATTGAACTTCTTCGTCGAATTCGAAAAAATGATCTCCATACTCCTGTCATACTTTTAACAGCAAAAAGCTCTGTTGAAGATAAAGTGTCCGGTCTAGACCTTGGGGCGAACGATTATATTACAAAGCCCTTTCAAATTGAAGAACTGTTAGCGAGAATACGTGCTGCCTTACGAATGAAGAAGGTGGAACAACCTCAGAATGAAAACGGTGACCTGCTGCGCTTTGCTGATTTAAGCATTGATCAAAAATCAAGAGAAGTGATACGGGCTGGAGAACCTATCGAATTGACTCCAAGAGAATTTGATTTACTAGTTTATCTTATGGTTCATAAACGTCAGGTTTTGAGCAGAGATCAAATTTTAGACGCAGTATGGGGTTATGACTTTTTTGGAGATACCAATGTAGTTGATGTTTATATCCGGTATGTTAGGAAAAAAATAGACCTGCCGCACTTACCCTCATTAATTCATACTGTTCGCGGTATTGGTTATGTCATGAAGGATGCCAAATGAAACTGAGAAATAAAATTAACCTTTATACAGCTTTTTTGTTTGCCCTGCTGCTGCTGATCTTAAATATTACTGTTTATTATACATTCAGCACGTTACTTCTCGACAGCGAGCTTACTACCGCACATAAGGAGATGGAGAAGATATCCGATAATTTCGGAGAATCTCTTGGAAAAATCCCCAATGATTCCCTACTTAGATCCTACGTTCCTATAAACGGTATGATACAAATTGTGACTGAGGATAACAACAATCCCCCTGCGTTTACTAGCGCTGGCGAGCAAAACCTTAGTAAGAGGAAATCAGTATTTTATAGAAGTGAAGTCAGCAAAACGATAGAATCCGAGAAACGTCACTATACCTTTGAATCAATGCCAATCATCATGCAAGACGGTAGTGTTGCCAATCTTCAGATAACCAAAAGTATGGAGACAGCAACGAAGATTTTATCTATTCTTCGTCTAGTCTTAATCTTGGTCACACTGCTTGCGCTGATTCCTGTCTTAGTTTCCAGCCGGTTACTTAGTAACTTTATTACAAAGCCCGTCACATCTATGATTAAAACAATGACAGAAATAAGGAAAAGCGGAACGTTTAAGCGTCTAAAGCTAGAAAGTAAATCGAAAGATGAGCTCTTTCAAATGGGTCAAACCTTTAACCATATGATTGATCTTTTAGAAATGAACTTTGAAAAACAGGAGCAGTTTGTTTCAAATGCATCACATGAACTTAAAACCCCTTTGACCATAATTGAAAGTTACGCAAGTCTATTAAAAAGAAGAGGCTTAAGGGAACCACAGCTATTCACAGAATCGATTGAAGCCATACACTCTGAAGCACTCCGTATGAAGGAAATGACCGAGCAGCTGTTGATGCTAGCAAGGCACCATGAACAGTGGAATATCGAGATTAACCAGGTAAATCTCAATCAGTTAATAGACCAAACTGTAAATGCATTCAGGAACGCTTACAATCGTGAAATTAAATTCGCTGCTGTGAATGAAGCTCCCTTATTCTTTGAAACTGATGAAAAAAAGCTCAAGCAGCTGTTGTTTATTTTTTTAGACAATGCACGGAAATATAGTGATGACATCATTTCAGTGGAACTAGGGAAAGAGAACAATGAAATTTATATCAAAATTATCGATCGTGGAATAGGCATCCAAGAAAGCGAACTCCCAAAGGTTTTTGATAGGTTTTATCGAGTAGATAAAGCTAGAAGCAGAAAACAAGGCGGTTCTGGTCTTGGGTTATCGATTGCCAAGGAAATTGCCGATGCAATTGGAATAGGAGTACAACTGGACAGTGCAGCTGGTATTGGAACTACTGCCACTCTTCTTATAAAAAAATTTGAAAAATTATAGGAATTCTCATCACTTTCTCATTTTAATATAAGAAAATAATTGTAGATAAGGTGGTGAATTTAAAATGAAAAAAATATCTTGGTTTTGGCTGGCGATTTGCTCTATAATCTTTGTAATTGTTGTTGTCAGCTTTCAGCAATTTGGAAAACTTACTCCGTCAGCGGACATGTTAACAGAAGAGGAAGCCGAGAAGCTCGTTAACGGGCGCTATCAAGGAAGGGTCTCATCAATAAAATTAGCCAATCAACAGTATCATATAGAACTTGAAAAACAAAATCATTTTTACACCATTAAGCTAGATTCCTCTAGTGGTAAAGTTTTATCTTTCACACAAACAGATACTGAAACATCAAAGCCAACGCCATCACAATCTCCCCCCAAAAAAGTTGAATTAACAGAAGAAAAAATAAAAGAAATTATCCGCTCTCTGGTTGTGAATGGAACAATTGCTTCATTAGAAAAAATAGATAACGGCTCTGATTCATTTTATAAGGCCATTGTGAATGACATAGAAAATCAGACAACGATTACAGTCGATGCTGTTTCAGGCACCGTCCTCTCTTCTACCTCAATATCAATTAATCAACCGCCTAAAACTTTGACAGAAAAAGAGGCTGTAGAAATTTCACGTACACAGGTTCAGGGCGAGGTTGATGATATTTGGCTTGAAACTGAAAATAATCAAACCTATTACCTTATAAAAATAGAAACAAACGATGATCGTGAAGCAACCGTTCAAATTCATGCTATTACAGGGGGTGTAATGTCAGTAGCCTGGGATGACCACGAAAATAAACAGAAGGAAAAAGACGATGATGATGACGAAGAGTGATAAGGCGCAGGAAACTATTATTTTTCTCATTGATTTCTAATGTTTCTATCCTTTTACTCTCATTTTTGGTGGATATACTGAAAGTGTAGAAAGGTAATAACAAAAAGGAGGAAAAGAAAATGAAAAATAAAGCTTTGATAGGTGTTGTGTCATCGTTACTAGTTTTGGGAGGAGCAATTGCAGTAGGTGCATCTAAAAATGATACTCGTCCGGATGATTCCGTTCATGTAGATGATAAAAATTCATTCATTAATCTTGGTACACAAAATCTACCTGAAATTAAACCAGGTCAGGAAATTGAGTTAGAAACAGAGCATGGTCAAACATTTTACAAAGTAGAATCATATGATGACGACAGTAATTCTTCATCTACCCAATCAACAAACACTTCCACGCTTTCCGTTGAAGAAGCAGCAAAAATCGCTACCAATGAAGTTAACGGCAAAATTACAGAGGTTGAAAAAGAAATGGAACATGGCAGACTTGAATATAAATTTGAGATTCAGTCAGATCGAGGCGAGGTTGACGTTCGAGTCGATGCTGAAACTGGGAAAATCACCAGAGTAAAGTTTGATGATGAGAGCAGAGATGATCGGTATGATGATGATGATGATGATGATGACGATGATGACAAGGGTAGAGGCAGTGATGACAGCGGGATCGATGGATAAATATAAGGAAGGACAATCGCCAAGTTGATTGTCCTTTTTTATGTCCAGATATATGTAATTTACACCTATTGGTAATATTATGCAAAGAAGAAATATATAATATGTTAATTACAACATTATACCTGTTTACACTATCCGAATTATGGCAAAAAAGTTAAATATGACAGACCATAGGAGGTAGTTTATTTGGGTGAGTTATTTTGTGGAATACCGTATATACGAATGGGTGCTGGTGAGCCTTTGGTTTTTATTCATGGACTTGGCGAAATAAAGGAAGGCTGGTCCAACCAGTTTGAGTTTGCAGAACAGTATGATCTGATTATTCCAGATTTAAGGGGACATGGAGAGTATATTACCAATGAGGAAATTTCCATTTCAAACTTTGCACTCGATGTTATTTGCTTGTTAAAGGGTCTTGGGATTCAAAGCGCTCACATCTGTGGGTTATCAATGGGCGGGATGGTTGCTCAAGAAATCTATCGTCAGGCACCAGGAATGTGTCGGTCCCTTATGCTCGTAAGTACTTTCCATTATGCACCAAAACATATCGGAGAGATATTTTTAAAATTTCGCAAGCTACGATCAGAATCATTTTCCATCGAGGAGCAAAAAAATATAGCAGCACGAGTTTGCCTCTACTCATGGACTGACGAAAACATTGAGAAGTTCAAAAAATTTTATCAGCCTAATCGTGAATATTACCTCCCTTCAATGAAAGCATGCCTTAAGGTAAATAATTTATGTTTGCTCCCAATGATAAAGGTTCCGACTTTAATTATTGGTGGTCAATATGATTCAGTCACACCTGTTTGGATACAATTATTAATGCATAAACAAATTAGGCACTCTGAATTTGTCATTTTTAGAAATACAGGACATATTGCTAAGCTCGAGGCAAAAGAAGCCTTTAACGAGGTGCTTCGTAACTTTTTAAATAAACATAAAAAAGCAAGTTAAGGGAAGGACCATCCTTCCCTTTCTCCCTAAACATTATATAAGCTTGCACTTACCTTTAGTACAAAAATTTACAGCGGATTTGAACGAGTTGAAGCCCACTCATCCACAACTACTGCGAACAATCCGGTTAATGCTAAGGAAACATGACCTGCTTCAACCAACTTGTACGTCTTATCCTCACTAGCAACTAAATCCATAATTGGCAAGCTTTGTTGTTCTAAAACTAAATTATCGTTTGATGAGGAAATAACAAATAAGTTCGATTTAATATTTTTTAAATCAGCATTTTTATTTCCAATCATTAATTCGCCTTTAACAAGCTTGTTCCCCTTAAAAAGGTCATTCGTTAATTGTCTAAATGCCTCACCCGCAAATGGAACCTGATCTGTAGTCCATTTATTCATTCGACGCCATTTATCCACATATCGAGGATCATTGGCTCGATTCAACAGCATTGTATAGTGACTAAAATAAATTGGAGCTGATACAGCTCGAAACATAGCTTCCACATAGGATGACGGAAGGTTTCCATAAACGTCAATTAAGCGATCAACATGAAAATCACCATTCCTTAGACCCTCTGCCCATTTATCTGGACCAACAAAAGCTGTAAAATCTATGGGAACAGTTGCAACAATCAAGTTTTTAATCGGTTCTTCAGCAATCGAAGCATATATCGAAGCAATAGTCCCGCCTAGGCAATAACCAACAAGTGTAATCTCTTCCGCACCAGAATGGCGGATAGCACGCTTAACTGCAGTCCTTAAATACTTTTGGATATATGTATCCAGACCCATATTTTTATCTTCATACCCTGGAGTACCCCAATCTAATAAATACACATCATACCCACGGTTTGTAAGTCCCTCAATCACGCTGGCCTTCGGGGCAATATCAAGAATGTATGGTTTATTAAATAAGGAATAGACGAAAAATAATGGAATTCCATATTTTTTTTGTTTTGCTGGATAATACCATAAAACTGATTTATTTTTTTTCCAAACATCTGTCCTAGGAGTATGACCTATTTTCGGTTCAGGTTCATTTAATAATTGAAAAACATGCTTCCAGCGTTTCAATTCTTTTTCAGATTCTAATGGTGGAAATAAATCCTTAAATGGTGTTTCAACTGCCACTTCTTTAGCCCCCCTTTATTACTTATTTTGTTGAGCCAGCTCCTGTTAAGTCGGGTTCTTTTTGATTGTCTTTTTCAACGTGGCTTTTAAGTATCTCTATTTCATCTTTAAGATTATTTAATTTATTTAGCTCGAACTTTATCTCTTGTAGTTCACTTTGCAGATCCTTTGAATCTGCTAGTTCCTTTTTCGTTTTTACTAACTCTGTTTTTAGTTGTTTTGTTAGTTTAATAATTTCCTTGGATACCTCTACAACAGTTTCAATTTCTTTACTTTGTGATTTCACTGAATCCTGTAAATCCCAAATGTGTGCCTCAAGGGATTCAATTTTTTCTTCCGTTTGAATTGTTAACGAAGCTACATTTGCCAAGTCATTTTTAGTTGGAATATTGAGTACACCTGCAAGTGCCTCTTGATTCTTTTTAAATGCTTCTAGGTATCGAGAGTGTGCCTCAGTCCCTACTTTTGACATTTTGACAAATTCATTGTTATTTGACAAAAGAAAAAGAAAATCATTTATTTGTTTTTCCCACATTTCACTATACCTTTTGAAAGAATCATATGGATCATACGGTCTTTTAGTCGACATCTGGTTCACCTCAAAAAAGTTATGATTATTTTGACTCCGTAGCATTCTTCATATATTGCTGAAAAGGTAAAAGTGCAGATTTTACTTGCTTTTCAAATAGATTAACGAATATTTTTTGATTTTCATATAAAATATTGGTTGTACTCTTCACACCTTCAATATATTTCTCTCGACTTTTCTTTCTAAAAGAAATATATTGTTCAACTGTGTCTAAATACTTGTCAAGGGCTTGTCCATTCGTTAATGTACGAATTGGTGTTGATAATAGAGATGTAGTTTTATTCTGAATGTCATCAACGACTTGGTTGATCTCTTCATAAGATTTAACAGGGAAAAAATGTTGAATGGTAGTCGTGGTCATGAGTAATTCCTCACGAGCATATTTTTCCCACTCAAGAAGCTCTCTCCTAAATTGCTCCGTAATGGCTTTGCTATTTTCCTGATTTCTTTTAATTCTCTCAACATATTGCTTAGTAGCATTTAAGAATAAATCATCATGATGGTTTAAGCGCCCTGCCCATTCATCCACTTCTTCATAAGCAGCTCTCCACATTAATTCAAAACTTGAAAGTTGATGATCCTTGATACCTTGATTTTCCACTTCTGATTCATTTCTAATAGCCATATTGTTTTCTCCTCCAAATGTTTATTCATTAAATAACTTCTTCAAATCCTTTAGTTCAGTCTTCAATGTTCTTATTTTATTGGCCTTTAAGTCCTTCACTTCATTTTCTAATAAACAAAGCATATCACTTAGAGATTTATTAAGTTTTTTTAACTCGGAATTGTCCTTATTCAAACCCAAATTTAGCATATAAAGTGTTTCTTCAAGATTATCTATCTTATCCTCACAATCAACTTTACTTTCTGCAAGATCAGCAAAATCATCTTTCGTTGGAATATCAAATACAGTTAACCAATTGTTTATTACCTTTTGTTGAATCACAACATGGTCTAAGTGGTTTTCAATTGCTTTTCCAAAAGCATGTGTAAAGGTTTGACAATTGGTATGTGCATGAATCCGCTTGTTCCACTCTTTTTCTAGATTTTTGTAATAAATCACAGGATCGTGATGACTGAATTTCATAAACACCCTCTCATCTAACCGGTTAGTATGTTGCTATATGAATAAAGAGATTGTCATTTTTAGTCAATCTAAAATGAATATTACTATAATTCAAATTATTATAATAAAATGCAAATTTGTAAACCCACCATTTTCGACAAATTTCACCATTTTGTTAAAAAACACTCTAAAAAATATATATTTTCCAATAAGGATTTACCGTTTTTTCTGATTCCTTTTTGTTCTTTAGTAATGTGAGGTTTCATATAAATGACAATATTAGTAATTAAGGAGTTGTTTAGCATGCCTATAACTAAGGCTAATGGAATTGATTTATATTATGAAGTTCATGGTGAGGGTGAACCCCTGCTATTAATTATGGGGTTATCACTTACTTCTAAATCTTGGTTTCGAACGATCCCGGCTCTAAGTGAACAATATAAGGTGATAGTATTTGATAATCGTGGTGTTGGTCTAAGTGGGAAGCCGAATTCTCCCTATTCGATCGAATTAATGGCCGATGATGCTAGAGCCGTTCTGGATGCCGCCGGAGTAGCGTCTGCTAATGTATATGGAATTTCAATGGGAGGAATGATTGCCCAAAGAATTGCATTGAAATATCCAGAGCGGATTAGGTCCCTAATCCTAGGCTGTACAACTTCAGGTGGGGAAAAACATGTTCAACCTAGTGCCGATGTCTCCATGCTGATGCTGTCTAGAGCATCTTCTATAGCCACACCGGAAGAAATGGCTTGGGCGACTGCGCCAATCCTCTACAGTCAATCTTTTATTGAAAATCATAGGGACCTAATAGCTGAAGATGTCCAAAGGAGAATTGAGATACCTGTCCTGCCATATGCCTATATGCTGCAGCTTCAAGCATGTCTTGCTCATGACACTTACAATGAAATCGACCAAATAAGAGTACCTGTCTTGGTGATTCATGGAGATGCGGATAAATTAGTTCCATATGAAAATGGTGTTACACTGGCTGAAAAAATACCAAATGCCGAATTCCTTACTATCAATGGCGCAGGTCACATTTATGTAACTGAAGCGAATGATTTAGTTACTAGTCGCGTACTTGAGTTTCTAAAAAATCAATAATAACAAAAAATGCCTAATCATTTGACTGGGCATTTTATATTATTATTGTACACTAGCACTTGTCCCGCCATCTACAACAAGAATATGACCGTAAACATAATTAGAAGCTAAAAATAATGCAGGTCCTTTCATATCATTGTCTGATCCAAATCGTCCTGCAGGTGTGGTTTTTGTCGAATGATTGTATAGTGTTCACAGAATTGTAGGAAATCTACAAAAAAAAAGAATCCACTAATATGGATTCCATATCTTATCTATTCAATTATTTATGGTTAAATCAATGGTTTTATAAGCTATGAAAAACGTAACTAATGAAAAAACAGCTTCCTTCAAACCGTATATGAAAATAGATGTGCTAAATATAAAAAAGTTAAAAAATAATACAATTTGTCCAATTGAAAAAGGGATTCGTTTACTAAATAAAATAGCCAAAACCTCTGTACCATCTAATGACCCTCCAAATCGGATAACTATGCCTACACCTAATCCTAAGATAATCCCTCCTATGATTATTACTAAAAATGGGTTATTGGTTATGGAAGGATATGGTTCTAGAACATAGGTACCCATTGAAAGCACAGAAATAGCAAAAAGGCTTAGAATAAGAAATCTTTTACCCAGATATGAATATCCTAATAAGAAAAAGGGTGTATTTAGTAGTAGGAGAGACAAACCAATCTCAATACTAGAAATATGCGAGAGTATAATACTTACTCCAACGATACCACCATCAATTACATTATTCTTCACTAAAAACATCTGTAATGAAATGGCAACAAGTGAAGCGCCGCAGAAGACGTATAATAATCTTTTATTTATAGATATATAGGCAGATCTGCTATAACTTAGATAATATTTAACTCTCTTCTTATACATATTCCGCCCCTTTTGCTTGAATGATATCTCCTTTGTATAGTTCATTATATTCTTCTTCATAAGAAAAATGCCCGACCAATTGGTCAGGCACTCTACTTGGTTTACTCTTTTTATGCTTTTATTTCAGCTCTTTATGTCGAAGTACTCTTCTTAGTACCTTACCTTCCCGATTTAAAAATAGAATATAAAAGTAACAGGAACATTGTGGTGGCAATCCCAAAACCGATTTCGATTACTGGCAGTTTATATAACATGATGGATGGTTGTCCTGATAATGAAGCACCAATAATAATTCCTACCAAAATAAGGCTAAAGGATAGTAATACAATACTGAAGGAGAGTCTGTTGCTTATCTTATTAAGTTTTTTAAGGAAAGGTTCTATTTCCGGTGTTGTTATTTCAATTTGCATTTTCCCATTTTTCATAACAGATGACAAATCCTTAATGGTTTTTGGGAATTCTTGAAGGATATCTCCGTATTCTGTAAAGTTTGACCATGCAAACTCAGCCACATTTTTCGGCTTAAAGCGATCCATAAGCAGTTGTCGTCCAAATGGTTCTGCTACTGCTAAAATACTAATTTCATGGTTAAGCTTTTCAACTGTGCCCTCCAATGTCAGCAACGTTTTTCCTAATATTGTTAAATCGGTTGGGATCAAAATCTTATGCCGATAGGCAACAGAAAAAAGTTCATTGACAGCAGTACCTACACTCATCTGACTAAAAGGAACATCCAGGTACTTTTCCCTAAGCTTTTCCACATCTCCATGTAATTGTTTTACATTCACATCATCTGGTACAAGCCCCATGCTTGTAATTGCCTTCACTACTTCTGGTGTGTTTTTACGCATTAATGCAATGACAAAGGAAGCAATATGAGTCCTCATTTCAGGAGTGATCCGCCCCACCATGCCAAAATCCATAAAGGCAATAACTTGACCTGGGAGTGCAACGATATTACCTGGATGGGGATCTCCATGGAAAAATCCATCGATTAGAATTTGATGAAATAAAGCATTTACTACTTTTTCACCTAATACTTTTGTGTCGTATCCCACTCGATGAAGTTTTTCTATTTCATTTAATTTAACTCCATCGATAAATTCCATCGTCAATATCTTTTTAGTAGTGTATTCCCAATAAACCTTTGGAATGTGGACTTTTGGATCACTATGGAATTGTTTAGCAATCTTTTCAGCGTTTCTGCCTTCATTTTCATAATCTAATTCTTCACGAAGTGACCTTGATAATTCTTCTACAATTGTACGAATTTGGTACCTTTCCACCCAATCGATTCTACTTTCTGCTAATCTAGCGAGGTCCTGAAGGATTTCTAAATCCGTTTCAATTACACTAATAATATTGGGTCGTTGAATTTTAACTGCTACACGTTCTCCAGTAAGCAATACGGCATAATGAACTTGACCAATGGATGCAGCAGCCAGCGGTGTTTCACAGAACTCTGCAAATGAATTTTTCAGAGAATCAGCCAATTCTTGTTCCAGTATTCTTTTAACTTCATCAAATGAAAAAAGGGAGACACGGTCTTGAAGCTTTACCAACTCATGAAGGATTTCAGCAGGAATAATATCGGGTCTCGTGCTGGCAATTTGACCAATTTTCACAAAGGTTGGACCAAGTTCCTCGAGAAACATTCTAATTCTTTCACCTGTTGTTCTGCTTTTCAGTGTTTTATTTCCTTCAACAAATACCTTCTTCGGTACCGCTAAAAGGTCTAGGAGCCCTAATTCTTTCATCACAAAACCAAATCCATACTTGGTAAAAGCATATACAATGTCACGGTAGCGTTGAATATGGCGAATTTTTTTCTTAATCATCTGCTCCCTCCTGTTGGGAGTAATTTTTATTTTATTTTTCCTCGATTCAAGATTCTCATTTTTTCCATGGATTTACAAGGTCATTCGACTAATGTTCGTTTAAAAAACAAAAAGACGCATCGTTATCCGATACGTCTAGTCACCATTATTATTTTTTTAACATTTTAAATACCTGTTCTACATCTTTGTCTCCGCGACCTGATAGGTTGACGACCAGGACATCATCTTTCGATAATTCTTTTGCTAGTTTTATAGCATAAGCAACGGCGTGTGAGCTCTCTAACGCTGGAATGATTCCCTCGGTTTTGCTGAGCTGCAGAAATGCCTCTAATGCTTCCTGCCCTGTAACCGTAACGTATTCCGCTCTTCCGCTCGTTTTCAAGTGGCTATGCTCTGGTCCAACACCCGGATAATCCAATCCGGCTGCAATCGAATAGGTCGGTTGTGGATCTCCATTTTCATCTAATAATGTTAAACATTTAAAGCCGTGGATGACGGCTGGAATTCCTTTTGTTAAGGTCGGTGCTTCCTCCGGCTCCACGCCAATTAAACGTACATATTTTTCATCTATATAGTGTGCAAAAGCACCAATGGCATTACTGCCGCCGCCTGCACAGGCAATTACCGCAGTTGGCAGCTTGCCTTCTTTTTCAATAATTTGGCGCTTTGATTCTTCACTAATAATGGCTTGGAAGTATTTAACCATGGATGGGTATGGATGAGGCCCCACTGCTGATCCTAATAAATAAAAGGTATTTTGATAGTTTTGAACTAAGTCTGCTAAAGCTTCATCTACTGCATCCTTTAATCGACCCTGCCCTTTCTCTACTGGGATAACTTTCGCCCCTAATAGTTCCATTCTAAAGACGTTAAGCGCCTGACGCTCAGTGTCAAGCTTACCCATATAAATAATACATTCCATTCCAAACATGGCACAGGCAGAAGCAGTTGCTACACCATGCTGACCTGCTCCTGTTTCGGCTATAATTCGTTTCGCACCCATTCTTTTCGCTAATAATATTTGACCAATTGCATTATTTATTTTGTGGGCCCCAGTATGGTTTAAATCTTCTCGTTTTAGATAGATTTTTGCTCCGCCCATTTGTTTCGTTAAATTTTCTGCATAGGTCAACGGGTTTTCACGCCCAACATATTCCTTAAGGTAATAGTTGAATTCCTCGATAAAATCCGGGTCATCTTTATACTTTAGGAATTGTGTTTCCATCTCATTTAGTACTAATTGAAGCTCCTCTGGAACAAAACTTCCTCCAAACTCACCAAAATAACCTTTATTTTCAACACTAACCTTTTCCATACTCAGCTCGTCTCCTTTTATACTTTTATTTGACTCAGGTAATATGGTTTTAAACAATTATAGATTAATATAATTGAATATTCAAATAATAAGAAAAATAAAAAAGAAGGATGAAAATTTTTCCCATCCCCGATGATGCTATTCATATCTTAGTGATTCAATTGGGTCTAATTTAGATGCCTTGTTTGCTGGCAGCAGTCCAAACACAACACCGATCACCATCGAAAAGACAACACCGCCTAACACTACCTGCCAAGATATCAAAGATGGCCATCCAGCAAAGAAACTTACAATACTTGCCGTTCCCCATCCAAGAAAAATTCCGAGTATCCCACCAATTAATGTTAGCGTCATCGATTCAATTAGGAATTGTGTTAAAACCTGTCCTCTCGTGGCACCCAGCGCCATTCGAATTCCGATCTCTCTTGTACGCTCAGTTACTGAAACGAGCATGATATTCATCACACCAATACCGCCCACGAACAGCGAGATACCTGCAATGCTGCCAATAATTAGCGTCATGATTCTTGTAATCTGCCCAATCCCAGCGGCTATTTCTTCCATATTGAGCACTTGATAGGAATCTTCTGTATTATGCATATTGTTTAATAGTCTGGCGGCCTTTTTACCTGCACTCTCAAGCTGGTCTGAAGTGTCTGCTTGAAGAGTTACCTGGGTAAAGTCACTACTGCCATAAATCGTTCGCCATGTTTGAAAGGGTAGATAAACCTCCATAGAACTAAAAGAAAGGAGACCTGTCGGTTTTTCTAATACACCAATGATTTCAATCGGCTGATTTGCCACTGTGATGACTTCTCCAACAGGATTTTTGCCCTTAAATAATTCCTCCTGGATAACATGACTTACTAGACCTACACGACGACCACCTAGAAAATCTGAAGTGGAAAAACTTCTCCCTTTTTCAACTTTCATTTCATTTAATTTAACATAAGCTTGATTAATACCTGTGGATGACACATCAGCGGTTTCCTGCTGAAATCTAACAGATGACATTTGTGTGCTAGATGCAACAATGCTTTTAATCTCTGGTATCTGCTCAAGAGCCCGAATATCCTCCTGTTTAAACGGGGCCTGCAAGAAAATATTTGGATTGGCACGAATTTCTTCATCAGAAGGCTGATACAACAGTTCTACCGTGTTTCCTGGACCGGTGATTTGAGTTTTAAGCATCGCCTCTCCGCCTTGCCCAATTGCCACTACAATGATTACGGCTCCAACTCCAATAATGATACCAAGCATCGTTAAAATACTTCGCATTTTATGCGCTTTTAATGAACTTAACGCCATCAAAAGATTTTCCATAAAACTCATTCAGACGCCCCCCTATTGGAAGCTGAAGGTAACTGAATCATGCCATCTCGAACAAATATAGTACGATTCGCATACGCGGCCACTTCAGATTCATGGGTAACAACGATTACCGTAACGCCTTCTTCCCCATTTAGTTCCCTGAATTGCTCCATAATTGCGGTGCTTGTCTTGGAATCTAGCGCTCCTGTGGGCTCGTCTGCAAGAATGATCTTTGGTTTATTCACAATCGCTCGAGCGATAGCGACACGCTGCTTTTGCCCTCCAGATAAGGCATTGGGTAAATGGTCCATTCGATCAGATAATCCTACTTTGTTTAACGCTTCTTCCGCTCTTAACTGACGTTCTACTTTGGAAACTCCTGCATAGATCATCGGAAGTTCCACATTTTTCAATGCTGATAAACGGGGTAATAAATGAAATTGCTGGAATACAAATCCAATCGATTGATTCCTAACCCGTGCAAGTTCATTTTCACTATAATGAGAAACATTTTCTCCGCTAAGGGTGTAGTTCCCAGAAGTTGGTTTATCCAAACAGCCTATCATATTCATTAAGGTCGATTTTCCTGAACCCGAGGGACCCATGATGGCAACGAATTCTCCTTGCTCTATTTTTAAACTAATATTATTTAATACATTAACGTTCTCTTTTCCAAGCAAATAAGTTTTGGTAATAGATTCTAGCTCGATCATTTCACGGTCACTTCCATGCCATCCTTGATTGAATCTGGTCCGTTAATGACAATGGTGTCTTCTTTTGTTATACCTTCTAAAATTTCAATTTTTGCTCCCGATGTGATGCCTGTTTTAACATTTTTCTTACTCGCAATGCCATCCTTAATGATAAAAACATATGGCTGGTCTCCATCATCGTATAGTGCATCAATTGAAAGGACATTTGCTTGTTTTTTGTCCGTTTCAATTTCCATGATAATTTGGAACCCTGGTTTTAATGCTTTACTATCACCTGTAATCTTCATCGTTACTGGATACTGTACAGCCTGACTTCCACTTTGGAGAGCAGTTTGATTTTGTTCAGGGAGTAGAGATATTTTCATTATTTCTCCCTGCCACTCTTGATCAGGTACAGCATCGGAACGGAGAATCACTTTCTGTCCGTTATTTACTTTCAATGTGTCATATTCTGACAACAGTCCTGTTACTATCATTGCATCGAGTTTACCAATATGTACGATAGGTTTAGACATGCTCGCTTCCATGGAAGATGAATCTGGCTTATTCACGGATAGGACGACACCATCTATTGTACTAATAATCTCTAATTCACTTTGACGTTTACTTATCATATCCTTTTGAAGTGTGGTTTGCTTCAGTTCTAAATTAGCAAGCTTCTTTTCCATCTCTAGCTGCTCATATTCAGGGGAAAGCTGTTTTTTTGCTTCCTCTTTACCCACCTGATCTGCAAGTGTCTTTTCTTTATCGTTTAAAAGCTTCAATTGTTTATCAAGTTGATTTATTTTCAAATTAGCAGATTCAATAGACAGCTTATTTTGCTCCATTTCCAGTTCTAACTGAGGATTTTGAAGCTTTGCTACTACCGTACCTTTCGTTACTTCCTGACCTTCTACCACAAGAAGCTCTTTAAGCTCCCCTTTTTCGGGAGACGCATAAATAATTTGTTCTTCTTCAAGCTTAACTGTACCTGGAATCATTAACATAGAGGAGATTTCCTCTTCCTTCATCTCAGTTGTTTCAACGGAAGGTCCTTTTGCAAAGACCTCCCGGTAAACACTGACGGAAATCATGATGATGACCAGGCTGATAACACTAATCATAATCCATGTTTTCTTTTTCATTATAACATCGACGCTCCTTGCAGCAGACTACCTATTAATGCAAAGCCAATTCCGATTATGAAGAAGACAATCGCTATCGTCCAAGCAAGGCCCTTTGATAATTGTGCTGTTTTATGGAGTCCGATAGCCGTTACGATCGTCGTCCAGATTGTGAAAACCTCAAATGAACCTAAGATACCCGCTTTATCTTGATTTAGTAAACCTGCTAAACTAGTAACATATATTTCTGGATTCCCGCCAATTGCATATCTAATCGCTGTATTTAGAATAACTCCTGCTGCACCTATCACCATGATATAAGTATTCATTGAAAATAATTGTTTAAATGTAACGGGAGAACTAGCAATCTTGGTAATAATTAATTGAATCGCACTGCTAATAAGCACACCGATAATTGGTGTTAAGATTCCTGTTACAGCAACCGTTACCTTCGTGATACCTAAAACCAGGTCTACTTGATCGTCTGGTATCCCTTGCCCAATTAAGGTTGAGGCATCCATTGATAACGCCATTAATGTCATTCCGACTGCGTATAGAATACTAATAATTAGCAGTGGCACCCAAATTTTTGGAGTCTGCTTAATCCTCTCAAATTGTTCACCCGGACTCGTAAACATCCCTAATAATGAAGGCTTTTGTTCTTTTGTAATGATTTCTGTTTGATTTTCCATTATTATCACACCCCAGTTTCCAATTATGTAAAATATTACTTTTAATTATACGATTAAATAGGAAGAAGGTTTCGTTATTAATTACTAAGTTTAAAATTTTCACCGACACATTCGCTACTATTTGCCCATTATCGGTAAATGAATAGGGCTGGTACTTGTCTGTCCAAAAACCATTTAGGTACCAGGCTTCAAAATCTATACCAAAAGTCTTAGTAGCCAGCTGATTAAAACTATCCCTTAATGGTTCGTTCTCTCGATATCCCTTTACAAACGTATACTTTTTCAATCATTTCCCCCCCTATATCCATGTCTGTCTAAATTTTAGCAAAGAATAATAAAAAAAAATTCTTTGAAAATGAATTACAATCATGAAAGTGATACTATTAATACTGACTTGAAAGGAGAGATATGCGTGAAAATCGTAGCACTTGTTGGTAGTAACCGGAAGGAATCATTTAA
The DNA here is from genome assembly GCF_000759675.1 of Neobacillus niacini. Taxonomy (GTDB): domain Bacteria; phylum Bacillota; class Bacilli; order Bacillales; family Cytobacillaceae; genus Neobacillus; species Neobacillus niacini_A. The sequence goes on along the minus strand of NZ_BAWM01000011.1, from coordinate 32,829 downwards.
TAAAAAATTAGCTATTTATATGCAAAATCGGTATCAGAAGACTGCAGAGATTGAAATTCTGCCTATTGAAAAACTACCGATGTATAACCAAGATGATGAGCTAACGCCGCCAGAAATCGTAATCGAGATTAAGAAAAAGGTGGCTGAAAGTGACGGTGTTCTTTTTGTTACACCTGAGTACAACCACTCTATTCCTGCCTTTTTAAAAAATGCAATTGATTGGTTTTCTCGTGTCGATAAAGTATTGGTAAACAAACCTGTTATGATCGTCGGCAGTTCCCCAGGGGCATTAGGAACCGTCCGTGCGCAAATGCACTTAAGACAGATATTAAATTCTCCTGGAATCTCTGCACTAACTTTACCGGGAAATGAAGTATTTATCGGAGCCATTCATGAAAAGCTCGATGAATCTGGAAAGCTGGTTCATGAGCCAACTGTTCAGTTCATCGATTCCGTTATGGATAACTTTTTAAAGTGGATAAGTAAACAAAGTTTATAAATACAAATACGCATGGAATACTTCATCCATGCGTTTTGCTTTGCTTTGAACTTTTTCTATTTAGAATGATTCATTTCTTTTTCTAATTGTTCTATTCGTGCGTCAATCGTTGTTTGATTATATGAACGATTTACTTGGTTTTCGAGACGGTCAATATAATTTTCAATTTCTTCGAAACGTGAGATTGATTTATCTGAGTAAGTGTTAGATTCTAATACTTGATCGATTCGATGGTTTGCTCTTGTTACGTTTTCACGTCCCATCAGCTCCATCCGACGAAGCTGCATATCTTTTAGTTTGTTCTTCATATCTCCATGCTTTCTTTCTAGTTCACCTAGCTGCCCTTTTACTTGCTCAAGGGATGCTCTTACTCTCTCTGAGCGATTAGAATAAAGTTGATGCTCGTCAGAGGCAAATTGATAAAGCTCTGTTTCACCAGCTTTTAAAGCAATTTCAGCTTGATACTTCCTTTTTTCAGCTAACTGCTCTGCATGGTACAGTTCTTTTGTAAACTCATCCTTAAGTGAAGATTGACGCTCCAAGAACTTTGCAACTTTTTCAGTTTCCTGTTCGCATTGGCGAAGGTATTGATTAAGTAATGCGATCGGATTTTGTTTTTCTTTTTTATCAAGTGCCTCGTTTAAGTCGGCAGTTACCGTATTTTTAATTCTTGTGAAAAGGTTTGTCATTTTATTTTCTCTCCTTCGATTAATAGTTTTTTATTTCATTCCATTGCTTTTCAAAATTTACAAATGGATCAGATTCTTGTTTGATTACGGTGTGTTTGCTGGAATTCCACTTTTTATAAACAAGGTAAAGAATGTAGGCAGCCACAACACCGATAATGGCAGGCGCATTAGAAATAGAAGCCATTAGAAAAATAACTCCTAAAATACCTAGTGCAATTTTTCCTCCGGTTGATTCTGCTTTTAAAAACTGTTTGTAAATGAAATATAAAATCGCCAAACTTATTAGTAACCCCACCATCGGACCAAGTGTAGATAATAAGATGATGGCTGCAATTCCACCTGCTAAAACTAAACCAAATTTTTTCATTTTGTTTTCCTCCTTTGCTTTCTTGATATCATCTTACCTTTTTTGATGGATTTAAATAATTGAGCCAGAGTTTGATTTTCAATTAGGGCTAGAGACGTAGGAAGGGTCAGTCCCCTATAGAGACTGACCCTTAAAACAGAAAAAACCCTAACACAATTTAGATGTTTCCGTATCCAAAAGGAAAAGAATCCATTTACGGGTTATAAATACGAACATTGGCATATTCGTTATGTAGGTAATATTTCAACTGCAATCCAAAATCGAGGTATTACGTTAGAAGAATATTAACATATGACTCTGTTTCAAAATAAATAAAAAGCTATTCTCTAATAGAAAAAGCCCCCAATAAGTAAACAGATTTTTAATATTTCAACTGTCTACTTTATTGGGAGCATATCAATTTTTCGATTAACTCTTCCATATTTTTTTGATTCCCTATCTTGGACCCATTCCGTAACTGAAACTGTACGTTGTTTTACTTGATTAAAATAAAATCCTACAAGCTGAAGGTAATCTCCTCTTTTTTCTTAAATTCCGGAAGCCACTCTCCATGTGCCTCTATTAAATCATCACAAAGGGAAACAATATCATCCAATGACAATTCTGCGGCCGTGTGGGGATCTAGCATCGCCGCCTGGTAAATATATTCTCGATTACCTGTAATGGCGGCTTCAATGGTTAGCAGCTGCGTATTAATATTAGTACGGTTTAATGCAGCAAGCTGCTCAGGGAGATCTCCAACATACGTTGGAGCTATGCCACTTCGATCCGCTATACACGTAACTTCCACACAGGCTTTTTCAGGTAAGTTGCTAATCAATCTTCCGGTATTTAGTATATTTCCATTAAATTTAAATGGGATATTCGTTTCAATGGCTTCAATGATACGTGAACCATATTCTTTTGAGCGTACATGGTCTAATGCCTTATTATTGACTAATTCCTCCCGCATGGTTTCCCACTTCTTGATTTGCTGTTCACAACGGCGCGGATATTCATCAAGGGGAATATTGTATTTTTCGATTAACTCCGGATATCTAGATTTGATAAAGTACGGATGATACTCGGCGTTATGCTCAGATGATTCGGTCACATAATAGCCAAACTTATCCATCAATTCAAATCTTACCATATCATGATGTTTTGTTTTTTGCTTTTCTCTTGCCCTTCTTTTAATTTCTGGATAGAGATCCTCACCATTTCTTGTTACTTCCAATAGCCATGCCATATGGTTAATTCCTGCAATCTTTTCTTGAACACCTTCAGAATCCATGCCCAATGATTTGAATAGTTCGTTTGTACAACTTTGAACGCTGTGACATAGGCCCACTGTTTTAATTGCTGTGAAACGATTCATCACGCCTGCTAATACCGCCATAGGGTTGGTGTAATTTAGAAAGAGGGCATTAGGGCAAACCTCTTCCATGTCCTTTGCAAAATCTAGCAGCACAGGAATGGTTCGGAGATTACGAAAGATACCGCCTATCCCTACCGTGTCAGCAATCGTCTGCCGTAAACCATATTTCTTAGGAATTTCAAAATCAATCACTGTGCTTGGCTTATAACCACCCACTTGAATGGCATTAATGACGTATTTTGCGTCCTTAAGCGCTTCCTTTCGATCTAAATAGGCTTTGATTTGTATATTTTTATTCAAGCTTTCTTTCAAGTTGGTCAACATATTCTCGGAATCTTTTAACCTTTGCACATCAATGTCATATAGTGCGAATTCAAATCCCTCTAACGCTGGAACAAGCATACAATCACCAAGAACATTTTTCGCAAATACCGTGCTACCTGCACCTAGAAATGTAATTTTTGACATTTTTATCCTCCTCATGAACCTTTTTTATTTATTATTTATAGCAACTAGGATCGACTTTTTAGAATAAAAATCCATGAAAAAATCGTCCCATTGCAGTGTTCCTAAAAACAGTTTGTTCTAGTTGAATACCAGCATTCATTAACATGAAGCCATAATCCGATTTAGGCTTTTCTAAAAATTAGAACTCCAGATTTCTCTGTCTCCATCCTATGTAACCCTTTGGATAGATCGGTTTTATGTTTTCGGATTAATTTGCCAGTACAGCTGTATGTCTCAATTGTTATATTGACAAGATCTTTTTCTAAATCTAGGATGAACTCCTCGTTTAAAGTGCCATTTACAATAATAAATTCCTCTGGAATATTGGTACCAGTCTTAATACAAACATCTGCGTAAATGGCGATTAGTCTGGTTGAGTCATTCACAGTTTCTACTATCGGGTAAAGTAATTCCGGTGCAGTAGGCTTTAAATCACCATTCAATAATACGTCTTGGTATTTTTTCGAAAACCCTAGCCAAAACTTTGCCATTTCAAAATGATCTTTATTTAATTTTTCAAAACGCATGGAAAATTGCGGTACACCAAAAATAACATTGATTAATTGCAGTGCCGCATTTTCAGTCGTATCTTCTGGACTCCACATAATCATATCGGAATGAACAGCAGTGTTTCCTGATAGTAAGCGTAGATCCATAATACCAACACGGTTTGTAATTGCATCATTCGGGCAATCTCCTACCCTGAAAATATTTCCATATTTTCTCATATATGGTCCGATATATCTTTGTCTGAATTCAACCATAATGGTTGGCTTAATTAATTTTAAACTTTCCATAATATCAGTAAATAGACGATCCACCGCTTCCTGTACGGATTCATAATCCCGTTCTGGATCAAATTGAATTGCTTGGCCCTTCGCTCGATTTAAATCAAATAAATCAATAAAATCAAATTTAAATCCGTCTAGATCCCACTCTTTCAGAGCTTTTTCGTAAGTAGATATCAAATATTCCCTGACTTCTGGGTAACGTGGATCCAAAACTCCCGCCTGGAGATTATCATTGAAATATAAAATTTTACTTCGGAAGCGCTCCCACGTCTTTGAATAGATTCCCACAAATGGTACACTATACCACAATAAATATTTCATCCCCAAATCATGTACTCTCTCAACATGTTCCCTCATGCCCACGATTCTTTTAGGAGACACTTCCCAATCTCCACAATAAGCATAACCACGATGATCATCTTCTGTCTGCCAGCCATCGTCAACGATAACAGCCCCACAACCTAACTGTTTCGCAATCTCACATTGTTTCTCGATTTCATCATCAGTTATGTCCTGATGGAAGCTATACCATGTCGAATACATAGGAAGCTTCGCAGTTTCTGGAACAAAGGATGGCCCATATCCATCCATTTCCTCATACCACACGGAAATATCTTGGATTGCTTGATAATAAGGAATATCCCTCATATCGACTCGAATCACTCCATCATAGGATGATCGAACTTTGGATGGCTCTGTAAATAATGTGATTTGCGCTTTCATCGATCCAGTTTCTTCGTGGACGCCCAAATTAAAATTAACAGTATCCATCGCATTGGAATATGCTACAGCCAGCCTGTTTTGTCCTTCTTGATTATAGAAACAGCCAACCGGGGCTAATACTGTTGCTTTAGAAGAAAAACCTCCATCCCAATCCACACCGAAACTTTTACTACGGGAGGATCCTGGATGCCAATATGATTGAATATCAACAATTGGGTGATGCCAAACTAAATTAACTTTTGGGAATTGAATGGGTTGTTCTGATCCTATATGGATATGAACAAATAAAACTCCATTTTCTTCTCTTTGGTCAATTTTGACTTTGACACTATCTTCATGAATGGCCTCAATGTTTACCTTTTGTGTGATCATAGCCTCTCCTCCTCTTTTTCTTTTTTAGAATATTGAATTATAGAGCAACACCTTTTAAGCGAGCAAAATTATTTTTTGTAAACAATACGATGACTAGTGCAATACCACTACCACCAAACATGAAAAATAGACCTGGATATATTAAAAAAAGAAGTGACATCAGAATGAGAGTGATGATGATCATGATCGTTTTTATCGGATTTGTTATGCCTATTAATGTGGCATATTTAAAATAATGAAATGTTTTTACTTCAAAATGATTAAATGTCTGAATAATATAGAGTAAATTCACTACATAAAATAAAAGCATTGACAAACTCAAAAGGTAAAGAATCCTACTTACCAAGGTGTCATACATTTGAAAAAAATAAAGATCCGTCATAAGTATCGAGCCTATTAAAACGATGACAAAACCCATTTTGTTCGATTTTTTAAAATTAGATTGATAGGAATTCCAAAAAGTTGCTACCATTTTTGTATCCTTTTTGTTGATCCAATCCATTATTAATTGGAACATAGCAACAGTCGATGGGAATAATCCAAACACCCCAAAACCAATCAATGTAAATCCAATCCACAATAAATTAAGAAATAACAATTTCATGATCCATTCTAATAAATGATAAATCCTTGCGATCACGGCCCACTTCCTCCTTTCTGTCTTCCTTGATCAGGTAGGAAATAAACATTATTTGATACCTGTATTTTGAACGCCATCCAGGATAAAGCGCTGTGCTATAAAAAATACGATAACGGGAGGAATACAAATTAATAGAGTCGAAGCCATGATAGAAGTCATATCAACTCCAAACATCCCTTTGAATTGCATGAGTCCCAACGTTAAAGTGTATTTACTTTGATCGTTCAGAAAAATTAATGGTCCTAAATAATCATTCCATGAGCCTAACATTTGAAACACACCGACAACCACCAATACTGGAGCCATTAACGGAATGAATATCCGAGAAAAAATTTGAAAATGGTTCGCCCCGTCTATGATCGCTGCTTCTTCCATTTCTTTAGGAACTCCTAATAAAAATTGGCGAAGTAAAAAAATGAAATAGGGTGATCCAAAAAAGGTAGGAACAATCAGTGGTTTTAAAGTATTAATCCAGCCCAACTGATTAAATTCCATATATAAGGGAATCGCAGTTACATCCCAGGGAATCATCATTCCTGCAAGTAAAATTAGAAAAAGAATGTCCCTTCCTTTAAAATTGAATCTGGCAAATCCATAAGCTACTAAAGAAGATGATAATAGTTGTCCGATGATGCCTAATCCTGTAACAATCAATGAATTTTTCAGAAATGTTGTAAAAGGTAAAACCGTCCAGGCTTTATAAAAATTACTAAATTCAAACTGAGACGGAATTAGTTTCGGAGGAAAAACAAATGTCTCAGCAGGGGTTTTTACAGCTGTAATGAACATCCAAAGAAATGGTGCGATAAAAAATAAACAAAAAATAATCAGTATTGTATGTACAATAACCTTCGTTGTTATACTTCTCGTAATCATCATATTCCTCCTTTCCTATTTTTGTTTCTTTTTCATTTCATTTTCATAGTAAACCCAAGTATTAGATGTTTTGAAAACCAGTAATGTCAGAGCCAAAATAATTAAGAACATAAACCAAGCATTTGCGGATGCATAACCCATTTTAAAATACTTGAAAGCATTTTCATAAACATACATCGCATAGAAATACGTCTTTCTTAAAGGTCCTCCACCTGTTAGAACAAGCGCGAGTGTTAACTGTTGAAATGCTGAAATGATAGCAGTAATGACATTAAACAGAATGGTTGGACTCAGCATCGGAAGTGTTATTTTACCGAACTTGTGCCATTTACTTGCACCATCTATATCTGCAGCTTCATATAGGTCTTTCGGTATATTTTTTAAACCGGCTAAGAATATCAGCATCATAGTCCCTTGCCCCCAAATACCTGCAAACACGATGGCAAAAAGTGACCAGGTTGGATCATTTAGCCAGTTTGGTCCATTAATGCCTATTAATGATAGTAGATAGTTTAGTAAACCGTATTCTCCGTCGTACATCCATGACCAAATCATTGAAAGGGCTACTCCCGAAACAACCGTAGGAAGATAGAATATCGTTCTATAGCCTGAAAGCCATTTTACTTTTTGATTTAATAATATAGCTAGCAAGAGAGCAATACCGATGTTTAACGGTACTAAAATAGCAGCAAACTTAAAAGTAACTCCTAAAGATTGCCAAAACACTGGATCATTTGTAAACATATCAACATAATTTTTGAAACCAATAAACGTTGGAGTTCCAACAACAGGCCAATCAAAAAAGCTTATGATAAGAGAAAAAATCAAGGGTCCGAACGTAAAACAGAAGAAACCAATGATCCAAGGAGAAATGAAAAGAAAGGGAGTAAGGTCTCCCCATCTAATCTTTGATAGAATGGATATGCGTTCGGGAACCGTTTGAGTTATTTTATTTTCAGTTTTTATAATCATGAAATGATCCCCTTCTTTCTCTTAAACTATTTTTTCAATGCAGGCTCTGTTAATTTAACCGCTTCATCCAAGGCTTTTTCTGATGAACTTTGCCCTAATAATACACTACTAATGGCAAAATCTAGGTTTTTGTCAACTTCTGTCCATTTGCTTGTAAGTAAAAAGCCTGGAGTATCTGATGATCTTTCAAGCATAGAATAGAATGGACTTAATAACTGATCATTTTTATAATTTTGTTCGGAAACCACACTCTTAAGTACTGGCATATCAGCCTTTCTCATTTTTGCTGCTTCTGCTGATACAAAATATTTGATAAATTTCCAAGCCATGTCTTTTTCTTTAGAGTCTTTGGCCATTGCAATTCCTGCAGAATGGATAACACCTTTTGAAGGTTGTCCATGAAAGGATGGAATTTCTGCAGTTCCAAAATCCATGCCAGCCTTATTAAAATCTTCTAAAGGCCAAATGCCGTTCTCGATCATAGCGATTTTCCCTGATTTGAAACTTTCAGTGACTTTATCAGACACAATAGCACTATTTTCATCAATCATATGTTGAAAGTCTTTAAGGATTTCTTGTGTTTTTGAACTATTCATATATCCATCTACCTTTTTGCCATCAGGACTAATGAAACTACTACCATTACTCCATACAAATTCTTGGAATGCATATGAATTATTTTTGGAAGAGAGAACAAACCCATATTGTTTCTTTTCAGGATTGGATAACTTTTTCGCTGCATCACTGAACTGCTCCCAAGTCCAACCTGAAGTCGGAAGAGGTACCCCTGCTTCTTGGAAAAGTTTTTTATTGTAGTAAATGACGCGAGTGGTAAACCCAACTGGAAATCCATAGGTTGCATTTTTGAATTTGTGATAGTTTAGAATATTTGTATAAAAATCATCAAAAGTAGTTTTAAAACTACTGTCTTTATTTACGTAGTCATCAAGTGGCTCCAGAGATTTATAGTAATCTGGATAATTCCACATATACATGACATCAGGGGGATTTTTTGCTCCGAAAGAAGCAGCCAGCTTATCCTCAAACCCGTCAGCATATGCTTCAACTTGCACTTTCACTCCTGGATTCGCCATTTCAAACTTCTTAGCAATATCTTGTTGGTATTTGAGACTCTCTCCAGTATCCCATGTAGCAAAGCGTAATACTTTCTCTCCACTTTTACCTTGACTAGAAGATTTCTCACTGTTCCCGCAAGCAGAAAGCACCATTGCTATAGAAAGAGCCAGAATTAATAATAACGACAATCTTTTTTTCAACATAAAATCCCCCTATCACTTTTTAATAAGAATCATTTTGTTTTTTCTTAATCATTCTTGATATCCCGCTATAAGAAAGCGGTATCATCTTTCCTTAAAATTTTTAGTTTCCCTCACCTCCACAACTTTTTCTAATGATCAAACTAGTCGGGACAACTACTTTTAATGGAAGTTTTCTCCCATTCATACGTTCGACTAGAAGATTTACTGCTGCTTTCCCCATTTCCTCAGTATGAACTTTAACAGTGGATAATGGAGGAGAAACAAATTCACATAATTCAATCCCATCAAATCCAAAGATGGCGACATCATCAGGTACTTTTAATCCTGCATCTGATAAAGCTTTCATCGCACCAATGGCCATAGGATCACTTCCAATGAAAAAGGCGGTAGGGAGATTCCCAGACTTGATCACTTCCTCCATTAGCATTAAACCATCCTTCGTTGTCCATTTTCCTATATAAGTATATTCCGGGTTGTATAGCCCCCGGTCAGTTAGCACTTTTTCATATGTTCTTTTTCGTATATCTCGTATCTCTAATTCCCCTGATAATCCACCAATGGTATATGATTGCCCACCAATATAACCGATTTTCTTGTGTCCTAAATCCAATAAGTATTGAATAACATTCGAAGTGGCTTTTTCAAAATCTATCACAACTGAATCATAAAGTTGTTCATTAGGAGATACATCGACAAACACTAAATGTTTCACTTGCTTTACTTGATTTTCTACCTCTCCTTGACCTATAACTCCAACTACTATTAATCCATCCAATCCTTCGAGATCCTTTTTATTAAAAGGAGGTCTCAATATTTTTGATATATCAATTCCCAATTCAAACATCCTTTTTTCAATTCCATTACGGATGGCCGAAAAATAAGGATCATCATATTCTGATTCCTGTGAAAGATACATCAATAGTCCAATTTTTTCGTAATTCTTAGAATCGTTTATCTTTTTTTCTATATTTCGTTGCCTTTTAGGTATGTAATCTAACTCTTCCGCAGCTTGAAGGATTTTTTTCCGAGTCTCCTCTGTAACAGATAAAGTTTTATCGTCATTTAACACTCTTGATACGGTCGTTTTTGATATCTGTGCCTTTTGGGCAATTTCATTTAAAGTTACCAATATGATTACCTCTTCTTCTATTTTCAGTAAATAAAATCCATAATTTAGTGATTTTTTACTTAAATATAATATATCAGAGGTAAAAAATAAGCGCAATAGTAATTTTCATAATTTTTAATTTAATTACTCACCACTATTCACTCATATTGAAATTCAAGGATTCGAAGATTTTAATAACTTTTAACATTCACCCATTTTTTTATTACGATAAAAAGAGCACATAAAGTTCAGTAAACAAGTCGATTAATTCAGTAAAATAAAAAGTATACCCCCTAAATAAAATTTGCTGAATAAACATTCAGCCTCTTCAACTGTAATTGCATTAATCTCATTGCTCTTGGGGTCTGAGTTTTTAAGGTAGATGCATGAAGTTTTTATGACAAATAAATTTCATCCTATCTAGGCGGTTTTTCCTATAGAAAGTTTGTTTTTTATTCATAATTAGTTTAAAAACACACTTACCCTATGAGGTATAATTAGTACAACGACTAATGAAGGAGGTAAACTGCTCAATGCACAAAAAGAAACATTTCGTACTTATCCTTTCCTTATTGATGTTAGTCATCATAGGGGCTGGATGTACCCTTAATGTGGAGAAAAGTGCTTTAAAAGATGAACAAGGAAATACTGTAAGTTTAGATAACAAAGAAAAACCAACATTAGTCTTTTTCTTCACAGGAGTTGGCTGAGACTACTGTAAATCGCAGCTGGTCCAGCTGCAGAGTAATAAGGACTTATTTGCTGGTTTTAAAGGAGATATATACGCCTTAAGTGCAGATCCAGTAGAGAAGCATAAAAAGTTGAAAGCCGAACTAGGTCTCGAGTTTCCTATATTATCTGATAAATACCTGAAAGAGATTGAAGAAGCAGGACTTAAAGACCCAGAGGGACCTAAATCTTTAAGAGGTTTTGCTATTTATAATAATAACGGAGAAATTATTGAGTCTATTCAATTAGATTCTTTTGGTGATGAAATAGCCAATATTATTTCAAACGCTGCTGAAAAAACAGCGAATTAATACTAGTTTTATAATTGTATGGGATTTTTACAAGGTGGTAATAAAATGAAACGATTATCGTACTTTTTAGCATTAATTTTTGTAATGCTCCTTACCTCATGCGGAGTTAGTTCTGAAGGATATAGCAATGTAACTGCAGAGGAAGCCAAGCAATTAATTGACAACAAGGAAGTAGTTGTATTGGATGTTCGAACCCCTGAAGAGTTTGAAGAAGGCCACATCCCTAATTCAATATTGGTACCAGTACAAAAATTAGAGTTCAGATTGAATGAATTAGGAAAAGAAGAACATTATCTAGTGGTTTGCCGCAGCGGAAATCGCTCTACTCAAGCAGGTGAAATATTAATAAATAATAAATTTACTAATATTTATAACATGACCGGCGGTATGAATAACTGGCCTTATGAAATTGAGTAATAGAAAATATATCTACTTTCAACTAATCAATAAGTCAATTTCTATTAAAAACAGAGTTTTAATGAATAACACCCCTCATCATATAGTGAGGGGTGTTACTTTTGTGTCTATGGTAAGTATTCTATTTGACTTAGTTACCTCTAAAGTAGATGATAGTTCCTAGCAATCTCTATCCATTCATGCCTCTTCTGTGTTTCCAACTTTTCACCAATTTTTTGGCGGTAATTTTCGACTGTCCTATGAGATATTGCTAATTTATTAGCAATATCCTTTAGTGTATATCCCATAACAGTAAGAATAAACACTTCTTTTTCACGCTTTGTAATCGGTAGGTCGAGATTTTGAGAGGTTGTAGCAGTTCCAAGCAAACTGCTATTAAATACTTTATGATTAGCAAGGATTTGATCGAGTGATTGAACCAGAGCATCGCGTCTTAACTGTTTAATTAAATAACCATCAGCCCCATTTTCATATGCTCTTTTCTGAAAGCTTATATCCTCAAACATAGAAAAAATAACAATCTTTGCGTCAGGTAGCTGTTTACGCATTTTTTCAAGCGTTAATAATCCATCTAAACCACCAGACATAGACACGTCAAGTAACACCAAATCAGCAGGAAATGATTCGGCAATTCTAATAGCTTCATAACCATCGGATGCAAATTCTGTTGCATCTATACAATAAGCTTGCTGTAATATCATGGAAAGACCGTCACGAACAATCTCATGGTCATCAACAATTAAAAGGTTCAAATACGTCCTCTCCTTCACTTTTCTTGATGGATACAAACCCCTCTACCTTAGTAGGACCGCCTATCTTGCTTATCCACCTGATATCTCCTCCCATCATCAAGCACCTTTCAAACATATGCCTAAGACCTAGCCCTTTCTTGGGATTATTTGTCTGAACATCAAAACCTTTCCCATTATCCTGTATAACAAAAAATACATACTGAAAGGATGACTTTAATTGTATCGTTAACTTAGAAGCATGGCCATGACAAATGGCATTGCGTACTGCTTCTTGAAGAATACGAAAAAGATGAAGTTCTCTTTCAAGCTCAAAACATTCCTCTTTATTGAATTCGATATTAACTTGTATCTCTACTTGATAGAGCTCTTCCCAGTCACGAACAGCTTCTAAAACTGCCTCCTTTAAACCTAAGTGATATACAATTTCTGGTCTTAAGTTTTTGGTTAAGCGCTTAATATCTGATAAAGTGCGCTCCATAACATTTACCATGTTAGCAAGATGACTATCGTAGTTACTATTGGTAACTAAGTGTCTAATTCCTTCTAGTCCAAGAAAAATACTGTATACACTTTGCCCGATATGATCATGGAGTTCTCGAGCAATTTTCCTGCGCTCATATTCTTGTGCCAACATCGTTTCTTGAACTAGGAGTTCATGAAATTTAATTTTTTCCAAACTTTCATTATCAACTGGACGTTTTAATCGAAGAATAAAATATATATCATTATTAACTTTTATTTTTTTAAGTGACATCTCAAATTCTTCTTCTATACCAGAATAAACCGCCATATGGGAATGAAAAAATGGAACCGGATCATCAGCTGTTAAAATACAGCGGTTTTCATTTTTATCTATTTCCCTTTGCTGGCAATAGGTACAATATGGAACCTTCGCACCCATGTTCCATCCAGTCAATGCACGTGCTACTTCATTCATGTACTGAATTATTCTATTTTTGTCCATGATGATGATACCTTCTGAGAGATGATTAATAATTTCGTCGAAAGTGGTTGATAGAATATTCATTACTATTTCCCCCTGCAAAGCATTATTGTCATCTCTATTGTATCTTGTTTTTACTACTATACTTCCTATTGAATAAGTAACATTAAGTGAATTCTTTTGTTAATGGTTGTTAAAAACAAGTTTCCTTAACACACATCAATTTAAATAAAAGAAGCCTGAACATTTTCTGTCCAAACTTCTGTACACATTTTATAAAAAGGCAATTGGTACTGCTGCTGATAACAGCAGGAATCGAAGAATAAATCCTCCAACTAGTACGGATGATTCGGTAACAAGGGTACCAGCAATATCGTGAGTTCCAGCTGCTGAAACTTGGATACCAGCTTCTGAATGTTCCATTTTCCTAGAGTTTAACAACTCCAATGATTCAACGATTATTGGCAGCAGTAATCCTACCGCAATAAGACCTATCCAGAATAATAAACTAAACTCCCCTGATAGTAAGGAAGAAACAGACTCAGCAGCTGCTTCGTTTGACGTTGATGTAATTAAAAACATCGTAAAAATAAGGAATGCCTCTGTAGCCAATAATGATAAGTGAATCTTTTTAACCGACAACACCTGGTGTACCTCATGTTTATTGAAAAACGAAGATACTAGTATAGTTCCTGCGATACCAGTTGAAAGTGCTGAAACTACAAATAGAATCGGTAGAATGGCTGTATTCCAAAGTGGTACAGTCGCAATAACCCCAATTAAAAAACCAGTATACATGGCTGTTGCTACGGCAAAAACGATACCGACATATTCGACTATTTTATTTGCCTTTTTCTTTAAAAGCTCCATTAATGCTATATAAGCGGCAGCCATCATAAATATACTAATAAAGTAAGTACCAATTGTCATAACAGAATTGAAATTTGTAAATAAGTAAATGAACCTTAACGGATTTTTAAGCCCCGCTTCCGCATCCACAATTAACAAAAGTAATCCAATTCCCATCAATACAGGACTTATTAATCTTCCCGTAACCCTCATAGTAACGGCATTTGGATATTTGCGGGACACAAAAGATGAAGTTAAAAATGCTCCTGCACTTAAACCCGCTAAGAATAAATATGCGGCTATGATTGTTCCCCAAACCATTCTCCTCACCTCACATAATAAATTTTCGATTTACCTAGATCTGGTCTTAATGGTTGTGCATTATGTTTGATAATTGCTTTAGATACTTCGCTGTTAGGGTCATCCAAGTCACCAAATATCCTTGCGTTACTTATACAAGTGGTAACGCAAGCCGGCTGCTTACCGTCAGCTACCAACTCCGCACAGAATCGGCACTTCTCTACTACTCCAGTTAAATGGTCCTGGGTTCTTGCCTGATATGGGCAAGCAACCATACAGTATTTACATCCTATACATTTTTCCGCATCCACTAGAACAATACCGTCTTCAGTAGTATATGTTGCTTTCGTAGGACAAACACTTTCACACGGTGCATCCTCACAATGTTGACATTGAACGGGGATTATTTCATTTTTTACATTTGGAAAAACCCCTGTCTCTTTTTCATGAAATTTGATAAAACTTACCTCTACCGGAAGTTCATTTTGCATTTGACAGCTAACTCGACAGGCATAGCAGCCGACGCATTTTCTCGTATCAATCATCATTCCATAACGTGCCATCAGCCCTTCACCTTCCTAACCTTAACTATGACCTCCTGAATATTTCCAGAACCGCTCCATGCTTCAAAATCAAATGGCACATGCTCCATATAGCCAAATCCCACGCCCTTAGCCGTCTTTTGATAATTGGATGTAATTCCGTAATGACTTGGTACAAAAATAGCTTCTGGATGGACTTTTTCTGTCACTTTTACATGAACCGTACTGGTTGCCTCGCTGGATTTCACCTCTACAAGGTCACCGTCCTTAATACCTAGTTCTCTTGCTCGAGCAGGATTCATCCAAATTCTTTCTAAATCATAATCCTTTGTGATTTGCATTAAAATCGGAATATTAGCGGTTTGTGTATGGCTGTGAATCGCTTGCTTCCCAGTAATGAGTCGGAAAGAATCTTGCTTCGGACTTACTTTCGGTTCTACCCATTTAACTACAGGTGAGAACCCTGCCTCTTTAAACTTATCACTATAAAACTCTACCTTTTTACTTGGAGTTTTTAATTCAGGCATTACTCCAAGCTCGATTGCTTTATCCGGGAACATGATGGTTCCTTTTTTTCGAAGTTCTTTATAAGTAACTCCTGTAGGTGCCAACATCGCTTCATTCAATTCATCAAGGGTGAAATTAAAATACTGGCCCACTCCACAAGCTTCAGCTAATTCTTTATAGATTACATCAATTGGTTTTGTTTTTGGATGGACCTTATCCACAATCTTCTGGCGAAGCGCAATTCCTGGTGTCTTACCAGAAAGCTCTTCAATTAACTCATCTCTTTCAATATAAGAAACATCTGGCAGGATATAATCTGCTAATAAAGCTGTTTCAGACATTTGAACATCAATCGCCACAACGAGATCTAATTTTGATAAAGCTTCCTTCATGTACTTTGGATTTCCATATCCAAGTGCGGCATTGGAATGATAAAAAATGGCCGCTTTCATCTTTCCTTCCATTGCCTCCTTAGCCACAATGGTAGCCACACCGTTATTGTAATAAGCAAGCGGGAACTCCTCGTATCCTGCTTTCTTAAAATCTGGCTCCTGTGGATTAGGATGTTTCTTCGAATCAAGATTACCTAACTTAGGTTTCCCTCCAAAAATGCTGCCTCCCTTTTGCTGCAGGTTACCAAGCATTGCATTAAATAAGGCAACCGCACGGCCCGTTTCTGTACTATTTTCATAGTTACAACCGAAAGCCCCGCGCCATGACTGTTCGATTAATGATTTCGGTTTGGCTTTCCCCATATCAATAGCAATTCTTGTAATGACATCGGCACTTATTCCTGTTAATTCTTCTGCCCATACAGGTGTATATTTATCAAGTTCGTTTGCGTATTCCTCAAAACCAATGGAATAATTGTTAAGGAACTCGATATCATGCAGGTTCTCTTTTACCAACACATGTGACATAGCAAGGACTAGGGCAAGATCTGTACCTGGACGAATGGCAAGCCATTCTGTTGCAAGATTACCCGTATTATTTAAACGAGGATCAACAATAACAATCTTTGCCCCACTATCTTTTGCTTCAGCAAGGGATTGAACAGAACTAGGACGGATAGCATCCCCATAACTCCTGCCAATAAACATAATGTATTTTGATGAACTAATATCTGCACTTGTAGCAGTTGTCCCTAACGTATGTAGAAATCCTGCATCACGCGAGTTAGAACATACTACATGGTGAGTATAGTAATTAGGGGATCCAAGTGCTTGAATAAATCTAGGTGAATAAAATTTACCAGTTGCTCGTGGGTCTTCTGTTAAAGAAATAGCACGAGGTCCATGCTCTTCAATAATTTTATTGAGTCTTTCAGCGATTTCTTTGTATGCCTGCTCCCAAGAGATTGGTTCGAATTTTCC
The DNA here is from genome assembly GCF_000759675.1 of Neobacillus niacini. Lineage (GTDB taxonomy): Bacteria > Bacillota > Bacilli > Bacillales > Cytobacillaceae > Neobacillus > Neobacillus niacini_A. The sequence continues at coordinate 15,925 of NZ_BAWM01000011.1, read as the reverse complement.
CTCCCCAACCCTTTTTAATGGCTCAGTTATCCGATCTTGCGAATACACTAGGGTTGCATAACCATGACCTCTAGCACAAAGTTTTCCCTTTGAATAAGGATGATCTGGGTGACCAGATAATTTCCATAGACGCCCATTTTTTACATGTCCGATAATTCCACACTTACTTGAACAGCCATTGCAGGTGCTTGGTATTTCTTTAATTTCCGTAGATTCACTTGCTTTTACATATTGATTGGACCACTCATTAAAACTGGCTGTACCAGCTGTTGCTAATACCGCTGTTGCTGTAGATGCTTTTATAAAGCTTCTCCGTGATATTTTTGAATCAAGCATTCCGCCTTGCCCTCCTTTGTATATTTCATATTTAGAAACTATTTATTTGCCGGTAATCTCTTCAGAGTATCTAGGATATACTCAAGATACCTGGTAACCTGTAGATAAAACTGATTTCCTGACTGTTCTCTTAATCTATCTTCAAAATCACCAAGCCAATCAAAGTGATCAGCCAAAAACTGAAATGCTAATTCCTTATTACCATGTGAGATAAAGTATCCTAATAGTTCAAGAAGGATACTTATATGATCCGGCATATTCCTATATTCCTCAGGTATTTCAATATCAAATTTCTCTAATATATAATGGATATGCAGTGCAGAGTCACCAAACAAATATCCCTTGCTCCTCGCAAATGGGAGATGACAGATTCGATCAGCCGTCCATTCTTTATAAATCGATTCAACCGGGAGAACCTTTCCCCCTAGACTCTCTAAATAGATTTCTTGCAAATACTGTAAATCTTTCGGTAATTCCGTAATTTCTATTAGACTATCAGCTTCAGTTATTATGGATTCACATACTTTTAGTTCATTAAATAGTCTGTAACTACTAATATCCTCCCAGATCTCAATGTCAGGATATTTGTAAAGGTCCGCCATGATATATAAAAGCTGGGAAACTGCTTGCCCTTGATCTATGTTTGTATTCAATGTTCCACCCCTCTTATTCATCATAAGAATAATTACTACATCATAACTATAGGGAAAGAAACATTGTGAAACAATAAACAAACAGTGAATTTTAAGCTTAAAAGTGATGAGGGATTTCCCCTATGTTTACTAACTAATAAAATAATTTGTGTGCATTTACAGTAATAAAGCAGCTAAAGAGCCTGTTAAAAAGAGGTTTGACAACTTTTATATATGAACAATTTGTTATATTTCTTTGGTAATTTAGAGAACTTGAATGTATTTCAGATCGATAGAGGTAAAATAAAGGAAGATTACGATAAGAGGGTGACAAAAGATGTCGCTTTTAGCCAATTGGCTTGAAAGTCTTAGCTACGAATTGAATGCTACCAACCAATGCCTAAGAAAAATTAGTCCCTATAGCACCTGTACAGTGTGTTTTGATACTTGTAAGACACAAGCAATTACCTATGTAAAGAATGGTTTAGAAATTAACTCTCAACTCTGTAACGGCTGCAGCAGCTGTCTAACTAATTGTCCAGTTCAAGCAATTGAAGGTCAATCTCCTACTAGGAAGGTTTTAGAAGATATTTTATATCTCGATGAGGGGGCACTGCCAACAGAAAATGAATTGCTATATTTATATAAAAATGGAGTCCGAAAAATTTCAAAAACTACATTAGAGGAGAACCTTGAACAGATTATAGCGGGTACAAATGAAATACTAAATCAAATGGAAATGGAACCAATTATTATAGGTGAATTTGTTGAAAATGCGCACTCCACTGAAAAAAAACTGTCAAGGAGAGACTTCTTTAATAAGCTTTCATCTGATAGTAAAAAAATAGTTCTTTCATCTGCCACCCCAATAAAATGGCGCTTCAATCAAAGTAATTTTAACCGGGCAAAGATGTTTGAAGGCTGGTCCTTTTACTCTATTCTTTTAGATAAAGAGTCTTGCACTTTATGCGAGACCTGTTTTCGCTTATGTCCTGCTGGAGTATTCCTAATTGATGGAGACCATCTTACAATCGATAATGGAAAATGTGTAGGATGTACTCTCTGCTCTAATGTGTGCAGGCATAACTCTATAAAAATTGATTCAGAGATAGGCAAGACTAAAATCTACAGTTACCCTATTGTTAAAAAAATATGTAAGAATTGTGGGGGTACTTTCAACTCCTGTGAAGATGAACAACACTGCTTCACCTGTAAGTCTAGTAAAGAAAACAGTATATTGAACTTCCTATAGTCCCTCTAAACTAGTTTTTACTTGATTGCGAGATTATACCGAGCCTTTAGTATTGTTTTTCTTAAAAGGTTCATAAATTCACAACAATACAAAAATACCCCACAGGGTTTATATTGTATAATATAAGCAGGTGGCAAAAAGGTTGTTCTTTTTCTACTTAGTTAAATTTTATATATTGTTATGAAGTTCCGTAATAATTCGCACAATCAGCGTCGAATCGATGTCCTACACAGTTTACGGTAAATCACTGTTCCAGTCTTAGTTCATCTTTTACGGTTTTATTATAGTAAAAACACATGCCATTTCCCATCAGGAGATAACACATCAATATCAAAGCTCTCTTCTTGATTTACTCACCTATTTCAACTCCCTTATTACATTGTTTACTATTCACAATATTTAACATCTACTTTAATTCATCTATATTCACCTGCTTGGTTGCAAAATAAAAAATCATCATTAATGACAGCTCTATTACGCAAATATAACTGAACTACCATTTTTATTGATAATTCAAAACTTTCCTTACCAAAACAATAAAAAATAGCTAGGCTCAGAGCCTAGCTATTACTATTAGGTAGCTTTTATTGTTGATTTGTTTAAAATAATGTTACCACCTTTTTCATTTGTTCTTGATTGAACATCTCATCAAATTCTAATTTTCTTTTGCCGTACTGGATCCGAAGACCTCTTTCTAATAAACCGTCTTTAAACCAATTAACATTAATGATAGTTTGGTAACGGAATTTATCTATAAAATTAAGATTCTTTCTTAAAAATAGAACTCTTTTGTTAGTAGGGATTAAGTATCCTTTAACTTTTTTCTTGCTTGATTTATCAAACTCACAGAAAATAAAGGTTAAAGATCTTGGCGTAATCATTTGCCAAGATTGATGGGCATGTGGAGGTACCCCTTATAGTAATAACCTTTATATTTCTGGAGAATTATTCATATACTAGACTCATTCTCTCCTCTTCGATTTCAACTTTACTAATCTCCATTGGAGAAATTTGATCTTTAGAATACGCCTTTAAACGAATTTGAAAATGGAAATTTTCATTTTTCAGCTTATATTGCTTAAGCACATCGGGTTCGCAGCTGGCAGAACCAAGACCGTGCCTAAAAATTCGTAGCTTGATTCTTCCCATGTTAATGGAACAGTAATTTCGTTTGAAAATTGATTATGTTTATATCATTTTTCTTTTACTCATCTAACATCGTCATCAAAGGCAAAACTCCATTGATCGTTTAGGTTCGTCCATGTTTTTCGAGTAAAGTTTGGTCTTGGATATTCCTTGGAATAGATGTCACTTTACAGTCCTCTTATTTATAAAGTTATTTAGGATATTTACATTATTAGCAAGACTTTCATAAGGATCACGCTCAAACTCTTCTTGCTCAACAGTAAACCACTCAATATTAAATTCATTTCCTAATTTAATCAGTGCTTCAAAATCTATTTGACCATTACCAATTTCTGTTCCCATTTTTTTACCGTTTACAATTTTCAAATCTTTCATATGCAAGGACACAACTCGGTCTTTATATTTTTCAATGATGACAAAAGGATCCTGGTTAGCAAAGGCTGCCCAATAACAATCTAGTTCAACTTTTACATGTTCTGGATTAGTATTTTCAAAAAGTAGATCAAATACTGTCTTGTCTCCTATTCTGTCAAACTCAAAATCATGGTTGTGATAACCAAATAGAAAGCCAGAGCTTTTGCACGTTTCACCAATATGATTCAATGTTTCAGCTGCCTTCTTATAATCATCTTCTGACAATCTCATTTCTTTTGGGAGACCCGGACATATGAGTAAATTGTTTTCAAGTGTGTGATGATAGTCAAACGTTTTTAATAATTCATCACCCAAGAGTTGATTGATTCCAACATGTGCCCCAGCAGTTTTCATACCATTTGAGTCCATTACCCGTTTCACTTCTTGAGCAGGCGTTTGAAAAAAACCTGCAAATTGAATTGCACCATATCCAAGGTCAGCAACTTTTTGGACCGTTCCCAAAAAGTCTTTTTCAGCATCTTGCCATACCGAAAACAATTGCAAGCCAATAATACTCATTAGCATACCTCCAAAATTTCATTGATTACGATCGGCTCTGTTTAACATCACCGCTCTTATTTTATGGGGTTGGGTTCGAATTAAACTTCTACACTAGCTGTGGTTAATTGAGCTATTTCAATTCTTCGACCTTGTTCATTTGATAAACTAGCAGCTTGATTTATTAATGTTAAGGTAAGAAAATCATTTTCATCAAGAGTTGGTTTAGTATTTTCAAGAATGTCAGATACCCATTGATTAAGTGGCATTGCCAGTGGTTCAGGTAATTGCTCAGGAACTTTCCAACCTTCCCCTAATTTTTTACTTTTCAAACGAATATTTTGATCCTCAATTAGCAAAGTCCCTTCTGTTCCATATAATTCAAGTTGGAAAGGAGAGCCATTTGATAGAAAACCAGTTTCAAGTGTCCCAAGTACACCTGATTCATATTCAACAATGACAACTGCATTATCATCTACGTCATATCCTAACGTTTTTTGTAATCTTGCAGTCACAGCCTTTGCAGATCCTGCTAAACGATTTGTTAAATAAATCGGGTGTGCTCCAAGGTCAATTAAGGCACCGCCGCCACACACCTCTTTATTAAAAAAGTGTTTTGGCAGCCATCCATTTGGATGTCCTTCATAAGGAACAGCACCATTATGTGACAATCGACAACGAATAGAAGTAAGTTTTCCAAGCAATCCTTTATCAAGTACATCTTGAGCATACAAATAATAATTTTCCGTTAAACGAGGTAAAGAGACCATTAACTTAACTCCGTTTTCCTTTATAACAGAAAAAATATTTTCACAATCCCCATACGTAATCGCTAACACTTTTTCTGTGAAAATATGTTTTTTATGTTTTGCAGCAAGTATAATAATTTCCTTATGAAGATTTGTAGGTGCATCTATAATTACAGCATCTATTTCGGGATCTTCTAACACCTTTACTAAATCTTTTTCAAAAGGGACTCTAAGCTTTTGGGCCCACTCATTTCCGCGTTCAGCAATTTCATCCCAAACTACTTTAATCGTTATGTTTTCATTTTGCTTCGCTTGATGAGCATAATCATCCGCATGTACATGCCATTTACTTAACAAGGCGACATTTATCATAAGTGAATAACTCCTTATTCAAATTAGAATTTTTTTTCGCATATGGTAAGGCTTGGTTGTAAAAAACAATTTATGTGTATAGGTTTTTAGCTGTCAATCGAAACATCTATACTGTCAATGTCTCCACATTTCTTAAAATAGTTTGTTTAAACTCCACTAATGCTTCGTCTGTATCAATTGTATACCCACATTCTAGACCTACATATCCATCAAAACCTGTTTCTTTTATGGCATTTAAGATGTTGATATAGTTCAACTCACCTGTACCTGGCTGATTTCTACCAGGATTATCAGCGATATGATAATGACTAATTCTATCAATATAGTTTTTTGCATTTCGGATGACATTGCCTTCTGAGATTTGTTGATGATAAACGTCAAATACCAGCTTTACATTTGGACTATTTACTTGATCTATGACGGAAACTGCCTCATCCGAATATTGAAGAAAGTGTCCTTTATGGTCAACTAAACCATTTAGTGGTTCAACTTCTAAGATAATTCCAGCTTTTTCACAAAGAGGTGCGCACTGCTTTAAGGTTTCAACCATCGCTTGTTGTTGTGTTTTACGAGGAATACCATCGATTACATTTCCTGTTTGAGTAATAATCGACTTTGTTCCTAGTATATTACAAGCCTGGATTGTTTGCTTCAGGCCATCTATATATTCTGCGCGTCTCGTTTCATCTACTAAATTAAAGAATTTTGTGCAAGTAGCAATAATTCCTACCCCAATTCGTTCTTGTTCCTTAGCAACCTCTTTAATATTTAAATCCCACCAGCCATAATACTCTAGACCGTTAAATCCATGTTCTTTTATTTTTTCAAGATGATAAATAACATCTTTTCCTTTGTAAGCTCCTATGCAAAGAGAGTATTTCATGTATGTGACAACTCCTTCAAATTAATTGGTTTTCCAATTTCCGCAGACTTATTTGCTGCTAACGTTACATTATGAGTAATCAGCGCATCTCGATAATCAGATAAAATCTTTGAAGAATCTCCTGTAAGAACTGCGTTAATGAAGACTTCATCTTCTACAAAATATGGACTAACTGTTTCTTTATACTCTGTTACAGTATCAGCTTTGATATCTTTCAGACCTGCACTGCTGATTTCGAGTATTCCCTGATCTGTATATAAATCTAGACCAACTTTATGCCCTACCGGAGATATACACGTATTAGAGATCGTGGCAATACTGCCATTTTCTAATTTCATTGTTACAGTCCCAACATCAGCAACTGTTGTACCTTCTACCTTTTCATGCATAACTCGCTGACTGTATGCAGCAAAAACTTCAACGACCTCACCACTAAGATATCGCAATAAATCAACAATATGAGTGGTTTGTTCAACGAACTGACCACCTGATTCAGTTAGAACTCTCCACCATGGTACCATAGGCATACCACCCATCCAATATCCTAACGACATTCCTAGTTTTCGTTCATTTAGTAAATCAAGTGCCCTTCTTGTTGCTTCCTGATATCGCCAATGAAAACCTACAGAGGTAATAATCTTTTTTTGTTCGATCTTTTTAAGAATTTCTGTCGGTCGATTGTCAATTCCAAGTGGCTTTTCAACAAGAAATGGGATCCCTCTTTCAATCACTGCGTTCTCCGCTTCTCCATGTGCCATTGGCGGGACACATATGTAAACTGCATCAAGCTGACGATCATCTAACATTTCATTTACATCGGTGTAAGCTTTTGCACTCGTCCATGCTTGAGCCTCCTTTTGGGCTTTCTCGAAATTAATATCAAAAAATGCTGTTACATCTGCTTCCTGAATTTTCGCTAAATTATTTAAATGCGCCTTTGCTATACCACCAGTACCGATAAAACCGACTTTTAAAGTCAAAAGAATCTCCTCCTAATTAATGATAAAATCCATCAAACCATTTTCTTCGAATTCTGTGCTTCCTCCTTCCTAGTGAAGCAAAAGAGTAACCCCTAATCTTTTATCGCACCTGCTGCAATCCCTGAAATAAACTGGCGACTGACAAACATAAATATTATTATTAATGGAAGAGTAGCTAATAACGTACCCGCCATTACTAATCCGTAGTCTGTGTTGTAAATTCCATTTAGTTGAGATAATGTTACTTGTAATGTGTATTTAGCTGGATCATTTAAAACAACTAACGGCCATAAATAATCATTCCATACACTTATAAACGAGAATATTCCTAAGAAAGCAAAAGCAGGTCTTAAAATCGGTAAGCCTATGTTCCAATAAAGTCTAAAATGATTACACCCATCTAATCTGCCGGCATCTAGCAGGCTATCGTGAATCGCTTCTTCAGAATATTGTTTCATCCAAAATATTCCAAATGCATTTGCTAAGCCAGGGATTATGAGAGCTGGAAACGTGTTTACCCAACCCATCTTTGAAATCATAATGTATGATGGAACAAACGAAAGTTGTGATGGAATCATCATCGTAATCAATAGTAAGGTAAAGAGAATCTTTTTCCCTGGAAACTGAAACTTTGCAAATGTAAACCCTGCGAGTGAACAAAAGAATAAAATGGCGACAGCTGATGTAGTAGATACAAATAATGTGTTTAAAAAGGATTTAAAAAAATCTACATTTTGCAGAACATTATTGATATTCGTAAAAAACTCATTCCCAAAGATTAACTTAGGTGGGAACTTTAATATGTCGCTTGTCTTATTCGTAGACATAACTATTAACCAATAAAATGGAAAAATTGAAATAAATACTCCTATCAATAATAGGAAGTGTAATGCTATATTTTTGAGTCTTGAAAACTTTCCATTCATTCATAATCACCTCTCTAACTTTACTTTGCTCCAGTTTTTTGAACGATTTTCCAATTAAGTAATGAAAACAGAGCAATTATGCCAAATAGTACCCAAGATACAGCCGATGCATATCCATATTGATTGTCAACAAATGCCTGTTTATACATATACATCGTAATTGTTACACCTGCACCACCTACACCACCAGAATTTCCGAGTAAAACCTGTGGTTCGGTAAATAGCTGCATCGAACCAATCGTAGTCATTAAAACTGTAAATAGAATAATAGGTCTTAAGAGTGGAATTGTAATATGAAAAAACATTTGAACAAGATTAGCACCATCTATTTTCGCTGCCTCATATAAAGTGTTTGGGATGCTTTGTAATCCAGCTAAATAAATAATTGCGTTATAGCCTGTCCATCGCCAAATCACCATAGATGCAATAACAACTTTAATTAATATGCCTGAGTTTAACCATTCAACTGGATTTAAGCCAATCATCGTAAATACATAGTTTAGAAGTCCAAAGTGGTTTCCAAAGATCGATTTAAAAATAATCGTAACTGCTACAATTGATGTAACATTCGTCACAAAAAATGCTGTACGATAAAATCCTTTGAATTTCAACAATGGTGTATTAAGTAGAAAGGCAATAACTAATGCTCCGAACAGCATTGGGATTGTTGATAGGAACCATATGGCAAATGTATTTCCTACAGACTGCCAAAAGGTTGTATCTGTTAATAAATATGTAAACTGCTTAAGACCAACAAACTCCATCTTTCCTAGTCCAGACCATTTATGGAAAGACAAATACAACGAAAAGAAAATCGGGAACAACCCAAAGATTAAAAATAAGATGTAGAAAGGTGATATAAAAAGATAGAGAGCTCGATTTTTATAGACTTTACGCCATAAACTTCCTTTACCAACTGGTTTCATATACTGGACGTTATTTGTTACTTCTTGGGTATTAGTAGCATTCATTTAGTACCTCCTCAATTTACATATGGTCAAGGAAAGTACTAGGTTCAGACATTAATAGCCACTTCACCTAGTACTATACTTTTTTAGTTTTGATTAACGTGAAAGTTTTTTTTCAACCTGTTTTTGAACGTCGTTCCAAGCCTTTTCAGAATCAAGATTTTGATTTGCAACATTCGTTAATTGATCTGAGAACAATGAATTAACGGTATCGTAATTAGCACCAAAATAAAGTGGTTTTACATTTTTGGCTGCTTGACTAAAGATTTCGGTCGTATTTTGATTTCCAAAAAACTCTTCTTTACTACTCATTATTGGATCACTGTAAACACTAGGTGTAGATGGAAATAAATCCATTGTTTTATATGATTGTAGTTGATTTTTTGGGTTCATCAACCAGCTAATAACCTTGTAAGCTTCCTTCGGATGTTTTGAACTTTTTGGTATCCCCAAGAAAGACCCTCCGTGATTCCCATCTCCGCCTGGTGCACGAGCGATACGCCATTTACCTGCAGTATCCGGTGCAGCATCCTCCAAGACTTTTTTCATCCATACAGCACCTATAAATGAGGCAATTTCTCCGTTATTCATTGATGCATTCCATTCTGTTCCATCTACTAAATTGGCACTTAAGCCCTTTTCATTTACTTTCCATGCAATATCCCAGGCCTTTTTGACATTTCCACCATCACCAATAAATTTTTCAGATTTATCAAAGTAGACGCTGTCACTTTGGCCTAAATATTGAGTAAATACCCTATTAATACTATCGAACATCTTAACTCCTGTTGCAGCTTTTACTTTTTCACCAGCTTCTATGTAATCTTCCCAAGTAGTAAGTTGAGCAGAAACTTCTGCTGGGTCTGTAGGTAACCCTGCCTTCTTAAAAATATCTTCTCTATAGAATAAAGCAGTTGGGCCAATATCAATTGGTAATGCGATTAACTTTTTATTATCTGGTGTTACTGCATAATTCCATTTCCAGTCTAAATATTGGTTTTTTATGTCACTAGCACCTAGATCAAGTAAATTTACAAATTGATCAGCATGTGGAATGTACCTAGCAGCCCCGTTCATTCCAACAATATCAGGTGCCCCAGATCCACCTGCAGCTAATGCTGCATCTACCTTTGTTTCATATGAATTACCATCAATTTTTTGAGCTACGAGGTTTATGTTTGGAAATTGTTCCTTTGCTTTTGCCAATAAATTATCATCGAGCGAACGATTCCAATACCAAAGGGTAACCGTTACCTTTCCATCACTATCCTTTCCACCTGAACTAGACTGCGAGGTACTACTGCAGCCAACCATCAAAAAAACAAATGATAACACTAAAAGAAAGCTGAATTCTTTTCTTAACATTTCCATGTCCCCCTATTTAAATGTAATAATTACTTACTACTCGAATATCAGACTACCTAATCACCCCTTTAATAGAAGAAAATGCCAACCACTTTTGTATGCGTTTTCAAAGAATTGTTCAATAATTCGAGATCACCTCGGTAATAAGTGAAAAATTGAATATTATTAATCTTGTCTATGCAACAAAAGGCAAAAATGAACATAAGATTGGACAATTTGAACACGTTAACTAAAGTGGAGATTACCTTGGCTATTTGTAAAATTTGTATTATTATGAATATTATTATAGTATTTATCTAATCTAAGCATCAAGAGGCTATATTGAACATAAAATTGGACAATTTGAACATGAAAGGACGATTTCTCATGAAAGAATTACCAATGCGTTTTGTTACTTCTATGGATTTGATCCCGTTACAAGTTTATTCCGTAGGTTCCGACCATCAGAGAGCGACCCACCGACCTGTAGGTTTTTCTGCAACTCAAGTTTTCATAACTCTTAGTGGTAGTGGGAGATTTCGTATTAACGAGAATAATGACCTAGTTGTAAAAAAAAATCAGGCATTGATCATTTATGAAGGAGTCCCACACGAATATTTTCCGATAACAGAAGAACCTTGGATTGTTGGTTGGATCTCTTTTCGAGGAGCATCTGTTTCAACTATGCTTACTAGTATGAACTTTCATAATGGTGAGCTATTACTTTTTAATCATTTTGAGCAACTATGGAAATTAGTTGAACAAATTTGGCTTTTAGCTAAGACTAATAGCACCGAGGAACTATGGGAAATTTCTAAGTTACTCTATTCATTTCTATTAGAATTAAGAAAGCAGACAACTTCTTTTTCCCGTCAAACTCCAAAAGTAAATGACGCTATCCCTTGTAAAGCAATTCTCGATCATGTTACTAATATTTTAAGAGAACATTACACACAACCTCTTCAATTATCAGAAGTGATAAAATCTTCAGGCTACTCGCATCAACATATTAATCGGCTCTCTCGTCAATTCTATGGCGTCACCCTAAACCAATACTTACAAAATCTACGTATTTTACATGCAGTTGATTTAATTGAACGCAATAAACATATTACTCTAAGTGAGATAGCTGAAGATCTCGGCATGGACAAGAGATATTTTACTAGATTTTTCAAAAAAAATATGGGGATATCAACCGGAGAATTCAAGCGTGTGGCACAAACCCTACCAGAGCAGGAAAGGGCGGCAAGGATGTTAGCAGGGGAACTTTTACCTGGTGAGGGGGTTTTGGGAAAAACCTGATCATTAAGCATATAGCCAATATAATCTCGATACAATTCAGTTATCACCTCATCGTTAGTGACATCCCCACCTAAGTAATCATTGAGATAATGAAAGTGTTCATAATAACCTTGGATTGTTGTATTTGCTAAACCCTATGTCTGCTTAATAGTCATAAATCACTCAAACATTTCAAACAAGGTCATCTTTTGTTCTGTTTTTTAAAGCGGTTAATATTCTGTGTACTTCTTGATCCTTTTCGTTGAGTTTTCCTAACTGTTTGCATAAAAAAATCCACCCTTTCATTCATAATTTGGTGTATTTGACACAATAGTACCCCTAAAATCAGTCGCACTATTACTTCCTAATTTTTAGAAAAAATACTGGTGACATTTCACTCGTAAATCACAGTATAAACTGTTTATAATATACATACAAAAAACAGCTTAAACACTTGATATCACTTAGTTTGGTTGGCGGGACTGCGTGGGAATCGAAACCACCAGACCTGGTACGCAGATCTCAAGCAGTTTTGAAGTTATTGGGAAGGTGTTATTTAAAGTGATTTTTAGTTTTCATTAGTGATTCTGAATCCTTGATTTTAAAGGGTTTATGGTCTAATAAATGTTATTTAATTACTTCTCTTTATCATTAATTATTTTTAGTATGTTACCAAAGTGTGACCAATTTTATCAATGTAAACGGATCAATTATTACTCCTCATTTTTATATTACCGACTACTCAGTAAACCTATTTCTCAAGGTTTACTGAGTTTTACTTTTTTCTGTGTTCAGCTAATCTTCACTTCTTAGAATACTTTAATGATTTAGTAGGAAAAACGTAATGAACACTTCTAGAAGCTTTCAAATCATCATAACTAATTATATTTTTCCTTGGGTCAGGAACTTTACATTCTGCGATATAGAAGTGTACCCCTTTTGGGGAATTTAGAACCTTGAGGTAAACTAAAACAGAGGAAGAATTAATACAAGCAATAGAGACATTTATGTATGACTACAATTATAAAAGATTCCAAAAACGACTAAACCACCGTGCTCCTGTTGAATATCGGATCACGATGGCTGCATAGTCTTTTTTAGAACTGTTTACTTGACGGGTGTAAGTCCACTTATGCTAGTCTTTTTATGTAATCAAACTGTAACATTAATCAAATTTACATTTCTGTTTTGCCAGATATAAATGTATAAGATTCAGAGATAAACAGAATGAATCAAATACATTTAGGAGCGTGCAAAACCTATTAAGAAACTAATTGGAACTATGACATTAGCGACGTTATTACTAATTGGCAATCCGACTTTTGCGTATACAGTTGAAGTTGGGGACACAATGAGTGAAATTGCAGAGGAGAATGGTTTAACCTTGCAAGAACTCTCAAAGGCTAACTCACAAATCCAAAAAATCAATTTGATTTATGTTGGTCAGAAACTTAATACTATTGCTTCTTCTGAAATCATATAAAAAATGGTTGGTACATAATCGTTTTATATTATGTATCACCCTTTTACTTCTTGTTCAACAAAAGCACCCGTTACTTGAATAAGAAATTAAAAAAGTTGCTTCTTCAATTGCCCAAAAATGCCCCAATAAACTTCCATATCTGATACCTCTAAGTTGCTTGTCTTATCTTCACCACCTAAAAACAAAAGCACCTTGTATCCAACACAATTGCTATGTACTAAGGACTGGCTATTTTCTTTTTTCCATTCATAAAAAAATCAATTGCTAAAGCTGCATCTGGGTATTTAACAAGTTCCTCTTCGTGGAAAGAGAGAAAAGTTGAAGGAATTTCAAGTGCTTCACCAGTACCAGGTTCAAGCATCAATATCATCGGTTCACCCTCAATTCTCCTTGTAAAATCTAATGCAAAGTGTCTTCCTAGCCAATCGTAAGAAAAGCAGAAAATTTTATTTGTATAGGATGGAAATGTTTCAAATACGATGTTATTCCACTTATCTAGTTCATTTGTTTTATGTACACTATACAAGCCTTCTTTAAAAGTTTGACCTTGAAACGCCTTCATAAATGTTACTGCACCGAACGACTGATTCAATATAGCTAGGTGACTTTCTTTAAGTTCTGTATCAAAATCTTTGAATTTTACATCAAATGTTGAACAAAATTTATCGAACATTTAAAGCCTCCAAAAGAGATTTTATTCCTTTTATTGTACCATTTCTTGTTAAACCAACCTGCTTCGTTACTTGAATAAAAAAAGGCCTTACTCCTTATTAAAGTAAAGCACCCGTTCAATAACAATTAGTTAGTAAATATATCTAAAAGTCTCATATTTTCCATACTTGATAACAGTTTGTAATTCTTCTCCACCGTTTTTATCATTTAACAAAGCATCCATCTTATCTTCGGTAATATTGTAATGCCTCTTATCCAGAAAGCCTACACTTCGGATTGTTGGATGGTCTAAAATTGGTGATAAGTCACCATCTAACACATTAGTATCAACAAATCTAAAGTCAATAAGGTTAGGAAATTGATTTAAAAAATTCAAATTCTCAAGATTACCGCAAGAATTAAGGCATAGGACCCGAAGATTTTTCAGAGAGAATAATTCTTCATTTGGTACAAATTTCTTTGATTGTTTAATATGTAAATGTTCTAGTGTTTCCGCTAAGCTAGACAAACCAAAATCGTTTTGTAATTTAGTACAATAATGTACTTCTAAACGCTTTAATTTATTCATTTTTTCTATCCCAAGGAAATCTTGTATATTGGACCAGATTAATTCTAGATAGAGGAGATTTTCAGGAATACCAACAAAGTTGCCCATCTTATTCTTTTTATGATGCCAAAGAGTTAAATATTCAATGTTTTCAAGCTGCATCTCATTTAATTTATCTTCTTTTAAGTTTAAGTAAGCTTTTAGATTATCTGGTATTTGTTCAAACCAAATCGTATTATTTCTCCAGTTATCCATTTGTATCGCCCCTCAATCCGCCCTTATTTATTTGATTTTATCATTTCGACTTATTAAACTAAACTGCTTATTTAGTTGAACAACAAAAAAAACGATGCTTTCTAAAAGCATCGCTACCCTTTACTTTAAGTGCAAATTCACATTCTTATTGAAATGTAATAGTTGAAAAAAACTAACATTGAAGGCTTAGCCTTTTTTATTTCACCATTTAGAAAAAAACCTTTATTACTTTTTATTCCCTCTTTTTTCTTCCAACCTTTCAAAATCTGCAACTGCAAGACCAACCCTAATTAACACCATTAGCATAACACCCATTCCGACAACTAGATAAATCATAGTAAACCACTTACTTAAATCCGTTTGTGGTATCAAACCTGTGCTTACACTAGTTGGTATCAAACTAGTAAAAGCAAAGTAAAACGAATCAAATAAAGTCCAACCTTCTACTCCTTTATAAAACATTGTGCCTGAAAGTATTATGAGTGCTAAAGTTGCAAGAAGTGATCTAAATAATGGTTCTTTCATGATTCGAAAAACAGCCACCAGTAATCTTTTTAAAGTTAAAAAAAATGAAATCATCTTACATACCCTCACTGTACCCACTTAAGTTGTTCTTTTATTTCTATCATAATTATATTCTTATTAGGCTTGTTAAACAAACCTGCTTCGTTAGCACAATAAGAAAAAGGCTGCCGCAGCAACCTGATCTTAAAGTAGTCGAGTAGAAGGGAGCCTTTCTACCTTGCGGTAAATTGGACTCCACCCTCCGGGTAGAAAGGTCGCCTGATTGGCGACTCAAACCCCCACAGAACCCGGCGTGCGGATTTCCCGCACCGGGCTCTTCAGAAATTGCTTCACAGTTTTGCGTACATTTTCAATTCAGAAAATGGAATTGAGAGTTTAGGACGCTCTAGAGGGAATATCAATTTAATATAATTAAACTTTTCCCATGTTACATAGCTCTTTTGACTTCTACTACTCAACATTTTCTTCCAGTATCGTTCCGTAATTTTATAGATTTTAGTTATTGACCTAAGATTACCAGCCATTCCGTAGTAATTATAATGACCCCTAAGAATTTGATTTATCTTTTCAGCTTGGTGTTTTATTGGCCAATGTCTGATAGTACGAAGTACTTCTTGAATTTTGTTTAAGCTTCGTTTAAATCTGGTCTTTTCGGTTTTCCT
>NZ_BAWM01000012.1 GCF_000759675.1 Neobacillus niacini | reverse complement strand
GGAAGTTAAGCTTCTCAGCGCCGATGGTAGTTGGGACTTTGTCCCTGTGAGAGTAGGACGTTGCCAGGCAAACGAAGCACAACCCGATAAGGGTTGTGCTTTTTTGTGTTCCGTAAGGAATAGAGTAACAGAATCCCCAGCGTTCTTTATTTTACTAGCAGTACAGGGAGTAGAAATCCTCTTTGATTCCCAAGAACTCGCCATTTCAAGTGTAAAGGGAACCAAAACTCTCTTTTGATTCCCAAGAACTCGCCATTTCAAGTGTAAAGGGAACCAAAACTCTCTTTTGATTCCCAAGAAGTCGCCATTTCAAGTGTAAAGGGAACCAAAACTCTCTTTTGATTCCCAAGAACTCAACTTTTCAACGATAAAGGGAACCAAAACTCTCTTTTGATTCCCATGAACTCAACTTTTCAACGATAAGGGGAACCAAAACTCTCTTTTGATTCCCAAGAACTCAACTTTTCAACGATAAGGGGAACCAAACCCCTTTTTTGATTCCCCAAGCCCCCTATCTCCACAAATAAAGGGAACCAAAACCCCGTCGAGTTTTTTCCATTACTAAATTCCTAAAAATAAATTTATAAATCCAAACAGGTTTCACACCTGCGAAATATGGAGAAAATCATTAGTAGCAGTTGTTTGCAACTACATAACATTTTCAGTATAATTAATGTCAAATATAGTCAAAGTCAAAGGAGGTGGGAAGATGAGAAACATCTCCGATATTATCGAAAAGTATTTGAAACAAGTATTAGAAATGAGTGAACAGGAACATGTTGAAATAAAGCGAAGTGAGATTGCTGATAAATTTCAATGTGTCCCATCACAAATCAATTATGTCATTAATACGCGCTTTACCATTGAACGAGGGTATGTCGTAGAAAGTAAACGTGGGGGAGGCGGATATATCCGAATCATGAAGGTTCAGTCCCATGATTTAGTGGACTTAATTGATCATTTGCTTTCACTCTTTGATAATCGTATCACACAATCTACAGCAGAAGATGTTATTTATAGACTTGTCCATGAGGAGATAATTACCAAACGAGAAGCAAAAATTATGTTAAGTGTAATTGATCGTTCTGTCCTTTATATTGATCTTCCATTCCGAGACGAATTAAGAGCAAGAATGTTGAAAGCTATGTTAACATCATTGAAATATAAATAATAAATACCAGCCAGAGAGGTGAAATGAAAAATGATTTGCCAGGAATGTAATCAAAGGCCTGCTGCACTCCATTTTACAAAAATCATCAATGGGGAAAAAACTGAGGTAAACCTTTGTGAAAAATGTGCCCAAGAAAAGGGCGAGATGTTTATGTTTACTGGAGGATCAGGCTTTACTTTTAATAACCTATTAGCGGGACTATTAAATATTGATCCTACTGTTCAAAAACAAAATCAAAATACGTTTCATCAAGAAGAAATTCTTCAATGTAATGGATGTTCAATGACATTTCCACAATTTATTAAAGTCGGTCGCTTTGGATGTGCCCATTGCTATGAAACATTTAAGGAGCAGCTTCCACCAGTCTTAAGGAGACTTCACAGCGGAAATTGGTCCCATAGCGGTAAAATACCAAAGAGAATTGGTGGAGGAATTCACCTTAAAAAGCAAGTTGAAAGTCTTAAAAATGAGCTAAAAGAATTAATTCAACAAGAGGAATTTGAAAAAGCTGCTCAGATTCGTGATGAAATACGAACACTCGAAAAAGAATTACCGGGCAGCAACAAGGGAGGGGAATAACGTGTCGCTTGAACGCTTTATCAATCAAGCAGTCAGCTCGTGGATGAGCGAGGAGGGACCTGATTCAGATATCGTCCTTAGTTCCCGAATCCGTTTAGCCCGAAACTTTGAGGACTTTAAATTTCCAACATTATTTTCACATGAAGAAGCCCAAGCCATTATTGTAAAAATGGAAGAAATCCTGCGTGAATCCAATTTTACAAAGTTTGGGCAAATGGAATTACTAAAAATCGATGAATTACAGCCTCTTCAAAAAAGGGTACTAGTAGAAAAGCATTTGATAAGTCCTAATTTAGCAGAGGATTCACCGTATGGAGCAGTTCTATTAACCGAAAATGAAGAAGTTAGTATTATGATTAATGAAGAGGACCACATTCGAATTCAGTGTTTGTTTCCTGGACTACAACTAACGGAAGCGTTGGAGGCTGCTAATGAAGTAGATGATTGGCTAGAAAGCCACATTCACTTTGGTTTCGATGAGAAGCATGGCTACCTAACAAGCTGCCCCACAAATGTAGGTACGGGTCTTCGGGCTTCTGTCATGATGCATTTGCCGGGGCTTATGTTGACCCAGCAAATTAATCGTATCATTCCAGCCATTAATCAGCTGGGATTAGTTGTAAGAGGGATATATGGTGAGGGGAGTGAAGCGCTCGGAAATATATTTCAAATCTCCAATCAAATTACTCTGGGAAAATCAGAAGAGGACATTTGCCGTGACCTAAAAGGTGTTGTGAGTCAGTTAATTTCACAAGAAAGGTCCGCTCGTGAAGCATTACGCAAAACTTCAAACATACAATTAGAAGATAGAGTGTTTCGATCTTATGGCGTGTTATCCAACTGTAGGATTATTGAAACAAAAGAGGCGGCAAAATGCTTATCCGATGTTCGCCTAGGTATTGATATGGGATACATTGATCATCTGCCTAAGAATATATTAAATGAATTAATGATTTTAACCCAGCCTGGTTTTCTTCAGCAGTATGCAGGCGGGCATTTAAGAGCAAATGAAAGAGATATAAGACGAGCAGCATTAATTCGAGAACGATTAAAAATGGAGCAAGATAAAAGGTGAGGAGGAATGGAATATGATGTTCGGCCGTTTTACTGAAAGAGCTCAAAAGGTTTTAGCTTTAGCACAAGAGGAAGCAATCAGACTTGGACACAACAATATTGGGACTGAGCATATTTTATTAGGCTTAGTCCGTGAGGGAGAAGGCATTGCTGCCAAAGCACTTTATGGGCTTGGATTAGGTTCTGATAAAATTCAAAAGGAAGTAGAATCGTTAATCGGGAAAGGGCAGGAAGCATCTCAAACGATTCACTACACACCTAGAGCGAAAAAGGTAATCGAACTATCTATGGATGAAGCTCGAAAATTAGGACATTCCTATGTTGGAACAGAGCATATCCTACTCGGTTTAATCCGTGAAGGAGAAGGTGTTGCTGCAAGAGTTCTTAATAATCTTGGAGTAAGCTTAAATAAGGCACGCCAACAGGTACTGCAATTACTAGGCAGTAATGAGTCAGGTGGTCATCAGGGAGGAGCATCTGTGAGTGCGAATACTCCAACCCTTGACAGCCTTGCTAGAGATCTTACGTCGATTGCTAGAGAAGGAAGTTTGGACCCTGTTATCGGAAGAAGTAAGGAAATCCAGCGGGTTATAGAAGTTTTAAGCCGCCGTACAAAAAACAATCCAGTTTTAATTGGTGAACCAGGAGTAGGTAAAACAGCTATCGCTGAAGGTCTTGCACAGCAAATTGTTAATAATGAAGTTCCAGAAATTCTTCGTGATAAGCGGGTTATGACGTTAGACATGGGAACCGTAGTAGCTGGAACCAAATATCGCGGTGAATTTGAGGATCGCTTGAAAAAAGTAATGGATGAAATTCGCCAGGCTGGTAACATCATCCTCTTTATCGATGAGTTACACACGTTAATAGGAGCTGGGGGAGCAGAAGGAGCCATTGACGCTTCTAACATCCTAAAACCATCCCTTGCCCGTGGAGAGCTCCAATGTATTGGTGCAACCACTCTTGACGAGTATCGTAAATATATCGAAAAAGACGCTGCGTTAGAACGCCGCTTCCAGCCAATCCGTGTTGACGAGCCAACAGCAGAAGAATCAGTACGGATATTAGAGGGACTTCGTGATCGTTATGAAGCCCATCACCGTGTTTCGATTACAGATGAGGCTATTGAAGCAGCAGTAAAGTTATCTGATCGCTATATTTCTGACCGATTCCTGCCGGATAAGGCAATTGACTTAATTGATGAAGCGGGATCAAAGGTTCGCTTACGTTCTTATACAACACCTCCAAATTTAAAAGAATTAGAAGTGAAGCTTGATGAAGTCCGGAAAGAGAAGGATTCGGCAGTTCAGAGCCAAGAATTTGAAAAAGCCGCCTCTCTAAGAGATACAGAACAGCGTCTTCGTGAGCAGCTCGAGGAAACGAAGAAAACTTGGAAAGAAAAGCAAGGGAAAGAAAACAGCGAAGTGACAGTTGAGGATATTGCTAGTGTTGTTTCAAGCTGGACGGGAATACCTGTATCAAAGCTTGCCCAAACAGAAACAACTAAATTACTTAATTTAGAGGAACTCCTGCATTCACGTGTGATTGGTCAGGAGGAAGCAGTTAAGGCGGTCTCAAAAGCAGTCCGTCGTGCGAGAGCAGGCTTAAAGGATCCAAAACGTCCAATTGGTTCATTTGTTTTCCTTGGTCCAACTGGTGTAGGGAAAACTGAATTGGCACGGGCTCTTGCTGAAGCAATGTTTGGTGATGAGGATGCCATGATTCGAATTGATATGTCAGAATACATGGAGAAACATTCTACATCTCGTCTGGTTGGATCTCCTCCAGGATATGTTGGATATGAAGAAGGAGGGCAATTAACGGAAAAGGTAAGAAGAAAGCCGTATTCTGTTATCCTGCTTGATGAAATTGAAAAGGCACATCCAGATGTATTTAATATATTACTGCAGGTTCTTGAGGATGGTCGCCTAACGGATTCTAAAGGCAGAACCGTTGATTTCCGTAATACAGTTCTTATTATGACTTCAAACGTGGGAGCAGAAGCGTTAAAACGTAACAAGTATGTTGGTTTTAATATTCAAGATGGAGAACAGAATTATAAGGATATGAAGGGTAAGGTAATGGAAGAATTGAAGAAAGCCTTCCGTCCTGAATTCTTAAATCGTATTGATGAAATTATTGTTTTCCATGCTTTAGAGAGAAAGCATTTAGAAGAAATTGTTACGCTGCTGTCTGACCAGCTAGTAAAACGTTTAAAAGAGCAGCATATTTCTTTAGAATTAACGGAAGCAGCAAAGGGCAAAATCTCTATAGAAGGCTACGACCCAGAGTACGGTGCACGTCCATTACGCAGGGCGATTCAAAAGCATATTGAAGACCGCCTCTCGGAAGAACTGTTAAAAGGTACTGTATTAACAGGGCAGCATGTTATAATTGATGTTGATAATGGTGAGTTCACAGTTAGAACGGCTGAAAAAACGACTCTAACTAAATAACTGGATTCGTTACTTTTAAGAACAACTAAAAGGGGGTACACGTTACAAGTCTCGACCGTGTACCTCTTTTTCTATTTAGAGTCAGGAGTAGATAGATATGGTTAAACGAAAAACGAAGTTCATGTGTCAGGAGTGCGGGTATGAATCTCCTAAATGGCTGGGTAAATGTCCTGGTTGCGGGGAATGGAACAAAATGGTAGAGGAAGTTGAGGTTACAGGCGGAAATAGGAGGGGAGCTTTTGCCCATTCCCAAGGAGTATCAACACTTTCTAAACCAACACCCATTACAGCCATTGAAACGTTGACTGAACCGAGGATTTTAACAGATTTAAATGAGCTTAATCGTGTTTTAGGCGGAGGCGTGGTAAAAGGTTCACTGGTTTTAATCGGTGGTGATCCTGGTATTGGTAAATCAACACTCCTTTTGCAGGTATCCTCTCAACTTGCGAATAAAGGTAATCAGGTCTTATACATATCCGGAGAAGAATCATTGAGGCAAACGAAGCTTCGAGCTGAAAGGTTAGGGATAAAGTCTGAAAATCTCTTTGTTTATTCAGAGACTAATTTAGAAGAAATAAATCGGAACATTGAAAGCACAAACCCAAGTTTTGTCATTATTGATTCTATACAAACGGTTTTTCATCCGGAAGTCACGTCTGCACCAGGGAGCGTTTCACAGGTACGTGAATGTACATCTGAATTAATGAGGATTGGGAAAACGAAGGGTATTGCTATTTTTATTGTTGGTCATGTTACAAAGGAAGGATCGATAGCAGGGCCAAGGCTACTTGAGCACATGGTAGATACAGTTCTCTATTTTGAAGGGGAAAGACACCATACGTATCGAATCCTACGCGCAGTAAAGAATCGTTTTGGATCAACCAATGAGATGGGTATTTTTGAAATGAAAGAATTTGGACTTGATGAGGTTGCAAATCCATCGGAAATTTTCCTTGAAGAGAGATCACAAGGTGCTGCTGGGTCAACTGTTGTTGCTTCAATGGAAGGCACCCGTCCAGTTCTTGTTGAAATCCAAGCTTTAATTTCTCCAACTAGTTTTGGAAACCCAAGGAGAATGGCAACAGGGATTGACCATAACCGTGTACCGTTATTAATGGCGGTTTTAGAAAAGCGGATGGGATTGTTGCTTCAAAATCAAGATGCATACCTTAAGGTTGCTGGGGGCGTAAAGTTAGATGAACCAGCCATTGATTTAGCGATTGCCGTTAGTATTGCTTCAAGCTTCCGTGATAAACCTACGAGGGCAACAGATTGTATTATAGGCGAGGTTGGGTTAACAGGAGAGGTACGAAGAGTCTCCAGAATTGAGCAGCGTGTTCAAGAAGCTGCAAAGTTGGGCTTCGAACGGGTTATTTTACCTGCCAATAATTTGAGCGGCTGGCAAGGACCGAAAGGGGTAGAATTAATCGGCGTTTCTACTGTAGGTGAAGCCTTAAAAGCAGCGTTGGGAGTGTAGAACATGGAAAATAGAAAGCTAGGTGAACAAACTGTAAGTGAAGTTTTACAGTTTATTGCCCCAGGTACACCTATTCGAGAAGGTATTGATAATGTACTAAGGGCTAATACTGGCGGGTTAATTGTTGTTGGTTACAATGAAAAGGTTAAAAGTATCGTAGATGGTGGTTTTCAAATTAATTGTCCTTTTTCACCAAGTTATCTTTATGAGCTAGCAAAAATGGACGGTGCAATTATCCTTAATGAATTAGGGAATACAATTCTTATTGCGAATGCCCAGCTTGTTCCTGATTCTGATATTTCTGCCTCCGAAACAGGGATGCGGCATCGGACTGCCGAAAGAGTGGCTAGGCAAACAAAGGCACTTGTCATTGCTATTTCTCAAAGGAGAAATGTCATAACCCTATATCAAGGTAACTTCCGTTATGCCCTTAAAGATATTTCTGTGATATTAACCAAAGCGAATCAAGCTATTCAAATGCTGGAAAAGTATAAATCAGTCCTTGAGCGAAGTATTGCCAGCTTAAGTATATTAGAGTTTGAAGAATCCGTTACATATAACGATTTCCTACTCGTTCTTCACCGATTTGAAATGGTTCTTAAGATAAAAAATGAACTCATTACTTACTTAAACGAATTGGGAACGGAAGGAAGACTTATTCGCTTACAAATGAATGAAATATTGACGGATTTAGAAGAAGAGACATCGCTGATTATTAAGGATTATGCAATTGATAGAGATATCAAGGCGAGAGAAGTACTCAAGCGAATGCAGATGTTAACGAGTAACGGTGCATTAGATGATATTGCTATACTGAAACTAATGGGCTATCAAGGATACATTCCACTCGATGAAAATAAGCACCCACGGGGGTATAGGATTCTTAATAAAATTCCCCGTCTTCCAATCGTTATAATTGAAAACATTATTACAAGCTTCAGTGAGTTTTCGAAAATTATATCAGCTTCTGTTGAAGAACTAGATGATGTTGAAGGAATTGGCGAAATCCGTGCAAAGAAAATCAAGGAAGGCTTAAAGTTAATTAAAGAGCGATTATATACGGAGCGGCAGTTATAGGCCATCAAAGTAAAAATAGCAAATTTACGTTTGTTTGACAGAGTTTTTTTCCAGTGCTACCCTATGAAGTGAAAAATCTATTTTACTAAATAACATTCATTTTCATGTTTTAAAACTTGCACTTTGACAAAAATAATCAATAAAATGAAGGTTTCATTTTTGGGAATATGTTTATAATGAGTAGAGGAGGTGAAGGAATGTTAAAACGTATTGTGCAAGCATGTTTTCTCATAACTGGGGGTACGCTTGGAATATTGCTGATCCCACAATTGCTAAAACTAATAAATTTTGATGACATTCCAATAATCAGTAACTCATATGCAACGGCTATTATAGGTGCAATTATTTTTTATCTTATTACTTTTTGGGCAGTAGATTATGTACTGGAGTTTATTAAATGGGCGGAAGACTCGCTGGTAAAAATCCCGGTAACAGATGTGATTTTTGGCAGTATAGGATTAATCTTTGGCCTATTAGTAGCCTTTCTAATCGGTTTTGCTCTAAATGCAGTTCAAGTACCTATACTAAATGCTGCCGCTCCTATTTTGCTGACATTATTTTTCGGATACCTTGGCTTTCAGGTTGGATTTAAGAAGAGAGATGAGCTATTAAATCTCTTTGGCAGTCGCGGAAAGAAGAAGTCCGGAGAAGAGGATGCTGAAAAATCTGAGGGACAATCCTTAAAGATCTTAGATACAAGTGTGATTATTGATGGTCGCGTGGCTGATATTTGCCAAACAGGATTTTTAGAAGGAACGATTGTCATTCCTCGCTTTGTACTTGAGGAATTACAGCATATTGCTGATTCATCTGACGTCCTCAAGCGAAACCGTGGGAGACGGGGCTTGGATATTCTAAATCGAATTCAAAAAGAACTTGCGATAAAAGTAGAGATTTATGAAGGCGATTTTGATGAAATTCAAGAAGTAGACAGCAAGCTGGTGAAACTAGCCAAGATAACGAATGGAATACTTGTTACCAATGATTTTAATCTCAATAAAGTATGTGAATTACAGAACGTTTCTGTATTAAATATCAATGATTTAGCGAATGCAGTTAAACCAGTTGTACTGCCTGGGGAAGAGTTAGCTGTACAGGTAATAAAGGATGGTAAAGAATATCACCAAGGTGTAGCATATCTTGATGACGGAACGATGATTGTGGTTGAAGAGGGACGAGAATATATCGGAAAAAGAATTGATGTTCTTGTTACGAGTGTTCTTCAAACTTCAGCTGGAAGAATGATTTTTGCAAAACCTAAATTACTAGAAAAGGCACTATAGCCAAATTAGAAATGGAGTTTTACTATGGCTTATCAAGTCATTATCCCGGCAGCTGGTCAAGGGAAGAGGATGGGAGCAGGGAAAAATAAGCTTTTGCTAGAACTAAATAATATACCTGTATTAATCCATTCCCTAAAGGTGTTCGAAGAAGATGATCTTTGTGAGGGAATTATTTTAGCTGTTAACCCACTAGATGTGGCGGAATTTAAATCCTTATTAAAGAAGAATAAGGTGAAGAAGGTGCTAGATTTAGTTCCAGGTGGAAAAGAACGTCAGGATAGCATATATAATGCATTGAAAACTGTGAAGAATGATGGAATTATTCTTGTTCATGATGCCGCTCGTCCATTTATTCTCAAGAAACATATTCACCGATTACTAGATACAGCACAAAAAACAGGTGCAGCAATCATTGGAGTGCCAGCAAAGGATACCATGAAAACAGTACGTGATCAGGTGGTAATGGCAACTGTCGAAAGATCTAGCTTGTGGGCTGTTCAAACCCCACAAGCTTTTCGTTTTTCCATATTGTATAAGGCCTATGAACGGGCAGAGAAGGATCACTTTATTGGTACGGATGATGCAAGCTTGGTAGAACGAATCTCTCATCCAGTCACAATGGTTGAAGGGGATTATGATAATATCAAGCTTACTACCCAGGAGGATTTATTTTTTGCACAGGCGATATTAAAGAAAAGACAGGGGAGTTTATAAAAATGTTTCGTATTGGACAAGGCTTTGATGTACATCAATTAACGGAGGGTCGTCCATTAATCATTGGCGGCATTACCATCCCATATGAAAAAGGACTGCTTGGCCATTCAGATGCCGATGTTTTATTGCATACAATCTCTGATGCTTGTCTTGGAGCGATTGGTGAAGGGGATATTGGAAAACACTTTCCAGATACAGATCCAAACTTTAAAGACGCAGATTCTGCTAAGCTTATGGAGCATGTGTGGCAGCTTGTGAAAGATAGAGGGTATGAGCTTGTTAATGCAGATTGTACCATTATTGCACAGAAACCAAAAATGGCACCTTATATCCAGCAAATGAAGGAGAGAATTGCTGAATTACTTAATGCTTCTCCTGAACAAATCAATGTGAAGGCAACAACGACAGAAAAGCTGGGTTTTACAGGTCGTGGTGAGGGAATTGCATCTCAGGTTGCAGTTTTGTTAAAAAAGGCTGACTAATGTCTTTATTGCTGAAATACACAATGGTAAAATAAATCAGATATAATTTTTAAACTTAGAGAATTGTCTAGCTCCAGCGCCTAGGGGCTCGGGGTCATCAGCCACCCCCTGAAGAAGGAAAAAAGCGCCTTCTTGCAGGGTGCGTCTTATGCCTGTCGCCCCTGGACAAGGCGCTTGCGCTTTTCTAATAGGAGGCATAATGATGTCAAATGAAGTTCGTGTAAGGTATGCTCCAAGTCCAACTGGACATTTACATATTGGAAATGCCCGTACAGCATTATTTAATTATTTGTTTGCACGCAACAAGCAAGGTAAATTTATTATCCGTATTGAGGACACAGATAAGAAACGGAATATTGCTGGCGGAGAAGAAAGTCAATTAAAGTACCTTAAATGGCTGGGTATGGATTGGGATGAAAGTGTGGACGTCGGCGGCGAATATGGTCCCTACAGACAGTCTGAAAGAAATGATATTTATCAAACCTATTACAATCAATTACTTGAGAATGGTCATGCCTATAAATGTTATTGTACAGAAGCAGAAATCGAAGCAGAGCGGGAAGAGCAGACCGAGAGGGGAGAAACTCCTCATTATTCAGGAAAGTGCCGCCATCTAACAGCTGAGGAACGTGCAAAATTAGAAAGTGAAGGACGCGAGCCAAGCATCCGAATGGTTGTACCTGAAGGAAAAACCTTTACCTTTAATGACATGGTAAAAGGAACTGTATCCTTTGAATCTGAAGGAATGGGTGATTGGGTCATCATCAAAAAGGATGGAACCCCAACTTATAATTTTGCGGTAACCATTGATGATTATTTAATGAAAATTTCGCATGTACTTCGCGGAGATGATCACATATCCAACACCCCTAAGCAGCTAATGGTGTATGAAGCATTAGGCTGGGAGCCGCCGATTTTTGGTCATATGACACTAATCGTGAATGAAAGCCGAAAGAAGTTAAGCAAACGAGATGAATCAATTATTCAATTTATCGAACAATATGAGGAATTAGGCTATCTGCCAGAAGCCTTGTTTAACTTTATTACTTTACTAGGCTGGTCTCCAACAGGTGAAGAGGAGCTTTACTCTAAAGAGGAATTTATTGAAATTTTCGATGCCAATCGCTTATCGAAGTCACCGGCTTTATTTGATACGAATAAGCTTACATGGATGAACAACCAATATATGAAAAAGATTGAGGTTGACCGAGTTTTGGAGCTATCCATGCCACATCTGGTTAAAGCTGGACGCTTAAGTGAGAACTTGACGGAAGAAGAACAACAATGGGCAAAGAGTTTAGTTTCGCTTTTACAGGAAAAAATGAGCTTTGGTGCAGAGATAGTCGAGCTTTCGGATATGTTCTTTAAAGAGGAAGCTGAATTCGAAGAGGATGCTAAGGAAGTATTATCAGGAGAGACGGTTCCTCAAGTACTAAAAGCATTTTCTGAGGAACTTGAGAAGTTGGAAAACTTTAAAGCTGACGAAATTAAGGCGGCGATGAAAGCAGTTCAAAAATCAACGGGTCAAAAAGGAAAAAATCTGTTTATGCCGATTCGTGCAGCGGTTTCGGGTCAAACACATGGTCCAGATTTACCTCAAGCTATCGAACTTTTAGGTAAATCAAAAGTTCTAAAGAGAATTCAAAAACTTATTGGTTAACATTAGAGCAAAAATGTAATATAGTAAAAGATATAAACTTTTTTATACGAAAAAATGTTGAAGAGGAAAAGTAAGATATGATGCTTTAAAGAGAAAACCATCACCGGCTGAAAGTGGTTTAAGCCTCTCATGTTTGAAAATGCACCTCTGAGTCCCATTTCGAAAAGATGAAAATCTGTGTAGACATGGGCGGAACCTTTCCGTTAACAGGTAGAGTGAGACCAATGTAAGCTTTATGTATATAAGCTTATCGGTCTAATCAGAGTGGAACCACGCCCAAGCGTCTCTGTCGTTATGACAGGGGCGTTTTTTATTTATCCAAACAATGGGGAACAACATAGAGATCTTCGAGCTCAGAAAAGTTGCTACGCGTTATTAAAATAAAGGGGGAAAAGAAAAATGTTCAAAAGGATGAGGGAGGACATTGACGTTGTTTTTGAACAAGATCCAGCAGCGAGGAGCTATTTAGAAGTTATCCTAACCTATTCAGGCTTACATGCGATATGGGCCCACCGAATAGCACATGCATTTTTCAAAAGGAAGTTTTATTTCCTTGCAAGGGTAATTTCTCAAATTAGTCGGTTTTTCACAGGTATTGAAATTCATCCTGGTGCAAAAATAGGCAGGAGATTTTTTATTGACCACGGTATGGGAGTTGTCATAGGAGAAACCTGTGAAATAGGTGATAACGTAACCGTATTTCAGGGTGTAACACTCGGAGGAACTGGGAAAGAGAAAGGTAAACGTCATCCAACAATTAAAGATAATGCATTGATTGCAACCGGTGCGAAGGTGCTAGGATCGATAACCATTGGAGAAAATTCGAAGATCGGTGCAGGCTCTGTAGTCTTAAAGGAAGTACCACCTAATTCAACCGTTGTAGGGGTTCCAGGCAGGGTAGTGATTCAAGATGGGAAGAGAATGAGAGACTTAGACCATTGTAACCTCCCAGACCCTATTGCAGATCGAATTAAAGAAATGCAGCTTGAACTAGTTGAATTGAAAGAAGAGTTAATTAAATTGAAAAAAGAAAGGACTAAAGTAAATGGCAATTCAGCTTTATAATACATTAACCCGTAAAAAAGAAGAGTTTATCCCTCTTGAAGAGGGTAAAGTGAAAATGTATGTTTGTGGTCCAACTGTCTATAATTATATTCATATCGGTAATGCCCGTCCGGCTATTGTTTTTGATACCGTCCGCCGCTATTTTGAGTATCGTGGCTACGAAATCCAATATGTCTCAAACTTTACAGATGTAGATGATAAATTAATCCGTGCTGCTAATCAACTTGGAGAGGATGTCCCAACCATCGCAGACCGTTTCATTCAAGCCTATTTTGAAGATGTATCTGCATTAGGCTGCAAAAAGGCGGATATTCATCCGCGTGTAATGGAAAATATGGATAATATCATTGATTTTATTGATCAGCTTATTAAAAAGGGATTTGCCTATGAGTCAGAAGGAGATGTCTATTTCCGGACCAGGAATTTTGATGATTACGGCAAGCTCTCACATCAATCAATTGATGACCTGCAGGTTGGTGCCCGAATTGAAGTTGGTGAGAAGAAACAAGATGATATGGACTTTGCATTATGGAAAGCGGCGAAAGAAGGGGAAATCTTTTGGGAAAGTCCTTGGGGAATTGGACGCCCTGGCTGGCATATTGAGTGCTCGGCGATGGCAAAAAAATACCTAGGGGATACCATTGATATTCATGCAGGCGGTCAAGATTTAACGTTCCCGCATCACGAAAATGAAATTGCGCAATCGGAAGCACTTTCTGGAAAAACCTTTGCCCGATACTGGATGCACAACGGATATATCAATATTGATAATGAAAAAATGTCAAAATCGCTTGGGAACTTTGTTCTTGTACATGACATTATCAAAAAGCATAATCCACAAGTGTTACGATTTTTTATGCTATCTGTACATTACCGTAATCCGATTAACTACAGTGAAGAGTTATTAGAAAGCACAAAGGCTGCCTTTGACCGCCTAACAACCTCATATCAAAATATACAACATCGCAGGGAATCGAGTACAGATTTAACAAATAATAATCAGGAATGGCTAGAGAAGATAGCTGCTTTACAAGATGAATTTATAAAGGCAATGGATGATGATTTCAACACAGCAAAAGCTATTTCCGTCTTGTTTGATCTTTCGAAATTGGCTAATTACTACCTATTAGAAAAAAACACAGCGGTAGAAGTAATTAATAAATTCACCACTCAATTCGATGAGTTATTTAATGTTTTAGGTATGACACTTGAATCAAGTGAAATGTTGGATGAAGAAATCGATGCGTTAATTGAAAAAAGAATCCAGGCACGGAAAGACCGTAACTTCCAGCTATCTGACCAAATAAGAGACCAGTTAAAGGAAATGAATATCATTTTAGAAGATACTCCGCAGGGTACGAGATGGAAAAGAGGCTAATTCATGCTTGATTATCAAGAAAAAGTAAATGCCAATCAATTGAATAGTCTTGCACTAGCTTATGTGGGTGACGCTGTTTATGAGATTTATGTCAGACGTCACCTCCTGCAAAGCGGGAAGGTAAAGCCGAATCATCTTCACCGTGAAGGGACAAAGTATGTTTCCGCAAAAGCGCAGTGTAAAGTTCTATTTAGGATGATGGATGAAAGCCTCCTGTCAGAGGAGGAGCTGGCCGTTGTTATGCGTGGACGCAATGCTAAATCTGGCACAGTCCCAAAAAACACGGATGTTCAAACTTATCATTATAGTACAGCATTTGAAGCGTTAATGGGATTTTTGTATTTAACAGAGGCAATAAAACGACTAGAAGAGCTTATCTTAATGTCCTTTTCAATTGTTGAAGAAAAGAAAGGAGGAAAAAACGAATGAGCGAAAACAACGATTACATCATTGGGAAAAATCCAGTTATGGAGGCACTTAGATCAGAAAGGGATATCAATAAAATATTGATTGCAGAATCTTCCCAGCGTGGTCAAATGCAGCAGTTAATACAATTAGCTAAAGAAGCTAATGTAATAGTTCAATTTGTCCCAAAGAAAAAAATTGACCAGATATCTGATGAAAATCATCAAGGAGTTCTTGCCTATGTTGCTGCTTATCAATATGCAGAAATGGACGATCTATTTGCAGCCGCAGATTTGAAAAATGAAACCCCGTTCTTTTTGTTATTAGATGAAATCGAGGACCCTCATAATCTTGGATCAATCATGCGAACCGCTGATGCAGTGGGAGCACACGGCATTATTATTCCTAAAAGAAGAGCAGTTGGTTTAACGGCAACAGTAGCAAAAGCCTCAACTGGTGCAATAGAGCATATTCCGGTCGTACGTGTCACCAATATGGCAAGAACCATTGATGAATTAAAAGAACGTGGTATTTGGATAGCTGGTACGGATGCAAGTGGAAAACAAGATTATCGCCAATTTGATGGCACGCTGCCACTTGGTCTTGTGATTGGAAGCGAAGGAAAAGGGATGGGGCGTCTTGTTAGGGAAAAATGTGACTTCCTTATTAACCTGCCGATGGCTGGAAAGGTAACATCATTAAATGCGTCTGTTGCAGCAGCGTTATTAATGTATGAGGTATACCGCAGGCGGCATCCTCTAGAGGGATAGAAATGGATATTTTGCTTGTCGATGGATATAACATAATCGGGGCATGGCCAGAGCTAAGGGCATTAAAGGACCATGATTTGCCTGCAGCTCGGGACCGTTTAGTTGAAAGGATGGCAGAATACCAAGCTTATTCAGGCTATCGGGTCATCGTTGTATTTGATGCCTACTATGTCCAAGGGATTGAGAAGAAATATAAGAATCATAAGGTAGAGGTTATTTTTACAAAAGAAAATGAAACTGCTGATGAGCGAATTGAAAAAATGGCGATTGCTTTAAATAATCGGAGGACTCAAATACATGTGGCTACCTCTGATTTTACAGAGCAATGGGCTATTTTTGGACAAGGTGCTCTAAGAAAGTCTGCAAGAGAATTGCTTATCGAGATGTCCTCTATAGAAAAAGGAATCGAAAAAAAGGTAAAAACTATTCAAGAAAAAAGACCATTCTCAAAAATACCGATTAGTAACGAAGTGACAGAAATTTTTGAAAAGTGGCGCAGAGGTGAAAAGTAAGCGTTGACGTTCAAAAGTTTTGAATAGTATAATAATACTATCTATGCTTGTTCGGTGGAGGGGGATCTTAATTGGGTACAGTCTTCGGGGATAAAAGCAACGAGCTATTTTTTTCAATGGAAGATGAAGAGATAGTTGATTTTGTGCACCAAGGAAATAGTGAAGCATTGGACTATTTAATCCACAAATATCGAAATTTTGTACGTGCAAAGGCAAGATCTTACTTCCTAATCGGAGCGGATAAGGAAGATATTGTTCAAGAGGGTATGATTGGGCTGTATAAGGCAATTCGTGACTTTCGTGAGGACAAGCTTACCTCATTCAAGGCGTTTGCTGAATTATGTATCACCCGGCAAATTATTACGGCGATAAAAACCGCAACTAGGCAAAAACATATACCGTTAAATTCCTATGTATCATTGGACAAGCCTATCTATGATGAAGAATCCGACCGAACATTAATGGATGTCCTATCCGGAGCAAAGGTTCTTGATCCAGAAGAATTAATTATTAATCAAGAAGAATTTGATCACATCGAAGTTAAAATGACGGAATTATTAAGTGATTTAGAGCGGAAGGTTTTGGCGCTATATCTCGATGGACAATCATACCAAGAAATATCAGAAGAGCTGAACCGACATGTGAAATCAATTGATAATGCCCTGCAGCGTGTGAAAAGGAAATTGGAACGTTATTTAGAAATTAGAGAATTTAGCCTTTAATTTTTTGTAAACGATGACATTTGTATGAACCCGCTCCCACATGTTGTTGACAATAAATAGGGGTCATGTTACATTTTTAAGGATATAAAAGATGGATGATGAAGGTGTCGAATTATGAGTAAAAAGATTATTCTGGCATGTGCTGAATGTGGATCACGTAATTACTCAACCAATGCAAATCAGTTGCAATCAGAACGATTGGAATTAAAAAAGTATTGCAAAACATGCGCCTCCCATACAGTCCACAAAGAAACAAAATAATTTTAGTCATACTAGCAATGTTATTCCGATAGTTGGAGGGTTATAGATATGCAACGCTTAAAGAAATTCTTCAGTGATGTTTTCCGTGAAATGAGAAAAGTTAGTTGGCCAAAACGTAAGGAACTAACACGCTATACAATTACTGTTTTATCAACAGTTGCTTTTTTTGCTATATTTTTTGGTGTAATAGATTTAGGGATTTCGAAATTGATTCGAGTTATTCTTGAATAATAAAAGGTATTTCATGGTATAATGGTGAATAATAAAGGAACTTTTTATGCAAAGCCCGTTTAACGGGTTTTTTCATTTGTCTTTAAAAATGATTATTTTTTACAAGGCTGTGTTAAAGCTAGATGTAGATTTTTGGCACTCTGCCTTTTATAAAAGTACGGGGAGGGATGGACGTTTAGTCCTCTTGAATGGAAAAGAATTGGTATGTATTACATACTTACTCAGGTTATGAAAATAAAGTAAAAGCGAATTTAGAAAAACGTGTTGAATCAATGGGTATGACGGATAAGATTTTCCGTGTGGTGGTTCCTGAAGAAGAAGAAACTGAAATTAAAAACGGTAAAACGAAAGTAGTAAAACGAAAAGTTTTCCCTGGTTATGTACTTGTTGAAATAGTTATGACAGATGATTCATGGTATGTAGTACGGAATACTCCGGGTGTAACTGGATTTGTTGGTTCTGCTGGAGCAGGATCTAAACCAACTCCACTTCTTCCTGAAGAAGTTGTTGGAATTCTAAAACGTATGGGCGTCGAAGAAAAACGATTTGATGTTAATTATGAAATCGGTGAAACCGTTCGGGTGAAGGAAGGTCCATTTATGAACTTCACTGGGACTGTTGAAGAAATGGATAAGGATAAGGCTAAACTAAAAGTTCTTGTTAATATGTTTGGACGTGACACCCCGGTAGAACTGGAATTTACACAGATTGAGAAGCTTTAATTTAAAGAAATATAAATAGTAATTTTAAAAAAACTTGAAATCATTTATAAAAAGTGGTAATATTTCATAGGTCAGTATGTCTCTTGTGAGACAAAGACTTTTGATAAGCTCTTTATCTTTATATAAAGACTTTTGTTGAGTGGGAGGGTAAAAACCCTATTACCACATCACGGACTTTAAGGAGGTGTGTCTCGTGGCTAAAAAAGTAATTAAAGTTGTTAAATTACAAATCCCTGCTGGGAAAGCAAATCCTGCGCCACCAGTTGGTCCTGCATTAGGTCAAGCCGGTGTTAACATCATGGGATTCTGTAAGGAATTTAACGCTCGTACAGCAGATCAAGCTGGATTAATTATTCCTGTTGAAATCACGGTTTTTGAAGACCGTTCATTTACATTTATTACGAAAACCCCTCCTGCTGCCGTTCTTTTAAAAGTAGCAGCTGGAATTCAGTCTGGTTCTGGTGAACCTAACCGTAATAAAGTAGCAACAGTTAAGCGTAATACAGTACGCGAGATTGCGGAACAGAAAATGCCTGACCTAAACGCAGCAAGCGTTGAAGCAGCAATGCGTATGGTTGAAGGTACTGCTCGCAGCATGGGTATCGTAATCGAAGATTAATCCATGTAAACTGTTTTTGTAATGAAGGGGGTTGCGTAATTGCGCAACCTTTATTCGTGGGAGGTAATTCCGCTAAAAGGTTATTCCGTTAAAACCACAATCTAGGAGGAAATAAAAATGGCTAAAAAAGGTAAGAAGTATTTAGAAGCTGCTAAGCTTGTTGATAACACAAAAGCTTACCCAGTTGCTGAAGCGATTGAACTTGCAAAGCAAACAAACTACGCTAAATTCGATGCGACACTTGAAGTTGCATTCCGTTTAGGAGTAGACCCTAAGAAAGCTGACCAACAAATTCGTGGTGCAGTAGTACTTCCGAATGGTACTGGTAAGACTCAACGCGTATTAGTATTCGCTAAGGGTGAAAAAGTGAAAGAAGCAGAAGCTGCTGGTGCAGATTATGTTGGCGATGCAGAATACATCACCAAAATCCAACAAGGTTGGTTTGAGTTTGATGTAATCGTAGCAACACCTGACATGATGGGTGAAGTTGGTAAACTTGGTCGTACATTAGGACCTAAAGGTTTAATGCCAAACCCTAAAACTGGTACAGTAACATTTGATGTAACTAGAGCTATTAATGAAATTAAAGCAGGTAAAGTTGAGTACCGTGTTGATAAAGCTGGAAACATCCACGTTCCAATCGGTAAATCATCTTTCGAAAACGAAAAACTTGTTGAGAACTTCAAAACAGTATTCGAAACAATGTTAAAAGTTAAGCCTGCAGCTGCAAAAGGTACTTACATGAAGAACGTAACAGTTACTTCAACAATGGGACCTGGCGTGAAGGTTGATCCTTCATCAGTTACAGTTAAGTAATTTTTTACCAATTGACAAATATAGATTCATTTTATATAATCTATTTTGTTGTTTAAATAAAAACATTTGTACTGAAGACAGCAGGTGCTTATAAAGCTTAATTTCCTGCCGAGGTAATGCGATAATTGGCTGAAATCTTCGGCTATTGTATGCACCTCCATGTCTGACATTTGATGTGGAGGTTTTACTTTGCCTGGTATAAATGTAGAGAATCTACAGGAGGTGTAAAGATGAGCAGCGTAATCGAACAAAAGATTCAAATCGTTGATGAAATTACAGCTAAGTTAAAAGCTAGTGTTTCAACAATCGTAGTTGACTACCGTGGGCTAACTGTTGCTGAAGTAACTGAACTTCGTAAGCAACTTCGTGAAGCTGGTATCGACTTCAAAGTTTACAAAAACTCTATGACTCGTCGTGCGGCTGATGCAGCTGAGCTTTCAGAATTAAATGCAGCATTAACTGGTCCGAACGCAATTGCGTTCAGCACAGAAGATGTAGTAGCACCTGCAAAAATTCTTAACGACTTTGCGAAAAAGCATGATGCACTTGAAATTAAAGCTGGTGTAATCGAAGGCAATGTAGCAACAGTTGAAGAGGTTAAAGCACTTGCAGAACTACCTTCACGCGAAGGCTTGCTTTCTATGCTACTCAGCGTACTACAAGCTCCAATCCGCAACCTTGCTCTTGCTACAAAAGCAGTTGCAGAACAAAAAGAAGAACAAGGCGCATAAGTTAAAACTTATCGCTTAAAAAATAACGGAATGAAAACTAAGGAGGAAAATTAAAATGACTAAAGAACAAATCATTGAAGCGGTTAAATCTATGACTGTTTTAGAACTTAACGATCTAGTAAAAGCAATCGAAGAAGAATTCGGTGTAACTGCTGCTGCTCCAGTAGCAATGGGTGGCGCAGCTGTTGCAGCTGTTGAAGAGCAAACTGAATTTGATGTTATCCTTGCTAGCGCTGGAGATCAAAAAATCAAAGTTATCAAAGTGGTACGTGAAATCACTGGTCTTGGTCTTAAAGAAGCAAAAGACCTTGTTGACAACACTCCAAAAGCTGTTAAAGAAGGCGTTTCTAAAGAAGAAGCTGAAGAAGTTAAAGCTAAGCTTGCTGAAGTTGGAGCTAACGTTGAAGTTAAGTAATAACCTTATAGAAAAGCTCGCTGTATAAGCGGGCTTTTTTTCGATAGTTTTTTTCCTCAGGTAACCTCATTAATGAACACTCCTCAGGAGGTGAGCTTATTGTCTGAACATTACTATTCTCGCACTCAAAAGGTTGAAAGTGAACCGAAATATTGGGACTTTACCTTAAGGAATCAGTTATTCCGTTTTAAAACGGATAACGGAGTATTTTCAAAGAAGGAGGTAGATTTTGGCTCCCGCTTATTAATAGAAGCTTTTGAATTCCCGAATATAGAAGGACCTGTTCTAGATGTAGGGTGCGGTTACGGTCCAATTGGTCTTTCAATCGCAAAAAATTATCCAGAGCGCATTGTACATATGATTGATGTAAATGTACGAGCGATTGAACTGGCAAAGGCTAATGCTGGACAAAACTCTGTACACAATGTTGATATTTATGAGAGTGATACTTTGATAAATGTTAAGGAATTCAATTTTGCTGCTATTTTAACAAATCCTCCAATCAGGGCGGGTAAAAAGACAGTTCATGATATCTTCGAACAAAGTCATGAGCATTTAGTCACCCGTGGTGAGCTTTGGGTTGTGATTCAAAAGAAGCAAGGAGCACCTTCCACGATTGAAAAATTAAACCAATTATTTACCACGGTAGAGACTATTGACAAGTCAAAAGGTTATTTTATCATTAAAGCGGTAAAATAGTTGACTTGAAAATGTCATATATGGTAGCATTATAAAATGCCATCATAATAATTTCCGATTTATTCCTGTAAATACTTATTTCTATGGTATAAAAATGGTTTAAGACGGAAATGATGACAAAATAATAGTCAAAATGTGAAAATGTGGTTTTTAAGAAATAAAAACCCTTTTTCTTTTTTTGTCTGATGGGGGAACAATCTAGTTCCTTTCATATAGACCAAAATATATGTTTAATAAAAACGCTTGATTTGAGGGGTGAATCAGTTGACAGGTCAACTAGTTCAGTATGGACGACACCGCCAACGAAGAAGTTACGCACGAATCAGTGAAGTTTTAGAATTACCAAATCTTATTGAAATCCAAACCTCTTCATATCAATGGTTTCTTGATGAGGGATTGCGTGAAATGTTCCAGGATATTTCACCGATTGAAGACTTTACTGGTAACCTATCACTAGAATTTATTGATTACAGCCTTGGCGAACCAAAGTATTCTGTTGCGGAATCAAAAGAGCGGGACGTTACATATTCTGCACCATTGCGTGTTAAAGTACGTCTTGTAAACAAAGAAACAGGCGAAGTAAAAGATCAAGATGTTTTTATGGGTGATTTTCCACTTATGACGGAAACAGGTACGTTTGTCATCAATGGGGCAGAACGTGTTATCGTTTCTCAGTTAGTACGTTCACCGAGCGTATACTTTAGTGGAAAACTTGATAAAAACGGAAAAAAAGGATTTACAGCTACTGTAATTCCGAACCGCGGCGCTTGGCTGGAATATGAAACTGACGCCAAAGATGTCGTATATGTCAGAATAGATCGTACTCGGAAACTGCCCGTTACGGTTCTTTTGCGTGCACTTGGGTTCGGCTCTGATCAAGAAATCATTGAATTGATTGGAGACAACGAGTACATTAGAAATACTCTTGAAAAGGACAACACTGAGGGAGTAGAAAAAGCGCTTCTAGAAATTTATGAGCGCCTGCGTCCAGGTGAACCTCCAACCGTGGATAACGCAAAGAGTTTATTGGTTTCGAGATTTTTTGATCCAAAGAGATATGACTTAGCAAATGTAGGTCGTTATAAAATTAACAAAAAGCTTCATATTAAAAATCGTTTATTCAACCAGCGTTTGGCTGAATCTCTTGTTGATCCTGAGACAGGTGAGATTATTGCAGAAAAAGGAACAGTTCTTGATCGCAGAAACCTTGATCGGATTATTCCTGCTCTCGAAAAGGATATTAACTTCAAGGGCTTTAATCCGGTTGGCGGTGTAGTAGAGGAAGAAATCATTCTTCAAGGCATTAAAATCTATGCACCAAATGACGATGGTGAAAAGGTAATCAATGTGCTAGGTAATGCTTACGTTGCTGAGCCAATTAAGAATATTACACCTGCTGATATTATTGCTTCTATCAGTTATTTCTTTAACTTACTGCATGGTGTCGGAGATACCGACGACATTGACCATTTAGGGAACAGACGTCTTCGTTCAGTTGGCGAATTGCTTCAAAATCAGTTCCGAATTGGTTTATCTCGTATGGAACGTGTGGTTCGTGAAAGAATGTCGATTCAAGATACTGCTACGATCACACCACAGCAGTTAATTAATATTCGTCCTGTAATTGCCTCGATAAAAGAGTTCTTCGGAAGCTCCCAGTTATCGCAATTCATGGATCAAACGAACCCGCTTGCAGAATTAACACATAAGCGTCGTTTATCTGCATTAGGACCTGGTGGATTAACACGTGAACGTGCAGGATTTGAAGTGCGTGACGTTCACTATTCACACTATGGCCGTATGTGTCCAATTGAAACGCCAGAGGGACCAAACATTGGTTTAATCAACTCTTTATCATCTTTTGCAAAGGTTAATCGTTTTGGCTTTATCGAAACTCCATATCGTCGGATTGATCCTGATACTGGAAAGGTTACAAGTCGAATCGACTACTTAACAGCAGATGAAGAGGATAACTATGTTGTTGCACAGGCGAATTCTCGTCTAGCTGATGATGGTTCATTCATAGATGAAGATGTTGTTGCCCGTTTCCGTGGCGAAAACACGGTGGTAAAACGCGACCGAATCGACTATATGGATGTATCACCTAAACAGGTAGTTTCTGCAGCGACAGCTTGTATTCCGTTCTTAGAAAATGATGACTCTAACCGTGCGTTGATGGGAGCGAACATGCAGCGTCAAGCCGTGCCGCTTCTACAGCCAGAAGCACCAAGAGTTGGAACAGGTATGGAGTATGTTTCTGGGAAAGACTCTGGAGCAGCGGTTATTTGTAAGCATGAAGGAATCGTTGAGCATGTTGAGGCACGTGAGGTTTGGGTGCGTCGAATTAATACAGTTGATGGTCAAGAAGTTAAAGGTGACCTTGATAAATACAAAATGTTGAAGTTCATTCGTTCTAATCAGGGAACTTGTTATAATCAACGCCCAATAGTTGCTGTGGGTGACCACGTAACAAAAGGTGAGATTCTTGCTGATGGTCCTTCTATGGAACTAGGTGAACTAGCTTTAGGTCGTAACGTTTTAGTTGGCTTCGTTAACTGGGATGGCTACAACTATGAAGATGCGATCATTATGAGCGAGCGCCTTGTAAAAGATGATGTTTATACTTCTATTCATATTGAAGAATATGAGTCGGAATCACGTGATACAAAGCTTGGACCAGAAGAAATTACCCGTGACATTCCAAATGTAGGGGAAGATGCCCTTCGTAATTTAGATGAGCGTGGAATTATTCGTACTGGTGCTGAAGTAAAAGATGGTGACTTGCTTGTTGGTAAAGTAACTCCTAAGGGTGTTACAGAACTTACTGCTGAAGAGCGCTTGTTGCATGCAATCTTCGGAGAAAAAGCACGTGAAGTTCGTGACACTTCATTAAGAGTTCCACATGGCGGAGGCGGTATTGTTCTTGATGTTAAAGTCTTTAACCGTGAAGACGGCGATGAACTGCCACCAGGTGTGAATCAACTTGTACGTGTATATATTGTTCAAAAACGTAAGATCCATGAAGGGGATAAAATGGCGGGTCGTCATGGTAATAAAGGGGTTATTTCTCGTATATTGCCTGAAGAAGATATGCCATATTTACCAGATGGTACTCCGGTTGACATAATGTTAAATCCGTTGGGCGTTCCTTCACGTATGAATATCGGACAGGTGCTTGAGTTACATTTAGGTATGGCAGCTAGAGCCCTTGGAATCCATGTTGCATCACCAGTATTTGACGGTGCACGTGAAGAAGATGTTTGGGGAACGATTGAAGAAGCTGGAATGGCCGGTGATGCAAAAACTGTATTATATGATGGACGTACCGGTGAACCGTTTGATAACCGTGTGTCTGTTGGTGTCATGTATATGATTAAACTTGCTC
Source organism: Neobacillus niacini (assembly GCF_000759675.1). GTDB lineage: Bacteria > Bacillota > Bacilli > Bacillales > Cytobacillaceae > Neobacillus > Neobacillus niacini_A. Next base: position 49,977 of record NZ_BAWM01000012.1, on the reverse strand, counting down.
ACATGGTTGATGATAAATTGCATGCTCGTTCTACAGGACCTTACTCACTTGTTACGCAGCAGCCACTTGGCGGTAAAGCTCAATTTGGTGGACAGCGTTTCGGTGAGATGGAGGTATGGGCGCTAGAAGCATACGGTGCCGCATATACTCTTCAAGAAATTCTGACAGTAAAATCAGATGACGTTGTTGGTCGTGTGAAAACGTATGAAGCGATTGTAAAAGGTGAAAATGTACCGGAACCAGGTGTTCCTGAATCATTCAAAGTATTAATTAAAGAACTTCAGAGTCTTGGTATGGATGTAAAGATCCTATCAGGAGATGAAAAAGAGATAGAAATGCGTGATATGGAAGATGAAGATGACTTACAGCAAGTTGATACATTAAACATCGTTCCAGAAACACAAGCATTTGAATCTGAGAAGGTTGGTTCCAAGGAATAAGACTTAGCTGAAAGCGCTCATGACGCGCTTTCAGCTAATGATTGTCTAGATAGAAAGGGAGGTAGGCCCCTTGCTGGATGTTAATAATTTTGAGTATATGAAGATCGGTCTGGCATCACCAGATAAAATTCGTTCTTGGTCATTTGGAGAAGTAAAAAAGCCAGAAACCATTAACTATCGTACATTGAAGCCTGAAAAGGATGGTTTATTCTGTGAGAGAATTTTTGGTCCAACTAAGGATTGGGAATGTCACTGTGGAAAATATAAACGTGTCCGCTACAAAGGTGTTGTATGTGACCGATGCGGTGTTGAAGTAACACGTGCAAAGGTTCGTCGTGAACGTATGGGGCATATTGAGCTTGCTGCTCCTGTTTCTCATATTTGGTATTTTAAAGGAATCCCTAGCCGGATGGGACTAGTTTTAGATATGTCCCCTAGGGCGTTAGAAGAAATTATTTACTTTGCTTCCTATGTTGTTACTGAATCAGGGGATACAGCTCTTGATAAGAAACAACTTTTATCAGAAAAAGAATATCGAGCATACCGCGAAAAGTACGGAAATAAATTCCAAGCTGCCATGGGTGCTGAAGCGATTAAAAAGCTTCTTTCTGATATCGACTTAAATAAAGAGGTTGACGCATTAAAAGAAGAATTAAAATCAGCCCAAGGTCAACGTCGTACTCGGGCGATTAAGCGCCTTGAAGTTTTGGAAGCATTCCGTAACTCTGGAAATGAACCTTCCTGGATGATTCTTGATGTTCTTCCTGTCATTCCGCCAGAACTTCGTCCAATGGTACAGTTGGATGGAGGAAGATTCGCTACATCTGACTTAAACGATTTATACCGTCGAGTAATCAATCGGAATAATCGTCTAAAGCGGTTGTTGGATCTTGGTGCACCAAGCATTATCGTTCAAAACGAAAAGCGGATGCTTCAAGAAGCAGTAGATGCACTAATTGATAATGGCCGCCGCGGCCGTCCAGTAACAGGTCCGGGTAACCGTCCGTTAAAGTCACTTTCCCATATGCTAAAAGGAAAGCAAGGTCGTTTCCGTCAAAACTTACTTGGAAAACGTGTTGACTATTCTGGCCGTTCCGTTATTGTTGTTGGTCCGAACCTAAAAATGTACCAATGTGGTCTTCCAAAAGAAATGGCTCTTGAGTTATTTAAGCCTTTCGTTATGAAGGAACTTGTTGAAAAGGGATTAGCCCATAATATTAAATCTGCAAAACGTAAGATTGAAAGAGTGTCTCCTGAAGTATGGGATGTGCTTGAAGATGTAATTCGTGAGCACCCAGTTTTATTAAACCGTGCCCCAACACTTCATAGACTTGGAATTCAGGCATTTGAACCAACACTTGTTGAAGGAAGAGCGATTCGCCTTCATCCACTTGTATGTACTGCATATAACGCGGACTTCGATGGTGACCAAATGGCTGTTCACGTTCCACTTTCATCTGAAGCGCAAGCAGAAGCTAGACTTTTAATGCTAGCTGCCCAAAATATTTTGAACCCTAAAGATGGCAAGCCAGTTGTTACACCTTCTCAGGATATGGTACTAGGTAACTACTACCTAACTCTTGAAAGAGAAGGCGTTGTCGGAGAGGGTATGATTTTTAAAGATACCAACGAAGCGTTAATCGCTTATCAAAATGGCTATGTTCATCTGCACACCCGTGTTGCTGTCCATGCTGGTTCATTAGGGAACGAAACATTAACGGAAGAACAAAACAATAAGCTACTGATTACTACTGTTGGTAAACTTATTTTTAATGAAATTCTTCCGAAATCTTTCCCATATATCAACGAACCTACAAGACAAAACTTAGAAGTTGAAACACCTGCAAAGTATTTTGTAGAAAAAGGTGAAGATGTTCCAGCAAGAATTAAAGAAATGCCATTAGTAGATCCATTCAAGAAGAAAATCCTTGGTAATATTATTGCTGAAGTATTTAAGCGATTCAAGATTACTGAAACGTCTAAAATGCTAGACCGTATGAAGGACTTAGGATTTAAATATTCTACAAAAGCAGGTATTACTGTCGGTGTTTCTGATATCGTCGTATTACCTGAAAAGCAAGAAATTCTTCACGAGGCTCAAAGCAAAGTTGATAACGTCATGAAGCAGTTCCGTCGTGGTTTAATTACGGAAGACGAACGTTATGATCGTGTCATTGCTATCTGGAGTGCTGCGAAGGATACGATTCAAGGAAAGCTGATGAAATCCTTGAATAAAACAAATCCAATTTTCATGATGAGTGATTCAGGAGCCCGTGGTAACGCATCTAACTTTACACAGTTAGCAGGTATGCGTGGATTGATGGCCAACCCGGCTGGACGTATTATTGAATTACCAATCAAGTCAAGTTTCCGTGAAGGTTTGACAGTATTAGAGTACTTTATTTCTACACACGGTGCTCGTAAAGGTCTTGCTGACACTGCATTGAAAACGGCTGACTCTGGTTATTTAACACGACGTCTCGTTGACGTAGCACAAGATGTTATTGTCCGTGAAGATGATTGTGGAACTGACCGTGGTTTATTAATCCGTTCATTGAAAGACGGTACAGAGGTTATCGAAGGATTGGATGAACGCTTAATTGGTCGACATGCTCGTAACCCAATTAGACATCCTGAAACGAATGAAGTGCTAGTACCTGAAAATGGACTTATCACTGAGGATCTTTCTGAAACAATTGTAGGTGCAGGAATTGAAGAAGTTAAAATTCGCTCTGCTTTTACATGTAATACCCGTCATGGTGTATGTAAGAAGTGTTATGGCCGTAACTTGGCTACAGGTCAAGAAGTTGAAGTTGGGGAAGCAGTTGGTATTATTGCAGCCCAATCAATTGGTGAACCTGGTACACAGTTAACAATGCGTACATTCCATACAGGCGGTGTTGCAGGAGACGATATCACTCAAGGTTTACCGCGTATTCAAGAAATATTCGAAGCGCGTAATCCTAAAGGGGTTGCGGTTATTTCTGAAATTGATGGTGTGGTTGTTGGTATTAATGAAGGTCGTGATCGCCAGCATGAAATTATTGTTCAAGGTGAGATTGAATCACGTACTTATAATGCTCCATATACAGCACGCCTGAAAGTTGCGGTTAATGATCAAGTTGCCCGTGGTGAGGAATTAACGGAAGGTTCAATAGACCCTAAAGAGTTAATTAAAGTAAAAGATGTAACGGCTGTTCAAGAGTACTTGTTACGTGAAGTCCAAAAGGTTTACCGTATGCAGGGTGTTGAAATCGGTGATAAACACGTAGAGGTAATGGTTCGTCAAATGATGCGTAAGGTTCGTGTTAGTGATGCAGGTGAAACAGATGTACTTCCTGGTACACTCCTTGATATTCACCAATTCACAGATGCAAATGAAAAAGCATTGTTAAGCGGCAAATTACCTGCTACTGGACGTCCAGTATTACTCGGTATTACGAAAGCGTCACTTGAAACTGATTCATTCTTGTCAGCTGCATCCTTCCAAGAAACAACTAGAGTTCTTACGGATGCTGCGATTAAGGGTAAACGCGATGAACTACTCGGCTTAAAAGAGAATGTTATCATCGGTAAACTTGTTCCAGCAGGAACAGGAATGCAGCGCTACCGCAAAGCAGAGCCTGTTTTAAGGGACACAACCTCCGAAGAAACTGTTGCAATTGACTAAAAGTAAACATGATGCGGTACACGCTAACAAGCGAGTACCGCATTTTAAAGAATAACTTAAAGTGCATAATCAAAATAAAAAATGAAACTGTTGTTGACATCTTTTTTATAAGATGGTAATATATCAAAGGTGCTCCTATTCACTGATACTTTGGAGGATATGATAAATGTCTTATGAAAAAGTATTACAGGCAACTAAGATTGTTATAGGAACAAAACAAACGGTAAAAGCACTGAAGGATGGAACAGCAAATGAGCTGATCATTGCAAGTGATGCTGAAACGAAAGTAACAGCTGCGGTAGTGAAACTAGCTCAAGAATTGAACATCCCAATTATCTATGTTGACTCGATGAAAAAACTCGGGAAAGCATGTGGAATAGAAGTTGGTGCTTCAACTGTTGCAATTATCCGTTAAAAACTGTTTTTGTAGATAGATGATCTGCAAAAACTTTGTTTTTGCACAAAAATGAACCACCTGGATGTGTGGGCTTACAAATAATGAAGGGAGGAAAAGTAACATGCCAACTATTAACCAATTAGTGCGCAAGCCTCGTCAAGCAATCACTGAAAAGTCGAAGTCTCCTGCGCTAAATAAAGGTTACAACAGCTTCAAAAAAGCACAAACTAATGTATCTTCACCACAAAAACGAGGAGTATGTACTCGTGTTGGTACAATGACTCCAAAGAAACCGAACTCAGCGTTACGTAAATATGCACGTGTACGTTTGACAAACGGTATTGAGGTGACTGCATACATTCCTGGTATTGGTCACAACCTTCAAGAGCACAGTGTTGTTCTTATTCGTGGAGGACGTGTAAAAGACTTACCAGGGGTACGTTATCACATCGTACGTGGTGCTCTTGATACGGCTGGTGTAAATAACCGTATGCAAGGTCGTTCTAAATATGGTACTAAGAGACCAAAAGCAGCTAAGAAATAATCACAGTTTAAATAGAAAGCTTGTTTGAAAGGAGGAAATTAAATGCCACGTAAAGGTCCTGTAGCAAAAAGAGACGTGTTACCAGATCCACTTTACAATTCTAAATTAGTTACTCGTCTAATCAACAAAATGATGGTTGACGGTAAAAGAGGTAAATCACAAGAAATTCTTTACTCTGCATTTGAAACAATCCGTGAACGCTCTGGTAAAGAGCCAATGGAAATTTTCGAAGCAGCTATGAAGAATATCATGCCAGTACTAGAGGTAAGAGCTCGCCGTGTAGGTGGAGCAAACTACCAAGTACCAGTTGAGGTACGTCCTGATCGTCGTACTACTCTTGGTCTTCGTTGGTTAGTAAACTATGCGCGTCTTCGCGGTGAAAAAACGATGGAAGAGCGTTTAGCAAACGAAATCATGGATGCAGCAAACAGCACTGGTGCATCAGTTAAAAAGCGTGAAGATACTCACAAAATGGCAGAAGCAAACAAAGCGTTTGCTCACTATCGTTGGTAGAATTACCTTTAATATAAAAACTTTCATACTAGGAAGGAGAAAGACCCATGGCAAGAGAGTTCTCCTTAGCAAACACTCGTAATATCGGCATCATGGCACACATCGATGCCGGTAAAACGACGACCACTGAGCGTGTCCTTTATTACACTGGTAAGATTCATAAAATCGGTGAAACACATGAAGGTGCTTCTCAGATGGACTGGATGGAGCAAGAACAAGAACGAGGAATCACTATTACATCCGCAGCAACAACTGCACAATGGAAAGGTCATCGCGTAAACATCATCGATACACCTGGGCACGTAGACTTCACAGTTGAGGTTGAACGTTCACTTCGTGTACTTGATGGCGCGGTAGCTGTACTTGATGCGCAGTCTGGTGTTGAACCTCAAACTGAAACAGTTTGGCGTCAAGCAACAACTTACGGTGTACCACGTGTAGTATTTGTAAACAAAATGGACAAAATCGGTGCAGACTTCTTGTATTCTGTAAAGACTTTACATGAACGTTTGCAAGCGAATGCCCACCCAATTCAGTTACCAATCGGAGCTGAAGACCAGTTTTCTGCAATCATTGACCTTGTGGAAATGAATGCTGTATTCTACAGTAATGACTTAGGTACTGATATTGTCGTAGGTGAAATTCCTGAAGAATACCGCGAACTGGCTGAAGAGTGGCGTGAAAAGTTAGTTGAAGCAGTAGCAGAACTAGATGAAGAGTTGACAGAAAAATACCTTGGCGGTGAAGAAATCACTAAAGAAGAGCTAAAAGCAGCTATTCGTAAAGGTACTGTTAATGTAGAATTCTACCCTGTTATTTGTGGATCTGCTTTCAAAAACAAAGGTGTTCAGTTAATGTTAGATGCTGTTATTGATTATCTTCCATCTCCATTAGATGTACCTGCAATCAAGGGTCATGCTCCGGATGATGATGATGAAATCCTTGAACGTCATTCAAGTGATGAAGAGCCGTTTTCAGCTCTTGCATTTAAAGTTATGACAGACCCTTATGTTGGTAAATTAACGTTCTTCCGTGTTTACTCTGGTACTTTAGAATCTGGATCTTATGTTCAGAACTCTACTAAAGGAAAACGTGAACGTGTTGGACGTATCCTGCAAATGCATGCAAACAGCCGTCAAGAAATCTCAAAAGTTTTCGCTGGTGACATTGCTGCTGCTGTAGGATTGAAAGATACAACTACTGGTGACACGCTTTGTGATGACAAGAATCTAGTTATTCTTGAGTCTATGAATTTCCCTGAACCAGTAATTCAACTTTCTGTTGAACCAAAATCAAAAGCAGACCAAGATAAAATGACAACTGCACTGCAAAAGCTTCAAGAAGAAGACCCAACATTCCGTGCACATACTGACCAGGAAACTGGACAAGTTATCATCGCGGGTATGGGTGAGCTTCATCTTGATATCTTAGTAGATCGTATGCGTCGTGAATTCAAGGTAGAAGCAAACGTAGGTGCACCTCAGGTTGCCTACCGTGAAACTTTCCGTGATTCTGCACAAGTAGAAGGTAAGTTCGCACGTCAATCCGGTGGTCGTGGACAATACGGACACGTTTGGATTGAATTCTCACCTAATGAAGAAGGTAAAGGATTCGAATTCGTTAACGGCATTGTTGGTGGTGTTGTTCCTCGTGAATACATCCCTGCAGTTCAAGCTGGACTTGAAGATGCCCTTGATCGTGGAGTTCTTGCTGGATATCCATTAGTAGATATTAAAGCTAGATTGTTCGATGGTTCTTACCATGATGTCGATTCATCTGAAATGGCGTTTAAGATTGCGGCTTCAATGGCGCTTAAAAATGCAGCGTCTAAGTGTAAGCCAGTAATCCTTGAACCTATGATGAGGGTTGAAGTTGTTATCCCTGAAGAATATTTAGGGGATATCATGGGACAAATCACTGCTCGTCGCGGCCGTGTTGAAGGTATGGAAGCACGCGGTAATGCACAAGTAGTTCGTGCACAGGTTCCACTTTCAGAGATGTTTGGTTATGCAACTGCACTTCGTTCTAGTACTCAAGGACGTGGAGTATTCTCCATGCACTTCGATCACTACGAAGAAGTACCAAAATCAGTTTCTGAAGAAATTATCAAAAAAAATAAAGGTGAATAATTGATTTTCACCTTTTAATAAAGTATAACTACTTATGTAACCATGGAAACTGTGAAAATAGGATAACCCTGTTTACAGTTTCCATAAAATATACTTAACTTTTTTATATTAAAGGAGGATTTTCCTAATGGGTAAAGCTAAATTCGACCGTTCAAAACCACACGTTAACATTGGTACAATTGGTCACGTTGACCACGGTAAAACAACTTTAACTGCTGCAATCACTTCTGTACTTGCTAAATCAGGTAAAGCAGAAGCACGTGCATATGATCAAATTGATGGTGCTCCAGAAGAAAAAGAACGTGGAATCACAATCTCAACTGCACACGTTGAGTATGAAACTGATACTCGTCACTATGCACACGTTGACTGCCCAGGACACGCTGACTATGTTAAAAACATGATCACTGGTGCAGCACAAATGGACGGCGGTATCCTAGTTGTTTCTGCAACTGATGGTCCAATGCCACAAACTCGTGAGCACATTCTTCTTTCACGCCAAGTAGGTGTTCCATACCTAGTTGTATTCATGAACAAGTGTGATATGGTTGATGACGAAGAACTTCTTGAATTAGTAGAAATGGAAATTCGTGATCTATTATCAGAATACGACTTCCCAGGTGATGACACTCCAGTTATCAAAGGTTCTGCTCTTAAAGCATTAGAAGGCGATTCAGCATGGGAAGAAAAAATCTTTGAACTTATGAACGCAGTTGATGAATGGATTCCAACACCGGCTCGTGACACTGAAAAGCCTTTCATGATGCCAGTTGAGGATGTATTCTCAATCACTGGTCGTGGAACAGTTGCTACTGGACGTGTAGAGCGTGGAGTAGTTAAAGTTGGTGACGTTGTTGAAATCGTAGGTTTCACTGAAGAGCCAAAATCTACAACTGTAACTGGTGTAGAAATGTTCCGTAAGCTTCTTGACTTTGCTGAAGCTGGAGACAATATCGGTGCATTACTTCGTGGTGTAGCACGTGAAGAAATCGAGCGTGGTCAAGTTTTGGCTAAGCCGAAATCAATCACTCCACACTCAAAGTTCAAAGCACAAGTTTATGTATTATCAAAAGAAGAAGGTGGACGTCATACTCCATTCTTCACAAACTACCGTCCACAATTCTATTTCCGTACTTCTGATATTACAGGTATTTGTAATCTTCCAGAAGGCGTAGAAATGGTTATGCCTGGCGACCACATCGAAATGATCGTTGAACTTATTGCTCCAGTAGCAATCGAAGAAGGTACAAAGTTTTCTATCCGTGAAGGCGGACGTACTGTAGGTTCAGGTTCAATCACAACAATCACTGAATAATATATTTTACTAAAAGCAGCTGGATGACGATCCGGCTGCTTTTTTTATGTAAAAATACGAGTTTCTTCTATATAAATAGAACATGTAGAATTATCTAATAATACATCTGAAATTAGGTTATTTTTGGAGAATGACTTTTTCTATTGAAATTGAATAGACTGGTCGCTATAATAATAAAAGTGTGCTAAACGTAACAAAAAAGAAAATAATAAAAAATGTTGCGTTTGCCTAATGTTTTATGTATAATAGACAATGTTGGTCTTTGACTGCGATGATGTGAAAGGTTGCTGACACACCCGGCCGCTTTGCCATGGCGAGTGTGTGGGAAATTTTCACTGAGAATGTCTATTTTTAAAATAGGCGAATAAAGGAGGGAAAATAATGGCAAAACAAAAGATTCGTATCCGTTTAAAAGCTTATGATCACAGAATTCTTGATCAGTCTGCAGAAAAAATCGTTGAAACAGCAAAACGTTCTGGTGCATCCGTTTCAGGTCCGATTCCACTACCGACTGAAAAATCAATCTACACGATCCTTCGTGCGGTGCATAAGTACAAAGATTCTCGTGAGCAATTCGAACAAAGAACACATAAGCGTCTAATCGATATTGTTAACCCAACACCACAAACAGTTGATGCGTTAATGCGTTTAGACTTACCATCCGGTGTTGATATTGAAATTAAACTATAGTAAAGAATAAATAAACAAATTATCAGGAGGTGTGACTTAAATGACCAAAGGAATCTTAGGAAGAAAGATTGGTATGACTCAAGTATTTGCAGAAAACGGCAACTTAATCCCCGTAACTGTAGTTGAAGCTGCTCAAAACGTAGTTCTTCAAAAGAAATCAGTTGAAAGCGACGGCTATGAAGCTATTCAAGTAGGTTTTGAAGATAAGCGTGAGAAGTTAGCTAACAAACCAGAAAAAGGCCATGTTGCTAAAGCAAACACTGCTCCTAAGCGCTTCATTCGCGAATTCAGCGGAGTTGACGTAATAGGATATGAAGTTGGTCAAGAAGTCAAAGTTGATATTTTCGCTGCTGGCGATGTAGTAGATGTAACAGGAATCTCAAAGGGTAAAGGTTTCCAAGGCGTAATCAAGCGTCACGGACAATCACGCGGCCCAATGGCTCACGGTTCACGTTATCACCGTCGTCCTGGTTCAATGGGACCTGTAGCTCCAAACCGTGTATTCAAAGGTAAATTATTACCTGGTCGCATGGGTGGAGAGCAAATTACTGTTCAAAATCTTGAAATCATTAAGGTTGATGTTGAGCGTAACTTACTATTAATTAAAGGTAACGTTCCAGGACCTAAAAAAGCATTATTAAAGATTAAAAGTGCGGTAAAAGCGTAATATCTTCATAAGAAAGGAGGAGCAAAAGAATGCCTAAAGTTTCATTGTTTAACCAAAACGGATCACAAGTTGGTGAAATCGAACTTAATGAATCAGTATTTGGTATCGAGCCTAACCAACACGTATTATTTGAAGCGATTGTTATGCAAAGAGCTTCTTTACGTCAAGGAACTCATAAAGTAAAAGTTCGTTCTGAAGTACGAGGCGGTGGACGTAAACCATGGCGTCAAAAAGGAACTGGTCGTGCTCGTCAAGGGTCTATCCGTTCTCCACAATGGCGCGGAGGTGGTACTGTATTCGGTCCAACACCACGCAGCTACAGCTACAAATTACCTAAAAAGGTACGTCGCTTAGCGATTAAATCTGCACTTTCTTTTAAAGTGTTAGAAGAGAATGTATTAGTATTAGAAAGCCTTGCTTTCGATGCTCCGAAAACAAAGGATTTCAAAACAGTTTTAGGTGGTCTTTCTGTTGAGAAGAAAGCACTTATCGTTACTGCTGACCTTGATGAAAATGTAGCACTTTCTGCTCGTAATATTCCTGGTGTAACAGTTGTAACTGCTGATGGAATCAATGTATTGGATGTAGTAAATCATGATAAGTTAATCATGACGAAAGCTGCAGTTGAAAAAGTAGAGGAGGTGCTTGCATAATGGATGCACGCGATATCATTAAGCGCCCCGTTATCACTGAACGTTCTACTGACCTAATGGCTGAAAAGAAATATACGTTTGAAGTTGATGTGAGAGCTAATAAAACTCAAGTTAAAGATGCGATTGTTGAAATCTTTGGCGTTGAAGTTGAAAAAGTTAACATCATGAACTATAAAGGTAAATTCAAGCGCATGGGTAAATTCGGTGGTTACACAAACAAACGTCGAAAAGCTATTGTTAAATTAACTGCTGATAGCAAAGAAATTGAATTCTTTGAAGCATAATAAAAACTAACTAGAAGAGGAGGGAATAAAATGGCGATTAAAAAGTACAAACCTACCTCTAATGGTCGTCGCGGTATGACAGTTTCTGATTTCGCAGAAATCACAACTAGCACACCAGAGAAATCTCTACTAGCTCCATTAAAGAGAAAAGGCGGCCGTAATAACCAAGGTAAGTTAACTGTTCGTCATCAAGGTGGCGGCCATAAGCGTTCATACCGTATCATTGACTTTAAACGTAACAAAGATGGCATTCCTGGACGCGTTGCCACTATCGAGTATGATCCAAACCGTTCCGCAAACATTGCATTAATCAATTATGTAGATGGTGAAAAGCGTTATATCCTAGCACCCAAAAACCTAGTAGTAGGTATGGAAGTAATGTCTGGCCCAGAGGCTGATATTAAAGTAGGTAACGCATTACCATTAGTAAATATTCCTGTTGGTACTGTAGTACACAACATCGAATTAAAACCAGGTAAGGGTGGCCAATTAGTACGTTCTGCTGGTACATCTGCACAGGTTCTTGGTAAAGAAGGTAAATACGTACTTGTACGTTTAAATTCTGGTGAGGTTCGAATGATTCTTGCTGAATGCCGTGCAACAATCGGTCAAGTAGGTAACGAACAACACGAATTAATTAACATTGGTAAAGCAGGTCGTTCACGCTGGTTAGGCAAACGCCCAACAGTACGTGGATCTGTTATGAACCCTAACGATCACCCACACGGTGGTGGTGAAGGACGTTCACCAATCGGACGTAAATCACCAATGTCTCCATGGGGTAAACCAACTCTTGGATTTAAAACTCGTAAGAAAAAGAATAAATCCGACAAGTTCATTGTACGTCGTCGTAAAAAATAACGGGGTTGAACTACGGTTCAAAGAAAGAGCCGTAGAACAATCACGAAGGGAGGTTCATCCATGGGTCGCAGCCTTAAAAAAGGACCATTTGTTGATGATCATTTAATGGTTAAGATCGAAAAGTTAAATGAAACTGAAGGTAAGCAAGTTGTTAAAACTTGGTCACGTCGTTCTACGATCTTCCCACAATTTATTGGCCATACAATCGCTGTTTATGATGGTCGCAAACATGTGCCTGTATATGTTACTGAAGACATGGTAGGACACAAGCTTGGAGAATTTGCTCCAACTCGTGCTTACAAAGGCCATGGTAATGATGATAAGAAAACAAGACGTTAAGAGAGGAGGGCATCCAAATGCAAGCTAAAGCTGTTGCAAGAACAGTTCGTATTGCTCCTCGTAAAGCACGTCTAGTCGTAGATCTAATTCGAGGAAAGCAAGTTGGTGAAGCGGTGGCGATTTTAAATCACACTCCAAAGTTTGCTTCTCCAATCGTAGAAAAAGTGTTGAAATCTGCTATGGCAAATGCCGAGCACAATTATGAAATGGACGTAAATAGCTTGGTAGTAACTCAAGCTTTTGTAGATGAAGGACCAACATTGAAACGTTTCCGTCCACGCGCAATGGGCCGTGCAAGCCAGATTCTTAAACGCACTAGCCACATCACAATCGTTCTATCAGAAAAGAAGGAGGGATAACCTGTGGGTCAAAAAGTAAATCCAGTCGGTTTGCGTATCGGAATCATCAAAGATTGGGAATCTAAATGGTACGCTGGTAAAGACTTCGCTGAACTTTTACACGAAGACCTTAAGATTCGTGAGTACATCACGAAGCGTTTGAAGGATGCTTCTGTATCTAAAGTTGAAATCGAACGTGCAGCAAACCGTGTGAATGTAACAGTTCATACTGCTAAGCCTGGTATGGTTATCGGTAAAGGCGGTACTGAAGTTGAAGCACTTCGTAAAGCTTTAAATCAATTAACTGGCAAACGAGTTCACATCAACATTCTTGAAATCAAAAGAGCTGACCTTGATGCGAAATTAGTTGCTGAAAATATTGCTCGTCAATTAGAAAATCGTGTATCTTTCCGTCGTGCACAAAAGCAAGTAATTCAACGTGCTATGCGTGCAGGAGCAAAAGGTATTAAAACAATGGTGTCAGGTCGTCTTGGCGGAGCAGATATTGCTCGTTCAGAACATTACAGCGAAGGAACTGTTCCACTTCATACTCTTCGCGCTGATATCGACTATGCTCATGCTGAAGCAGATACTACTTATGGTAAGCTTGGCGTAAAAGTATGGATCTATAAGGGAGAAGTCCTTCCTACTAAGAAGAAATCTGCGGAAGGAGGCAAATAATATGTTATTGCCAAAACGCGTTAAATATCGCCGTCAACACCGTGGAAAAATGCGTGGTAACGCTAAAGGTGGCACTGAAGTAACATTCGGTGAATTCGGCTTACAAGCAACTGAAGCTTCATGGATCACTAATCGCCAAATCGAAGCTGCCCGTATTGCAATGACTCGTTACATGAAACGTGGCGGTAAAGTTTGGATTAAAATATTCCCACATAAGCCTTATACTGCAAAACCTCTTGAGGTGCGGATGGGTTCTGGTAAAGGGGCACCTGAAGGTTGGGTAGCCGTTGTTAAACCAGGAAAAGTAATGTTTGAAATTGCTGGTGTTTCTGAAGAAGTAGCACGTGAAGCACTTCGACTTGCTATGCACAAACTTCCTATTAAATGTAAGTTTGTAAAACGTGAAGAAATTGGTGGTGAATCAAATGAGAGCTAATGAAATTAAAGACCTTACCACTGCCGAAATTGAACAAAAAGTTAAATCTTTAAAAGAAGAGCTTTTCAACCTTCGCTTCCAATTAGCGACTGGACAACTTGAAAATACAGCTCGCATTCGTGAAGTACGCAAAGCGATTGCTCGTATGAAAACTGTGATTCGTGAGAGAGAAATCAGCGTTAACAAGTAATAATTGAGAGGAGGTTCACATAATGAGTGAACGTAACCAACGCAAAGTTTACACTGGACGCGTTGTTTCTGACAAAATGGATAAAACTATTACTGTTTTAGTCGAAACTTACAAAAAGCATCCTCTTTACGGTAAACGCGTTAAATACTCTAAAAAGTTTAAAGCTCATGATGAGCAAAATGAAGCAAAAATCGGCGATATCGTACGTATCATGGAAACTCGTCCGCTTTCAGCTACTAAGCGTTTCCGTTTAGTTGAAGTTACAGAAAAAGCAGTTATTATTTAATTGTTCGGATTAAGCATCATTCCGAAGGGAGGTTACACACATGATTCAACAAGAATCACGTTTAAAAGTTGCTGACAACTCTGGTGCTCGTGAGGTACTTACCATTAAAGTTCTTGGTGGTTCTGGCCGTAAAACTGCGGGTATTGGCGATGTTATCGTTTGTACAGTGAAACAAGCAACACCTGGTGGCGTTGTTAAAAAGGGTGACGTTGTTAAGGCTGTTATCGTTCGTACGAAAAGCGGTGCTCGTCGACCTGATGGATCATACATTCGTTTTGATGAAAACGCATGTGTAATTATCAAGGATGATAAGAGCCCACGTGGAACTCGTATCTTCGGACCAGTTGCTCGTGAACTTCGCGATAACAACTTTATGAAAATCGTATCCTTGGCTCCAGAAGTACTATAATATAAATTCAATTGCCTTTAAGGAGGTGCTTACGAATGCATGTTAAAAAAGGTGACAAAGTAAGAGTTATCTCCGGTAAGGATAAAGGCAAAACAGGAGTAATCCTAGCAGCCTATCCTAAAGATAGCCGTGTACTAGTAGAAGGTGTAAACATCGTGAAAAAACACGCTAAACCTTCACAAGTGAATCCACAAGGCGGAATTATGAGCTTTGAGGCACCAATTCATGTATCAAACGTTATGCCTATCGACCCTAAATCTGGTAATCCAACTCGTGTAGGTTACACAACGGTTGATGGCAAAAAAGTACGCGTAGCAAAATCCGGTGAAGTATTAGATAAATAGTCTAAATTTTAGAAGGGAGGTACAATAAGTGAACCGCCTAAAAGAAAAATTTGTAAAAGAAGTTACTCCTGCTCTTATGAGCAAGTTCAACTATAAATCAGTAATGCAAGTTCCTCAACTTGACAAAATTGTTATTAACATGGGTGTTGGTGACGCAGTAGCAAATGCTAAATCTTTAGATAATGCTGTTGAAGAACTAGCTACTATTACAGGACAAAAGCCTGTAGTAACTCGTGCTAAGAAATCAATCGCTGGCTTCCGTCTACGTGAAGGTATGCCAATCGGTGCAAAAGTTACACTTCGCGGTACGCGCATGTACGAATTCTTGGATAAATTAGTTTCTGTTTCTTTACCTCGTGTTCGTGACTTCCGTGGTGTTTCTAAGAAATCATTCGATGGTCGCGGTAACTATACTTTGGGTGTTAAAGAGCAATTAATCTTCCCTGAAATTGATTACGATAAAGTAAGCAAAGTTCGTGGTATGGATATCGTTATCGTAACGACTGCTAACACTGATGAAGAAGCACGTGAACTGTTAACTCAATTTGGAATGCCATTCCAAAAGTAATCGTTAAATAATGGAGGCGAAAACGTGGCTAAAAAGTCAATGATTGCGAAACAAAAGCGCACGCCTAAATATGCAGTACAAGAGTATACACGCTGCGAACGTTGTGGCCGTCCACACTCTGTATACCGTAAATTTAAGCTTTGTCGTATTTGTTTCCGCGAATTAGCGTACAAAGGACAAATTCCTGGTGTTAAAAAAGCTAGCTGGTAAAACCCAAGTCTGGGAAGGAGGTAAAAATAATGGTCATGACAGATCCAATTGCTGATTTGCTTACTCGCATTCGTAATGCGAACATGGTGCGTCACGAAAAGTTAGAAGTGCCTGCTTCTAATATTAAAAAAGAAATCGCTGAAATCTTAAAGCGCGAAGGTTTCGTTCGTGACGTCGAATTTATTGAAGACAATAAACAAGGTATCATCCGTATTTTCTTGAAGTACGGCTCAAATAACGAACGTGTTATTACTGGTCTTAAGCGCATAAGCAAGCCTGGACTTAGAGTTTATGCAAAATCTACTGAGGTGCCACGAGTCCTTAATGGTCTTGGTATCGCACTAGTATCAACTTCAAATGGTGTTATAACTGATAAAGAAGCTCGTGCAAAACAAATCGGCGGAGAAGTATTAGCTTACGTTTGGTAATCGAGTTTCTGAATGAATGGAGGTGCACTTAATGTCTCGCGTAGGAAAAAAACCTATTGAAATCCCTACAGGAGTTACGGTTACTTTAAACGATAGTACCGTTACTGTTAAAGGACCAAAAGGCGAACTTACTCGCTCTTTTAATCCAGATATCGAAATTAAAATCGAAGAAAACCTTGTTACGATCGCTCGTCCATCTGACGTGAAAGAACACCGTGCATTGCACGGAACAACTCGTGCGTTAATCGCGAACATGGTTGAAGGTGTTTCCAAGGGCTTCGAAAGAAAATTAGAATTAATCGGGGTTGGATACCGTGCGCAAAAGCAAGGTAACAAGCTTGTATTAAACGTTGGATATTCTCACCCAGTTGAGATTGAACCTGAAAGTGGTCTTGAAGTCGAAGTACCTGCTAATACAAAGATTACGATTAAAGGTACTGACAAAGAACGTGTTGGCGCATTAGCAGCCAATATTCGTCAAGTTCGTCCTCCAGAGCCTTATAAAGGCAAAGGAATTCGTTACGAAGGCGAATTTGTTCGTCGTAAAGAAGGTAAAACTGGTAAGTAATGCCGCATAGGTAAACGAAAGGAGTGACGTAAATGATTACGAAGCTTGACAAAAATGCTAGTCGCAAGAAGAGACATGCTCGTGTTCGTGCGAAACTTAGCGGTACTGCAGCTCGTCCACGTCTAAATGTGTTTCGTTCTAACAAGCATCTATATGCTCAATTAATCGATGACATGAGTGGAGTTACATTAGCAAGTGCTTCTACAATGGAAAAAGATCTTAATCTTGAATCTACAAGTAATGTTGAAGCTGCTAAGTTAGTCGGAGAATTAGTCGCTAAACGTGCGGTAGAAAAAGGTATCACTGCTGTTGTCTTTGACCGTGGAGGATACCTTTACCATGGACGTATTCAAGCATTAGCTGATGCTGCTCGTGAAAACGGCCTACAATTTTAATAGACAAAGGAGGGACACATAAATGATACGTCGTATTGATCCAAACAAACTTGAACTAGAAGAACGCGTTGTAACGGTAAACCGTGTAGCGAAAGTTGTTAAGGGTGGCCGTCGTTTTCGCTTCTCTGCTCTAGTAGTAGTTGGTGATAAAAACGGTCATGTAGGTTTCGGTACTGGTAAAGCTCAAGAAGTACCAGATGCGATTCGTAAAGCAATCGAAGATGCTAAGAAGAACTTAATCGAAGTGCCTATGGTTGGAACTACTGTTCCTCACCAAGTTATTGGACGTTTTGGTGCTGGTGAAATTCTTTTAAAGCCTGCTTCTGAAGGTACAGGAGTTATCGCTGGCGGTCCAGTCCGTGCGGTTCTAGAATTAGGCGGGGTAGGAGATATCCTTTCTAAATCTCTTGGAACTAACACTCCAATTAACATGGTACGTGCAACGATTGACGGTTTAAAACAATTAAAACGTGCTGAAGACGTAGCGAAGTTACGTGGTAAATCAGTAGAAGAACTGCTAGGATAAGGAGGGAAATCAAATGGCAAACAAACTATTAATTACCCTCAACCGCAGCGTAATTGGTCGCCCTGAAGACCAACGCGCTACAGTTACTGCTCTAGGTTTACGTAAATTAAATCAAACAGTTGAGCACCAAGATAATGCTGCAATCCGCGGCATGATTACAAAAGTTGCTCACCTTGTAACAGTTAAAGAACAATAATCGATTGTTTTTCTTTCATAAGGAGGTGCCAATATGAAACTTCATGAACTAAAGCCTGCTGAGGGTTCTCGTAAAGAACGTAAACGTTTAGGACGCGGTATCGGTTCTGGTCAAGGTAAGACTGCTGGTAAAGGTCATAAAGGTCAAAACGCTCGTTCCGGCGGTGGTGTCCGTCTTGGATTTGAGGGTGGTCAAACACCTTTATTCCGTCGTTTACCAAAACGTGGTTTTACAAATATCAGCCGTAAAGAATTCGCAATTGTAAATCTTGATGTTCTTAATCAGTTTGAAGAGGGTACAGAAGTTACTCCAGAACTTCTAATTGAAACTGGTGTTGTTAAGAACGAAAAAGCAGGAATTAAAATTCTTGCAAAAGGGAACGTAGAGAAAAAACTTACTGTTAAAGCTCATAAATTCTCATCTACCGCTAAAGAAGCAATTGAAGCTGTAGGTGGAACTACTGAGGTGATCTAATGTTCCAGACAATCTCCAATTTTATGCGCGTGGCTGAAATTAGAAGAAAAATCATTTTTACTCTTTTAATGTTAATCGTATTTCGACTAGGCAGTTTTATTCCTGTTCCTAATGTAAATGCTGAAATTTTGGCAGCACAAGACAAATTAAGTGTCTTTGGGATCTTAAATACCTTTGGTGGTGGAGCGTTGCAAAACTTCTCCATCCTTGCTATGGGTATTATGCCTTACATCACTGCTTCCATTATTATTCAGCTCTTACAAATGGATGTAGTTCCAAAATTTACGGAATGGTCAAAGCAAGGGGATGCTGGTCGTAAAAAGTTAGCACAGTTTACTCGATATTTCACAATTGTGCTTGGCTTTATTCAAGCTTTAGGTATGTCCTATGGCTTTAATAGTATGGCGAGCGGACAATTGATTAAAAATCCTGGAATCGGTACTTATTTATTAATAGCAGTTGTTTTAACTGCAGGTACAGCATTTCTGATGTGGTTAGGTGAGCAAATTACTGAAAAAGGTGTAGGGAATGGTATTTCCATTATCATCTTTGCAGGTATCGTTGCAAGTATTCCTAATACTGTAAATCAGATTTATGTACAGCAGTTTGAAAATGCTGGTGAGCAATTATTCCTCCGTATTGTTACGGTTCTTTTAATTCTCTTAGCTGTAATTGCGATTGTTGTAGGTACTATTTTCATTCAACAAGCAACAAGAAAAATTCCTATTCAGTATGCTAAACAAAGATCTGTTAACGGTCGTAATGCAGGGGCACAACAATCCACTCATATGCCGTTAAAAGTTAATGCTGCTGGTGTTATCCCTGTAATCTTTGCAGTTTCCTTTATTGTAACTCCTAGAACAGTTGCCTCATTCTTTCCAACTAATGATGTAACACTTTGGATTACAAAAGTATTTGATTATTCCCACCCAATTGGAATGACTCTATATGCTGCTCTGATTATCGCTTTTACGTATTTCTATGCCTTCATTCAGGTTAATCCTGAACAAGCTGCAGAAAACTTACAAAAACAAAGCGGTTATATTCCAGGTATTAGACCTGGCAGGAGTACACAGGAATACTTAACGCGCGTATTATATCGTTTAACCTTTGTAGGTGCACTTTTCTTAACGGTTATTGCGGTTCTTCCTATTATCTTTATTAAAGTAGGGAATCTTCCGCAATCAGCTCAAATTGGGGGAACAAGCTTGCTAATCGTGGTCGGTGTTGCACTTGATACGATGAAACAACTTGAAGCGCAGCTAGTTAAACGTCATTATAAAGGTTTTATCAAATAAGAAGGTTTTGGGGACTTTCGTTCCCTAAAACCCATAAATAGCACGAGGGGGAACACGTGTGAATTTAGTATTAATGGGGCTTCCGGGTGCTGGAAAAGGCACTCAAGCCGAACAAATCGTCGAACAATACGGCATCCCTCATATCTCAACTGGAGATATGTTCCGTGCAGCGATGAAAGAAGGAACAGAACTAGGTTTAGAAGCTAAGTCTTTCATGGACAAAGGTGAACTTGTTCCTGATGAAGTAACAATCGGCATTGTTCGTGAACGGTTAAGTAAAGATGACTGTAAAAATGGCTTTTTACTTGATGGCTTTCCTAGAACGGTACCTCAAGCAGAAGCATTGGAAAGTCTATTATCCGATTTAGATAAAAAGATTGATTATGTTATCAATATTAATGTTGATAAAAGTATTTTAATGGAACGTTTGACAGGCCGTCGTATTTGTAAAGAATGTGGATCAACTTATCATTTAGTATTCAATCCTCCAACAAAAGAGGGTGTCTGCGACAAATGTGGTGGAGAGCTCTACCAACGTGCAGATGATAATGCTGAAACTGTTCAAAATAGATTAGACGTAAATATCAAACAACAAGAACCATTGCTTACTTTCTATGAAACAAAAGGTTACCTTCGTACAATTGATGGACAGCAGGACATTAATAAAGTATTTGCTGATATCAAGCAATTGCTTAGGTACTTACGTTAATGGCCATTAGTTTAATTGTGGATCGACTCTCGAACATCTCTTCAATAAGCTTCAAAAGTATGTGGATGTAAATGGCTTTTCTATTGTACTGAGTATGTAGGACCGAGAGTTGGGCAAGACTTACATGTGGAATTTGTTATTCCATTTAATGTAGTATTTACTTGCGGACAGAAAACGAACATTATGTTAATATTAAAAGGTTGCTAATGTTTTGTACGAAAGAAAAGAATTTGCTTTGCATTTTCGAATCTAATAATTGAAATGAGAAGGGAGACGAATTAATGGCCAAAGATGATGTAATTGAAATTGAAGGTAAAGTAATTGAAACTTTGCCAAATGCAATGTTTAAGGTAGAATTAGAAAATGGTCATACCGTGCTAGCTCATGTTTCTGGTAAAATCCGAATGCACTTCATTCGCATCCTTCCGGGTGACAAAGTTACTGTCGAGCTTTCTCCATATGACTTAACACGCGGAAGAATTACTTACCGCTTTAAATAATTGCTTGCACTCCGTATTACTAAGGAGGTTAGGATAATGAAAGTAAGACCATCTGTTAAACCGATCTGCGAAAAGTGCAAAGTTATCCGTAGACGCGGTAAAGTCATGGTTATCTGTGAAAACCCTAAACATAAACAAAAACAAGGTTAATCTTGAAGGAGGTGCGCTCATTTATGGCACGTATTGCTGGTGTAGATATTCCACGTGAAAAACGTGTAGTTATCTCTTTGACTTACATTTATGGTATTGGTAAAAATACTGCACAAAAAGTATTAGCAGAAGCTGGTGTTTCTGAAGATACTCGAGTGCGTGATTTAACTGAAGACGAACTAAACAAAATCCGTGATATCATCGACAAATTAAAAGTTGAAGGTGACCTTCGCCGTGAAATTTCTCTTAACATTAAGCGTTTAATGGAGATTGGCTGCTACCGCGGATTACGTCATCGTCGTGGTTTACCGGTTCGTGGACAAAACACGAAAAACAACGCTCGTACACGCAAAGGTCCTCGTAAGACTGTTGCGAACAAGAAGAAGTAATCGGCAAAGGAGGTTATTTAAATGGCACGTAAAACTAATACACGTAAACGTCGTGTTAAAAAGAATATTGAATCAGGTATTGCACATATCCGTTCAACATTTAACAATACAATCGTAACAATTACTGATGTTCATGGTAATGCAATTTCTTGGTCTAGTGCTGGTGCGCTTGGATTTAGAGGTTCTCGTAAATCTACTCCATTCGCTGCACAGATGGCTGCTGAAACAGCTGCTAAGACATCTATTGAACACGGTATGAAGACTCTAGAAGTTACTGTTAAAGGGCCAGGTGCTGGTCGTGAGGCTGCTATTCGTGCGCTACAAGCTGCAGGTCTTGAAGTAACTGCAATTAAAGACGTTACTCCTGTTCCTCATAACGGATGCCGTCCACCAAAACGCCGTCGTGTTTAATTTTTCTGTATAGAATTTGTATCCCTGTCTATAATGGGATATGATACTAATTTTTCCGTTCATACAGAAGATTTATTCCAGTTGTTGTGCACAAAACGGGAACGTATACATGGGGGAATTTCGATTAGATAATATACTAGTCGAGGTTTCGACGTTTTGAAGGAGGGTTATTTGATGATCGAAATAGAAAAACCAAAAATCGAAACGGTTGAGATCAACGATGATGCCAAGTACGGGAAGTTCGTCGTAGAACCACTTGAGCGTGGATATGGTACCACTTTGGGTAACTCCTTACGTCGTATCCTATTATCTTCACTCCCAGGTGCCGCTGTTACATCGATTCAGGTCGATGGGGTACTTCATGAGTTCTCAACAATTGAAGGCGTCGTAGAGGATGTAACATCCATCATTTTAAACATTAAAAAATTAGCTTTAAAAATCTACTCTGATGAAGAGAAAACTCTTGAGATTGATGTTCAGGGTGAAGGTCCTGTTAAAGCTGGAAACATTACTCATGATAGTGATGTTGAAATCTTAAATCCTGATCTTCATATTGCTACATTAGCTTCAAGTGGTCATCTTCGCATGCGTTTAACTGCTAAGCGAGGCCGTGGTTATACACCTGCCGAGCAAAATAAGCGTGAAGATCAGCCAATTGGTGTAATTCCAATTGATTCTATTTTCACTCCAGTCTCTCGTGTGTCATATCAGATAGAAAATACTCGTGTGGGTCAAATGACAAACTATGATAAGCTAACGCTTGATGTTTGGACAGATGGTAGCACAGGGCCAAAGGAAGCTATTGCTCTTGGTTCGAAAATTTTAACCGAGCATTTAAATATTTTTGTTGGTTTAACTGACGAAGCACAAAATGCTGAGATTATGATCGAAAAAGAAGAGGATCAGAAAGAAAAAGTCCTTGAAATGACGATCGAAGAACTTGATTTATCAGTTCGTTCATATAACTGCCTAAAGCGTGCAGGAATCAACACTGTTCAGGAATTAGCTAATAAAACTGAAGAAGATATGATGAAAGTACGTAACTTAGGACGCAAATCACTTGAAGAAGTGAAGGCGAAACTAGAAGAGCTTGGATTAGGCTTACGTAAGGATGACTAATTAGGTCACTTTATAACTAATCTGTTTAATGACTTCAACAAAGGAGGGAACCCTTCATGGCATACAGAAAGTTAGGACGCACAAGCGCACAGCGTAAAGCTATGCTTCGTGATTTAACTACAGACTTAATTATCAATGAGCGCATTGAAACAACAGAAACTCGCGCGAAGGAACTTCGTGGTACTGTTGAGAAAATGATTACTTTAGGTAAACGTGGTGACTTACATGCTCGCCGTCAAGCTGCTTCTTACGTTCGTAATGAAGTTGCTGATGCTGAAAAAGGTACAGATGCACTACAAAAACTTTTCACTGATATCGCTCCACGTTATTCAGAGCGCCAAGGTGGATATACTCGTATTATGAAACTTGGACCACGCCGCGGCGATGGTGCACCAATGGTAATTATCGAGTTAGTTTAATACCTGAAAGCAGACAACAAGGGCGCTGGACAGTTTCGTTACAAACTTGTTCTTGTGCCCTTTTTCTGTAAGATAAACTTTATATCATTTACGAACCAAGCCAAAAAGAGCGTTATGATGAGCGTGACTCTTATTTAATAAGGGCACTTGAAGGAGAATTCCTTTCTCTTTGGAAAGATGAATGAAAGCCTTTTATTTATCTTTTTCACGTCTCGTCTAGCTCATGCACCTCCTCCCATTTCTTTTTAGAAATCCCGTTTAAGCGGCAGAATTTATTCGCAATTCTGCCCAGGGGCGAGGTGCAGGCTTTTTTTGTATTCTTCGAGCTAAGCATAGAAAAGTAGGAATAGGTGAGATGAGAGGAGAAGTTTTTATGAGGGAGTCCATTGTTTCCTTAAAGAATGTGTCTTTTCAATATGAGAACCAAGGCAGAAACGCACTTCAGAATGTAAGCTTTGATATCTTTGATGGTGAATGGTTAGCAATTGTTGGTCATAATGGCTCAGGTAAATCAACTATGGCAAAACTCTTAAATGGGCTACAATTTCCGCAGCAAGGTGAGATTATGGTCTGTGGTATTAGATTAAATGAAGAGTCCATTTGGGAGATAAGAAAAAAATTAGGAATGGTCTTTCAGAACCCTGATAATCAGTTTGTTGGTACGACTGTACAGGATGATGTGGCTTTTGGTTTAGAAAACCATGGAACCCCTAGGGATGATATGATCTTGAGGGTTGAAGATTCTTTAAAAAAAGTCAAAATGGATCATTTTCTTAATCAAGAGCCGCACCATCTATCTGGTGGACAAAAGCAGCGTGTGGCTATAGCTGGTGTTCTTGCGTTGAGACCGTCAATCATTATTTTAGACGAAGCGACTTCGATGCTCGACCCGAAAGGTAGAGGCGAAGTTTTAGAAACAGTGCGCGCTTTAAAGGATGAAAAGTCCCTTACTGTCATCTCTATTACTCATGATTTAGAAGAAGCGGCTAAAGCCGATAGAATTATTGTGATGAATCAAGGTGAAGTATATCGCGAGGGTACACCAGAGGATATCTTCTCAATGGATGATGAATTGGTCCAATTAGGGCTTGATATACCATTTTCTATTAAAATGAGTAATGCATTTCGCCAAAAAGGGATTGATTTATCAAAGCACTATTTATCGGAAGAAGAGTTGGTGAATGAGCTATGGACATATCGCTCCAAAATATAGAGTACCGTTATCAAGCTAAAACTCCTTTTGAACGTTTGGCCATTAAAGATGTGTCCATTGACATTCCAACGGGAACTTACATGGCGTTAATCGGTCATACAGGTTCAGGAAAGTCAACGGTTCTACAGCATTTAAATGCCCTGCTGCTGCCGACAGAAGGAACTGTAGTCATTGGTAACCATGAAGTCAAAGCGAAGCAAAAGAATAAGAATTTAAGACAGATTAGACAAAAAGTCGGGATTGTTTTTCAATTTCCAGAGCACCAGTTATTTGAGGAGACCGTTGAAAAAGATATTATTTTCGGTCCTATGAATTTTGGCGTTTCTGAAGCAGCTGCAAAGGAGCGAGCACGACTTGCTTTAAAACAAGTTGGTCTGGCTGAGGAAATATTAGAAAAGTCTCCGTTTGATTTGTCTGGTGGTCAGATGCGCCGTGTAGCTATAGCAGGTGTTCTGGCAATGGAGCCAGAGTGTCTTGTCCTTGACGAGCCAACGGCTGGTTTAGATCCTAGAGGCCGTAAGGAAATTATGGACATGTTTTATTCCCTCCATAAGGAGAGGAATTTGTCTACAATACTGGTAACCCATAGCATGGAAGACGCTGCACGGTATGCGGATCAAATCGTCATAATGCAGGAAGGTCATGTTGTCAAACAAGGGACACCTGTTGAGATTTTTTCCTCCGTTTCTGAGCTTGTTGATATGGGTTTGGACGTACCAGAAGTGGTTCGTTTCCAAAGGAGTTTGGAAGAAAAGTTAGGGATAAAGCTAGGAGCAACCTATCTTTCAATTGAGGAGCTATCATCTGCTGTTGCAGAATTGTTAAGAGGTGCACCGGTATGATGGAAAAAATGATCATTGGAAGATATGTTCCCGCTGAAAGTTTGATTCATCGAATGGACCCTCGGTCAAAGCTGATCATCATTTTCTTATTCGTGTGTATCATATTTCTTGCGAACAATATGCTCACCTATGTACTAATTGGAATTTATACTTTCTTAATGCTTGGTTTATCTCGTATTCCGTTCCGCTTTTTATATGCAGGTTTAAAACCTGTTCTCTGGTTAGTGTTATTTACCCTGCTCTTACAGGTTTTCTTTACAAAAGATGGTAGTTTATTGTATGAGCTTGGTCCAATTAAGATTTATGAAGAAGGAGTCAGACAGGGTATTTTCATTTCGATGAGATTCTTTTTCTTAATATTGATGACCAGTTTGCTTACATTAACTACTACACCTATAGAAATAACCGATGGACTGGAAACACTATTAAACCCATTGAAAAAAGTTCGCTTCCCCGTACATGAAATGGCCTTAATGATGTCCATTTCTCTACGGTTTATTCCAACACTTATGCAAGAAACCGATAAAATCATGAAAGCTCAAATTGCGCGCGGGGTAGAGTTTTCGAGTGGTCCGGTAAAGGAAAGAATCAAAGCTGTTATTCCCTTACTTATTCCCCTTTTTGTTAGCTCTTTTAAGCGTGCTGAGGAGCTTGCTATTGCCATGGAAGCCAGAGGGTACCGTGGTGGTGAAGGAAGAACAAAATACCGCCTGTTGCGCTGGAAACTCGCTGACACTATGCAACTTTTGATTCTTGCTATTTTAACGATATTATTAATCCTATTACGTTCATAAATGGAGCTAAATAATGAATCGCTATAAATGCATCATTTCCTACGATGGTTCTGGATTTTCCGGATATCAGGTTCAACCTAATAAACGAACTGTCCAAAGCCAAATAGAAGCTGTATTAGCTAAAATTCATAAGGGCAGTCATGTAAAAATTTCTGCTTCCGGTAGAACGGATGCCGCGGTCCATGCAAAAGGTCAGGTAATTCATTTTGATTCACCGTTAGCTCTTCCTAAGGAAAAGTGGGAGTTAGCCTTAAACTCTATGCTGCCTGAGGATATATCGGTACGATCTGTTGAAGAAGCTGACTCTGCTTTTCATGCTCGTTTTGATGCAAGTGGTAAAGAATACCGTTATTTTCTGTATCAAGCACCGAAAAGAGACCCGTTTCAACGGAATTATGCTTTTCATTACCCTTATCCTTTAAATCTTGAGACTATGAGAGAGGCGAGCACCTATTTACTAGGTACACATGATTTTTCAAGTTTTTGTTCTGCAAGAACGGAAGTAGAAGATAAGATTAGAACCATTGAGACCATTGAGATTTTACAAGAGGATGAACGTGTAAGCTTTCGTTTTGTAGGTAATGGTTTTTTATATAATATGGTTCGAATTTTAGTAGGAACTTTACTAGAGGTAGGTTCTGGAAAGCGGAGGCCAGAAGAAATAGTGGAGATATTAGAAAAAAGGGATCGCCGCTATGCTGGGAAAACCGCACCAGGACAAGGGTTATATCTTTGGAAGGTATATTATTAAAATTTTAAAAGTAAACAACTCATCCTAGTGTAACATTTTCTTGACTTTTAGCTCTAAAGAATTTATTATATTATATGGTTGTGTTTTTAATCCCACGATTAAGCCCCGGAAAGTCTTCATCGTGATTGAAAATATATGAACTTAAAAATTGACGCACAATGGCGTTACCGTTTATTCCCGGAACAGAACAAACGATAATGGCTTATGATGGTGCGAAAAAATAATCTTTTTGGATTTAATTTAGGAGGGAAATTCATGCGTACAACGTTTATGGCTAACGCCAACAATATCGAGCGTAAATGGTACGTGATTGATGCTGAAGGCAAAACTCTTGGACGTCTTGCTTCTGAAGTAGCAGCAATCTTACGTGGTAAAAATAAACCAACTTTTACACCACATGTTGACACTGGTGATCATGTTATCATTCTTAACGCTTCTAAAGTTGAATTAACTGGTAAGAAATTAACTGACAAGATCTACTACCGTCACACTATGCATCCAGGTGGTTTAAAAACTAGAACTGCTCTTGAAATGCGTACGAACTATGCTGAGAAAATGATCGAGCTTGCTGTTAAAGGTATGCTTCCAAAGAATTCTCTTGGCCGTCAAACGTTCAAAAAATTACACGTATATGCTGGCAGCGAACATCCGCACCAAGCACAACAACCTGAAGTTTACGAACTTCGCGGTTAATAAAGAGGGAGGGAATTAACTTGGCACAAGTTCAATATATTGGTACTGGTCGTCGTAAGAGCTCTGTCGCACGCGTGCGCTTAGTTCCAGGTACAGGTAAAATTACAGTTAACGGACGTGACATCGAAGAGTATATCCCATTTGAAGCTTTACGTATGGTTGTAAACCAACCATTAGTAGCTACTGAAACAAAAGGCAGCTACGATGTTCTTGTAAACGTAAGCGGCGGTGGATACACTGGTCAAGCTGGCGCAATCCGCCATGGTATTGCTCGCGCATTACTTCAAGCTGATCCTGAATATCGTCCAACATTAAAGCGTGCAGGACTATTAACACGTGACCCACGTATGAAAGAGCGTAAGAAATACGGTCTTAAAGGTGCGCGTCGTGCTCCTCAGTTCTCAAAGCGTTAATTTTCAACATTTCAAAGGCTCTCAACCATTTTGGTTGGGGGTCTTTTTATTACTCATTTTGTGAAGCTATTTGCAAAATAGAGGATCACTTTGTCTTTGTTAAAATTATTGCAAACAATGAAGAATCTAATTAAATTTGCATTTTCTAGAAACAAAAAAGGCAATAATTAACGACCATGTTGAAATTTAAAAAACCCACATATTGGACTCTCTTTTTAAAAAAGTCCGATATTTGGGTTGTAGTTCAAAGGACGCTCTGTTCCTTTTTCTCTTTCCTCTTCTGATTAGCCTAATAAGCGTTTATATAATGTTATACAGAATTTCCCATGTGTTCCATCAGGTACGTCAATGCTAAATGAATCAGGATTATTTACTGATATTGCAACTGAATTTCTTGGAGGTACAGATAAGGTACCAATTATTGCTCCTGTTGCGTCTAAAACATTAGCTGTGATGAAATCAGGACCTGCATTGAAAATTTCAAACGTTCCCTGAAAATAATCGTTCACATCTGGGGCTTCCCATGCAACAAAGTTAGTAAGGGGCCCCGTCAAGTTTCCACAAATTTTTTCTTGAAGCACTGTTGCATTTGGACAGCAACAACAATCTTGGCTAGAGCCATTAGATCCACACATTACACATTTCTCCTTTTATTAAATTTTTTATGCAAATACTCGTTTGTATAGCGTGATACACCATTTCCCAGTTGTTCCGCTAAACACGTCATTAAAAATAGTTTGAATAATAAATGTTTCCGGATTATTAACTGATATGCTTTGACTTGTCCTAGGTGGAACATTTTCAATAACAGGAATGGTTGGGAAATTGACGGAGAAATCTACTCTCCCACTCCCTGCATTAAAAACCTCAAAAGTGCCTTGAATATAGTCATTGACTTCAGGTGCTGACCACACTACTTGATTAATACTCGCAAAATCACCACAAATTTTTTCTGTAAAAATCATTGCATCTGGACAACAACAACAGTCGTTCCCTTGACTTCCGCACATATAATTCACTCCTTTAATATGATAAGATGGTTTGTCCTTACTTTTATATTTAATGCAGTTTGTCAATAGTTGTACATGTTAAACGCTGAGTTTTAAACAAATGGGCTGGACCACAATTCTGTCCAGTGCATTTGTAAGGCGTTAAAGGAAATTGCAAAAGCTCAATCCTTCACAAAAGAGGATCGCAATATACAATGTATGGATTTTAAGTCTCCATTACGGATGAATACAAATTTTAATACAATCCCAATTATGCTTCTATGTAAGGGTGCTTGTGATTTCTTTATTGGTTCAGGAGTTTTTAGGTCTGACGAGGCTATTGAATGTTTTAAAACGCCGATATTCATCTTTAAAGAACTAAATGATGCTACTTCTCATAAGCTATGAAAAGTAGGACTAACACGATTGGATCAATACATCTTTCAATCTTACTATATAATAATTTTAAGAGGGGATAGCTATTGACTATAATAAAACCTTTGACATACGAAGTTTCTGATGATCCCACGAAGGAGCTGAGTATCTTTTTTGGCGGAGATACTTTGTTAGGTGATGCTGCACAAAAAATATTGAACAGAAATGGTTATATCTATCCTTTTAAATACCTTGATCAAATATACAAATCAGCGGATGTACGGACACTTAACCTTGAAGCACCTATCAGCCAAATTGCCAAAAAAATTGAGGCGGAAAAAGATTATATATATAACATGTCCCCTTTAGTGCTTGATGTATTTAAACAAAAGGCGTTCAACATATTTTTTTTGGCAAATAATCATTCCACCGATTACGGACATGATGGTTTATTGGAAACCATTATGTATTTGAAAAAAAACTCAATGATCCCGCTTGGTGCCGGAAAAAATAAAAAAGAAGCAAGGAAAGCACTCGTTATTAGAAAAGGAAATATTAAAGTCGCAATTTTAAATTACATGAGCTTTAGGAAAAGATATCAGGAGAAATATCAACATTTCGCGTCTAATGTTCATAGTGGTATAGCTGCTTTGTCTAAAAAAGAAGTATCCAATGATATCAAAGCCTTAAGAAAAATAGGGATAAACACTATTGTCGTGTCCATCCATTGGGGAAAGAATTATGAACCCGTATCAGAAGAGCAATTATTACAGGCAAAAATGATTGTGAAAGCCGGAGCGGATATTATTGTCGGACATGGATCACACCAATATCAAACAATAAGCATGTTGGATGGAGTCCCCGTTTTTTTTAGTGTCGGAAACTTTATTTTCAATACTCCTGGTCGATCCCCCCTTACCTATGGGTTTCCAATAACTTTACACGTTAACGAAAGTGGATTAACAAGGGCTGAAATTTGGCCGATCCATACTAATAATAAAATAATTAAGTTCCAGCCTCGGCATTTATCTGGTGAAGAAGCCTATGAGGCCATCCATGAGTTGTATACTAACTCCGAATTAAATGGACTGAAAAAAGAAATCGACATTAATAAAGGTGTTTTATTTTTTTAGTCAAAAGAAGATAAGTGATTACATCCATATTTAATAAAAGCTGCCTAAACCTTGATGTAACAAGGATTTCTTTATTTCATGTCTTTTCATTTAATATGGAGAAATGAAAGAACGTAAGAAATACGGTCTTAAAGGCGCTCGTCGTGCTTCTCTTTTCTCAAAGCGTTAACGTTAATTTTCAAACCCTCAAAGGCTCTCAACCAATTGGTTCGGGGGTCTTATATATGTTTCTAAAAGAAAAAAATTAAAGAATGCGGATAAAAATCGTGAAAAAATAGCAAATAATAATGCAGGTGCAGGAAATTTGACGTCTAAAAACGTGAATTGTGAAATAAAATTTCACATTTTTATCAGAAATTTTAAAAAATAATGCTAATGACATAATCCTTTATACCTGCATAAACACGGATGACAGGACTTAAGTGGTATAGACGACTGCATACCATTACCTATATGCTTTTACTATAAGTTGTAAGCGTTGCCAGTTTATTGGTATACATAGGGGGAGATCCCGCCTACAATTCATTCAATTGTATAAAGGAGGACGTATGAAAAGAAAAACGTTTATGATTACAGCAGTTTGTACCATGCTACTAGGCACATCAACCGTATTTGCCAACAATGACCTTCCAAATGCTCCAACGATTGAAAAGGAAGGAAAACTCACATTCCCATCTAAGAAACCACACCCTGTCTTTACATGGAATTCGACTGTCATTCCTAATTCTAGCGTACTTCACCCAAGCTCTGCACGAGGTGCCGGAATGGTGGAAGCTCCACTCCAACAAATCGATCAAATTATGAACCAAGCAATTTCACAAAAATTAATGCCAGGCGCTGTTACATTTGTAGCGAGAGCAGGGAAAATTGTGAAACATGACGCTTATGGCTATTCAGCTCAATACACTGATGGTAAGTTTACCGAAATGGAAAATCCCATTCCGATGGAAAACGACACGATTTTTGATTTAGCGTCGATCAGCAAGATTTTCACTGCTACGGCCGTAATGATTCTTTTTGAAAAGGGATTATTCAATCTTGATGATCCGGTGGCAAAACATATTCCAGAATTTGCTGCAAACGGGAAAGAAAACGTAAAGATTCATCAGTTGTTAACCCACACTTCTGGGTTCACCGCTTGGATTCCTTTATATGCTCAGGGGACTTCAAGAGAAGACCGGCTGAAGTTGGTGTTAAACCAACAGTTAAAAAACGACCCAGGTACCACTTACACCTACAGTGATTTAAATATGATTACATTAGGTATGTTAATTGAGAGGTTATCCGGTCAGCGCCAGGATGAATTTGTCCGGGAGCACATCACAGAACCTTTAGGGATGAAAGATACGATGTACAATCCGCCAGCTTCTTTGAAACACCGCATTGCTGCAACTGAATACCAGGCCATACCAAATCGCGGTCTGGTGTGGGGAGAAGTTCATGATGAGAATGCATGGTCATTGGATGGGGTTGCTGGACACGCCGGTGTATTTTCAACCGCAAATGACCTAGCAAAGCTTGCACATATTTTTATTAATGAAGGCAAGTATGGCAGTAAAAGAATTTTGAAACCGGAAACGGTACAGTTGCTGCTGCAAAATCAGAACGCAGCATTCCCTGGTAATGACCATGGACTTGGCTGGGAATTAGGTCAGGGATGGTATATGGATGCTTTATCAGAAGGTACATACTCTTTCGGCCATACGGGGTATACAGGAACTTCAATTGTAGTAAGCCCGAACAATAAAACAGTGGCGATTTTACTGACCAACCGTGTCCATCCGTCAAGAAATATGGGGTCAATGAATCAAACCCGTCGCTTATTTGCTAGAAATGTAGCGGATTCGATTCCTGTCTCAATTCCTGGTAAGAGTGATGCTTGGTTTGCAGGTTACGGTGACAAGCTAAACCGAGTAATGGAAACTGATCTTCAATTATCTAAGGATACCAAACTCACCTTCTCCACATGGCATATGATTGAGAATGTCTGGGATATCGGGTCAGTAGAGATTTTTAGAGATGGCAGTTGGCATCAACTTGCCCTATTAACAGGCACAAGTAATGGCTGGGAAAAGAAGGAATTGGCTATACCTAGTGATGCGACGAAATTGCGATTTGTCTATCAAACTGATGGTTCTACAAATTCCCGCGGCTGGTACATTCAGAATCCAAAACTGGATTCTGGAACAAAACTTTCTTTTACAAATAATGAATGGGAACTAAGAGATTATTAAAAGTTAGAGGAGGAGAAACAACATGCGAAAATTTTTAAAGACATTTATCACCTCGTTTCTGGCATTTGCACTATTATTAACGGGAATCCCACTTGCGGGGGCAACTGCTGCTACGGGAATCGAGGATTTAGTGATTGACCTCAATGTTCCACAGGTTACAAGGGAAGTAAAGGATAGCAAGCTTGATTTAAATGCACTTCATGTTTATGAGGATGGCCGCTTTATGCTGGCGTCTGAGAACTTAAAATGGCAATCATCTAATAAAAATGTTGCCTCTGTATCTAAAGATGGAGAAGTAACTTTATCTGGTCACAATGGTACAACATTTATCTCTGTAAGCGATGGCAGCAATAGCGATAGAATTTCGATTCAATTCAAGGGAAATCAAGACAAAATCTTTGTTGAAAAAGAAAAAGGCACTCGCTATGACCTTATCGGCAATGCTATCGAGCATATGACGATGGAAGAAAAGGTCGGGCAAATGCTGATGCCTGATTTTAGAAATTGGAATGGCAAAAATGTAACAGAAATGAATGCGGAAATTGCCCAGCTTGTTAAGGATTATCATCTTGGCGGTGTGATTTTATTCCGCGAAAATACGGTGACAGCTGATCAAACAACTAAGCTCGTTAGTGCCTATCAAGAAGCTGCGGAAAAGTACGGCCTAATGATTTCGATAGACCAGGAAGGCGGAATTGTTACACGTCTGCAAACTGGTACCGATATGCCAGGGAATATGGCGTTAGGTGCGACTAGATCTGAAGAGCTAGCTGAAAAAGTCGGCAGGACAATTGGTGAAGAGCTAAACGCACTTGGGATCAACATGAATTTTGGACCAGTGCTGGATGTTAACAATAATCCTGATAATCCGGTGATAGGTGTTCGTTCTTTTAGCGAGGACCCTGAGTTAGTTGGGAAATTGGGAAATGCCTATATTAAAGGGCTCCATGAAACGGGCACTGCGGCAACAGCTAAGCATTTTCCAGGTCATGGAGATACTGCGGTTGATTCCCATGTAGGACTTCCAGCGGTACCTCATGATCTTGATCGTTTGAAGAAAGTAGAATTATATCCTTTCCAGCAGGCAATGGATGCTGGTATTGATGCCATTATGTCAGCACATGTGACCTTCCCGAAAATTGATGATACAAAAGTAATCTCTAAGAAACCAGGAGTAGGTGAAGTTGCTTTACCAGGTACGCTTTCCAAAGAGATATTAACTGGTCTAATTCGCGAAGATATGGGCTTTAAAGGAGTCATTTTTACAGATGCGATGAACATGGCAGCGATCGCGGAGCATTTTGGATCCGTTGATGCGGCTATCCGTGCTGTAGATGCAGGTGCAGACGTTCTCTTAATGCCTGTTGGCATTCAGGAAGTGGCAAAGGGCCTCTACGATTCTGTAAATTCTGGGAAAATTTCAGAAGATAGACTTGAGCAGTCAGTTGAGCGAATTTTAACCTTGAAATTAAATCGCGGTATCGTTAAGGCGGAGGTAGAAAAGAGCCTTGATGAGAAGGTGGCAAATGCACTTCAAGTAGTAGGCTCACCTGAACATAAAGCGATTGAAAAAGAAGCAGCAGCTAAATCCATTACGCTAGTAAAAAATGAAGCTGTGCTTCCACTTAATGTTTCTCCTGAAGATAAGATTGTTGTGGTTGGTGGATCTGGATTCTCCATTAATCTCCTTACAGCTGAGGTCCAAAAACACCATCCTAGTGCAATTTATATCAATGCATCAGGTTCACTTAATGCTACACAATTAGCACAAGTGCAGGATGCGAAATACATTATTGTCGGAACCTATACCTCTAGTGTTGGGGGCAGGGCTCAAGACGCTAGCCAAATGGTGATGACAAGACAACTCATCGAGACTGGTGTACCTGTCATTGCAGTTGGAGCTAGAAATCCGTATGACATTATGTCCTATACAGATGTAGATGCCTATCTTGTTCAATATGGATTCAGACCAGCAAGCTTTGAAGCAGCAGCAAACACCATTTTTGGTAAAAACAATCCAACTGGAAAACTACCAGTTACGATTTACAACCATGATGGTAGTGTTTTATACAGTTTTGACCACGGTATAGGATACTAAGTAGGGGATTTATTAAAGGGAATTTAGTTTTAACTCTGAGAGTTTCGGCTATTTTCCCTAAGATAGATAGATTTAAATGAGGAGGGGTACTTTTGAAAAAGTTGTTAACAGGTTTGTTGGTTCTAGTTCTACTACTGTCTACTGTTTCTGCGGCGATGGCTAAGAACGATAAAGAGAAAAAGAATAAAAAGTTCCGTTTGGGCATCGAGGTTTTGTTGCAGGATGAAATTGATTTAATTAAAGATAAACGCGTAGGTTTGATCACCAATCCAACCGGAGTTGATCAGAACGTTGCGAGTATCGTAGACTTACTTTTCAACAACCCCGAAGTAAACCTGACTGCTCTTTACGGACCTGAGCACGGTGTTCGTGGAAGTGCACAAGCTGGTCAATATGTCGAACAATATACGGATGAAAAAACAGGACTTCCTGTTTACAGCCTATACGGAAAGACAAAAAAGCCAACACCTGAAATGCTAAGCAATGTCGATGTATTGTTATTTGATATCCAAGATGTGGGGGCACGATTTTACACCTATATTTACACCATGGCCCTAGCGATGGAAGCAGCAAAAGAGAACAATATTCCAATTATCGTTCTTGACCGTCCAAATCCAATCAGCGGGACAAAAGTTGAAGGACCTGTGCTCGAGGATAAGTACTCTTCGTTCATCGGTGAGTATCCGATTCCTGTTCGCCACGGGATGACCGTTGGGGAGTTAGCTAAGCTTTTCAATAGCGAATTTGGAATTGGAGCAGATTTAACAGTTGTGGAAATGGAAGGCTGGAAGCGGAACATGTATTACGATGAAACGCCATTAGAATGGGTCCTTCCGTCACCAAACATGCCAACATTGGAAACTGCGGTTGTCTACCCAGGGGCTGCCCTCATTGAAGGAACCAATGTTTCCGAGGGACGAGGAACAACAAAGCCATTTGAATTGATTGGAGCACCGTTCATTAATAGTGACAACCTGGCGTCCAAGCTAAACTCTTACAATTTACCTGGTGTCACATTCCGAGCTGCTTCGTTTATACCGACTTTCTCGAAACATGCGAATGTGTTAAGCCATGGTATTCAAATTCATGTCACAGACCGAAACGCCTATAAGCCGTTTGAAACAGGATTATATATTGTAAAAACAATCCATGATATGTATCCAAACGAATTCCAGTTTAGAGCGCCAAATGCAGCAGGAATCTCCTTCTTTGATAACCTTGTTGGTAATGGTTCGATTCGCGCTGATATTGAAGCTGGCAAATCTATTGAAGATATAAAAGCTTCATGGCAAGCTGGTTTAGATCAATTTAATGAGGTTCGTGCGAAGTATTTATTATATTAATAGGTGAGAAGGGGGCCTTCTTTTTAGGAGGTCTCTTTTTGTAGCAAATTTAATCAATGGATTGATTAAAGTAGAAAAATCACAGAACAAGTCGAAGTTTGTATTTTCGGGGAAATAATAAACTATTTTTGTTGAATTATGATAATATACGGAAACCGGACGGTCATGAAGAGATATAACAAAACCTGTGTGAGGGATAATCGGGAATAAAATAAAAAGGGCTATAGAAGGCCCTTTAATTAATCATTCAAATATCAAATTCTTTTCGAAGCCCAATTATTAATGAACTGTCTACCCCTAGTAGTTCTGCTAAAATCATTTCATTCGCATTTGGGTTCTGTTTCAGAAATTTTTTAAGCTTTTTCTTTTGAGCTTTGCGGTCTGCTTTCAACACCGAATTTTCATCTTTAGCTTCCGGCTCTGCTTTCAGCTCCGAACTTTCTTCAGCTTGTGATTCACTTTGTTGGTTGGTTAATAGTGATAATTCCCCGATTAACGAATCAAGTTTTTCTTTGTACTCTCCAATCAATGTTTTTTGATTTTCATTGGTTGCTTTTAATTCGTCTACTTGTTTATGAAGTTCTACAATTTCCTTTTTGCTGTTTTCTAGACTTACAGCAAATGACGTAATTATTTGTTCTTTGGTGCCAATTACTTCTCTTAGTTTTTGTAGCTGCATTTCTTGCTCAGTTACTAGAGTGCTTAACCCCCCAATCAATGATTGGTTTTTTTCATTTGTTGCTCTCATTTCGGCTATTTGCGTTTGAAGTTCTGCTATTTCTTTAATGCTGTTTTCAAGCTTTGCGGTAATTGAAGCTAGCTCTTCTTTTTTAGTTGCCATTCCTTACACTCCCCTTTTGGTTTACTATTTAATTCTAAAAAAATAAACATAGGATCAAGAGAATCTTTCACATACTTAATATAAAATATGATGGTAAGTGAAAAATTGAATGGACAAGTATCTAAAATTAATGAATAATTTTTAAAAAAATTATGCTTCAAATCTATTTTAGACTACAATGGTAGCAGCGAATGATAGGATAAATGTTTCATCAAATTTCCCTCTCACTTAAGAAAAAAGTTGTTTTCGCAGGAGTCTCGCAGAAATCAGCCAAAATCAACAGTCAAATTTAACAATAAAGAGAATTACCAACTCGGTGTGTCTATCGCATCTGTTGTGGTATTCCTGTTAGCACTATCTATGGAGGTATTTCAGCTAGGACTATCCGTTATACCGGCAAGTCTTTTTTCCACATGTTGAGTAAAACCTTAATATAACAAGGAACGCAGTTAATTTAATCAAACGATTGATTAAAGTAGAAAAAAGTAAAAGTTAAGCGGTACTTTTCTTACACATCGTATCGCTGGGCGATATGACATGTGAAATCAAACTAGATAGGGCGGCAAGCACACCATATTGCTGTTCAAAAGGACATTGAAGGGTTTATAGCGCCACCCGATACGACCAAGCTGCAGGAGGATTTGCTAATGCTCATTTGTTTTACCAGACCCACTTTTAATAAAAACAGTCTTTTTAACTAGAGGTTTGTTGAAAGAAGCTACGCTGTACTTTTGCTCTATCGTATCGCTAGGCGATATGCCTTGTGTATTTTAAACTAGAAAGGAGAGCAAATTCAGACATATCGTGTTCAATTGGACATCAAAAAGTAATAGCACTACCCGATATGGCCAACCTACGGAAGGATAGAGACACTTATAAAAAAGTGTTCTATTTAATAGAATTGCTAAGGAAAGGGGGCAATCGTCTCTATTTTTTTGTATCGCTAGGTGATATGACTCTTGAAAATTCATCAATAACCCTTCATATTTAGTATAAAAAAGGTGGTCAGATATGCGAAATGATATTCAACCGTTTGAACGCTCCTTCTCTTCAAAGGAAGTGGCAGAGGAGGCCGGGATTGCAACACCTACTGTTCGGAAGTATGGCCAAATTTTAGAGCGAAATGGCTATGAGTTTTTAAAAGAGGGCGATCGGCGTATCTTTGTTCAATCCGACATTGAAGCACTTATATCGTTACGCGATACGGACAAGCCCCTAGACGATACAGCTAAAGACCTTGCGTATCAACAAAAAGAAAGATTAAAAGGATCAAATGAAACAGAGATTGCGATATCCGATACGTATGACAATTTACCGCAAGATCCCAATCACTTAAAAGAATTATTATCCTATTTAGCCAGTGAACTCGCATCCACACGTGAAATGAGTGTCCAAGTAATAAACGATATGACTGAGCTAAAAACTACTGTTTCCAGGTTAAAGCAGGATCATCATGACTTAAGTTCTAACATTTCAAATTCAGCGCAAAAAACGCAAGCTAAGATTGAGAGATTATCTGAACAGGAAAAGATCCATTACGAAACAATGCTGGAACAAGAAAAACAAAAGAGCGAGTACTTACAAAGAGAATTACAAGATCTTAGGGAAGAAATGAAAAAAGAGTGGCTTTCACAAAATGACTTTAATAAACGTTTAGAAAAAGCGATTGAAAAACCGAAAGATAAATGGGAGTGGATTTTCTCCATCTTCCGTAAATAAGGATCTTAGTTCCAAACGGTTATTCATCAATATTTCAAAGGCTCTCAATCATTTTAGTTGGGGGTCTTTTTATTGTCTAAAATAGCTTTCATAAAAAATATATCTTTTACATGAAAAATTTTTGTGGACAGATTGAAAAAAGCAAAGTATATTATTCAAATATAATACTTTAGTGCTTAAAAGCGTTTTGGTATAAAAGTAAATACTGTGCCTGCAGGTTTAGTAGAATTGTCATTAGCAGCAAAAAGAGACCGGATGGGAGGTGGAAATCCGGGCGATGATAAATTTGAAATACAGCTGCCTTGAACGGGTATATTTTTCAAAGAGGGCGGGGAGTTATTCCTGCCAACTAGGGTGGTACCGCGGAGTCCCTTCGTCCCTAAAGCCGAAGGGGCTTTTTTGCGTTTATTTTTACTTCTTAGGGGGAGATTTTTATGGATCAAGAAAAGAAAATTCTGGAAATTCGACCAGTCGAAGCCGCATTTATTACTGCACTTTTAATGGGGATTGTAGGTTATCTAATTATAGGCATTAAAGTAGTTCCGCAAATTGCAATAATTGCAGGGATCGCCCTGTTGCTTGTATATGGTGCTGTAAAGAAAGTGAGCTTTACCGAGCTTGAAGGAGCTATGGCAGATGGAGCTAAATCCGGAATAGCCTCTGTCATGATTTTCTTTTTTATTGGAATGCTAATCAGCAGCTGGATGGCGAGTGGTACAATTCCGACGTTTATTTATTTAGCTGTCGATTTAGTCTCGGGGAAATTTTACTATGCAATTGTTTTTATAGTAACTTCTATTATCGGCGTTAGCTTAGGAAGTTCCTTAACAACTGCTGCAACATTGGGAGTAGCGTTTGTTGGAGCAAGTACTGCACTGGGAATATCACCTGTTATCACTGCGGGGGCAGTCGTTTCTGGAGCGTTCTTTGGCGATAAAATGTCGCCTTTATCAGATACGACAAACCTCGCTGCTAGCGTTGCAGGTGTGGATCTATTTGACCATATTAAAAATATGTTATGGACCACAATTCCGGCTTTTGTTTTTTCGTTAATTGTTTATCTGGTGATATCTCCAGACGAAACAGAAAAAAGCATTAAACAAATGGACATCCTTAAAGAGGCATTAATAAATCTAAACCTCGTACACTGGTACTCACTCCTGCCATTCGTTATCCTAACTATACTGGCGGCCAAAAAAGTACCTGCAATCGCCACGCTTTCCGCTGGCATTCTTTCAGCCATTTTGGTTTCTGTTTGGATGAATGGGGGAGTCGACAGCAAAGGATTGTTTGATTTGCTCTATTCCGGTTTCAAATCTGAAAGTGGAATCAACGAAGTGGATTCGATGCTGACAAGGGGTGGAATGGAGAGTATGATGTTCAGCATATCAGTGATTTTGCTGGCACTAAGCATGGGAGGACTTCTCTTCAGGCTAGGCATTATTCCGGCTCTTATATCGCTTTTGCAAGTTGTATTAACCCGTGTTTCCTTTTTAATTAGTACAACTGCGGGACTTGCGGTAGCTGTTAATTTTATTATTGGAGAGCAATATTTATCAATCCTGTTACCTGGAAATGCCTTTAAAGAGCATTTCAAAAAAGCTGGATTGGAGCCGAAGCATCTTTCAAGGGTGCTTGAAGATGCCGGAACTGTCGTCAATCCTCTCGTTCCATGGAGTGTTTGTGGTGTATTTCTGGCTTCCGTTCTAGGGGTGCCTGTTACTGAATATTTTCCGTTTGCATTATTTTGCTTATTTTCACCATTGCTCACAATATTTTATGGTTTTACAGGCATAACACTTCCGAAACACGGTAAAAATTCAAGCAAAGACTCTAGACGTTCTCCACAGTTATCTAAGCGTTAATTATCAAA
The DNA here is from genome assembly GCF_000759675.1 of Neobacillus niacini. GTDB lineage: Bacteria > Bacillota > Bacilli > Bacillales > Cytobacillaceae > Neobacillus > Neobacillus niacini_A. The sequence continues at coordinate 9,120 of NZ_BAWM01000012.1, read as the reverse complement.
AGCAAAAACTCTCAACCATTTTGGTCGAGGGTTTTTTAATGTTTAAAAAATAATTCCACTTGACATTCTCCTGACTTATTTGGGCATTACAGTAAAAGTACAAGGTTCAGCAAGTACAAGTACCTAAATATGTTTAGAAAAATTGGAGGGATTATATATGAAAAAGTCTGTATTAGGATTAACGGTTGCAGGTGTGTTATTACTTGGAGGATATGCCACCACGACGCTCGCAAATGATGACACAACGAATAGTACAGGTTCAAAGATTGGAAATTTTATGATGGGCTTTAAGGGCATGATGGGATTCGGACATAAAGGAATGGATTCAGAAGAATTACTAGATAAAGCCAAGGATTTAGGGATAGAAACTAGAGGGAAGGATGCAGAAACTTTAATACAGGAAATTCAAGAAGCGCTCATTAAGCAGCAAGCTGAGGATTTAGGTATTAAGACAACGGATAAAGATATTGATACTCTTGCGCAGGAAGTACAGTTAGCAAAATTGCAAGAAGAAGCTAAGTCCTTAGATATTAAAACAGATGGAAAGGATGCACAGACATTACGTCAGGAAATACGTTTAGCTGAGCTTCAGAAGGAAGCGAAAGAACTAGGAGTAACAACGGATGATAAAGATGCGGAAACATTAAAGCAGGAAATCAGACTAGCTGAACTGAATAAGCAAGCAAAAGAGTTAGGAATTACCACTGAGGGTAAAGATCTAACCACACTTTCTCTGGAAGTATATACCGCAGCAGTTAATAAAGAAGCAAAAGACCTTGGTATAAGTGTCGAAGGAAAAGAAATAAACGAAATTGCCCAAGAGGTTTATAAAGCAAAGGTAAAAGCAGATGCAAAGGAATATAATATAACTATCGACGGGAAAACAATTCAACAAATTGCGGAAGAAGTGAAAGAGGGAAAAATAGCGAAATTAGCAAAAGACCTTGGAATCTCTACTACAGATAAATCAACACAAGAAATAATGAGTGAAATAAAAGAAAAGGACGCTGCGAAGTTAGAAGAATTACTCGGGAATGAGATATTCGGAATGTTTGGTAAAGGAATGGGTGGTTCTGGACATAGAGGTGGTGGACACAGCGGCGGTATGCACAAAGGCGGAGAAACGCAACAAGGAGTTAGTGGCACGGCTACCATGAGCAGTATGGGACTTTAAAGTATACTAGTAAAAATCCTCGGTATAGCTTCGAGGATTTTTCTACTATATTTAAAGAGATGGGAGGTTGTTTAATAATGAAAACCATTTTGGTTGTTGAGGATGAAGAGACAATCTCGAGAGTATTGGCTGTTTACTTACAGCACGCAGGTTATCATGTGGTACAAGCTTATGATGGTGATGAAGTGTTGCGTTTTTTTAATGAGAACTCCCCAAACCTGGTGTTACTTGACGTCATGCTGCCAGGGAAGGATGGCTGGAGTATTCTAGAAGAGATTCGAAAAATTAGTGCCTGTCCGGTAATAATGCTGACAGCCCTAGGGGATATTGATTACCGCCTAAAGGGATTGAATCATGGAGCGGATGATTATATCACAAAGCCATTTATTGGTGAGGAAGTAATTGCTCGTGTGCACGCTGTGCTACGACGTTCAGCAAATGTCCTTGATACGGAGAATGGTAAGCAGTTTGGCAGCTTAAAAATAAATCTTAATTCACATGTCGTAACCATTAATGGAGAAGAGGTTATCTTAACACCCAAGGACCTCAGCTTGCTTATCTTTTTAACAGAGAGACCTAATAGAACTTTTACACGAGACGACCTAATTGAAAGTGTCTGGGGGATGGATTATGAAGGCAGTGATCGTGCAGTGGATTTAGCGATAAAACGGATACGACAAGCATTGATAGATTGGCCTGTCTCGCAAGGCGAAATTCGAACTCATCGCGGATTGGGGTATCAATTCTGTGTTTATGAAAAATAAAAAACGAACCACATTATTGAGATATTGGACAACAAGATATCTTGTTACTCTTATTATTGGTTTAATCCTATTAGGTGCTGGTTCTTTATGGTGGATTCAAAAAACCACCTTGGAAAATCGTTTAAACTTAATGGAATATTTAGCAGTTGAAACAGCAAATCGAGTGATTCAATCGAATGGAATGATGGCAGTTGATCCATTTTTTAATCGAATGCTTGAAGAAAGGGCTAGAGTCCTTCAACTAGAAAAAGAGCCAGAACTATTTATTACTGATTTGAATGGGGAAGAGATTTTTTCAAGACCACGTCATATGGGACTTGGGAGAAAGGGACCACAGAATCCAAACAAAATGGATATTCCAAGTGAAGTATTTAAAAAAAACGACACCGTTCAAAAACTGGATGTAGAAGGTGTGGGTGTCGTGTATGCAGTCAAATCACCAATTATGGAAGGTGAAAATCAACTTGGCTGGGTTGTGTTAATGCAAAGTGCTGATGAACTATCAGATGTAAATCAAGAATATCGGCTATTAATTATTTTATTAGGCGGCTTAGGATTATTAGGGTGGCTGGTGATTTACCTGCTTTCAAAGAAAATTCTTAAGCCAATTCAAGAAGTTGCTTTTGCAGCGACACAAATCAAAGAGGGTAATTATGACCTCAATTTAAATACAGAATCAAACGAACAGGAAATATATGAACTCGTCAGTTCGTTTGAAGAAATGACCAACCGGCTAATTCAGATGGAAAAGCTTCGGGCTGAACTATTGGCTGGGGTAACGCACGATCTTAAAACACCAGTAACCTCCATTAGCGGCCTCGTACAAGCGGTCAGAGATGGGCTTGTTACGGGAGATGAACGTCAAGAGTTTCTCGACATTACCCTAAAAGAAATTGATCGCTTGCAAGCCATGATAGCGGATTTGTTAGATTTTAATTCATTATCCGCAGGTGCGTTCACTATTCGACCGGAAACGTGCAATATGAATGAACTGGTAGAGGACATTGTCCGCCATTGGGCTGTCACGCAAACGAAGGCTGTTCATCCTAAGGTACTACTGCCTGAAGATGTTATATATCGGAATACGGACCCGCTCCGTCTGCATCAAATTATGATTAATCTATTGAATAACTCTTATCAGGCTTTGGATGTTGATGGTATGATAACAGTTGTACTTACCGAGGAATATATCGATATAAGGGATACTGGGTCTGGAATTCCCGAGAAGGAACAGTCATATGTGTTTGAACGCTTTTTTCGGGGTGAAAAGAAAAAATTAAAGGTGAGAGGGCTTGGTCTAGGACTGCCATTTAGCAAAATGCTCGCTAAGGCTCTAAAAGCTGATCTAATCTTAAAAGAAAGCAACAGTAACGGAAGCACTTTTTCAATTATTTGGAATAACAAAGAAGGGTAAAGCAAATCGGTGCTTTACCTTTTTTACTTACAAGAACAAGTGAAAAGGGATAAATAGAAAAATGGTTTCCAGTCATACGGTGTATGTCTAAAATGAGCATCCATGACAGGATAAAAATTGGCAAATGAAAATACGGCTCGCTCTGTATTTCTAAGCAGTATAGGATGAAGAATAGTCCTAAGAGGTGAAAAACGAGTGACTGTAATTACAACCTTTAAAGAAAAGCGTCGCGATAAACAAATAAAATATGAACGGTCCGTACTAAAGGACTTATCAGTTAAAACATTGAAAGAACGTGTGCAGCAATATTTTGGCTCATCAAGAATTGCGTCTAGCTTTGTTATGAATACAGGAATAGAAGAGGCTTGTTATGATGTAGCGTTAGAAGCCTACTTATTAGGAGCTAAATTCAGCAAATTTGGTTATTACGGTGAAAATATAGATGATGTAAGAAAACGTTGTTATAGAGAAGAGAAACATTTAATTGATACACTGTACAATTTTCTCCTTTATTGGGGTAATGGAGAAGAAGGAACAATGAGTGAAACGCTCTATTACTCATGTGAAGGCTATATAGACGTATGGTGGAAAGAAGGATATGAAAAGGCTCAAAGACGCCGAAAGTTGCGGTTACATTAATAATATGGGTTAGATCGAGCACCAGGATTAGTAGTAATCCTGGTGCTTTAATTTCTCATTTCTTCCTGTTCTAAACAGGTCCCTTGTCCCATATAGTAAAGTGAATAGGGACGAGCGGGAAGGAATGATTTGGGTGTCAAAGAAAAAATTAAAGGTCATTGGTTTTTCTGTTGGTTTACTTCTTCTATTTCTGATTTTACAATATGACTTTATCAAAGAGGATACTTGGGGTGATTCTTGGAGTCTTCCCCTATCTGGCAAAATTATATTACTTGACCCAGGTCATGGTGGTCCAGATGGGGGAGCTGGAAACTCCAAAACATTAGAAAAAGACATTGCCTTGGATATTTCATTAAAAGTCAGAGATTATTTACAGGAACAGGGAGCCTTAGTTGTCATGACCAGGGAGACAGATAAAGATTTGGCTGATGAAGGTACTAAAGGATACAGCAGAAGAAAAGTAGAGGACTTAAAAAAACGGCTTAAGATGATAAACAACTCAGATAATGACCTTTTTGTCAGCATTCATTTAAATGCCATTCCATCTTCAAGATGGAGCGGAGCCCAAACCTTTTATGCTTCTCATTTCAAAGAAAATGCCAAAGCGGCAAAGTTCATTCAGGATGAGCTGATTGTTAATTTAGAAAATACGACCAGAAAAGCGAAGCCGATAAATTCAGTTTATATTTTAAAAAATGCTAAAAAGCCAGGAGTGTTGGTAGAGGTTGGCTTCCTGTCCAATCCAAATGAAAGAGAGCAATTAAAAAAGGAAACTTATCAGGAGAAAATAGCTGCTTCCATTTATCAAGGAGTTATACGTTATTTTACGAATGAAAAGGAATTAAAGATAGAAGATTAAGCAGGGTGGTGGTACCACCTTATTTTCTTGACATGATATTGACTGTGATTCAGTTAACTGTTTCTATTTTAAGTTATGGTATACTGAAAAGTGGAAACGAATTCATTAGGTGAGGTGTTTGTTTACATGTTAACAGAAGTAAATATACGTGAAGTATTAGGCAGTTTAAAAGAACCATTTTTACATAAAACTTTAGCAGAATTAAATGCTATTGAAGAAATAAAAATTAAGGAAGAAAAGAACCATGTCAGCGTGAAATTGCAGATTGCTAAAACCGGTACGGCTGAACAATTACAGCTGCAAACACAAGTCGTCAATTTGCTAAAAGAAGCTGGAGCGGAAACAGTTGGAATTAGATTTAGTGATTTACCAGAAGCTGTTTTAGCAGAATACCGTCAAGCTGGAAGCGAAACGGAGGATAAAGGATTACTTTCTTCTAATAAAACCACATTTATCGCGATTGCAAGTGGAAAAGGCGGAGTTGGTAAATCAACTGTTTCTGTCAACCTTGCCGTTGCCCTAGCACGTTTAGGTAAAAAAGTTGGGTTAATTGATGCGGATATTTATGGTTTCAGCGTTCCGGATATGATGGGAATTACGAAAAGGCCAGTAGTAAGAGGTGAAAAAATATTACCTGTTGAGCGCTTTGGAGTAAAAGTCATTTCAATGGGCTTCTTTGTAGAAGATAATTCTCCAATCATTTGGCGTGGTCCGATGTTAGGAAAAATGCTGAATAGCTTCTTTAATGAAGTAGAATGGGGAGAAATTGAGTATTTACTGTTAGACTTACCTCCTGGAACAGGAGATGTCGCATTAGATGTTCATACGATGCTTCCTGCTTGTAAAGAAGTAATCGTAACAACTCCACATCCAACTGCAGCATTTGTAGCGGCTCGTGCTGGTGCGATGGCACTGCGTACTGATCATGAAATTCTCGGGATTATTGAAAATATGGCATACTTTGAAAGTAAGCTAACAGGTGAAAAAGAATATGTATTTGGAAAAGGCGGCGGTGATAAATTAGCCGAAGACTTGAACTCAGAAGTGCTTGGACGCCTGCCTCTTAATCAGCCTGATTGGAATGATGATGATTTTGCACCGTCAATCTATCAAGAAGACCATCAATTAGGGAAAATTTATTTAGAAATCGCAGAAAAAATGACAAGTCGTTTGAAAAAATAATGGAATAAATGAAAGCCTCATCCAAATACCTTGGAGGAGGCTTTTCTTTTAATTTTTAGGACTCGCCGCCACTTTGACCGCCGCTTTATTGTCCTTTTTCTTCCGTTTTTCCTTCTTCTTTACTTTTTTGTTCTGCCGCCTTTAAGAGTAATTCTTGCATTTTTACTTTAAAAAGTGGGCTTTCAAGTGTTTCGGATATGACAGTTTGAAGGTGCTCCCGGTATTCTTTACTTTTTAGAGCGTCTGCCATTTCCTTCTGGATTTCTGGTTCCTTAAAAACTTCAATCATCATGCCTCTATACTCAGGATCTTTCATCAAATCCTTTAAAAGTTGTTCATTCTCGGTTCTCATGGTTTTGGCAACACCTTGGGCGAACTTAGCATCACTAAAAGTTTTTTTCCAAAACTCTGTCGCATTCTCTGAAGTAAGGGTTTGTTGAATCGTATCCGAGACAACCTTTTGATCCATTACTAATGATTCTTTCATCTTATCATCAGACATTACTTCTTGAATTGCTTTTTTTCCATCATCCGTTTTAAGAATATCTACAACCATTTTTTTTGTTGCTTCATAATCTATCTGTTCACCGCCACTTGCTTCTGGAGTAGAACAACTAGACAGAAACATGGTGATGAGCAAGAGGAGGCTAAGTCTTTTCCCTTTCATTTAAAAAGCTCCTTTCACATAAGACTCCTTAATTTTTAGGATGAAGAAAAGCGCCTTAGATTATGCGTGAGGATATTGAAAAGATGGATTTTTTATATTTGGATTGATACAATCAGTATGGAAATTTATTTTTTGTTATTGGAGGATAATGGTGTGACAAGTCGTATATGGGTTAGGCTGTTTATGACTACGCTATTTATTGGCGGAATTACAACAGCAATTGTAGGTTTTATAATCAATTGGAATGAATATGTGCACTATTTTACTGATTTTCGAATCATCAATATATTATCCGCCCTTTTTTGGTTTATTTTGTGGGGCTTTCTTTATAGTGTTATAAGTCAAATGGGTTATTTTGCGTACCTTACAGTCCACCGTTTTGGATTAGGTATATTTAAATCAGTATCCCTCTGGAATGGGGTCCAAGTGGTTTTTATTTTATTTGTTTTATTTGACCTTGTTTATTTACGCTATGAAACCTTTGCGAAATCAGGAGATAGTATTCTTCCTTATATAGGACTTACCATAATTCTTTTACTTGTGGGGTTAGTCACGGCGTGGTATAAAGCAAAACAAACAAATCGAGAGGCTTTTATTCCGGCCCTGTTTTTTATGATCGTTGTTACCGTAATAGAGTGGTTCCCTGTTTTACGTGTAAATGAACAAAGCTGGCTTTATCTTATGTTGTTCTCTTTACTCGCCTGCAATGCTTATCAATTAATCGTTCTTCATAAATTAAACCTGAAATCACAGCAGGAAAGACAGAGAATTGAAAGTAAACGATCGACCAATAAAAATACAAAGGCACAAAAAAAATCAACCAAAAAACCGTCCATTTAATAAAAGTGGACGGTTTTTTTAGTAAAAGCTAATTAATTTCTTTTGAATCAACAGCCCCATTGGCAATTAATTCTGATACAGTCACAAGCTTCAGGCTCTTCCCTCGTATATCTTGAAGAATTCCTGGCAAAGCTTTGGCAGTCTGTTTAGCGGAATCAGACGCATGAAGAAGAACGATATCTCCTTTATTAGCCTGCTTTACATTCGCTATGATTTGATTTACACCAGGATTGGTCCAATCCTTTGAATCCACACTCCAATGAACGACAGTGTAGCCATATCGCTCTGCTATTTTTAAGGAGCGTTTATCAAAATGACCGGTAGGAGCACGCAAAAGCTTTATATCTTTAATATTTAACTTTTTAAAGGCTTCTTGTGCTTTTGAGATGTCTTTTCCAATCTTAACATCTTCTAATTTTGTGTAATCCTCATATGCATAGCCGAGAATTCCAATTTCAAAGCCTTCCTTAACGATCCGGCTGACAATATCCGGGTGCCGCTCGGCCCAGGAACCAGCTAAAAAGAAGGTTGCTGCTTTTACATTCTCTTTTTTTAGTGCATCCAAAATAGGTTCTGCTTTTTCATCACCCCAACCAATATTAAAGGTAAGAGCAATGTCCTTTTCACCGCGATACACTGCCTTAGGTCCATCCTTTGTTGAAAAGACTGGAGATAATGACAAATTACTCAAAAATAAAAACAATGCAGTAAAAAAAGCAGCAATTACAACTAAAAGAATTTGTTTAACAGATTTACTATTTAATACAAATAAGAAATTCATATTTACCACCTCGTCCATTGCTATCCTTGTCTCATACCTATGCGGATTTTTAAATTAATATGATTAAGAAATTTTAATTATAAATTTCATTAAATTGGAAAAGACTACTATAACTACATATTAAAGGGTGATTCAATGTTTGGGCTTCTCATTAATGATAAAGAAGTAAAAGAAATGGAATACCTGATAAAGCGTGAGATGGATGAGATATTATTTGATTTAAAAGATGATCGTATTGACCATATAGTAAAACGTGCAATGGAAGAGCGTTACAAGATTTTATTTACCCTATTTAGAAGAGTAGCCCCGCCAAATGAATGTTTGAAATATATGAGAAGAGATAATAAAAGCAGGAAGAAAGGATAGATAAACTCTATGAAAAAAAGTAAGGAATTAATTTAAAATAATTGATTGACTTTTAAGTGTTATGTTGTTATATTAATAAACGTCGCTGCTGACGTAAAAACAATTGCTTTTAAAAAAGTTGTTGACTTTACACTGTAGTGATGATAAATTTAAAAAGTCGCTTTTGGGCGATGGTGAGAAATTGATCTTTGAAAACTAAACAAACAAGAACGTCAACAAACAATTTTTTAGCTTTTTATAAAAGCTAAGCCAACGTAACTTTTATGAGCTATATCAACTTTCTTGGAGAGTTTGATCCTGGCTCAGGACGAACGCTGGCGGCGTGCCTAATACATGCAAGTCGAGCGAACCTTTAGGAGCTTGCTCCTAAAGGTTAGCGGCGGACGGGTGAGTAACACGTGGGCAACCTGCCTGTAAGACTGGGATAACTTCGG